>JALHLV010000006.1 GCA_022844405.1 Sphingomonadales bacterium | reverse complement strand
GTAGTCGTCGCATTCGCGTGCAACTTCACAAGCATCGGCGTTCCTCCACCCAGCGGATGCCACAGGCTACACCAAAGCTATCAACCCAACCCTCCGGGACGCAACACGAAGGCCGGGATCCAGAAAGGGGAAGGGATACAGTCCTACGATCCCCTGGGTCCCGGCTTTCGCCGGGATGACAATGAGATTGGGGATTTGAAAACTACGCCGCCGGCCGCGAACTGGTCACATAACTCCCCGGCGCATCCTCGATGATCGTCAGGCCACGATCGCCCGGCACCCGGGCGGGCACCTTCTTGCCGGACTTTTTCGATATCCAGGCCTGCCAGTCGGGCCACCACGAGCCGGGATGCTCGACGGCGCCTTCCATCCACTTTTCCAGGGTCTTCGGGTTCTTGTCGTTGACCCAGTAGTTGTACTTGTTGGCGGCCGGCGGGTTGATCACGCCGGCGATATGGCCGGAGCCGGCCAGCATGAACTTGGTCGGGCCGGAGAAGTGGTTGACGCCCTTGAACACCGACTTGTAGGGCGCGATGTGATCTTCCTTGCCGGCCTGCATGTAGATCGGCGTCTTGATCCTGGTGAGGTCGATCGGCACGCCGCCCAGCACGATGGCGCCCGGCGTCACCAGCCGGTTCTCGTGATACATGCGGTGCAGATAGTAGCTGTGCAGCGCCCGCGGCATGCGGGTGGAATCCGAGTTCCAGTACAGCAGGTCGAAAGGCATGGGATCCTTGCCCATCAGGTAGTTGTTGACCACGAATGACCAGATCAGGTCGTTGGAGCGCAGCATGTTGAAGGTGGTCGCCATGGAACTGGCGTCCAGATAGCCCTTCTCGGCCATCTGCTTGTCGAGCACCTCGAGCTGGTCGTCGTCGATGAACACCGACAGGTCGCCGGCCTCGGTGAAGTCCACCTGCGCGGTGAAGAACGTGGCCGAGTTGATCCGGTCGTCGCCCTTGGCCGCCATGTAGGCCAGCGTGCAGGCGAGCAGGGTGCCGCCGATGCAGTAGCCGATGGCGTTGACCTTGCGTTCGCCGGTCGCTTTTTCGATGGCATCGAGTGCCGCCAGCGGACCCTCGACCATGTAGTCTTCGAAGGTCTTCTCCGCGAGGCGCTCGTCCGGATTCACCCAGGACAGCACGAACACGGTATGGCCTTCGCCCAGCGCCCAGCGGATGAACGAATTCTTCGGCTGCAGGTCCAGGATATAGAACTTGTTGATCCACGGCGGCATGATCATCAGCGGCGTCTTGAACACCGCTTCCGTTGTCGGCGTGTACTGGATGAGCTGGATCACGTCGTTCTGGAACACCACCTTGCCCGGCGTCGCCGCCACGTTGCGGCCCACCTCGAAGGCGTCGAAGTCGGTCATCGAGATGGCGAGCTGGCCCTTGCCGCGGTCCAGGTCCTTCAGCACGTTTTTCAGGCCGCGGACCAGGTTTTCGCCGCCGGTCTCCAGCGTTTCCTTCATTACTTCGGGGTTGGTCAGCACGAAGTTGGTCGGCGACATGGCATCGACGAACTGCTTGGAGAAGAACTCCAGCTTCTTGCGGGTGCGCTCGTCGAGGCCCTCGGCGTCGCGAACCGAGTTGGTGAACCAGCGCGAGGTGACCAGGTAGGACTGCTTGATGAAGTCGAAGATCTGGTTCTTGGTCCAGTCCTCGCCGGCGAAGCGCCGGTCGCCGGGCGCGGGTTCGACCACTGGCGGCGGCTCCTGGCCGATGGCGCGCAGCGCCATGTTCTGCCACAGCACCATCAGGTCGCGCCACAGCTCGAGCTGGGCTTCGATCACCTTGGACGGGTTGTTCATCCAGCTCGAGGCCAACTCGACCCAGGCGTCGGCCATCTTGCTGGGATCGAAGCCGGGAACATCGGGCGCGGACGCCTGCGGCTTCTTGAGGAAAGCGGTGAGGAGCTTCTGGTACTCCATCGCGATCTGACCCAGGTTCTCCGCCAGTTCGGGGCTGTAGCCCATCTGGCCGGATCCGTTTTCGCGCGACGTCATTGGAGGTCCTCCGTTCCCTTGGCGTGCAGCTTACCCGAAATGGCGCCGGAGTGAAAAGTAACCGCGAATCCGCCGCGAGCACCCGCTATTCCGGCGCATCAGATATGCCCCGGAAAAGCGAAACAGGATGCGCTTTGACTTGATCGGGCACCCTGCTATTAGAGGTCATCCCAACCGAAAGTAAGGATCCATGTCCGCCGAGTTTCATCGCATCAAACGCCTGCCTCCCTACGTCTTCGCGGAAGTCAACGCGATGAAGGCAGCCGCGCGAGCTCGTGGCGAGGACGTCATCGACTTCGGCATGGGCAATCCCGACCTGCCGACTCCGCAGCACATCGTCGAGAAGCTGGTCGAGACGGTGAGGAACCCGCGCACCCACCGCTATTCGCAGTCGCGCGGCGTGCCGGGGCTGCGCAAGGCATTCGTGAACTATTACGGCCGCCGCTTCGGCGTCGACCTGAACCAGGAAACCGAGGTGATCGTCACCCTGGGCTCCAAGGAAGGCCTGGCCAATCTGGCGTCGGCGATCAGCGCGCCGGGCGACGTGATCCTGGTGCCGAATCCGTCCTATCCGATTCATGCCTTTGGATTCATCATCGCCGACGCGGCGATCCGGCATCTGCCGATGGCGCTGGACGGCGATTTCACCGCCAATTTCATGCGCGGGCTGGCCCACGCCGTGAAGCATTCGGTGCCGGCGCCCATGGCCGTGGTGGTGAACTTCCCGGCCAATCCGACGGCCAAGGTGGTGGACCTGGACTTCTATGCCGAGGTCGTCAATTTCTGCCGCAAGCACAACCTCTATGTGCTGTCGGACCTGGCCTATGCCGAGATCTACTTCAACGACGTGCCGCCGCCGTCGATCCTGCAGGTGCCGGGCGCCCGGGACGTGGCCGTGGAATTCACCTCCATGTCCAAGACCTATTCCATGCCCGGCTGGCGCATCGGTTTCGCCGCCGGCAATGCCAAGCTGATCTCGGCCCTGTCGCGCATCAAGTCGTATCTCGACTACGGCGCGTTCACGCCGATCCAGGTCGCCGCGACCGCCGCGCTCAACGGCCCGCAGGACTGTGTCGAGGAAGCGCGCCAGATCTACCGGCACCGCCGCGACGTGCTGGTTTCGAGCTTCGCCCAGGCCGGCTGGGAGATCCCGAGCCCGGAGGCGACCATGTTCGCCTGGGTACCAGTGCCGGAGCAGTACGCCCATCTCGGCTCCAACGAGTTCGCCAAGCTGCTGCTGCAGGAAGCTTCCGTCGCGGTCGCGCCGGGTATCGGTTTCGGCGAGTACGGCGACAACCACGTCCGCATCGCCATCGTCGAGAACGAGCAGCGCATCCGCCAGGCCGCCC
This sequence comes from Sphingomonadales bacterium, assembly GCA_022844405.1. Classification (GTDB taxonomy): domain Bacteria; phylum Pseudomonadota; class Alphaproteobacteria; order SMXS01; family SMXS01; genus RI-34. Next base: position 152,051 of record JALHLV010000006.1, on the reverse strand, counting down.
GCGCCGTCCGCAAGTTCCTCGGCAGCGGCGTGCAGGAGCTGAAGGTGGCGAGCGCATGAACAAGCCGCTTCGCGTCGGCGTCGCCGGCCTCGGTACGGTCGGCGGTGGTGTATTGCAGCTGCTGAACCGGCACGGCGCGCTGATCGCCCATCGCTGCGGCCGCGAGATCAGGGTCACCGCCGTTTCCGCCCGCCACAAGGGCCGCGACCGCGGCATCGCGCTCGACGGCATCGCCTGGCATGACGACGCCATGGCGCTGGCGTCCGACGCCAATGTCGACGTGGTCGTCGAACTGATCGGCGGCGCTGACGGCATCGCCGCCGAGCTGGTCGAGGCGGCGCTCAACGCCGGCAAGTCCGTGGTCACCGGCAACAAGGCGCTGATCGCCAGGCACGGTCCTAGGCTTGCCGCGCTGGCCGAGAAGAAGGCCGTGGCGCTGCGCTTCGAGGCGGCTGTCGCCGGCGGCATCCCCGTCGTCAAGGCGCTGAGCGAGGGTCTTGCCGGCAACAGCCTGTCGCGCATCTACGGCATCCTCAACGGCACCTGCAACTACATCCTGACCGAGATGGAATACACCGGCCGCGCGTTCGCGGACGTGCTCGCCGAGGCCCAGCAGCTCGGCTATGCCGAGGCCGATCCCAGCTTCGACGTGGACGGCATCGACACCGCCCACAAGCTGGCGATCCTGGCCAGCGTCGCCTTCGGCACGCCGCTCGACTTCGAATCGATATTCATCGAGGGCATCCGCCAGGTGACGCCGCTCGACATCGAGTTCGCCGCCGAGCTGGGCTACCGGATCAAGCTGATCGGCATCGCCACGCATGGCGAGAAGGGCCTGCTTCAGCGGGTGCATCCCTGCCTCGTCGCCGCCGACAAGGCCATCGCCGCGGTCAACGGCGTGTTCAACGCCGTGGTCGCCGAGGGCGATTTCGTCGGCCAGACGGTCTATCAGGGCCGTGGCGCGGGCGCCGGGCCGACCGCGTCGGCCGTGGCCGCCGATCTCATCGACATCGCCCAGGGACACATCCATGCGGTGCTCTCGCCGCCGGTCGCCGGCGCGGGCAAGACCAGGAACCTCGCCATGGACGGCTACGAGGGCCGCTACTATGTGCGGCTGTCGGTCGACGACCAGCCGGGTGTGATCGCCGAGATCGCCGCCGCCCTGCGCGACGAGGCCGTGTCCATGGAGGAGCTGCTGCAGCGTCCCAACGGGTCGGGCCATCCGGTCAGCTTCGTGATGACCACCCACGCGGTCGCCGAGGCGAAGATGATGCGGGCGCTGGCCAGGATCGCCAGGCTGCCGTTCATCGCGGAAAAGCCCGAGGTGATCCGGATTGAAACATTCTGAGGCTGGAGAGCGGCGATGAAGAGGGAAGGGCACGTGCAGAAAGACATGGATATCAAGTCGGCACTGGACCGGATGCTGGTTCTGGAGATCGTGCGCGTCACCGAAGCCGCCGCCATCGCCGCGCACCGTCTGGTGGGCCGCGGTGACGAGAAGGCCGCCGACCAGGCCGCCGTCGATGCCATGCGCACCCAGCTCAACAACCTCGACATCGACGGCATCATCGTGATCGGCGAGGGCGAGCGCGACGAGGCGCCGATGCTCTATATCGGCGAGGAAGTCGGCCGCGGCGGTCCCAAGGTCGACATCGCGCTCGATCCGCTCGAAGGCACCACCATCGCGGCCAAGGCCATGCAGAACTCGCTGGCGGTGATCGCCATCGGCGAAGCCGGCACCATGCTGCGCGCGCCCGACGTCTACATGGACAAGATCGCCATCGGCGGCGGCTATGCGAAGGACCTCGTCGACCTGGACAAGAAGCCCAAGGAAAACCTCGAGGCGCTGGCCAAGGCCAAGGGCGTGCCGATCGGCGAGCTGACCGCCTGCGTGCTCGACCGTCCGCGCCACGCCGAGCTGATCCGCGAGATCCGCGAGGCCGGCGCCCGCATCCACCTGATCGGCGACGGCGACATCGCCGGCGTGATCGCCACCACCGACCCGAACACCGGTATCGACATCTACTTGGGCTCGGGCGGCGCGCCGGAAGGCGTGCTGGCGGCGGCGGCGCTGCGCAGTATCGGCGGCCAGATCCAGGGCCGGCTGCTGTTCAAGTCCGACGACGAGAAGGCCCGCGCCGCCAAGTGGGGCGTGAAGGACCTGAACCGCAAATACAACCTTCAGGACATGGTGTCGGGCGACGTGATCTTCGCCGCCACCGGCGTCACCGACGGCTCCATGTTGGAAGGCGTCCGGCTGATCCCGGGCGGCTGCACCACCGAGACCATCGTGATGCGCTCGTGGTCGCAGACCATCCGCACCATCAAGACCCAGCACCGCGGCAAGAGGTAACATGGCGGTCGCGGACACCGATCAGCCTGCGATCCTCGGTGTCCGGAACTCCCTGACCGGCCAATCCTGGCACATGGCCGACGCCGACGAGCGTCTGGTTCAGGCCTGCGCCCAGCGTCATTCGATCCCCGAAGTCGTCGCCCGCGTGCTGTTGGCGCGCGGCGTCGATGTGGACGATGTGCCCGGTTTCCTCGATCCCACCATCCGCGCGCTGCTGCCGGCGCTGCCGGCGCTGCGCGACATGGACAGGGCCGTCGAGCGGCTGGTGCGCGCCGTTACCACGGGCGAGAAGATCGCCGTGTTCGGCGACTACGATGTGGACGGCGCCACCTCGACGGCGCTGATGCTGCGCTTCCTGCGTGCCGTCGGCGGCAACGCGGCCTGGTACATTCCCGACCGCATCCGCGAGGGCTACGGCCCCAACGAAGCCGCCATGCGGACGCTGAAGGACCAGGGCGCCGCCGTCGTGGTCACCGTCGACTGCGGCACCACCGCGACCGCGCCGCTGGCTGCGGCCCGGCTGATGGGCCTCGACGTCATCGTCGTCGACCATCACCAGGCCGATGCGTCGCTGCCGCCCTGCACCGCGCTGGTCAATCCCAACCGGCAGGACGAGGACGAGACGCTGCGCGCCCAGTTCGGTCATCTCGCGGCGGTCGGCGTCGCGTTCCTGCTGGTCGCCGGCGTCAACAGCGCGCTCGACGCGGCTGGCTGGTTCACTGGAAGAACGCGCCCCAACCCGTTGGACTGGCTTGATCTTGTCGCGCTCGGCACCGTCTGCGACGTGGTGCCGCTGAGGGGGCTCAACCGGGCCTTCGTGCTTCAGGGCCTGAAGGTGATGCGCAAGCGCGGCAATGCCGGGCTGGCGGCGCTCGCCGACGTCGGCGGCATGACCGAGCCGCCGGGCACCTATCATGCCGGCTTCGTGCTCGGCCCCAGGGTGAACGCGGGCGGGCGCGTCGGCCGCGCCGACATGGGCACGATTCTGCTCAGCACGGATGATCCGTTCGAGGCGGGCCGGATCGCCGCCGAGCTCGACGTGTTCAACCAGGAGCGCAAGGCCATCGAGCAGGCGGTGCAGGCCGAGGCCGTCGCCTGTCTCGGCGAGGGCTGCGAGGACGCCATCATGGTCGCCGCGTCTTCCGGCTGGCATCCTGGCGTGATCGGCATCGTCGCGGGACGGCTCAAGGACAAGTACCGCCGCCCGACCTTCGTCATCGCCGTCGACGGCGGCATCGGCAAGGGATCGGGCCGCTCGGTGCCGGGCGTCGACCTGGGCGCGGCGGTCCGTGCCGCGGCGCAGGCCGGGCTGCTGGAGAACGGCGGCGGCCACAGCATGGCGGCGGGCCTCACCGTCCGCGAGGACCGCATCGCCGACCTGAAGGCGTTCTTCAACGCCCATCTCGGCGCTCGCGCCGGCATGGCGGACGAGGCGCGCGGCCTGCGCGTCGACGCGCTGCTGTCGGTGATGGGCGCCACGCCCGGCTTGGTCGAGCTGCTGGAGCAGGCCGGCCCCTACGGCTCGGGCCACCGCGAGCCGCGTTTCGTGCTGCCCCAGGCCAAGCTGGTGAAGGCCAACATCGTCGGCGAAACCCATGTCAGCTGCATCGTCGCGGGCAGGGATGGCGGCCGGCTCAAAGCCATCGCCTTCCGCGCCATGGAAGGCCCGCTCGGCTCCGGCCTGCTGACGGCGGCGGGGAAGGGCGAGGCGCTCCATATCGCCGGCCACCTGCGCGCCGACCGCTGGATGGGCCGCCTCGAATGCCAGCTCATGATCGACGATGCCGCGCCGGTTTTCTGAGCCTGGCGCACGGCTCAAAGCCCCTTGACCCGATTGGGGCCAGTATGTAGAAACCGGGCTCCGCGATGATCCCTTCGTCTAGCGGTTAGGACGACGCCCTTTCACGGCGTAAACACGGGTTCGATTCCCGTAGGGATCGCCACTTCCCTTCGACTTGCAGCCGTGCTCAGCTTCACCATCCGGGTGAGGGCAGATCGTCATGATCACACGTCAGGCGTCGTGCAGTTGCGGCCAGCTCCATGTAACCTGCGAAGGCGAACCGCGTAGCGTCTCCCTGTGCCATTGCCTGGAGTGCCAGCGCCGGACCGGCAGTGCGTTCGGCATCGCGGCCTTTTTCGCGCGTGAAGCCCTGACGGTCACCGGAGACGCCAGCCCCTTCACGCGTGGTTCCGAGAGCGGTCAGGCCGTTACGTTCCATTTCTGCCCGATATGCGGATCGACTGTCTACTGGGAGCCGGAGAGATTCGCCGACGTCATTGCGCTTGCCGTCGGAGCGTTCGCCGATCCGTCATTTCCCGCGCCGGTGCAGTCGGTATGGGAAAGCGCGCGCCATGACTGGGTAACGCTCCCACCCGGAATCCTGCGTCGCCCGGAGAACTGAGCGACACAGAAACCCTTTGCGTCAGCCCAGACCGCCGTTGATATGCGGCCACACCTCGTGCGCGCCGCGCCAGATCATGTCGAGCGACACGTAGAGGATGACCAGCAGGCCCACATAGGCGATCCAGCGGTGCCTCTGCAGCAGCCGGGCGATGAACGACGCGGCGAGGCCCATCAGCGCGATCGACAGGACCAGCCCGAACACCAGCACCCAGGGATGCTCGCGCGCGGCGCCGGCCACCGCTAGCACGTTGTCGAGCGACATGGAGACGTCGGCGATGACGATCTGCCAGGCGGCCTGGGCGAAGGTTTTCCTGGGCGCGCCGCCGGCGATGGTGCCGTCATGGTTGAGGTCGGCATCGGCCAGGGCCTCGGCGGCGTTCGATTCTTCCTGGGCCGAGACGCGCAGCTCGCGCCACATCTTCCACGACACCCACAGCAGCAGCACGCCGCCCGCCAGCAGCAGGCCGATGATCGCCAGCAGCTTGGTGGTGAGCAGCGCGAAGACGATGCGCAGCACCGTGGCAGCGAGCACGCCGATCAGGATCGCCTTGGCGCGCTGTTCCCTGGGCAGGCCGGCGGCGGCAAGGCCGATGACGATGGCGTTGTCGCCGGCCAGCACCAGGTCGATCATGATGACCTGAAGGAAGGCGGCGATGATCTCCGGCGAGAACATCTCGCTCATCGGCCGACCTTGCCGGCTGAGCTATCACAGGTACGATGTGAGTTTGGCATGCACGGACCACTGGCTGATTCCAGTCCGACTTCACAGCGGGAGGCTGCCAGAGGGTCCGGCCTGGTGAAACGCAAACTAGCCAACGGCCCGGAAAGTTTCAACCCTCGGTACGCCAGGCCGGAGCCTCGCCTCGGATCGCTACCTTCGGGCCGCCGCCGCCGCGGTGCTAGCCTCGCTTGGCCAGGATGTCGCGGATCTCGGTCAGCAGCACTTCTTCCTTGGTGGGCGGAGGCGGCGCCGCGGGCGCTTCCTCTTCCTTGCGGCGCATGCGGTTGATGCCCTTGACCATCAGGAAGATGGCGACGGCCACGATCAGGAAGTTGATCACCGTGTTGATGAACACGCCGAGATTGATGGTCGCGGCGCCAGCGTCGGTCGCCGCCTTGAGCGTGGCGTACTCCCCGCCCGACAGATTGATGAAGTAGTTGCTGAAGTCGATGCCGCCGGAAACATAGCCGATCGGCGGCATGATGATGTCCTTGACCAGCGAGCCGACGATCGAGCCGAACGCGGCGCCGATGACCACGCCGACCGCCAGGTCGATGGCGTTGCCCTTCACCGCGAATTCACGGAATTCCTTGATCATACCCATGGTGCTTCCCTCCCGAGGTTGCAGACCGATGGGCGAAGTGTCGCGCAATCGCCCGCCCGCGGCAATCCGCCATTAGCCCAAATTGGTAACAGCTATTTGATAATATACAGGGATTTCGGCAGCGCCCCGGCGTCGAGCCGGGCCTTGAACACCCGCACCAGCTTGCCGAAATCGCTCACGCTACAGCGCAGGTCGTCGCCTTTCCCGGCCAGCGAATCGATCAACCCGGCGTTGACGTGGCGCTGGTCCTCGTCGCCGCAGGTGAAGTGGTAGAGATACAGCCTGTCGCCCTCGATCCGCGCGAGGTCGTAGTAGAACTCGTCCTTGCCGGCCTGCTGGGTCACGTAGTAGCCGTCGAACGCCTGCCGCAGCAGGATCGGCGCATCGTCCTTGTCCTCGTCGGAACGGGCGACGTAGCCGCCGTCGACGGTGCTCAGGGAGCCTTGCTCGTCCTCGACCCATGTCTGGCCGTCGTCGCCCAGGCTGGAGCGGGTATAGCTGGTCTTGCCATCGAAGACCTGCGCGGCCTGGTCGGGCTGGATCAGCGCCGTCTTGCTGACGAAGCAGCCGGTGAGGAGGAGCGCGAGCAGGCCCGCGACGGACAGGCGGAAGACACGCGGCATGGTGGACCCCCTCGATGCCGCGCCGCCATCCGGGTTGACGGCCGTCGCGGACTGGTTGTCACTTTTGCGGGAAGCTCGTGGGTTTGGGCAGCGCCTTGGCGAGCGCGGCCTGCAGTTCGGGCGAGTCCGGTGTCACGTCCGATTTGAACGTCTGGACGAACTTGCCCTCTGAATCGATCAGCACCTTGTTGAAGTTCCAGCTCGGCACCGCCATGCGGCCGCCGGCGTCGCGCACCCATTTGTAGAACGGATGGGCATCCTTGCCGGTCACCGCATTGCTCTCGGTCAGCGGAAAGGTGATGCTGTAGTTGGTGTCGCAGAACTTCTTGATCTTGGCGTTGTCGTTGTATTCCTGCGCGAAGCTGTCCGACGGCACGCCGACCAGCACCAGCCCCTTGTCCTTGTAGCTCTTCCAGACGGCTTCCAGCGCCTTGTATTGCGGCGTGTAACCGCAGAACGACGCCGTGTTGACCACCAGCAGCGCCTTGCCCCGATAGGTCTTCAGCGGCATCGGTTCGCCTTCGATGGAGACGAACTCGAAATCGTAGGCGGAGTGCGGTGTCGCCGCGTTGGCGTCGCTGGAGACGAACGGCGCCATCAATGCGCCGAACGCGGCGGTTGCCAGGGCACCCAGGACACGGATCGATCTGATCATGTGGCTTTCTCCTTGCCGGAGCGCGCAGCTTAGCTCGTTTTCCCGCGGATTTGCATGATTTCGTCTGTGCGGCATTCATGCGGGCCTGTAGGGTTTGGCCACCAGCCAGGGGAATTCCATGACCGACACCGTTCCGAGCACCATGTCCGCCGTCACCTTCGCCGAAACCGGCGGGCCGGACGTCCTGCGCCTGACCACCATGCCGACGCCCGAGCCGGGCGACGGCGAGGTGCTGATCAAGGTCGAGGCGGCTGCGCTCAACTGGGCCGACATGCTGGAGCGAAACGGCTCCTATCCGGGATGGTCCGACAAGCCCGATGCGATCATGGGCCTCGAGGTCGCCGGCACCATCGCCAAGGTGGGCGAGGGCGCCAACCGCTTCAACGTCGGCGACCGGGTGTGCGCGCTGCTGGCGGGCGGCGGCTATGCCCAGTACGCGGTGGCGCCGTCGCCGCAGGTGCTGCCGCTGCCGCGCGGCTTCTCCATGGCCGAAGGAGCGGCGGTGCCGGAAGCGTTCTGCACCGTCTGGACCAACATGATCGAGCGCGGCCATTTGCGGCCCAGCGACACCGTGCTGATCCATGGCGGCGCCTCCGGCATCGGCACCACGGCGATCCTGGTCGCCAAGGGCCTCGGGTCCAAGGTCATCGTCACCGCCGGCAGCGACGAGAAGTGCGCCAAGTGCGAGCAGATCGGCGCCGACAAGGCGATCAACTACAAGACCCACGACTTCTCCGAGGAAGTCCGCAAATTCACCGATGGCGCGGGCGTCGACGTGGTCGTCGACATCATCGGCGGCGACTATATCCAGAAGAGCCTCGACCTGCTGAAGCTGGACGGCCGGCTGGTCAGCGTCGGCATGCTGGGCAGCAACGACGTCAACATCAAGCTCTCGACCGTACTGATGAAGCGCCTGACCATCGCCGGTTCGACCCTGCGAAACCGCACCGTCGCCGAGAAAGGCGCGCTGATGGCCGAGCTGAAGCGCTGCATCTGGCCGATGTTCGACTATGGCGGGGTGCGGCCGGTGGTGGATTCGGTGTTTCCGGCCGAGCGGGCCAGCGAAGCCCATGCCCGCATGGAGCAGAAGCTGCATACCGGCAAGATCGTCGTCACCTTCTCCCATTAAGTACCGCAGGGTAACAATCGGTTGCAGAGACTTTGCCTGCCCGCGTAGGCTTTGATCGGGTTGACCTGGGGAGTGTGCGGCGATGAGTTTTCCCGAAGCGCGACTGATCAAGACCAACGGCATCGAGCTGGCGGTGCATGAGGCCGGTCCGAAGGACGGCGTGCCGATCGTGCTGTGCCACGGCTTTCCGGAACTGGCGTATTCCTGGCGGCACCAGATTCCGGCGCTGGCCGCGGCGGGCTACCACGTCATCGCGCCCGACCAGCGCGGCTACGGCGACAGCAGCAAGCCGGAAGACGTCGTCGAATACGACATCCATCACCTGACCGCCGACCTCACCGGCCTGCTCGACCACTACGGCATCGACAAGGCGATCTTCTGCGGTCACGACTGGGGCGGGCTGGTGGTCTGGCAGGTGCCGCTGCTGCATCCGCAGCGGGTCGCGGGGATCATCGGCGTCGGCGTGCCGTTCATGCCGCGCGGTCCGGTCGATCCCATCGAGCTGTTCCGCAAGGCGTTCGGCGACCGCATGTACATCGTCAACTTCCAGGATTCGCACGAAGCCGACGAGGTGTTCGACAGCGATCCCTACCGGGTGTTCGACGTACTGATGCGCAAGAACCCGGTGTCGCTGGAGCAGTTCCTGAAGATGCCCACGGCCGACCGCGTGCCGGACCTCGTGGCCCGGGTGAAGCTGGGTCCCTGGGATTCGCCGCGCATCGTCAGCGAGGAGGAGTTGCGCGTGTTCGCCGACACCTTCAGGCGCGGCGGCTTCACCGGCCCGATCAACTGGTACCGCAACTGGAGCCGCAACTGGGCGACGACGGCCCATTGTCCGCAGCGGGTCGACGTGCCGGCCCTGTTCGTGCGCGCCGGCAACGACCTGGCGACCGCCACCATCGCCGACCTGGAGAAGGGTATGGCGGCCTGTGTCGCCGACCTGGAATGCCACGAGATCAAGGACAGCGGCCACTGGACCCAGCAGGAATACCCGGCCGAATTGAACGCCATCCTGCTCGATTGGCTCGCCCGCCGTTTCTGACAGGCGGTCGCGCAAGTACCCGGAAAAAGCGCGCAAGTGACGATGAAGAAGGCCTTGATCACGGGCGTCACCGGCCAGGATGGCGCCTACCTCGCCGAATTGCTGCTCGACAAGGGATATGAGGTCCACGGCATCAAGCGCCGCTCCTCGTCGTTCAACACCGGCCGGATCGACCACCTTTATCAGGATCCGCACCAGGAGGACGCGCGCTTCCACCTGCACTACGGCGACATGACCGATGCGACCAACCTGATCCGCATTGTCCAGGAAACCCAGCCGGACGAAATCTATAATCTGGCGGCGCAGAGCCACGTGCAGGTGAGCTTCGAGACCGCCGAGTACACCGCCAACGCCGACGCGCTGGGCACCTTGCGGCTGCTGGAGGCCATCCGGCTGCTCGGCATGGGCAAGACGACGCGCTTCTATCAGGCATCGACATCGGAGCTTTACGGCAACGCACAGGCCATGCCGCAGTCGGAGACGACGCCGTTCCATCCCCGCAGCCCCTACGGCACGGCCAAGCTCTATGCCTACTGGATCACGGTAAACTACCGTGAGGCCTATGGCTTCCATGCCTCGAACGGCATTCTGTTCAACCACGAAAGCCCGATCCGGGGCGAAACCTTCGTGACCCGCAAGATCACCCGCGCGGTCGCGGCGATTCATCGAGGCATGCAAGACCGGCTCTATCTCGGCAATCTGTCTGCCAGGCGCGACTGGGGGCATGCCCGGGACCATGTCGATGGCATCTGGCGGATCGTGCAACACCACACGCCGGACGACTTCGTCCTCGCGACGGGCGAGATGCGGTCGGTGAGGGAGTTCGCGGAACGGGCCTTCGCCGAGGTCGGCATCGATCTCGACTGGTGTGGCGAAGGCGTCGACGAGGTCGGCGTCGATCGGGAAAGCGGACGTGTCCTCGTCGAGGTCGACCGCGAATATTTCAGGCCGGCGGAAGTGGACGCCCTGGTCGGCGACGCCGGGAAAGCGAGGCGCGAACTCGGCTGGAAGCCGACGACGCCGTTCGCCGCGCTGGTGAGCGAGATGGTGGCCGCGGATTTGCGCGGCGTCGACGAGGAAGCCCGCCGCCAGAGCCCGCGGTATCCTCGCCAGCCATAGTCACCGAACGGACTGGCCCGTCGGCAGGCTCGATAAGCGCTTCCGTGCGCGCCGCCGGATCCGGCCGGGCACCTCTCTCAGCAGCCGCAGCAGCAGCCTCCGGCGAAGCGAGCGCATGGGACCCGCCGTCATCGTGGCAAGCGCTTGGACGTTCACCTTGCCCTCCACCAGAAATCCGCCGAAGGGTGAGGGCCAGACGCTGGAACCGGTCGTGTAGTGGGTGGCGCCAGCCAGGCGGATTCGTTCGAATTGCCAGGGGCTGAGCTGTTGTCGCTCGGTCGCGAATTGCAGCGTTTTCAGCAGGTGGCCAACCGACCAGATCGCGGGGTGCAACGAGCTGAACCAGTCGAACTCCATGTCATGGAGCGAAATGTCATCGAGCATGGCGACGGGCTGGTCCGGTCCGTGGCCAGCCAGGTTCAGGTAGGTGTTGTCCCGCGTCCTCAGATGGTTGGACAAGAGCTCGATTGTCTTGTCCGAGATGAAGGCGTGCGGGATGTGGTCTTCCAACAGGAGAATCACGCTCTCGTCGGCCTGGATCAGTCCGCTCGACAGCGCCCTCCGGAGACAGTCGAGCACCATCGGCACCCACTTTCTCTCGGGTGAGATGACCTTGTTGGCATAGGAAAAGCGGCCCCGATCGCTGAAAACGATGACGTCAGGCCGTTCCGGCCAGAAATAGTCCAGCGACCGGATGCAATACGGCACAAAATGCTCGTGCGGGCCAAATGTCGTGATGACGATCTTCATGCGGGTCCGATCGATCTTTCCCGACAAAGGTCCGGACCAGGCGGCAACCGGAAAGGCCCCCGTTGGGCCTCGGTTCGAACTGCTACAGTGGTGCCCTGGTCCGGCCGAGTCAATGTCGCGCGCGCCGCTTGGCGTCGGCGGTGTTCAGGTCTCGCCGGTGTCCCCCAGCGCCTCGGTCAGGCTGATCGGCGTGCCGGTGCCGCGCCGGAAATTGATCGTGTCGCGGGCCACGGCGCCGCCGGAGATGATGAAGGTCATGGCCTCGTCCAGCGTCCAGTCGGTCTCGATGATCTGGTCCAGCGGCACCAGCTCCAGATAGCCCGAGGTCGGCACCGGCGTGGTCGGCACATAGACGGCGGCGATCTTTTCGCCGGTATGCACGTCGGTCAGCGTGCGGGTGACGATGCCCACCGCCTTCATTTCCTCGTGCGGGAACGAGATCAGCACCACCCGCTGGACGCCGTCGGGTTTCTGCTGCATGGCCACGAGCAGCTTCTTGGTGGCGCCGTAGACCTTCTCCGCCAGCGGAATCCACTGGATGATCCTGTCGAACAGCGCCAGCAGCCGGGCGCCGATGAACTGGCTGGTCGCCCAGCCGATCAGCAGGATGAAGGACAGTGTCAGGATCAGCGCCAGCGCGGTCTGCATGGCATCGCCGGCGAACCAGCCGGCCAGCGGGCCGAGATATTCCGTGACCTTGCGCGCGGCGGGACGCCCGAGCGCGGAAAGCTGGTCGAGCATGAACGTGAAGATCACCCAGGTGATCCAGATCGGGATCAGGGTCAGGATGCCGGTCAGGAACCAGCCCTGGGCGCGGGTGCCGATCGACTTGAATGGATTGCGGATTCTGGGCATGGCCGATATTTCCCGAGAGCGGTCGCAACCCTATATAGCGCCCACGGGCGGCTCATGGAACCGGACGTTTCCGGTCGCCTGCCCGCCGGCTCGGCAACGCGCGCATCGGGACGGCCGACCGACGTGAAACGGCGGCCGGATGGTTCTATGCTGGCGTCCGGTGACCACGCTGGCGCCGTCTATCGCATAACATACGGGGAGTAGCCCATGGCCCAGTTCTTCCAGCGCCTCGACGACACCCTCAAGGCGTTCATCGCCGAACAGCACATGTTCTTCGTTGCGACAGCGCCGGGCGAGGGCAGGGTCAACCTGTCGCCCAAGGGCATGGACACCTTCCGGGTGATCGACGACACCACGGTCTGCTACCTGGACCTGACCGGCAGCGGCAATGAGACGGCGGCGCATCTGCGCGACAACGGCCGCATTACCGTGATGTGGTGCAGCTTCGGCGGCACCGCGCGGATCCTGCGCCTCTACGGCGTGGGCAGGGTGGCCCGGCCAGGCTCGCCGGACTTCGAGCGGCTGATCGGCCTTTTCCCCGCTATCGCCGGCGCGCGGCAGATCATGGTGGTCGACATGGACGAGGCGCAAACCTCCTGCGGTTACGCCGTGCCGCAATACGAGCTGGTGCGCGAACGGCCGACCCTGGTGAAATGGGCTGAGACCCAGGGTGACGACGGCATACGCGACTATTGGGCGCGCAAGAACGTCACCAGCATCGACGGCCTGCGGACGGGCATTCTCGATGGCGCCTGAACGCCTGTTCGCCGGCGCCACGGACCGCAACCGCGAACCGATCCTCGCCGTGCTGAAGGCGGTGCTGCCGCCGTCGGGCACCGTGCTCGAGATCGCCAGCGGCACCGGCCAGCACGCCGTCCATTTCGCGCCGGCGCTGGCGCCGAGGTTCTGGCAGCCCAGCGAGCCCGACGAAGGGCTGCGCGGCAGCATCGCCGCATGGTCGGCCGCGCAGCCATCCGAATGGCTGAGGCCGCCGCTTGCCCTCGACGTGCTGGCGCGGCCATGGCCGGTCGAGACCCGGCCTTGCGATCCGCCGCTGTCGGCCATCGTCAACATCAACATGATCCATATCTCGCCCTGGGCGGCGTGCCGGGCGCTGATGCGCGCCGCCGCCGACCTGCTGCCGGCAGGAGGCGCGCTCTTCCTCTATGGCCCCTACAGGGTGAACGGCGCGTGGCGCAGCCCCAACGATCCGGCGTTCGACCAGAGCCTGAAGCAACGCGATCCGTCCTGGGGCGTGCGCGACCTCGAGGCCGTGGTCGCCGAGGCGGCTGCCAATGGCCTGGTCCTGGAGCGCACCGTCGATATGCCCGCCGGCAATCTGTCGGTGGTGTGCCGTCATCCCTGACAGCGGCGTTGACTTGTCCCTTGGCGTCTTTAGAAAAGGCGAGGGGACGAACACAGGGAGAGCTTCATGGCGCAGATCAGGGTCGAATCCGAAATCCCGGGCAAGGTGGTTTCGATCGAGGTCAATCCAGGCGACACCGTCGCCGAGGATGACGCCATCCTGATCCTCGAATCCATGAAGATGGAAATTCCGGTGTCCGCGCCGTCGGGCGGCAGGATCGTGCAGATCCTGGTGGCGGTAGGTGACACGATCAGCGAAGGCGACGAGGTCGCCATTATCGAAGCCTAAACCGCCTCGGGACTCCGGCGATCGATGTCGCGGGTGTCCGAAAGCTGCGGTTGCGGCCGTTCCAGGTGCGGTTCACTCCGGCCAGTAGAGCTTGAACACACCGCTCATGGTCGCCACCGGCACGCCGTCCGAGGTGATCCTGCCATGGGCGAAGGCCAGGTTGCCGCCCTTGCGGTCGATGATGCCCGAGCCTTCGATCCAGGTGCCGAGCTTCGCGGTGCCGAGAAAGTCCGTGGTCAGGCTGACGGTCGACACCGCCTGCAGCGTTTCGTCCGACGTGACCAGGGTGAAGCTGAGGGTGACGTCGGCGAGGGTGGCGAGCACGCCGCCATGGGCCATGGCGCGCAGGTTCATGTGCTTTTCCTCGAGCGGCAGGCCGACGAAGGCCTGGCCATCGCGCCTTGCCTCGTAGAATGGCCCGAGGAAACCCAGATAGGCGCTGCGGAAGCGGAGCGGGGTGAAGCCCGGCGGGATCTCGATCACCGTGTCTGTCATGGGGCGTATCCGTACAGAAGGGGAATAGCCTTGATAGACAGGTTTGATGCCGGGCGAAATGCCAAACCGGGGCCATGAATCAAAACGGCCGGCGAGGACGCCGGCCGTTCGAAGGACACGATGTCCGGATCAGTAGTCGTAGCTGTCGTCGACCGGGTGCTCGCTGCCGCGGACGATGTAGGCGCGGCCATACGAGTCGTAGCACATGGTCGCGGCCATCTTCACGGTATAGCCCTCGACGTCCTCGATCTTGTTGACCTGGCGGCAGGGCTGCTGGGGCGCGTAATAGGCTTGCGGAGGCGGCGCATACGCGACCGGGCGCCCATAGTACCGGTCGTTGCGGTCATTGGCCGCCGAGGCGATCAACGCGCCGGCAGCCAGGCCGCCTACCAGGGCGAACGGCCAGGCGCCACCGCCGTGGTGGCCGTGGTGGTAGCCGCCATGGTGCCATCCCCGCGCCATCGCCTGGGTCGGCGCCACCGCCGTGGCAAGGATCGCGGCGCCAGCCGCGGCAATCATGAGTTTCTTCGCGTTAATCATGGCAATCTCCTGCCAATCGCATTCTCGACACCGCGATTATGCGGCCTCTGGATGAACACCTGCTGAATGGAGAGGATAACCTTGCCGTTGTCCATAGCAAGTGGTTCGTGATCGCGCCCGCCGCGCGAAGAGACCGCCGCGGGGGCGGTGGTCTCTTCCGATGGCCCTACGGCCGCATCCGTCAGTAGTAGTTCAGCGGATAGTAGTCGTCGTTGACGATGTAGGCGGCGCCATGGGGGTTGTAGCACTGGATGCCGCCGACCAGCGCCGGGCGGCCGTCCCAGGTCCAGTAGCGGGTGACGGGGACGCAGCCGCGGTTGTTCCAGTAGGAATGGCGGTAACCACTCCAGATCGGACCGTAATAGGGCCGCCACGAGCTCCAGTGGTGCCGGTGCTGCCAATAGTAGTCGCGATCCCGCCAGGACCGGCGATAGTCGTAGTGGGGCCGGCCGTGGTAGCCGCTGTAGTGGCGGCGATCGCCGCGCCAGTGGTTGCCGTGATAGCGATGGTCGCTCCAGCGCCGGTCGCCATGCCAGTTGTCCCGGCCGCGCCAACGGTCGTTGCGCCAATGGTCGTTGCGCCAGTGATCGCCGCGATGGCGGTTGTCGCTCCAGTGACGGTCGCCGCGCCAGTGGTCGGAACGGTGGCTCCGGTCGCCGTAGTAACCGCGGTTCGCGCCGTAGTCCCGGTGGCCATGGTACTCGCGGTTGTAGGACCGGTTGTAGTCGCGGTGGCCGCGGTACTCGCGGTCATGGGACCGGTTGTAGTCTCGGCCGCGATAGTGACCACCGCCCCGATGGTCGTCGCTCCGCGAATAATGACGTCCGTCGCCGCGGTCGGCGGATGCCTCCGTCGTAACCGCGAAAGCAGCGATGACGGCGGAAAACGCCGCGATCATCGGAATCTTCGTGAGCCTGGTCATCGTACTTTCTCCAAAGTGCGAATCGACGAGTCTGATCATCGTCTGACAGGAATATGTTGGTTGAAGGCTGTACGGCTGATGAACATGTTCCAGGTGTAGTATCCGGTTACTCGACCACAGGGCCTCTAGTCGAGATTGCGAAACTGCAGCCTGCGATCGAACGACACCGACTTGATCAGCGCGAATACCGCCATACCCTCCCGCAGGCCGAGCTGCGCGCCGGCGTGACGGGTGATCCGGGCGCGGATCGCCTGTTCGCCTGCCAGAGCGAGGCGAAGATCCAGGTGCGAGTCGTCGAGTATGGTCAGCGAATCGATGGTCCCGCCCAGGACGTTCTGCACGCTGACGCCGCGGGGAGGCTCCAGCGCGATGGCGACGTCATGGGCGTCGATGAACAGCCGGACCTTGCCGCCCGGGGAACTGGCGCGAGGCAGGAACATCGGTCCGGCGGGAGTCTCGAACCGGCACAACCCGTCCACGTCGCCGGCCGTCGGTGTCGCCTCGATCACCGAACCGTCCGGCACGAGGTGGCGGAGGCCCTCATCGCCCGCCGCCAGAATCGCCTGCAACGGTCCGGCGGCGCGGACCTCGCCCTGTTCCATCAGCACCACCGTGTCGGCCAGCCGGATGATCTCCGGCCAGTTGTGGGTGATGTAGAGCACCGGCAGCGCCAGCGTGTCGCGCAGGCTTTCGATGAACGGCATCAGTTCGGCCCGGCGCGCGGCGTCCAGACTGGCGAGCGGCTCGTCCATGATCAGTAGCGACGGTCCCGACAGCAGCGCCCGGCCGATGGCGACCCGCTGGCGTTCGCCGCCCGACAGGCTGGCCGGCTTGCGCTCGAGCAGATGACCGATGCCGAGGATACCGGTGACCTGCTCAAGGGCCAGGTCGGCCTTCCGGTTCGAATAGGTCAGGTTCCGGCGCACAGACAGGTGCGGGAACAACAGGGAGTCCTGCAGCACGTAGCCGATCCGGCGCCTGGCCGCGGGCACGTCGATCCTTCGTCCGGCATCGAACAGCGTTTCGCCGTTCACCGCGATGTGGCCGCGCTCGGGCCGCACCAGGCCGGCGACCGCGCCCGCCAGCGTCGACTTGCCCGAGCCGGACGGTCCGGTCAGCACCGTGATTCCCGCGCCGGCCGACAACGCCGCCGAGAGGCTGAAGCCGCCGCGTCGCAGGCCAATGTCGATGTCGATGGCGCCGGCCATCAGACGCCCGTGACCATCTTCGTCACCCTGCGCGCCATCAGCTCGGAGATGCCCAGCGCCAGGAACGCCAGCACGATGGACAGCACCACCAGCCGCAGCGCGTTGGCCTCGCCGCCCGGCATGTTGAGCGCCGTATACAGCGCCAGCGGCAGGGTCCGGCTGACGCCCGGAATGTTGGAGGCGAAGGTGATGGTGGCGCCGAACTCGCCCAGGCAGCGGGCGAAGCCGAGGGCGATGCCGGCGACGATGCCGGGCAGGGTGAGCGGCAGGGTGATCGTCAGCAGCACCCGCGCGTGCGACGCGCCCAGCGTGCGCGCCACGGATTCGAGCCTGGCATCGACCGCCTCGATGGACAGCCTGATGGCGCGGACCATCAGCGGAAAGGCCATCACGCCCGACGCGACGGCGGCGGCGATCCAGGTGAAGGCGATGACGATGCCGAAGGTCTCGTCGAGCCAGGCGCCGACGATGCCCTTGCGCCCCAGCGTCACCAGCAGCAGGTAGCCGATCACCACCGGCGGCACCACCAGCGGCAGGTGCACCAGCACGTTGAGCACGGACTTGCCGGGAAACTCCTTGCGCGCCAGCAGCCAGGCGACGGCGACGGCAAAGGGCAGGCTGCACGCTACGGCCGCTGCCGCTACCTTCAGCGACAGCAGCAGGGCCTCGGTCTCGAACGGCGTCAGCAACGGCATGGCGCGAGGGTATCCGCTCGCCCGGCCGCAGTCATCCGCCGTAGAGGGTGCTGGGCGAAACGATTACCGGCTCGGTCTCGGCGACACCATCCGGCCGTACCGCCCGGAAGAAGCAGCTTCGCCGTCCGGTGTGGCAGGCGACGCCGGTCTGGTCGACCAGCAGCAGCAGGGTGTCGCCGTCGCAGTCGACGCGCAGGTCGATCAGCTTCTGGGTCTGGCCCGAGGTTTCGCCCTTGTGCCACAGGTTGCCGCGCGAGCGCGACCAGTAGTGGACCTCGCCGCTCTCGAGCGTGGCGCGCAGCGCCTGTTCGTTCATCCACGCCATCATCAGCACCTCGCCGGTGTCGTGCTGCTGGGCGATGGCCGGCACGAGGCCCTTGTCGTCGAACGTCACCAGCGCGAGCGCGTCATCCTGGACGGCGGTCATCTGCATGCCTTTCCGCGGCTTCTCTCGATTGAACGGCGCCTTATGTAGTATGATACACTGTATCAGGCCATACGGGATTAAGGAGCCCGATGACGGACGCCGCCCTGCATATCCATCCGACCGGCCACGACCATGCCGCCTGCGTGGGCGAGGCGTTGGAGATCGCCGAGACGCTGTGCGTCGAGCGCGGCGCCCGGCTGACGCCGCTGCGCCGGCGCGTGCTCGAACTGGTCTGGTCGTCGCACCGTCCGGTCGGCGCCTACGACATCCTCGGCAGGCTGGACGAGAGCGCGCGCAAGCCCGCGCCGCCCACGGTCTACCGGGCACTCGACTTCCTGATCGAGCATGGCCTGGTCCACCGCATCGAGAGCATGAACGCCTATCTGGGATGCAATCATCCCGAGCAGTCGCACACCGGACAGTTCCTGATCTGCCGGGAATGCGGGAATGTTACGGAGATGGATGACGACGACGTGCGCCAGACGCTGCGCCGGAAGGCCGCCGAACGGGGCTTCGACGCGCGCAGCCAGACCGTTGAACTCGTTGGATTGTGTGCTAATTGTAAAGCAGGTTAGGAGATCGTCATGAACAAGCTGATCGCCGTCACGGTCCTCGCCCTGCTGCCGCTGGGAACCGCCAGCGCGTTCCAGGTGATCACGCCCGGCCAGATGCAGGACGCGGGCATGGGCTTCACCCAGAGCAACTCGTTCCGCCAGCAGGTCGATCCCGCGAGCGATCCCAACTTCCGGGTCCAGTTCAGCGGCGGCACCGGCAGCATGGGCGGCGCCGGCGACAACCGCCTGGGCTACAACCGCTGGGGCCGCATGGACGGCGGCGGCCGCTATCTCGGCGACAGCGACAGCACCTTCAAGAGCTGCTCGGAATATTCCGACAGCAACACCGCCATGCTCGACAACATGTCGCGCGGCGGCAACAGCTACCCCTGCCAGCGTTTCCGGTAGACTGACGTGAGCGCCGCCCGCACCCGGCGCGCCATCGCGCTGCTGGGCGCGGCCTTGCTGCTTGCCGCCACGCCATCTTTCGCGGCGGACGATGCGGCGCACGGGCCGCTCGCGCCCGCCGAGGCGCTGCTGGAAAAGGGCGACCTGGATGCCGCCGAGGCAGCCTTCGCCAAGGCATTGGCCGGCGAGCTCGGCACCCAGGACCGGGCCGCCGCGCTGATCTATCTCGCGCGCATCCAGCTTGGCGACGGCCGGTTCGCCGAGGCCGACGCCACCGCCGCCAGGGCGGTCGACGAGCTGGGCCGTGTCACCGAGTCGCGCGATCATGCCATGTTGCTGGCGCTGATGATCCGGTTCGAGGCGGCCAAAGGGCAGGGCGACGAGGCCAAGGCGACGGAAATCGCCGAGGCGGCCGCCAGCCTCTCGGCCCGGCAGGACCGGCTCGCGTGGTCGGACCGGATTCCCGGCGCGTTCCTCCACAAGGCGTCGGGCACCGTACTGCCGAAGGCGGTCGCCGGGCTCGCCGAATACGAGATGAACACTTATGACGCGACCGGACTGGATGCATCCGTCACCTACGCCGTCGACGACGCCGATGTGAAGCCGTCGGACGCGCCGTCCTATGTCACCACCCAGGTGACGGTGAACCAGGGGCGCAGCATCGACGAGCAGTTCCTGGCATCGAAGCAGGAGATCATGGAGCGCTTTCCGGGTGCGCGAGAGATCACCACCGGCCCGATCGCGGTCGTCCAGGGTCCGCGGCGCCTGGAAGGCACCATGGGCGTGTTTTCGGTGCGCGCCAACGGCGAGCAGGCGTTCACCACGCTGCACGTCTTCCGCATGCAGCCCGATATCCTGGTGAGGTTCATGGCCGGCTATCCGGCCGCGAACGCTGCCACCATGCGCGGCCGCGTGGCGGCGTTGATGCAGACCATGGTCTGGCCGGAAGGCGCGACGATCCGGTAACGGACTACAGCCGCTTTTCCATGAACAGGCTGATATTGTCGTCGGCGTAGCCGCCGAACGGGCCGCGCGGCTTGTAGCCGTGCGAGCGGTAGAGGCTGATCGCCGCGCTCTGGCGCTCGCCGGTCTCCAACCGCAGGATCGGTATGCCGTTGGCCTGCGCGTAATCCTCGATGGTGTCGAGGATCAGCGAGCCGACGTTGCGCCGCCGTGCCGAGGCGGTGACATACATGCGCTTGATCTCGCCCCAGCCGTCGTTGCGGGTCAGCGCACCGCAGCCGATGGCCTTGCCGTCCTCGCGGACGATCCAGAAGGTGGTGTCGGGCTTCAGCAGGTCCACGATCTGCGGCAGCCGGGTGCGTCCTCCCGGATACATGGTGAGATAGAGCGCCCGGGCGTCGTCGAACATGGCCTGCACTTCAGGCTGGTCGGGGCTTTCGATGGCGATGGTCGGTCCGGTCATAGCGCCGCGTTGAACCTTTCAAGGCCGGCTTCCAGATCGGCGATCAGATCGTCCGCATCCTCGAGGCCGGTATGGAAGCGGATGAGGGGGCCGGCCCAGGTCGTCGCCGTTCTGGCGCCCGACGGATTCGACGGTAGCACCAGGCTTTCGAAGCCGCCATAGGAGAACCCGATGCCGAAGTGCCGATAGCCGTCCAGCATGGCCGAAACCGCCGCATCGCTGCTTTGCTTCAAGGTGATGGAGAAGATGCTTGACGCGCCGGTGAAGTCGCGCCGCCAGATATCGTGGCCCGGACAATCGGGCAGCGCGGGATGCAGTACGCGGTCCACTTCCGGCCGCTGCTTCAGCCACGTGGCGAGCCTGAGCGCCGTCTCGCCACACTGCTTCATGCGCGGCGCCAGCGTCCGCAGGCCGCGCAGCGCCAGATAGCAGTCGTCGGGCGCCGCCGCGTGTCCGTACAGAAAGCCGCTCCGCCGCAGCCGGGCCAGGGAGTCCTGATTGGCGACGGCCGCGCCCAGCATGGCGTCCGAATGGCCGACCACGTATTTGGTCAGCGAATGGATCGCCACGTCGGCGCCCAGGTCGAGCACCCGCAGATTGAGCGGCGAGGCGCAGGTGTTGTCGTTGAGCACCACCGCGCCGCCCGCATGCGCCGCGGCGGCGATGGCCGGAATGTCCTGGATCTCGAAGGTCAGCGATCCCGGGGATTCGGTGAACACCACGGTGGTGTTGGGGCGCATCAGGCCGGCGATGCCGGCGCCGATCAGCGGATCGTAATAGCTGGTCTCGACGCCGAACTCCTTCAGCACACCGTCGCAGAACAGGCGGGTCGGCTCGTAGACGCTGTCGGTCATCAGCAGGTGGTCGCCGGTCTTGACGAAGGCCAGGATCGAGCCGGTGATGGCCGCCAGCCCCGAGCCGTAGAGCACGCAGCCGGCGCCGCCCTCCAGCTCGGTCATGGCGTCGGCCAGCGCCCATTGGGTCGGCGTGCCGCGCCGGCCGTAATATAGCACCTGCTCGTTGCGCCGGGTGACCGCCTGGCGGAGGTCGGCCACGGTCGGGAACACGATGGTCGAGGCGTGATAGACCGGCACGTTGATCATGCCGGGCGCGTATTTGCCGCCGCGGCCGCTATGGACGATCCGCGTCGGCTTCTTCATCTCAGGTCTCTATGGGCAGATCGGTCCGGCCGCCCCATTCGGACCACGAGCCGTCATAGAGCGCGACGCGGCGATGGCCCAGGACGTGCAGCCCCAGCGCCAAGATGGCGGCGGTGATGCCCGAGCCGCAGGTGGTCACGATGCCCTTGTTGAAGTCGACGCCGGCATCGACGAACGCCCTTCGCAGCGCGTCGCGGCCCAGCATGGTGCCGTCCGCGTTCAGCAGCGTCCGGTAATGGACGTTCTTGCTGCCCGGAATGTGCCCGCCGCGGATGCCCGGGCGCGGCTCCGGCTCCTGCGCGTGGAAACGCGACGGGCTGCGGGCATCCAGGATCTGGTCATGACCATGGCCCAGATGGGCCATGATCTGGTCGGCCTCGCGCACCAGGGTGGCGTTGGCGCGGGCGGTGAAGTGGCGCTCGCGCGACATCTCCGGCAGGTCGGCCAGCGGCTTGCCCTCGGCCTTCCACTTCGGCAGGCCGCCGTCGAGCACGGACACATCCTCGTGGCCGAACACCCGGAACATCCACCACACGCGGGCGGCGCTGAACAGTCCCGAGCCGTCATAGACCACGATGCGGTTGCCGTCGCCCAGCCCCAGCCTGCGCATGCGGCTGGCGAATTTCTCCGGCGGCGGCAGCATGTGCGGCAGCGGGTTGTCGAGGTCGCAGATCTCGTCGACGTCGAAGAACACTGCGCCCGGAATATGCTCCACGGCGTATTCGGCGCGCGGGTTGCGGTTCTGGTCGGGCATGTACCAGCTCGCATCGACGATGCGCAGATCCGGCTGTTCCAGATGGTCGAGCAGCCAGTCGGTCGAGACGAGGGCTTCGGTGGGGTCGATCATCTATGCCTCCAGCCAATGGGGCACGGGAAGGCCCTTCTCATGCAGGAATTTGGGGTTGAACAGTTTGCTCTGGTAGCGGGTGCCGTAGTCGCACAGCACGGTGACGATGGTGTGGCCGGGACCCAGTTCCTTTGCCAGCCGGACCGCGCCGGCCACGTTGATACCGCTCGATCCGCCCAGGCACAGGCCTTCGAACTCCAGCAGATCGAAGACCAGCGGCAGCGCTTCCTCGTCGGAAATCTGGCACGGGAAGTCGATCGGCGCATCCTCCAGGTTGGCGGTGATGCGGCCCTGGCCGATGCCCTCGGTGATCGACGTACCTTCGGCCTTCAGCGCGCCGTGCGCATAGTACTCGTAAAGCGCCGCGCCCATGGGATCGGCCAGGCCGATCCTGATCGCGCTGTTGCGCTCCTTCAGGAACATGCCGACGCCGGCCAGCGTGCCGCCGGTGCCGACGGCGCAGATGAAGCCGTCGACCGTGCCGTCGGTTTGTTCCCAGATCTCGGGACCGGTGGTGTCGTAATGGGCGCGCCGGTTGGCCTGGTTGTCGAACTGGTTGGCCCAGATCGCGCCGTTGGGATTGGTCCTGGCGATCTCCTCGGCGAGCCGGCCCGACACCTTCACATAGTTGTTCGGGTCCTTGTAGGGCACGGCCGGCACCAGGCGCAGATCAGCGCCGCACAGCCGCAGCATGTCGATCTTTTCCTGGCTCTGGGTGTCGGGGATGACGATCACCGACTTGTAGCCGCGCGCGTTGCCCACCAGCGCCAGGCCGATGCCGGTGTTGCCGGCGGTGCCCTCGACGATGACGCCGCCGGGGCGCAGCAGTCCCTTCTCCTCGGCGTCCTTGACGATGCCCCAGGCCGCGCGGTCCTTTACCGACCCGCCCGGATTGAGGAACTCGGCCTTGCCCAGAATCTCGCAGCCCGTCGCGTCCGAAACGCGGTTCAGCCGGATCAGCGGGGTATTCCCGATGGTATCGACGAAGTCTCTCCGGACGGTCATGTTCGCGGTCGGTCCAGTGGGCAGGAAGGGACAACTTAGAGACTGCCCCCAAGGGGTTCAAGCATCCGCGTGCGCCAGTGCGGATTGCCCGGCGCCCGGGCCGAGCGGCTGGTCGTAGCTGAACTCCACCACGTTGCCGTCGGGTGCCCGGATACCGCAGTAATAGCCGACCGGATAGGGCTCGTCGCGCGGCGGCCAGGCCAGCAGACCGGCCCCTGTCGCCCGCGCCGCGACCGCATCGACCGCGTCGCGGCTTTCCATGGCGAACCCCAGATGGCTGAAATCGCCCTCCTCCTGAGGATGGACCTTGCCGCCCGAGATCATGACGATGACGAACTGGTGTTCCTTGCCCGGTTCCGACATCCACACCACGCGGCCGTGGTCGTCGGCCCGGTCGTGGCTGATATGCAGCCCGCAATAGTCGCGGTAGAACGCGATCGACGCGTCGAGGTCTTCGCAATGCAGGGCGATATGGGTTAATGAAGGCATCGGAAAGGTCTCCCCATGTCCGAAGACTCATATACGTCGCTCGACCAGCTTGGCCACCAGACGCCGCTGCCGAAATCGCCTGACGAGGCGGTGCTGGAGGTGGTGCCCAACCCGCACCAGGACGCGACCTATCTGATCCGCTTCACCTGCCCGGAGTTCACCTCGCTGTGTCCGGTGACCGGACAGCCCGACTTCGCCCATCTGGTGATCGACTATGTGCCGGGCGACGTCATCGTCGAATCCAAGTCGCTGAAGCTGTACCTCGCCAGCTTCCGCAACCACGGCGCGTTCCACGAGGCGTGCACCGTGGCCATCGCCCGGCGCATCGTCGAAGCGGCCGAGCCCAAATGGCTGCGCATCGGCGGCTACTGGTATCCGCGTGGCGGCATCCCCATCGACGTGTTCTACCAGACCGGCCCCGTGCCCGAGGGCCTGTGGCTTCCCGACCAGGGCGTGCCGGCGTACCGGGGCAGGGGATGAAACCTCTTCTATTGCCGTCATTGCGAGCCGCGCAGCAACCCAGAAACAGCGATGCAGCGGCAACAGTGTCTGGGTTGCCGCGTCGGCTTCGCCTCCTCGCAATGACGTAGAGAGTTACGGGATCCCGATCATCTTGTGGGTCTGCAGCGACAGGCGCCATCTGGGGTGCGCCATGCAGTAGGCGGTGGCCGCCACGGTGTTTGCCTCGCGGTCGGGCCCGTCCATGGGCTGCAGGAAGAAGTGCTCGAAGGCCAGCGCCTCGAACCGTTCCGGCCGGGCCTTGTGCTGCGGGAACACCAGTTTCAGCTCGTGGCCGCTGGTCTGCTTCAACGGCGCGTCGGCCTTGGGGCTGACGCAGATCCAGTCGATGCCGGCGGGCGCCTCGATGGTGCCGTTGGTCTCCACCGCGATCTCGAAGCCGGCCGCGTGGAAGGCATCGATCAGCGCCGTGTCGAGCTGCAGCAGCGGCTCGCCGCCGGTGCAGACCACCAGCATCCCTAGCGACGGAACCCCGTCGGGCAGTTCGCCCAGCGCCGCGGCGACCAGCGCTTCCGGCGACGCGAACTTGCCGCCGCCGGGACCATCGGTGCCGACGAAGTCCGTGTCGCAGAAGCTGCAGACCGCGTCCGCCCGGTCCTGCTCGCGGCCGGTCCACAGATTGCAGCCGGCGAAGCGGCAGAACAGCGCCGGGCGGCCCGCATTGGCGCCTTCCCCCTGCAGCGTGTAGAACAGCTCCTTTACGGTATAGGTCATGGCCCGGTGCTTTTGGGAGCATAGCGCGTCGGGTCCGGCAGGCCGGCCTCGGCGAAGCCCTTCTTGCGCAGGATACAGGAGTCGCATTGCCCGCAGGCGGCGCCGTCCGGCGTAGGGTCGTAGCAGCTGACCGTCATCGCGTGGTCGAGGCCCAGAGCCTTGCCTGCGGCGATGATCTCGGCCTTGTACATGTCCATCAGCGGCGTGTGGATGCGCAGCGGCCGCTTGCCCTCGACGCCGGCGCGCGTCGCCAGGTTGGCGGTGTGCTGGAACGATTCGACGAACGCCGGCCGGCAGTCCGGATAGCCGCTGTAGTCGAGCGCGTTCACGCCGATGAAGATGTCGCTCGAGCCGCGCACCTCGGCCAGGGCCAGCGCATAGGACAGGAAGATGGTGTTGCGCGCCGGCACATAGGTGATCGGGATGCCGTCGGCCATCTCGGCGGCGCTGCGGCTCTTCGGCACGGCGATGTCGGCGGTCAGCGCCGAGCCGCCGAACTGGCGCAGGTCGATGTCGATGACGATGTGTTCGGCCACGCCCGCCCAAGCCGCGATGCGTCTGGCCGAATCCAGCTCGACCGCGTGGCGCTGGCCGTAGCGGAACGAGACCGCGTGGCAGATATATCCTTCCGCTCTGGCCATCGCCAGGCAGGTGGCGGAGTCGAGGCCGCCGCTCAGCAGGATCACCGCGCGTATCTCGTTCATCACCCGTAGATAGCGCCATCGGCCCGCCGCCGACAATCCCCAGAAGGTGAATGACGGATGAATGCCGGGTTAATGCAGCGTTCAGGGGCCGGGACTTACAACGGCGCATCAACGGCGCGGAAAACAGGCAACACCCCGGCGCCGGTTCGAAAGGACGACAACAATGAACAAGAGGACCAGCATTATCCCCAAGATCGTCGCCGCGGTCCTGACCGTGGGCGTCGTAACCGGCCTGTTCATCGGATTGAACAGCGCCAACGCCAGCTCCGCGAACGCGATCAGCTTCGCCAATTTCGGTTCGATCAAGGACTGGAAGGTGGAGTCGAGCCGCTCGATGATCATCACCACCGCGTCGGGCGACACCTACCGCGCGACGTTCGCGAGCCACTGCCACGGGCTGCGGTTCAGCGACACGGTCGGCTTCGTGACCTCGCCCGGCGGTTCGTTCGACAAGTTCGGCGCCGTGCTGGTGCGCGACCAGAAGTGCAACATCAGGAGCCTCGAGCGGATCGGCTAATCCCCCCTGCCGGCTTCTCGAATCCTGAGGAAGGGCCGCTTCTTGCGAAGCGGCCCTTCGCTTTTCACGAGTTGGCGTAGCGCTCCATGTACAGATCGAGCGTCTGGTGGAAGTGGCGGATGCGCTTCTCCTGGTAGGAGGCGAGCGTCACGCCCGGCTTGAACGAGGCCTTCAGGCCGTCGTGGATGGCGGCCATGTTGGTGGTGTCCTGGTCGAGCACGAAACCCAGCCCGCCCAGCGCCTCGACGCTGTCCCACTTGGTGTTGATGTCGAGCATGATCATCGGCATGGGCGTTGGCTTGGGCTCGTTCCTGGGATGGCGCATGATGTAGCCCACCTCCATCAGCGTCTCCTCATGGCTGTCGTTCCACGGCCGGAAGCGGTACCACATGTTCGGTCCGAAGCCGCCCCACAGCATGAAGTTCGGGAACACCACATAGTACCAGCCGTCGACCAGCTCGGCGTCGGACAGCTCGGGCACTGCATAGCCGAGCTGCGCCTCGGTCTGCTCTCGCTTCATGTCGGCGGTCCTGGTGCGGGCGGTTTCGCCGGCCGCCAGGGTGATCTTGCCCGGATCGTCCCACTTCCGCCCGAGCCACTCGTCGAGCACGTCCTGCTCGGTGACCTGGTCGATCACGTAGGAACTGGGCGCCGCGAACACGGCCATCATCCGGTTGACGTGCGGCTTGCCCTCCCAGACGTCGTACTGGCAGCCGAAATCGTCGACGCTGCCGAGGATCTGCGGATGGGTGTCGAGCGAGTGGAACGCCTCCATGAAGGCCTCCTGGATGATCTTCCAGTTGCCCTTCAGCACCTTGCCCGCATGCACGCCCAGATAGGACTGGTCCCAGGCATAGGGCTGGTAGTGCCGCCAGATCGGGTCGAGGAAATCCTCCAGCCGCATGGCGTCGGGGTCGGGGTTGATGAACACCCAGCCGGCGAAGGTGCCCACATGTGCCTCGGGCAGGTGGAACGCGTCCTTGTCGACCTGCGGGAAGTCCCATTCGCACGGGACATGGGCGATGTTGCCCTCCAGCGTCCAGGTGAAGCCGTGGAACGGGCAGCGGAATTTTTCGACATGGCCGGATTCCAGCCGCAGCTTGCGGCCGCGGTGCAGGCAGGCGTTGGGATAGGCCTTGATGCCGCCGTCGGTGGTGCGGACGATCAGGTAGGAGCGGGTGCCGATGTCGTAGACGTGGAAGTCGCCGGGATCGGGGATGTGCTCCTCGCGGCACGCCACCTGCCAGACATGGTCCCAGATCTTCTTTTCCTGCTCGTACCATGCCCGGTCGATGTAGCGGCGCTTGTCGACATCGGCCGTCCCCAGATCGGTATTGCCCACTTCGCGCAGGCTGCGCGCCGGTTCGTGCCGGTCCCTGTCGAGATATTCCTGATAGGTGGTGTGCGGCAGCGCCTGCGCCGGCACCTTCTGCAGATCATATCCCATCAGCCGTCTCCCGTCGTTCGTGTCGGCCGACTTTCCTGCGGACGCGCTGGAAAAGCAAGACGCTGGATGGCGCCGCCGGTCAACTCCTGATCAGGGAACGAGCCCCGGTCAGGCGCTGCGCCAGCGTCGGTCGACTTTGCCAAAATACTTGGACAGCCTCCGGCAACCTATGACAAACTAAAAGAAATCGCGGTGTGTATGTGGCGATTTGCACCGGGCGATTATCTGTACGCCAAGAGCCTCCAGGGAATTGGCCGCCGATGAAAATACTCGTAGTCGAAGACGATGCCGACACGCTGACCTATGTGGCGCGTGGCCTCGGACAGCTCGGCCACACGGTCGACAAGGTCGAATCCGGCGATGAAGGCCTGCATCTCGCCTCCAGCAGCCCTTACGACGTCATCGTGCTCGACCGCATGCTGCCGGAAGTGGATGGCGTCACCATCCTGAAGAGCATCCGCGTCGCCGGCGTCAAGACGCCGGTGCTGTTCCTGACGGCTCTGGACGGCGTCAACGAACGGGTGGAAGGCCTCGATGCCGGCGCCGACGATTATCTCGTCAAGCCATTCGCGTTCTCGGAGTTCGCCGCCCGTGTGCATGCGCTGGGCCGCCGCCCGGTGCTGGCCAAGGTCGAACCCGTGCTGAAGGTGGGCGACCTGGAAATGGACCTGCGCCGCCGCCAGGTGAAGCGCGCCGGCCGTCTGGTCGACCTTCAGCCCCAGGAATTCAAGCTGCTGGAATACATGATGCGCAACGCCGGCGACGTGGTGACGCGCACCATGCTGCTCGAGCATGTCTGGGACTTCCATTTCGATCCCAAGACCAAGATCATCGAGACGCATATGAGCCGCCTCCGGTCGAAGATCGACAGGGATTCGGACACCCCGCTGATCCACACCGTCAGAGGGGCCGGCTACAGCATCTATGCGCCGGAGTGAGTTCCTTCGCTCCACCGGCGTCCGCTTCACGCTGCTCTATGTCGCGCTCTACCTGCTGGCCACGATCGTCCTGCTCGTTACTCTCTATCTGATCGAGGCGCGCAGCCTCGACCAGGATATCCGCGACCGGGTCGACGCCCGCGTCGAGGAACTGGAGGACGCCTACGGCTTAGGCGGCATGCCAGAGGTGATCGAGGACATCGAGGCGCGGCGGCGCGCGCACGTCAAGCTGCGCACATTCTACCGGCTGACCGATGCGACCGGACGCGTCCTGGCCGCCAATCTCCCCGAGATTCCCGTCATCCCCGGACACCGGAAATTCGCTGTCGAGGTCGACGTCCAGGGCGCGCCGGAACACATCCGGGTCGTCGCGCGCACGGTCAGAATCGGCGGCGCCACGCTCACCGTCGGCGTCGAGCCGGTCTGGCGCGAGGCGATCGACAGCCTGTTCGTCCGCGCCGCCCTGGGCACACTGGTTGCCGCCGTGCTGCTGGGCGGCGCCATCGGCGCGCTGATGACCCGCCGGTTCCTCCGCCGCATCGATGCCATCACCTCGACGGTGGTCGATATCATGGGCGGCGAGCTCCACAGCCGCGTGGAGACCCGCGACACCAACGACGAACTCGACCGGCTCGCCGCCGGCCTCAACGCCATGCTGGACCGCATCGACGTCCTGGTGACGGAGACCCGCGAGGTGACCAACAGCGTCGCCCACGACCTGCGCACCCCGCTCAGCCGGCTCGGCCGCCGTCTCGAGGAGGCGCGCGACGCCGCCGGGACAGCCGAGGGCAATCAGGCGCTGGAATTGGCGATCGAGGAAAGCGCCGGCATCCTGGAGACCTTCAACGCCATCCTGGGCATCGCCCAGGTCGAAGGCACCATGTCGGCCAAGACGTTCACCACCGTCAGGCTGTCCGACATCCTCGTCACCCTGGGCGAGGCCTATGGTCCGCTTGCCGACGAGGAAGGCCGGCCGTTCGAGGTCGACGTTCCGCCGGGTGTCGAAGTGCGCGGCGACCGGGCGCTGATCCTGCAGATGCTGTCGAACCTGATCGAGAACGCCCTGAAGCACACACCCAAGGGCACGCCGGTCCAGCTGCGGCTAGAGCGTGCCGGCGGCGGCGTGCGCGTCATCGTCGAGGACCGGGGCAGGGGCATACCGGCCGAATCCCGTGACCGGGTATTCGACCGCTTCGTCCGTCTGGAAGCCAGCCGCACCACGCCCGGCAACGGCCTGGGCCTCAGCCTGGTCGCTGCCATCGCCAGGTTGCACAACATCCAGATCGCGCTGGAAGACGCGGGGCCGGGGCTGCGCGTCGTGCTCAGCTTCCCTAGATCAGTCCCAGATCAAGCTGAGGTGTCGTCGCGGGCGCCGCTTCCCGTTCAAGGTTTGACAGCGTGACGCCCAGCAGCCGCACCCGCTTGGGCAGCGGATAGGCGCCGCGCAGCAGCGCGATGGCCGCCTGTTCGAGCTGGCCGCGCGCCGTGATCGGCGAGGCGAGGGTGCGGCTGCGGGTGATGATCTGGAAGTCGGCGAACTTGATCTTGACCGTCACCGTCCGGCCGGTGATGCCGCCTTTTTCGCAATGGGTCCACACGTCGTCGAGCATGGCGATGACGCCGTCCTCGATCTCGCCGGGCTCGCCCAGATCGTCGAAGAACGTGGTTTCCGAGCCGATCGACTTGCGCTGCCGGTCGGGCTTCACCGGCCGGTCGTCCTCGCCGCGCGAGATGGCGTGGTACCACGCGCCGGACTTGCCGAAATGCCGCTGCAGCACGTCGAGCGGCAGCGCGCGCAGGTCGGCGCCGGTGAAGATGCCCAGCCGGTTCATCTTCTCGGCTGTCGCCGGACCGACGCCGTGGAACTTGCCCACCGTCAGTTCGCCGACGAACGCCTCGCCCATGTCGGGCGTGATGACGAACTGGCCGTTGGGCTTGCGGTAGTCGGAGGCGATCTTGGCCAGGAACTTGTTGTAGGACACGCCGGCCGAGGCGGTCAGCCCGGTCTCCTCCAGGATGCGGGCGCGGATCTCGCGGGCGATCAGGGTCGCCGACGGGTTGCGCTTCAGGTTCTCGGTGACGTCCAGATAAGCCTCGTCCAGCGACAGCGGCTCGATCAGCGGCGTGAACTCGGCGAAGATGTCCCTGATCTGGCGC
Source organism: Sphingomonadales bacterium (assembly GCA_022844405.1). Classification (GTDB taxonomy): domain Bacteria; phylum Pseudomonadota; class Alphaproteobacteria; order SMXS01; family SMXS01; genus RI-34. Next base: position 120,970 of record JALHLV010000006.1, on the reverse strand, counting down.
GACACCTGCTTGTAGACGTCGAAGCGCGGCTTGACGAACACCAGGTCCGGGCACTTGCGCGCCGCCGTCACCGACGGCATGGCCGAGCGCACGCCGAACGCCCGCGCCTCGTAGCTCGCCGCCGCCACCACGCCGCGCTTGCTGGGTCCGCCCACGGCGACAGGCTTGCCGCGCAATGCCGGGTCGTCGCGCTGCTCCACCGACGCATAGAACGCGTCCATGTCGACATGGATGATCTTGCGGATGCCGTGGGTCATCGGCCCGATCGCCGGATGGTGAGCGCCAGGAACTGAATAGGAACATTTCCGCGCCGGATCAAGCGTCATCGGCGTGGCTCCAAGCCTCTCGGACTCATCGAAACAGGGTTCGTCGATACGGATTAGCCGCCCAAGGCGGCGTCACCGGTGCAAGTAATGGATTATTATTAAATGGCATTGTCAGTAATGACAGACTATATGTATCCCGAAATCAATACACCATGCGATGGCAAAACATCCAACCCTAGGAGTGACATGTCCGATCATCTTGAAGTCGACCATCTGGAATTGCTTGGACTGACATCGGAAATCGTCTCTGCGCATGTGATCAAGAACCCCGTTTCCGCCGCCGATTTGCCGCGTCTTGTCGAGATCGTGTTCGCGACGCTGACCGGGCTGGGCAACACGCCCGCCGAGGCGCGGCCCCCTGAATTGACGCCCGCCGTCAATCCGCGCCGCTCGGTGATGCCGGACTACATCGTGTGCCTGGAGGACGGCAAGAAACTGAAGATGCTCAAGCGGCATCTGAAAACGTCATTCAACCTGACGCCGGACCAGTACCGCAAGCGCTGGGGCTTGGCGGCCGACTATCCCATGGTGGCGCCGAACTACGCGGCGCGCCGGCGCGAGCTGGCCATGAAGATCGGCCTGGGAAGAAAGCGGACGGCCTGAAGCAGCGTGGGAGCACTCGACACCGCCGTTTGATGTAGACCATTCGATGGTCTAATTTAATGGACCAGACAATGGTCCATTAAACAGGTGCCGCAATGCGTATTTCCGTGACAGACGCCAAAGGCCAGCTCACCGAGTTGGTCCGGCGCGCCGAAGCAGGCGACGAGGTTATTCTCACGCGCCATGGCCATCCAGCCGTGCGGCTCGTGCCGGTCGCTGCAGTTCTCGACAGGGAATCCCGCCGCGCGATTCTGGATGCTGCGAGCAAGGCCGGACGGGCCAAGGCGACGCCCGGGCCGGATGCGGCGCACAGCCAGGATTTTCTTTACGATGAATACGGACTGCCGAAATGATCGTCGTCGATACGTCGGCGATCATGGCCATCGTACTGGACGAACCTGCGGGCCAAGCCTGCAAGGCGGCGCTTGAGGGCGATGATCGGCCTTTGATGTCGGCTGGAACCCTCGCGGAAGCCCTCATCGTTTCAATACGTCGCAATGTGGAGGACATCACCCTTGGTCTGATTGATGACCTCGCCGTCGAGATCGTGCCCGTGACGGCGGCATCCGTCCGGCGAGCGGCCTACATATACCGCAGTTGGGGAAAAGGCATGCATCCGGCGGGCCTTAATTTTGGCGACTGTTTCGCCTATGAGGCCGCCCGCGCATACGATTGCCAACTGCTCTATATCGGCAACGACTTTGCCAAGACCGATATCGGCGCTGCCCTATAACCCGTCAACCTCGATCAACGCAGGACTTCTACTGCTGCCCTGGGAGTTCCTCAACGGCAGCATAGGGTGTAAGGGCGCGGGTATCTGCACGTAAGCATCCTGCAACATCGAAAAAGGGGCCAGCCCTGCGGCCGGCCCCTTCTCGAAATGGCTCCCCGGGTCGGACTCGAACCAACGACCTAGCGATTAACAGTCGCGTGCTCTACCAGCTGAGCTACCGGGGACCAGTGGTCAGTTCCGGGGTGGTGCCCGGAGCGGCGTGTGTTTAGCAAAGCCATACCGGCTTGCAAAGCACGTTTTACCCCTTCGCTGGATTTAGCCCTTGAAGAAGCATTGGAGGCGACGGCCGGAATCGAACCGGCGTATACGGATTTGCAGTCCGCTGCGTCACCACTCCGCCACGTCGCCGCCTGTGGTGCAGGCGGGGTCTATAGCAGAGCAGGGCAGGCCCGACAATCGTATGATTGTCAGCCCGTGGCGCCGGCGATATAAATCCGGCGCAACCGACGATGCGGCGCGGCATCAGCCCGAACCGCATCCCCTGAGCAGGACCCGCCGATGACCGACTACGCAGCCGCGCGCAAGCAGATGGTCGATTCCCAGCTGCTGCCCAACAAGGTGACCGACGCCCGTCTGATCGAGGCCATGAGCGCGGTGCCGCGGGAGGCGTTTCTGCCGCAATCGCGGCGCGGCGTGGCCTATGTGGACGAGGATGTGCAGGTCGCGCCGGGGCGCTACGTGATCGAGCCCATGGTATTCGCCCGCATGCTGCAGGAGGCGGCGATCCGCAAGACCGACGCGGTGCTCGATGTGGGCTGCGCCACCGGCTATTCCACCGCCGTCCTGGCGCGGATCGCGGGCGTCGTCGTCGCGGTCGAGGAAGACATCGCGCTCGCCGCCCAGGCGTCGGCCAATCTGGCGTCGACCGGCGTGGAGAACGCCGCGGTCACCGCCGGTCCGCTTAATGCCGGCTATCCGGCACAGGCGCCTTATGACGTCATCGTGCTGGAAGGGTCGGTCGAAGAGGTTCCCGCGCCGTTGCTCGACCAGCTCGGCGAAGGCGGACGGCTGGTCGCCGTGCTCGCCGGCCGCGGCATGGGCAAGGCGACCCTTTACACCCGCAGTGGCGGCGTCATCGGTCACCGCCAGCTGTTCGATGCCGGCCTGCCGCCGCTGCCCGGTTTCGCCCGCGAAGCCGGTTTTGTGTTTTAGCCGGGCCCAAGGCCTCGTATGGTATCGCACGAAGCCCGTGCGGGAACCGAAGCGGGCCAATGAGGAGTGGGGTCATTTGACGATGGCTGGATTGACGAAGCGGCTTGCCCTGGGCGTTGCCGCCATCGCGCTGGGCGCGGCGCCCGCGCAGGCCGAGACGCTGAAGGAAGCGCTCGCCACGGCTTACCAGAACAACCCGATCCTCGAAGCCGAGCGCGCCGGCGTGCGGGCCGGGGACGAGAACGTCTCCCAGGCGCTGTCGGGTTATCGTCCGACGGTCAGCGGCCAGGCCACCATCGCCAAGGAGCGCAGCCGCAACTTCTTTTCCCCGACCGGCGGCAAATCGACCCTGACGCCACTCTCGGCCTCGGTCGGGGTGGAACAGCCGGTGTTCCGCAGCTTCCGGACCTACAACGCGGTCAGGGAATCAAAGACCAGGGTCGAGGCGGCCCGCAGCGGCCTGACGGCGACCGAGCAGGACGTGCTGCTGAACACGGTGGCCGCCTACATGGATGTGCTCCGCGACGAGGCGGTGCTGGAGTTGCGCCGCAACAACGTGCAGGTGCTCGACCGGCAACTAGGTGCATCGCGCGACCGCTTCGAGGTGGGCGAGATCACCCGCACCGACGTGGCCCAGTCCGAGGCCCGCAAGTCGGGCGCCATTTCCAGCCGTACCGCCGCCGAAGCCGACCTGACGGCAAGCCGCGCCGCCTATGCGCGTGTCGTCGGCAACGCGCCGGGCAGTCTGGAACAGCCGGCGCCCATGGGCGTCCTTCCCGACTCCGAGGCGCGTGCCACCGAGATCGCGCTGTCGGACAATCCCGAGCTGAAAGCCGCCAGGCTGGAGGAAGAGGCGGCGCGCCAGGCGATCAGCACCGCCAAGTCCGAGCTCGGCCCGGAATTCAGCATCGTCGCGCAGTATGACTATCAGGAAGACCAGTTCGTCAGCGGCTTCTCCGCCGGCACCACCAGCATCATGGCCAAGGCGAGGGTGCCGATTTACGCCGCGGGCGTGACCAGCTCGCGCATCCGCCAGGCCAAGCAGGTGAATTCCCAGCGCCGCATGCAGGCGGTCGAAACTGAACGGCAGGTCCGCGAGGCGGTCAGCATCGCCTGGGAACGGCTGCGCGCCGCCCGGGACATCATCGTGTCGAGCAAGGCCCAGGTGGAAGCCAACCGGATCGCGCTGGAGGGCGTGCGTCAGGAGCAGGAAGTGGGCTCCCGGACGACCCTGGACGTCCTCGACGCGGAACAGGAAGCGCTCGACGCGGAAGTGGAGCTGGTCCGCGCGCGGCGCGAGGAGTACGTGGCATCGTTCCAGTTGCTGTCGGCCATGGGCCGGGCCACCGCCGAGGCGCTGAACCTGCCGGTCGAGCGTTACGATCCGGTAGACTACTACGATCATGCCACCGGCAGCTGGTTTGGCTGGGGTACGGGCGAGTAAGCCCCTGAACTTCATCGTAAGACTTAGAGTTGTGCGATAAGCACTGAAAACTAAGGATTTTTAATGTTTTCCGTTCCAGCCGGCGCTATCCGGGCGTATAGTGTGTGGGCACGCGCTGGGGTATCAGTCGTCCACGAGATCGATCATGAGCAAAGCTGACAACAGGCCAGCGGAAGAGATGTCCATGGAGGACATCCTGGCGTCGATCCGGAAGATGATCGCCCAGGACCAGGATGTCATGGACGCCACGCGCGGCGACCGCGATGGCGGCCTGCCGTCGGAGGAACAAGCGGCCGACGACGAGGTGCTCGATCTCATCGACGAGCTGCCGGAGGATGGCGTCACCGTTCGGGAAGGCACGGCGCCATCCGACACACCGCCCGCCTGGGATGGACCGCCGGAGGAGTACATCACCGAACCCATGGACGGCCTAGCGGACGAGCCGCTCGATCTGGAAACCGAGTTCGCCATCGAGGAGAGCGTTCCGCACGTCGAAACCGCGGCGGAATCGGCGCAACTCGAGGATCCGTCGTGGGGGCCGATCGACAATGCGCCACTGGCTCAGGAACCTGTCACGGTGGGCCTGAACCTGGTGTCCGACCTGGTCGAGCGCGAGGATGGCGAGCCCGACCTGGGCGATATCCCGCGCTTCCTTGACGAGCCGCCGCCCGTCGTCGACCGGACGGCCACCTTTGACGAGCCGGACGACAGCGTCGTCGAGCCTACCACCGGCCAACCGGCCGATGCGCCCGCCGGCATGGCCCATGCACCGCACGAAGAGGTTTCATCCATGGACGCCCCGAAGGAACGGATCCTGTCACCCGAAGCCGCCGTCAAGACCAGCGCGGCGTTCGGCCAGCTCGCCCAGACTCTGATCTCGGGCTATGACGGCGATGCCAACACGCTCGAAGGCGTCGTCCGCGCCATGCTGAAGCCGCTGCTGAAGGAATGGCTCGACGCCAACCTGCCCCGCGTCGTCGAGGAGATCGTCCAGGCGGAAATCCGGCGGCTCGCCCGCTAACCGCTGGAATCGCGGGCCGTTTCCCGGTAAAACCCCGGCCGAATCCGAGTTCTGTCGAGAAGCGTGTCCGCGATGCAGGATAAAGTCTTTCGGCCCGCCGAGGTCGAACCCGAAATCTACGCCCTGTGGGAGGAGGCCGGCGCGTTCGCCGCCGGAAGGCGTCCGGACGCCAGGCCCTATACCATCGTCATCCCGCCGCCCAACGTCACCGGCAGCCTGCACATGGGCCATGCGCTCAACAACACGCTGCAGGACGTTCTGGTGCGCTTCGAGCGCATGCGCGGCCGCGACGTGCTGTGGCAGCCGGGCACGGACCATGCCGGCATCGCCACCCAGATGGTGGTCGAGCGGCAGCTTGCCGAGCAGGGCAACATCCGCCGCCAGGATATGGGCCGCGACGAGTTCCTCAAGCGGGTCTGGACCTGGAAGGAAAAATCCGGCGGCACCATCATCAACCAGCTCCGCCGGCTGGGCGCCAGCTGCGACTGGTCGCGCGAGCGCTTCACCATGGACGAGGGCCTCAGCGAGGCCGTGCTCAAGGTGTTCGTCGAGTGGTACCGCGCCGGCCTGATCTACAAGGACAAGCGGCTGGTCAACTGGGATCCCAACCTGCTGACCGCCATCTCCGACCTGGAGGTCGAGCCACGGGAGATGAAGAGCCATCTCTGGCACTTCCGTTATCCGATCGCGGGCGAGCCGGGCCGGTTCATCGTCGTCGCGACCACCCGGCCCGAGACCATGCTGGGCGACACCGCCGTCGCCGTGCATCCGGACGACGAGCGCTACAGGGACCTGGTCGGCAAGATGGTCGAGCTGCCGCTCACCGGCCGCCGGATCCCCATCGTCGGCGATAGCTATGCCGATCCCGAAACCGGCTCGGGCGCGGTCAAGATCACGCCGGCCCACGACTTCAACGATTTCGAGGTTGGCCGCCGCCACGGCCTGCCGATGATCAACATCCTCGACGCCTGCGCGCGCCTCAACGAGAACGTCCCCGAGACCTATCGCGGCATGGAGCGCTTCAAGGCGCGCATGAAAGTGGTCGAGGACCTGGACGCGCTCGGCCTGGTCGAGAAGATCGATGACCACGTTCATTCGGTGCCGCACGGCGACCGCAGCGGCGTGATCATCGAGCCGTGGCTGACCGACCAGTGGTATGTGGACGCGGCGACGCTGGCCAAGCCGGCGATCGAGGCCGTCGAGCGCGGCCAGACCGTGTTCGTGCCGCGCAACTGGGAAAAGACCTATTTCGAATGGCTGCGCAACATCCAGCCCTGGTGCATCTCGCGCCAGCTTTGGTGGGGTCACCAGATCCCGGCTTGGTACGGCCCGGATAACAAGGTGTTCGTCGCCCTGACCGAGGAAGAGGCCGCCGTCGAGGCGCGCGCCCACTACGGCAGGGACGAGCCGCTGAGGCGCGACGAGGACGTGCTCGACACCTGGTTCTCGTCCCAGCTCTGGCCGTTCTCGACCCTGGGCTGGCCCGAGCAGACGCCGGAGCTGAAGCGCCACTACCAGACCGACGTGCTGGTCACCGGCTTCGACATCATCTTCTTCTGGGTCGCCCGGATGATGATGTCGGGCATCTATTTCATGCAGGAAGTGCCGTTCCACACGGTCTACATCCATGCGCTGGTCCGCGACGAGAAGGGCCAGAAGATGTCGAAGTCCAAGGGCAACGTCATCGACCCGCTCCAGCTCATCGACGAATACGGCGCCGACGCGCTGCGCTTCACCCTGACCGCCATGGCGGCGCAGGGCCGCGACATCAAGCTGTCGAAGCAGCGGGTCGAAGGCTACCGCAACTTCGGCACCAAGCTGTGGAACGCCTACCGCTATTGCGGCATGAACGATGCGCTGGAAGCCTCCGGCTTCGATCCGGCATCGGCCGGGCAGCCGGTCAACCGCTGGTTGGCGGGCAGGGTCGCCGCGACCGCCGCCGCCGTGACCGAGGCGCTGGAAGCCTACCGCTTCAACGAGGCGGCGGGCGCGCTCTACCAGTTCGTCTGGGGCGACTTCTGCGACTGGTACCTGGAATTCACCAAGCCGCTGCTGGGCGGCACCGACGACGCGGTGAAGGCCGAGACGCGCGGCACCACCGCGTGGGCCATGGAGCAGATCCTGCGCCTGCTGCATCCGTTCATGCCGTTCATCACCGAGCACCTGTGGCGCCAGACCCATGATGGCCTGCTGATCCTGGCCGATTGGCCCGCGCCACGCACCGACCTGGCCGATGCGGCGTCGGGCCGCGAGATCGAGGGCGTCATCGACCTGATCACCCGCGTCCGCACCGTGCGCACCGAGATGAACGTGCCACCCGGTGCCAAGATCGCCGTCGCCGTACAGAGCTCGGAAGCGGGCGCGTTCGCCATGCTGACCGATGTTGGCGCGGTGCTGCAGCCGGTCATCACCCGTCTGGCGCGCATCGACCGGGTCGACACCGTCGCCGGCTTCCCGCGCGGCACGGTGCAGATTCCCGTGGGCGACGCCACGCTGGGCCTGCTGCTCGCCGACGTGATCGACTTCGGAGCGGAAAAGACCCGCCTGCGCAAGGAAATCGACAAGGCGACCAAGGAGATGGCCAGCCTCGACGGCCGCCTCAACAATCCCGGTTTCGTCGCCAAGGCGCCCGAGGCCGTGGTCGAGGAACAGCGCGAGCGGCGCGAGGAAATGGCCCAGCTCGTCGGCACCCTCAACGAGGCCATCGCCCGTCTCGACGCATTGGCGTAGACGCTCCAACTGATTGAAAGATAAAAATATTGTCATCCCCGACGCTAGTGGAGCCCTGCCTCGTAAGGCGTATCTGCTGAAACAAGGGGCTGGGGCCCGGCTTTCCCCACAGGCGTAAACTTAATGGCGAAATCCCCGTGATCGGCGAGAAGAGCCGCTTCGCGGCAACCCCTCACCCTAACCCTCTCCCACAAGGGGAGAGGGGAAAGTATCAACGTCATCAATGGTATCGCCCCTCTCCCCTTGTGGGAGAGGGTAGGGTGAGGGGGCTTTTCCAACACCCCGATGGTTGCTTCAGGACAAGGCCAATCGTCCACGCTGCCCTAAGATGACGCCTATGGGCTTTCGCCGGGATGACAAGTGTTGGGTGGGTGCCTCCAAGCATCCACGCTTGGCCACCACGCACGCCGCCGCTATAACCCTGCCCAGACCTCGGGAGAACAACATGGACGCCCACCGTTTCGACAAATCCAGGCTGCCCAGCCGCCATGTGACGGAAGGCCCGTCGCGGGCGCCGCACCGGTCCTACTACTATGCCATGGGGCTGAACGACGAGCAGATCCACCAGCCGCTCGTCGGCGTGGTCAGCACCTGGAACGAATCGGCGCCCTGCAACACGGCGCTGATGCGCCAGGCCAAGGTCGCCAAGGACGGCGTCTGGTCGGCCGGCGGCACGCCGCGCGAGTTCACCACCATCACCGTCACCGACGGCATCGCCATGGGTCATGCGGGCATGTACTCGTCGCTGCCCAGCCGCGACCTGATCGCCGATTCGGTCGAGCTGTCCATGCGCGGCCACTGCTACGACGCGCTGGTTGGATTCGCCGGCTGCGACAAGTCGCTGCCCGGCCTGATGATGGCCATGGTCCGCCTCAACGTGCCGTCGGTGTTCATGTATGGCGGCTCCATCCTGCCCGGCAAGTTCCACGGCCGCGACGTGACCGTGGTCGACGTGTTCGAGGCGGTCGGCCAGCATTCGGCCGGCAACCTGTCGGACGAGGAGCTGTTCAAGCTGGAATGCGTCGCCTGCCCGTCGGAAGGCTCGTGCGGCGGCCAGTTCACCGCCAACACCATGGCCTGCGTCTCGGAAGCCATGGGCCTGGCGCTGCCCGGTTCGGCCGGCGCGCCGGCGCCCTACGAATCCCGCGACCAGTTCGCCTATGACAGCGGCGTCGCGGTGATGGAGCTGCTCGCCCGCAACATCCGCCCGCGCGACATCGTCACCCGCAAATCGCTGGAGAACGCGGCGGTCGTCATCGCGGCGACCGGCGGCTCGACCAATGGCGCCCTGCATCTGCCGGCCATCGCCCACGAGGCGGGCATCGAGTTCACGCTGCACGACGTGGCCGAGATCTTCAAGCGCACGCCCTATCTGGCCGACATGAAACCCGGCGGCAAATACGTCGCCAAGGACATGTGGGAGGCGGGCGGCATCCAGATGCTGCTGCGGACCCTGCTGGACGGCGGCTTCATTCACGGCGACTGCATGACGGTTACCGGCAAGACCATCGCCGAGAACCTGAAGGACGTGCGCTGGAACGACGACCAGGACGTGATGCGCCCCTACACCAATCCGATCACGCCCACGGGCGGCGTCGTCGGCCTGTCGGGCAACCTGGCGCCGGAAGGGGCGATCGTGAAGGTCGCCGGCATGAAGAACCTGAAGTTCACCGGCCGTGCCCGCTGCTTCGACGGCGAGGAAGCGGCGTTCGAGGCGGTGCAGAACCGCGCCTATGGCGAGGGCGACGTCATCGTCATCCGCTACGAGGGGCCGAAGGGCGGCCCCGGCATGCGCGAGATGCTGTCGACCACCGCCGCCATCGTCGGCCAGGACATGGGCTCCAAGGTGGCGCTGGTCACCGACGGCCGCTTCTCCGGCGGCACGCGCGGCCTGTGCATCGGCCATGTGGGACCGGAAGCGGCGCTGGGCGGCCCGATCGGGCTGCTGCGGGACGGCGACGTCATTCATATCGACGCCGACGCCGGAACGCTGGACGTGGAGCTGTCCGATGCCGAGCTGGACGCCCGCCGCAAGTCGTGGACGCCGCGCGCCAACGATTACCAGTCCGGTGCGCTGTGGAAGTACGTCCAGCTCGTCGGCCCGGCCTGGAAGGGCGCGGTGACCCATCCGGGCGCCGCGGCCGAGACCCACGTCTACGCGGATATCTGACGCGCGGGCCGCGTGCTACACTCCCTCCAGGGCGTTTCAGGAGGGGAATGACATGGGCAAGCCGCGATTCCTCACGTCATGGGCCGGCCGCGCATTCTGTGCGCTGACGATGGCCGTGGCGCTGCCGGCGTCGGCCGCGACCATCCAGATCGTTCCCGGCACCAGCATGGAAATGGACGCCCCGGATGGCCAGTGCGTGATCGAGCCGTCGGCGAACCAGTTCGACGCCGCCTATTTCGCCACCATGAACCAGATGTATGTGGGCACCAACAACCTGCTCGCGCTGTTCATCGATTGTAACGTCCTCGCCAGCATGCGCCAGGGCATCGCCCAGCCGATCACCGTGTGGACCATCGTCCTGCTGCCGCTCTCCGGCGGCCAGGTCGTTTCAGCGGCCGGTTACACCCGTGCGCAGGTCATCGAGGAGATGGGCAAGGCCGCCGCCGGCACCGACCTGCAGGCCTATCTGGACGTCCAGAAGGGCTCGATCGAGCAACGCATCAACCAGACGCTGCAGGGCAGCTACCAGATGGGCCAGATCAAGAGTCTCGGTGTTCTGGCGAAGGACGACGCGGCGATCTATTCCGGCCTGTTGATGAGCCAGACCATGGCCGACGTCGCTCAGAACATCGCCTGCGTCATCGGCATGACGCTGATCAACGGCTATGTGGTGACGGTGAACATCTACCGCCCCTACGAGAGCGCCGAGACGTACACGGCCATGATCGCGGACTTGAAGGGGGACATGGCCAGCCTGGTGAGCATGAATGGCGGCGCGCCCGCCACACCGCTTCCGGCTGTTCCCGGCTTCACGCCCGGCGTGGATGACAGCGGTGCGACAGGCGAGGATGGCAAGAACATGCTCCTGGTCATCGTTCTGGGCGTCGGCGTCATCCTGGCCGGCGGCCTGGTCGGATTCTTCCTGACGCGCCGCAAACCCGGCCAGGATGGCTAACGCCCGCGCAGCCGCTTCAGGATCGCCTGTTCCGCGTATCGCAACGCCGCGTGCAGCAGCGCGCCCATAATCGCCAGCACAATCACTGCCGCGAAGGTCCGGGCGGTCTGCAACCGGTTGCTGGATTCCAGGATGCGCCACGCCAGGCCCTGCGCGCCGCCCGATCCGGCAACGAACTCGGCGACGACGGCGCCGATCACCGCCAGGCCGCCGGCCACCTTGTGGCCTTCCAGCACGAACGGCACCGAGGACGGGATGCGCAGCCGCCACAGGCGCTGGCGGCGGGTCGCGCCGTAGAGGTCGAACAGCCGCTCCAGGTCAGGATCGGTGGCCTTCAGGCCGGTCAGGGCGCCGGAGAAGATCGGGAAGAACGCCACGATCACCGCCAGGGCGACGATGGCCCGCTCGGGATGCGCCAGGCCGGCCCAGATCACCACCTGCGGCGCGATGGCGATCACCGGCGTCACCTGCAGCGCCACGGCGAGCGGCTGCACGGCCTTCTCCAGCGTCCGGTTCAGCGCGACGACCAGCGCCACGCCGCAGGCCAGCACGCTGGCGACGGCAAGCGCCTTCAATGCCATGAACAGCGTGTTCCAGGCGGACATGAACAGGATCGGTGCGCTGTTGACCGCAGCTTTGGCGATCTCGGACGGCGCCGGCAGGAAGTAGCTGGGAATTTCCATGATCCGGCACGCCGCTTCCCACCCCGCCAGCAGCACGGCGATCAGCACCAGCGGCGCGGCGATGTCGACGACGGCCCGGTTCATGCGTCGCGCCCCATGCTGGCCGCCAGGTCGCGGGAGATGGCTTCCGCCGCCGACCGGAACTCCAGCGTCGTGCGGAAATGCGCGGGCCGGGGCAGCACGGGATCGGTCCGCACGACGTTGAACGTGCGGCCGGGCGAGGCGCTCATCACCACCACGCGCGACGCCATGTACACCGCTTCCTCGACGTTATGGGTGACGAAGATCACCGCCGGCCGTGTCTCGTCCCACAGCAGGTGGATGTCGGCGGCCAGATCGCGCCTTGTGATCTCGTCGAGGGCCGCGAACGGCTCGTCGAGCAGCAGCAGCTTCGGCTCGGTCACCAGCGCGCGGGCCAGCGACACCCGCATGGCCATGCCGCCGGAAAGCTGCGCCGGCTTGGCGGCGGCAGCTCCCGCTAGGCCCACGCGCGCCAACGCGTCGGCCGCCTGCCTGCGCGCCTCGGCCTTGTCGACGCCGTCAAGCTCCAGCGGCAACGCCACGTTGGCCAGCGCCGACGCCCAGGGCATCAGGTTGGGCGACTGGAACACCACCGACGTCTCGCCGCGGCCCGGCGTGCGGGTGACGTTGCCGCGGGTCGGCTGCTCCAGCCCGGCCAGCAGCCGCAGCGCCGTGCTCTTGCCGCAGCCCGACGGGCCGACCAGCGCGACGATCTCGCCTTCCTCCAGCGCCAGGTCGAACGGCCCGAGCGCCTTGCCCCGGCCCGGATACTCGACCTCGACGGCGGCGAGGGAGGCGACAGCCATCAGGGCGCGGCGGGCTCGAGGTACTCGAGCGTATAGGCGCTCTTGTAGTCCATGTCCCTGGGATAGACGCCCTGTTCGGACGCCACCTTGAAGAACGCGGCCCAGCGTTCGTCGGTCATGGCGCCGATCCCGGCGGTCGCAGCATCGCCGGACTCGACGATGCTGTAAGACTTCATCTTCTCGCGCGCCTGGGCGAGCAGGTCGGGCGTCGCTTCGGGATTGTCCTTCAGGATCAGCGCGTCGCCGGGTGCCGCATCGCCGTTCAGGTAGGATTTCCAGCCGGCCGCGGACCCTTCCACGAAGGCGCGCACCGCCTCCGGGTTCCGGGCGATGAAGGCGTCGGGCACGAGGACCATGGTGGCGTAGCCGGGATAGCCTTCGTCGGCCAGCAGGAACACGGCGGGCGCGAAGCCGGCCTCCTTCTCAATGGTATAGGGCTCGCTGGTTACATAGCCCTGCTGAATCGCCTTCTTGTCGGCGATGAACGGCGCGGGATTGAAGGTGTATTTGCGCACCATGTCGTCGGTAAAGCCGTATTTCGCCTTCAGCCAAACCCAGAACGCGGTGATCGAGGCGTCGCTCAGCAGGATCGGGCGGCCCTTCATGTCGGCGATGGACCTGATGCCCTGGTCCGGATGGGCCATCAGCACCTGCGGATCCTTTTGCATGAACGCGGCGACCACCTTCACCGGCACCTTCTCGGCGGCCAGGTTGAGGGCGATGAAGCTGTTGGAGCCCATGCCCATGTCGACCGAGCCGGCCGCCAGAAGCTGCGGCACGTTCACCGCCGGCCCGCCCTGCATGATGGTGACGTCGAGCCCGCGCCTGGTGTATTCGCCGGTCGCCACGGCCTGGTAGAAACCGCCCTGTTCCGCCTGGGCGCGCCAGTCGGTGGCGAAGGTGATGTGGGTTCTGGACGAGGCGGCGGGCGGGTCCGCCTTCTTCTGCTCCGAGCACGCGGCGGCGAGCAGGCCCAGGCACGTTACGGCGAACAAGCGCAATCCGTTCAAGTGCAGTCTCCCTCTTGCCCCGGTGAGGATTGCGTTTCAACGGCTTGGCCGCAAGGAGGATTTGGCGTTGGCGTCATCCCTTGCCTCAACCCTGCGTGATTCTGCGAGCGGAGCGAAGCAGCCCAGCCGTGCCGTAGAGGGTCGTGTGGCGGAGGGGCTGGATTGCCGCGCTTCGCTCGCAAAATCACGGTAGTTTGGAAGAGCAAGGCCTGCTGCTCCGTCACGCCGCGACACGGTCCCCGGACATGTTCCCGGGATGACAATGAAGGGTACGACGGGAAGATTCGCTCAGACCTCCAGTTCGCACCACACCGGCGTGTGATCGGACGGCTTTTCCCGGCCGCGCGGGGCGCGGTCGACGCCGGCGGCGGTCAGCCGGTCGGCGGCCTGCGGCGACAGCAGGAGGTGGTCGATGCGCAGGCCGTGGTCCTTCTCCCAGGCGCCCGCCTGGTAATCCCAGTAGGAATAGAGCGGCCCCTGATGGAAGGTGCGGATGGCGTCGGTGTAGCCCAGGTTCAGCAGCTGCCGGAATCGGTTGCGGCTCTGCGGCAGGCACAGCGCGTCGCCCGCGAACGCCGCCGGGCTCCACACGTCCTCGTCGGCCGGGCAGACGTTGTAGTCGCCGCCCAGCACCAGGTTCTCCTCCCAGGTCAGCAGCTCGCGTGCATGGGCCACCAGCCGGTCCATCCAGGCCAGCTTGTAGTCGTACTTCTCGCCGGGCGCCGGATTGCCGTTGGGCAGGTAGATGCAGCCGACACGGACACCGCCGGTGAACGCTTCCAGATACCGCGCCTGCGCGTCCGAGCCGTCATTGCCGGGCAGGCCCATGGACACGTCCTCCAGCCGGTGCTTCGACAGGATGGCGACGCCGTTGTAGGTCTTCTGGCCGTGGGTGACGATGTTGTAGCCCAGGTCGGCGATCTCCATGGACGGAAAGCCGTCGTCGACCACCTTGATCTCCTGAAGCAAGGCTACGTCCGGGCTGGCCTCTTTCAGCCATTCCAGCAGCCGCGGCAGGCGTACCTTCACCGAGTTCACGTTCCAGGTAGCGATTTTCATCATGTCCCCATGCGATCGAGCCCCGCATGTTAACAGACGCAATGCGTCTGCCCAGCCCGGATACGATGAGGACAGTGCTATGACGGCAGCAGTTCGGAGTGGATCACGCCGGCGTTCTGTCCCGGTTCGTCGACCGCCTGGTCGGGCAGCCGGCGCACCAGGTAATGGTGCTGGTCGGTGAAGGGTCCACTGATCGCATAAGGACGCGACATCCGCCAGTGTTCGGCATATTGCCGCGCCGCGGCGGCGCTGTCGGCGGCGACGATCATCCGGCGGAACGCTGTTCTGCCGCCGGCAGTCGAGGCGGCGCGCGGTTCGATCAGCCAGTGCGAGATGGCGGCGGCGAAGCTGTCCCCGTTGCTCATGCTGTACTCCCCAGTTCTGACGTGATGCGCCGGTGGAAACGCGACATGACCCGGTAACCGACAGGGGGGCAGTTCGTTCCCCTGTCGAAGCGGGTTCTGAAGGAAAAAATTGTCGGAGTTGTGGCCCGGGTGGGGCGGGAGCGGTTTTCACGAAATCTTCAATCGCCGCAAGGCGATGCCGGAGCACCGCGAAAGCGGCCGGCAGCAGTCCGCGCCGCAGCGGGCGGCGCCTCCGCAGCACGAGGACAAACCGGGCAAGCCGAGGAAGAATCCGGATGACGCGGATAATGAGCGTGACCGAGCCGGACATTGATGCCTTAACTGGCTGACCAGAGCCTCATGACACCATGGCCGAGGCCAGCAGTTGGCGCCGGCATCCGTCAGGCGCCAAACACATGCATGTCCCGGCACGCAGGTCGGTACAAAATGAGAAAGCCCGGACGATGAACCGCAACAAGCTCTACGCCGTTATCGCCGCACTCGTCGTCGCCAGCCTGGTGTTGGGTTACCTGTTCTACAAGGAGCGGCAAAAGCCCACCGGCATCGAAATAGAGATCAACGACAACGGCATTTCCATTGACCAGAAATAGATCGCGGTTTCCTGGGTTGCGAGCGGTGGCGGCCCCAGCGAACCGCGAGAGGAACGCGGCATGAGTCGTCTTCGCCTCCATACCGAACGGCATCTTGTCTCGCGCGTCGGCTGGCTCCGGGCGGCGGTGCTCGGCGCCAATGATGGCATCGTCTCGACCGCGAGCCTGATCGTGGGCGTCGCGGCGGCGGCGGCCGCGCCCGGCGACGTGCTGATCACCGGCGTCGCGGGCCTAGTCGCCGGCGCCATGTCCATGGCCGCCGGCGAGTATGTGTCGGTCAGTTCCCAGGCCGACACCGAGCAGGCCGATCTGGCGCGGGAGCGCAACGAACTGGCCGACGACCCCGAATTCGAGCGGGAAGAACTCGCGGCCATCTACCGGAAGCGGGGACTGGACCAGGACCTGGCGCTGAAAGTCGCCGACCAATTGATGGCCGCGGACGCATTGGGAGCCCATGCCCATGACGAGCTCGGAATCTCCGACGCAACCACCGCACGCCCGGTGCAGGCCGCCCTGACGTCGGCGGCGACCTTCGCGGTCGGGGCGGCGATGCCGTTACTGATGGTCGTGGTGTCGCCCGTTGCCCTGCTTGTTCCCATTGTATCGGCCGCTTCCCTGGGCTTTCTGGCCATCCTGGGGGCGCTTGGCGCACGGGCGGGCGGCGCCAATATTCTCAAGGCGACGGCGAGAGTTACGTTCTGGGGAGCCTTGGCCATGGCGCTCACGGCAGGTATCGGCGCGATCGTCGGGAAGGCCTTGTAGGAGCGGGGCTCGCTCGCCGTTACCGGCCTCGGTACGATCAGACCGAGAACGAACTGCCGCAGCCGCAGGACGACGTGGCGTTCGGGTTGGTAATCTGGAAGCTGGAGCCGATCACGTCCTCGACGAAGTCGATGGCGGCACCGGCCAGATAAAGTTGGGACATGGGATCGATCACCACCACGGCGCCGTCCTTCTCGATGACCAGGTCGTCGTCCTGGCGGGAATCGTCGAAGGTGAAGTCGTAGCGGAAGCCCGAGCAGCCGCCGCCATTGACGGCGACTCGCAGCGCCGTTTCGCCGCCGTCGTCCCTGATCAGGACGGCGATGCGCCGGGCGGCGCTGTCCGTGACGGATACCAGTTGCGACTCGCTCATCTTGTCCCTTAGAACCTCTCTAACTCGCTGCCTGCCTAATGTAGGCGCCCTTGACCGGTTGTCAATCGGAGTACTTTTCTGGACCGGATCGTAAAGCCTTACGGCGACATCGCGCCCTTCGCGTCCCGTCCCGCGGAAACGCGCGGCCGGCTGTATCCGGAGGACGAAAGCCCGTTCCGCACCGTGTTCCAGCGCGACCGCGACCGCATCATCCATTCCAAGGCGTTCCGCCGGCTCAAGCACAAGACCCAGGTCTTCGTCTATCACGAGGGCGACTACTACCGCACCAGACTGACCCACAGCCTGGAAGTGTCGCAGATCGCCCGCTCGATCACCCGGTTCCTGGGCCTGAACGAGGATCTGGCCGAGGCGCTGGCGCTGGCCCACGATTTCGGCCATCCGCCGTTCGGCCATTCCGGCGAGGACGGGCTGTCGGCGGTGTTGCGGCCTTACGGCGGCTTCAACCACAACATCCATTCGCTGCGGCTGCTGACCAGCATCGAGCAGCGCTATGCCGAGTTCGACGGCCTCAACCTGACCTGGGAGACGCTGGAAGGCATCGCCAAGCACAACGGCCCGCTGTGCCGCAAGGGCGAGGAGGCGTTCCTCGACCCGCTGCTGCTCGACTACCTTAAGCGGCAGGACCTGGAAATCCACACCTTCGCCAGCGCCGAGGCGCAGGTGGCGGCGCTGTCCGACGACATCGCCTATAACAACCACGACATCGACGACGGACTGCGCGCGGGCCTGTTCCAGATCGATGAGCTCGAGGAGTTGCCGCTGATCGGTCCGGTGCTGTCGGGCCTGCGCCAGCGTTATCCGGGCCTCGAAGGCTCGCGGCTGAAGCACGAGATGGTGCGGCGCATGATCGACCTGATGGTCAGCGACCTGCTGCGCGAATCCTGCCGCCGCATCGACGCCGCCGGCGTGCGCGCGGCCCAGCAGATCCGCGAACTCGACGCGCCGGTGATCGCTTTCTCCGACGAGATGAAGGTCCATGAGAAGGCGCTGCGGGATTTTCTGATGGCGCACATGTACCGCCACCCGCATGTCGCCGCCGAGGCCATGCGCGCCAAGCATGTTGTGGGCGACCTGTTTCACCGCTATATGGCGGAACCCGGCGAACTGCCGGCGGAGCACGAGGCCGCGGTGGTGGGCCGGAACGCCGACGCCGCCGCGCGGGCCATCGCCGATTTCATCGCCGGCATGACCGACCGCTTCGCGCTGATGGAACACGAACGTCTTTTCGGAACGCCCCGAACATGAACATCTTCGACACCTTCCGCGAACGGATCGCCGCCCGGATCGACGCGCTGGCGGCCGAGGGCAGGCTGCCGCGCGGCCTCGACACGTCGCGCATCGTCACCGAACCGCCGCGCGAGGCATCGCACGGCGACATGTCGTGCAACGCCGCCATGGTGCTGGCGCGCGACGCGGGCATGAAGCCGCGCGATCTGGCGGCGCTGATCGTCGCCGGCTTCGCCAATGATCCGGACGTGACGTCGACCGAGATCGCCGGGCCAGGATTCATCAATTTCCGATTGAAGAATGGCCTCTATCATACTGTGATAGTACATATTCTCGAAGCCGGACAAAGCTATGGCGACAGCCGCGCCGGCAGCGGCGAGAAGGTCAATGTCGAATATGTCTCGGCCAATCCGACCGGCCCCATGCATGTGGGCCATTGCCGCGGCGCCGTGTTCGGCGATGCGCTCTGCGCGCTGCTGCGCAAGGCCGGCTTCGACGTCACCCGCGAATACTACATCAACGACGCCGGCGCCCAGGTCGACATGCTCGCCCGGTCCGCCTGGCTGCGTTACCGCGAGGCGCTGGGCGAGGACATCGGCGACATCCCCGAAGGACTGTACCCGGGCGACTATCTGGTGCCCGTGGGGCAGGCGCTCGCCCGGCAGCATGGCGACCGCTGGCTGAACTCGCCGGAGAGCGACTGGCTGGCCACCGTCCGCGACGCGGCCATCGACGCCATGATGGCCATGATCCGCGACGATCTCGCCGCTCTCGGCATCCGCTTCGACGTGTTCACGTCCGAACGGGCCCTGGTCGAGAACGGACAGGTCGACAGCGTGCTGGAGGAGCTGTCCACGCGGCAGCTCATCTATACCGGCGTGCTCGAGCCGCCCAAGGGCAAGCTGCCCGACGACTGGGAGGAACGGCCGCAGACCCTGTTCCGCGCCACCCAGTTCGGCGACGACGTGGACCGGCCGCTGAAGAAGTCGGACGGCTCGTGGACCTATTTCGCCAGCGACATCGCCAACCACAAGGACAAGTTCGACCGCGGTTTCCGCCAGATGATCGACGTCTGGGGCGCCGACCACGGCGGCTACGTCAAGCGCATGAAGGCGGCGGTCACCGCCATCACCGGTGGCGAGGGCGAGCTGGACGTGCGGCTGTGCCAGCTCGTGCGGCTGACCCGCGACGGCGAACCGGTGAAGATGTCAAAGCGCTCCGGCAGCTTCGTGACCCTGGCCGAGGTGGTCGAGGAAGTGGGCAGGGACGTTGTCCGCTTCATCATGTTGACCCGCAAGAACGACGCGCCGCTGGATTTCGACTTCGCCAAGGTGGTCGAGCACTCGCGCGACAACCCGGTTTTCTATGTCCAGTACGCCCATGCGCGCATCCGGTCGGTCTTTCGCAACGTCGTCGACGAGCTGCCGGACGCGGATCTGAGCGATGCGGCACTGAAACAGGCGAACCTCGGCTTGCTCTCCGACGAAGCCGAACTGGCGCTGATGAAGGCGCTGGCCGACTGGCCGCGCGCCGTCGAGGCCGCGGCGCTGGCGCACGAGCCGCACCGGATTGCGTTTTATCTTTATGACCTTGCCGCTTCCTTCCATAGTTACTGGAACAAGGGCAAGGAGGATCCGACGCTGCGTTTCATCCGCACAGACGAACCCGCGCTGACAGCGGCCCGGCTCGCCCTGATCCGGGCCGCGGCGCTGACGATCGCGTCCGGACTCGGGGTGCTCGGCGTGACGCCCGCGGAGGAGATGCGGTAGTGCCATACCGGCCCGACGGCGACTTCCTGCAGGACGACGAGTCGCGCTGGGATGATGCGCCCGAGGAGGCCGAAGGCGGCGCCTGGTGGAAATGGGCCGTCGCCGTGCTCAGCCTGGCGCTGTTCGGCGGTGTCGTCTGGTACGCCTACACCAGCGGCAGCAGCGGCTCCATCGGCCCGGTCCGCACCGTCGAGGCCGACACCACGCCCTACAAGGTGAAACCGGACAATCCGGGCGGCGAGATCATCCCCGACCAAGACAAGCTGGTGTTCAACGAGGCCGTCGGCAGGACCACGGACACCGAGGACATACTGGGCGACGAACCGGAAGCGCCCCAGGCCCGGCCCGAGTCGGTTCCGGTCCGCAAGTTCGTGCCGCCGGCCCCCGAGCCGCCGCCGGCGCCTCCACCCGAAGCCGTCCAGCCGCTCGCGCAAGCGCCGTCGCTTCCAGGCGCCCAGCCGGCCACGGCGCCGGGGAAACCCGCCGATCCGGCGACGCTGCCCGTCGCCAAGGCCGGTCCGGCCGGTCCCAAGCCGGTGATCGTGCAGCAGCCGCTGACTCCGCCAGCCACGGCGACCGCGCCGCCCGTTCCGGCGGTCGAGGCCAAACCCGTCGCGGCCGAGATCGTCGAGGTCGCGCCGGCTGGCGGCAAGTCGCCGGTCGTCCAGCTCGGCGCCTATGGCAGCGAGGCCGGCGCCCTGGATTCATGGGCCCAGGTTCAGCGCAAGCAGGGCGCCGTGGTCGCCGGCCTGACGCCGCAGGTGATCAAGTTCAACGCGCCGGGCAAGGGCGATCTCTACCGGCTGGTGATCGGCCCGTTCGCCGAGCGAAGCGCCGCTGTGGATGTCTGTGCCCAGCTCAAGGCCCAGGGACGGGATTGCATCGTCAATGCCAATTGATCCATCGCTCTGTCCCGCCATCTTCGGCGTCTCCGGCAAGACCCTGACCGACCGCGAGCGGGCATTCTTCCAGCAGGTCAAGCCGTTCGGCTTCATCCTGTTCGCACGCAATATCGGCGATCCCGACCAGGTCCGGGCGCTCACCGGGTCCCTGAAACCCCTGGCGGCGGCCAATCCGTGCCCGATCCTGATCGACCAGGAGGGCGGCCGGGTGGCGCGGCTGCGCCCGCCGCACTGGCCCACCTATCCGCGCGGCGCGGTGTTCGGGCGGTTGTTCAAGCTCGATCCGGCGGCGGCCAGGCGCGCCATCTACCTGAACTCGCGGCTGATCGCGGCGGACCTGCACGAGCTCGGCATCACCGTCGATTGCTTGCCGGTGCTCGACGTACCGGCGCGCGGCGGCCACGACGTCATCGGCGACCGCGCCTACGCCCGCCACGCCGACACCGTCGCCCAGCTTGGACGCGAGGCCTCCGCGGGCCTGATCGACGGCGGCGTCCTGCCGGTGATCAAGCATATTCCCGGCCACGGCCGGGCCGCGGCCGACACCCATATCGCGCTGCCGACGGTGGCGACGAAGGCGGCCACCCTGCGCCGGACCGACTTCGCGCCGTTCAAGGCCCTTCGCGACGCGCCCTTCGCCATGACCGCCCATGTGATCTATGCCGACATTGATCCGGATTTCCCGGCGACCACGTCGCGCGCGGTGATCGACGGCGTCATCCGCAAGATTATCGGCTTCGACGGCGCGTTGATGTCGGACGACCTCAACATGCAGGCGCTCAGCGGCACCCTGGCGGAGCGCGCCTTCGCCTCCCAGCAGGCCGGCTGCGACCTGGCGCTGCATTGCAACGGCGACTATGACGACATGGTCGCCGTCGCCGGCGGCCTGGAGCGCGCGTCGCCCGCCACGTTGCGGCGGCTGACTCGGGCGATGAGCTGGCTGGCACCACCCAAGCCGTTCGACCGCGAAGCCGGCGCCTGGGAAAGGGACGCGCTGCTCGCCCGCGTCGGAGGCTGATGAACGAAACCCTCTACATGATCTCGGCGGCCATCATCCCCGTGGTGCTGGCGATCACCGTGCACGAGGTGGCCCACGGCTATGTCGCCCGCCAGCATGGCGACGATACCGCCGCGCGGGCGGGCAGGCTGACCCTCAATCCCCTGAAGCATGTGGATCCATTCGGCACTGTCCTGCTGCCGGGAATTCTGTTGCTCGCCGGCCTGCCTCCTTTCGGCTTCGCCAAGCCGGTGCCGGTGAATTTCCTGAATCTTGAAAACCCCAAGCGCGACATGGTCTGGGTGGCTGCGGCCGGACCCGCGGTGAACCTGTTCATGGCCATCGGCTGGGCGATCTTGTCGAACCTTGGCGCCTTCATGTCGGGCGGCATCCAGATCTGGTTCGCGGACATGGCGCAGATCGGTATCGCCGCGAACGTGGTGCTGATGGTGTTCAATATGATCCCGCTGCCGCCGCTCGACGGCGGACGAGTCGCCGTCGGCCTGCTGCCTGTGACGCTGGCGCGGCCCCTGGCGAGCGTCGAACGCTACGGCCTGTTCATCATCTTCGGCCTGCTGCTCGTGCCGTCGCTGATCAACGAGGCTTTCGGTACCAACTTTCACCCGGTATGGGCAATCATCCAACCGGTGGTGAAATTCCTGTATAGTGCCATCGACAAAGTGTTCCTGTTCGTCTGAGGCCTGAGTGAGCGACCCTTCGGGCAGCATCATATCCTTCGAGGAGCCGGCCCGCCCCGCGGCGGAGCAGTTCGTGCTGAACATCGACGGCTGGGAAGGGCCGCTCGACGTGCTGCTGATGCTGGCGCGCAACCAGAAGGTCGATCTGGCGGCGATCTCGATCCTGCAGCTCGCCGAGCAATATCTGGAGTTCATCGCCGCCGCCCGCCGCATCCGGCTGGAGCTGGCCGCCGATTACCTGGTGATGGCGGCCTGGCTCGCCTATCTGAAATCCCGTCTGCTGCTGCCCGCCGAGGAATCGGGCGACGAACCGAGCGGCGAAGAGCTGGCCGCGCACCTGGCGTTCCGCCTGCGCCGGCTCGAAGCCATGCGCGGGCGCGCCTCGGTGCTGATGTCGCGTCACCGCGTCGGCCGCGACGTGTTCCTGCGCGGCCTGCCGGAAGGCATCCGGGTGATCCGCAAGTCGGCCTATATCGCCGATCTCTACGGCCTGCTGCGCGCCTATGCGGCGCAGACGGCGCGTAACGAGGTCAAGGACGACTACCAGATACGCCGCCGCCCCGTGTTCACCATGGAGGATGCGCTGCGCCGGCTGGAGCGGCTGGTCGGCCACGTTCCCGACTGGACCAGCCTGCGGCAGTTCCTGCCGCCGGCCATGAGCGACATGGCACTGTCGCGCTCGGCGCTGGCCTCGACCTTCGCGGCGGCGCTGGAATATGCCCGTCAGGGCAAGATCGAGCTGCGGCAGACCGAGACCTTCGGGCCGCTGCTGATGCGGTCGCGCGTGCGCGCGGCGGGACAGGACGAATGACCGAACATCTGGAACATCTCCGCATGGTCGAGGCGCTGCTGTTCGCCGCCGCCGAGCCGCTCGACGAGGAAAGCATCGTCCAGCGCCTGCCAGGCCATCCCGAAGTCGGCCCGCTGCTCGCCGAGTTGCAGGAGATGTACGCGCGGCGCGGCGTGAACCTGGTGCGGCGCGCCGGCAAATGGATGTTCCAGACCGCGCCCGACCTGGCGTTTCTGCTGCAGCAGGAGGTGCAGGAAGAGCGCCGGCTGTCGCGCGCGGCGCAGGAGACGCTCGCCATCATCGCCTATCACCAGCCGGCCACCCGCGCCGAGATCGAGGACATCCGCGGCGTCACCGTCAGCAAGGGCACCGTCGACCTGCTGATGGAGATCGGCTGGGTGCGGATCATGGGTCGGCGCCAGACGCCCGGCAAGCCGGTTACCTACGGCGTCTCCGAGCAGTTCCTGATCGAGTTCGGGCTGGAGTCGGTGAAGGATCTGCCCGGTATCGACGAGCTCAAGGCCGCCGGCCTGCTCGACACCGAGCCGCCCGAAAGCTTCCGCCTGCTGCCCATCGACGAGGTCGAGGAAGATACCGAGGAGGAGGTGCGGCTGCCGTTCGACGATCCGGTCGAGGCCGGACGCGGCTGACGGGTTCGCCCAGATCGGTTCGCCTTGTGCTGGCAGCCGTTCGGGCCTATTTGTCTGGCAAATGGCGCAAGGACGCCGCGAGTTTCGGCAATCGGAGTACAGCGTGTGAATCTCGGCTGGACAGAAATCCTCATCATCGTCCTGATCGTCGTGCTGCTGTTCGGGCGCGGCAAGATTTCGGGCATGATGGGTGACGTGGCCAAGGGCATCAAAAGCTTCCGCAAGGGTATGTCCGAGGACGACCCGCCGCCCGCGAAGCCGCAGGACACCCGTCAGCTCGACCAGGACGCCTCGCTGACCGACGTGACGCCGCGTAAGGACGACGCGGCCAAGACCTGAGCCGGGCACAAGCGTAAACCATGTTTGACGTCGGCCTCCCCGAACTGCTGGTGATCGTGATCGTCGCGCTCGTGGTGGTCGGGCCGAAGGACCTGCCGCGCGTCGTGCGCGGCTTCGCGCGCAGCATCGCCAAAATGCGACGCATGGTCGACGAGTTCATGGGCACGGTGAACGACTACGTCCGCGAATCCGAGCTGCAGGAGCTGCGCGACGCGGTCGACAAGACCCGCCGCGCCATGAAGGGGCAGGGCAACTTCGACGACCTGCTCGACCCCGTCGGCAACAGCAAGCCGGCCGTCGTCAACGACCCGAAAAACGCCCCGGCGCCGCCCCAACTGGCCGCCCCCGAGACCGGCGAAACGCCACCGCCCGTGACCAAAGCCACGATCGATTCCGCGCCTGCCCAGCCGGCGCCAAAGCCAGAAGGGCAGGGAACGCCGTGACCGAGAACGCCGCGGCCGGAGAGACCGACGAACTGGAGGGCACGCGCGCGCCGCTGATCGAGCACCTGATCGAGCTGCGCAAGCGGCTGATCTATTCGGTGCTCGGCTTCGTCGTCGTGTTCGCCATCAGCCTGTATTTCGCCCTGGATATCTACGAGTTCCTGGTGCGGCCGCTGTCCGACGCCCTGAAGGACCAGCCCGGCCGGCGGCTGATCTATACCGGCCTGACCGAGGCCATGCTGGTCCATATCAAGGTGGCGTTCTTCGCCGCGATCATGCTGTCGTTCCCGCTCGTCGCCGTGCAGGTCTGGGCGTTCGTCGCCCCCGGCCTCTACAAGAACGAGCGCCGCGCCTTCCTGCCGTTCCTCGTCGCCACGCCCGTCCTGTTCACCGCCGGCGCGGCCATGGCCTATTACGTGGTGTTTCCTCTGGCCTGGACCTTCTTCCTCAGCTTCCAGACACCGGCCGTGGAAACCGGCGGCCTGCCGATCCAGTTCGAGGGCAAGGTCAACGAGTATCTCGACCTGTCCATGAAGCTGATCTTCGCCTTCGGCGTGATGTTCCTGGTGCCGGTGGCGCTGACGCTGCTGGGCTATGTGGGCATCATCAGTTCGAGCTGGCTGAGGGATAAGCGCAAATACGCCATCATCCTGATCTTCATCGTCGCCGCGGTGCTGACGCCGCCCGACGTGTTCAGCCAGTGCGCGCTGGCGCTGCCGGTCTGCCTGCTCTACGAAGCCTCCATCATCATGGTCCGGCTGACCGAAAAGAAGCGCGCGGCGGCGGCCGAAATTTAACCCGGAGCGTGGCTGGACGGGGCGAAGCCGCCCGGCTATACAGGCTGTCCACCGCCAAGCGAAACGCGCCTCCATGCTCGACATCAAATGGATCCGGGAGAACCCTGAAATCTTCGACAAGGGCCTCGCGCGGCGCGGCCGTCAGCCCTTGTCGCGGCAGGTGATCGGCCTCGATTCGTCGCTCCGCGCGCTGAAGACGCGGCTGCAGGAAGCCCAGGCGGAACGCAACACCAGGTCGAAGGAAATCGGCATCGCCAAGTCGAGAGGCGAGGACGTTCAGGCGGTCCTCGACGCGGTCGGCGCGCTGAAGACCGAGATCCAGGACGGCGAGGAGCGCGAGCGCGCCCTGCAGGCCGAGCTGGACGACCTGCTGGCCGCCGTCCCGAACCATCTCGACGACGACGTGCCCGACGGACCCGACGAGACCGCCAATGTGGAGCTGCGCCGGATCGGCACGCCGCCCTCGTTCGATTTCGAGCCGAAGGATCACGCCGCGCTGGGCGAGGCCATGGGCCTGATGGACTTCGACGCCGCCGCGCGCATGTCGGGGTCGCGCTTCGTGGTGCTGAAGGGCCAGCTCGCCCGGCTCGAGCGCGCCCTCGGCGCCTTCATGCTCGACCTGCACACCACCGAATTCGGCTACACCGAATGCGACACGCCGCTGATGGTGCGCACCGAGGCGGCCTACGGCACCGGCCAGTTGCCCAAGTCGGCCGAGGACATGTTCCACACGACCAATGATTTCTGGCTGATCTCGACCTCGGAGATGACGTTGACCAATCTGGTCCGCGAACAGATCCTCGACGCCGTCGACCTGCCGATCCGCGTCACCGCGCTGTCGCCGTGCTTCCGGTCGGAAGCGGGCGCTGCCGGCAAGGACACCCGCGGCATGATCCGCCAGCACCAGTTCAAGAAGGTCGAGCTGGTCAGCATCACCCGGCCCGAAGACTCCGAGGCCGAGCACCTGCGGCTCACCGCCTGCGCCGAGGAGGTGCTAAAGCGCCTGGGCCTCGCCTACCGGGTGATGATCCTGTGCTCGGGCGATACCGGCGCGGGCGCGCGCAAGACCTACGATCTCGAGGTCTGGCTGCCTGGCCAGGGCCGTTACCGGGAAATCTCGTCCTGCTCGAACACCGGCGACTACCAGGCGCGCCGCATGAAGGCCCGCTTCCGCGAGGACGGCGAAAAGCAGACCCGCTTCGTCCACACCCTGAACGGCTCGGGCCTCGCTGTCGGCCGGACGCTGATCGCGGTCATGGAGAACTATCAGCGCGCCGATGGCGGCATCACCGTGCCCGAGGCGCTGCGGCCGTACATGGACGGCCACGACGTGATCGGGGCGGGACGCTGAGATGACCTTCTTCCCGTTGCCCGATGTCGCCTGCGACCTCACCCAGCACCGGATCCTCGTTACCAACGACGACGGCTACAGCGCCGACGGCATCGAAATCCTCGAGCGGATCGCCCGCCGCCTCAGCGACGACGTCTGGGTGGTCGCGCCGGAATACGAGCAGAGCGGCACCGGCCATTCGCTGACCCTGACACAGCCGCTGCGCTTCCGGCAGGTCGGTGAACGGCGCTTCGCCGTGCGCGGCACGCCCACCGACAGCGTGCTGCTGGGCGTCAACCGGATCATTCCGGGCAAGCGGCCCACGCTGGTGCTGTCCGGCGTCAACCGGGGCGCCAACATGGGCGAGGACGTGACCTATTCGGGCACCGTCGCCGCCGCCATGGAAGGCACCCTGCTGGGCATCCCGTCGATCGCGCTCAGCCAGTCCATCTATCCCGGCGCCACCGAGATGGACTGGCAGGGCACCGAAACCGCCATGGAGCGGATGATCCGCTGGCTGGTGTCGGTCGGCTGGGCGCCCGAAATCCTGATGAACGTCAATTTTCCCGACGCGCGGCGCGGCGCGGTGACCGAGATGGAGATCACCGTCCAGGGTATGCGCGATCCCGCCGACATCCAGTTCGACCAGCGCGTCGACACCCGCGGCGAGACCTATTACTGGATCGGCTATCGCCGCTCGCGCGAGCATCTCGTCGACGGCACCGACATCAAGGCGGTGCGCCAGGGCCGCGTCTCGGTCACGCCGCTCCATCTCGACCTGACCCACGAAAAGGACCGCCAGCGCCTCGTGAGGGCGGCCGGGGAGGTCGCCGGCCGTGTATGACCCGTCGAACAAGATCCGGCTGCTGATGGAGCTGCGCCGCGCCGGCATCGGCGACACGGCGGTGCTGTCGGCGGTCGAGGGCGTGCCGCGCGACCTGTTCGTGCCGGATGCGTTCCGCGACCGCGCCTACGACGACACGGCGCTGCCCATCGCCTGTGGCCAGACCATTTCGCAGCCCTACGTCGTGGCCTTCATGACCCAGGCGCTGGAGTTGCAGCGGCGCATGCTGGTGCTGGAGATCGGCACCGGCTCGGGCTACCAGACCGCCGTGCTGTCGCCGCTGGTGCGACGGGTCTACACCATCGAGCGCCAGCGCGATCTGCTCAAGGCAGCCTCCGACCGCTTCAGGGAACTCAAGCTGAGCAACGTGGTGACCCGCTTCGGCGATGGCTTCAAGGGCTGGCCGGAAGTGGCGCCGTTCGACCGCATCATCGGCACCGCCGCGGCGCCGGTCGTGCCCATGAACCTGGTCAAGCAGCTTACCGAGGGCGGCATGATGATCATCCCGGTCGGCCTGTCGGGCAACCAGACCATCACCCGGGTGATCCGGCGGGGCGATTCGTTCGAATCGTCGCCGCTGATGCCGGTGCGCTTCGTCCCCATGCTCGACGGCACCGAAGGATAGGCTCGTAAAACCCGCATGGCATTGAAGCCCGGGCGCGGAGTACCTAAGATCAATGCCATGCGATTGAATATCAGAAGGTTTTGCGGGATCGCCGTGGCCGTGTCCATGGCCGCCCTGGCGGCGTGCGAAAGCCGCGACATCGAATACCGCTACGTCCCCCCCGACGTGCCGGCGCGTGGACCCAATGCGCCGTTCCCCGTGCCGGAGCCCATCGACAAGCCCGCTGCGGCCTACCCCATCGACGCGCCCGCGCCGGGCAGAAAGGACGTCGGCGTGACCACCCTCGACGACGTTCCCGGCGGCGGCACCATGGCGCCGCCGCCCAGGCGCCCGTCCTATGGCGGCAAATCCGTTGCGCCGTCCAGGCCGGCCGAGCCCACGCCCGCCACGCCTGGCGCGCCCAGGCCGTCGACGCCGGGCGGCGTGCTGGTCGGCAAGACCGTCACCGTCCAGCAGGGCGATACGGTCTACGCCATCGCCCGGCGCCACAATGTGAACGCCCGGGAGATCATCGAGCTCAACGGCCTGCAGCCGCCCTACACGCTGAAGGTCGGCCAGAAGCTCAAGATTCCGGGCGGCGAGCATCATTCCGTCATCCCCGGCGACACGATCTACGGCATCTCGCGGCGCTATTCCGTCGACATCACCAGGCTGATGGCCGCCAACGGCATCGACCAGTCCCACGGCATCGTCGTCGGCCAGATACTGGCGATCCCGGCGCGCGCCGGCGGCGTGCTCGAGCCCGCCACGTCCGTCGCCGACGTGCTGCCCGCCACCACCGGAACCGAGCCGCCGGTGAAGCCGCTGGCCGGCGGCTTCATCTGGCCGGCGCGCGGCCCGGTGATCTCCGGCTTCGGCGGCAAGGACGGCGGCATGCGCAACGACGGCATCAACATCCGCGTCAAGCGCGGCACCCCGGTGGTGGCCGCCGCCGCCGGCACCGTCGCTTATGCCGGCAACGATCTGAAGGGCTTCGGCAATCTGATCCTGCTACGCCACGACCAGGGCTGGGTGTCGGCCTATGCCCACAATGACGACATCCTGGTCAGCCGCGGCCAGGCGGTGAACCGGGGCGCGCCGATCGCCCGTGCCGGATCGAGCGGTCAGGTTGGCGAGCCGCAACTGCATTTCGAGCTGCGCCAGGGCGCCCGGGCGGTCGATCCCACCCAATACCTGCCGCCCGCCTGAACCCTCTCATCAACCGTCACCGTCGCGTGCTAGGCTGCCTCCCATTGCTGGGAGAGAGTCCATGAACGGTTTCACGCGCAGGAATGTGATCGGTGGTCTGTCGGCGGCGGTGGCGTGGTCCATGCTGCGGCCGGTACAGGCCGTGCCCCTGGGATCGCACCGCTTCAGGGCCGATCCGTTCGCGCTCGGCGTGGCGTCGGGCGAGCCCTCGGCCGGCGGCTTCGTGCTGTGGACCCGCCTGGTCGGCGAAAACCTCGCGCTGCTCGACGAACCTGAACTCCCGGTCGGCTGGGAAGTGGCCGAGGACGAGGGCTTCCGGCGCATCGTCCATCGCGGCGGCGCCATGGCGATCCGCGACCTCGCTCATTCCGTCCATGCCGAGATCGAAGGTCTCCGGCCCGGCCGGCCTTACTGGTACCGATTCCACGCCGGCAAGGCGGTCAGCCCGGCCGGACGCACGCTGACAGTCCCCGAGCGGCCCGAGCGGCTGAAGCTGGCGCTCACCTCGTGCCAGCACTGGGAGAACGGCTACTTCGCCGCCTACAAGGACATGCTGGCGGGCGAGCCGGACCTGATCGTCCACGCCGGCGACTACATCTACGAATCGCCGACGCGCGGCACGGCGGTGCGGCCGTTCGGCGCAGGTATCCCCATGGATCTGGCCGGCTACCGTGCCCGCCATGCGCTCTACAAATCCGACGCCGACCTGCGTGCCGCCCATGCCGCCGCGCCCTGGGTGGTCACCTGGGACGACCACGAGGTGCAGAACGACTATGCCGGCCTGATCCCCGAGGACGGCACGGCGCCCGACATCTTCGGCCGCCGCCGCGCCGCCGCCTACCAGGCCTATTTCGAGCACATGCCGCTGCGGCCCAGCGCCATGCTGGGCGAGGGCGGCATGCAGATGTACCGCCGCCTCGCCTGGGGCGACCTGGCGACGTTCCATGTGCTCGACGCCCGCCAGTACCGCTCCGACCAGGCCTGCCCGGTGCCCGGCCAGCTCGGCGGGCGGCGGGTGACGGACTGCCCCGAAGTGGATGCCGAGGAGCGGACCCTGCTCGGCGCCGTTCAGGAGCGCTGGCTGGACGAGGGTCTCACGGGCGACAAGGCCCGCTGGACCGTGCTGGCGCAGCAGACCGCGTTCGCCCGGCTGGACCTGCAGGCAGGACCCGGCGAGGCGCTGTCGAACGAGGGCTGGGACGGCTACGGTGCTGCGCGCCGGCGCCTGACTGGCTCGCTGCGCCGGGCCGCACCGCGCAACCCGGTGTTCTTCGGAGGCGACATCCACTCGTTCTGGGCAAACGACGTCAAGGCGGACTTCAACGACCCAGCCTCGCCTGTCATTGCCAGCGAGTTCGTCACCAGCGCGCTGGCCAACAGCACGCTACCGCCGGGCCTGTTCGCGCCCGGCGAGGAGAACCCGCATGTGCGGTTCTCCGACACCACGCATCAGGGCTATGTCCGGTTCGCGTTCGACCGTAACGGCATCGAGGCCGACATGCGCATGGTCGAGGACCAGACCGATCCCGCATCGCCCAGCCGCTCGCTGCAACGCTTCGTGGTCGAGGACGGCAGGCCCGGCCCCAGATTGGCCTGAGCAAGCTGGCCTGACACAGGATTTCATGGCGGGCCGCCGGCCAATCTGGCTACAGTGGCCGCATCCAAAGCGCGCGGAACAAGCGCGGCATGAAAAGCGGGGGGACGTTTCATGATCGAGATGGCAGGGCCTGCCAACCGGGCCGCGAGGCCGCCGCGACTCTTCGCCGCGCTGCTGTTGCTGATCGGCGCCGTGCTTGCCGCCGGCGGCGTCCAACTCGCCCTGCTCGGCGGCGCGCTCTACTACGCCATCGCCGGCGCGGCGCTGGTCGTCTGCGGCATTCTGCTCTGGCGCGGCCGCCGCATGGGCGCCTGGCTGTTTCTGCTGATCCTACTCGGTACCTGGGGCTGGGCGATCTGGGAGGTGGGGCTGGACGGCTGGCAGCTCATGCCCCGGGTCCTGCTGCTGACCGTTCTGGGCCTGTGGCTGCTGATGCCATGGGCGCGGCGCGGGCTGCTGTGAGATGGAGCGGACCATGCGCATGATCAGACGTACCGCCCTCGCTTTCGCCCTGCCGCTGCTGGCCGCCTCGGCATGGGCGGCCGACGGCGAGTGGCATCACTACGGCAACGACCTGGGCGGCACGCGCTATTCGCCGCTCGACCAGATCACCCCCGCCAACGTGTCCGGGCTGCAGCAGGCCTGGGTCTACCGCACCAATCCGGGCGAGACGCTGAAGACCCACCTGCAGGTCACGCCGCTGATGGTCGGCGACGCGCTCTACATCTGCACGCCGTCCAACCAGGTCATCGCGCTCGATGCCGAAACCGGCGCGCAGCGCTGGCGCTGGGAGCCGCCCGCGCCCAACGACCGCCGGCGCACCTGCCGCGGCGTCACCTATTACAAGGTGCCTGGCGGCGTCGGCGCCTGCGCCGAGCGCATCTTCAGCACCACCGCCAGGGCCCAGCTCGTGGCGCTCGACGCGCGCACCGGCAAGCCCTGCGCCGGGTTCGGCGCCGGCGGCATGGTCGACCTGAAGACCGGCATGGGCGAGGTGAAGCCGAACTACTACTACGTCACCTCGGCGCCGGTGATCATCCGCGGCCGGGTGGTGATGGGCGGCTGGGTGGCCGACAACCAGCATGTGAACGAGCCGCCCGGCGTGATCCGCGCCTATGACGCCCTGACCGGCGCCTTCTCGTGGGCGTTCGACCCGGGACGGCCCGAATATCACGGCGAGCCGCTGCCCGGCCAAACCTACACGCTGGGCACGCCCAATTCCTGGGCGCCGATGAGCGCCGACGAGTCGCTCGGCCTGGTCTACGCACCCATGGGCAACGCCACGCCCGACTATTGGGGGGCGCACCGGACGCCCGAATCCGAAAAATTCACCAGCGCGGTGCTGGCGCTCGACGCCGAGACCGGCGCGCTGCGCTGGCTCTACCGCACGGTCCATCACGACGTCTGGGACTACGATGTCCCCGCGCAGCCGACCCTGGTCGATCTGCAGATCGGCGGTCAGCCGGTGCCGGCGCTGATCCAGCCGACCAAGCGTGGCCAGGTCTTCGTGCTCGACCGGCGCACCGGCCGCCCGCTGAAAGAGGTCGAGGAGCGCAAGGTGCCGCAGGGTCCCGCGCCCGGCGACTGGCTGTCGCCCACCCAGCCATTCTCGACCGGCATGCCCGATTTCACTGGGCCGGACCTAACGGAAAAGTCCATGTGGGGCTTGACGCCGTTCGACCAGCTCTGGTGCCGCATCAAGTTCAGGCAGGCGCGCTATGACGGCCCGATGACGCCGCCGGGAATCCGGCCGTCGATCACCCATCCGGGCTATCTGGGCGGCATCGACTGGGGCGGCGTTTCGGTCGATCCGGTGCGCCAGATCATGATCGTCAACTGGAGCCGCATGCCCAACTACACCCGGCTGATCCCCCGCAAGGAAGCGGACGCCATGGGCATCAAGGCTGGCCCGATGGGTTATGTTCCGCGCAAGGCCCAGGCCCAGGAAGGCACGCCGTTCGCCGCCAGGACCAGCGCGTTCCTGTCGCCGCTGGGCGTGCCGTGCATCAATCCGCCCTATGCCTCGCTGACCGCTGTGGACCTGTCCACCGGCAAGGTGATCTGGTCCGGGCCTTTGGGGACCGCCAGGGACAACGGCCCGTGGGGCATTCCCTCCATGCTGCCGCTGACCATGGGCGTGCCGGCCATCGGCGGCTCGGTCAGCACCCGCGGCGGCCTGGTGTTCATCGGCGCAAGCATGGAGCGGACGCTGCGCGCGGTGGACCAGAAGACCGGCGACATCCTGTGGAAGGCCAGGCTCCCGGTCGGCGGCCACGCGACGCCGATGACCTACATCTCGCCGGCCAGCGGCCGTCAGTTCGTGGTGATCGCCGCCGGCGGCCACATGGCGCTGCAAAGCCCGCTGGGCGATTACATCATCGCCTACACGCTGCCGAAGAAGTGATGGTCAGCTAAAGCGGCAGCCGAGAAGTCTGTTCCGCCGACCGAGCAGCCGATCCGTTTCGGAACCGCTTCGCGGTCCCCCTCACCTGGCCGCTTCGCGGCCATCCTCTCCCCGTTGGGGCGAGGGGAATCCGCCGAAGCAACGGCACGGCCGTAACCCTTCTCCCCGCCGGGGAGAAGGTGGCGCGAAGCGCCGGATGAGGGTGGCCGCATCAGCGGCACACCGGTCCCGCTGACCAACCGTCTCCGTCAGCCAACCACCGAAGCCGGAACCCAGCTGCCGTGAAAACCGCTCGGGATGCGCGGCAGCTCGACAACCGCCACCGGCGTGTCGTCCATCGATGCCGCGTCCATGATCACCAGTTGGCTGGTGTCCGTGTTCGCGTCATGGACGTAGGTCATCAGGTAGCCATCGTCTTCGCTCTTGGGATTGGCCCGCGGCGCGAATACCGGCTCACCGCCCTGGCGGCCGACACCGAAGTCGATGTCCGAATGCGAACCTGTCTGCCGGTCGTATTTGCGGATACCGCCGGACGACTTTTCGGGATCGCTTGAAAGGAAGCCCTTCACGCTTCTCATCATGTACCCGAAACGGTGCTTGAGGCCGACGACGCTGTCGGCGACTCGCGGGAACTCGGCGGGGCGGTCGTCCACCTGTTCCTCGTGAACGCGGCCGGTGGCGGTGTCGATCGTCCAGCGCCAGAGCACCGGGTCCGGGAAATCCATGGTCGAGTGGCGCCAGATATAGTCGAAGCGGGCGACGTCGATCACGATCTTGCCGCCGTCCTCATAGGCGTTCATCGGGTGGAAGACATAGCACGGGTTGATGTCGTACCAGACCACCTGCGCGTCCGTGCCGTTGCGCGGCATCACACCGAGGCGCGCCGGATAATTGTCGTCCCACCGGATCGGCATCTCGCCGCTCATCGCCGCCTGCAGGTTGAACACGGCCGGCAGGTCCATGAAGATGACATGGTTCTGGGTGATGTTGAAATCGTGCATCATCGTCGGCCCGCCGACGGTGATGTTCTCGGTCTGCACCAGCTTTCCGTCGGCGGAGACGCGCAGATAGCGCAGATAGGGCGGGAACGCCGCGTAGCCAAAGGCGATCAGCTCGCCGGTCACCGGGCAGATCTTCGGGTGCGCCGTGAACGAGCCCTTGAGAGCGCCATTGAAGTCCGTCGCCCCGACCGTATTCAGGTCGCCGTCCATCTCATAGGGAAAGTGGCCTTCCTCGAGCGCGAGGATCTTGCCCGCATGACCGATGACATGCGTATTGGCCTTCGACGCGGTCATGTCCATCATCACCGCCGGATCGAGGATGTTCAGGCCCGGATTCTTGATGAACGGCGTCTGCACATAGCGGTTGCGGTACCACTGGGCCTTTCCGTCGCGCAGCCGCACGCCGTGGATCATGCCGTCGCCGAAGAACGGATGGTCGCTGGTGCCGCTGAGCGGGTTGGCGCCCGCCCGCACATAGCGGCCATCGAGCTCGCGGGGAATGCTTCCCGTCACCTTCAGGTCGGTGAGGGTCTGTTCCTTGGTGACCGGACGGCCATTGCCGCGGTGATGGGCGGGGGTGGTATCTTGCAGGACTGCTGACATGATCCGGGCTCCTTGATTGGGGTGGCGATAATGTCCAGCAGCGCGAGATGAATTTCAATGATAATTTACAGCGTAAAATATAAAATCCGGCGGACCGCGCCGCGCTGGAAGACGCCGCATTGAGCCGGATCTCGAACGCCCGGATTTCACAGGGCAACGCCGGTTACCGTTGGCTGGCAGCCCTGCTAGGTTTGGAATCGCCGCTTACGTCGACATCCCAGGCTCCTCTTTTTCGTGATTCTGCGAGCGCAGCGAAGTCACCGCTGGAAGAATTTCTGTCGGACGCGAGCCAGCCTTATCGGCTCTTGCTCACGCCAGCGTCCGGCCCATCCGCCCCGCCAGGTCCTGGATGAACTGCCAGGCGACGCGGCCGGAACGGGCGCCGCGGGTGACCGACCATTCCAGCGCCTCGGCGCGGATCAGTTCGTCGTCGCCCGCCAGGCCATGGCGGTCGCGGTAGCCGGCGATCATGGCCAGGTAATCGTCCTGGCTGCAGGTGTGGAAGCCCAGCCACAGGCCGAACCGGTCGGACAGCGAGATTTTCTCCTCGACGGCCTCGGCCGGGTTGATGGCCGTCGACCGTTCGTTCTCGATCATGTCGCGCGGCATCAGGTGGCGGCGGTTCGAGGTGGCGTAGAAGATCACGTTCTCCGGCCTGCCTTCGAGGCCGCCTTCCAGCACCGCCTTCAGCGACTTGTAGGTGGTATCGTCCTGGTCGAACGACAGGTCGTCGCAGAACAGCACCGCGCGCCGGGTCTGGCCGCGCAGGCCGTGCAGCAGCCGGGGCAGGGTGGGGATGTCCTCGCGGTTGATCTCGACCAGGGCCAGCGCGCCGGGCCTGTCCTTGTTGACCTGGGCGTGGGCCGCCTTGACCAACGAGCTCTTGCCCATGCCGCGCGCGCCCCACAGCAGCGCGTTGTTGGCGGAAAAGCCGCTGGCGAACCTCATGGTGTTGTCGAGCAGGATGTCGCGCACCCGGTCGATGCCGCGCAGCAGCTCCACATCCACCCGGTTGACCACCGGCACCGGCGTCAGCCTGTCCGGATCGGGGTGCCAGACGAACGCATCGGCGCCGGTCAGCGACAGCGCGTCGACCGGCGGCGGCGATTGGCGCTCGAGCGCGTCGGCGATACGCCGCAGCACGGCTAGAATCTCGCTGGCGTCGCTGGTTCCGGTCACGGTCGTTCCCCACATGGGCCCAATTCAGTCGGTCCTTGGGCGGCGGGACGTTAGCATGCGCCCGGCCGCGGAGCCAACGATCGGGGCGTCGGCGTTTGCTTTCGGCCGTGCTGAGGGTATATTCCCCGCGCAATCAATCAGGAGAAGCGACGATGCCCGCCGGAATGGAACAAATCTTTCTGCTCGTGGCGATGTTCGCCGTGTTCTACCTGCTGCTGATCCGTCCGCAGCAGAAGCGGGTGAAGGAACACAAGGCACGAATCGCCGCCATCCGGCGCGGCGATACGGTGGTCACCGGCGGCGGCGTTATCGGCAAGGTGGTCAAGGTCGAGAGCGGCGAGGAAGTCGTCGTCGAGATCGCGCCGAACACCCAGGTCCGCCTGGTTTCCGCCACCATCGCCGACGTGCGCGCCAAGGGCGAGCCGGTGAAGGAGCCGGCGGCGACCAAGAAGCCGGCCAACGACGCCGAGTGACATGCACCTCGAGGAACAGGCGCAGGGCGGCCGGTTCCTGATCCAGGGCTATGGCGCCGGCGGCTTCCGCATCGCCGGCCGGCGCTACCAGGGGCCGATCCTGGTCCTGCCCGGCGGCATCGTGCCATGGGCGGCCGCCAGCGTTTCCGAGATCACCCATGAAAGCTTCCAGCCGGCCATCGACGCGGCCGATGACATCGACGTATTGCTGCTCGGCGGCGGCAAGAGCATCGCACCCGTCGACCGCGCCCTGCTCCGGCGCCTCCGCGACGAGCACGGCATCGCCATCGACGTCATGGACACCGGCGCCGCCTGCCGCACCTTCAACGTCCTGCTGAGCGACGGTAGGCAGGTAGCCGCCGCGCTGATCCCGGTGGATTGAACAGATTATTTCACCGTCATTGCGAGCCCCGAAGGGGCGCGGCAACCCAGCCCTCTCTTCACTTGCCGCAGCGCCGGGCAGACTGGGTCGCCGCGTCGCTCCGTTCCTCGCGATGACGGCGTTGATAAAACCGGTGTAGCAACAAAAAGGGCGCCCGAAGGCGCCCTTTCCGTATCGGATGGCGGGTCCGATCAGAAGTCGAAGCCGCCATGCATCTGGCCCACCATGGCGTACAGCATGGGGATCGAGAGCATGGTGTTGATGCGCGAGAACATCTTGGCGCGGGCGGCGGCCTTCGGCTTGGATGCCGGATCCGCTTCGACCAGGCCCAGAGCGATCTTCTGGCTCGGCCAGATCACGAACCAGACGTTGAACCACATGATCATGGCGAACCACATGCCGTAGCCGATGCCGTGGCGCAGGGCGAGGGCGTCGATCAGGTAGCCGCTGAGAAGCGCCAGCAGCAGGCCGGTGATCAGGGTGAACATGGCGCCCCAGCGGAACCAGAACAACGCCTCGGGCGCGATATGCTTGGAGACGCCCGGCTTCAGTTCGTCGGGGATCTTCGGCATGGTCGGAATCTGCACGAAGTTGAAGTACCACAGCAGGCCGATCCACATGATGCCGAAGATCACGTGCAGCCACCGGGTCAGGAACGTCGCATACAGGCCCGCGTCGACCACCGGACCCATGGACAGCGAGCCGGTGATGGTGTGCTGACCGACCAACACCATGATGATCGTAAGGATGAATCCGCAGACGATTGTGATCGGTAACGAGTCGGTTATCTTTGACATGGTTGTCTCTCCCCCGTTTGGCGCTAGATCAGAGACGCTGAGCGACTGTCGCCTCTTCGTCGCGAGATGATACCACAAGATGATGGGGGAACAAGGCGCATGCCCCCTAATGAGGCCCTTCGTGGCCGCGCGAATCTGGATTAAAAGGCACGCATGCAGACCGTGGCCAACCATACCTACCAGTGTGCGTCCATCGTTCGGCGCCACGATCACGACCGCTATCTGACCGTGCTGCACGCGCGCACCGGCGACCGGCCCGGCCTGTTCGGGCTCTATGCCTTCAATGTCGAGGTGGCCAAGACGCGCGAGGTGGTCACCGAGCCGGCGCTGGGCGAGATCCGGCTGCAATGGTGGCGCGAGACCATCGAGCAGCTCTACCGCGGCCAGTGCCGCGAGCATGAGGTGGTCAAGGCGCTCGCCGACCTGCTGCATGACCGGGATCTGCCGGAGAAAGCGCTGCTCGACCTGATCGACGCCCGCGAGGGCGACCTCTATGACGAGCAGCCGCAGACCCTGCGGCAGCTCGAGGCCTATGCCGAACGTACCGGCGGCGGCATCCAGGCGCTGGCGGCACTGTGCGTCGGCGCCACCAACGGCGCGCTCGAGGCCGCCCGCCATGTCGGCATCGCCTGGGCGCTGACCGGCCTGGTGCGCGCGCTGCCCTGGCACCTGCATCACGGCCGCATCTACGTGCCGGCCGACCTGATGCGCGAGGAGGGCCTTGTCGATCCGCTGCTGCCCGACCTGGAACAGACCCAGGCGCTGTCGCGCATCCTGCGCCGCATCGGCGACCGGGCGCGCGCCCACCTGATCTGCGCCCGGCAGAAAGGCCAGTCGGTGCCGCCCGAGGTGAAGCCGATCCTGCGCCTGGCCTGCCTCGCCGACGGCTATCTGGCCTGCCTGGAGCGCAGCAACTACGTCCCCGACCACGTGAACTACGAGCGCGGCGCGCTGGGCCGGCAATTGCGGCTCACCTGGGCGGGACTGACCCGCAGGTTCTGACTATTCCGCCGCCGCGTCGCGCGCGGTCACACCCAGCCACGCATCCAGATCCCTGAGCGCCCGGCGCGCCACCGACCGCTTGCGCTCGTTCTTGCGCACCCTCTCGTCGGGCGGCGGCAGCAGGCCGAAATTGATGTTCATGGGCTGGAAGCTGTCCGGCACGTCGCGGCCCGTGGTGTGGCCGCCGGTGATGTGATTGAGCAGCGCGCCCAGTGCCGTGGTCTCGGGCGGCAGCGTCGCTTCCCCGCCCAGCGCCTGCGCCGCGGCGAAACGGCCGGCGAGCAGGCCGATGGCGGCGCTCTCGATATAGCCTTCGACGCCGGTCACCTGGCCGGCGAAGCGGATGTGCGGCTTCACTTTCAGCCGGAGCTGCCGGTCGAGCAGCACCGGGCTGTTCAGGAACGTGTTGCGGTGGATGCCGCCGAGCCGGGCGAACTGGGCGTTCTCCAGGCCGGGAATGGTGCGGAACACCTCGGTCTGCGCCGCGTGCTTCATCTTGGTCTGGAAGCCGACCATGTTGTAGAGGCTGCCCAGCGTGTTGTCCTGGCGCAGCTGGACCACGGCGAACGCCCGCTTCGTCGGATCGTTCGGGTTGGTCAGGCCGACCGGCTTCAGCGGACCATAGGCCAATGTCAGCGGACCGCGTTCGGCCATCACCTCGACCGGCAGGCACGCCTCGAAATAGGGCGTGTCCTTCTCCCACTCCTTGAACTCGGTCTTGGGCGCGGCGACCAGCGCGGCGACGAAGGCGCGGTACTGCGCCTCGTCCATGGCGCAGTTGATGTAATCGGCGCCGTCGCCCTTGTCGTAGCGCGACTGGAACCACGCCTTGGAAAAATCGATGCTGTCCTTGTAGACGATGGGCGCGATGGCGTCGAAGAAGGCGAGGGAGTCGGTGCCGGTCTCGGCGCGGATCGCCTCTGCCAGCGGCGCGGCGGTCAGCGGTCCGGTGGCGATGACCACGCTGCCCCAGTCCTCCGGCGGCAGGGTTTCGACCACGCCGCGCTCGATGGCGATCAGCGGTTCGGCGCGGATTGCGGCTTCGACGGCGGCGCTGAACGCTTCCCGGTCGACGGCGAGTGCGCCGCCAGCGGGGACGCGGTTGGCATCGCCCGCGGACAGGATCAGCGATCCGCAGCGGCGCATCTCCTCGTGCAACAGGCCGACGGCGTTGTTCTCCATGTCGTCCGAACGGAACGAATTCGAGCATACCAGTTCGGCAAGGCCGTCGGTCTGGTGCGCGTCGGTCATCCGCACCGGCCGCATCTCGTGCAGGATCACCTTCACCCCGGCCCGCGCGATCTGCCACGCCGCCTCGCTGCCCGCCAATCCGCCGCCGATGACATGAATGGGTCTGGTCATGGGCGTGATTTAGCTCATCGCCCTGCCATTGTCACCTTGGCCAGCCATCCTATTTGCCCGAATAGTAGAAGATGACTATCATGGTCATCATGACTATTCAGGAGAGTGCCGTGGACGATAGCTGGACGGTAGCGGAAGCCAAGGCGAAGCTGAGCGAGGTCATCGACCGCGCCCAGTCCGACGGCCCCCAACTCATCACGCGCAACGGCAAGAAGGCCGTCGTTGTCGTGGATGCCGGGGAGTGGGAGCGGAAGACAAAGCGGAAGGGGACACTCGCCGACTTCTTTGCGTCATCGCCACTACGGGGATCAGGCCTTGAGATAGAGCGTCTTAAGGATTTGCCCCGAGAGATCGATCTGTGACGTTTCTCGTGGATACAAACCTGGTTTCCGAATGGGTGAAACCGGAGAGCGATCCACGAGTGGTCGAGTGGTGGCGTTCTATCGATGAGGATCGAACATTCCTGAGTGTCGCGACTCTGGCCGAATTGCGCCAAGGCATTCAGCGCTTACCCACCGGGAGGCGTAGAAATCAATTGACGGAATGGCTCCAGAACGATCTGCGCGAACGATTTGAAGGACGCATTCTGGACATTGGTGACGCCATTGCCGACATGTGGGGCTTTGTCGTCGCGGAGCGTTTCGCGGTTGGCCGGCCAATCGGCACCATGGACGCGTTTCTGGCGGCAACCGCACGCGTC
The DNA here is from genome assembly GCA_022844405.1 of Sphingomonadales bacterium. Lineage (GTDB taxonomy): Bacteria > Pseudomonadota > Alphaproteobacteria > SMXS01 > SMXS01 > RI-34. Next base: position 79,987 of record JALHLV010000006.1, on the reverse strand, counting down.
CATCAGATGGCTCTTGTAACCCGGAATACGAAGGACTTTTCCCACCTGGACCTTACGTTGATCAACCCTTGGGACGACGCCTAACCCGAGCCACTAACGCCGAGAATACGCCAATGGCTGCAGCCGCCACTCTGTCTAACAACTTCCGGATTTCCATTCCCAAGGCCATCCGCGAGCAACTGCGCTGGGCCGCCGGGCAGGAACTCGTGTTCATTCCCAAGGGCAAGGGTGTCCTGCTAATGCCCGTTCCCAACCTTGAGGAGTTGGCGGGCATCGCCAAGGGCGCGCTCACGAACAACTGCCGCGACCGCGAGGACCGCTGCTAACGACGGCAGCGTTAGCCGCGCGAAGCACGATGCGAACCGGTCTCTCATCACGCCCTTTTCCGCCGGTCCTTCATCTTGAGCAGCGGCGCGAGGAACTGGCCGGTGTAGCTGCCGGGGCAGGCGGCCACGTCCTCGGGCGTGCCTTCGACGACGATCTGGCCGCCGCCGTCGCCGCCTTCGGGACCCATGTCGATGATCCAGTCGGCGGTCTTGATGACGTCCAGATTGTGCTCGATCACCAGCACCGTGTTGCCGGTTTCCACAAGCGCATGAAGCACTTCTAGAAGTTTCTTCACGTCGTGGAAATGCAGACCCGTGGTAGGTTCATCCAAGATATACAGCGTCCGGCCCGTGGCCCGGCGCGACAGTTCCTTGGCCAGCTTCACCCGCTGCGCCTCGCCGCCCGACAGCGTCGTCGCCTGCTGGCCGACCTTGATGTAGCCCAGGCCCACCTTCTGCAGCATCACCAGCTTGTCGCGGATCGCCGGCACCGCCTTGAAGAAATCGGCGCCGTCGTCGACGGTCATGTCGAGCACGTCGGCGATGCTCCGGTCGCGGTAATGCACCTCCAGCGTCTCGCGGTTGTAGCGCTTGCCGTGGCAGACGTCGCATTCCACATAGACGTCGGGCAGGAAGTGCATCTCGATCTTGATCACGCCGTCGCCTTGGCACGCCTCGCAGCGCCCGCCCTTGACGTTGAACGAGAACCGGCCCGGCTTGTAGCCGCGCGCCTGCGCTTCCGGCAGCGCCGCGAACCAGTCGCGGATCGGCGAGAACGCACCCGTATAGGTCGCCGGGTTCGACCGCGGCGTGCGGCCGATGGGCGACTGGTCGATGTCGACGATCTTGTCGATGTGCTCGACGCCGTCGATCCGGTCGTGCTCGCCCGGATGGGTCCGGCTCCGGTTGAGGATGCGCGACAGCGCCTCGTACAGCGTGTTGATCACCAGCGTCGACTTGCCGCCGCCCGAGACGCCGGTGACGCAGGTGAAGGTGCCCAGCGGAAACCGGGCGGTGACGTTCTTCAGATTGTTGGCCCGCGCCCCCCGCAGCACGATCTTCTTGGCCGTCTCGCCTTCGCGGCGCGCCGCCGGCACCGGGATCTGCTCCAGCCCGACCAGGTATTTGCCGGTCAGGCTGTCCGGACAGGCCATGATGTCCTCGGGCTTGCCCTGGGCCACGATCGTCCCGCCCAGCACGCCGGCGCCCGGTCCCATGTCGATGACGTGGTCGGCGGTGCGGATGGCGTCCTCGTCATGCTCGACGACGATCACCGTGTTGCCCATGTCGCGCAGGTTCCGCAACGTCTCCAGCAGCCGGTGGTTATCCCTTTGATGCAGGCCGATGCTGGGCTCGTCGAGCACGTAGAGCACGCCGGTCAGGCCCGAGCCGATCTGCGACGCGAGCCGGATGCGCTGGGATTCACCGCCCGACAGCGTGCCCGACTGGCGCGACAGGGTCAGGTAGTCGAGCCCCACATTGTTGAGGAAGCCCAGCCGCTCGACGATCTCGCGCAGGATGCGCGCGGCGATCTCGCGCTCCTTGGGCCGCAGCTTCTCGTTCAGGCTGCCGAACCAGGCGTGCGCGTGCTGGATCGACATCTCCGACACCTGGCCGATATGCAGGCCGTCGATCTTCACCGCCAGCGCCTCGGGCTTCAGCCGGTAGCCGCCGCACGCCTCGCAGGGCGTGGCGTTCTGGAACCGGCTCAGTTCCTCGCGGATCCAGGCGCTGTCAGTCTCGCGCCAGCGCCGCTCCAAATTGGGGATGACGCCCTCGAACGCCCGCGTGGTCTCGTAGCGGCGCTTGCCGTCCTCGTAGACCATCGGGATCGCCTTGCCGTCCGAGCCGTAGAGGATGACGTTGCGCGCCTCCTCGGGCAGGTCCATCCAGCGCGCCGTCATGCGGAACCCGAAGTGCTTCGACAGGCTGTCCAAGGTCTGGTTGTAGTAGGGCGAAGGCACCGCCGTGCGCGACCACGGCGCGATGGCGCCGCCCTTGATGGTGACCTCCTCGTCCGGGATCACCAGGCTCGGGTCGAAGGTCAACTTGCTGCCCAGGCCGTCACACACCGGGCAGGCGCCGAACGGGTTGTTGAACGAGAACAGCCGCGGCTCGATCTCCTCGATGGTGAAGCCCGACACCGGGCAGGCGAATTTCGACGAGAACACGGTGCGCTCGCCCGGTTCGTCGGCGAACTCGGCGATGGCCAGGCCGTCGGCCAGGTTCAGCGCGACCTCGAAGCTGTCGGCCAGGCGTTGCTGCAGCCCGTCGCGCACCACCACGCGGTCCACCACCACGTCGATGTCGTGCTTGATGTTCTTCTCCAGCGCCGGGACGTCGTCGATCTCGTACATGACGCCGTCGACCTTCACCCGCTGGAAGCCGCGCTTCTGGTAATCGGCCAGATCCTTGCGGTACTCGCCCTTGCGACCGCGCGCCACCGGCGCGACCAGGTAGAGCCGCGTGCCTTCCGGCAGCGCCATCACCCGGTCGACCATCTGGCTCACCGTCTGGCTCTCGATCGGCAGCCCGGTCGCCGGCGAGTACGGAACGCCGATGCGCGCGAACAGCAGGCGCATGTAGTCGTGCACCTCGGTCACCGTGCCGACGGTCGAGCGCGGGTTGCGCGAGGTGGTCTTCTGCTCGATGGAAATGGCCGGCGACAGTCCCTCGATATGGTCCACGTCCGGCTTCTGCATCAGTTCGAGGAACTGGCGCGCATAGGCCGACAGGCTCTCGACGTAGCGGCGCTGGCCCTCGGCATAGATGGTGTCGAACGCCAGCGACGACTTGCCCGAGCCCGACAGGCCGGTGATCACGATCAGCTCGTCGCGCGGCAGGACGACGTCGATGCTCTTGAGGTTGTGCTCGCGGGCGCCGCGGATGGTGATGTTCTTGTTCATCGAGGATCGTTGCCGGCTCTGCTGTGTGCTAGGGTTTCCCGCGACGGCCCTTGGCCGGCCGGGGCGAGGTTACATGGTGTCGCGGCGGCGATAAATCCCGCTCTTTCTTTGCCGACCCGCGCGGCGATCTGGTATAGCAACGTTACCCGATTCATGGTGCCCGCGAATCCGAGATGTTTACTTTTTGTTCTCGTTCCGGTTTACACTAGCATCTCCCGAGTTTCAGTCAACGAAAGGCTCGTCACATGGCCGGAAGCGTCAACAAAGTCATCCTCGTCGGTAATCTGGGCCGCGACCCGGAAGTGCGTACCCTCAACAACGGCGGCAAGGTCGTGAACCTGAACCTGGCCACGTCGGAAACCTGGCGCGACAAGCAGAGCGGCGACCGCCAGGAGCGCACCGAATGGCACAAGGTGGTGATCTTCAACGAGAACCTGGCCGACGTCGCCGAGCGCTTCCTGCGCAAGGGCTCCAAGGTCTATGTGGAAGGCCAGCTCCAGACCCGCAAATACACCGACAAGGACGGCGCCGAGAAATACACCACCGAAGTGGTGCTGCAGCGCTACCGCGGCGAACTCACCATGCTCGACGGCAAGGGTGACGGCGGCGGCGCTTCCAGTGGCGGCAGCGGCGGCTTCGGCGCCCGCGAGGACAGCTATGCCGGCGGTGGCGGCTCGTCGTCGGGTGGCGGCGGCGGACGCGGCGGCGCCAGCGACCTGGACGACGAAATTCCGTTCTGATCACCGCCTGTTGTCCGGAAAGTTCCCGGCAACCGTTGCGGTACCGGTAAACCGCAATAGGTTTAGTCCATTGCACAGTCGATGGACGGGAGACCAATCATGCGCGCGAAGGCTTTGACGGCGGCCCTGCTGGTATCAGCCGCCTGTGGCGGTGTTGCATGGGCTGAGGACGCCAGCGTCACCCTGCAGGACAGGAAGGCGCTCAGCCTCACCGTCTACAATGGCGGCACCGGGCTTGTGCGCGACACCCGCACCGTCGCCGTACCCGCCGGGCGCAGCGTGCTCGCTTTCGTCGACGTCGCCGCCCAGATCCAGGCCGAGACGGCGCTGCTCAAGGGCGCGCCGTTCGACGTGCTGGAACAGAACTTCGACTTCGACCTGCTCAGCCCGGAAAAGCTGCTGGAGAAGTCGGTGGGGCGCACCGTCCGGCTGGTGCGCACCAACCCCGGCACCGGCGAGGAGACGACCGAGACCGCGACCCTGCTGGGCGCGACCGGCGGCGTGGTGCTGCGCATCGGCGACCGGATCGAGACCATGTCCGGCGTCAACGGCCCGAACACGCGGCTGCTGTTCGACAGCCTGCCCGCCACCCTCCGGTCGCGGCCGACGCTGTCCATGAGCATCGACGCCGCCAGTGCGGTCACCCGCGACCTGATGCTGACCTACATGACCGGCGGCCTGGGCTGGAAGGCCGACTACGTCGCCAACCTGGCGCCCGACGAGAAGTCGCTGTCGCTGCAGGGCTGGATCACCATCACCAACACCAGCGGCACGCCTTACGACAATGCCCGCGTGCAGGTTGTCGCGGGACAGGTGAACCGGGTATCGCAAGGCCGGGAGGTTTATGCGGACTTCAAGCCGCCGCCGCCGGCCATGGCTATGAAGGCCATGGCGACGGAAGAATCATTCTTCGAATATCACCTCTACACGCTGCCCGGCGCCGTCAGCCTGGCCGAGAACCAGACCAAGCAGGTCGCCATGCTGGAAGCGCCGCGGATCGCCGCGACGCGGGTGCTCGAGAGTCGGGGCGGCGGCTACTGGTACCTGTCGCGCATCGGTCAGATGCCGTCCCAGCCGGCTTCCATCTCGCTGAAGTTCGACAACAAGGAAGCCGCCGGCCTCGGCAAGCCGCTGCCCGGCGGCGTGGTCCGCGTCTACAAGGACGATTCTAGCGGTCAGACCCAGTTCGTCGGCGAGGACAATGTCCGTCACACGCCCCGTAACGAGGAAGTCACGCTGAATCTGGGCCAGGCGTTCGACGTGACCGTCAACCGCAAGCAGACCGACTACCGGCAGGTGAACACGCCGGAAGGCCAGCTTTCCGAGGCAACGTCGTCCTGGGAAGTGACCGTCAAGAACGGCAAGAAGGAGCCGGTCGACGTGCGCGTGGTCGAGACCATGCAGGGCGACTGGACCGTCACCGCCGAAAGCCTGCCGCACAGGAAGGAGTCGGCCAACGAGGCCGTCTGGACCGTCCGCGCCCCGGCCGAGGGACAGACCACCTTCACCTACACGGTGCTGACCCGCAACACGCCGTGACGGCGCCCGAAAAAGGACGTATTTCCAAGGACTTACAGCGAGCGGGAATCCTTGTCGCCACACCCTCCGACTGGTATAGTGAAAACCTCATCGCTACCACATGTTGCGCCGCGCATGCGCGGCGCACTGCATTTCTGGAAGGCAGTCCCAGGACTTGACGGACGACACCACCCTACCGCCCGACCCGCCTGAAGACATGCCCTCGGGCGCGACCGGCGGCCCCAGCTTCCCGTCCATCACCATCGAAGACGAGATGCGCCGCTCGTACCTCGATTACGCCATGAGCGTGATCGTGTCGCGGGCGCTGCCGGACGTGCGCGACGGCCTCAAGCCGGTGCACCGCCGCATCTTCCATTCCATGAACGAGAACGGCTACACCCACGACAAGGCCTACCGCAAGTCGGCCCGCATCGTCGGCGACGTGCTCGGCAAATACCATCCGCACGGCGACCAGTCGGTCTACGACGCCATGGTCCGCATGGCGCAGGATTTCTCCATGCGCCTGCCGCTGATCGACGGCCAGGGCAATTTCGGCTCCATGGACAACGATCCGCCGGCGGCCATGCGCTACACCGAGGCGAGGCTGGCGCTCGCCGCCGAGGCGCTGCTCGACGACCTGGACAACGACACCGTCGACTTCGTCGAGAACTATGACGGTTCCGAACGCGAGCCCACCGTGCTGCCGGCCCGGTTCCCCAACCTGCTGGTCAACGGCGCCGGCGGCATCGCCGTCGGCATGGCGACCAACATCCCGCCGCACAATCTGGGCGAGGTCATCGACGCCTGCTGCGAGTACGTGGACAATCCCGGAGTCACCGACGACCGGCTGCTCGAGCTGGTGCCCGGTCCCGATTTTCCCACCGGCGGCCTGATCCTGGGCCGCTCCGGCGCCAGCTCGGCATCGCGCACCGGCCGCGGCTCGGTCATCATGCGCGGCAAGGTTCATTTCGAGGACATCCGCAAGGACCGCCGTGCCATCGTCGTCACCGAAATCCCGTTCCAGGTGAACAAGGCGGGCATGGTCGAGAAGATATCGGAAATGGTCCGCAACAAGCGGATCGAGGGTATCTCCGAGATGCGCGACGAATCCGACCGGCACGGCATCCGCGTCGTCATCGAGCTGAAGCGCGAGGCCGTACCCGAGGTGGTGCTGAACCAGCTCTACAAATTCACCCCGCTGCAGACCTCGTTCGGCGTCAACGCGCTGGCCCTCAATGGCGGCCGACCGCTGCAGATGACGCTGAAGGAGATGATCGCGGCGTTCATCGAGTTCCGCGCCGAGGTCATCACCCGCCGGACCCGCTTCCTGCTGTCGAAGGCCCGCGACCGCGCCCATGTGTTGGTGGGCCTCGCCATCGCCGTCGCCAACATCGACGAGGTGATCGCGCTGATCCGCGCCGCGCCCGACACCGGCACCGCCCGCCAGCAACTGATGGACCGCGACTGGCCCGCCGCCGACGTGGCGCCGCTGATCGAGCTGGTCGCCGATCCGTCCTACATGGTGGTCGACGGCAAGTACCGGCTGTCCGACACTCAGGCCCGCGCCATCCTGGACCTGCGCCTTGCCCGCCTGACGGCGCTGGGCCGCGACGAAATCGGCGACGAACTGAAGGGCCTGGCCAGCGGCATCCTCGACCATCTGGAGACCCTGCGCAGCCATCCCAAGCTGATGGGCATCCTGCGCGCCGAGCTGGTCGACATGAAGACCAAATTCGCCACGCCGCGCCGCACCGCGTTCGAGGAAAGCGAGTTCGACTTCGAGGACGAGGACCTGATCACCCCCGAGGACATGGTGGTGACGGTCACCAACGCGGGCTACGTCAAGCGGGTGCCGCTCAACACCTACCGGGCGCAGAACCGGGGCGGCAAGGGCCGCTCGGGGATGTCGACCCGCGAGGAGGATTTCGTCACCCAGCTCTTCGTCGTCAACACGCATACGCCGCTGCTGGTGTTCACCGACCGCGGCATCGTGTTCAAGATCAAGGTCTGGAAGCTGCCGGTCGGTTCGCCCACGTCGCTGGGCAGGCCGCTGATCAACATGCTGCCGCTGCAGGACGGCGAGGGCATCGCCACCATCATGCCGCTGCCCGAGGACGAGACGAGCTGGGGCGACCTGCACGTGATGTTCGTCACCTCGCGCGGCTCGGTCCGGCGCAACACGCTGGGCGACTTCACCAATGTCATGTCGAACGGCAAGATCGCCATGAAGCTCGAGGACGGCAACCGGCTGATCGCCGTCCAGCCTTGCACCGACGACGACGACATCATGCTGTCGGTCAAGTCCGGCAAGTGCATCCGCTTTTCCATCGAGGAGGTGCGCGTTTTCGTGGGCCGCTCGTCGGAAGGCGTGCGCGGCATGCGGCTGGCCGAGGGCGACGAGGTCATCTCCATGTCGATCCTGCGCCACAACGAGATCGCGGTGGAGGAGCGCGACGCCTATCTGCGCTTTGCCAACGCCAAGCGGCGCGACGAGGTGGTGGAACCGGTCGGCATCACGCTGGAGCGCATCGCCGAGTTGGAGGCCCAGGAGCAGTTCATCCTCAGCATCACCGAGAACGGCTTCGGCAAGCGCACCAGCGCCTACGAGTACCGGGTCTCGGGCCGTGACGGGCAGGGCATCATCGACATCGAGACCTCGGGCCGGAACGGCAGCGTGGTCGCCAGCTTCCCAGTCGCCGACACCGACGAGATCATGCTGACCAGCAATGGCGGCCAGCTCATCCGCATGGGCGTGCACGACATCCGCATCACCGGCCGCGCCTCGCAGGGCGTCACCCTGTTCAAGGTGGCGGATGACGAGAAGGTGGTTTCGGTGGCCCGGCTCGCCGACGTGGGCGAGGATGGGGTTGCCGAGGATGTCGCCTTCGATGAACCCGGCGCGGACGACGGCGAAGCGCCCGAGGGCGGCGCCGGACCTGAAGGCGACGCGGAATAGGCGGAGGAAGCATGACAAAGGAACGCGTGGGGCTTTATCCGGGCACCTTCGACCCGATCCACAACGGCCATATGGACATCATCGGCCGCGCGCTGCGGCTGGTGGACCGGCTGGTGATCGGCGTGGCGATCAATGCCGGCAAGGGGCCGGTGTTCACGCTCGAGGAGCGGGTCGAGATGGTCCGGAGCGAGACCGGCCGGCTGCGGGCGGACGGCGCCGTCGACGTGCGGCCGTTCAGCGGCTTGGTGGTGCAATTCGCCGACGAGGTCGGCGCCACGGTGCTGGTGCGCGGGCTGCGCAGCGTCACCGACTTCGACTACGAGTTCCAGATGAACGGCATGAACACCGCGCTCAACCCGAAAGTCGAGACGGTCTATCTGGCGGCAAGCGTCGGTCTCCAATCCATCGCTGGCAAGCTGATCCGCGAGATCGCCATGATGGGCGGCGAGATCGGCCATTTCGTGCCGCCGGACGTGAAGGCGCGCACCCTGGCGCGGCTGAAGGAGCAGAAATAGCCATGCGTATGATCCGTACCCTGCTGCTGGCGGCGGTGATGGCGGGCTTCGGCCTGCCGACGCACGCCGTGGAGTGGGAAAAGCTCGACCTGGAGAACACCCTGGTCCTCGAGCTGCAACATGGCCGGGTCATCATCGAGACGCGGCCCGACAAGGCGCCCAATCACGTCGCCCGGATCAAGGAGCTGGTGCGCCAGCACTTCTATGACGGCCTCAAGTTCCACCGGGTGATCCCCGGCTTCATGGCCCAGACCGGCGACCCCAAGGGCGACGGCACCGGCGGCTCCGGCAAGGAGCTGAAGAACGAGTTCAACAGCCTGCGGCATCTGCGCGGCACCGTCTCCATGGCCCGCGAGGGCGGCAACGTCGATAGTGCCGACAGCCAGTTCTTCATCATGCTGAGTGCCAAGCGGTCGCTGGACAACCAGTACACGGTGTGGGGCCGGGTGATCGAGGGCATGGAAGCCGTCGACAAGATCCGCCAGGGCACCGACGAGAACAACGGCAAGGTCGACTTTCCCGACACCATCACGTCGCTCAGGGTCGCCGCCGACATGACGCCCGAGGAACGCGGGCCGTCGACACCAGCTACACCCGCACCGGCCGCCGGCGCGCCCCAATAGGACCGCGGCGCCCGGCGCCGCAGAATCAGGAGAGACATCATGGACGCCGAAAACACGCTGTACCTGGACCTGAAGGGTGGCCGTGTCACCATCGAGCTGCTGCCCGCCAAGGCGCCCGGCCACGTCGCCCGCATCAAGGAGCTGGTGCGCCAGGGCTTCTATGACGGGCTGAAGTTCCACCGGGTGATCGACGGCTTCATGGCCCAGACCGGCTGCCCGCACGGCACCGGCACCGGCGGCTCGGGCCGCAAGCTGAAGGCCGAGTTCAACGACACGCCGCATGTGCGCGGCACCGTCTCCATGGCCCGCGCCCAGGATCCCAACAGCGGCGACAGCCAGTTCTTCATCTGCTTCGCCAACGCGCCGCACCTCAACGCCCAGTACACCGCCTGGGGCCAGGTGACCGGCGGCATGGAGCATGTGGACGCCATCAAGAAGGGCGATTCCTACTCCAACGGTTCGGTGAAGGACCCCGACACGATCCTGAAGGCGACCATCGCCGGCGACACGGTCTGAAGCAAAACTTGTTAAGGTTGGGTCAGCGGCACCCGCGAGCCGCTAACGCGGCCACCCTCATCCGGCGCTTCGCGCCACCTTCTCCCCGGCGGGGAGAAGGCTTCCGACGGTGCCATCTCCCAGGCGGCTTCCCCTCGCCCCAACGGGGAGAGGATGGCCGCGACCTGTCCGGCGTAGCCCAACGGGCGAAGCCGGAATCGGCCAGGTGAGGGGGACCGCGAAGCGGTTCCGAAGCGGATCAGCTGCTCGGTCAGCGGACGAGATTATTCGGCCACCGCTCCAGCTTTTGCGGTTCATCCATCCAGTGGCATAATCGGCGGATGGACCACCCCATGCTCGCACGCCTGGTCGAGGCGCTTGGACCCGTCGAGGGGCTGGCGGCTGTGGCGCTGGGCGGCTCGCGCGGCCGCGGCACCGACGGCCCCGCCTCGGACTACGACATCGGCCTCTACTACCGCCGCGACAGGCCGCTCGACGTCGCGGCGCTGCGCGCGGCGATCGCACCGCTGGTCGATGATCCGTCCGCGACCGTCACCGGCATCGGCGAATGGGGCCCTTGGATCATCGGCGGCGGCTGGCTGACCATCGACGGCCAGGAGGTCGACCTGCTCTACCGCGATCTCGACGGTGTCGGCGGCGTCATCGACGAGGCGCGGCAGGGCCGCTTCACCATGGACTACCAGGTCGGTCACCCGCACGGCTTCTGCTCGGTGATCTGGATGGGCGAGGTCGCCACCTGCCGGGTGCTGTCCGATCCGGACGGCGTGCTCGCCGCTCTGAAGGAGCGCACCCGGCCTTACCCGGACCCGCTGCGGCAGGCGCTCGTCGCCCGGTTCGGCTGGGAAGTGGGTTTCGCCATCGACAACGCCGAACTGGCGGCGCGGCGCGGCGAGCGGACCCATATCGCCGGATGCGCCTACCGGGCGCTGTGCTGCCTGGCGCAGGTGTTGTTCGCGCTCAACGGCCGCTACCTGATCAACGAGAAGGGAGCGGTCGCCGAAGCCGCGACCTTTCCCGTCACCATCGACGGCCTGTCCACCGCCGAGGCGCTGGTCTGGCGGGAGATCGGTGACGGCCGGTTCGACGCCGCGCTGGCGGCGCTGCACCGCCTTTCGGCAAGTCTGGCAGCGCTGACCGGTTCAGAATAGGCTTCCCTTGCGCCGGCGCTTGCGGCATTGACGTGCCGCCATGAAAGTCTCGGATTTCGACTTCCACCTGCCCGAGGACCGCATCGCCCTGCGGCCCGCCCGGCCGCGCGACGCCGCCCGCCTGCTGGTGATCGGCGACGACGGGCTTGTCGACTCCAATGTCGCCGACCTGCCCGGCCTGCTGTGCGCCGGCGACATCCTGGTGTTCAACGACACCAGGGTGATTCCCGCGCGCCTCCACGGCATCCGCCGGGCCGACGGCTCGCGGGGAGAAGCCCGCATCGAGCTGCTGCTGCACAGGCGGGTCGACGAGCGGGAATGGCAGGCCTTCGCGCGCCCCGGCAAACGCCTGCGGCCGGGCGACGACATCCACATCGGCGATCTCGCGGCCACCGTGATGATGAAGGGCGACGGCGGCGAGCTGCTGGTCCGGTTCGACCGGTCCGGCCGCGATCTCGACCTGGCCATCCTCGACCACGGCGAAATGCCGCTGCCGCCCTACATCGCCGGCAAGCGCGCCACCGACGACGGCGACCGTTCCGACTACCAGACCATGTTCGCCGCCCGCGACGGCGCCGTCGGCGCGCCGACCGCCTCGCTGCATTTCACCGAAGGGCTGATGGGACGGCTTGCCGAGGCCGGCATCGGCCATGTGACGCTGACCCTGCATGTGGGCGCGGGCACCTTCCTGCCGGTGAAAGCCGAGGACACGCGCGACCACCGGATGCACGCGGAATGGGGTGAAATCTCCGAAAACGCGGCGCGAATTGTGAACGAATGTCGGCGAAAGGGTGGCCGAATCGTGGCCGTTGGCACCACGTCGCTGCGTTTGCTGGAAAGCGCCGCCGACGAGAACGGCACGATCCATCCGTTCGCCGGCGAGACCGACATCTTCATCACGCCCGGCTACCGCTTCCGCGCCGTCGACGTGCTGATGACCAATTTCCACCTGCCCAAGAGCACATTGTTCATGCTGGTCAGCGCCTTCGCCGGGCTGGAGACGATGAAGGCGGCTTACGAACACGCCATCCTCGAGCACTACCGGTTCTATTCCTACGGCGACGCCAGCCTGATTTTTTCCGCGGGCGACTCATAATTATTGTAATGTGTTATAGGTTATATCTAACCTACAACATCACTTGCCATGCGCCACTTTCACCAGCGCCGAGAAGCCCTCGACCTGGCGGTCCCATTCGTCTTCCGTCCCGTCGTCGAGAAAGCGGTTGCTGTCCATGATCACCTCGTCGACGCCGGCCTCGCGGGCAGCCTGAACCTGTTCGGCCATCTCGTCGATCGAGCCCAGCCAGTAGGCGACGATCCGGTCGCCCAGCTGCTTGGGCGCGGCGCGCTTCGAGAACGGCGGAATCGCCCAAACCCGCCAGTAGCAGGGCAGCCGCCCGCGGCCGAACTCCTCCTGGGCGGCGCGGTTGGCCTCCTCGTAGTCGGCCATGGCGGTCGCCAGATCCTTGCCGGCGGTCTGCCAGCCGTCGCACAGTTCGGCGGTGCGGCGCTGGCCAGGCTTGGAGCTGAAGCCGCCGATGATCGGGATGGCCGGCTCGCCCGCCTCGTTGCGCTGGACCGGCTTGGGGCTGGTGGTGGCCGGCGGGATATCGAAGAACTGGCCGCGGAATTCCACCGGATCGGCCTTCCAGCAGGCGCGCAGCGCATGGATGAACTCGGCGCTGCGCTTGCCGCGGGTGTGGAAATCAATATCGCTCTGCCGGTACTCCTCCTTGTTGAGACCAAGGCCGATACCGAGAATGGCACGCCCTTCCGACAGCACGTCGAGCGTGGCCGCCTGCTTGGCCAGCATGATCGGCCGGTGGTAGCCCAGCGTGATCACCGACGTGCCCAGCTTTATTTTGCTGGTCACTGCTGCGGCGAAGGACAGCAGCTCCATGGGCGACAGGTCCCGGCCAGGCGAGTCCAGGCGCGGCGGATGTTGCGGGTTGAACAGGCGTTCGTGCACCCACAGGCTGTCGAAGCCGGCGGCCTCGGCGTCCATGGCGAAACGTTTGATGACTCTCGGCGTGGCGGCGAGGCCGAGTTGGGGCAGGGCGAGTCCGATGCGCATGGGTGTTTTCGATTGTTCCCGGTTCTTGGTCGACTAGAGTGTCGCGCGACTGTAACCCATACGACACGGAAAGCGGGAAGGATCATGTTCAAGAACGCGCTCGATTTCACCGGCAAGACGGTGCTGGTCACCGGCGGCTCCAGCGGCATCGGCAACGGCATCGCCCGCAGCTTCCGCGACTGCGGCGCGGCGGTGGTGATCACCGGCACGCGCGCGTCGGCCGCCGACTACGGAGACACGGACTGCGCCGGCATGCGGTTTTTCCAGCTCGACGTCGGCGACGACGAGGCGGTGAGGGCGTTCGATCCCGGCATCGGCCGGCTCGACGTGCTGGTGAACTCGGCGGGAACCGTGGCCTACAGGCGCCAGGAATACGAGATGGAGACGTTCCGCAGGGTGATGGACGTGAACATCATGGGCATGATGCACATGTGCACCAAGTTCCATCCCATGCTGGTCGAGACCAAGGGCTCGATCGTCAACGTGACCTCGGTGGCCAGCTTCCGCTCGACGCCCGGCAATCCGGCCTACAGCGCCTCGAAGGGCGGCGGCCTGACGTTGACGCGCACCCTCGCCAACGCCTGGGGACGGGCCGGCGTCCGCGTCAACGCCATCCTGCCTGGCCTGGTGGACACGAAACTGACCAAGGTGACCCGCGACAATCCGGAACTCTACGAAGCCTCGATCAAGCGCACGCCGCTGCGCCGCTGGGGCACGCCGGAGGAGATGGGCGGCATCGCCTTGTTCCTCGCCAGCCCGCTGTCCGCCTTCGTCACGGGTGAGGGGATCGTGGCTGACGGCGGTGCGAATGTCTGACACGCGAGGCCGCCCGACGACAACAAACATGATGGATGCATGAACGGCTTCTCCTTCTCGCTCAGCGCCCATGACGGCAATGCCCGCCGCGGCACCCTGCGCACCGTGCGCGGCGATGTCGAGACGCCGGCTTTCATGCCGGTGGGCACGGCAGGCACGGTCAAGGCAATGCTGCCCGAAAGCGTCGCGGCGACCGGGGCGCAGATCATCCTGGGCAACACCTATCATTTGATGCTGCGGCCGGGCGCCGAGCGGATCGCGGCGCTGGGCGGCCTGCACAAATTCATGAACTGGAGCGGCCCGATTCTCACGGACTCCGGCGGCTTCCAGGTCATGTCGCTGTCCAAGCTGCGCAAGATCGACGAGGGCGGCGTCACCTTCCAGTCGCATCTGGACGGCACCGCCTTCAGCCTGTCGCCCGAGCGCAGCATGGAAATCCAGCGGCTGCTGGGCGCCAACATCGTCATGGCGTTCGACGAGTGCACGAAATACCCGGTCGAGAAGGACGAGGCCGCCAAGTCCATGAATCTGTCCATGCGCTGGGCTCGGCGCTCGCGCGAAGCGTTCGACGCAGGCGGCTTGCACGCGGTCGAGAACGCCCTGTTCGGCATCGTGCAGGGCGGCGTCTACGAAGACCTGCGCCGGGGTTCGGTGGCCGCGCTCCGGGAGATCGGCTTCGAGGGCTATGCCGTCGGCGGTCTGGCGGTGGGCGAGGGCCAGGAGATGATGTTCGATGTCCTCGACTTCACCGCGCCGCTGCTGCCGCCGGACCGGCCGCGCTACCTGATGGGCGTCGGCAAGCCGGCGGACCTGGTCGGCGCGGTGCAGCGGGGCATCGACATGTTCGACTGCGTGCTGCCGACGCGCTCGGGCCGCAACGGCCAGGCGTTCACCCGGCGCGGCACGGTCAACATCAACAATGCACGCCACCTGGACGACCCGCGCCCGCTCGACGAGGCCTGCGCGTGCCCGGCCTGCCGGCGTTACAGCCGCGCCTATCTGGCCCATCTAGTGCGCTCGGGCGAGATTCTTGGCGCCATGCTGATGACCTGGCACAATCTCCACTACTATCAGGACCTGATGGCGGGCCTGCGCACGGCCATCGAGCGTGGCACGCTGGACGCCTTCGTGGCCGAGTTCCATGCCCTGCAGCAGGCCGGCGACATCGATCCGCTATAGGTCAGGAATCGTTGCGGACGGCGCCGGCAACGCGGCGGGACACAGAGCAGTTACCGCGGTTGTCGAACGCGGCGGGTCGGTTGCTTCGGCTCACGCCACTGCTCTAAGAATCATTGCGGCGGCCCGGTGGAGCCGCTATCGGGTAGGGGCAGCCGGCCTGGCGATTGCCTGCAACCGGCGACCGCGCGCATCGAAGACAAGGAATCCACATGTCGGCTGCCTGGACCAATATCACCGACACCATTTTCGACCATGCTAGGACCCGGCCGATGGCCGTCGCGGTGGTCGAGGGACCGACGGCCCTGACATTCCGAAGCTTCGCCGATCTTATCGCCAAGGCAACCGCGTGGCTGGCGCAGCAGAAGATCAAGCCAGGCGACCGGGTCGGCGTGCGCATGACCAACAGCGCCGATCACCTGATCCTGTCGCTGGCGCTGCTTCGTATGGGCGCGGTGAAGTTCGAGCTGTCGCCCAACCATTCGCCGAAGCAGCTGGAGGCGATCACCCGCAAGTTCTCGCTGACCGAGCTGTTCGTGGAACCGCCGATGAAAACCTATCGCGGCGCGCGGGCGATCGTCGTCGACATCAACTGGCGGGCGGCCGTGGAGGCGTGCACCGGCGATGTTCGTCACGACGACACGAAGGGAGAGCCCTGGTTCGTGGACCTTACCCCGTCCAGCACCGGCGTGAGTAAGGGCGTGGTCGTCCACCACCGCCAGGTGATCGCGCGCTACCGCGAATACCTTGCCGGCTACGGCAATACGGGGATCATCTCCAGCAAGGACCCCGCCACGGTTCTGACGATCGGCAGCCTCTCCTTCGCCGGCTTCCATGGCTTCCTGATGTACCAGGTCATGTCCGGCGCCAAGATCGTGATGCTGCCCGAGTTCTCGCGTTTCTACGACATCGTCAGGAACTTCAGCTATTACGACAACGCCGTCGCCATGGTCACGCCCGAGCTGTGCACGGTGTTCCTGTCCTGCGCCCAGAAGGGCACCATGCTGCTTCCCAACATCCGGGCGCTCGTCGGCGGCGGACCGCCGCTCGCGCCGGAAAGCAAGAAGGCCATGCTGGCCGGCGTCACGCCGCATTACCACGAAGTCTACGGCACGTCCTCGACCGGCTGGGTTTCGGTGCTGCATCCCGAGGACATGGCGCGGCGCTCGGAGAGCGTGGGACGCACGGTTCCCGGCATGGAGGTCGAGATCGTCGACGCTGAGGGCAACGCACTGCCGGCCAACAAGGTGGGCCGGCTCCGTTGCCGCAGCGCGACGACGTCGACCGCCTATGTGGTGCCTGAGCCAATGACCAACGAAGGCTACCGCGACGGCTGGTTCCACACGGGCGACCTGGCCATGTTCGACAGCAGCCGGTTCCTGCAGCTCAAGGGCCGGGTCGGCGGCATCATCGTCCGCAACGGGGTAGAGGTCTATCCGGTGGAGGTCGAGGCCGTGTTGCGTGCCCATCCGTCGGTCAGCGACGCCGCCGTGGTCGGGTTACCGACGCGGCAGGGCGGGCGCGAGGTCGTCGGCCTGATCGTCGCCAAGGGCGCGCCCCAGCACGACGCGCTGGTGCAGCACTGCACCGCCAAGCTGCCTCCCGAGAAGCGGCCCGGTGCGTTCGCCTATACCGACGCGCTGCCGCGTCTGGCCAACGGCAGGATCGACCGCGCCAAGGTCGCCGAACACGCCCTGCGGGCCATCCAACGGACCCGGTCGCGAGCGCCCGGACACGCCTGAAAACAAGGAGACCCCGATGGATGTCAAGGTGGTCATGACGGGCGGTGCGACCGGTATCGGCGCCGCCAGCGCCGCGCGCATGGCGGCCCAGGGCGCCGACATCGTCATCCTCGACGTGGTCGAGCCCACCCATGGTCACGGACGGTTCCTGCCGTGCGACCTGTCCGACGCCGATGCCATCGACGCAGCGCTCGAGGCACTGAACGGACCCTGGGACGCGCTGGTGAACGTCGCGGGCATACCGGGCCCGCGCCCCGCCGAGCCGGTCGTCGCCGTCAATTTCCTGGGCATGCGTCATCTGACCCAGCGGATGATTCCGCGGCTGCGGTCCGGCGGCAGCGTCACCATCGTGGCCTCCACCGCCGGCCGGGACTGGCAGCGCCGGGCCGCCGTGGTCGGCCAGTTGCTCGACACGCCGGATTTCGCCTCGGGGCTGGCCTGGTGCCGCGACAACGCCGCGCTGTGGGAGAAGGACCCCTATACCTTCTCCAAGCAATGCGCGGTCGCCTGGACCTATCGGGCGGCGGGCCTGGGCCTCGAACGGGGCGTCCGGGTCAACAGCGTCAGTCCGGGCGGCACCCAGACCCGCCTGACCGAGAACTTCACCGCGCAGATCGGCGCCGCGCAGGTGGCATGGATGACCGCACAGATCGGCCGACCCGCCGAGCCGGACGACATCGCCAAAATCATCGACTTCGTCGCCCAGGGCGACTGCGGCTGGCTCAACGGCGTCGACATCGCCGTCGACGGCGGGTTGACGGCGGGGCTCATCGGCGGCTGGATCGACGTTTCCCAATCGCCCGCCGCGCTCACCCGTGCGGCCATGAAGCGCGACTGAACGCCGCGCTCGGCGCCTGATCTTCAGGCGCCGAGCGGGCGATGGTCCTACTGCCGCCAGAACGCGGTGAACTTGTGGTTCGATTGCGCGCCGTCATAGCCTGAGACAGCCCGCGTCGGCAGGTTGGCGCTGTTGAACTCGGCCTGGTACTGGTCCGAGGTCATGCCATGGCGGTCCTTGCGGGCGCCCGGTATCTGCGCGAACACCACGGTGTAGGTCGGCTTGCCGTTGTCCATGTAGGCGTTGACGTAGGACGGTCTCCGGTTCTCGCCGGACTGGGTGTTGTAGAGCGCCTGGTAGTCGGCCTCCGGGATTTTCGACTTCACCACCCAGGCGCCGATGTTCTCCGAGCGCCACAGCACGGTGTAGCGCTCCTGGCCACCGCTCGACGTGACCGAGATGTTGACCGGGTTGAGGCTCTTGCCCTTGGCCTCGTCCATCACCGCCATGTGCTGGTCGTAGGTCAGGCCGTGCCGCGCCAGGTAGCCGCCGGGCTTGTTCTTGACGAAGATGGCCGAATAGCGGACCTGGCCGCCGACCAGCGAACTTTCGACCATCACCGGATAGAACTTGTCGTTCTCGGCCTTGGTGAACTCGGCCTGGTAGCTCGCCGCATTGATCAGGAAGAAGGCGCGCCATTCGCCCTTGGCCGGCCGCCAGACATGGTTGAGGAAAGCCTTGCCGCCGACGCTGTAGCCGTCGAGCCATTCCAGCCAGTAGCCGCTGTCGGCCATGTGGTCGAACCAGCGCTGGAAGCTGTCGGCGTCGTAGCCGTGCCGCGAATTCTCACCCACAAGCTTCTCGGGCGGCCAGAACAGCACCGGACCGTCCGGGATGCGGCTGCCGGCGAAGCGGGTCCACTTGTTGATGTCGGCCTTCTTGTCCTCCATGACCGGCGTCGACAGGCCGCGGCGGAACTTGAACTGCACCGGATTGCCATCCTCGTCCTGCTGATGCACGTGCAGGTGCGGCGCGCTGGAGTTGCCGCTGTTGCCGGTCAGATAGAGCTTCTGCCCGGCCTGGATGCGTGCCTGCTGGGCGGCCGGAACGTCGGCTTCGCCGTCCGCTTCCGCCTTGGAATACAGCGCCTGGTTGTGCGGGCAGAGGTTCGACGGAATCGTGCCGGTCTGGGCGTGCGCGTACAGCACCAGATTGCCGTTGTCCTGCAGCACCAGCAGGTGATTGCCGGCGCCAGACATCATCTTGTCGCGCCATTTCTGGTGCAGCCAGTCGCGGTCCTCGAACGGCTCGTCGAAGTCGTCGCCCATGGACGAACTGTAGGGGCGCGGATTCTGCGGCGCGTTGCGCCAGCAGCGGATCACGGTGCCATCGGCCATGGCATAGACCGGCTTGCCCCAGACGAAGTAGTCCGAATTCTTGATGGCCTTCCAGTCGGCGCCGTCCTTGACCTCGGACCACTGATCGCTGCCGGACTTCTTGCGCATGGCGCCGACGTCGTAGCCCCATTGCTGGCTGCCGGACGAGGAATGGATCTTCTTGCCCACGTAGTACCGTTCGCCGGACGCCAGGTCGTCGCCGAAATAAGGCAGGTCGAACATGGGCTGCTGGACATTGCGCATGGTAGTGGCGCCCGGCCTGAGCCGTTGGAGGGTTCCGGGGGCGAGCTTGTAGGGCGCGTCATCATCGGCCTTGAACACCGTCGCTCCAACGCGCGACGTATCCCGCTGGACGGGCTGACGGGCCGGCTTCGTATCGGGCTCGGCCTGCCTCACACCCAATGGAGGATTGGCTCGCTGAGGTCGCTCTTCCTGAGCTTCCGAAGTCATGGTGAAGGCGGCGAGGGCAACAAGGGGGGTAAGCGGAGCAAGGGCTGCGCGGTTCATGGGCTGTCTCCCACCCATGGCGCAAATGCCACCACGGGACATGCCTTATGAGTGAGGGCCGTCCGTCCCCTGACAGACAACCGCGGGCCTCGACGAAACGAGCCTACGCCACCCGCGTAGGTTGCGCAACCGTTTCGGGAAATTTGCCAATGGGTTAGGTGTGTAGCGGGAACGCGGCCTGGAAAGAGTGGTCAGGCCATGGCCGCCATGCCGACCACTTCAGCGGCAATCGCGTATGACCGCTTGCGCAGCGCGTGGTCGTAGATCTGGGAGGCGATCATCACCTCGTCGGCGCCGGTCTTGCTCACGAAGTCGTCGAGCGTCCGGCGCACCGTCTCGGGCGAGCCGATGGCCGAGCGGTCCAGCGTCTGCTCCAGCAGATAGAGCTCGGACGGGCCGAGCGTGTCCTGAAAGTTCTCGATCGGCGGCTGCAGCCGGACCGAGCGGCCGGTGCGGATGGCGATGAACGCCTGCTGCATGGAGCTGGCCAGCAGCCGGGCCTCGGCATCGGTCGGCGCGGCGAACACGTTGTAGCCCAGCATCAGGTAGGACTTTTCCAGGAACTCGGACGGCTTGAACTTGCCACGGTAGATCTCGATGGCCTGCATCATCTGCGCCGGCGCAAAGTGCGAGGCGAAGGCGAAGGGCAGGCCCAGCGCCGCCGCCAGCGACGCGCCGAACAGGCTGGAGCCCAAAATCCACACCGGCACATGGGTGCCCTCGCCGGGAATGGCGCGGACGTACTGGTTGGGCTCCGGGTCGCGGAAATAGTTCACCAGCTCCATCACGTCGCGCGGAAACTCGTTGGCGTCCGTCTCCAGGTGGCGGCGCAGGGCGCGGGCGGTCATCTGGTCGGTGCCCGGCGCGCGGCCCAGCCCGAGATCGACCCGGCCCGGATAGAGCGAGGCCAGGGTGCCGAACTGCTCGGCGATCACCAGCGGCGCGTGGTTCGGCAGCATGATGCCGCCGGCGCCGACCCTGATCCGCGAGGTGCCGGCCGCCACATGCGAGATGACGATGGACGTGGCCGCGCTCGCCACGCCCGGCATGCCATGATGCTCGGCCAGCCAGAACCGCTCGTAGCCGAGCCGCTCCACATGCTGGGCGAGATCGCGGGAATTGCGGAACGCGTCGGCCGGCGTGGCGCCTTCGACGACGGGGCAGAGATCGAGAACGGAGTATTTGGTCATGGGTCCCATATAGGCGGTCGAACGGTTGCGCCAAACCCTAAGGGCAAGCACCGCTCATGGAAATGGCTTTGGCTTCCCCGGCGCCTTGGCCTCCCGACTCCCTCAGACGCCCAGATACCTGTCCAGCGTCATGTGGTAGTGGCGGATGCGCAGTTCCTGGTAGTTGGCCAGCGTGACGCCCGGCTTGCCCAGGGTTTGCCGTCCACCGGCCTTCATGCCGCGATGAACCAGAGGCATGTTCGCCGTGTCCTGTTCGAAGATCGCGGCGATGCCGCCGAGTTCGGGCGCCTTGAACCAGCTGTCTTCGATGCCGAGCTTTGTCATCGGCGCAGGGTCCGGGCGCGCCCTGTCCTGCGGGAAGGCATAAAGCAGCATGACGTCCATGATCGAGGTGTCGGGGTCGTCGCCGTTCGGCCTGAACCGGAAGACCACCGGTACGCCGCCGCCGCCGCACGGCATGAGGTTCGGAAACACCTGGTACATGGTGGTATCGAGGGTTTCGGTGATCGACAGCCCGGAGTGATCGACGCCGGTGGTGGCGGTGAGATTGCCGCGCATCAGCGCCGCCATGCTCTTGCGCGCGGTCTCGCCCGGCGCGATCTCCATCCGTGGTAGCGAGAAGTTCTCATCCGCACCGGGGCCGGGCGATCCGGCGAGCTCCTTGATGAAACTGTCGGCGATCTGCTGTTCCTCGAGGGACGGCAGCAGAGGGCTCGCCACGCCTTGCGGGGTGATCATCCGGTTTACGTGAGAGCCGAAGACGTCGTACTGGGAATTGACGTCGCCGATATATGGCAGGGTCTGCGGATGCGTGGTTTCCACGTGCAGCACCTCGATGAACGCCTCCTGGGCGATCTTCCAGTTGCACGGCATGATCTTCTGGACATGGGCCGCGATGTAGCGGTCCTCCAGGGGCCAGCGCTCGAAGTGGCCGACCAGATCGCCGAGATAGTCCTCCAGCGGCCCTGCCGCTTCGTCCATGTTGATGAAGACGAAGCCGCCCCATGTCTGGGCTTTCACCTGCCGAAGGTCGGAATTCGCCTCGTCGACATGGGCGAAGTCCCATCTGGTGGGGATGTGAGCGAGGCTGCCATCCAGGTTCCATGACCAGCCGTGGAACGGGCAGGTGATCATGCTCGTCGAGACGACCTCGCCTTCGCCGCGGCCGCCGGGCCGCAGTTGCGTGCCGCGGTGAAGGCACGAGTTGAAGAACGCCCTGATTTGGGTGTCGACACCGCGCACGAGGAGGATCGAATAGGAGCCGACTTCGTAGACGATGCTGTCGCCAATCTCGGGGATCTGCTCTTCCCGGCACGCCATCTGCCAGATGCGCGGCCACAGCCGCTCCATCTCCAGGTCGTGCCAGGAGCGCGAGAAGTACCGCGCCTTGTCGATGTCCCCGGAGCCGAGCCAGGGTGCGTTCTCGGCAAACATCGCAAGAGGCGGTGAATCGGCATCCGACGCGAGGATTTCCTGGAAGGTCGGCCTGGGCCGCTGGTCAGAGAGTGGATCGTCACGCACGGTGGCCTCCTCAAGCAAGGTTGCCGGTGAACTCCAAGGGCATCATATCACGCCACTCGGCGGCGGCCGTTTCAAACCGAACCGCCGTTTGCAACCTCAACTGAACTCCAGGCTGATCGAGTCCGCCCGCATCAGCGCGCCGTCGCCCAGCTCGCGGCGCCGCACTTCCTTGAACGACTCGAACTCGCCGGGGACGACCTGCCAGGTCAGGTAGTGGTCGACACCGCCTATCACCTGCGGGATCGGGCTGAAGCCCAGCGGGATCATGGCGAACGCGCCCTTGGTTTCCTTCCACAGGTGGCGGTCGATGAAGTCCAGCCAGTCGTTGAACTTGTCCTCGCGCACCAGGTCGACGAAGGCGACACAGCTCTCGTTCTGGGCGCCGACCTTGCGGATCATCTCGGTGGGGAACAGGCCGCCGGTCCAGCGGCAGTTGATCTCGGTGACCATCACCTCGTCGCCGGCGATGAAATAGTCGATGCCGCAATTGATGCCCTCGGGCACCACGAAACCCTGGGCACGGGCGTATTCGCCGACGTTCAGCAGAACCTTCCTGTGCGCGTCGGTCAGGATCACGTCCGGGCCGATCAAATTGCCAACCCAGACGCCGTCGGCGAACATGATTTTCCGCACATTGGCGATGACGATCTCGTCGGGCGTCACCCGCAGGTCGACGGTCATCTCGGTGAAACGGCTCAGGTCCAGCCGCTGCTGCAGGATCAGCTCCATGCTGTCCTCATACTCGGCGACGTAGTCCTTCGCCTCCTGGATGCTGGTCACCGTCGTCACGTTGCGCGCGCCGGCCAGGCCGAGAACCTTCATCATCACCTTATTGCCGTGCCCGGCGATGAAGTCTCGCGCGACGGCTGAGTCCAGCGTGCTCTTGGTCAGCACGATGGTCTCGGGCACCGGAATGCCGAAGCCCGGTGCATTGCGGGCGAAATGGATCTTGGAATTGACGTTCTGGCTGACCCGGTAGGCTTCCGGATCGTTGTGCAGCACGGCGTTGGTGCCGCTGGTCATGTACAGCGTGATGCTCTCGGTCGGCGGCAGATTGCGGGCAATGGAATTATAGAAGTCGGTCTTGGGATGCAGGGCGCGGTGCTCGGGTGGTATCGGGTCGATGCCCATGCGCTTGAAGAATTCGGTGATGGTCGCCAGCCGCTCGGGCCAGGGTGCGACGCCGAACTCCTCATACATCATGACGTAATCGGCTGGCTTGCCCAGGCCGATATACACCACCTGCAGGAAACCCATCAGGTCGGCGCTTTCGGCCTCGTCCCTGCGCTGCTTCGGGGTCAGCTTGGCCGGGTCGAAATGCAGCGACATGTCGTCCACCGTCACGGCGAAGGCGGTGCTCATGGTCTGGCCAGGAAAGAAAGGGGCTGCGCGCACGGTTTTGTCTCCCACGTTATCGATAGCGGTTCAGCGGGAGCGACTGTATCCCGACAAGATCGTCAGATGTAAGCCCGGTTGTTCCAACCTTCTCCGTCATTGCGAGGAGCGCAGCGACGCGGCAACCCAGAAACAACGGTGCAGCGGCGCCAGCGCCTGGGTTGCCGCGTCGGCTTCGCCTCCTCGCAATGACGGATGGAGTTAGGCGAGGTCTTCATACAGGTCGCGCCAGTCCGGATTCATGCCTTCGATCAGCGCCAGCTTGTCCTTTCGGGAGCCGCCCTTGATCTGTTTCTCTCGGGCGATGGCATTGGGCATGTCCTGGTAAATCTCGTACCAGACCAGCAGCTTGCAACCGTACTTCTTGGTGAAACCAGGCAGCAGCCCTTCGCGGTGTTCCCAAATCCGCCGTGGAAGATTGGATGTCACGCCGGTGTAGAGTGTGCCGTTGCGTTTGCTGGCAACGATATAGACGGCCGGTTGGCGCATCCCCAATCCCCAGAGGTATGCACAATCATATCACCGTCATTGCGAGGAGGCGAAGCCGACGCGGCAACCCAGGCGTTGATGCTGCTGCACCGCTGTTTCTGGGTTGCCGCGTCGCTGCGCTCCTCGCAATGACGAACGGGGATGTATTTAGCGGCGGCGGAGCGCGTCGACCCGGTCGAGCCAGTTGCCCAGTTCGGCGGTGCGGGTCAGCGGGTCGACGACCGGCTTCAGCGCCTCCGGCGCGGCGGACGGGTTTTCGGCCAGCGCGGCGACCTCGTTCATGTCGCCGATGATGGCGGCCACGCTTTGCTCGGTCAGGGCGCCGGCCGCGATGAGGCCGGGCGCGTTGCCGCCGACCAGGCTGGCGACTTCGTTGCCGTCGAATTCCAGGTGATATTGCACCGCCCAGAACTCGCCGCGCCCGCGCCGCAGGATCGCGGCCTGGACATGGGAATGGGCATTGCCGGCGAGCAGCTCGGCGTTGTCGGGCAACTCCCAGACCGTATCGTTGTGCCAGCACAGCGCGTCGAACCGGTCGGCCTTGCCGCGGTACATGGGATGGTCGCGGCCGGCGTCGGTCAGGGTCACGTCGCGCGCCCAGCCGATCTCCGGGCCGTTGGGATTGGCGACGACCGTGCCGCCGGCGGCGACGGTGGCGAGCTGGATGCCATAGCACACGCCGAATTGCGGCACGCCGGCGTCGAATACCGCGCGCGCCATGTCGATCTGCGCGTCGATCAGCGCATTGGGCCGGTGGATCGTCAGGTTCGAGCCGCTCCAGATGATGCCGTCGAACGCCTCGATGGGCGTGGGCAGCTCCGGCGACGTGGTATCGAAGGTCAGGATCGAAAGCGCCGCGTCCGGCCGGTGCAGCCGGACGGCGCGGGTGAACATGTCGCCCGCCTTCGATCCGCCCGCCGAGACGATGCCGGCGCGGCCGTTGACGGAGTAGATGTCGGCGATGAGCAGCTTCACGGGCATGGCGACACCATAGCGGCGGCGGCGCCGCTTGGTCCATCCATACCGGCCATGCCATCATCACGCCATGGCTGAACCAAAACGATCAGGCGAGGCGCCGCCGTCGCAGACATGGCGCGAGCGGGTGGGCGCGCTGCGCAACCTGCCGCCGTTCCTGGCGCTGGTCTGGCGCACCAGCCCGGCGCTGACGGCGGCCACGCTGTCGCTGCGCCTGATCCGCGCATTACTGCCCGTCATCACGCTTTACATCGGCAAGCTGATCATCGACGAGGTGGTGCTGCTCACGCGGCTCCCCGGCATGGCGCCGGACCTGCGCGACTGGCTGGAAAGCGGGCTGCTGACGAAACTGGGCGTTCTGGTGGCGCTCGAATTCGGGCTGGCGGTGTTAGCCGACCTGCTGGGCCGGCTGGTGGCGCTGCTCGACGGACTGCTGTCCGAGCGGTTCAGCAACGAGACCAGCATCCGGCTGATGCAGCACGCGGCGACGCTCGACCTGGAGGATTTCGAGGACAGCGAACTGCAGGACCAGCTCGACCGGGCGCGGCGCCAGGCGGCCGGGCGCATGTCGCTGATGAGCATGATGTTCTCGCAGGCGCAGGACGTGGTCACCGTCATCAGCTTCGCCGCCGGCCTGATAGTGTTCGCGCCCTGGCTGATCGCGCTGCTGCTGGTGGCGCTGGTGCCGGCGTTCGTCGGCGAGGCCCATTTCAACGCCCAGAGCTATGCGCTGGCGTTCACGCGGACGCAGGAGCGGCGCGAGCTGGACTATGTGCGCCAGACTGGCGCCAGCGTCGAGACCGCCAAGGAAGTGAAGATCTTCGGCCTCAACGCCTTCCTGATCGAGCGCTACCGGAAACTGTCCGGCGACATCTATCTCGGCAACAAGCGGCTCGCCATCCGCCGCGCCGGCTGGGGCGGCGCGCTGACCGCGCTGGGCTCGCTCGGCTATTATGCCGCCTATGCCTTCCTGGTCTGGCGCACGCTGGCGGGCCAGTTCAGCATCGGCGACCTGGTGTTCCTCGCCGGCTCGTTCCTGCGGCTGCGCGGCCTGCTGGAAGGGCTGCTGCTGGGCGTGTCGCAGGTGGCGGGGCAGGCACTCTACCTGGACGATTTGTTCGGCTTCTTCGAGATCAGGCCGGAGATCGCGTCACCGCCGGACCCGCTGCCGTTCCCGCGGCCGATCCTGCGGGGTTTCACCTTCGAGGACGCGGGTTTCAAGTATCCGGACGCG
This sequence comes from Sphingomonadales bacterium, assembly GCA_022844405.1. Lineage (GTDB taxonomy): Bacteria > Pseudomonadota > Alphaproteobacteria > SMXS01 > SMXS01 > RI-34. Next base: position 53,445 of record JALHLV010000006.1, on the reverse strand, counting down.
CGGCGCTGGGCGGTCCGGCATTTGGACTTCACCCTGAACCCGGGCGAGGTGCTGGCGCTGGTCGGCGAGAACGGTGCGGGCAAGACCACGCTGGTCAAGCTGCTTGCCCGGCTCTACGACCCGTCCGAGGGCCGGATCCTGCTCGACGGACACGACCTGCGCGAGTATGACCTCGACGATCTGCGCGGCAACATCGGCGTCATCTTCCAGGACTTCATGCGCTATCATCTGAGCGCTGCCGACAACATCGCCGTCGGCCGCATCGAGGCGCGCGACGACCGGGACCGCATCGAGCGGGCGGCGCGCCGCGGCATGGCCGACGAGCTGATCCGGCGGCTGCCGGCCGGCTACGACCAGACCCTCGGCAAGCGGTTCCGCACCGGCATCGACCTGTCGGGCGGCGAATGGCAGAAAATCGCCATCGCCCGCGCCTATATGCGTGACGCGCAGGTGCTGATTCTGGACGAGCCCACGGCGGCGCTCGACGCCCGCGCCGAATTCGAAGTGTTCCAGCGGTTCCGCGACCTCAGCGAACGACGCACCGCCGTGCTGATCAGCCACCGCTTCTCCAGCGTCCGCATGGCCGACCGCATCCTCGTCATGGCCGACGGCCAGATCGAGGCCATGGGCTCCCATGAAGAGCTGCTGGCCTCGTCCAGCCGGTACGCGGAGCTGTTCGAGCTGCAGGCAGCGGGTTACCGATAGGCGATGGCGCCGATCGGGGCGCCCTGCTTCAGGTCGTGGCCCATGAAGCTGCGGGTTTCGGGCGAGGGCAGGCCGCTCGCCTTGAACTGGGCGGTCAACTCCTGCTTGCGCGCCTCCATCCGGGCGCCGAGCGCGTCGACGTCGAGGCCGGCGGCGCGCGCCTGGGCGAACAGGCCCTCGGAACGCTTCTCCTCTTCCTCCACATGATGGCTGATCTGCTCGGAAAGTACGGTGACCTTGGCGTCATAGAAGTCGTCGCCGGGGCTGCCGCCGGTGATTTCGGCGATCAGCACCTTGGCGCCGTCGTGCTCCACATAGGATTCGTCGAGCAGGTCAGCATCCACCTTTTCCTTGCAGGCCGGATAGAAGATCTCCTCCTCGATGATGGTGTGGACGGTCAGCTCCATGCAGATCTGCTGGGCCAGCTTCTGCTTGCGGTCGGCGCCCTTGGCTGAGTCGAACTGGGCGAACAGGTCTTCGACCTTGCGGTGATCGGCTTTCAGCAGGGCGATGGCGTCGGGCTGGGTCTTGGGCATGGGAATCTCCGATGTTGGGTTGCGCTCAGCCTCGACAACGCCGCCGTCGCCGAACCGTTCCCTCAGCCAGATCGGCGTGCCGGGAGACCCTTGTCCCACGGATCATCCGGGTAGCGTGCGCCGCGCGTCTTCAGCATGGCATAGAGGCCGTCGTCCCATTCCGCGGTCGATGGTTCATTGCGGTTCCAGTCCATGACATAGAGCCGGTCGATGATGCGCCACTCGCCGTCGCGACACTCGAAGCGGTCCAGGTAACGGCCGCCGACGGTGCGCTGGACCGGCCCGGCCGGCTCGTCGATGTCCAGATAGCCGGTGACGTAGGTTTCGCCGCGGGCGTGAACGCCGTCCGGCTCGATGACGATCCAGGCATTGCCGATCTTCTGCTGGCTGCGGCGCATGTTGGCCCGCATGTTGTCGGTCATGAACACGGCGAATTCCCAGGCATTGCCGTCGAAGGTGCCGTGGGTCTCGGTCGCGTCCAGCCAGTAAGCCGACTTCAGTACCTCGGCATCGCAGCGGTCGATGCCGTGACAGTAGCGGCACAGCAGATCATAGATGGCGTCCTTGGCCAGCATCTCGTCGATGCGGCGGACACGGTCGTCGTCGGTCATGGGGCCTCCGGTCACTTGGAAAGCACCTGTCGCAGGCAGTCCAACTGGTGGGCGATGGCGCGGCGGCTGACCCGTGCGTCGGGCGCGATCAGGTCGAAGCCGTGCGGCGCGCCGGGGAACACGGCCAGGTCGACGCGGATGCCGGCGCCGATCAGCCGCCGGGCATAGGCGATGTCCTCGTCGCGGAACAGGTCCAGGTCGCCGGTCATGATGTAGGCGGACGGCAGGCCGGTGACGTCGGGCGCCCGGGCCGCTGCGGCGTAGCAGGACGGCTCGCCCTCCGCTTCCACATACATGGACCAGGCCCGCAGCGACACCGCGCGGGTCCAGCAGTAGGCGGGCAGGTCGAAATGACCGGACGGCGTGTGGTGCCGGTCGTCGATCATCGGATAGATCAGCATCTGGTAAAGCAGGGCGGGTCCGCCACGGTCGCGGTTCATCAGCGCCGCGCCCGCCGCCACGCCGCCACCGCCGCTGGGGCCGCCCAGGATGATCTTCGACGGATCGACGCCCAGGCTCGCCGCGTTGGCCGCCACCCACTCGATCACCGCGCAGGTGTCCAGGACGGCGGCGGGCGAACGGTGCTCTGGCGCCATCCGGTAGTCTACCGACACCACCTTCATCAGCGGCGTGTAGCGATAGACGAACGGATCGTCGGCCGTGCCCATGACGTAGCCGCCGCCATGCACCCAGATCATCACGGCATCGGGGAATTCCACCCGATTGGGCGTGTAGATATGGATGGGAACATCCGGATTGCCGGGCAGGCCGGGTACGGACGCGGCTTCCTCGCGGCCGTCGAAGCCCGGCAGGATCAGGCGCCAGGCCACCAGCAGCTCGGCCCATCTGGCGCGGGCGGCGGTCATGTCCGGCCCGATCATCGCCAGTTGCTCGCCGCGCTCGGGCGTGAAATTCACCCGCACGTCCGGATCGATCATATCCTCGATGGATGCCATGCCGTCTCCTCCCCCGCCAGCACACCGCGCAACAGTAGCAGAACCGCGCAGCTTGGCCATGGCCGGGCATTCGCCTGGTGCGGCACGTTGATCATGAACTTGGGCTACGACTTCACCGGCGCCAGGGGCGGCGCCGAGCCGATGGCGTTCGCTGTCGACTAGCGGTTGCTATTCCTTGAAGCGCAGCGCCGCCAGCTTCCGGTCGATGGCGCTGATGTCGCGCACCGGCGTTCCCGCCTGGTCGCGCAGCGTGTCGCGCATCTGCCGGCGCATGGCGAGTTTCTCCACCGCGTCCCTGGGCAGCATGTCCATGGTGATCAACCCGCGGGCAATCAGCACGTCGATCAGATCCTCGAGGACGCGGATGAAATCCCGGTCCTGCTCGTTCATGATCTTGTCGATAATCGGTGAATTCATGATCAACCCCGCGCCTTGATGCCCGGATCCGCTCGCGCCCATGAGGGTAGAGACTCGGCCAGTATACAGTAAAATCGGCAACAAGCGGATACCCATTTTGGGCAACCGAAGCAACGTGTTGGATGTTAAGTTTTGTAAATGGAACTCTGGCGCGAAAAGCGTTTTTCCATGCCGTTAACCGCATGAGCTCATATTGAATAAAAATCAATTATAACAAATATTTGTGAGTAAGATACATGATATTAGTTTAAACGCATGGCATGTTTGATGTTGACCCGCGACCACCGTCGGAACCGGCGTGTTGGAAAACGCGTTTCCATCGACATCAACGACATGGGGAAACACTGTGCTGTACACCGTCGGTTACCGGATCAACGAGGCGTCCGAGCACGTGACCCTCGAGGCCGAGGATGCGCTGGAAGCCGCCAAGTTCGTGAAGTCCCAGCATCCGGAAGCGTCGATCACCTATTCGCGCGCCGCCAATCACGAGGAGCGCGGCGGCGAGGACATCGCGGCATCCGGTCCGTGAACCCTGCGCCGCGTGCGTCGTTCAGGTCTCAAAGGCTGAAGCCCGACCTGCACATCTCGAAGACGACATGCGGCGTGTCGACGCCGCCATAGGCGCGCCAGCGAAGCCCATTCCGCAGACGGCCGCCGATTTTCTCCATGGCACGCCGGGATCGCCAGTTCTCGGTGCCGACCCAGAACACCACGGTGTCGACGAAGGTGAAAGCATGGTCGAGCATCAACCGCTTGACCTCGCGATTGGTGGTTCCGCCCCATTGATCGCGGACGAGAAACGTCCAGCCGATCTCGATCTCGCCGGCTTCGGGATCGTGGTCATGATACCGGCTTGAGCCGATGATTGCCCCGGTGTCGCGGCGGAGAATGGCAAAGGCCATCCCGGACGCTAGGCCACCATCGAAAAACTCTCTGAAAACAGACGCCTTGTAGCGGTCGTGCACGGGATGGAGTTCCCAGATCCGCGGATCGGACGCGGCATGCAACATCCCGGACCAGTCCTGCGCCTGAAGCGGCCGGATGATCGTCGTTTCACCGATCAGGGTAGGTTGAAAATCCGGTTTCGGCATGTTCGCAAAAACGGTCAACGCTTGGGCCTGGAGCGGGCAAACCGTGACGAGCAGGCGCGATCCTGTCCAGCACAATGTCGCTGACGGCACGGGCCGGAGGGCGGCCGGTTCTCAGATGCGGATGTTCCCGATCGCGCCCAGCAGGCCGAAAGCCTGCAACAGCCAGATGATGACGGCGATGACCACCACGACGTTCAGGATCTTTTTGATCTTCGCGTCCATCGGAATGTAGGCATTGACCAGCCAGAGCAGAATGCCGACGACGACCAGTACGATGACCACATGCAGCAGGGACATGTCTTCTCCTGTTTGAACGATGCGCCGGTGAACGGGATTGTTCCCGGATCGGCGGAGCGGCAGCACCGATACCGGTCACAGCCTGAACGCAGGGCGCGCGCCGGATGTTCCCTGAACGCCGAACAACCGGCGACAACCGGAAAATACGCGCTTCGGCGGTGCTGGCGACTTGCGAGGGATGGCAGTTTTCTTGGTGAGCCCGTCGGGGTTCGAACCCGAGACCCTCTGATTAAAAGTCAGATGCTCTACCAGCTGAGCTACGGGCTCCCGAAACCGCGCGGACCATACGGTTGGCGGGAGTGACGGTCAATCCCCGTGACGGCTCCGGGTTTTTAATAAACAAGCGTTTAAAATAAACTGTTGTGTCCACGCCCGCGCTCGCTTAGGGTTTGCCGGTCTTTTGGGGAGCGCGCGGTCGCGGGGCCGCGCCGCCGTATGTGGAGAACCGAGCCATGAAGCAGCTGCAGGACAAGGTCGCCATCGTCACCGGCGCGGGCAGGGGTATCGGCCGCGCCATCGCCATCGCCTACGCCAGAGAAGGCGCCAAGGTCGCGGTGGTATCGCGGACGCCGTCGACGGTCGAGGCCGTCGCCAAGGAGATCAACGACGCGGGCGGCGAGGCCATCGGCGTGGCCTGCGACGTGGGCAAGCGCGACCAGGTGTTCGCCGCCGTCGACAAGACGGTAAAGGCGTTCGGCACCGTCCATATCCTGGTCAACAACGCCCAGGGCTTCGGCACCGAGGCCGACCCGCAGCCGTCGACGGTCTTCGTCGCCATGGAGGACACCAACGAGGACGAGTGGGAATACACCTTCCGCACCGGCGCGACCGCCTCGCTGTGGTTCATGAAGGCGGTGTTCCCGCAGATGAAGGCCCAGCACTACGGCAAGATCATCAACTTCGCGTCGAGCTCGGGCCAGATGGGGTTCCCGGGCAACACCTGCTACAACTCCACCAAGGAAGCGATCCGGGCGCTGACCCGCACCGCCGCCAACGAGTGGGGCCAGTACGGCATCACCGTCAATACCATCAACCCGGCGTTGGAGACCCGCGCGTTCGACGCCTGGAAGACCGCCCGGCCCGAATTCGTCGAGGCGCTGAAGCAGCGCATCCCGATGCGCCGGCTGGGCGATCCGGACGTGGACGCCGGCCCGATCGCCATATTCCTCGCTGGTCCGGGCTCGGACTACATGACCGGCAGCACCTTCATGCTGGAAGGCGGCATGCACACTTTGCCGTAAGCGCCCGGCCGCAAGTCAAGTGACCGGAAGCGCAAGATTCCCGCCACACCGCTTGCGAAAGGTTCCGGCGGCGCAATATTTCAGTCATCGCCACTGATGGCGACTTGGGAGAGATGCAGATGATCATGCGCACTTTGGCGACGGCGTCGCTTGCCGTCATGCTGATGTCGTCGGCGACCTACGCGGCATCCGACTACCTGCTGGAACTGGACGGCGTGAAGGGCGAGTCCAAGACGAAGTTCGGCGGCGGGGGTGGCGGCGGCAGCGGCGGCCAGATCGAGGTCCAGTCGTTCTCGTGGGGCGCCAGCAACCCGACCAGCGTCGGCTCCAGCGGCATGAGCGCGGGCAAGGCGTCCGCAGGCCCGCCAGCGCCGCCGCCCGCCGGTCCGGGTAAGGTCGTCGTGACCACCTCGGGCGCCACCGCCAAATGCGCCACGGGCAAGCACTTCGCGAATGCAGTGCTCACCGCCAGGACCGGCAAATACACCCTGGAGGATGTCACCGTGACCGCTTGCGACGTGCATGGCGACCCGCACGTCCAGGAGATGAGCTACGGCAAGGTCTCCTACAGCGACCTGTCCATCATGTCATCGCCGCCGCCCAGGAAGGGCGCCCAGTAAACACCTCGCGGGTAACCGCCGCCGGCCGCAAGATCATTGCGGCCGGTCCCTCTTGCTGGTTTGATCGGGCAAAGGGGAGAGAGCAATGACCATTATTCCGTGGGGCGCGTTCGCGCTGATCCTTGGCCTCGCGCTGGTCATGGTGGGTCTGGGCATCGTCCATGGCTACGCCAAGGGCGCGTGGGAATACGCGCCGGGCGCGAAGATCCTGAAAAATTTCATGCTGGCGGCCTATGCCTGCCTGATCGGCGGCGTGGCGCTGGTCGTCGCCGGCGCGCTGGGCGGCGGCATGCCCGATGCCATCGCGGGGCGCGCGGCGCCGGTCAGCCTCTATTACGGCATGGCGCTGGGCCTGCTGCTGGTGATCCTGACCTACAACGTGATGCATCACCGGGTGCGGATCATGACCGCGCCGGGCTCGCAGGGCGAGGACGAGAAATCCCAGCGCGTCACCCGCGTGCACGCCAACTTCACCGAATATGCGCCGACCGGGCTGGCGCTGCTGGTGATGGTGGAACTGTCGGGCGCACCGGCGATCATGGTGCATTTCGGCGGCGGCCTGCTGGTGCTGGCGCGCACCCTGCACGCCTATGGCTACACCCGCCATCCCATGGCCAGCTTCGGCCGCATCGTCGGCATCCAGTCGACGATCCTGGCGATCAGCTTCATGGTGGCGACGGCGTTCTACTACCTGGTGCTGTGCAGAGTGTTCTAGGCGCGCTCGCGGGTCTTGTAGAAGTGGATCTTGGGCCATTCCTCCATGGTCCGGTTCAACTCCCACATGTTGCGGGCGAGCAGGACGGGCGCGCCGTCCCGGTCCTCGGCCAGCACCGAGCGGCGCTCGTCGAGGAATTTCTTGAGCTCAACGGCATCGTCGCTGTCGACCCAGCGGGCGGTTTCGAAGGGCGCCGGCTCGAAGCCGATGGCGACCTTGTATTCGGCGGCGACGCGCGAGGCCATGACGTCGAGCTGGAGCTGGCCGACCACGCCGACGATCCAGCTCGAGCCCAGCAGCGGCCGGAACGCCTGCACCACGCCTTCCTCCGACAGATCCTCGAGAGCGCTGCGCAGCTGCTTGGAACGGCTGGGGTCTTCCAACCGCACCCGGCGCAGGATTTCGGGCGCGAAGCTGGGGATGCCGGTGAACTTGACGTCGTCGCCCTCGACCAACGCATCGCCCACGCGCAGCGTACCGTGGTTGGGGACGCCGATGATGTCGCCGGGAAAGGCTTCCTCGGCCAGCTCGCGTTCCTGGGCGAAGAAGAAGATCGGGTTGGCGATGGCGAGCGGCTTGCCGCTGCGCACCTGCCGCAGCTTCATCCCGCGCCGGAACCGGCCCGACACCAGCCGCACGAAGGCGATGCGGTCGCGGTGGTTCGGGTCCATGTTGGCCTGGACCTTGAAGACGAAGCCCGTCACCCGGCTTTCCGACGGATCGACGGGCGCCGGCTCGGCGGGTTGCGGTTGCGGCGGCGGCGCGAACGCCTCCAGCGCGTCGAGCAGCCGGTCGACGCCGTAATCCTTCAGCGCGCTGCCGAAATAGACCGGCGTCAGATGGCCTTCGCGGTAGGCCTCGACGTCGAAGTCCGAATAGGCGACCTGCGCCAATTCGGCCATCTCGCGGAACGGCTCCAGCACGTCGGCCGGCACGCGCGCCGCCAGTTCCGGTCCGGTGGGCGAGGGCGCGTCGACCGCCAGGTCGTACTTGCCGTCGCGGCCCATCGACGAGGTCAGGTGCTTGCCGGCCCGCAGGTCGTAGAGCCCATGGAACGCCGAGCCGGAGCCGATCGGCAGGGTCATGGGGCAGACATTGAGCGCCAGCGTGCTCTCGATCTCGTCGAGCAGCTCGAACGGGTCGCGCGCCTCGCGGTCCACCTTGTTGATGAAGGTGATGATCGGGATGTCCCTGAGTCGGCACACCTCGAACAGCTTCCTGGTCTGGGCCTCAATGCCCTTGGCGGCGTCGATCACCATGATCGCCGAATCCACCGCGGTCAGGGTGCGGTAGGTGTCCTCGGAGAAGTCCTGGTGGCCTGGCGTGTCGAGCAGGTTGAAGGTGATGCCGCCGCGCTCGAAGGTCATCACCGAGCTGGTGATCGAGATGCCGCGGGCGCGCTCGATCTCCATCCAGTCCGACTGGGTGCGCCGCCGCTCGCCGCGGGCGCGCACATTGCCGGCAAGCCGGATCGCACCACCGAACAGCAGCAGCTTTTCGGTCAGCGTGGTCTTGCCCGCGTCCGGGTGGGAAATGATCGCGAAGGTCCGCCGCGAGGCATAGGGGGCGGAGCCGTTGCGCTCCCGCACCGCGGCGGCCATGCTGGAATCCGTCATCGGTCTCGCAATGCCGTTTGGGTCGGGCGCACATATAGGGCCGCGGGCACTGCAACGCCACGCTAATGTTGACCTGACTCGGCGGTTCGGCTGTGCTTTGATGAGCCCGGTCGCCAACCAGACGGAACCTTCCTTGCGTCTCACGACAAGCCGACATAGCCCGCGCGTCTCCCGCAGGCGCATCCTGGGGCTGGGCGCGGCGCTGGCCGCATCGTGCCTCGTGCTGCCGACAGCCGCCCATGCCCGCCGCCTGAGAATGGCCATCGTTACAGGCGGCACGGGAGGCGTCTTCTATCCCTATGGCGGCGGACTGGCCAAGCTGCTGACCGAGCATGGCGACAACATCCAGGCGACCGCCCAGGTCACCGGAGGGTCGGTCGACAACATCATGCTGCTCGACGCCGGCCAGGCCGAGCTGGGCTTTTCGACGGTGGATTCGGCCTTCGAGGCGATCAAGGGCAGGGCGCCATATGATAGCGTCGGCCGCCAGAAGGTCAGCACGCTCGCGGTGCTTTACGACAGCTTCCTGCACCTTGTGGTCGATGCCTCCAGGCCGATCCACCGTACTGCGGACCTCAAGGGGATGCGTGTCTCGATCGGCTCGGCCGGGTCGTCCACCGAGGCCTTCGCCGACCGCGTGCTGCAGGCGGCCGGCCTCGATCCGCTCAAGGACGTGACGCGCGACAATCTGAGCGTCGCGGAATCGGTCTCGGCGCTCAAGGACGGCAAGATCGCCGGCCTGTTCTGGGTCGGCGGTATTCCGACCTCGGCGATCAACGATCTCTCCATCTCGGGACAGCCGGCGCTGCGCTTCATCCCGACGGGCGGCGAGCTGCCGGCGCTGGAGGCGGCCTGGCCGGGCATCTATTCGCCGTTCGAGCTTCCGGCGGGAACCTATCGCACCCAGGACAAGGCGGTGCCGGGCCTGGGCGTCGCGAACCTGCTGCTGGTGCCGTCGGCGATCGACGGAGAGTTCGTGACCCGATTGCTGGAAACCTTCTTCGGCCATCTGGACCAGCTGCACAAGATCCACCCGGAAGCGCGCAAGCTGACCCTCGCGGGTGCCGCGCGGCGCACGGCTGTGCCGTTCCACCCGGCGGCCGAGCGCTTCTACCGGTCCCGCGGCGTGCTGGCATGAGTACTCTGGAGAAGTCCACCGAAGCGCCGCTCGCCGTCGCCGCCTTGTCGGAGGACGGCGAACCGGAACACGTCCAGGGCTGGCTGAAGTGGGCAACCGGCGTCGGCGCCTTCCTGTTGGCGTGCTATGCCCTGTACTGGACCCAGTTCGCCATCAACACGACCTGGTACCGGGCCAGTTTCCTGGCCGCGGCTTTGGTGCTGGTGTTCCTGCGCCGACCGCTTGCGCCGCCGTCTGTCGTGCGCCGCGCGACGCTGGAAGAGTGGCTGACGGCGCTCGTCGCTCTGGGCATGATCGCGGTCACGCTGTCCGAGACCGGCATGCTGGCCGGCGATCCCAAATCCTGCATGATCCTGGCAACGCTGGCGCTGCCGTTCCTGCTGTATCCGCTGGCGGTCTCCGTACCCTTCGTGGCACGGCTGCGGATCGCCGACTGGGTCCTGGCTGGTCTCGCGATATGGAGCGCGCTGTATCTCGCCACCCAGATCGACCTCTACAAGAACCGCGCCACGCGGCCAACGCCGGAAGAGATCGCGCTCGGACTGGTGCTGATCGTCCTTATCCTCGAGGCGACGCGGCGCGCCATCGGCTGGATCCTGCCCGCCATCACGCTGGTGTTCCTGGCGTATTGCTATCTCGGTCCCTATGTGCCGATCCCCTTCGACCACCGGGGCTTCTCGGCGACGCGGATGATCGCGCAGAACTACCTGACGTTCGAGGGGGTGTTTTCGACCCCCATGGACGTCGCCGCCACCTTCATCATCGTGTTTTCCCTGTTCGGCAGCGTGCTGGCGCGCGGCGGCGCGGGAAAGTTCTTCATCGACTGGGCGTTCGCGCTGTTCGGCAGGAAGCCGTCGCCGGCCGCGCCGGGACGGGCCGTCGTGGCGTCGGGATTCCTGCTGGGAACCGTCTCGGGTTCGGGCGTGGCGACCACGGTGACCCTTGCCTCGTTGTCCTGGCCCATGCTGAAGCGCAGCGGCTACCCGCCGAACGTCGCCGGCGGCATGCTGTCGGCGGCAGGCATCGGCGCGCTTGTCGCGCCACCGACCTTGGGCGCCGTGGCGTTCATCATCGCCGAATACCTGCAGGTGCCCTACCTGCAGGTGATCAGCTACGCGGCGATCCCCGCGGTGCTGTACTATTTCTCGTGCTGGCTGACCACGGAAGCCGATGCAAGGCGGCTAGGCGTGGCGCCGGTGCGCATGTCGGACCTGTCGCTGTGGAGCCTGACGAAAGGCCACGGCTATCACTTTCTGTCGCTGCTGACGATCGCCCTGCTGTTGACCATGGGATTCTCGGCCTTCATGGCCGTCTTCTGGTCGATCATCCTGGCGCTTCTCCTGTCCATGCTGCGTCGGGAGGACCGGCTGGTGACGCCATCCGCCCTGGCCATCGGTGTGGCGGCGGGGCTCGCGGTGCACCTATATGGCGTCACCGGAACGGCCGCCGGCCATGGCCTGGGCGAGCTGTTCGACGGTCGTGTGTCGGTCTCCCTGTTCTGGATGATGATGACGGCGATCATGGTGTCGGCGCTGCAGGCCTTACTGGCGCTGCGGCGGGACGCGCAGCCAGAACCCGGCGCCCTCGGCATGGTCGGCGCCCTGCATGACGGCGCGGTGTCGACCCTCGGCATTATCGCCACCTGCGCCTGCGCCGGCCTCATCGTCTCGGTGGTCAACCTGACGGGACTGGGGCTGACGATCTCCTCGATGATCGTCAGCGCCGGTGGCGGCGACCGGCTGCTGGTGATCCTGCTCGCGGCGGTGGCCATGTGGGTGATCGGCGCGGCCCTGCCGGTGACCGCGAGCTATATCATCGCGGCCGTGATGCTGGTGCCCGCGCTGACCCATGTAGGCATTCCCGAGCCGGCCGCGCACATGTTCATGTTCTACTACGCCGTGCTGGGCGAGGTGTCGCCGCCGACGGCGCTCGCGCCGTTCGCCGCGTCGGCGATCACCGGCGGGCAGCCGTTCCGTACCATGATGCAGACGTGGAAATACACGCTGCCTGCCTTCGTCATTCCGGTGATGTTCTGCCTCACGCCGTCCGGGCTTCAATTACTGTCCCTGACCCCCGAGGGCCTCGATCCGGCTGGCTGGGCGGACTGGAGCGGCATCCTGCTGACGTTCGTCAAGTCAGGCGTGGCCTTGCTGGGCCTTGCCGTGGGGCTGACGGGCTACGCGCTGGCGCGGGCAAGCGCCGTGGAACGGGTTCTGTGCGCGGTCGGCGGCCTCATGCTGCTCGCGTCGGGTCTGTATAGCGACCTGCTCGGTTTGCTGCTGCTGGGCGGCGGGCTGGGTGTCCACTGGCTCCGCAGCCGTCGTGAGCAGGGGCTACCGCAATAACGTTTTGAGAGATCGGGTTTCGATCCTATATAAGGGGCCGGATCATCGATCCTCCAGGAGACCTGCTGCCAGCGAGAGGGCGCGTTCCCGGGACCAGGCCACATTCTCCGCTGAAAGACCTGCTTCCGGATGAGCCGCGACCAAAGCCAAGAACGCTACCTGCTAGGCACCACCATTCCCTTCATCCTCGCCCATGTGGCGTGCCTCGCCGCCCTCTGGACCGGCGTTTCCGTGGCGGACCTGGCGCTTTGCGCCGGCCTTTACGCGGCGCGCATGTTCGGCGTCACCGGCGGCTATCACCGCTACTTCTCGCACAGGACGTACAAGACCAGCCGGGTGATGGCTTTCATCCTCGGCTTCCTGGCGCAGAGTTCGGCCCAGCGCGGCATCCTGTGGTGGGCGGGCACCCACCGCCACCATCACCGCTTCTCCGACGGCCCCGAGGACGTGCATTCGCCGGTGCGGCGCAGCTTCGTCTATTCCCATGTGGGCTGGATCTTCAGCGACCGCTACGACACCACGGATCTGAGCCTGGTGCCCGACCTTGCCAAATACCCCGAACTGCTGTGGCTGGAGCGTCATCCGTACCTGCCGGCGGTTATGACCGGATTCGTGGTGTGGCTGCTGGCCGGCTGGTCCGGGCTGGTGGTAGGCTTCCTGTGGTCGACCGTGCTGTGCTGGCACGCCACCTTCGCCATCAACTCGCTGGCCCATGTCCATGGCAGCCGGCGCTATGTGACCGGCGACCAGTCGCGCAACAACTGGTGGCTGGCGCTACTGACCCTGGGCGAGGGCTGGCACAACAACCATCATCATTACCAGGGCTCGGTCCGCCAGGGCTTCCGCTGGTACGAGATCGACATCAGCTATTACGTGCTGCGCGCCATGGCGGCGGTCGGGCTGGTCTGGGACCTGCGCGTGCCGTCCGAGCGTGCCATCCAGTACGACCAGAAACTGACGCCCGCCGTGGTCGAGAAGGCCGCCGGCCAGCTCGCCGCCAGCTTCCAGGTCGAGAGCATCGCCGCCGACCTGCGCGCCCGTCTCGCCGAAAAGCGCGGCCACGTCCAGCACGAGCTTGCGGAACTGGTCGACCGTTGGCACCGCCAGCTCGACGAAAAGGTCGAGCACCTTCGCCACGACCTCGACGAGCTGTTCCACGCCATCCACGTGCCGGCCATGCCCAGCATGGCCGAACTGCGCGACAAGGCCGCAGCCATGTTCGCCCACACACCCAACCTCAACGACATCGTCGAGCGCACCCGCCAGATGCTGATCGACGGCGTCCACGACGAGCTGCTGGGCCGCCGGGGAACCACCGCCCACTGAGCGGCCGTGGCTCCCTGCCGTTCGGGATGCTAGGTTCCGCCTGCATCAAGGGGGAGCACCATGACCACATCGCTTGAAGGCACCGTCGCGCTCGTCACCGGCGCGGGCGGCGGCATAGGCGGCGCCACCTGCGCGGCGCTGCTGGAGGCAGGTGCGCAGGTTGTCGCCACCGACCTGGCATCGACGCCAGCGGGCCGGCGCCCGCACGGCGCCGAGTGGCTCGACCTCGACGTGACCGACGAGGACGCCTGGGCTTCGGCGGTCGCCGCCGTCGAGCGCACGCACGGTCACCTCGACATCCTCGTCAACAACGCCGGCATCTCGGTGGTCGAGCCAATCGAGGGCAGTACGCTCGAATCCTGGCGCAAGGTGATGGCGATCAACGTGGACGGCGTCTATCTCGGCGTCAGGAGTTGCCTGCCCCTGCTGCGCAGCGCCGGCGAACGGCGCAGGGGCGGCGCCTCGATCGTGAACCTGTCGTCGAACGCGGGCCTGATCGGCGCGCCGTTCAACGTCGCCTACTGCGCCAGCAAGGGCGCGGTCCGGCTGATGACCAAGGCGCTCGCCCTGGAATTCAGCGCGCTGCGCTACAAGATCCGGGTCAATTCGGTCCATCCGGGCGGCATCGACACCGGCATGCTGGACTCGATCTTCCAGCGATTCCACGAGCTGGGTATGGCGCCGTCCGCGCAGGCGGCCTATGACGCCTCGGTGGCCGCCCATCCCATCGGCCGCATGGGCAAGCCCGAGGAGATCGCCGCCGGCATCCGCTTCCTCGCCAGCGACGAGTCCAGCAACATGCACGGGTCCGAGCTGGTCATGGATGGCGGCTACACGGCCGCCTAACGGTGGGCCGGGTCCAGCTTGGGCCGGTAGAGCGGCGACAGCGGCCAGCCTTGGAAACCCTTGTCGAAGGCGTCGAGGCGCGGCGCATTGCCGCCGACCGACATGCCATAAGTGACGCGCGGGTCATCCGGCGATTTGTTGATGGGCATCTCGAGCATGTCCTTGCTCATCAGGCAACGGGTCGCGAAACCGACGATGCGGTCGGTGTCGAGAGATGACGGCTGCGCCGCCTCGTACTTGCCGGGCTCGCCATGTCGAAGGTAGCGGTCGCGCAGGTAGATCGCATGGCCGGCATAGGCCCGCGCCAGCGCATAGACCTGCCGCTCCGGCGGCATGCGGCCCAGCGTGGCCGGATTGTAATGGACGCTGCCACCCTCGTAATACGCGACGCCTTCCGAGTACTCGACCAGGCTCGGCGTATCGTAGAGGCCCCAGCCGGGCTCGACGCTCTTGCGCAGGCAGTCGTCGATGGCCTCCGCCAGACGCTCGATGTCCGGATGGCCCGGCCGGCCCCGATCGCGGGGGTCGTTCGATTCCCGGTAGATATTCTTGCCGCCGTCCGGCGGTCTCCTGCCTGATTGGTCCTGGGCGCCGCACACCGGCAGGCCCTCGGCCTCGAACTCCTGCACGCTGTAGGGATCGTCGGGCGACGAGATGCAGCCGCAGCAGGCGTGGCGCCTGTCGCCCCTGATGGCGTAGCAGCCCGGGTTCCAGCTCTTGCCGCCGCCGATCCTGTCGACCGGGATGACGTTGCCGACGCATGTCTCGCCCTCGGTACTCCGGCCCTGGGTGCCGAAATGGTCCCGCTCGGTGCCGCCGCCCTCATAGAGCGGGTCGCCCGGCCGCCACTGGCCACCGGTGTTGATCTCGTCGCGGTAGGGCTCGGCGAGCGCGGCGCCCGCGAGCGCCAGCAGCAGCACGGCGAGGGCGCTCCAGCGCATCAGCAGGCCGTGTAGACGGAGCAGGTGCAGGAGCCGCCGTAATATTCGGTGCACGACCAGTTGCCGCCCTGGCCGGTGCATTGGTAGTCGGTGCCCGCGCTCGGATAGGAGAAGCCGCATTGCCGGCCGCCGCCACCCTGGCCCCGCGGCTGCGCCTTCTTCGGGTTGAGGCTATCCATGAACGAGCGCATGCCGGCGGCGGCGCGCTGCCATTCGGCCTCCAGATAGGCCCGGTCGCCGCTGACGTCGCCCAGCAGCATGGCGCCCGACAGGCCGTCCACGTACCACGGCCCGGACGAATCCCGGAGCTGCCAGGCAAGCACCGGTGGGCGCCCGTCCGGCGCGAAGACGCGCAAGTCGGCGGCGTTCATGGCCTTCATGCCGTGCTGGCGCGCGACCCTCGCGGCCTGCGCCAGGTCGATGAAGCGCGGCGGCAACGGCGTCGTGGCATAGTTCCAGTCGTCCACCGGAGTGACCTGGTAGCCGATGGCCGCGTCCGGCATCACCGACAGCGCTTGGCGTGCCGTGGGCGACCAGAAATAGAACCGGGTCGAGGGCTCGGCGCCGGAAATACGGATCTCCAGCGCCACCAGCCGCGCATCCTTCTGCCAGCTCGTCACCCGCTTGGCGATGGTCACCAGATAATCGGGGAGCTTGGCCGGCACGCTCTGGCCCGCGACCTGGGCGAGGGCAACCGGCGGCACGTCGGGCTGCGACGGCCCCATTTGCGGTCCCGCCGCGTTCGGGTCCTTGCGGTTCCACCACACCATGCCGTTCCTGCCGGTAAGCTGCAGCATGGAGGGATAGGGCATGAGATAGGTACCGGAATCGGCCCCCGTGCCGGTCATGGTGAACCTGCCGCCCGAGGCCTCGATCCGGCCGCCGCGCGCCGCTGGCGCGCCCGGCCCTTCGCCTCGGATCGAATAGTTTCCGTTGGCCTGGATATCGAGGGTCATGAACACGGCGCCCTGGCTGTTCGAGGTCATGACGAACCACGACCCGACCATGCCGGGATCGACCTTGGCGAAGGCCGGCGCGGCGAGAAGCAGCGCGCCGACGGCGATCAACGACCGGAATAGCGCCTTGGGCACCGCGTTCCTCCAACGCTCGGGCAGGAAACCGACATCGCCAGCATTCCACAGCCGCAATGACTGGACAAGGCGGTGTGCGTCAACCCTGGCCCAGCCGCTCCAGCACGAACGCCGCGCGTTCGCGAGGCGATACCTTCGGCAGTTCCACTGTTTCGTACCCAAGCGCCTCGTATGCCGCCCGCAACGGCGCATAGCTCGCCGCTGCATCCTCGAAGCTGTGACGGCGCTCTTCGTCGTTCCGGAATATCTCCGGCCAGGGCGGCGCAAGGAAAACCAGACGGTGGCAGCGGAACAGTCCGGCGGCCGCCCGCAGATAGTCCGGTAGCGCCAGGCCGGCCTCGTCGCAGCCCGCCACCTGGTCGACGATGCCCCGGTCGAAGAAGGCGACGCGGCCCGTCCGCGCCGCCGAGATCATGTTGTGCATGGTGCGCGAGATGGTGAGTTCGTCGAACTTGCCGGCGTCGCTCCACGCCAGGCCATTGCCGCCGATATGGAGCTGTTCCTTCACGACCTGCCGGCCAGCTTCCTCATAGACGGCATGGCCCCGGCGCGCGAGTTCGGCGAGCAAGGTGGATTTTCCTCCTCCCGAGCAGCCGGAGATGACGACCAGCAGGTCGGCACTGGTCTCGACCAGCAATGGCCGATAGGTGTCTTCGAGTTGCATGGCGCAAACTCCGCGCCCGGCGGCATTGCCGGGCAAAGCTCTGTCAGGATTCGGGGGATGTGGCCGCTTGGCAACCGCCGGAAAAACCCGGACAATCGCAAAGAGGCCAGCACGGAGGATAGCGGATGATCGTCGAACTGTCTGCGGGCGCGATCATCACGCGCGGCGTCATCGTCCGCCTCGCGACCGCATCGGCCGGCGATTGAGCGGGAACGTCGCCTTGCTCGACAGGGTCTTCCACCTCACTGAAAACGGCACGACCGTCCGCACCGAGGTGCTGGCCGGACTGACCAGCTTCCTCACCATGGCCTACATCATCGTCGTCAATCCGACGATCCTGGCCGACGCGGGGATGCCTTTTGCCGGCGCTGCCGCCGCCACCTGCCTGGGCGCGGCCATGGGCTCGATCCTGATCGGCCTCGCGGCCAACTCGCCCATCGCACTGGCGCCCGGCATGGGGCTCAACGCCTATTTCACCTATACGGTGGTGAAGGGCATGGGCCTGCCGTGGGAGACGGCGCTGGGCTGCGTGTTCCTGTCTGGCCTCGCCATGCTGCTGCTGACCGTGGCGGGCCTGCGGCAACTGATCATCGCCGCCATTCCGCAGTCGCTCTATGCCGCCATCGCCGCCGGCATCGGCCTGTTCATCGCCTTCATCGGCCTGCACGGCGCGGGCATCGTCGTCGCCCACCCGGCGACCGCCGTGGCGCTGGGCGATTTGACGACGCCGGCGGCCGGGCTGACCGTGTTCGGCCTGGCGCTCACGGCGGCGCTGCTGGCGTGGCGGGTACGCGCCGCCATTCTGACCGGCATTCTGGCGACCACGGCGCTGGCATGGGTGCTGGGCCAGGTCACCATGCAGCCGGTGGACTACAGCGTCGCCGCGCTGACATCGACTGCTTTCCGCCTCGACATCCCCGGGGCGCTGGGACTTGGTGGCCACGGCACCGGCATCGCCCTCGTCGAGATCGTCTTCATCTTCCTGTTCGTCGACCTGTTCGACAATGTGGGAACGCTCGTCGCCGTTACCCAGCGCGCCGGACTGATGACGCCCGAGGGGCACATCCCGCGCCTCAAGCGCATGCTGTTTGCCGACTCCGCGGCGAGCATGGCCGGCGCGGTCGCCGGCACCAGCCCGGTGGTGAACTACATCGAGAGCGCCTCGGGCGTATCCGCCGGCGGACGCACCGGCCTGACGGCGGTGGTCGTCGGCCTGCTGTTCCTCGCCGCGATGTTCGCCGCGCCCTATGCCCAGGCGATTCCTGCCGCGGCAACCGCACCGGCGCTGATCCTGGTCGGCGCCATGATGATGGCGCCGCTCGCCAGGGTCGACTGGCACGATCCGGCGACGGCGATCCCGGCGTTCCTCGTTCTCGTGGGCATCCCGCTGACGTTTTCGATCGCCAACGGCATCGCCTTCGGCGTCATCGCCTATGTAGCGCTGAAGCTGGCGACGGGGCAGGCAGGCCGCGGCGACTGGCTGATGATCCTGCTGGCCGCGCTATTCGCGGCGCGCTTCGCCTGGCTGGCGGTGGGCTGAACGGATGTCGGATACGGCGCGCGGCGAGAAACCAGTCCTGAAGCAGTATTTCGGTGCCAGCGGGCGTCATCCGGAAGCCTGCATCGAGATGTCGTTTTCGCTGCCGGACAGGCGCTTTTCTCTCCAGCATCTCGCCCGTGCACTGGAACAGTCGGGGTATGACCTGGACATAAAAGCGTCCCGCGGCGAGCTTGCCCTGCCGGAGGCGATCGGCGCGCTGGCATCCGCCCTGCTGGAGCATCCCGCGCCGCCGCGATGGAGCGCGGGCGCA
Source organism: Sphingomonadales bacterium (assembly GCA_022844405.1). Lineage (GTDB taxonomy): Bacteria > Pseudomonadota > Alphaproteobacteria > SMXS01 > SMXS01 > RI-34. Next base: position 34,478 of record JALHLV010000006.1, on the reverse strand, counting down.
TCGGGGGCCACCGGCTGGATCTGCATGTCCCACTTCCCGCCGAGCATCGCCGCGACCGCATTGCTCCACTGCCACGGCGCGATCGTCAGCGAAGATGTGCCGGAAGCGGCCCGCATGCTGGGGCGCCACGCCCGTACATGGCGGCCTGCAGGCGAGATCGGCGGGCTGCTGATGCAGGCGGCCGGGGGACTCGGACTGGGCGTGGTGTCCGCGAGCCCTGGGGGATCGGTGTTCCAGATCGGGAGCGGGGCGCGCGGCCGGCACTTCTTCGAACTGGCCAACAGCCAGGACAGCCTGACCGGCCAGATCCTTTCCCGGGACAAGCTGTCGACGGTGGAGTTTCTCCAGCGCGCCGGGCTGCCGACGACCAGGGCGGTGTCGCTCTGGCGGGCCGATGATGCCCTCGACGCTGCCAGGCGTATCGGCTTTCCCTGCGTGGTGAAGCCGAGGAATCGCGGCAAGGGTCTCGGCGTCACCGCGCGCATCCTATCCGAACGGCACCTGGCCGAAGCCGTGGAACACGCCGCCGGTGTCAGCGACTACCCGCTCGTCCTCGAGAACCACGTCGCCGGCCTGGACCACCGGATGACGGTCGTCGATGGCAAGCTGCTGTGGGTCTACCGGCGCACGCCGCCCGTCGTGGTCGGCGACGGACGAGCGACGATCCGCGAGCTGATCGCCAGCGAGAACCAGCGGCGCGCCGATGCGCGCAAGGCCCAGTCGCGTGACACCTACCTGAAGGAAGTCGTGGCTGATCCTTCCCTGCAACGGTTCATCGCCGAGAATTATGGGCTGACGCTGGAGTCGGTCCCCGGCGGGGGCCGGCAAATCGACCTCTCCGGCGAGGCCAATCTGGCGCGCGGCGGCTTGCTCGAGGACGTGACGGAGCAACTCCATCCCGACAACCGCGATATGGCGGTTCGCGTCGCGCAGCTGTTCCGCATGAGCGCGCTTGGCATCGACTTTGTGACCCCGGACATTTCCCGGTCGTGGAAGGAGGTTCCGTCGGCGATCATCGAGGTGAACTCGAACCCGGGCATATCCGGCCACGGCGATGCCAGCCTGGTCCTGAGAACGATGCTGCCGTTTCGCCTGTCCGGGATGGTTCCCAGCTTTGTCGTGATCGGCGAGGACGACTACCAGCGGTCAGTCCAGCGGGCCGTGATCGACGCTCTATCGCGCCGAAAGCTGATCGTCGGACACGGCACCTACCTGCGGGGCAACCCGAGGGCGCCAGCGGGCGACCCGTTCAATTCGGTCCGTTCGCCCGAGGTCGAGGCGCTGCTGCTGGATCCCAGGGTCGAGGCCGTGGTGGTGTCATCGCCGGTGACGGCGATCGAAGCGCGCGGCTTTCCGCTGGGGCGGTGCGATGTGACATTCGCCGCCGGCACCAAATTGTCCGACACCATGGTACGGTGCTCGAAGCGGGTGGTCACGGATGTCCTCGATCAGGACGCGATCACCCGGCTGGTCCACGGGATCGTCGCGCCCTACCAGGATGGTCTCGGCGGGATCAGGCCGATCGTCGAGAGGATCGACGTCACCGATGCCACCGGCATCGTCGCCATACTCAGGTGCTGGCGGCCACGCGCGCTGCCCCGGGCGCGATTCCTCGAGCATCTGGCGGGCATGGGGGCGCATGACAATGGCGGTACGGCCGACGCCATGCTCACGTCCCGAGATGTTATCCGGGCCGTCGAGCGATTGGCACGCATGCATATGCGGGATGCCGGACAAGAAAGTCGTGCTATTGAGTTCGGCGAGATCGCCCCGGCATGCCCGTGGGACACGCCCTGCATGGATATTCCCGTATCCGCCCGCATCGGCCAGGAGATCGCAATGAAATCGCTTACCTCGGCCATGGACACGGTCAACGCGCTGCTCAACCGCTTGGGCTAGCGCCGCATGTGGCCTCCCAGGACCCTGCTGATCACCGACACCAACCTTGGCGCCGCCGCCCATGCCAGGGTGTCCGCCATCTGCGCCGACCTGACCTGGGCATCGTGGAGCGTGAACGAGCCGGCGGCCCGGGCCGGGGTTCTGGACCGCATCGCCGCGGGGACATGGGACCTGGCCATATCGTGCTACAGCGACCTGGTCCTGACCCAGCAGGCGCTGGAGGCCATCGAGCTCCCCCTGAACATCCATCCCGCGCTGCCGCGGCTCAGAGGCATGGGATATGACCTCATCCCGCTGATCGAGAATCATCCGACGGTCGGCGCGACGCTGCACCGGATGGAACGGCGGGTGGATTCGGGCGAGATATTCCTCGTCCACGAAGACCGCGTCCCCGCGGAGCGCACCTATGCGAGCCTGCGCAAGTTCAACCAGAGCCTGACGCTGGGCATGCTCGATACGCTGTGCGCCCTCATGGTAGGCGCCGGCAGCGTGCGGCACCTGAGCGCCGGCCTGCGCGACCGCGGCGCACGGCAGGCCCATCGCTGGAGCGCCGCCTACTACTCCAGGCAAAGCGTCGAGGCGCTGCGGGATTTGTATGGCGAAGCCGGAGAGAGGTTGGCTGGGGGACTAGGATTCGAACCTAGACTGGCGGAGTCAGAGTCCGCTGTCCTACCGTTAGACGATCCCCCAACGAAGGCGGGCGCAACATAGGGAGCGGGCCGCATCCTGTCAACGCCTTGCACCACCGGCAAAGCGCGTTACATTGGGGTGAATTCCCAAGTCTTTGAACCGGAGCCCAAAAGTCAGGTGAGTCACGCGGCCGACCATATCGAAGCGCGGCCCGGAAACGGGCAGGGCGCCGGCCGCTGGGGGCATACCTATGCCGCCGTGGACCTGGGCACCAACAACTGCCGGCTGCTGATCGCCAAGCCCACGGGCGCGGGCTTTCGCGTCATCGACTCGTTTTCCCGCATCGTCCGGCTGGGCGAGGGCGTCGCCAACAAGGGCGCCCTGTCGGCCGAGGCGATGGACCGCACCGTCGAGGCGCTGAAGGTTTGCGCCGACAAGATCGAACGCCGCGGCGTCACCCGCCAGCGCCACGTGGCGACCGCCGCCTGCCGCGCCGCCAGCAACCACGAGGAATTCCTCGACAAGGTGCGCAGCGAGACCGGCCTGAATCTGCACGTGATCACGCCCGAGGAAGAGGCGCGGCTCGCCGTCTCGGGCTGCATCTCGCTGTTCGACGACGGGTCGGACTATGCCTTCGTGTTCGACATCGGCGGCGGCAGCACCGAGCTGATCTGGGCGGCCGCGACGCCCGACAAGGCCTGCGACATCCGCGCCTGGACCTCGCTTCCGTGTGGCGTCGTGACCCTCGCCGAAGCCTTCGGCGGCCGCGAGGTAACGGCCGAAATGTACCGCAGCATGGTCCGCCATGTGGAAGACCTGCTGCAGCCGTTCGAACGGCAATACCGGCTGCGCGAGCGGGTGAAGGCGCACCAGGTGCAGATGATCGGCACGTCGGGCACCGTGACCACCATCGCCGGCATCCATCTGGGTCTGAGGCGCTACGACCGCAGCCGGGTCGACGGCATGTGGATCGGCCGCGAGCACATCCACGACATCTCCCGCCGGTTGACCGGCATGAGCTATGAGGAACGCATGGCCGAACCCTGCGTGGGCAAGGACCGTGCCGATCTGGTCATCGCCGGCTGCGCCATCTACGAGGCCATCGCCAACATGTGGCCCTGCGACCAGCTGCGCGTCGCCGACCGCGGCCTGCGCGAAGGCCTGCTGCTCGACCTGATGATCGACGCCGACACCGAACAGCGCCGGAACGGGAATGGCGCCGCGTCCGCCTAGGGGCTCGCGCCCGAGCGCCCCGGGAAAAGCCGTGACCAAGGGACCCGGAGAGCGGGAACTGAGCGTGCGGGTCAAGACCGCCTCGGGCCGCACACTCTCATCGACCCTGTGGTTGCAGCGCCAGCTCAACGATCCCTACGTGGCCGCCGCCAGGCGCGAGGGCTACCGTTCGCGCGCCGCGTTCAAGCTGCTCGAGATGGACGAGAAGTACCATCTGCTGAAGAAGGGCGCCCGGATCATCGACCTGGGCGCCGCGCCAGGCGGCTGGAGCCAGGTGGCGGCGAAGAAGGCCGGTCCGTCCGGCCGGATCATCGCCATCGACATCAACGTGTTCGATCCCATCCCCGGCGTCGAGATCGCCCAGATGGATTTCCTCGAGGCCGACGCGCCCGACCGGCTGATCGCCATGGCCGGCGGCCCTGTCGACCTGGTGTTAAGCGACATGGCGGCGCCCGCCTCCGGCCACCGGCCCACCGACCACCTCAAGATCATGGCGCTGTGCGAGGCGGCGATCGAGTTCGCGGTGAACGTGCTTGCCCCCGGCGGCAGCTTCGTCGCCAAGGTGCTGAAGGGCGGCACCGAGAACGAGCTGCTCGCCATGATGCAGCGGCATTTCAGGTCCGTGCGCCACGCAAAGCCCAAGGCCAGCCGGCAGGATTCCGCCGAAGCCTATGTGGTCGCGACCGGTTTCAAGGGGCTGTCGGAGACCGGAGACTAGGTCTTGTACCCGGGCGTTCTCGGTGTCATATTCCGCGCCACTTCGGCGCAGGCGACCCAGGAGGCCCGATGGACATTCGCGAGGCACTGACTTTCGACGACGTCCTCCTTGTGCCCCGCGAATCGAGCGTCATGCCCGGCCAGGTCGACACCCGGACCCGGCTCACCCAATCCATCGAACTCGGCATCCCGCTGCTGTCGGCGGCCATGGACACCGTCACCGAGAGCCGGCTTGCCATCGCCATGGCCCAGGCCGGCGGCATGGGCATCCTCCACCGCAACATGACCCCGGCCCAGCAGGCCGAGGAGGTCCGGCAGGTGAAGAAGTTCGAATCCGGCATGGTGGTGAACCCGGTCACCATCGAGCCGCACCAGCCGCTGTCCCACGCCCTGGAGCTGATGAAACGCCACCGCATCTCCGGCATTCCGGTCGTCGAGAAGGGCGGCAAGCTGGTCGGCATTCTCACAAATCGCGATGTGCGCTTCGCCACCAATCAGGCGCAGCCGGTCAGCGACCTGATGACCCAGAAGGTCATCACCGTAAAAGACAACGTCGATACCCACGACGCCCAGAAGCTGCTGCACCAGCACCGCATCGAGAAGCTGCTGGTGGTTGACGACGCCTATCGCTGCATCGGCCTGATCACGGTCAAGGACATCGAGAAGGCCCAGCTTCACCCCAATGCGTCGAAGGACGCCAAGGGCCGCCTGCGCGTCGGCGCGGCGGTCACCGTCGGCAACGAGGGCCTGGACCGCGCGGCGGCGCTGGTCGACGCCGAGGTCGACGTGATCGTGGTCGACACCGCCCACGGCCATTCCAGCCGGGTGATCGACATCGTCGAGCGGCTGAAGAAGAACGGCAATGTCGAGGTGATCGCCGGCAACATCGCCACCGCCGACGCCGCCAGGGCGCTGATGGACGCGGGCGCCGACGCGGTCAAGGTCGGCATCGGCCCGGGCTCGATCTGCACCACCCGCATCGTCGCCGGCATCGGCGTGCCGCAGCTCACCGCGGTGATGGACGTGGTCGGCGTGGCCCGCCCGGCCGGCATCCCGGTGATCGCTGACGGCGGCATCAAGACCTCGGGCGACGTGGCCAAAGCCATCGCCGCCGGCGCCAACTGCGTCATGGTCGGCTCGCTGCTGGCCGGCACCGAAGAAGCGCCGGGCGAGGTGTTCCTCTATCAGGGCCGCTCCTACAAGGCCTATCGCGGCATGGGTTCGGTAGGCGCCATGGCCCGCGGCTCGGCCGACCGCTACTTCCAGGAAGAAGTGAAGGATACTATGAAGCTCGTCCCGGAAGGCGTTGAAGGACAAGTGCCTTTCAAGGGCGCGGCGGGCAGCGTGGTGCACCAGCTCGTGGGCGGTCTCCGCGCCGCCATGGGCTACACGGGCGCGGCCACCGTGCCCGATCTGCAGGAGCGGGCGCAGTTCGTGCGCATCACCAATGCGGGCCTGCGCGAGAGCCACGTCCACGACGTGGTGATCACCCGCGAATCCCCCAACTATCCGGGCTCCTGACCGATCATGAGGGAAGGCGCCCGCATCCAGGCCGCGATCGACCTGGTTGCGGCGGTCGACGGCTCCACCCGCGACGGTGGCGCGGCCACCGACACCATCCTGCGTGATTATTTCAGGCAGCGGCGCTATGCCGGCTCGAAGGACCGCCGCGCCGTCGGCGACCTGCTCTACGCGGTGCTGCGCCGTCGCGGCGAGCTGAACTGGCGGTTGGGAGACGAGAACGGAGGCGCGCGGCTCGCGGTGCTGGCCCAGGTGGCGCTGTCCGGCGCCGACCTGTCGGCGATGAACGGCCGGTTCGAGGGCGATCCGCATGCGCCGGCGCCCATCGCCGAACCGGAAATGTCCCTGCTTCGACAGGCGCTTGCAGCCGACTTCTCGACCGCGCCTGTCTGGGCGCGGCTGAACTTCCCGGCCTGGCTGGAGGACCAGCTAGCGCGCCGCTTCGGCGAGCGGCTGGAGGCGGAAATGGCCGCGTTGGAGGGCAGGGCGCCGCTCGACCTGCGGGTCAACCTGCTGCGCGGCACGCCCGAGGACGCCATGACGCTGCTGCCGGAGGCCTCGCGCGGCGGCATGCTCTCGACCAGCCTGAGGCTACCGCCTGCTACCGATATCACCCATCATATCAGCTATATGGGCGGCCTCGTCGAGGTTCAGGATGAAGCCTCGCAGATCGCCGCGTTGCTGACCGGCGCGGGCAAGGGCATGCAGGTGCTGGACCTGTGCGCGGGCGGCGGCGGCAAGACGCTGGCGATGGCGGCGCAGATGGGCAATTCAGGCCAGATCTACGCCTACGATGCCGACCGACGGCGGCTGGAGAAGCTGCGCCCGCGCGCCAAGCGGGCCGACGCGCGCAACATCCAGTACGTGGACAGCCCGTCGAAACTCCCGGCCGGCGTCGACCGCGTCGTGCTCGACGTGCCATGCAGCGGCACCGGCACCTGGCGGCGCAACCCGGAACTGCGCTGGCGGCTGACGCCGGAGCTGCTCGCCGCGCTCACCCAGCTACAGGACGAGCTGCTCGACCGGGGCGCGGCATCGGTCAAGCCCGGCGGCCAGCTCGTCTACATGACCTGCTCGCTGCTGCCCGAGGAGTGCGAGGCGCGCGCCGACGCCTTCCTCGCCCGCAATCCGGCCTTCGCCCGCGTCCCGTGGAAGGAGAACTGGCCGGCCACGCAAGGCCCTCCGCCCGCGACCTTGTCGCACCAGCCTGACTACCTGGTTCTCACACCCGCCACGCATCAGACCGACGGCTTTTTCGTTGCCGTGATGAACCGCTCGCCATAGGGTCCAACGCCATGACTGAACACGTCCTCATCGTCGATTTCGGCTCCCAGGTGACCCAGCTGATCGCCCGCCGCGTGCGCGAGGCGGGCGTCTATTGCGAGATCGTGCCGTTCAACAAGGTCGACGGCATGATCGACGCGTTCGACCCCAGGGGAATCATCCTCTCCGGCAGCCCGGCCAGCGCGAACGCGGACGACGCGCCGCGGATACCGCAAAAGGTGCTGGACCGGGGCGTGCCGATCTTCGGCATCTGCTATGGCGAGCAGGCGCTGTGCGCCCAGCTCGGCGGCTCGGTGGAGAATTCCGACCACCGCGAGTTCGGCCGCGCGTTCCTCACCGTCACCGAACGCTGCGCCTTGTTCGACGGAGTCTGGGCGCCGGGCGAGCGCCACCAGGTGTGGATGAGCCACGGCGACCGGGTGAACGCCATTCCCGACGGCTTCAAGGTCGTCGGCGTCAGCGACGGCGCGCCGTTCGCCGCCATCGCCGACGAGGCGCGGCGCATCTATGCCGTGCAGTTCCACCCCGAGGTGATGCACACGCCCGACGGCGGCAAGCTGCTGCGGAACTTCGTGCTGAACATCGCCGGCTGCGTCGCCGACTGGTCCATGGCCGCGTTCCTCGAGAGCAAGATCGCCGAGGTGCGCGCCCAGGTCGGCAGCGGCAGGGTGATCTGCGGCCTGTCGGGCGGCGTGGATTCCTCCGTCGTCGCCGTGCTGCTGCACGAGGCCATCGGCGACCAGCTGACCTGCGTGTTCGTCGACCACGGCCTGCTGCGCGCCGACGAGGCCGAGCAGGTGGTGAGCCTGTTCCGCGGACACTACAACATTTCCCTGGTGCATGTGGACGCCGCCGACCTGTTCCTCGGCAAGCTGGAGGGCGTCAGCGACCCGGAGCAGAAGCGCAAGATCATCGGCGCCACCTTCATCGACGTGTTCGAAGCCGAGGCGAAGAAGATCGGCGGCGCCAAGTTCCTCGCCCAGGGCACGCTCTATCCCGACGTGATCGAGAGCGTCTCGTTCGGCGGTGGCCCCAGCGTCACCATCAAGTCGCACCACAATGTCGGCGGCCTGCCCGAGCGCATGAACATGGCGCTGGTCGAGCCGCTGCGCGAGCTGTTCAAGGACGAGGTGCGGGTGCTGGGCCGCGAGCTGGGCTTGCCCGAGGACCTTGTGGGCCGCCACCCGTTCCCCGGCCCGGGCCTCGCCATCCGCATCCCCGGCGCCATCGAGCAGGGCAAGATCACCCTGCTGCAGAAGGCCGACAAGATCTACCTGGAGGAAATCCGCCGCGCCGGCCTCTACGACGCCATCTGGCAGGCCTTCGCCGTGCTGCTCCCGGTGCGCACCGTGGGCGTGATGGGCGACGAGCGGACATATGATTACGTCTGCGCGCTGCGGGCGGTGACGTCGACCGATGGCATGACGGCGGACTATTACCCGTTCGACCACGAGTTCCTGGGCCGGGTGTCGAGCCGGATCATCAACGAGGTGCGAGGGATCAACCGGGTGGTTTACGACGTGACGTCGAAGCCGCCGGGGACGATCGAGTGGGAGTGAGGGGGGGCGCTATCGCTCGTTGGCGTTTGTGATCTATCGTCTCTCCGAGTCCACGATAATCCTTCTGCGATCTCTTTTGAGGCGGCGTCATTCGCGGCAATCCGCGTCGCACTACGGTAGCTAGCCAAGGCTCCAAGCGCCGCGTCGCGCCCCTTGACCCATTTGCATACCTAAAGTATGTAAATGGGATGAGGCTCACGGGGATATTCCAAGTTCTGGCCACAGGCGAATTATCGGCCTCGCGATCCTTCTATGAGGATCACTTCGGCCTGCGGGCCGTCTTCGTTGCTGATTGGTATGTGCATCTGGCGCATCCCCATCTTCCTTTGCTCCAGCTCGGATTGGTCGAGGCAGGCCATGCAAGCATTCCTGCTCCCGATCAGCAGCCGAATGCCGCCGCCATCGTTACGATGCAGGTTGATGACGTTGACAGTGCGTTCGAGACGCTGCGCAATTCCAACGTGAATGTACTGGGCAGTCCGCGCGATGAACCATGGGGGCAACGACACTTCTTTGCGGTCGATCCCGCCGGGTTCCTCGTCGATGTGGTCATGATAATCGAGGCGGCTGCCGAATATGCAGGTTCGTACAGTGAAAAACCGCAATGAGTGCGAATTCAAAACCTTTCGCGAGGCTGCCCAATCTTGGCGTCACGATCGCGTCAAGGCTTCGCGAATGCGGAATTGTGTCCGTCCGACAGCTCGCGCGCATCGGCCCGGCCAATACCTACCGACGTCTCTGTGAACGCGCCGGAAAGCGCCTTCCCTACTGTTACTATCTGTATTCGCTGGAGGGCGCATTGCGCGGAGTTCACTGGTCTTCCCTGACGGCCGAGGAGAAACAACGATTGCGTATCGCGGCAGGGGAACAGACGGCTGAGCGCCTCCGACCTTGACCGGGATGAAATCCGCGCCCCGACAAAGGACTAATGCAGAATGGTCGGGACTGACGAAAGCCGCCTTGCTGGTCGCAGCCCGCGAGATCTTTGCCAATCATGGGTACGAACGAGCGTCGCTCGATACAATTGCCGCTGCCGCGTCGGTCACCAAGGGTTCGATCTATCACCACTATCGCGACAAGCGCGGGCTATTCCGGGCGGTCTTTGAAGAGGTCCAACGGGAGATAGTCTCGCACGTCGACCATATTGCGATTGGTTCTCCAACTTACTTCGAGGGAATTCAACGGGGGTGCGAAGCCTTTCTGGAGATCGTTCTGAGGGAGGGCGTACGGCGGATCGTACTTACCGATGCGCCGAGCGTTTTGGGTTGGACCGAGTGGCGGGCGATCGACATCGAGATTGGGGGCCGATCGTTGCGGACCGGCCTCGATGCGGCGATGCGCGCTGGCGAAATGGTGCGGATCGACTCCAACGCCCTGACGGCCTTCATCAGTGGTGCGCTCAACGAAACGGCGCTGTCGATCGCAGAATCTAGAAATCCAATGCGGACACGCCGCATTGCACTCGCGACGCTTCGTCAGGTTCTTGATGGGCTGCGCCAATCTGATTGACCGATGGTGGAGACCTCCCCATCCGCGAACTTTCTCTGGCAAGCGCAAATGCGCGACGGTGGAATTGTCGGTGGCTTATCTGCGCGTTCCGGAAAGACGCGTAAGTACAGCGTGATATGTTGCCCTACAACGATCGAGTGGAAGCAGACGACGGGTGCCTTGAAGGCCCCTTGGCCGGATGTTATGTTGAACATATTGGATAATTGTTCAACAAGGGCGATACACCATGCCGAAGACAATTCCCAAACCTCCATCCGACCCATCCCGCGTTGAGGCCGTACTGAGCGCGGCCGAGCGGTCCGGTCTGCTGGGTGAGAAGCGCGGGCGGATCGGCGGGCGGGTCAGTCCGGCGCTGGTGGCGCGCGCCAAGCAGCGCACGGGCATCGACGCCGACAGCGACCTGATCGAGTTCGCGCTGGCCAGCATCGCGCTCGACGACGGCTTCGCCGAGGCGTTCCGCAAGGCGCGCGGGAATGTGGACCCGGACCTGGATCTCGGCTTCTGAGGTGACCGCGTTCGATTTCGATGCCGCCCGCCGCTGGGCACGTCTCGATCCCGGCCGGACGCTCGCCCGCCGTTCCGACGAGGAACTGCCGTTCATCGACGACGTCGACATTGCCGGGCAGTCGCTGCTGCTCGATACCTGCGTCTACATCGACCAGCTGCAGGACCGGACGCCGGCGCGCATGGACGACCTGATTGCCAGCCGGCAGGTCAACCATTCCACCGTCGCCATCCAGGAACTGATGCACACCGTCGGCGTGCTGAACCCGACCGATCGGCGCACGCCGACCGCCATCGCCGAAATCAGGCGGCAGGTCCGCGCGATGCCGGCGCACCTTGTGTTCACGCCGGACCCGGACGTGTTGGGCCGTGCCGCGCTTCTCTCGGGCATGCTGTGCCGGCTTCAGGGCTACGCGGCCGACACGAGGCTGCGGGCGCTCATGGACTGCACCCTGTTCCTTCAGGGCCGCAAGCTCGGCCTCGCGGTGCTCACGGACAATATCGCCGACTTCGATGTCCTGCTTCAGTTGGTGCCGTCGGGCAGGGCGCTGTTCTACCGGCGCAAGGTGGGGTGACCGCCGTCGCCGACGATCTTGCCGCGACGCCGCGGGCACATCTGTTTGATGTGTCCCAACTGTGCTTGCCACGATCGGAGGCGGAATATAACCTGTCGAAGGTTATACTCTGGCCTCCGGTGAAGCCTCATGAACTTCAACCTCTATCTCGACGATCCAACGGCCAAGGAATTGGACCAGACGGCAAAGGAATTGGGCGAGACGCGCAGCGGATTGATCCGCAAGGCGCTGCGCGAGTGGCTGGACAAGAAGACACTCGGCAGCCCCGGCTGGCCATCGCTGATTCTGGAGTGGCAGGGCAACCCCGACACGCCGCCGTTCGAATCGTATCGCGGCGAGTTGCTGCCACCGCGTGAAGATGCCTATTCGTGAAGTATCTCCTCGACACCAATGTGCTGAGCGACTTCGCGCGTGGCGAGCGGGCCGTCATGGCGCGGCTTCGCCAGGAAGCGCCGCCTCAACTGGCCGTCTCGGTGATCACGGAGATGGAAGTCGAGTACGGGCTGGCGCGTAATCCCAACCTTGCACCGCGCCTGCGGGAAGCCATGCGGATGCTTCTGAACACGATCTCTGTCTTGCCGTTCGAGCGCGAGGACGCCCGCGTGGCGGCGCAATTGCGTGCAAGCCTGAACAGCCAGGGCACGCCCATAGGAGCCTATGACCTGCTGCTTGCCGCGAGCGCCTTGCGGCGAGGCCTCAAGATCGTGACGCATAATGCGCGCGAGTTCATTCGCGTCGGCGGGCTTGGGTTGGAGGACTGGCATAGCCCATGAGCGCCGGAGGCAAGCATGGCTTCGGCGAAATAGTCGTTGCCAATATTGCCCGTACCGTCCAGCCCCGGGTCCGTTTCGGATGTCCGCTGCAGGAATAGCGCACGCGCGGATCGCCTATGGCAGGAACGTGCTTGAGTGCAGCGTTCAGTCGCCGGAGTCGCTCGCCCTTTCAGAAAAACTCGATAGACTATCACCTCCGGTTGGACTAGCCGGCCGTGGGTACAGGGATTTCGCATGGGTCGGGGGTCAACGGCAATTCTGGCGTTCGCGTGCATCGGCGTGCTGGCGGCTTGCGGCGAGGCGCCGAACCCCGCCGACCCCGCTTCGGCGGCTAGCCCAGCGACAGGCACCGCAAGTCAGGCAGCTTCTACGGCGTCCGACGCCGGTCAACCGTCTCCAGGCGCGGGACCGGCGCGGAAGCCGGGCGGCGGCCTGGTCGCCGAGGAATCCGGCCTGGAAGGAACCCTGTCCATCCAGATCCGGTGGACGTCCGAGATCGTCACCGGAAACCCCAACGAGGGCGTCATGACGCAGGTCTACAAGCGCATCGCGGCGCTTGAATGCCCCGTCACCTCCAGCGGCGAATCTTCGTCCTCCTACTTCGCCACCTACGACAATCCCAACAGCAGCGATCCCTTCGCCGCGACCGGTTCCTACCAGCCCTGGTTCAACGAGGACTGCACCGGGACCCTCAAGATCGACGACACCTACCATCTGGATGACCCGACGATCGCCGGGCCGGAGCCGATCGTCCACACTTCCGGAACCCGTTCGCTCAGCACGGGTGACACACCCCTCACGGTCGAGACCGATCTGAACCGCGCGCGCACCCGCTATATGTTCCTCTCGCCCAGCGCGGGCGGCTTCCAGCAGCACGAAGCGCCCGGCTATCCGGCCAAACTCGTCCCCGCGTCCGCGGCGCCCATGGCCGTCATGGATTTCACGCTCGAGGGACCGATCGGCGGTGGCAAGCGCGAGGTCAAGGTCCAGGGCGGCATGCTTCACGTCGACTGGACGTTCATGCGCGGACGTCACCGGCCTTAGCGAAGGCCAGCTGCCTGGGTGTTCTGTCTCGACTCCGGCTCAAACGGCGTTGGCGATTCCAGCCTATGATGTGGCCGCCACCTCCAGTGCCATCGCCATGTCCTCGATGACCGAGTTCGCTTTCAACGTTGCGCGCCGCGCCCGCGCCTGTCAGAAGGCGGCATCCAGCACGGAGGCACCCATGGCCGGCGGCGACGAGTATGTATACGACGAGGCGACCGGCGAGTGGCGTCCGGCCGGCGAGGCGGCTCAGCCCGCCGCTGTGGAAGGGATCGAGGTCCGCGACGCGGCTGGGAGCACCCTGGCCGACGGGGACTCGGTCACCCTGATCAAGGACCTGAAGGTCAAGGGCACCAGCACCACGCTGAAGCAGGGCACGGTCATCCGGTCGATCCGGCTCACCGCTGACCCGGACGAGATCGACTGCCGCCATGATGGGATCAAGGGCTTGGTCCTGCGCACCGAGTTCGTGCGCAAGCGCTGACCGGGGAAGGTTCATGAGCCGCCGCGACAGTCTCGCCGCCGTGGAACGCCGCATCCGCCGCATGGTCGTGCGGCACGGCTGGCATATGATGAAGGCGGAAAAGCCTGACAAGCGCGTACTGGCCCATGGCGGCTACATGCTGCGCGATCCGGAAACCCACGCGATCGTGTTCGGCGACAAGGACTATCCGTACTGCGCCGACCTGGACGAGATCGAGGCGTTCCTCGCCGGGCGGGACGAGACCGGCGATCCGGATTAGCCGGCTAACCTGCCTGGCTTGACGGGTGGCAGCGAAAGAGCCGGCCTGGCGTCGATCCCGTTCCGACTGGCAGGATTTGCCGGGTTTATGTCATTTCCGGACAGGGAGCTGCCGCGCTAGGTTGCGCGTCGAACCACCTGACCGGAACAGCGGCCTCGGCAAAGATGACTCTTCGACGCGTGTTACTGGGAGCTTTGGCTGCGGCGGCACTGGTCGCGGCGGGCGGCGTGGCCTGGATTTTCTCGCTGCCGCCCGCGCCTTCCGCCAAGGGCGCGCCGCCGGTCGCGCAGGCGGAGGCCGACGCCATCGTGGCCGGGCTGAAGCCGCCCAACCGGCAAAAGCCGCTGGTCGCGGTCATCGGCATCAACGACGGCACCGAGACCACGGACTATCTGATGCCCTATGGCATCCTGAAGCGCTCGGGCGTGGCCGATGTGGTGGCGCTGGCGACGGAACCTGGACCCATGCGGCTGTTGCCGGCGCTGACCATCGCGCCAGAGTCGACGGTTGCCGGGTTCGATGCGCGGCATCCGGACGGGGCCGACTATGTCATCGTGCCGGCCATGAGCCGCGACGACGATCCGGCGGCGTTGCGCTGGATCAGGAGCCAAGCCGGGAAGGGCGCGATCATCATCGGCGTCTGCGCCGGCGGCAAGGTGCTCGCCGAGGCTGGACTGCTCAACGGCAAGCAGGCGACGACCCACTGGTTCTACATCGAGGGCTGGCGCAAGCGGCATCTCGCCATTCGCTACGTGCCGGACCGTCGGCTGGTCGTGGACCGGGGCGTGGCGACGACGACGGGCGTCAGCGCGTCCATGCCCGTGGCGCTCACCCTGATCGAGGCCATCGCCGGCCGGGAGAAGGCGGAGGCAGTGGCCCGCGATATCGGCGTCGCCAATTGGGACGCGCGCCACGACAGCGGCGCGTTCAGGTTCTCGCGCCCGTTCGCGCTGACGGCGCTCGGCAATACGCTCGCCTTCTGGAAACGGGAGACGCTGGGCCTTCAACTTGTGTCGGGCGTCGACGAGGTTTCCCTCGCGCTCGTCGCTGACGTGTGGTCGCGGACCTACCGGTCACGCGCATTGACGTTTGCCGCATCGCCGGACGCGCTCGAGACAAGAAACGGCATCCGCATCCTGCCCGACAAGGTCGCCGCCGACTGGCCGAAGGAGCGACGTCTGCCGCCCGTGAGAGACCAGCCGCCGGCAACGGCGCTGGACCAGTCGCTGCGCGCGATCGAGGCCCGCTACGGTATGCGCACGGCCGCCTTTGTCGCCGTGCAGCTTGAATATCCTGGGTATAACTGACCTTCCCGTAGCGCCGGTTGGCTACTCTGCTGGGATTTCTCAGGAGGTTGCCGATCCCGCTGGCCGGTGCTAAAACCCCGTTTCCCGTTTTCAGAGAAAGGAGGGCCAGTGATGATCGATTCTTCAACGCGCCTCCTCGGCCGCGCTTCGGGGCGATACCGCCGCTAGAAGCGCCGGCCCTGGTCCGGCGCTGGTTCCGGGCCACATTCCCTGATATTCGAACTGGAGACGGCGCCGACGGCGCCAGATTTCATCATGAGCAAGAGCAAGACAAAGGGACGCGCGGGCGTGATGCGGGCCGTGCTGGGCTTCGTGTTCCGCCATTGGGGACGCCAGCGCGGGCGCGCGGTCTTCATCGGCGCGGCGATTTCCCTGGCGACGGCCACCGAAGTGTTCGTGCCGGTGTTCGCGGGGCAACTGATCGACGCGCTGGCCACCGGCGCGCGCGACGCCGTTCTGCCAACCTTTGCCATCATGGCCGGGCTGGGGCTCGCCATGGTCGCGCTGCGCCATGTCGCCTGGATGGGCGTGGTGCCGTTCACGTTGCGGCTGATGGGCGAGGTGCTGGACGACGCGTTCCGCCACGTCCAGCGGTTCTCGACCGACTGGCACGCCAATGCCTTCGCCGGCTCGACCGTGCGCAAGATCACCCGCGGCATGTGGGCGCTCGACATCCTCAACGACACCCTGCTGCTGGCGCTGCTGCCCTCGTTGGTGCTGCTGACCGGCACCGTGCTGGTGCTGGCCTGGCACTGGCCGGTGCTGGGTCTGGTGATGGCGGTGGGCGCGGTCGCCTATGTGACGCTGACCGTGCTGCTGGCGACCCGCTGGGTGGCGCCGTCGGCCACCGTCTCCAATGCCTGGGACACCCGCATCGGCGGCGTGCTGGCCGACGCGGTCGGCGCCAATGCGGTGGTGAAGGCGTTCGGCGCCGAGGAGCGGGAGGAGGCAAGGCTTACCTGGCACATTGCCAAATGGCAACGGCGGACGCTGCGCACCTGGTGGCGCGGCACCTGGTCCGGCACGCTCCAGTCGACGCTGCTGTGGGCGGTGCGCACCGGGCTGGTCGGCAGCGCGCTGTGGCTGTGGTTCGCCGGCCATGCGACGCCGGGCGAGGTCACCTATGTGCTGACGTCCTACTTCATCCTGCACACCTACCTGATCAATATCGGCCAGCATGTCAGCCACTTGCAGCGTTCCGTGAACGAACTGGAAGAACTGGTGGACATCCACGCCGAGCCGCTGGGCATCGACGATCTGCCGGACGCGCGGCCCATCGCCATCGCGGCGGGCGAGATCCGGTTCAGCCAGGTCACCTTCCACTATGGCGGCCACCAGACGCCGCTCTACCGCGACCTGTCGGTGACGATCGCGGGCGGCGAGCGGATCGGCCTCGTCGGCCATTCGGGCTCGGGCAAGACCACCTTCGTCAAGCTGATCCAGCGGCTCTACGACGTCACCGGCGGCAAGGTGCTGATCGACGGCCAGGACGTGCGCCACGCGACGCAGCGGTCGCTGCGCGCGCGGATCGCCATCGTCCAGCAGGAGCCGGTGCTGTTCCACCGCAGCCTGCGCGACAACATCGCCTATGCGCGGCCCGGCGCATCGGCGGCCGAGGTGGAACGCGCCGCCCGGCTCGCCAACGCCCACGACTTCATCGCCAGCCTGCCGCGCGGCTATGGAACGCTGGTGGGCGAGCGGGGCGTGAAGCTGTCGGGCGGCGAGCGCCAGCGGGTGGCGCTGGCGCGGGCGTTTCTCGCCGATGCGCCGATCCTGATCCTCGACGAGGCGACCTCGAGCCTGGATTCGGAATCCGAACACCTGATCCAGCAGGCCATGGACCGGTTGATGAAGGGCCGAACGTCGATCATCATCGCCCACCGCCTGTCGACGGTGCGCACCCTCGACCGAATCCTGGTGTTCGACGGCGGCCGGATCGTCGAGGACGGCGACCACACGGCGCTGCTGGCCGACAGGAACGGCATCTACCGCCGCCTGTTCGAGCGCCAGTCAGGCAGCGGGGCCGAGCCGGCGATCCTGTTGGATGCGTGACGGCCGGCCTACTTCTTGGGCGCCGCGGCGGGCTTCACGTCGAGGAAGTTGCCCTTCGCGTCGTAGCGGCACTTGAAGTGCTTGGTATGACCTTCGCCGTCCTCGTAGTTGCCGCTGACGGTCGCCGAACCATCCGCGGCCGGCATGGCCCTGGTGGATTTCACATAGGTGGGCCGGGCGCCGAATGTCTTGGCCGCCTGGGCGCGGCAATAGGCGCCCATCTCGGACGCGGCGACCGGTGCCGCCGGCGCGGGGCTGGCGACCGCGATGGCCAATACTCCGGCGATGCTCAGGATGATGGCTCGTGAAGTCATGTGCGTTCTTCTCCCCGGTTGAATTCAAGGCAGACGGCACTTAACGGCGAGGGTCGTGCTTCCACTCGGCAAAACCGGGCCGGAACCCGAAGGCGATCCGGCCGTAGATATTGTAGTCCTCCCGCATATTCACTCTGCCACTTGTGTCCGCGTGACTCAATGACGATTCTATGACCAACAGGAACCGCGCATCGTTCTGGTCCGCTCGGGCGCGCGAAAGCCGGCTCCAATGTCATCAATGTTCCTGATATGTTCCAGACATGCCGTGTGATCGACGACAACCCGGCTTTTCCGGCATGGCCTGCGCGCCGGCCTATCCGGTGTACCTGGCGGTTCTGCCGGATCGGGCCGCACGGGAACGAGGATTCCGGCGTTGGCGTCGAGGTCAGCAACCTCCCCTCGTCAGTCGTCGAGGGCGGAATACGTCAACGTCAGGAAATCCTCGTTGATCCGGAAATCGTCGGGTCCCGTCATCACCCGCTGCATCAGAAACACCGCGACCAGGTCCTCGCGCGGGTCGATGGCCAGAGTGGTGCCGTAGCCGCCATCCCAGCCGTAGCGGCCAGGCGAGGCCGCGACGCCGTCGCGCCGTGTGACGACGGACATGCCGAAGCCCCAGCCCTGGCTGTCCCAAAAACCCGGATAGAAGAACGACGCGGCCTTCTGCGCGGGTGTGATGTGGTCGGTGGTCATCAGTTCCACCGCCGGCCGCGACAGGATGCGGCCGCCGGGGACGGCCCCCATATTCAGCATCATGCGCCCGAACGCGGCAAGATCGTCGGCGGTCGACACCAGCCCGCCGCCGCCGGAGGGAAACGCAGGCGGGCTGCTCCACATGCCGCCGCGCGGCGTATCCCAGACGGCGAGGGCGCCGCTTTCGTCTCGGACGTAGCAGGTGGCGAACCGGTCGAGCTTGCCGCCGGGCACGCTGAAATCCGTGTCCTTCATGCCCAGCGGCTCGAACAGCCGTTGCCGCATGAACTCTCCGAGGTCCATGCCGCTGGCGCGGGCGATCAGAACGCCCAGGATGTCGGCGGCAGTGTGATACATCCACCGCTCGCCCGGCTGGTGGATCAGGGGCAGGGCGCCGATCCGCCGCATGAACTCGTCGGGCGGGATCTGGCACGGCACCGGGCCGGGCCCGACACCAGCATCCTCCATGGCCCGCTGGATCGGATGGGTCCCGGGCATGGCCATGACCGCGCCGAGCCCGGCACGGAAGGTAAGCAGGTCGCGCAGCGTAATGGCGCGATCGGCCGCCACCGTATCGGCCAGAGACCCGTCGAGCGACCGCAGCACGCGGCGGTCCGCCAGCTCGGGCAGGAACTGGTCCACCGGGTCGTCGAGATGCAGGCGCGTCTCCTCGACCAGGATCATGGCGGCGACCGCCGTCAGCGGCTTGGTGACCGAGGCGACGCGGAAGATGGTGTCGCGGGCCATGGGGCGGCCATCCGCCAGGTCCATCACGCCGGCCAACGCCACCGTGCGTTCACCGTGGCGCTCTACTAGGGCGATGCCGCCCGCGATCTCACCGCGCGCCGACCGTTCCCGCAGCGCTTCGGCCACCCGGCCGAAGCGTTTTAAAGACAGTCCGGAAGCCATTGAACAGATTACTTCTTCGTGGCGCCGGCCAGCGGCGGGCCGGTGAACTCGGCCTCGATCATGACCTTGATCTCGTCGCCGACGCCCATGGTCGTGCCGGGCGCCGGAACGCCGTAGGCGATGCCGAAATCGGACCGTTTGAACGTGCCCTCGGCCGAAAAGCCGATACGGGCGTTCGGGTCCATGGGATGACCGGCGTAGCCGCCGTTGAAGCTGGCGTCGAACGTCACCGGCCTGGTCACGCCGTGCAGGGTGAAATCGCCCGTGATCTTCGCCTTGTTGCCGCCGGCGGGCTCCACCTTCGTGGACTTGAAGGTGATGGTCGGGTACTTCGCCGTATCGAGCCACTGCGGGCCCTTCATCGTCTCGGTGAAGCCGGCGGGCGGCGAGGGCAGCTCGAGGGAATTGGCGTCGATGGTGGCCTCGACCGTGGCCGCCGCCGGCGTCGCCGGATCGAACTGCAGCGTGGCGTCGAAGCGGGTGAACTGGGCGGTGTAGTTCGAAAAGCCGAGATGGTTGACCATGAAGGTCAGGCTGGCATGGGACTTGTCCAGCGTGTAGGCGCCCGCCGGCACCGGCGGGGCCGATGGCGGCGGCGCCTTGTCTTCGGCGGAAATGGCGGCGGCGGACGTCATGACAACGATGGCGCAGGCGGCCAGCAATCTTCTCATTCTGCTCTCTCCCGGTTTACGAACGCTCGGCGTTCCTCTTGATATTGGCGAGGCCGGTCTCGAAATCCCGTCCGACGAACTTGTCCATGCTGAAAAAGACTCCCATAACCTTGGACATCGGGTTCTGCTTGCCGGTCATGGACCAGGTCACGGCGGTGCCGCCGGCCTCGGGCCGCATGGAGAACTCGGCCATGTTGCTGGCCACGAAGGGCTTGGTGAAGTCCAGCTTGATGGAAATCAGGTTCGGCGGCGTGACGTCGACGATCTCCATTCGGCCGGCTCCCGCTTTCTTGCCTTCCCAGGCATAGGTCGCGCCCACACCGTTCTCGGTGCCGCCATAGCTGCGCTGCAGGTCGGCGTCGAGCGCTTCGTAGGGCGACCATTCGGTCCAGCGGTGGAAGTCGGCGATCATCGGATAGATCGCCTCGGGCGGCGCGTTCACCGTGGCGCTGCGCGCGACCCGGAACGTGTCGGGCCTGGTCGCGGCGTAGATCAGCGCGGCGGCGATCAGGGCAACGACGACGGCAAGGATAATCCACATGGCACGTCTCCGGCGTGGCGGTTGGTCCCGGGTCAGGGCGTTCATCGGTGTCACCTCAGTTGGCCAGCAATTCGCGCAGTCGGTCAAGACTTTGCGACCACCCCTCGTTCATGCCGGCGAGCATTTGCGGCGCTTCCTCGACGAAGCCGATGGCGCTGCTCCACACGGTGACCGCGGTGCCGTCGCCGTCGTCGGCGAAGTCGATGATCGACACGCCCTCCAGCTGCAGCACGCCTTCCGGACTCACCGCCTTGTCGGCGAACACGATGCGCTCGCCGTCGACGACCTGGTGGAACCAGCCCTGCATGGGGTAATCGTTTCCGTCCGGCGCGCGCATCACGATGTAGATTTCGCCGCCGGGCCGGGCGTCGACCCGGCAGACCGGGTTGGTGAAGTGCTTCGGCCCCCACCAGTTGGCCATCATGGCCGGATCGGTCCACGCCTTGAAGACCAGGGCGCGCGGCGCGGCGAAGCGGCGGTCGATCAGCACATCCTGATGCGGCAGCCGTGTCATCTGCTTGTCCATGGCGGTTCTCCTCAAATCTTCGCGGCCAGCGCGGCGAGCTGGTCGGCGCATTTGCCCCAGCCTTCGTGAAAGCCCATTTCCTCATGGGTCTTCCGGTCCTCGGCTGTCCAATGCAGCGCGCGGGCGGTGTAGCGAGTCTTGCCGGCTTCATCCTCGAAGGTGACGATGGCGGTCATGAACGGCTTCTCCGACGGCTGCCACGCCGAGACATAGGCGTCGGTGAAGACCAGCTTCTCGTCCTTTACCACTTCCAGGTAGATGCCCGGGTTCGGATACTCATTGCCCTCGGGATCGCGCATGACGACCAGGCTGCTGCCGCCGGGCCGCAGGTCGATCTCGGCCCTGGCGAGGGTCCAGGGCGAGGGCACAAACCACTGTTTCATCAGCTCCGGCTCGGTCCAGCAGCGGAACAACTTGGCGCGGGGTGCGTCGATCAGGCGGGTCAGAACGAGTTCATGATCATGGGAGGTCATTAAAATCCCCTTGGTTGCGAGGTCGGATTACCGGCTTTGAAGTTCTGCGAGAACGGTGTCGAGTTGATCGAATGTGCCGCCGAAGCCCTGCTGCATGGAGGCATGCATCCCCTTGAAAACAGCCCATTCGGCGCCGGTGGCGTCGAGCGGCGCGCTTTGCAGGCGCAGCAGGGTGCGATCGCCGTCTTCCCGGAAGGTCATGACGTTCAGGACCCGTAGCGGGAAATCCGCCATGAACGGCGCACGGATGGTGCCACCTTCCGGATCAGAGAATGAATTGAGCCACGCGATGCGCGACGGCTCCTCGATTTCGCGGTACTCGAACTTGCCCCACAGCTCGTAGCCGTCGTCGCCCCGCATGCAGTAATGGAAGCGGCCGCCGGGGCGAAAGTCGAGGGTACCGCTCACCCAGGTGAAACCTTTCGGTCCCCACCAGCGGGCGAGGTGCTCGCCCTGGGAAAAGGCCTTCCAGACCAGGCCGCGCGGCGCGTCGAGCACGCGGGTGATGATCAGGTTGCTCTCGACCGCTTCAGTGACGTCCGGCATCGGGGTCTCCCTTCTGGATGGCCTGGAGATAGTCGTCGAGGCGGTCGAGGCTCTCGTCCCAGAACCGGCGGTAGTTCTGCAGCCAGCCCGACACCTCGCGCAGCGGCTCGGCCTCCAGCCTGACCGGCCGCCACTGCGCCGCGCGCCCGCGGGCGACCAGACCGGCGCGCTCGAGCACCTTGAGGTGCTTGGTGATGGCGGGCATGGTCATGTCGAAGGGCTCGGCCAGCTCGGTCACCGACGCCTCGCCCAGGGTAAGGCGCGCCAGGATGGCGCGCCTGGTCGGGTCGGCGAGGGCGGAGAAGGTGACGCTGAGACGGTCGGCGGGCATGGAATTTTACCGAAAGGTTAAATTACCTTTTGGTTAAATAATAAACCCGCCTGCGCGTGTCAAGCTGCCAGATCGGTCATCTTCATTGGAGCGCCGGCGCTCAGGTGCTATGAAGGCGCCGGACGTTCAAACCGAGCGGACGAGCAAAGGCGAACGGGAAGAAGGCATGTCCAAGTTCGAGAAAGAACGCAACGTCACGGTACGCGACATCGCGGCGCGCAAGGGCAAGGAGCCGGTGGTCTGCCTGACCGCCTATACGGCGCTCGTCGCGCAGTTGCTTGATCCTTACGTGGACCTGCTGCTGGTGGGCGATTCCGTCGGCATGGTGATCCATGGCCTGCCCAACACGGTCGGCGTTACCATGGAGATGATGATTCTGCACGGCCAGGCGGTGATGCGCGGCGCGCCGCGCGCCTGCATCGTCGTCGATATGCCGTTCGGCAGCTACGAGGCCTCGGCCGAGCAGGCGTTCCTCAACGCCGCGCGGATCATGCGCGAGACCGGCTGCGCGGCGGTCAAGCTGGAGGGCGGCCGGGTCATGGCGCCGACCATCGAATTCCTCGTTCAGCGCGGCATCCCGGTGATGGCGCATGTGGGGCTGCAGCCGCAGAAGGTGAACATGCATGGCTATGCGGCGAAGGGCCGGCACCGCGTCGAGTGGGAAGACGTGATCGCCGACGCCAAGGCCGTCGCCGACGCGGGCGCCTTCGCCACGGTGCTGGAGGCGGTCGCCGCCGAACTGGGCGAGAAGGTCACCCAGAGCGTGGCCAACGTGGTCATTGGCATCGGCGGCGGGGCGGGGACGGACGGCCAGATCCTGGTCACGGAAGACATGATCGGCCTGTTCGCGACCACGCCGACCTTCGTCAAGCGCTATGCCGAATGGGGCGCGGCGATCGACGAGGCGGCGGCCCACTATGCCGAAGAAGTCAGAGCCCGGCGTTTCCCGGCGCGCGAGCATACATATTCCATGCGGGATTAGCCCCGCGACACGCTTCCCGGCCGCCTCAGCGTTTGCGAACCCACGGGCCGCAAGCTAAGGTAGCCGCCCGTTCCCGAGTAGGAGGTTCCTGAGTGAGCGACATCTTCCGCGAAGTCGATGAAGAAGTCCGCCAAGAGCAGATCTTCACTTTCCTGAAGCGCTATGGAAAGTACCTGGCGGCCGTCATCGTCCTGGCCATTGGCCTCGTCGCGGGATACCGCTACCTCGAGGACCAGAAGCGGATCGAGCACGCAGCGCAGGGCGATGCCTTCGACGCGGCGGTGGCGCTGGTGGACGAAGGCAAGCCCGCTGACGCCCTGCCCAAGCTGCAGGCGGTCGCCAAGGACGGCGGCTCGGACAGCTACGGCCTGCTGGCACGCTTCCGTATCGCCGAGCTGCAGAACCAGGCCAGGGACACGAAGGCTGCCCAGGCCACCTACGACGCAATCGCGGCGGATGCCGGCGTCGACAAGGTCTACCGCGACCTGGCGGGCTATTATGCCGCGTCGCTGCTGCTGGAAAGCGGCGGCGGGCCGGAGCTGGAGAAGCGGACTCAGGCCATGTCCGGCGAGGACAATGTCTGGCACCTGTCGGTCGAGGAGCTCCGGGGACTGAATCAGTACAAGATGGGTCAGCGCGAGGCCGCGGTGAAGACGTTCAAGGAACTGCTGGAGAAGGCGCCGGCCGATTCCGGCTTCACGATGAGGGCGCAGCAGATGCTGGCCGTCCTCGGCGTGCCGGCCGACGAAATCAAGACTGAAAACAAGACCAAGTAGGTGGTGCGCCTGATGCCGATGTCCCGTCGCAATTCCGGTTACACGCGCAGCGTGGGCTGGACCGCCGTCACCGCGGTCGCGCTCGTCGCGCTGCTGTCCGCCTGTGGAAACAAGGAAAAGAAGATCGTGCTCGAAGGCGAGCGCAAGCCCATCGTCGAGCTGAACGACGTGGTCACGCCCGACGAGGCGCTGAAGGCGGTGCCGGTGACGCTGCCGCAGCCCTTCGCCAACCCGGAATGGCCGCAGGCCGGCGGCTATGCCAGCCACGCGATGCATCATCTGGCGCTCGGGCCGTCGCCGCGGATCGCCTGGCGCGCCCGTGTGGAAGGCTCCACGGCCAACCGCAACCTGGTGTCGCAGCCGGTGGTCGCCCAGGGCATGGTGTTCGCCCTTGGTTCGGGCTGGGAAGTATCCGCGTTCAGCGCCGACAGCGGCGCCGTGGCGTGGCGCCAGCGGCTGAAGGCGCCCAAAGACAAGGAAAAGGAAGATACCGCGTCGGGCGGCGGCATTGCCTACGACAACGGCAAGCTCTACGTCACCCTTGGCACCGGTGAGGCACTGGCCCTCGATCCGCGCTCCGGCGGCGAGTTGTGGCGGGTGAAGTTCGACGTGGCGCTGCGCGGCGCGCCGACCGCCTCGGAGGGCTTCGTCTTCGTCACCACCCACGACAACCAGCTCTACGCGCTCAACGCCGACACCGGCGCCACGGTCTGGCAGCACGTCGCCATCGCCGAGGCCGCGGGCCTGGTCGGCTCGGCCAGCCCCGCGGTGATCGGCGGCACGGTCGTCGCCGCATTCTCGTCGGGGGAGTTGTTCGCGCTGCAATCGAGCAACGGCCGCGTCGCCTGGGCGGACTCGCTCACCCGCGTCGGCCGCATGACCGCGCTGTCGACGCTCAACGACATCGACGGCTCGCCGGTGATCGACCGTGGTTCGGTGTTCGCCGTGGGCCATTCCGGCCGCATGGCCGCCATCGACCTGACCACCGGCTCGCGGCTTTGGGAAAACGACGTTCCCAGCGCCCAGAGTATCTGGGTGGCGGGCGACTATCTCTACGTGGTGACCGCCGACAACCAGCTCATGTGCCTGTCGCGCCGCACCGGCAAGGCCAAGTGGGTCACCGACATGCTGCGCTACAAGAAGAACAACAAGAAGAAGGCGCTGATTACCTGGACCGGCCCGGTGCTGGCGGGCGACCGCCTGCTGGTCGTCACCAATGACGGCATGCTGGCATCGTTCTCGCCCTATACCGGCGAGTTCCTCGGCGGCGTCGAGATTCCCAGCAAGAAGAACTACATCGGACCTGTGGTCGCGAACGGCACGCTCTATCTGATGGGCGACGACGGCGAACTGCTGGCGATGCGGTAACGATGGAAAAATGTCCTTTACCGCAGCCATCATCGGCCGACCCAATGTCGGCAAATCGACGCTCTTCAATCGGCTGACCGGCAGGCGCCTGGCGCTGGTCGATGACCGGCCGGGCGTCACCCGCGACCGCCGCGAAGCCGCGGCACGCATCGCCGGGCTCGAATTCACGCTGATCGACACCGCCGGTCTGGAGGACGTCCGCGACGACTCCATGGAAGCGCGGATGCGCCAGCAGACCGAGCGGGCCGTCGAGTCCGCCGATGTGGTGATGTTCATGATCGATGCCCGCGCCGGCGTCACGCCGCTCGACGAGCACTTCGCCCAGTGGCTGCGCCAGACCGGCAAGCCGGTCGTCGTGGTCGCCAACAAGGCCGAAGGCTCGGCCGGCGAAAGCGGCTATCTGGAGGCGTTCGGGCTCGGCCTCGGCACGCCGGTGCAGATCTCCGCCGAACACGGCCAGGGCATGGGCGAGCTCTACGACGCACTGTCCGAGCACGCCGAGATCATCGTGCCGGACGAGGACGGCGAGGAGGACGACGCCGCGCATGAGGACGGTGTCCTGCACCTCGCCATCATCGGCCGCCCCAACGCCGGCAAGTCGACCCTGATCAACACGCTGATCGGCGAGGAACGGCTGCTCGCCGGGCCGGAAGCCGGGCTGACGCGGGATTCGATCTCGGTCGAGTGGGAATTCGACGGCAAGCGCATCAAGCTGTTCGACACCGCCGGCATGCGCCGCAAGGCCCGGGTCATCGACAAGCTGGAGAAGATGTCGGTGGCCGACGGCCTGCGGGCGGTGAAGTTCGCCCAGGTCGTGGTGCTGCTGGTCGATGCCACGTCGCCGCTCGACCGGCAGGACAAGGTGCTGGCCAGCCTGGTGGCGCGCGAAGGCAGGGCGCTGGTGGTGGCGCTCAACAAGTGGGACCTGGTCGAGAACAAGAAGGAAGTGCTCAAGGAGGTCGAGGACATGCTCGACCTGGATATGCCGGAAATCCGCGGTGTGCAGTTCGTGCAGTTCTCGGCGCTGACCGGCCGCGGCCTCGACACGCTGATGCCCGCGGTGATGAAGGCCTACGAGGCGTGGGACAGCCGCATCTCGACGGCGCGGCTCAACCGCTGGCTGGACGGCGCCATCCAGGCGCATCCGCCGCCGGCGCCGTCGGGCCGCCGCCTGAAGCTGCGCTACATGACCCAGGTGAAGGCACGCCCACCGACATTCGTGTGCTTCTGCTCGCGTCCGGACGAAGTGCCGGAGTCATACATCCGCTATCTGCAGAACGGCCTGCGCGACACCTTCGACATGTGGGGCACCCCGATCCGGATCAGGCTGAAGAAGTCGGACAATCCGTTCGCGGAAAAAGAATAGAATTCCCGAAAGAGAAGAGAGCTACACGCCTTCCCGCCAGTTCACCAGCTCGCCCTGGCCGGTCCAGTCCGGCGACACCATGCGGACGATGTCGGGCGCGACGTCGGCGGGCCGGGGCAGGGTGTCCGGATCCTCGCCGGGCATGGCCTTGGCGCGCATGGCGGTACGGGTGCGACCCGGGTTGAACAGGTTGACGCGCACGGGCGTGCCGTCCAGTTCGTCGGCGTAGGTTTTCACCATCATGTCCAGGCCCGCCTTGGAGACCGCATAGGCGCCCCAATAGGCGCGCGGCACATGACCGAGGGTCGCGCTGATGAACAGGGCGCGGCCCGCCGGCGCGGCGCGCAACAGCGGGTCGAAGGCGCGGATCAGCCGCCAGTTCGCGGTGAGGTTCACCGCCATGACCTCGTCCCAGACCTTGGGCGCGATGTGATGCATGGGCGCCAGCTCGCCCAGGATGCCGGCATTGCCGACGAGGATGTCGAGCCGGCCCCAGCGCTCGTGGACAGCGCCGCCGATGCGGTCGATGAGCTCGCCCTGCTTCAGGTCGAGCGGCGTCAGTGTCGCCGAGCCGCCGGCCGCCTGGATTTCATCGTCCAGCTCCTCGAGGGCACCGACGGTGCGGGCGACGGCGATGACATGCGCGCCGGCCCTGGCCAGCGCCAGCGCGGCCTGATAGCCGATGCCCCGCGAGGCGCCGGTGACCAGCGCGATCTTTCCGGACAGCGTCTGAGTCATGCTTCCGCGAGCAGCGACAATTGCGATTGCTGGCCGCCGTCATGGTCGACCAGCCGGATCGGATACTCGCCCGAGAAGCAGGCGTCGCAATATTGCGGGCTGCGGTCGTTGCGGCCCGGCTCGCCAACGGCGCGGTAGAGCCCGTCCATCGACAGGAAGGACAGGGAATCGACGCCGATCAGCCGCGCCATGTCCTCGACGCTCATGCGCGCCGCCAGCAGCTTGTGCCGCTCGGGCGTGTCGACGCCGTAGAAGCAGGAATGGGTCGTCGGCGGGCTGGCGATGCGCATATGCACCTCCTTGGCGCCGGCGCTGCGGATCATTTCCACGATCTTGATGGAGGTGGTGCCGCGCACGATGCTGTCGTCGACCAGGATCACCCGCTTGCCGGCGATCTGCGACTTGTTGGCGTTGTGCTTGAGGCGCACGCCGAGATGGCGGATCGAATCCGTCGGCTCGATGAAGGTGCGGCCGACATAATGGTTGCGGATGATACCCAGCTCGAACGGAATGCCGGATTCCTGGGAATAGCCGATGGCCGAGGGCGTGCCGGAATCGGGAACCGGGATCACCAGATCGGCGTCAACCGGCATTTCGCGCGACAGCTCGGCGCCGATCCGCTTGCGAATCTCGTAGACGCTGCCGCTGGCGGTGAGCGAGTCCGGCCGCGAGAAATAGATGTTCTCGAAGATGCACGGACGCGGCTTCTGCTGCGGGAAGGGATGCAGGCTCTGGATGCCGCTTTCGGTGAACACGATCATCTCGCCCGGCTCGATCTCGCGGACATATTTGGCGCCGATGATGTCGAACGCGACGGACTCGGACGCGAGCACCGGCACGCCGCCTTCCATCTCGCCCAGCACCAGCGGGCGGATGCCGAGCGGGTCGCGGATGCCGATCATCTTCTTCTGGGTGAGGATCACCAGCGAATAGGCGCCCTCGATCTGGCGCAGCGCATCGACGACGCGGTCGACGAGGCGCGGCTGCTGGCTGAGCGCCACCAGGTGGATGATGACCTCGGTGTCCGAGCTGGCCTGGAAGATGGCGCCCCTGCTGACCAGCATGCGGCGCAACGTCATGGCGTTGGTCAGATTGCCGTTATGGGCGATCGCGAAGCCACCGCCCGACAGTTCGGCGAACAGCGGCTGGACGTTGCGCAGCACGGTGCCGCCGGAGGTCGAATAGCGGTTGTGACCGATAGCCGAGTCGCCCGGAAGCGAGGCGATGACGCTCTCGGAGCTCAGCGTGTCGCCGACCAGGCCCAGCGCGCGCTCGGAATGGAACTGCTTGCCGTCATAGGTGACCACGCCGGCCGCTTCCTGGCCGCGGTGCTGCAGCGCATGCAGGCCCAGCACCGTCAAGGCCGCCGCGTCCGGGTGGCCGTAGATGCCGAATACGCCGCACTCCTCGTGCAGCTTGTCGTCGTCGAATGGATTCGTGGATACCGTCACGTCGGCCTTGACTCCGCCGGTTGCCTCTCAAGCAGGTTCGGTATCTGCCGTCGTCCGGGTGTATAGCTCGATTCCCGAAGCCTGTCAGTTGCCGAATGCACCTACAGCACCTCCGATTCGTTGCGGGTGTCCTGCCGTTTTTCCTTGACCGCGGGGCGCATCGTCTCGGGCACCAGACGCTCGATGGCCGCCGCCGCGGCCCTTACATGGGGCAGCAGGCGCGAAGTTTCCACCCAATTGGGGTTTTCCATCTTCTCGGCCTCCTCATCCTCGTAGAGCCCCATGACGTGAACGGTGGCGATGTAGACCAGCGCCACCACCACGCCGCCGCGCAGGATGCCGAAAACGATGCCCAGCATGCGGTTCGCCGGACCCAGCATGCTGGCGCGCTTGGTGTTGCGCGACAGGTGGCCGGCAATTATCAGCAGCGCCACCAGCGCCAGCACGAACAGCCCCGCGCCGGCGACGATACCCGCCCATTGCGGATCGTCCACCCAGCGCTTCACCAGCTCCTTCGCCGGATCGTAGAGGGTGAGGGCGATCCAGCCCGCGCCGATCCATGCCGCCAGCGACAGGATCTCGCGTACCAGGCCCCGGTACATGCCGATGATCGCCGACAGGCCGACCACGGCGACGATGACGATATCGAGAGTGTTGATGCTTTCCATGGGCGGCTCAGGACATGAACAGGTCTTTGACGGCCTGCAGCTTTTCCAGTTCGGTAAGCTGCAGGCTCGATTTTGCGGTCTTCGACGACTGCGGCAGCCAGGCGCGGACGAAGCCCAGCTTTTCGGCCTCCTTGAGCCGCGCGTCGGACTGCGCCACGGGCCTCACCTCGCCGGCCAGGCTGATCTCGCCGAAGATCACGGTTTCCGGCGGCACGGGAATGTCGGCCAGCGACGACACCAGCGCCGCCGCCACCGCCAGGTCGGCCGCCGGCTCGCTCACCCGGAGGCCGCCGGCCACGTTGAGGTAGACGTCCTGCCCGCCGAAGCCGAGGCCGCAGCGGGCGTCGAGCACGGCCATCACCATGGCGAGCCGGCCGGTGTCCCAGCCGACCACGGCGCGGCGCGGCGTGGCGAGCGGCGAGGGGGCTACCAGCGCCTGGATTTCGACCAGCACCGGCCGCGTGCCCTCGATGCCGGCGAACACAGCGGCGCCGCTTACCGGTTCGCGCCGGTTGGTCAGGAACAGGGCGGACGGGTTCGGCACCTCGGCAAGGCCCTTGTCGGTCATCTCGAAGACGCCGATCTCGTCGGTGCCGCCATAGCGGTTCTTCACCGCGCGCAGGATGCGGAACTGGTGGCCGCGCTCGCCCTCGAAATACAGCACGGTATCGACCATGTGCTCGAGCACGCGCGGACCGGCGATCTGGCCGTCCTTGGTGACGTGGCCGACCAGGATGACGGTGCAGCCGCGGCGCTTGGCGAAACGGATCAGTTCCTGGGCGCAGGCGCGCACCTGGCTGACCGATCCGGGCGCCGATTCCACATTGTCGGCGAATACGGTCTGGATCGAATCGATCACCACCACCTGCGGCCGGCGCGCTTCCAGCGTGGCCAGGATGTTGCGCAGGCTGGTTTCGGAGCCCAGTTCAAGCGGCGAGTCCGCCAGCCCCAG
The DNA here is from genome assembly GCA_022844405.1 of Sphingomonadales bacterium. Taxonomy (GTDB): domain Bacteria; phylum Pseudomonadota; class Alphaproteobacteria; order SMXS01; family SMXS01; genus RI-34. The sequence goes on along the minus strand of JALHLV010000006.1, from coordinate 3,823 downwards.
CCTGAGCGCCCGGGAGCGGATCTGGGCAGCGGCTTCCTCGCCGGAGATGTAGACGCAGTCCACGCCGCGGTTGGCCAGGAGCGCCGCCGCCTGGAGCAGGATAGTAGACTTGCCGATGCCCGGATCGCCGCCGACCAACAAGGCCGAGCCGGGCACCAGCCCGCCGCCGCACGCCCGGTCGAACTCGGCGATGCCGGTGATCAGGCGCGGCGCCTGCTCGGTCTCGCCGGTCAAGCCGGTCAGTTCGATGACATGGCCCTTGCCGATGGTCAGGCCCCGCGGGATGGGCTCGGCGCCGATTTCCTGGACGATGGTGTTCCATTCGCCGCAGCCCTCGCACTTGCCCTGCCACTTGCGGTGGAGCGTACCGCAGTTCTGGCAGACGAAATTTTCCGCGGTCTTGGCCACTATTGTCTCCGCACGGCCATGGTGATCGGCCCTTCGGCGCGGCCGTGGATAAACTGCTCCACATAGGGGTTGCCGGAACGATCGATCTCGGCGACCGGGCCGGCCCAGATGATCTTGCCGGCGTGCAGCATGCCGATGCGGTCGGCGATCTTGCGGGCGCTGGCCATGTCGTGGGTGATGGTGAGCGCGGTCGCGCCCAGGTCCCGCACGCGCTCGATGATCAGCTTGTTGATGACGTCGGCCATGATCGGATCGAGACCGGCGGTCGGCTCGTCGAAGAAGATGATCTCCGGATTGGTCGCGATGGCGCGGGCGAGCGCCACGCGCTTCTGCATGCCGCCCGACAGTTCGGCGGGCCGCAGATCGCCGACGTCCGGGCCGAGGCCGACCTTGGCGAGGATGTCCACGGCCCTGGCGCGTGCGTCGCGCTTGCTCATGCGCTGGGCCGACATCAGACCGAACGAGACATTGCGCCACACCCGCAGGCTGTCGAACAGCGCGCCGCCCTGGAACAGCATGCCGAAGCGGCGCAGCAGCTGCTCGCGTTCGCGGCCACGAAGATGGGTGATATCGCGCCCGTCGAGCAGAATTCGTCCGCTGTCGGGCTGGATCAGGCCCAGGACGCATTTCAGCATCACCGACTTGCCCGTACCGGAACCGCCCATGACCACCACGGATTCGCCGGGATAGACCTCGAGATCGACGCCGTCGAGCACCACCTTGCTGCCGAAACGCTTGCGCACACCCTCGAGGCTGAGTTTCGGCGTGCCCATCAGTCGGTGAACGCGATGGAGGTGATGATGTAATTGGCCGCCAGGATCAGGATCGAGGCCGACACCACCGCGTTGGTGGTCGCCCGGCCGACGCCCTGGGCGCCGCCGCTGCTGTTGAAGCCCTGGTAGCAGCCCATCAGCGCGATGATGAAACCGAACACGCCAGCTTTGATCAGGCCTGAGATCACGTCCCAGGTCTCGAGGAAGTCGACGGTCCGCTGCAGGTAGCCGATCGAGTTGTAGTCGAGCACGGTCGTGGCCAGCAGCCAGCCGCCCATGACGCCGATGATGTCGCCGATCAGCACCAGAATCGGCAGCATCAGCGTCGCCGCCAGCACCCGCGGCGCGATCAGGTAGCGGAACGGGTTGGTGGCAAGGGTGGTCAGCGCGTCGATCTGCTCGGTCACCCGCATGGTGCCCAGCTCGGCGGCCATGGCGGCGGCGACGCGGCCGGCCACCATCAGGCTGGCGATGACGGGACCCAACTCACGGGTGATGCCGAACACGACGATGGTCGGCACCGTCGCCTCGGCGTTGAAGCGCCCGGTGCCGATGTAGATCTGCTGCGCCAGCACCGCGCCGGTGAACAGCGCGGTCAGGCCGACGACGGGCAGGGAGTAGAAGCCGACGGACAGGAGCTGCCGGCCCAGATTGGCGAAGTAGAAGGGCGGCGTGAACACCGCCAGCAGCGACTGCGCGGCGAAGATGCACAGGCGGCCCACGTCGGCCAGGAATTCCAGCGTGGCGCGGCCGACATTGGCGACGGGATTTGCGGCGATGGTCAAAAGGTGCGATCCGGCAAGTGGTCGATTTGTGCGAGATCGCCGAACTTGGTGGTTTCCTTGGTGAAGTGCAAGCGTGCGACGCCAGTGGGCCCGTGTCGCTGCTTGCCGATGATCACCTCGGCCACGCCGCGGATGCGTTCGCCGCGCTCAAGCCACTCCTGGTGAGCGGGCGTACCCATCTCGGGCTGCCGGCGCTCGTGGTAGTACTCGTCGCGGTAGACGAACATGACCACGTCGGCGTCCTGCTCGATGGAACCGGATTCGCGCAGGTCCGCCAGCTGGGGCCGTTTGTCCTCGCGCTGCTCGACCGAGCGGCTGAGCTGGGACAGCGCCAGCACCGGTACATTAAGTGTCTTCGCCAATGCCTTGAGGCCACGGGTGATTTCGGAAACCTCCTGCACCCGGTTCTCGCTCCTCTGCTGGCCCGACGGCCGGGCAAGCTGCAGATAGTCGATCACCACCATGCCCAGATTGTGCTGCCGTTTGAGCCGCCGCGCCCGCGACATCACGCCGGCGATGGACAGGGCGGGCGTATCGTCGATGAACAGCGGGATGTCCTCGATCTCCTGCGAGGCGCGCACCAGGGCGCGGAACTGTTCGGAGCTCATGTCGCCCCGACGCAGCTTTTCCGACGGGATGTCCGCCTGCTCGGACAGCATGCGGGCGGCGAGCTGCTCGGCCGACATTTCCAGCGAGAAGAAGCCGACGACCGCGCCGCCGCCCTTGACGGGATCCTCGCCCTCGAGTCTCGAGCGCTGCCAGCGCCTGGCCGCATTGAAGGCGATGTTGGTGGCGAGAGCCGTCTTGCCCATGGACGGGCGGCCGGCCAGGATGATCAGGTCCGACTTGTGCAGGCCGCCCAGCAGTTCGTCCAGGGCGCGCATGCCGGTCGAAACGCCGGTCAGCTTGCCTTCGCGCTTGTGCGCCGCCTCGATGTTCTCGATGGCGATTCCCAGCGAGCGGGAGAACGGCTTGAAGCCTTCCTCGGCCTGTCCGCTCTCGGCCAGGTTGAACAGCTTCTGCTCGACCTGCTCGATCTGGTGGAGGGCAGGGTTCTCGGTGTCGCCATCCGTGGCATTGTGCACCGTCTCCTCGCCGATCAGGATCAGCTGGCGGCGCAGCGACAGGTCGTAGACGGTCTTGCCGTATTCCTCGGCGTGCAGGATCGAGGTAGCGGCGGCGGCGAGCCGGGCGAGATATTGCGGACCGCCGACCTCCTTGAGGCCCGCGTCGGCCTCCAGATAGGTCTTCAACGTCGCGGGAATCGCCAACTGGCCGCGCTCGATCAGCCGCATGGCCGTGGCGTAGATGCGCTGGTGCAGAGGATCGAAGAAGTGGTCGGCGGTCAGGAACGACACCCGGTTGGAGGCGTCGTTGTTGACCAGGATCGCGCCGAGCAATGCCTGTTCCACCTCCAGATTGTGCGGCAGGCCGGCATGGCCCTGCGGCGAGTCGAAGGCGGCAAGCCGGGCGCTCTCCTGAAATCCTGACGGCATGGGCGCATATCCTGGCTGACGGAAGATTAGGCGGCTGATAGAGCCTGAGAAGGCCGCGCCAGTCATTAGAACATTCTAGGAACATCTGCGCCGTCCACAAGCGCTTTGTCCACAGATTGGGAAAAGCGGGGATAAGTGATTGGATACCTGCCTGGCCGGGCTCGATTAAACCGCGTCCGCAATGACCGTGTTTGCTATGATCGCCTCAGGGACGTGGCGCACAGCAACGGAAAGGGGCGGCTTAGCCCGGATTTCTCACCCCGCCGATGATTGTTGAGTTGAGGTTGTCGAGGGTTGTGCGGGTTGGCGGATGGGCACGACAAGACCACCGGCGAGATTGCCGCTGGTTTTTGTGAGTTGT
>JALHLV010000005.1 GCA_022844405.1 Sphingomonadales bacterium | reverse complement strand
TCAACCGCTTCGTCGCCGAACACAACACCAGACCAACGCCCTTCACATGGACCGCCGATCCAGACAACATCATCGCCGCCGTCAAACGAGGGCACCAAATGTTAGATTCGATCCACTAGTATGCTGATTTACAACTGATCACCCTAAACGCTTCTATAGTGACCTATTACACACGAAGATCGATAATACGATCGCAGGCCGACAAAAGGAAATTTCTGTCGTGTGACACGATTACCGCAGTCCTGCCCGTACCATAAATTGACCGTCGGATGAGCTCGGCGATTTTATTCCTTTGCAGCGCGGGTACTCCCGTCTCGATTTCATCGAGGCACGTCAACTGCGGCATAAGCCAGAGCGTTACTGCAAGTGCAATCCGTTGTATTTCCCCACCCGACACTTGGTTCACACCGCGCTCCAGTATAGTTGCCCCTGGCAAACCAAGCTCCTCAAGGATTCTTTCGAGGTCGATCGGAGATGGATGTCCACCTGTTCGCGCGGCTAGAAAGCGAGAAAATGACCCCATAGACTGGCGGACATTGAAAAAAAGTCGCGGATCCTGAGGAGTGAGCAGCGTATATGGCCTCGACCCGATGTGAGCGAGGCGATCGACAGAGCCCGACGTTGGTTGCTCATGACCTGCGATAATCCTCAACAAGGTCGATTTGCCCACCCCCGAGGGACCCGCGAGACCGTATATCCTGCCGGAATGGAACGATTCGTGAAAATCGGAAATCAATGTCCTACGTTTGGTGTGAAGCGACGCCGGCGTCAGGTGGCGATTGATGGAGACATCCAGCAGCGGGGCAGTTGCAGGGCCGTCGAGTCTTAACCGAGGAAATTCTACCGCCACATCCGGCACAGCTTCTGCCAATTCTCCATCACGGATGGTAAGTACCCGGCTGCAAATGCGCTGAATGAATTCCACGTCGTGAGATGCGACCACTATCGATAGACTGTGGTCCTTATGCGCCGACTTCAGAAGGTTTATGACGAGTGCCTTGGCGTGACCGTCGAGCGATGACGTCGGTTCATCCGCGAGAAGAACGTCTGGGTCAGTGGCCAGGAGTAGCGCGAGCGCTACACGCTGAATCTCTCCTCCCGAAAGACTTGAAGCGTGACTCCTGAATGCTGTATCGGCGTCGATCTCCAGGCCTTCGAGCAACGCCCTGCATCGCAGTCGATATGCGGTTGGCTCGACCTGCTCATTGGCGATCGCGTCGCTCACAAATGCAATGCAAACGTCCGGGGGGAAGATATCGCGAGGATTCTGCGGCAAATATTGGATCTTCCTCGAACCACGCTCTGACAGGCCCTTCTCACAGATCGCCTCGATGACCGTGGTCTTCCCTACGCCCGAGGGTCCGAACAAGCCGACACATTCGCCAATATAGTCACGGATTTCAAAATTGATTGCCCTTCGTCGGTGACTGTTCGCCGGCTCCTTTCGCTCGAAGCTGTCAGAAGCGACCGAGTCCGGGTCCTCGTCCTTGAAAGGATGCGTCAGCGCTTGCGGCCCGTTCCGACTGTCCTGTGCCTGCCTTAGCATGGCAAAGACGACGATGGTGACAATGACCGCGCCCAAGGTGAGGACGCCGAGAAGCGGATCGACTGACGCTCGCTCCTTTGCCCGCCAAAGCAGCGTTCCCAAGGAGAGCGTACTGCGGTTGGCCATTCCCATGATGCCCAAGACCGCATCAAAAGTCAGGCCGAGCCCAAATATGATCACGGCGGGATAGTAGACCGAAGAAATGCCGTTCGGAATGACAAGCCGAATGAGGCGCTCGGGCAGGCGCACGCCCGCGGCGCGCGCATTCTGGACAAACGATTGCCTGGCGATCACGTCGAACCTGTTGAGCACGATGCCAAGCGTGAAGGGGAATGCGACGAGGATGATTGCCAGCTGTCGTCCCCAAAACCCATGGGAGTCGATTGCGAAAAAGACGATCGCAAGCCAAAGGAACAAGGGAATTGTATCCAATACTCGGGTCACCGCGTATGCCGTCCAGCGCATCCAGCTGGAACGCCGGGCAGTCGCCACGCCCGCAAATAGCAGCGGCAGGACAATGGCAAACAGCGCACTGGCGCCAGCCTCCAGGTATGACATGGCGACGGATGCGGCGGTCGAAGCGAGCAGATTCCGCCCGAACTCGTCGCTTGCGGTGAAAATCGCAAACAATTCCGAGGGCACCGTCAGGCCGTCCGGTCGCGTCGGCTCTCCGAGCGGAAGCGGTAACCCGCCCAGGCTTCGGCCGCCAACCTAAGCCACCCCCCGAAAGCCGCCGCGGCCACAACCATGACGGCAATGGCGGTGGTGGTGGCGACTGTCAGGTTGGGATCGCCTGTCCTGACCGCGCGCGCGGCGAGGGTTCCGATCCCCGCAAGTCCGAACAGTGGCTCCGCCAGCAAGATGCTTACGATGGCAGCGACGACGATCCGATCGAGAACGTCCAACACCCGAAACCAAGCACTGAGGCGGGAGAGCCGGTCGAGGGCGCGTTGCCCCAGGCCGTTCAGCGCAAGCTTATGTTGAAACTGTTCATTCAGCGCATCTTGGTGGAAGCGTACCAGCATCGCGACGATCATCACGGTCAGCGGCAGCACAATCGAAAAAATCAGTGCGACCTGGGCCGCAGTCCAAGAGCCGGAAAATCGCGTCATGAAAAGCACCGGCGCGATCAGAAACGGAAAAACGAACGGAGGGAGCAACGAAGCCGTACTCGCCAATTCTCCTGCCCGCCTGCGTGCAAGGGGGTTCGCCTTCAATGCGAGAGCTGCGAGTGCCACCGACAGTCCGATAGCAATGACGACGGGTAGCGCGCTAATTTCCAGTGCAGTACCAATCTCGCGGACGACTGGCGAGTTGTCCAAGGTCATTCCCAACTCGCCATGAAAAAGCCGGTGGAGCCGTTCCGGGTAATCTGGCGTATCGCGGGTAGACCAGAAGCTCTCGAGCGAGCGGCGATTGCCCCCCAGTATGCCCAGGGCGATCGACGCAGCGTTGGGGAGCAATGTCACGAGGAACGACGTGAGCGCATGGACCGAGAATATGATCGCAAAGCCTGTCAGGAGGCGCTTCATCGCTACTGCTCTGCTTCCAAAGTCACAGCGCTCAGATCATCCTGGCCGGATCGAGTGAATGCCAAGCCCGTGACCCACTTGCTGACGGCATCAATCCGAGTTTCACGGAAGAGCGTGATCCAGTTGCTTTCACTGGTCAGAAGTGTGTCCAGCTGATCAAGTGATGTGCTGCTGGCCCAGTCGATATCTTCGATTCCGGCGATCGGCATCCCAAAGGCAACGAACGCCCCTTGCGGCTCGAAGAACGAGGACCAGAATTTGGGCGAATGCATCGTGGCTTCAAGGACCAAGCACGTTACATCATAACGCCCGTCAACCAGCGCCCCGATCAACGCCCCCTTTTCGACGCCCCGGTATTCTAGCCGCACCGGACCGATCTTTGTCGGCAGCGCCGCCGAGATCTCGTCGCTGAACGCATCTGGCTCCGAGAAAACTGTGAGCGTGACATTCGGCAGGTGCATCAGCGCTTCCGCCGGCGGCGCCGATCGAACACGAGTGCCAAAGATAGGGAGTGGATGGGCGTCCTTAACCCCAATTCCTTTGGAGATCGCTTCTAAGCGGTCGCGATCAATCGACGTGTCGAGTGCGTCGCGAAACGTCCTGATCATGGCCGCGGAAAAGCCCCGCTCGCGCAGCCGGGCCGTGTTGATAATCAGTACGCGGACGCGGTCGATGTCATGCGAGATCAAAGTGAATTCATCGGCCTTTTGCGATGTGACGGCTGACTTCAGAAGCGGGCTCTGGAGGTACAGTGTCGACAGGGCCCCGTTACGCATCAAGGAAGCCGCCTGGTTGTCGTCTGGAGTGTAGCGGAACCGTACCGGTGGAAGGCCCGCGCCGGGATTCACTGGCGTCAACAGCACGTAAGAATCCGGCACGATTTCCTTGACCTTGTATCGCCCTGCGCCTGGGACGACACCATATGCTGCATTGGAATCAACCTGTTTGGGAAGAATCCAGCCTGCCGGCCCAGCGAGAGCATCAGCGAGCCATGACGCGTCGAAACTCTGCTGGATGACAAGCTCGTCGCCATTCACCTTGAGGCCGTCGCACAAGACTTTGTCGCCTTGCTTGGTCTGAGCGATCGAACTCAAAGACCATGCCCACGAAGTTCCAGGTTGCATGGTCCGACAAAGTGATGCCGCCGCATCTTCGGCTGTGACAGGGCTTCCGTCAGAAAATCTGGCGTCCGACGACATCGTGAAGCGCCACACCAAACCTTCGTGGGCCCAGCGACTGGCGAGGCCGGGGGTCAGGCTCCCGCTGTCACTCATTTTGATCAAAGGTGCGTTCAGGAGCGTGGCAATTCGCCTCGAATTGATCTCGGCGAGGCTAGGTGGAAACAGGTTTATCGCAAAGGATTCGGTCCGGAATATCAATTCCTGCGGTCGACTACCTCCAACTCTATCGTGTGGCCGCAGCGTCCAGATGCCTGCGCCGATCACAAGTATTGTGCCCGCGACGATCGCGAGCCGCCTCCTTGTGGTCATCGGGCTCCTCCCTGTGCGCATTCAATGCGCCATACGGCCAATGATCTCCGACACATTCATGTTCCGATGCCACAGGACATGGTCCGTTGCCAGCTTCGTGCCATGCAGGATCGCTTTGCCGAACGAGCAGCGCCCGTCTGGGCCCATCCGCATGATGCCGTCCGGCCGGGAAAGCGTCCGCAGCACCACATCGGGAATGTGTGTCCTTTCGAACACGCTGAATTCATCATCGGCAATGACGGAGACGCCATATTTACTGGCGCGGCCGGAGAGGTATTCGATTGCACTGGCCCATTCTTTGGCCGGAACCACGGTCCGCATATTCCCCGACCGGTCGTAGGCAAGCACCGGGGATAGCGACCATGTTCGGACACCGACATTTGCCAGATGGCGCGGCAGGTCCGCGAGCTTCAGCATCCCGTTCTTGAAATACAGCGAGTTTACCGTCACCTGAGCGACAGCGCCATGATCGGTCAGCGCACGAAGACCCGCCATGGCTTTGGCCCACGCGCCTGGGGTTCTGCGTAACCTGTCATGCTCCGCAGGCGACCCTGCATCGATGCTCACGGTGACACCGCGGCATCGCAGATCCGCGAGCCAAGCCACACTTTCCTCGAGCCACCGCGCGTTGGTGACAAGGCCCGTCTCGGCGCCAATTTCAGCGCCTGCTTCGAGTATCGCCTTCGTCCAGGGTAGTGATTCCGGGGCCAGCGGCTCCTTTCCCTGGATCGTCACCGCGGCAATATGCTGGATGCCGGCGGCGTCGCGAATGAAGCGCGCATAGTCCTCCGGCCGGAGTTCCGCTACCTGTGTATTTTCCTCCCGCCGCTCTATGAAGCAAAAGGAGCAGCGTTGCCCGCAACCTTTCGCAGCCGGAGTCAGGAAAGTCAGGATCGACCCCGATGCGGTGGGGTCGATCGATGACGTCAACACTGCTGCAGCAGCCAATTTCTAACTCCCTTTCAATGCCATACTAGCCCGATTGCCTTCCTCTGGCAGGAGCCACCTTTCCAGGTTCAGGAACTCACCGATCGTGAGCAACCGGACACCCTGGGCTCTCAGCAGGTCGGTGACTTCGCGGCCTATTGTGCCCGCCGCCAATCGTACACCTTGTCCGTCTTGTTCGCTTAGCCTGGCGGCCGCGGCAACAAGAACCGTGAACAATGCGAGTTGCACGGCGCGCGGGGTTTTGATCGAAGGCAGCGCATCCTCCTTGACCTCGGTGTTCCCGGCGGCTTGGACTTCATAGTGAAAGATGAGGTGCGACGTCTGGAGGCCAATGGTTCTTTCGATCTTCTCGAAGTCTTTCACCGGTTCCGTCAGGCATTCGCATATTTTCTCGAGTGCTTCGATCTCTATCTTGGTGCCAAGACAGACGTCGCGGCGGCTCGTCGAGGCCAGCATTCGGTCGATCCTGTCCAAGTCTCCGAACTTGTCCGACGCCGTGATACGGGACACGATTGCTTCAGGAGCGAGGGCCCGTTCATAGAAGTCCCCCTGGAAATCACCTTCCAGCTTGAGCGAGGGCTTTCCCCCGTCAACTTTCGGGCGCGGCAAGCCAACAACACACACCGTCGCACAGCTGGTCAGCAGAGTGCGCAGGTCCAGAGGGACGCGCTCCTGCTCGTCACCCAAGCTAATCCGGACATCGTCCGGCAATGAGAAGCTCGGCGCTGCGACAAACTCCAATGTGGCTCGCGCGCCGGGAGGCGACCATTCGGAAGACAGCAGTGACAGAAGAGACGATGTCAGCCCGGAAATGGTTCGGCGTGTCTCATATGCGGGTTCGCCGTCGACCGCAAACTTCGAGACGTCGATGATCCAGGTGATGAATGGCAGCCCGATCACCTCCGTGCTCACAGTATCAAGCCACCCTCCCAACAGGGTGCGGAGCTTGGCATCGCGTGTGTAATCGTCAGGACCCAGGACCGGATTGCCCCCGCCGGACAGGATCCAGCCCGACCGTCCATCAGCGACAAGATCGGGGCGCCGATTGACCAGGAGGTCCACGAGCGAATCGATGAAGTCTTGGACTCTTGCAGCATCGGCTGGAGTTGCAACATCCTCGTCGGAGGTGCTCACGAACAACGTCGACAGGAGAAGTTGCAGTTCATCCCGTCGAGGACGAATGGCTCCGCGCAACTTTCGATAAAGGCTGGCGACGCGCTTACCTTCATGAAGCTGCTCGAACCTAGCCTCGAACGAGCCCTGCGTACGACGGTTGTCGCCTTCGCGCACACTCAGCCACGCTTGGTAGGCTTGGGCGACAAACGATTCCGGTGTCGACGACAGGGTGGAATCCCTTTCGCCTTCCCGCGCCCATCGTCGTGCGCTCTCTTCAAACGCTGACCAAATTTCAGACAACCCTTGCACCTCCTTCCTTGCAGACCTGCAAACGACGCCACGCCCATAAAATGATTCAAAGGTGGAGCGCCCAGATCCGTGACGGCTTGGCCGTCCCGGCGCGCTGGCTATTAGCCGCGCGGCATCTCCCGAATGTCCCTGAAAATATCAGTGGCTCTAGCCAACGCAAGCGCCAACACGGATTACGGCCGCCACCAAAATATCTTTTTTGCATTTTTTTGAGCTTTTCTCCTGCAAAATCCGTCTAATACGAATTTTACTCTATATCGTCCTTGATGAATATGGCATGAATAATATGGCGCTGGCGAGTCGCTCCTGCCGGCCACAGGCAAAGGGAGAACAGCCGATGGACGAAAATTCTGACCAAACCGGCACCCAGCCGGTCGAGTTGAGCGAGGACGAACTCTCGATCATCGCATGGGGCGGTGATGGCGGCGCCAATCTCGACTATGACCCCGAGAAGTGGAACAAAAAGCCGCCCTCTCCGATCGCATGGTCCGGTTCCAGCTGACCCCTTAGGACAGTGACGACGTCACAGACAGCGCTATGCCGTCGCCGTCCGCCAGAACGCTCTGAGCCTGGATGAGACCTGCGCGGTGGGAGTACGATCCGAGCAGTCTTCAGCAGGAACCGCAGCCGTAGTGGCCGATTGGTTGTATGCGGCGACCCCGTGAGCGACCTTCACGAGGTGACAGCCAGCCCATCAAGCCGCACCATCTGAATGTACTGCTTGCCGGCGACGTGAAGCAGGAAGACCTGTCGGCAAGGACGGCCTTCCGGCGCATGAAGAACGCGCTCCCTGGGCGGCCGCGCGGCACCCAGCTGACCAGCCGTGCCTGCCAGGACCGCGGCCGGCGAGATCCTGCGCAACGGCAATTGCACACCACTGCGACGGCGACAAAGAGGCCTCGGCTGACAGAAGGGGGTGCAAGGTTCTGGCTGCGAGTGATGAACGAGCCGGGGAACCGGCGGCCTCCAGGACACCGCCTCCGCCGTCGGCGACGGCCTCAGAGGCTTGCCCGGTGCGATCGGCGCGCCTCACCCAGGCCAGACCCTGCGCCCGCAGCGCCGAGCAGTCGTCTCGACCACCTCGCGCAACAGATCGCTGCCGTGAAAGCGCCCCACCGGCTCTTCGAGAACCCCCCAACGCGAGGCCTTCGCCACGATCCCAGTGGCGAGCCCTTCTTCTCTCCGGGAGTCAAGGGGTTCATCTTCGAGGGCACGGCGGTCGGCGACGGGGCGCCCTGAAGCCGCGCGGCGGCCCGAATGCCAGGGTCCGGACGGCGCCGCAATGGACCCATTAACCAGCCTGCGAGGTTACCCTCAGCGTCAGCGAAGCAACGCTCGAAATGCTGTTCGCGCACCTCAATGCATCCTGAGATCGAGTTGTCCGGCGGCGATCGTGTAGCGCCAAGGCCAGTGCCTCCTCGCCAAATCACCAACTCGCCCCCATTTCTGCAACTTTCGGTGGCCGCTTGAAACGGCAGGGCCCATCCACCCGCATCCCCAACGTGAGCTTTTGCAAAAAGATGACTCCCGTAACGTTGATGATCGCCTCATTCTAGTAATAATAAATAAAATAATTAACGATATTTCTGTAAAAATTTGCATTATATAGAGAATAATGGTTATATTTAGATGGATTTATCTTGGGTTAAACTACTCATCAACTCTAGACAGAGCTGGTGAGAGCCGGCTCGGGAGACCGTTCTATGCAAAACGAATCTGTAATTACACCTCCAATCTGGAAGACTATCAGTATAGGCGCCTTTGGCGACGCCGAAACCGTCCGCCAGCTTCTCACAAGCACTGGCGTCGGATTCGATGCCTGGGCAAATGACATTCTCGAGCGGATGCCTTTCGAAGCGACCGTATCCACGCTCAATTTGGTCCAGGTGTTGACCAAGGAACTGGGCTTTTCTGAGCGGCCGACCACAGCCGAAGTTCACGCCAAATCTCGAGCTCTTGGCCTGTCCCTCTGCCCACCGGAGGTGGGGCCGCAGCTTTGGCTGCAGTACCCCGACTTGCTGTTGCGCGGTCAGTGGATTGTGGTTGGAATGGAGACTGTACTAGACAGGCATGACCATCGCTTGGCGTTTCATCTGGGTCACAACATCTTCGGTCGTCGGCTTATCGCGCGGACCGCTCACCCTAAAACCATGTGGGATAAAAACCAGCGGTGGGTGTTCATAGGCAATAATAAGGCCGCCTGAAGACCTCCAATTGTTCTAGCCCCTGGCACTGACATTGCCAGGGGCTCTTATTTTGCAGGCAAGGATTAATATTTAACCTACTTCGTAATCTAAACTCTACTGTAATATATATATTGAACAGAATGGCACATTTTGTTCGAAATTACAGGCAAGATCAATATATTTAATCTATGACCAACCACAGTGCTGTGCCGAGCATCTACGACCTTTATGGCCGCAGGAAATACGTGACCCCATCTGAACGACTGGATTTCATCAACGCTGCTCAATTGGCTCCAGCGCCCACGAAAACTTTCTGCCTGACCCTTGCCTTCACAGGCGCTCGAATTTCCGAGATTCTGGCCCTAACTCCAGCATGCATCGACGTCCACTCGCAGATGATAGTTTTCGAAAGCTTAAAGAAGCGGAGCAAAGGAGTATTTCGGGCTGTTCCGATTCCAACGCATCTCGTGGATACCCTGAGCGAAGTTCACCACCTGGCCAGGGGGCTTAACAGCGCCGCGGAGAATGAACGGCTTTGGCCCTGGTGCCGCACAACAGCGTGGACGCGCGTGAAGGAGATAATGGCGACTGCGAATGTTTCCCAAATGGTGCAGAAGCCTAAAGCTCTTCGCCATGGGTTTGGCATCGCCAGCGTTCGCAGTGGCATTCCATTGAACTTGGTGCAGAGATGGCTCGGACACGCCCACCTTGCCACCACAGCCATCTATACGAATGCGATAGGGGAAGAGGAACTCGCCTTGGCCGCTCGTTTATGGGCATTCTCGCCGCTTTCGGAGCGCTAAATTGGATATCCTAGAAATTGAGCCAAAGTCCGCATTGCGTCGATACTGTTGAAAAAGTCGGACTACTGAAGTTGGCTGTAACATTCGAACCTTTAGCATCCGTTTGGCGCAATTAAGATTCGTCAGCGCCCGCCCAATTGAATCATTGTTGCGCAAATTCACCTATACAGCGTCGCAGGTGGAGTTTTTCAACACAACCCGCCCATCACCGCCGTCCGCGCGCATCCGCGAATTTTCTGAAAGCCGCAGTTTATTGAGCTATGCATTAACGGGGCTATTGATGCCGATGTCTGCGGTCCGAGACCTTCGCCAGCGGCCCAATCCGGGCGTTATGTTCGCGCGCGAAGCCAAATTGATGCCATTCGTCTGCCTCGCCAAGCGGGAGAGCCAACACTTAACGCAGCGATCGGCCGCTACCGCAGCACCGCAAGCATGAGATTCTCGGGGCTGCGTGCAAAGGAATACTGGAGCCAAGAGCGCGGTGCCGTAGATGGGCGGCTACTCCCGCGGTCCAAGACATATCGTTCTCGTTCAGCTATAAGAGGAGAGGGTTTGCGGGAATTGTATTTGAGAGGGGAATGTGGTTGCCGAGGCACTTGCGTCGCTGAGCAGCGGCGCCAAATTTTTCAGGGGCGATCTGCACATCCATAGTTTCGGGGCGTCTCACGACGTCAAGGATACTGCGGCAACACCTGGCGCGATTGTCGAGACCGCCGGGCGGGAAGGCCTCGCATTCATCTCGCTGACTGATCATAACGAGATTGCGAACGTGCGTGCCGCCGTCAAGGCGGGCAGAGATGCCGGCATCCTCGTCATCCCCGGCGTCGAACTTTCAACGCCCGAGGGTCATTTACTCTGCTACGCGCCGACCCCGGATGCGTTGGAGCGGTTCTTCAACCGCCTACAGATCGCCGACCGGCGGACCGCTAACTGCCGCTGCCAAACGGGCGCGCTGCAATGCCTCGAGCTCATAGCAGTGGAGGGAGGATTTGGCATTCTGGCCCATGTGGAGCTTGACGGCGCTTTCGAGGCGAACATGCCACGCTTCACACCTGCAAAGCTCGACATCCTCTGCCACCCTGCGTTGGAAGGGATTGAGGTAACGCGGGCGGATTGCCCAATCCTTTACGATCGGAGCGACACCGATTCCGATCGCAAGAGTGCTGCACTTGAGCGCATTCGCCGACTCAGTCTTGGATCGGAGCAATATCTCGCACGCATCCTGAATAGCGATGCGCACACGCTCAACGCAGTCGGTCGAAACGCCAGTCGCGATCAGCGAGTCACGCGTTACAAGATGGAGTCTCCGACGTTCGAGGGCCTGCGCCTGGCTTTCAAAACGGCCGACACGCGCGTGCGCATCGAGGAGGGCCTGCCCGCAATCGTGCCGATGGTTCAGGGCGTCCGTTTTCAAGGGGCGTTTCTCGACGGAGAGGCCATCAACTTCAGCCCCAATCTCACCTGCATCATCGGCGGGCGCGGCAGCGGCAAGTCGACTGCATTCGAGAGCGTCTGCATCATCGGCGGGCCGCTGTCCGAGGATGTCACTGTCATTGACAGCGACGTCTGGCCGGACATCGTATCGCTGATCTACGTCGACGAAACAGGACAAGAGCATAGCCTCGCCCGAAGCAAGCTCAGCGATATCGAGAACCTCGATGATCCGGTCAGCGGATCATGTGTTTTCCCGATCGAGAGCTATCGCCAAGGTGCCACCAACGAGATCAGCAAACGCGTACAAGACGATCCACTGGCGCTGCTGACGTTCCTCGATCGCCTCATCCAGGTCGAGAACGAAATCAAAGCGGAAGACGATGTGCGCGAAGCGCTGGCCGAGGTGGCGCCCAACATCGCGAGGGCCGCGGCGAATGTCGCCAAGATCCCGGGGTATGAGAAGGAGCTCAAGCTCAAGAGCGATCAGCTGCAACGGCTGCGTAACGACAAGGGCGAGGAGGTCATCAAGCTGCAGCAGCAGCTTGAGGGCGAGAAACGAGCGCGAGGCGCTATCGAGCAGGCGCTCGTGAAATTGTCCGGCGCGGTCAGCAGCGATGCGATCACGGAGATCACCGCTGACATCCGGGCGTCGGTCGACGATCACGTCATCGAATTGGGGGCGCCTGAAGCAACGCAGATTGAGGCCGACACGGGGGTCTATGAGACGGCAGTGAGCGGGTCGACTGCCGCCTTGCGAAAAGTGACTTCGGACTATGTCGCCGGCGTCAGGGCGCAGATTGCCGAGTGGAAGAAGAAGGAAACCCAGACCTCAGCGCGGATCGAGCAGAAGAAGCAGGAGCTTCTTAAGCACGGTATCCGACTCGACATGCCCTTCATCCAGAAGTTGGTCTCCGACGAAGCGCGGGCGAAGGAGAATGTGAAGAACCTCAAGACCTGGATCCCCGAGTTGGAGAGGCTCCGCAAGGAGCACGCCCAACTGCTTCGGCGGCGCTGGGCGGCGCGCCAGGTTGTCGCGCGCCATCGGACGGCCCTCGCCGTGCGGGCGTCGGAAGCGCTTAAGGGGACGTTGTCGGACCTGTTCGTGACGCTCAAATTCGACGAAAGCGCCTTGGCGCCTGACGCCGAGCGTCTCATCGTCGATGCGATGGGTTGGCGCACGCTTCAGCAGTTGAAGGCGCGCGCACTGATCAACACGCTGACGCTGCCGATCCTGTTGGATTGCGTCCGCCGCCGCGACGTCAAACCGATCGTGGCCCTGCGCAACAGCGAGAATAACCAGACCATCTTCGCGCAAAACGAGGCGGAGCTGCTGCTTGACCGCATCATGGAGCCTGATCTGTTGAGCCAGCTCGAAACCGTCGCGGTCCATGATCGGCCGCGACTCAGCGTCACCAAGCGGATGGAGGGTGCCGACGGCCAAGCCCGTTTCGTACCGCGGGATTTCAAGCGTCTGTCGCTCGGCCAGCAGCAATCGGTCCTACTGGCGTTGATGCTCACCAGTGAAAGCCGCGCGCCCCTGATCGTCGACCAGCCTGAGGACAATCTTGACAGCGAGTTCATCTACAAGACGCTGGTGCCGGTGATCCGGGCCGCCAAGGAGAAGCGGCAGGTTATCGTCGTAACGCACAACGCCAATATCGCGGTGCTCGGTGATGCCGAGCTGATCGTTGCCCTGAAGGCTACCGCCGAGAAGGCAACGATCGTGACGCGCGGTTCGATCGACCACCCCGAAACCTGCGAAGCCGCCTGCAATATCCTGGAGGGTTCGCGGGAAGCTTTCGATCGGCGCGCCGCTGTATACGGGATCGGCCGTCGTAGCTGACCGCTTACTTGGCTGCAGTCGGGCCTGGGTCACCGGTGCGGGCGCGCCGGCTGCATTGTTGCGGGCGACGGGCAAGGTCTTCGCCTTCGATCACATGTTGCCGCTAGAGCTGTGCTTGTTCACAATTCAACCACACTGCCATCCTTGGTGACCCACACGCGCCGATATTCGCTGAAGAGGCAAGGGCCGAAGGAATCGTCCCGACGCCCTTCGACGAAACCTGAGCCAGTTATCGCCGCTTCGGGAGCAGGGATACAAGGCGCTTCAGCGCTTCCTCGCTGTCACAATAATCGATCGGCCGGCGCCCGCCGATCCGTGGTTGACCGGTTTTGAGAAAGAGCTCGGCCATCGTAGGATTCGAGAAAGCCTTGTGCGCCGCTCGGGTCAGCTCTCCGCGCAGCACCGCCGCACGCTCGGCAGCAATGATCGCCTGGCGCCGTTGATCAGCGACCGCGGCTAGCCAGCGCTCCGCCTTGAACAGGGCGTCGTCGCTGGTGCTGGCAAATTCAACGACGCTAGCCCCGTCCGGCTGGACCCGCCGGCCGAGCCACTCTGCCGCTTCGTGTTCCAGTATCTGCTCCGCTTTCCGCTGGATAAAAATTCGGCGCGCGTCAGCTGCTTCCTGCCCCTGTCGAGCGCACTCCTCTTCATCGGCTGCAATCGCGACCAGATTCCGTTCGCGGATCATCTCGAGCGGCAGTCCGCATAGGTCGTCGACGACTTTACGACTATAGGAGGGGAGCATCGCCTCGATCGCAGAGATCCTGCGAAACAGGTCGTGGTAGCCCTCGCCACCAGTCTCGACGAGTTCGGCAACCGTCATTCCTCCGGCCCGGTAGGTGGACGCCCAGCGGTCATAGCCCCGATCAGGGTCGCCGTGCTGAACAGCGCCGAAGAGTTTCGTCACGATGCGACGAAATTCGACGAGCCGATGCAGCCTGCCATGGAGTTCGGGCTCGATGAAGAAAGACTGTTCTTCCTTACTCCAGAAAACCGCCTGACCTTGCCGCTGCATCGCGGCGAGATAGCTCCAGACTGCGTGGTGGGGGCTTCCAAAGCGGGCTCGATCATAACCCGCCTCCGCAAGACGCTCGGGCGGATAATTTGATAGGTCCGACCTGATCATCCAGTCGGGAAGCTTGCTGGCGAACGAGCGCTCGTTCGGCCATTCGCCTCTGACAGCGATACCACTCCCGCCCGGCGAGAAGAGCCTGCTCGGTTTAATCACGTGCACTTCGAGCGCTTGCGCCTGCCAGACTGCGCGCGGGACAGTGAACCAGTGGTCCCAATCGACATCCAAATCGATCAGGTGCTTCAGCTCCGCCTGCTCCACGGAGGCCGTTGCTTCGTCGATCCATCCCTTGGGATAAACAGTCCGAATCCGTTTCTCGATATGCCATTTTAACTGGCGGCCGCGTCCGGCGCGCTTTGCCGCTACTTGGTCTGCAAGCGTCCTGACGGCCGCGACGCGCTGCCGGTGATGAATCCACCTGCGCGGTGCCGAATGGAGGATAGTGTAATCCAGTTCGGCGGCCGATAGCTGACCCGCGCGAACGTCCGAGAGATCAATCTCAACCATCGAGAGATCGCGCTCCAGGACCTTCTTACGCTTGTCGGCATCGACGGCGTGGCTCACCAGGAATTCGACAGCGAGTTCCGCGCGCTTGTACAAGACGATCGCGTCGGGCTGGAACGTTTCGAGCTTGCACTCGGGCAAGACCTCCTCGAAGTTGTAGATGTCCTGCTTGAACACGAGCGCGGAGAGGCCCTCTTCCTGCACGATCAATGCCGGGAGTGTGAGCGTTTTTCTCGTCTCCAGCAGTTCCTTTGCATATCGGTGAAGCGCTGTTTCCCCGGCGCACAGCGAGTCCGGCCTATGAGCGAAGTGCGCCCGCTTGTTGCGTGGCCGACGAAGCGTGAGCGGCTCTTCGCAATCGAGGCAGGTGAAGGGGCCCATAGATCGCGCTGGAATGGTGGTGACGTGTCGTGCGACACCATCGGCACAGCGCGCAAAGGGCACCTTCAGATAGCCATAGCCCGGCGCCTGCCTGGCAAACCGATCCGCCGCGCACGGGCGTCGGGCCGTAGCCGGTCTGCTTGATTCACCTAGGGGCATTAGACGAGGCTATGTCCCCGATTTGCTGGTATCAAGTCCATTCGTTGAAGACTTATTCGGCCTCAGGGTCTCGGTAGCTTGGTCATCGGAGTCGCGGCCCAGGAAGTTGACCAAGTCGCTTGCCGAAAAAGGCGTCACGCCATCGCGCCTCTGCATTCAAGCCTCCATTCCCAATATGTATTGTTACAAACGCGCGCGTGTGATCCAGAAATTAACCTGGCTCATGCTCCAAAGTATCTCATCCGTATATTACGGATATATAATAAAACGATATCGCAGGGTCACTCATCCAGCACTTGAGAAACAAAGGCAGACTCAAAAATCTTCCCGTTCTGACCTATCGCAAGACGCTGGAGGCAATAGAGCTTCCAATAGAGTGTCCAGCGTGCGTCGCTCGAGGGAATGTACGTGACAGGGAGCCCCAACTGCGCGGCGTCTGCGTGGCCGACAGGCTGGCCGTGCGTTTTCCAACGACTTGGACTCATCAACTCGTTCGAGATTCTGGAGGCAGGAAGCCCCTGACGCTTCAACAGGTCCTCGGCGAATGTTCGGACACGGTCGCGGATGCCCTGAAACTTCCGCACCACCTTCGCGTCGAAGTTGTCGAGGCGTAGCAGCGCGACCGGGTCGCGCGGATTAGACCTTAGCGCCTCCGCATATTCGTCATGCGCATCGAGATAGGCGATGACGGAATGCCAGAATTCGTTCCCCTGATTGTCGCGCATGGGGAACTGAGGGTCAATCATGCCAAGTTCTGATGTATCGCTCATTAAGATCTGGTTGGCGCCTAAGGCCATGAGTGTCCCGGCGCTCTTGGCGACATCGGGAATGATGACCCTAAACGAGCTGTCGACCACATTGGCATGGATCAGCCGGACCAGCTTCTCACAGGCGTCCACGTCGCCGCCAAACGTGTGTAGGAAGAGATCGATTGGCTCACCTTCCGGAATATTGTGGAGCAGATCCACAAATCCGATTATGTCGTTGCGATCGATCTCGGTGTTAGGCCCGCCCACATAACAAATCAGGTGCGTTCTTTCGGCGTCATCGATCTCTTTGATCACTGCTTGCCGTTCGTAACGCGCCGAATTACGGGCCGTGAACATAGGCGTCTTGCTGAGTGGGCGCTTGGCGGCGCCAGTTGGCGTATCGCCACCGCCGGTGATTTCGCTATCGGTCATCGAGTACTGTCCTTAGCCCAGAGGATCTTGCTATTCCGCAAAATAAAATGGCACCGACGTCGGCCATCAAGATAATCAATGCTTGGTGCAATCGTGATCTTTCCCTCGGATTGCGTGAGGCTCCAGGCGGGATGACGTCCTTGGTCGAGGTTCAGCAGAATCTCATGGCCCTTCCCGCACGGGCAGTTGAAACCGGCCCACTTTGGTGAACTGCCTGAGACTACCAGAACCATCGCGCGCTTTGGCAAGCGCTGCGGGATGTCGTCGGCGAACTCGACCGTGCCGACGATCCGCCAGCGTCTAAAGGGCAACCACTCCAACCACGAGAGCTTCATATTTCCGGCCACAACTGTTCAAGAAAGGGCGTTGCAGTTGCCAGGCCTAGCTTTCCACTTGCTGGGTCACAATAGTGACCGGGGCGCGGTGCAGCGCTGTTAGTCGAGATTTCACGCTCATGCAGGCGAAGCAGTATTTCGGAAGGTCGGAGATCGGGGCCATAGCCTATCATCCGCTCAAGCAACTCGCTGACCGCAGCTGAGGCGACGGCGGTCGTAAACGTCACGACCGCGGGCTCGGTCTCACCCAGCGCCGGTGCATAACCTTCGTCGGCGAGACGGTGGCGCTCGGTCGGTGTCATGACCTCGGCACCCGCCCTCGCAAGATCGATCCGATTGCGGCAAACAAGGCAGGCAGAACCTGGCGAGAGCACAGTGATGCGGCCGTCAATTCCAGTAAGTAAACCTTCGCCATCGCTGCTGAGCAGGACGCCGACGTCGATGATTGGGGTAAGAAGATAGGTCGCAAGCCGGGAGAGAACTAACCGGCCGGCATTGTCATCCGTGCAACCAAACACAAGATCCCGATCGCAGAGGTGCCTGGCGATCGGCTCCAATGTGATCATCCCATTGACCGCTTGGCAGCTAAGATCGGGTGCGATACTGGTGAGATGGTCACGCAACACCTCCACCTTAGGACGCCCGACGTCGGCGGGTGTTGACCCATAGACCCGCGTGATATTGCTCTCAGAGAGATAATCTGCGTCGACTAGAAGCAGTCGACGGACGCCGAGCCGGACGAGCTGTTCGGCGACAGCCGAGCCTGTGCCGCCACAGCCGACCACCGCTATACTCAGGTCGCCGAGCGAACGCTGAATCTCGCTGCCGAACGCTCGGACGTTGCGATCAAACATTGGCGAGGGCGGCCTGTCGTCAGCGTTTACGGCGTTCAGCAGTCGCCAGCGATCCCCCACAATCCATAGCCGCTCGATCAAACGAGCGGGTCCGTCTTCCGGCTGCAAAGTGCCGGAAAAGGCAAATCCTGCTTGGCGCGGCGAGATGATGAGCGTGCCATAATATTGCGAGCCCGAGCGCAAGCGGAACAGGTCGGCGATGGCGTCATCGACGTTTTCATCCGCAAGGCTCGGCAGAGGAGTGCCACTAACGCCGGGATGTGTGTGGAACCAGATCGCCATGGTCCCGAGTGACTCCGCCTCAGCGAGAGCGGGGACATATCCTTCGGGCGTGATTGTCATATAGTCGCGCGTGCGTGCGCGATAGGCGTCCTGACCGACCATAAAGTGACGACGGACCAGTAGACGGACATCACCGTCCGCGCCTTCGAATACCGTCGCGAGCAAAACGCCGGCAGACTCCACTGAGTCGAACGCTGCCGCGGTCAGTTCCTCCGCGACCGTGTCCGTGAGAACGAGCGTTACCGTCATGCCGCTTTGGGAGCAGACAGAGCGATCTCCCTCCGAATGATGGTGAGATAGCTTTCGAGCGAGTCGATGCCCGAGCACCATTGACCAGCCTGCAAATGCCGCGACCATCGCTGCCACTCGCGTCCTAAATGATGCTCATGGGCATCCGTAGCCGCAATCTTTGCGCCATCAGTGCGACGTACAGGCGGGTGGAACCACCACATGTCTGGAGCTACATCCGGATAGCCGGGCGCCAGCCGCAACAGGAGATCTGCAGTGGGGTGATCGAATCCAGGACCCAGCGCAAAATTTGGAATGAGGACGCAGATCATTCCACCTTCGTTCGAGACGCTATAGCCGGGAGCACGCTCTGCAAGACAATCAAGATCGATCTGCGGAAGCATTAGGACTGTCCCTTGTTCCCACCAGGGTTGATCTGAGCCGGAGCAGTGAAGAACCGCAGACCGTCCCGCATCTGGACGACCTGATCGTCGAGGATCTTAATATCGGATCCTCCAGGGACGACCTCGAACAAATCCCGATCGGGACCGATCGGCGGATTGCTCAGCTGACGAAGCTGGAGGCCCGTCAGTTGCTCCGCACGTACCTTATAGGCTGTACGATCGATCCTAATCGTAAAGGTATGTCCATTCGGATTGGACGGATCGGGACCGGGATGATTTTCAGGCTTACTCATTAGGTATCTCCATCTGTTGATACCTTGATACCACGATACCAATCGTATTGACAACCCCTAAGATTTGGTGTCAAACATGGGACATGAAAGAAAACAAAGCCATGACGATTCGCCTTTCGCCCGAGCAGGCGGAAGCGCTTGAAACGGTCGCCAACGTCGAGCAGCGGCCTATATCAGATGTCATCCGGGCGGCGATTTCCGAGCATATTGAGCTCCGGCGGCGGGATCCCGATTTTCGAGCTGGGCTGGAAGAGCGGATTTCCCGTGCGCGGCGATTGCTCGACCGGCAGGGCAGTGAATAGCTACGACCAGCATTCCCTTGAGCGTAGGATCGCCCAACCGAATCACTCATATTCAAACTGGTGGGTAACATGAGTCGATGGACTTCCTCATCTCCCTCTGACGTTACGTGGCGACGTAAACAGATGAGCGCGAACAACGACATTGAAGGCGTCGGTCGGGATGAAAAGGCTGAGAAACTTCTTGCACGCCTAGAGGCCGATGGAGCATCCGTTGAGAAGCGTCGCGAGGTGCTTCGATCCTATTTTGCCAAGAAGACTCGTTGAGCGCTCGGAGCGAAGCTGAGCGTGTCGAATACGAGAAGGTCTTCTATCAAGGCACCCAGGTCCTAGTGAATGAGCTTGGGATACGTGACGCCGCCACACTCGACGCGGCCGAGCGTCTCTTCACCGACATCCGCATCACGGAGGGCTTACCGCCCGAATGTGCGGAACCGACCTATCCCGCTTTCAGGGCAATCCATCGCCATCTTTTCCAGGACCTTTATGCCTGGGCTGGAGCTGAGCGGAAATACACGACAGGCCGAGGTCCGGCGCCGTTCGCAGTGCCGGATCAAATCACGCCATGGATGGAGCGGCAGTTCAAGACGTTCCGAGAGGCCAACGAACTACGTGGCCTCACGCCGGATGCTTTCACCAAGAAGGCGGCGGCGCTAATCAACGAAATTAACGCGGCGCACCCGTTCGTTGAGGGGAACGGTCGCGTTCAACGCATTTGGCTCGCGGGTGTCGCGGAGCGGGCGGGATATGAATTCTCGATCCGCCCAGAAGACCGTGAGCCGTGGTATGTGGCCTCTCGGATCGGCTTTGAGCAAGCCGACGCGGCTCCAATGGCAGCCCTATTACTATCGCGTATTCAGGCGCTTGATGACACTGAGCGCGATCGTCATGACGCTCGGGCCGCTCAATTTCTGGCGCTGTCGCGGGAGCAGGGCCTGACCTCGGACGATGCAAGCTTCAAGGCTGCCTGGGTCAATATCAAAAAAATCGAGACGATCGCAAAAAGCGCGATGCCGCACGATCCCGATGGACAACAGAAGGTCGTAGCCAAGGCACGCGAGCAGCTTGCCGATCACATCCGAGCAGGCGCAAGCATCATTGAAATCACTGAAGAGCAGGCTTGGCGCAACACGATGGGCAAAGGCAAAATAGAGCCTAACGACGTCTCCGCACACCAGGACTGAGGTTGTGAGCGATGGTCGCCATAGTGGCCGTCGAAAATTCCCTTGTCAGCCTAGGACACCATGATGCATTCACCTTGGCACGGTCTTATACATTGCCCGGAGTGCAATGCACTGCACGGGGTTTTGGCCTGTCCAATCTGCGGTCACGCAGTTAGCCCCGAACCTATGTGCATCAAAGTTAATGGCGTTGATCATATTATCCCGTCAGCGATGCAGGGCGCTATTCCGTGGTCGACCTTTGTTCTGCTCGAGCAGATCAAGATCGAGAGCGAACGGTCCATCGCTTCTCAGCCGGGCCGGCCCGCGCGACTGTCGCAGCGCTTTACCATCGTACTGCTTTTCTGGACCCTGTTCGAAGTGCTTATGGACAGCTTTTATCGCGCGGCCTTCGCCGATCTTCCCGGCGATCTGGGTGATGAGCTTCTCCGCCGTTTTCCGAACATCGGTGGCCGGCTAGACCTCCTGTATCGACGTACTTGGCGGATAAGTTTCTGGGAAGATCTCCAGGCCGAAGGCTTTTTCGAGGAGGCAAAGCATTTGCGTCTTATGCAGCAAGCGCGCAACGCGTTTGTTCATGGCGACCCTGAAGCCATAGACGACGCGCTAGTCGAGGCCACCTTGGCCCATCTTGAGCAGGTGCAGCGGGGATGGATCGTATTGTTCAATAAGCGTTGCACTGGGAAGCGCCGACGCGTGCCGATATGGCTCTCCGCGCGCGGACGGACAGTACAAGGCTCGTGAGCGTCAGTGGGCAACTAAAGGATTACCTCCGCCAGCTAAAGGGGAACGTCGAAGCGCGTTGCGGAAAGTTACCCGTCTCCTCTCAGCCAATTTGTGTCGCTCAAGATCAGGCAATGCCACTGAGGTTCGATCTCGATAATCCCTCCCAGCGGTCCTCACTGAACGGAATGTGCCATTCTGTTCAACCATGAACCAGGGGGACGGTAGAGGCCAACGAGTCCCGGTCGCTTTTCGACCATCGAGATTGCCAGGTATGGCGCTCCGGTAAGAGCATCGACCTCGGTAAACGGCGCAGGTTGGTCGCATCATGTTGGAAGCGCGGATGATGCCGCGCCGCCCAGCCTCTGCTCCCGAGATGCCCCGCGCATTTGGCCGATGAGATCGTGGTCACGGGGCTTTCCGTATAGCGAGACTTGAATTCGCACAGCGCCGGAGCCATCGGGTCAACGTCGGGAACGGATGCGAAATGGTCCGTAGCTTTCTACGTCTCCGATACTCCCCATACAGGCCGAGGTCTGTTCACAGGGCGGTGTTACCGTTCGGGCGCGCTCGTTTTCAGGGTCACCGGAGCAGAATACGAGTGGGCGAGCCGAACGGAAGCCGACGCCTGCTCAAATCCCAATTTCTATGGCATCCGGAAAGACGTGTGGCTCGATCCGGACCCGCCCTATGGTTTCGTCAACCATTCCTGTGATCCCAACCTCGGCGTTCGAGGAGAGCGAGAATTTGTCGCGCTGAGAGACATCTCACCAGGCGACGAGCTGACGGTCGACTACGCCATCACCACGGATGAGGTGCACTGGGCGATGGAGTGCCGGTGCGCTGCGCCGAACTGCAGAGGCTTGATCCGATCGGTACAGTTCCTCCCTCCGGAGGTGTTTGCCCGCTATCTCCCCTATGTAAATCCGTACTTTCAGGAGGTTTTCCAGCAGGACCGGCCAGCCCTCTCCACGCCGCATGAAAGCGGCAGCCAGCAACAGACGTCATACGGCACTCGACACAGCAATGGCCTGGGAGACGCTGGCTGATGGCGCGGCGGCCGGCATAGCATGGGGTTGCTTTCCCAAATCCTCCTGGTGTCGGCTGCCGCCTGCTATATCGCCGGCTATGCGTCTTACTGGCTTGGCCTGCGGGCACGGTCGGTGCAACCGAATCGCTGGTCGTGGCTGATCTGGAGCGCGGCGACAGGTATCGAAGCCTCCACCTATCAGGCAGTGAACGGCGATGTCGCTCAGGCGGCCGTGTTTGCCATCTCCGCGGCCTGCTGCATCGTTGTCACGGTGAGTATATGGGCGCGGTCTATCTGGACTGCCCCCTCCCTGACCGAAATGACCTGTGTTGCCGCATCCATCCTGGCGCTGATCCTTTGGGGGTTTTTCCAGATGGCATTCTGGGCGCATGTCCTCATTGTCGCCGCGGTGCCGATCGGGTTCATACCGACGTGGATCGGCGCACTGCGCGATCGACGCCACGAAGCTTCCCCGGCCTGGGGTCTATGGACGCTCGGTGACCTGGCGACACTTATCCTCATCCTGACCACCCTTCGAAGCGGCATTCACGAACTTCCCTACATCGTTGTGGAGCTCGCGTGCCATGCGGGCGTCTGGTTCATCATCGGCGTGGGGTCGATCGCTTCCATACGGTCCTTCCGCACAGGCAGGAGCTGAAGGCCGCCATGCCATCGACCGCCGGCAAGCTGGCTGTTGGCCACAATCATCTCGGAAAGGCAGTGTTCGCCGTCACACCGTTCTCGGCCGGGTGTCCGATCATCGAGTTCAAAGGTCCCCGGATACACCGTTCACAGCTTCCTGACGACAGGCCGGGCGCCTCGGATCATTTCATGCAGATCGGCCGGGAACTCTACCTCGGCCCCTCCGGAGAGCTGGACGACTTGATCAACCACTCCTGCAACCCGAACGCCGGCCTAAAATTCGAGCACGCCAGCATCCACCTCGTCGCCATCCGGGACATCGTGGCTGGGGAGGAGATCACTTGGGATTATTCGACAACCCTTTTTGAGACCCCCTGGGCGATGACCTGCGCTTGCGGTTCCACAAATTGCCGAGGAACTATCGGCGATTTCAAGACCTTACCAAGGTCATTGCAAAGCCGTTACCGAGCTCTCGACATAATCCCTCCGTACCTGTTCGCATATTTGGATCAGGGCGCCAAAATGGAAGACCTCCGATCTCCCGGACACTAGTCGCTCCCAGAGATATGCGGCCTCGGCCCCACGGCAAAGAAGGCGGCTTGTTAACGGTTCAACTCGCGTTGTCCGGCTACCTGGTCAGATCGCTCAGACATGCTTTGGGTTATTTGGGGCAGGCATGCAGAACCTACTCGCACCCGACGCCATCGCCATCGCGATCAAGATGGCGGCCGTATCCTGGATCCCCTGCCCTGACCGGCGCGGCGCCTGCGGCCCTGGCGGCGGCACAATTCCGGAATGACTGGCTACCGTCATACGCTGGCTGAATGATCGCTTTGGGCTGCGTTGCCTGCGGTCCGCGGTGGCAATGATATTCGCCAGTCTTTCGATTGTTGTGGCAGCCCTCGGCGTTCAATCCACCCCCGTGTGGCCAAGCGGGCGAGGCAAATAAGGCAGCATACGTTACGATCATCCAAAACGATTTCACAAGCGCCCCCAACGATCAGCAACAATACGTCATTCCACGCGTCGATTAGAAGCCCGTCAGTTCGTCGGTTGATCAATTGGGCTCAACTCCGTTCCGGCCGCAGATGCTCTGCAAGCCGGCGAGAAGGTCTATGTGATAACCAGCCATACAACGCAACACTTCGGCATTCTGCAGAAGTCGCGCCGCGTAAGCCTTCGCTACCACGAGGTCGAGTTGAACCTGACCGTATGATTCTTCCACGGCCCTATACTGTGCTTCAAGGCTCCGTGCCTCACCTTCCAACAGCGCCAAGCGTGCTAAACCGTTCCCTGGTGGAGGGTACTTTCGCCGATGCGACACCAATTGCTCGTCTGGCGTCGCGGCGAGCAGCGCCTCGGCATACCGGCCAGAGAATTTGCCGAGATCGACCATGAGTCCGGCGGCCTCGATTTGGCGCACAGGCTTCATCCTCTTAAGCACTCTGAACACCGCTCGGGGCGCATTGGCGTCCTTGATGAGTTCCACCACTTCAGGGCATATGCCGTCGAGGAGCCGGTTCCTCTGACGTAACGTGGTGAGGTCCATTGACAGCGCCGCGGCGATCTTAGCTTCCGAGGCGCCGCGCCTGATGGCCTGCCTGATCATAAGGTGCTCTTGGACCAGGGTCAGCCGGTTGACACGCTTGTTGTACGTGAATGCTTCATCGTCCTTGGCAAGCAGGCACTCCACCTCGCTTTCGCCAAGCTCCCGCAGCACGTTGATTCGGATATGACCATCGACAATCAGGTATGAGCCATCTTCGTCCGGAGCAATCACGGGAGGCTCGACAAGGCCGACCTCTCTGATTGAGGCGGCGATCTGGGCGTATTTCCTGCTCTGGTAGACTTGCGACGAAACCTTCCTGGTCGGAATCAGATCACGGATGGGTACCCTCAAACCTTCTGGATGGAACCCGGCTCCAACACCTTCATTGGTTGGCATAGGCGTCCACCTCGGCTTTGATCCGCGCGGCGAGACAACTCGGAAGCGACGACAGACCTTCGGAGTTCAAGACAGCCACGAAGCCAGGATCGGCAAGGAGCGTTTTCAGGATGTGGGCCAGGACTGCCAGTTGCTCGTCGCTGTTGTGCACTTCCCGGATAAGGTGGCGTTTTCGTTCCGCGTCTCGCTCATAGGTCCGAACCAGACCTGCAACGGTCATCTTCTCGCCGCCGCGCGAAGTCGGCGTGGACGACTTGCCCTTGCGAAGCCTGCTCTCGACCAGGCGCTTCGCGGCGATCAGTTTGCGGCCTCTAAGCGCACCGGACTCGTAGGCATTCTGCAGGATGGCTTGCACGTCAGACCGCTTAGCCGCCGCAATATCGACGGCGACGGTCAGCGGAATGGTTCCGCGCTCCACGCCGTTGACCAGGCGCTGTTCACCGTTCTCCAGAAGTCTCGCAATGCCGCCAACGTATTCGGCGCTCAGACCTGTCTTGGTCGCGATCTGCTGGACGTCGTAGCCGCGCAGCTTCAGGGCAGCGATATCCGCCAATAGTTCCATGTGCGAATGTCTGCGTCGCGCCACGTTCTCAACCAGGCTCTTCACCATGCAGTCGCTGACCGGTGCGTCGAGCACGATTGCCGGAATCAGGGTTTGTCCAAGAGCGCGCAATGCCTCGATGCGGCCCTGGCCGCAAACAAGATCAAAAGTTCGGCCGTTGGCCCGACGCGAGACGGTGACCGGTCGTTTCAGTCCCACCTTTGCGATGCTATCGACAATCTCCTGGAAGACATGCTGGTTGCGGCTGCGAGGGTTCGGAATCTTGATCCTTGCGATGGGAACCAGTTCGGTGGCCAGCGGCGGCATGTCACACCTCACAAACCGACTGGCGCGTGAGCAGAGCTACGGTCCGGTCCAGGCTGGTTGCGTGGAAAACCTGGGGTATCGGTCCCGTTTCACGTCCCATTCTGAACGGTGGCATGGGCATCCTGTGCGCCGGTACGACAAAGTAGTCCTCGGCGCTTGGTGATTCCGGCAATTCTCGTGCAATGACGTAGATATCCCCGCCTCTGGGTATCTGGGAACAGTACCAAAGCACTGCCCCGCTCGTTGCCTCGTACGGCGGTAGCACCTTGGCAATGATGGTGACTTCGCCACTGACCCGCAGGCGCCTCATGCCGTATTGCAGTTCGCAGGTAACGCCATGCTCCCTGATCCGCTCGGCAATTCTACGGAGGAGTTCGCGTTGGCGCCGTGTCCGGAGTAGATCGGCCTCGCGGGTCCTATAATTGCGCCGGGGTGTATAGCCCACGAGGCGATAGGCCTTGAGAAGGCCGCCAAAGACGCGGGTATAGGTATCGGCGCACGGTATCGTTGGACATCGATCAATGATCTCGATTGACAGGTCTCCCTGCTCTCGTAGCAGGTTCCGAAGCCCATCGAGCATCAGAGTCGGATCAGTTCGATTACGGCGCTCCCGCCGGCACTCTTGCGCACGTCTAAACAGATCTTCGGATATGATCGGCTCAACGGCAGCCGGCACACGTACCCAGTCTTCCCGCGCATTCGCGACGCGAGGACCTTTGAGCTTGTACGATGCCTGGTTCCAGACGCTGACACCTGCGTATTTCTCATTGTCGAGCAGCTTGCAGATCATGCTCTTGTCCCAAGGGCGACCACTGGGGTGTCGCGAACCTCGTTCATTCAACGCATCGACGATCTGCCTCTGTGTCAGCCCATCCTCGACCAGAGCGGTGAATATCCATCGGACCGTTTCGACCTCTCCCGAAGGCCCATGCACGAGATGCACGCGATCGGATTTGAGCGCTCTGTACTCACCCTGGTTTAGCAGTCCCTTTGGTTTTCCATCCTCGCTTACCAGTACCCGCCTCAGGCCATACACCGGCGGGCCGCCCGTATGGACTCCACGCAAGGCCTGACGCCTTTTCGCGGCAAACACTTTTGCCGACAGCTCTCGGCTGTACTCCGCCGCCATCACCCGCTTGATGTTCTTGACCAGCAGCGTCAGAGGCGAGCCATCGTCTTTGAACGGCTCCGCGCAATAGATCACTCGGATACCCGCGGTTCGGCAGAGAAATTCATAGTGGGCGCTTTCGTCGGTGTCCTGAAAACGGCCCCACCTGCTCACGTCGTACACGAGGATGACACCGAAAGGCGCCCGGCCCGAACCTACGTCGTAGATGAGCCGCCGCAAGCCCGGCCGTCCCCTCATGTTCAGCCCGCTCTTGGCCTCGTCGGCATAGGTGCGGATGATCGTCAGCCCGGTTGTCTGAGCATATTTTGCGATTTCGATAGCCTGGAATTCCGTCGAGTATCTCTGGTGCTCCGTGGACATCCGCAAATAGGTCGCGGCGAGATTTGCCGTCTCGTTGCCAGCGGATTTGTGACGTGCGCGGGTTGCCATCAGAGCGCCTTCGCCGACGCCATCGCATCGACAACATTCTGGAGCACAAGACCTCACCAGCAGGCTATCGCGATCACCTCCGGAAGAGATTGCCGGAAATGGGAAGAAGGTTGCGCTCTCAAGTGGCCGACGCGGCGTACCCAATCGCCATCTCTCGTGCTTTGCGGTCAGAGCTCGGAGATAGCCACCGGGCAATCAAGACAGTGATGTCCTGGACAGGGGCGTCCGAGCGATCAGCAAGGAATTGGCTCGACGGCAGCTCCGGCCCAAGCGGCCGGCATCTTGTGCGATTGATGCGGCACTCTGAAGCTGTCACCCGTGCAGTCCTGTCGCTAGCAGGGAAAAACCACTTCATGCCTGCCGTGGCTGTCATCGGACTTCGGGGCAAGCTGTTGGAGACCGTCGAGCTGATCGACAGTTTCGCGGTTGCCGATGTCGTGATCCATGTTCCGTGTGCTCGGATAAACTGAGTGTTTAGCAACGAGGTATGACGGCCGCGCGGGGAAAAATATTTCGATTCCGCACCGGGTGGTCCATATAGGCCGTAGTCAATTCAGCCTGGAACGACTATGCCCGCTTATCGCTCACGCACCACGACCCACGGACGCAACATGGCAGGGGCGCGCGGCCTGTGGCGCGCGACCGGCATGAAGGACAGCGACTTCGGCAAGCCGATCATCGCGGTGGTGAACTCGTTCACCCAGTTCGTGCCGGGGCATGTGCACCTGAAGGATCTAGGCCAGCTCGTCGCGCGGGAGATCGAGGCGGCGGGCGGCGTGGCGAAGGAATTCAACACCATCGCGGTCGACGACGGCATCGCCATGGGCCATGACGGCATGCTGTATTCGCTGCCGTCGCGGGAGCTGATCGCAGACAGCGTCGAGTACATGGTGAACGCCCACTGCGCCGACGCCATGGTGTGCATCTCGAACTGCGACAAGATCACGCCCGGCATGCTGATGGCGGCGCTCCGGCTGAACATCCCGTGCGTGTTCGTGTCGGGCGGGCCGATGGAAGCCGGCAAGGTGGTGCTGGCGGGCAAGGTTCAGGCCATCGACCTGGTCGACGCCATGGTGGCCGCCGCCGACGACGCGGTGAGCGACGAGGACCTGCAGAAGATCGAACGCTCGGCGTGCCCGACCTGCGGCTCGTGCTCGGGCATGTTCACCGCCAACTCGATGAACTGCCTGACCGAGGCGCTGGGCCTGTCGCTGCCGGGGAACGGCTCGACGCTGGCGACGCACGCGGACCGCAAGGGCCTGTTCCTCGAGGCCGGCCGCCTGGTGGTGGACCTGGCGCGCCGCTATTACGAACAGGACGACGAGACCGCGCTGCCGCGCACCATCGCGGCGAAGGGCGCGTTCGAGAACGCCATGGCGCTCGACATCGCCATGGGCGGATCGACCAACACGGTGCTGCACATCCTGGCGGCGGCGCACGAGGCCGAGCTGGACTTCACCATGGAGGACATCGACCGGCTGTCGCGCAAGGTGCCGGTGCTGTGCAAGGCGGCGCCGGCCAAGCCGGACGTGCATATGGAGGACGTCCACCGGGCGGGCGGCGTCATGGCGATCCTGGGCGAACTGGACCGGGCGGGGCTGATCAACCGCGAGCTGCCGACGGTGCACACCAGGACCATCGGCGATGCCATCGATCACTGGGACATCACCCGGACCAGCAGCCAGAAGGTGAAGGACCTGTTCCTGGCGGCGCCGGGCGGCGTGCCGACGCAGGTGGCGTTCAGCCAGGCGCGGCGCTGGGAAGACCTGGACATGGACCGGGAGGCGGGGGTGATCCGCAGCGCCGAGCACCCGTTCTCGAAGGATGGCGGGCTGGCGGTGCTGAAGGGCAACCTGGCGCCGGACGGCTGCATCGTGAAGACCGCTGGCGTGGACGAGAGCATCCTGAAGTTCTCGGGTCCGGCGCGGGTGTTCGAGAGCCAGGACGCGACGGTGCAGGCGATCCTGACTAACAAGGTCAAGGCGGGCGACGTGGTGGTGATCCGCTACGAGGGGCCGCGGGGCGGGCCGGGCATGCAGGAGATGCTGTACCCGACCAGCTATCTGAAGTCGAAGGGCATGGGCAAGGCGTGCGCGCTGGTCACCGACGGGCGCTTCTCGGGCGGCACCTCGGGGCTGTCCATCGGGCATGTGTCGCCGGAAGCGGCGGACGGCGGGCTGATCGGGCTGGTGCGCGAGGGCGACCGGATCGAGATCGACATTCCCAGCCGGACCATCCACCTGGCGGTGGACGAGGCCGAGCTGGCGAGCCGCCGGGCGGCGCAGGACAAGGCCGGATGGAAGCCGGCGGAAGTTCGCAAGCGCAAGGTGACGACGGCGCTCAAGGCCTATGCCGCCTTCGCGACCAGCGCCGCGCAGGGCGCCGTGCGCAAGCTGCCGGAGTAGCCGGTGCTCACACGCTCCCGGGTCGTGCTCACTCGACCGGGGGCCTTGAGTGGTTACGGCCGCCGTTTAGAACTCTACCGACAGTTCATGTAGACACGCCGGGCAGGTGACGGTCAGATCTTCGTCTACGGCCTCGCCGTCAGGAACGTCATGTTGGCAGAACGTCCAAAGCATAGGCTCGCCTTTGCGGGCCTGGGTGCTCTGGACAGCGTGCACGATTGTACCGTCATTCCAGCGGAGCGGTTTTCCGGCGAATTTATCGATGGTGGACATGGTGGGCCGCCTCACTCCGACACTTGTGACAGGTTACCGCGCCGCCACGCTTGACATCTTGCGGCAGCATTGGAATGCCGCATAGCGTGACGTAAGCCGGAACGGCGGATCCGTCGCCGAGACGCTTGATGCATTGGTGTGTCTCACCGTTGACTCTCACGGCCGTCTGAATGGTTGGAGCGGTGGACAACAACATTACTGTTCTCCCATGACAGAAGAACGGCTGCTCGTCGCGCCCGGTTCCTTCGCGGGGGCCTCCACGCCGACCATACCCCAAGTGGCATAAACTCATTATATCCCGATCGGGGTATGATTTATGGCTAGATCTTCGATCTCGTGCGGACGATCCGCCGGTAGGGAGTGAAGCCGCGGTCGAAGATGATGGTAAGCAGCAGCCTGGCCCATGCTGTGTGGTGGTACAGGCTGTCGTAGATTTCAGGCGCGGCGGCGCGGATTTTTGCCAGGTGTTTTCAAGGCGCCGACGGGAAATCGTGGTGCTCGTTGCTGTTCGGGGCATCCTGGGGGTCCCGGCCCGAACGTCATGGAACGCTTTGGCAGGCACGCGGCAAGATGGCATGATATCGCGGTTCTCCGCCCTTGGGGGTCATAGTGCGCCAATTGATTCTGATGTCCGCACTCGTTGCGGCACTGGCCTTCCCGGCAGCAGCAGAGGAGCCGGGTGCCGGCAATCCGGCCGGAGGCACCGATATGCCGCCACCAGCAAAGGCCGAGGATTACGTCCAGACACCGGACGGGAAGGACGAGGACATCCAACTGCTGTGCAAGGGCATTGCCGTCGAACGGGACGAGGCAAAGGCCGAATCCGAAAACCGGAAAACTGGCGAGAAGGTGGACCACACATTCAGGACCGAGACGGAACGGCCGGTAGAGATACTGGTCACGCTGAGCTACCAGCGCGGGGCGATGGAACTACCGGCGCGGGATTTTCCGGGTCTGATCGAGAGCAGGGAAAACCCGGAGGTGGTCCAGTCCATCCACTTCGATGCGCAGCGGGATTCCGTGATCGGGGTGTTCAAGTCCGGCAAGCAGCGCGCGCTCAGGGCGCTCTTCTCCCTGGGCAGGTCCGAGCTCATGCCGCGCGAGCACGAGCTCCACATCAATCGCAAGACGGGGCGCTTCCGGTTCCTGAACGCCAGCGGGACCTGCGAGAAGGTGGAATTCAAGGAGAACAGGTTCTGACTTTTCAGCGAGTGGTGCCAGTGGTGCTGGCCGCGCCGGACATTTCGGCGGTCTTGGAGGGAGCCTGCCACTACCGGGACTCGTGCTCGCTCGTCGAGGCGGGATTGATCAACGCCATCCACTGACCGTGACCGCCCGAAGGCGCGTCAGGCCGTGCCAGCGGTCTTGCGGACGACCCGGCGGAATGGCGTGAAGGTGCGGTCGAAGATGATGGTAAGCAGCAACCTGGCCCATGAATTGTGGTGGTAGAGGCGGTCGTAGATCTCGGGCGCGGCGGCACGGATCGCCGGCAGATGCTTCCACGGCACGGACGGGAAGTCGTGGTGCTCGTTGTGGTAGCCCATGTTGAACGACAGGCGGTTGAGCGGGCCGTAATAGGAATAGGTCTCCTGGCCGGGGCTGAATACGTAGTGCTCCTGGAACCAGCGGGCGCCGACCGGGTGCAGGCCCAGGGCGAACATGGTCGACAGGAACAGGTAGGCGGGCGGCCACCAGCCGAAGAACCAGATGAGCGGCGCCATGGCGGCGGCCATGGCCGCGCCGTTGAGGACGGACCAGGGCTCGACCATGCGCTGGGACTTCACGCCGCCCGGACGGGTGATGCCCTGGACCACCCAGAACATGCCGACCCACAGCGCCTTCTTCCAGCGGCTGTCGCCGATCCAGCGCGCTTCGCGCTCGGAGGGTACGTCGGGGTCGAGGCCGGGTACGCCGAGGTGGCGGTGATGCAGGAGGTGGAAGTTGCGGAAGCCGATGGCGGCCGGGAAGACGATGGGGATGTTGGCGAAGATGCCGCCCAGCCGGTTGGCGTTGGTGGTGCGGAACACGAGGTTGTGGGTGTAGTCGTGGATCAGCACGAACAGGGCGTGGTTGACGAAGGCGCCGATGACGTAGGCGACCAGCAGGATCGCCCACCAGGGCGCGTTCCAGACGACGAGCGCGACGGCGATGGCGACCTGGAGGGCGACGAGGGCGACGGTCCAGGCGAAGGAGGCCAAGTCGCGGCCAAACAGGCGGCGCAACTCGGGATGGGCCGCAAGCACCTGCTTCGCGCGCGCCACATGGTCCGGCGGCGTATCAGTGACGATGAAACCAGCATGGGTCGTGGCTTTGGTGGTCATCGGTGGTGGTCCGGATCAAGCATGGGTCTGCGGTCAAGATTACGCCGGTAGGCTCACAATGTCCTTATGCGCGGGCAAACAGGCAGGGTCCCAGAATTATAAGGAAGAGCTTATTGAAGCGGACAGAGTCAATAAGCTTAGGCTTATAATGGCTTGCGGGAGACGGCGGCCTTGCTCGTTCGAGCCGCGACACAAAAGACACCTTGAGGTGCACACCCGAGTCTCTTACCACACAAAAATATTCTTGTGTGGTAAGAGGCCAAGGTGTCCCCGGCCGAAGCGCATGATCGCGGATCACTCGATGTCGGGTATGGCGACCGGAGAATGCCCGGCCCGGCCAATGTGACAGCCCGAGCCCACCGTCTATTCGCCGCACGATATGCGGAGATTAGGTGTCTTATTCGCCGCATATCGTGCGGAGATTAGGCGGGCACGCGCTGATGTCGGCGGCACATTCATTCCCACCGTTGCTTCCACACGCATGGTCGAACACAGGACCAGCACGTGATCGACGCTGGGATCGTTGTTCCTGCTTGGCATATGGTTGGCGATGGGCCTTCCCAAGCCATTTTGGTTTAGCACCGCCGGCCTGACAAGCGCTGGGAAAGTTGCAATGCACGTCGAAATCCGTTCTGCGCGGTCGAAAGTCGCTTCAATTTTTCGATAATGTCGAAATCTGCCTCACATCGTCTGCAAATGTCGAAAACCGTTCACGACCTCGACGCAACGTCCACTCAACCGGTCAATCCACTATTTCGGAGCAACCATGCCAAGGCTGCGCCGTGGCGTAGCACCTGCAATCGGTCCTGGGGGCTATTGGGCGCAAGACATGGCGGGAAGTGGTCCTCGGCTTTGGCGAACTGATCCTGGAATTTCTGATCCGGTTCGCCAGCGACCGTGACTTTCGGCGAGAGGCGTGCCTGATACTCGCCGGCATCGCCTTCTTCATCGGTATAGCGGCCGGAACGTCGATCCTGGTGGGCCGTCTCGGGTAGGCTGGCGGATCAGTTGTTCTGGATGTTGCTGCGGGATTTGGTGATCTTCTGACCCTCTTCCGCCGCGGGGGCGGGCGGCGATGGCGGAGCAGCATCTTTGGACAAAGCCGCGCCGGACCCGGCCGGATTGGTGACGCTGAGCGCGCCGCAGTCCTTGAGGTCCTTGACGCAGCCATAGACCTGACCGCTGGTCGAGACGACGCATTGCTGGCCCATGGAGCCGTCGGAGAGCTTGCAGAAACCGGCGGCGCCGGCGGACGTTGAAATGGCGGCCGAGGCGAGAACGGCCGCGACCGTGGCGAACGCACGAATACGCATGGTGGTCTCCATCGGTGGAGGCAGTGGCGCCGGGACGATCCCGGCGCGCGGCTTACTTGGTGTTTTCCTTCAGGTTCCAGCTGGCGCCGCTGCGCGGGCCGCCAGAGACGGACGCGCAGACCGCCGGGTCGGTGACCGGCTTGCCCGTGGAGTCCTTGCACATCCCCGACGCGCAGACCGACGGATCCGTGACCGGCTTGCCGCCGGAATCCGTGCAGGCCGCGGTCGTGTCGGAGGACGAGGCCGCCGGTCCCTTGGCGAGCACCGGGGAAGCCTTGTCCATCTCGGCGGCGAACGCCGAGCCGGCGAGGACGAGCGTGAAGGCGGCGGCGAGCGCCGGCCGCAGAAGTGATCCCTGTTTCATGATGTGCCCCTGTGAGGGTGTATCCCCTCGATGAAGGTAGGCGCTTCGGTACGGCCGCACAATGTTTCACACGGCGAACACGTAAATATGCCGGAAGTCAGCCGGCGACTTCGTCGGTCCAGACCCGGAAGCCGGCCAGGTTGTTGGGGCCAAAGGTGTGGGTCAGCGGAACGTCGGCGGCGTCGCGCCCGTGGGCGATGAGAACGCGGCCGATGCGCCTGGTGTTGTTGCGCGGATCGAAGGTGTGCCAGCGGCCGCCGAGATACACTTCCATCCAGGCGGCGAAATCGCCGATGCCCCAGGGCTGGGGCGTGCCGATGTCGCTGATATAGCCGGTGCAGTAGCGGGCGGGGATGTTGAGGCAGCGGCAGAACGTGACCGCCAGATGAGCGAAGTCGCGGCAGACGCCGGTGCCCTCGAAATAGGCCTCGGCGGCGGTGCGGGTGTTGCGTGCCTGCTGGTAGTCGAAGCGGATGTGGTTGTGGACGAAGTCGCACACGGCCTGGACCCTGTTCCAGCCGAGCGGCGTGTGCTGGAACAGGCGCCAGGCTTCGTCGGCGAGGCGGTCGGTCTCGCAATAGCGGCTGCCGAGCAGGAACAGCAGGGTGTCGGCGGGCAAATCCTCGACAGGGTGCTGGACGGCGTCGAGATGCACCGGATCGGGCAGCCCGTCGTCGTCGATCACCGCATCGGTGGTCATGGTGAAGCGGCCGGCGGGCGCGACCAGCCGGCTGCACCAGTTGCCGAAGCTGTCGCGGTAGCTTTCGACGGGAACGGGCGGGATCGTGGTCAGGTGGTCGGGGCTCTCGAGGCCGGCGACGCGCGAATAGTGCACGTTGAGCAGGGCGATCATGGGCGTCGGCTGGGGGAAATCATAGGTGAACTCGTAGCCGACCCGAATGCGCATGCTCGTCTCCCGAGGAAACCACCAAGGAAACACAGATAGGCGGCGATGCCCATCGCTATTGCCGCCGGGCTGACCTGTTATACGCAGTCAAGCCGGTCACCGATCCGACCGCCTGCGCCTCAGGCGGCTGCGTCGACGACACCGGCAAGAAAGTCACCGATCCAGCAACCTGTGCGGCGCCGCCGTCGTCCGGCCCGGCTTCTCCCCCGCCCCAGCAGGGCACGGTCGTCAAGTCGAAGAGCAACGTCAGGAACAACTGACGCAGTCGAGGGTCGGGTCAGAAATGATCTTCCGACCGGAACGGCCCGTAACGGGTCGCGGCTCCGACCAGATAGGCCGTCGACCAGCCGATCAGGATGAAGCCGTTGATGCCTTCCAGCGAGCCGAACAGCCGCCAGGCGTGATCGAGCGTAATGTCGCCATAACCCAGCGTCGAGAACGTGACGGTTGAGAAGTAGAGCGCGTCGGCGAAGGTGGGAAACGCGCCCACAATCAGATAGGCCGCGGCCCAGACCCACACTTCGACAGTATGCAGCACGAATACGCCGAGGACGGTTGCCACCATGGCGCCGGTCTTGGCGAAATCATGCCGGTGCAGCCTGAGCGATAGGATCATGCGCGACATCATCCGCGACAGGATGATCAAGCCCACGGTGTGAATGACCACGGTAATGGCCACGAGCAAGGAACCCAGGCCCAGATTGGTCAGCATCGCGCGACTCTAGCGCAGATGTTCCCAAAGTTCGCGCTCGTTCTGGTGATACTGGTGCTCGATGCCCTTGAAGTCGCCGCGCGAAACCACGCCGACGACACGCCCCGCCTTGATCAGGGGAATGTGCCGGAAGCCGCCGTCCCACATCAGGCGCAGCGCGTCCAGCGCCGTATGATCGGGCGTCATGGTTTCCGGGTTGCGCGTCATGGCTTCGCCAAGCGGCATGGTCCGCCCGTCCCTGCCCGTTGCGAGCACCCGGCTCACCGCGTCCCTGCCTGTGAATATCCCGAGCAGCCGGCCAGCGTCGTCGGTGATCAGCACCGACCCCACCTGCCGTTCCGCCATCTCCCGGCACGCCTCCAGGACCGTGGCGGTCCTGGACATGGTGAGCGGCTGCTGGTGCAGGACGATATCGGAAAGACGTCTCATGATCGGCTCCAGGCTCGGAAGCGAAGACCAGGGAAAGACTGGCCCCGGTCGGGTTCATCGAAAGCCGGCAGCCGCCTCTCGCGCATCAATGGGCAGCCGCCATGCCGCGACTCATATGATCGCGCAGTATCGCCATATCTGAACTGATCCAGATCAAAGGCGCGGGAACGGAGCCGGGCGGCGGTTGAACCATGCTGCTGGTTGGGAAGGACACCGCAACGCCCCTCCCCTCCAACTGCTTACGACGCTTCCAGGTCCGCCGCCACGCCGTGGGCCTTTTTCCGTCTTCACCTTCAGGCCGTACTCGACCACCAGCATGCGCTTGTCCGCGTCGCCAGTCTTGTCGCTGGAAACCCGCTGTGCAAAAAAGAACCCCGATACCGAAGTATCGAGGTTGCAGGGGCACATCTGTGCGGTTCAAGCCGATTTCCGCACGAGGCGGGCTAGGTAATCCGCCGCCGCACTGGCGCGGCTCGCTGCGGTGAACAGGGCCTTCTGATCTTGCCTGAGTACGTCCAGCCATGATGCAACGTAGGCGGCGTGATCTGGCCGCGGCTCGTTGGAGATGCCCAGATCGGCGCAAAGGAATGCTGATCCCAGTTCCGCGACAAGCTCCTCCATAGCATAGGCATGGTCGCCGAACCGATCCCCGAACTCGCGGGCAAGACGGTGCGGCGCGCCACTCCAATGGGTCAGCTCATGGAGCAGGACCGCATAGTAGCTGTCGAGGGCCGAGCTGGTGGGCCTGGCCTTGAACAGTCCGCGCGGCGGCATGACGACCAGATCGTGCCGCCGGTCGTAATAGGCGGCATCACCGCCATGCCTGACAAGGGCGTCGGTCCGCTGGATGAAGGTCTCCACCTCCGCCAGCGTCTCGATACGGGCCTTCGGTTCCGGTTGGGGCGGCTCCCAGCCGGAAATCTGCTCGGCGTTGAACACCCAGGATGCCCGGGCGAACAGCCGGGTGCGCGGTCCCTCCTGGCCGTCTCCCTCGGCGTCCGAGCCGGGTTCGATCTGCTTGTAGAAGACGATGACCGTACCCTTCTCGCCCCTGTCGACCTGGGCGCCCAGCTTCTGCCATTGCCGGTAGGTGCCCCAGTATGCCGACAGATAGCCCCTGGCCATGGCCTGGACCCAGAGGGCAAGCACGTTGATGCCTCGATAGACGGCCCGTGTGTGCGCATTGACCGGCCGGCCGATATTGGCGG
Organism: Sphingomonadales bacterium; assembly: GCA_022844405.1. Taxonomy (GTDB): domain Bacteria; phylum Pseudomonadota; class Alphaproteobacteria; order SMXS01; family SMXS01; genus RI-34. The sequence goes on along the minus strand of JALHLV010000005.1, from coordinate 136,572 downwards.
CGCGATGCCATGGCATCTCGAACGATCCCGCCCCGGCCTTGATCGCCTGGACGATCTTTTCAGTGATGGCGCGGTGAACGTCGGTTGCCGTCGTCGAAAGATCTTCACTGTTCATCATTGCCTCCTCTTCACAGCGGGAGGCCCGGACCATTCCGGGACTCCCGGGTGCCGGCGAGGCAGGGATATTTTGAGTGGCGGTCATCACAGGATCAGCCCATCGGTCAGGGCGTAATGGGCGAGGCCGGCCGCCGCGGCATTGAACAGGCCGAGGCGGGGGTCCTCGCTCATCCAGGGCTTGCGGACCGGCGGCAGATGATGCCGGAAGGCGTCGATATGGCTGGCGACGGCCTGGGCGATCTCATGGCGTGTCGCCGCGCCGATGCTGGCGAAGCACAGCCGAATGCTCGCGCGAGTCAGCACCCGCGCTTCCAATCCGCGATTGTGCGCGAGATGCACCAGCGCACGCCCAAGCCGCTGGATCCGGTCCGCCCGCCGTGAAGCGCCGCGCTCGAAGGACTCCAGCACCAGCGTGCCCGGCTGATACTGCTCGATCAGTCTGGTAATGCGGTCAAGGCACTTGGCATTCTTGTCCGACGGGGTTTTCGAAAGACCCCAGTCGAACGGCGACAGCGGCCCTTCGAACAACACCCAGCCGAATCCCCGGCTGGTGGGATGGACGGCAAGCACCAGATCACGCTTGAACGGGACCTTGCTCATGCCCCTGGTTGGTCGCCCTGCGCCCTTTCGAGGATCGCCTCCAGCAACCGAAGCTTGGTCAGCGACTTCGGGTCGGACTTATCCGCGAGATGTTCGTGCATGCGCAGGGCGTTGCGCATCACCGTGTCCTCGACGTCGGTGTAGAGCGACGGGAACAGATCCTTGACCGGCTGGCCGAACACCAGTTCGCACGCCAGGGCGAACTCGAGCCCCGGCTGACGCTTCGACAACTCGAAGCGTGAGATGGAGCTAGCCGCCGAGCACCCGGTGAGCAACGAAGCCAGCTCACGCTGCGACAAGGCCCACCGCTTGCGGTGGGTGCGCAGATAGGTTGGCATGTTGCGTGACATAGGTGATTGGGTTGCCCTCGGCAGCCAGCGCGGTCACTTGCCATGATTCCAGAAAGATCAGCGGCGACGGAGGCGTGCCTTCGTACCATCATGGCAACTCCCGCCATGATGCGCCGGTCCCCCGTCCAGAATGTCGGATGCATTCATTCTAAGCGGAGGACCCCGCTTTATTCAGCGCAACCCCCAGGTCATCGCGCCGCGGGTTCGTCGGTGATGCCGAAGCGCGCCGCCAGCTCGTCGATCTTTGGCCGCTCGGCCAGCGGCACGACATAGATGCCGCGGCTCTTGTAGGTGGCGATGCGCAGGCGCTGGCGCAGAACATTTCCGATCCATCGGCTGGTGACCGGCTTGCCGTAGCGGCCGCCCTGCGCCTCGTTGAACCGGTCGGCGATTTCCTGATAGGACACCGTGACGCCGGACGTTTCCGCGAACGCGGCCTGCAACGCCTTCAGGACGCCGGCCTCGGCGGTCTGGCTGCGCTCGGCGCGCACGCGGTCATGCTGGCCGATCAGGGCATCGCCGATCTCGCGCCGGACCATCGGATCATCGACGATGCTGAGCAGCGACAACGCCACTTGGTTGATCCGTGGTTCGACCCCAGGGATCAACACGGAGGTGTCCGCGCCGACCCGAAACAGCTGGGTCAACCGGAACATCAGCAGTTTATTGCGCAGCCCCAGTGCCTCCTCATAGAAAGCGTCGGGGAGACTGATGGGGATATCCTGGCGCAGCGGCCGCTGACCCATTTCCTCGGTCAGGAAACGGCTTTCCAGCGCCTTGTCCTCGAATGAACCGCGCATGGCGATGATCTTGGGACCGAACACCTTGAACGCATACGGGTCGAACTCCCGGTTGCGGTTGACGATGGTGCGTAGCACCGGTAATCCCCGGACATTGCCGTTGTTCAATATCTTGACCAGCTCCGACTTGGAGTCGCTGAACCGGAAGTCGGCCTCGTCCAGCATCAGCGTGCCGCCGAAGGCATCGAGGGTGTGGAAGATCGGCGAGACGGTCGAGGCGCCGCTGGCGAAGAACCCGCGGTAGCACAGGGAGCCCAGCACGATCAGCCCGCGGGTCTTGCCCGTCCCGTACTCACCGCGCAGCCGCAGATAGGGCAGTTCGTTGAAGCGGTCATGAACCCAGCTGAGCAGCACGTAATGGCTGGCGATGCGCAGGAATAGCGGTGACAGGTCGACGTAGCGGTTGAGGAACGCCTCGATCGACGCCAGCAGTTCCGCCTGGTCGCCGAACGGCTCCGGCTGCGACGGCAGCATCACGCATTCGTTGGCGATGAGGTTGTTGCGCGGAGAATACGGCGTCAGGATATCGCCGGTATCGGTGTGAACTTGCTGCTCGATATTCCAGAGCCCGTCGAAGCGGGAGACGACCAGCGCGGTTCGCCCTTGCTTCCTATCGTAGACCAGTTCGATGATCGTGCCGTCGGCGCACACGCGCGAGATGGCGGGTGTGCCGCGCTTCTCGTCCTTCTTGGGATCGCGCTCAGGTTCGGTTGTCATGCCGACATGGTACGCGGCGTCCGCGGTGATCGAAGGCGACGCAATTTGCCATACCGGCTTTATGTCGCGCCTCGGCATTCCGGACGCGTCCGGCACCATGGACCTCATGTCCAAGCAGCCGTCAAAGCGCCCCGGCGATGTCATTCTCGACCGGTTTATGCCCGATGCCACACAGGCCGAGCGGGAAGTGGTGCGCGAGCGTCTGCGGCGGTTCGCGGCGATCCTGGTGCAGATCGATCGGCGCCAGCGGCGCGAACAGCTCACAGGCGACGATTCGCCAGATCGCGATGGCCGGGATAGAGTCGATTTACCGGCGGCGCCGGCGCCATGACCGACTACTTCGCATACATCCGGGTCTCCACCGTCAGGCAGGGCGAGAAGGGTTCGTCGCTGCAGGAACAGCGCTCGTCCATCGAAAGCTTCGCGCAGAATCAGGGCCTGACCATCTCCGTCTGGTTCGAGGAGATGGAGACCGCCGCCAAGCTGGGACGGCCGGCGTTCAACCAGATGATGCAGGCCCTGAAGAACGGTCAGGCCCAAGGCGTCATCATTCACAAGATCGACCGCAGCGCCCGCAACCTGAAGGACTGGGCCTGTCTCGGAGAACTGATCGACCGCGGTGTCCAGGTGCATTTCGCGCATGAGGCGATCGATCTGCATTCGCGCGGCGGCCGCCTGCTGGCGGACATCCAGGCGGTGGTCGCCGCCGACTACATCCGCAACCTGCGCCAGGAAGTGCTGAAGGGATTCTATGGCCGTCTCAAGCAGGGCTACTATCCCCTGCCGGCGCCGATGGGGTATGTCGACCAGGGCAAGGCCAAGGCAAAGACCATCGACCCGGTCATCGGCCCACTTGTCCGGGAAGCTTTCCAGCTATACGCCTCCGGCGAATACAGCCTGCTGCGGCTTTCCGACGAGATGCATGCCCGCGGCCTGAAGGCCGCCTCCGGCAAGCCGCTGCATGTCTGGGCGCTGCGGAACACGCTCTCGAATCCGTTCTATATCGGGCTGATCCGTATTCAACGGACCAATGAAGTGTTCGACGGCGTTCATGAACCGCTGATCGGCAAGAAGCTGTTCGACCGGGTTGAAGCGGTACGCGCCGGCCGGATCGTGCCGAGACAATCCGACAGGTTCTTTCAGTTCCGCAAGATGATCCGGTGCGGCAGCTGCGGCCACTACCTCTCCGGGGAACGGCACAAGGTCAGGTTCGTCTACTACCGCTGCCATGCCCGCGAGTGCACGGCGAAGGCCTCCGTCCCCGAGGCGATGATCCACCGGGAGCTGGAGAGCCGTTTCGCCAGTCTGCACCTCGACGACGAGGAGATGAGGGACTTCAGGGACTTGATGAAGGAAGCGGAGAGCCTCTACACAGTCGAGAAGGCGTCGGCCGAGGAAACCCTTCGCCTGCGCATCGGCCGGTGCGACGAACGGCTGGCCCGCCTCACCGATACCCTGATTGACGGCATTGTCGACAAGGAGATGTTCCAGACAAAGAAGACCGCGCTGCTGCTGGAGAAGCGCGAGCTGGCTGAGCAACTCGAGAAACTGCGCTCAAACCCCTGCTGGACGGTCAAAGCGCTACAAAAGTTAGAACTCGGGAATATGGCTTACCAAGGCTATATTTCGGGAAATCCGGAGGAAAAACGTAAAATCGCCGAAACCCTGAGTTCGAACTTTGTCGGAGTCGGAAAAAACGTTGAAATTACGCTGTATTTTCCGTTCGAAGAGCTCTCAAAAACGCCTTCCGTCACCTACGGTGGACCGCGTCCGGTGTTACTTAGAACTCGACCTAGGGAATTGGCCGTGCTGTGGCGAAAAAAATTTGATGCGCACAACGACGATTCACGTGGAAGTCCCCAAAGTCCCTCGAGTCCAGATGACGGCGAGTGGAGGATGGCAGCGTAAGCTAGGCCGGCGTTGCAGAGGTGATACTGACCGGAATACCGTTCAGTACGTTCTCCTCAAGGGTAGCGATCAGACTTTCCTGAGATGAGGCATCGAGAATTTCAAAGCCCAGGGTGTTGCCCTCCGCATCGACATCGACAAGCAGGCGGTCATTCATTTTGACCGTCTTGGCTACCTTCCCTTCAGTCACCTGGAGGTACACAGCGTCTGCAACCTTGTCGTAATTAATATTCATAGGATTATTCTTCTATATAGTACGCCGTAATGATGAAGTAATCATTAGACTTCCTAAAACCGTCTTTAAAGTATATCACCTCAATCGTGCGCCCATTCGAAAGTGATTTGCGTGCCAGCATTCTACCTTCAAACGTTGGTTCTGTAAAGTCTGGCTCACGTATGGCTTTCTTGATGTCATCGATCTGCAAACCACGTTCTTGCAGTCGAACTTGTGAGTGGCCAGTAAATTTAAGCCGTATCATTGGAGACGATTGTAACACCTTGTGCTTACAATTTGACAACCACGGATGAAGTTGTAGCGTGTAACTAGTCCGATCCTTGATACACCCCCGCAGTCATAGCCACGAGATGCTGAATACTTCGGCAGTTGGTGGCCGTGACTGCCGGGAATGGCCCGAGCAGCTGGCACATAGAAAAGGTGTGTCGCCATGAGCGGTGCGTCGAACTTTGGTCAGGATCATGGCCTCATCCATGAAGTCGTGATCACCGGCCGCAAGGCCGGATGGACATCTTCCGAGTGGGCGAGACTTGCCCACGACGAAAATCTGATGGTGCAGATCCAGGACGTCATGCTGGGGCGAGCTAGCATACAAGGCCCCAGTAAAGTCATCGAACTCGGCGCTGAGCCGAAAAACATACCCGACCAACTTCAGCTTCTCGTACATCAAAGTACTCCACAAACTTGGACCTGGGACGAGCGCGAGGTCGAGCTGAAACTCGCTCCGGGTCAGTCTCAAGGTCTTTTCACGGGAGAGAAAGTCGCCGAATTCATCCAGGCTTCTGGATGGAAGTGCGCTAACATCGCTGTCGAGCAGTTTCTACTCGAGAATCAGGCTTTCATTCCCGAGAAATGGCGGAGCTGCAAAATCTTCTTTTGGGACTCCGTGCTCTCCAACGGTTTTGCCGAGTGGATTCCCTACATGGAGTGGCACGGCGACATGTGGAGAGGATCCTTCAGGAAGGCTACGGAGCGCTGGATGGTGCAAGAGCCGGCTCTTATCTTCAGCACTTAGAATTTGATCGAAGTTTCTATAGCCCTCCCCGGCTTCGGTTCGGGGAGGGTTTTCGTTTTCATACCGCCCTGGCAAGAATGCACGCCTCCCGCGAACTTGGCTTCCGCGCGACACTACCCAAGGTCGCTCGTTTACAACTGAATACGTTTGACCTGGTCGAGGTTATAAGCCCGTAACTACCCCTGCGTATGGTGCACGACACCCCAGAGAACGAGTTCTCCAACCGCCAGATGCTCATTCGCACATTCGGCGCTCTCAATACGGCGCTCGATGCGCACGATGAAATCGGCCGACTGCTCGAGGAGCTTGCCGACTACTGTGAACGGAAGCTCACGTACCGCGACTGGACCCAATCGCGGCTCTAATCGCAAAGACCCAAGAATCCTCTTGGGTCCATAGGACTTTTTTGACGAACCGAAAAAGTGTTGTGGTCCGCGTCCGGTATTACTTAGAACTCGACCTAGGGAATTGGCCGCGCTGTGGCGGAAAAAATTTGATGCGCACAACGACGATTCACATGGAAGTCCCCAAAGTCCCTCGAGTCCATTCTTGAACGACGACGGAATGCCGTTGGCTGCTTAGAGCGCCTCATCTGCAGGGGGTGTGGCCTCGATTGGTTCGCGCATTTCTGCGGCCTTCTCTGGTATGCGGATCTCCTGTCCCACAAAGATCTCGTCCGGATCATCAAGCAGGTCGCGGTTGGCTTCGAAGATGCTTCGCCACTTGCCTGGATCGCCCAGATAGCTCTTCGCCAGCTTGCTCAGGGTGTCGCCGGAGATGACCTTGTGGATGCGGTTGCCGCTATCGCCGGGGCTGTATTGTGCGACAGGAAGCACACTGAGCGCCTTGGCCACCTTGGCCAGAGCGCTTGGCCTATAGGGTTGCTTGGTATAGAGGCTGTCCGGTGCCGCGTTCCAGCGTCGGACCGCAGACGCGGAGACCTGCCATGCGTCAGCCGGCCCCGCACGATCGACATGGATAAGCTGCGTCAGGCTCGACTTTGGCTCACGCACGTTGACGAGCGGCGCCAGTGGATCGGGCGCGAAGCCGTGGATTCGGGAGCCCGCCTCCGTATCAAGCCGCAACCCGGCGAGCTTTGCGCCCTTCACAACCCAGGCCAAGGCACCGTCCGATAGTCCCCGAATGTCGCCACCACCACCGACGGACCCGTGGGTTCCCGGAAACCATTTTTCCTGGTACGGCGCATTCGGGTCGTCGGGAGCAAATCCCTTGGCGGCATTGAGAGCGACAAGATCCCCGGCGAGGACAGGCGGGAACAGCGCTCGCCGCTCGTCAACGGCCGCCGCATGCCGAGCAGCCTCCACAAAATCCGTCACCGAGGCGTCATGGAAGGCATGCATTCGATTGAAGAAGGCACTTAAGGGGATGAGGGATGGAACACCCAGTGCGCTTACCGTATCCCAGATGCCGAGATAGCGAATGGTAAGAGGTGGTGCCGATCCTGACACATAGCCGGGCACGTTGGTGCAACGCCAGGCGTCATCCTCGGCCCCTATGCACACATTGCTGGCATAGCTGGCCCTGAACCGCCGCATCTCCTTGCCGCTGCCCTCGGCACCCTTGAGGCGCTTGCGGTAGAGCTCCAGTGCTTCGTCTATGCGGGCCGCATGCAGACGTCTGAGTGGGCCAACATGACGAACGAAGCCAATGAAGGTCCGGGCGCTGAACGCCCCCCTGGAGAAGCCGAAAACAAATATCTCGTCACCAGGATCATAGTTGAAGATCAGAAATCGATAGGCTTCTCGGACATTTGATACAAGACCGGCGCCCAGCAAGCCTCCTGTGAGCTTTTCCAGCCGGCCCGTCCCAACGCCTTCGTCGTAGTGAATAATTTGCGTGACGTCATTGGGCGTCTGTCGCAGGACGCTGGCTGCGGCAAGCACGACATTTGTCGGCGTATCGGCATTCAACGCATTCCACGTGCCATCGAAGCAGAAGACAATTCGCTTCACCTGAACTCTCCCTGGATCGCCATGCACCCGTAGCCTAGCGGGATCCATTGAACAAGATCAGTTCTCCAGCCCGCGCCTGATCATATTTGAAGACCTGAACCGAGGTGCCGGTCGGATCCAGCAACTCGATCTGGTCTCCCGAGTTGTTCATGGACATCGGTTGTCCATTCCGCTTGAGCGTCAGTTCGGCGCCGGCTGGCAACTCACCGGCACTATCGAGCGACCACCGCCTTTCGGCCAGATCCCGCAGTTGCCATCCTGTTAGCCGGATCGGCCTCGTCCCGGAGTTCCGCAGGGTGACTTCCTCCTCGGCGAAGTCATCACCAATCGGATCCGGAACAATGCTGATAATGCGAATGGCTGGAGGCTCTGGACTGGACGGTGGCGCTGAGGCGAACTCGAACCAGACCGGCGCAGTCCAGACACGATCATCGTCCCCGTGCTCCTCGTCGCTGAACTGCGTGATCCGAAGGAGCACGAAATGCCCTGGTCCGGCGAACCGGACCCCATCGAGGACATACGGGGCCGACGAGTCGCCGTTGAACTCAAAGCTTTCTGAAGGCGCGCTGATCGGATTGCCGCCAGGCTCGTCCTGGAAAACGTCGACACGGTAGCGCGCCGCCGGCTCGTCAGTATCCCGAAGCGCGAGGGTGAGTTGCAGCTCCGAACCGATGGTTGGCGGACTGGTGATATCGCCGGATAGCGCGCCATTGGCCCGAAAGATTACGGCCAGGTTTTTGTCCTCGGTTGCATACGCGTGCCGCTCCCGTAGCGCGGCCATGATGTCCGCCTTGGTCAGGCGGTCCGCGACCACCGCGACCCTTGCGTCCGTCGAGAGGCCCCAGTTCCGGTAATGGTTGTCATGCCCCACGCTCGGCGCCACGTGGAAGCCGAGGTTCAGGTACCTGAAATAGTCTGCCTCGCTTGGGTGTGCCCGGAATCCCGTTCCGTCCTTAAGGGCGGGGGCGTTGAGCACCTCTATCAACTCGACGTAAGGGTCCATCTTCTCGACCCACTCGCGCTCCGTCGCGAAGTCGTCGCGGCCATAGTCGTTGGACGATCTCGACGGGCTGCGAGGGTGATTGAACTGCACCAACGCCGAACGGCCGGTGCTGTCCGGGTGCGCTTCAACCCAGGCGAGCAGCCCGGCGAAGTCTCCGTTCGGGACCTCGATCACCGAAGGCACGTCGAACACATTGACGTGATTACCGGAAGAAATAGTAGAGTATTCCTGTCCGAAGAGCGCCACGAAGGCGTCATCCCGCGTGTTGAGTTGGGCGGCGCTCGTGAGTGCCTTCGAACCGCCGCTATAGAGCGACGGGTTTTTCGCGATCAGCTTCCCGTCGCGGCGGTCACCGCTGCCGTCTCCCTTGGCGTGGTTATGTTCCGTAATGGCCATGAAGTCGAGGCCGGCGCGTTTTGCTTGACGAAAGGCCTCGTCTGGGGTGCCGCTGCCATCGCTGTAGGACGTATGGGCATGCAGATTACCGAAATAAGCCCGCTCCGCCCAAGAAGGGTTCGCACATAACAGAGCAATAAGTAAAACTGCCCGGCCCAACATTCTTACCCCCGGCCATCGACTAGAACATTGACCGATTAGGCCATCGATTCGTCGCACCTGTCCAGCGGAGGTTCATCTGGCTCATCGATGCCGCTCGGGCACCGCGACCGCCCGACACTAGCGCAGACATCTCGAATCGGCCTGACCACACGTCCGTCGTGGGCCGGCATAGGGGCAGTGCCCGCGGTCATCGCCTTCCCCGCGCCGTCGCCGCAGCCGGGACGGCGCGCCGGCTCCGGAGCGCAGCGGCTTGAGCGTGTAATAGGCGGTCAGGACGACGTACACGGGCGGAGAGGAGGTTTGATTCAGGGCATAGATGACGACCAGTCGCTTCTTGTCGATCACCTTCTCCGCTCTGACACGGCCCTCCGGCTGACAGTATCGGATGTGGGGTTTGGTAATGGCTCGTCGGATGTGACCCAGCTTGATCATCCGTTTAACAGCCCGGCGCCGGCCATGGATCGTTATCCTGATCTTCTTTTCGGGTGCGGTCATACCCGAAGGATAGACGTCCCTCCGCTGCTCCACACGGCGCCGGAGTTTGCCGGTCCGGAACGGACATTGGGGCGGAGTGGAAGCTGGCTTGGTTCAATGTCCGGACAAGTCAAAGAAATGCGGGCCGCTCTGGCGGCCCGCTGTAGGGATATGGTTTGGCTATGTCGACGTGGCGGCTGCCGGCCGAAGAAGCGCGGGTAGCCAAGGTTTTCCCGCCGTCAGCCGTTCCGCCTCTTCCGCCATGACTTTCTTGGTCTTGGCCTTTGCCAGCTTCTGCGCCGCCCGCTTGGACACCGCCTCGGCCACGGCCTTGGCGATCTGCTCGCGGGTGACCCGGTTGAAGTAGGTCTCCCGGGTCGGGCTCCACCACGACGTCATGTCGAGTCCGATGGCCTTGGCGAGGAATTCGGACTGACGGTGGCAGGCGTCGGCCAAGCGTCCCTGCGGCGGCACGATCACGTTGAGCGTGCGCGCCGTGCAGTAGGCGAGCAGGCCGAGTTTGGTCTCGGCGTTGGCGGCCGCCACCCAGGCAAGGAGATCGCCAGGATCTTGTGGCAGTCTTTCGACCCAGGCATCGGTCAGTCTGGCGAGTTCGGCCATGGCCGGGCTCTCCCCCACGGTCTCGCGGCCATGGGAAGGGTCGGTGATGACCGGACGGATATCCATGCAACAGGGCGAGGACGATCCGTGGAAGACACGCAGTGCCAAAGCGAAGACCAAGGCGTTGAGCGCCTGATCCGGCTTACTCGCCAACACCGCCTGGAGGGCGGCCGTGCGGTGCGCCGTCAGTTCGGCCATCAGGGCGTCCGACAGACTGTCGTCGGCCCCGTTCGGCTTCTTGCGGCCGCGGGTCTCCCTGGCCGTCTTCTCGTCGTCCTGCCGGTCCTCGGGCCGCACCAGCCCCCGCGTGATGACGAGGGTGCCGGTGTAGTCGAGGCTGAGGACGGCGCCGGCATTCGCCTTGACGTCCTCGGGCCAGACCTCGCGGCCGCCCTGGATCGCCTGCATCTCCGCCGTCACCGTGTCGAGCTCGTCCGACTGTTCGTCCTCGTCCAGCGCCGATACGAGTTCGTCGTACCGGGTGGCAAGCGCGGACAGCCGCGCCTCGTCTTCTTCCGACAGCGGATGCTCGGAGGGGCGGACCCGGCTGAAGCGTCCCAGGTGGCCATAGTCGATCTCGTGGCAGACATCGATCCAGCCCCAGCCCTCGGCCTTGAGCGTCTCCGCCTCGGCGGCGAGCCGCTCTCCGACCAGGCGGTCGAGCAACTGGCTGTCGCTGAAGTAGCCGTCGGTCTCCGGCTGGAACAGGTCCCGGGCGATGACGCCGCCCGCCGCTTCATAGGCTTCGGTGCCGATGAAGCGGGCGCGGCGGTCACGGCCTTCGACCTGGCTCCGGGTCAGCAGCCGCCTGATATAGGCGGGGGTGCGGCTGTAGTCGGGCAGATCGAACCAGATCGCTTCCTGGGCTTCGATGTCGTCCGAGATGGTGAACGCCATCAGCTGCTCCAGTGTTATCCGCTCTTCGCGGTATTCGGCGAGAAGCCGCGGACTGACAGCGGCCAGCTTGAGGCGCTGCAGCACGGTCGACACCGGAACCCCGAAGCGGGCGGCGGTCTCTTCCGCGCCCAGGCCCTGCAGTTGCAGGTCCCGGAACGCCTCGAACTGGTCGGCCGGATGCAAGGGGGCGCGGACCACGTTCTCCGCGAGCGAGAGCTCGAGAAGCTCGCGTGCCTCGCCCGGTTCGCGGACCTGACACGGCACGGGATGGTCGGCCTCGATCTTGCCCTGGTCCTTTAGCAGTCCGAGGGCGGCAAGCCGCCGTCCGCCGGCGACGACCGCGTAGCGGCCTTCCTCGACGGGATGGACGATCAGGTTTTCGAGCAGGCCGTGCGCTTCGATGCTGGCGGCCAGCTGGTCGATGTCGGTATGGCTGCCGGTCTTTCTGACGTTGGCTTCCGCCCGGATGAGCGAAGACAACGGGATGGTGATGAGCTGGGTGCTCATGATGGTGCTCCTGATGTGGGAATGAAGCCTGCCGCCGGGGCGCCTTGGGCGTCCCAGGTCAGTGGTCAGGCGGTCTGTGAAGGAACAGATCCGCATCCATTCTCGCGCGCCGCGGGCCCCATCAAAGACGTGCCATTGTGCCGGATTGGTGAATTTTGCCTGATGACCTGCCGCAACTAGCCAGATACTGGATATTGATGCTTGTCCGGACGACCTGAATCGGGCCAAGCGAATAAAATACACGGCAAGACTGGCCGGTCTTAATTCAGGTATTGCTTGCACCGCTGAGCCGCTACTGTAAAAGCACGCCATTAACTGAATTCGCGCCGAGGAGCCCAGCCATGGATAGAGATCAGGACGCGCCCGTACATCATGGCGACCTGCTGATGCTGACGGCGGACATCGTGTCGGCGCACATTTCGAAGAACAACGTTGCCGCGGCCGATCTGCCGCAACTGATCGGAAAGGTGTTTGGCACCCTGAACGGGCTTGGGGCCGCGCACCCCGTGATTGAGTCCGAGGTGCTGAAGCCGGCGGTGCCGATCCGCCGCTCGGTGACGCCGGACTACATCGTCTGTCTGGAGGACGGGAAGCAGCTGAAGATGCTGAAGCGTCACCTGCGGACCGCCTACAACATGTCGCCTGAGCAATACCGCGAGCGTTGGAACCTGCCTGTCAACTACCCGATGGTGGCGCCCAACTATGCCGAAAAGCGGCGCGCGCTCGCCAAGAAGATCGGTCTTGGCAGATCACCCTCCGCGAGGCGAAGGAAGGTTGCGCCGAAGCCCAAGGCAAATAGCGGCGCCTGACCCGCCGCCGCCAGGGACAGCGTTGATGTCGCGGGGTTGGTGTCCCGCTACAGGGTAAGTTTCAGCAGTTCCGCGACGAGCGGCGCCTCGTTGCCGTGGAAGCTGGCGATCATGGCGGGCAGGAAGGTCGCCGGATCGAGTTCGTCGAGATTGACGCGATGCCCGGCACGGTCGGCGAGGAGCGCGAAAAACGCCGTCTGGGTTCTGCCGTTGCCTTCGCGGAAAGGGTGAACGGCGTTCAGTGTCGCAAGAAAATGCCCGCCCCGAGCGCAGAAGTCGGTGCGGGACAGCCCTCCCAGCCAGCGTTGCTCCCCGAGGCTGGCAAAAAGCCGGGCCATTTCCCGGGCGATGTTCTCGGGATAGCAGAAGGCGCTGCCCTCCTTGCCGATCCGCACGGTCCGGAACTTGCCTGCCCAGGGATAGACGTCCTGGAACAGGTGACGGTGGAGCGCCTTGTAGTGCCGTACGGATAGTTGGCCATCGGGCAGGGGTTCCTCGGCCCGTTGCGCGGTGCTGACCGCCTCGAACGCATCGAGCGCGGCCTGGTCCCTGATGCCCAGAATGTTCCTGAGAACCGTGCTGCCGCCGTAACAGTACGGATCTGGTGCCGCGTCGTACATCGCCGGCGTTAGCGGGCCTTGCCGTATTTGCGCACGATCGCGGCGCGCCGCTCCTCGGGCGTGAACTCCTGCCGGTCGAATTCACGGAAGTCGGCGTCCATTTCCGCCGTGAGACGGATGCCTTCCACGGCGCTGATCCGGGCGAAGCCGCGCCGGCCCAGAACGAATGGCGTGCGGGTGGACTTGGCTTGTTTGGTCATCATCAACCTCATACTCTGTAAGTCTAGCATGTTCGTTCGCTTTCGGCACCCCGGTCCGGTCCGGTCCGACCAACTTGCAGCCGTGATCGCCCGGTGGCCCATACGGGTCCGCTTGATGCCAGCCTGGCCATGTCATTCGCCTCCACGGCGGCCCGGCGTACCATCATCATGGCGGCATGCGCGATCCCGCCATTTCCTATTTCGCGATCACCGACAACCGGGCGCGCCATGTGCCGTTCGGCATCCGGCAGGCCGACCGGCTCAGCCACCTCTATGTGATCGGCAAGACCGGCACCGGCAAGTCGACCTTGCTCGAGACCCTGCTCACCCAGGACATCGCCGCCGGCCGCGGCTGCTGCCTGATCGACCCGCACGGCGACCTGGCCGAGCGGGTCATCGCGCGGGTGCCAGAGCACCGGCAGGCGGACCTGAGCTATGTCAACATCGCCGATCCCGATCAGCCTTACCGCTACAACCCGCTCACCTTCGTGCCGGCTGACAAGCGGTCGCTGGTCGCCTCGGGCATGCTGGAGGTGTTCCAGAAGATGTGGCCGCTGGCGTGGGGCCAGCGCATGGAGCACATCCTGCGCCACACGCTGCTGGCGCTGCTCGAGCACCCGGACACGACGCTGGCCGACATCGCGCGCCTCTACAACGACAAGGCGTTCCGCGCCCGGATCGTCGCCGGCATCAGGAACGAGCAGGTGCGCACCTTCTGGAAGAAGGAGTTTCCCTACTACAATCCGCGCTACCGCGCCGAGGCATTGGCGCCTATCCAGAACAAGGTCGGCGCCCTGCTGGCCGATCCGCGGCTGTTCCGGTTCCTGACCGAGCCCGACAACCGGCTGCGGCTGCGCCGGGTCATGGACGAAGGGCGAATCCTCATCATCAACCTCTCGAAGGGCCAGATCGGCGAGGACTCGGCGAAGATGCTCGGCGGCCTGCTCGTCACCGCGCTCGGCCTCGCCGCCTTCAGCCGGGCCGATACGCCACCGCCTGAACGACGGCCATTTTATGCTTACGTGGACGAGTTCCAGAGCTTCACCACCCTCAGCGTCGCCAACATGACCGCGGAGCTGCGCAAATACGGCGTCGGCCTGATCCTGGCCCACCAGTACCTGCACCAGCTGGAGCCGGATGTGCGGCACGCGGTGATCGGCAACGCCGGCACCCTGATCGCGTTTCGCCTGGGTGCGGAAGATGCCGCGCTGATCGCCCATGAACTCGCGCCGCGCATCACCAACGAGGACCTGCTGCTGCTCGCGAACCATCAGGTCTATGTGAAGCTGATGATCGGCGGCGCGCCGTCACTGCCGGTCAGCGGCATCACGCTGCGGCCAGAACAGGTCACCGGTCGTTACGGCCAAGCAGCGACATGGAATCCGATTTCCGCCGCAGGCGAATCACGCTAGTATTCCTGCGGTTTCGGAGTGTGATCATTTGGAGGAGGGATGTTGCGATGAAACTATTGTTACGGCGCGATCAGCGCAAAAGCATGATCGGCAAAGCGGTTTTCTCGCTTGAGGTGCGCGCCCAGCTGACACCGGACGAGCAGGCCAACATCGCCAAGTACAAACTCGGCGACACCATGCTCTACCAGAGCCACGAGATCACCGGCGGCAGCGGACTGCTCGGCATGGCGTCCCGCCTGGCCTTCAAGGCGATCTCGATCAGCGTCAGCGTGGGTGACCTGGCCGGCGGCAAGAAGATCGAGTGCAAGGACATCGTCGAGATGCTGGCCGTCGAGGACCAGATCAAGGAGGCCGCGACGACCTTCAAGGCGGTGCTTGAGGCGGCGACGCGTTTCGGCGGCGAGGAAGTCCTGGAAATCTGATCCCATGCCGCTCGGCAGCAACCTGGCCAGCTGGTTCGGTGGCGGCACCCGCGACCGGGAGCTGCGCGAGACCCGCGCGGCCTGGGAGGACACCGAGCGGCTCTGGCGCGCCTGCCCGCTGAGCGCCGCCGAGTTCGCCAAGGCGGTGGTCGGCATCGTCTTCGACGCCGCCGACGAGGCCGAACGGCGTCCAGCCCATCCCGTCCTGGTCGCGCTGTGCGAAGCCACCGACGAGATCCTGCACGCCGAAGACATCGTCGCGCTGGAGGCGAAGTGGGACGCCATCGACACCGACCTGGCGGCGGCCGCCGAGTTCCGCGAGATGATGACCCGCCGCCGGCGCTGGGTCGGCGACTATCCGCGCATGAGTGGCATCGTCCGCCGCCAGCTCCTCGTCGCCTACCGGACCTTGTTCGCGGCGCTGCCGGAAAGCTGCTTCGGTTCCTGGGATGATGCCGAGCCATCGCTCGAGGTGCCGCTCATCGAGCTGCTGGAGGACCCCGCGGAGGTGATCCAGGCGCTGATCCTGTTCGCCTATGACGACGAGACGCTGCGCTTCGACCTGTTCCTCAAGCTGCGGCGGGTCCTGGTGCGCAATCTGCTGGTGGCGTCCGGGTTTGCGCCCGACGCCGACGCCGAGGCGCTTTCGGACCGGCTCATCGTTCCCACGCGGCACAAGTGCCGCAACGCCAGGGAGCTGGCGGACCTGTATCTGGCGGGCACGCCGTTCGCCGGCTTCCTCGAAATGCCGGTCCCCTTCCATATTCCGGAAGCCATGCGCTTCGAGCACTGCCACATCGTCGGCGGCACGGGGCACGGCAAGACCCAACTGATGCAGCGGATGATCCACGCCGACCTGATCGCCGCGCAAAAGCAGCGTCGCTCCGTCGTGGTGATCGACAGTCAGGGCGATCTGATCAACAAGCTGATGCGGCTCGGGCTGTTCGATCCGGACGCCCCGGACAGCCTGGCCGACCGGCTGGTCATCGTCGATCCGGCCGACGTGGAGTTCCCGGCGGCGCTCAACCTGTTCGACGCCCACCTCGACCGGCTGAGCGACTACCGCCCCGTCGACCGTGAGCGGGTGCTGAACGGCGTCATCGAACTCTACGAGGTGTTCTTCGGCGCCATGCTCGGCGCCGAACTGACCCAGAAGCAGGGCGTCATCTTCCGCTATCTCGCCCGGCTGATGATCACCATCCCGGACGCGACCATCCATACGCTGATGCAGCTGATGGAGGACGGCAGACCGTTCAAGCCCCACATGGACAAACTCGACGGCTCGGCCCGGTATTTCTTCCAGACCGAGTTCTTCCACCCGTCCTTTGCCGCGACCAAGAAGCAGATCCTCAAGCGGCTGTGGGGCGTGCTGTCGACGCCGGCGTTCGAGCGGATGTTCGCCCAGACCCGCAACAAGCTCGACCTGTTCGAGGCGATGAACGACGGCAAGATCATCCTGATCAGCACGGCCAAGGATCTGCTCAAGACCGACGGCAGCCAGCTGTTCGGGCGGTTCTTCATCGCCATGCTGGCGCAGGCGGCGCTGGAGCGATCGACGCTCGATCCGGAGGACCGTACCCCCACCTTCGTCTATGTCGACGAGGCGCAGGAATATTTCGACGACTCGATCGAGACCATCCTCAACCAGGCGCGCAAGTACCGCGTCGGCATTACCCTGGCGCACCAGACCCTCGACCAGCTGTCGACCCGGCTGCGCTCGGCGATCCTCGCCAACACCAGCCTGAAATGCGCCGGCGGCGTCTCGGCCCGCGACGCGCGGGCATTGGCGGACGAACTGCGCACCACGCCGGACTTCATCGAAAGCATGCGCCGGCGCGGCGAGCGCAGCGAGTTCGCGGTCTGGATGAAGCAGATGACCCATCAGGCGATCCGGGTGTCGATCCCGCTCGGCTTTCTCGAGCGCCAGCCGCTGCTTACCGAGGAGGCCTTCGGTGCCGTCATCGAGGCCAACCGACGGCGCTACTGCGGCACGCTCGCAGAGGTCGTCGGCTTCATCTATCCGTTGGCAGAAGGACCGAGCACGTCGATCGATCGAACGGGCCGGGCGGTCGACGAGGCGCTGGAACCGAGTATCGACGACGTGCATCCCCAAGGTGTCGAGGTGCCGTACGCCCGCGCGGGCGAGTGTCCGGCAATCAAGCGCTCTGCGGCGCCGCGCGGACCCCAGCCGCGTGCGAAGGCGCCAACCCCAGAGATGGGCAAAGGCGGACCGCAGCACCGGTACATCCAGCATCTGATCAAGGGGCTGGCGGAGGAGCGGGGGTTCCGAGCGGTCATCGAGGAGCAGGTCGACGGTGGCCAGGTTGACATCGCCCTGCATAGGGACGGCCTCTCGATCGCGTGCGAAATTTCTGTGACATCTACGGCCAGCTATGAACTTGGCAATCTCCGTAAATGTCTGGGTGGTGCCTACGCTCGGATATTTCTGATCGCCGCTAACGTCAAGCGGCTGCGTGCCATTGAGACCCTTGCGCGCGGCCAGCTGTCGGCGGAGGATGTGACCCGGATTGACTTTCTCACACCTGATACGGTGATGGTTGTTCTTGATGATCTGCGCGTCCCTAATAAAGAAGAGACAGTTGTGCGCGGCTACCGGGTAAAAGTTTCTCGGACACGGGTGGGCGCGGTCGAAGCGCAGGAGAGGAGAGCGGCAGTCGCTAGAGTGATTGCGCAGTCTCTGCGGAATGTAGATGAGTAATATTACTACTGGAAATTGCTCGTTTAGATCTGTAACGGGAATCGCAGCGCGATACGACTGTATCTGTTTGGGGCGGCAGAGGAGTTCGGATGGTGAATAGGAATATTTCGAGATTCTTGGTGTTATCTGTTGTTGCTGCCTTGGGGGGGTGCGGCGCCAATCATCACTCGATCTATCGGTCTCAACCGATCGATGCACAACAACCGATTCTGACGATGATCGATGCCAAGCAGCGGGTGATTATTGCTTCTCCAGCTCCAAAAAACGCAGTAACTGCTATGGGCTCGCCGAGCGTCCGCTTCTGCGCAGAACCCAGCCCTGACGTATTTTCAGTCCTGGCACAATCCGCATCTGCTAGCGGATCTTTTGGACAGGGTGCCGACCCAGCATCGATCCAAGCCGCACTCAGTGCGGCATACTCGTCAGCCGAGCAGGGCTCGACCATTGGTCGAACACAGACCATCAACCTTTTGAAGGAGGCCATGTATCGCACTTGCGAAAGGCTGCTCAATGGTTTTACCGGGGAACTGGAAACGTCGGTCCAAGCCGTGCGCGATCAACGGTTGATGGTAGCGACCCTGGCGATCGAACAACTTACCGATGCGGCCCGCCCTTCGACCGTCACGATAGGCGCCAGTAGCGCGGCCTCGGGTGGTTCATCGGCGGCCGACGGGCTCGTTCGGCTTGATGATGCCTATAAGGCATTGCAAGGCGCGGATGCCCAACAGAAACAACGTCAAGCCGCTTACGACGCTATCAAGGATGTCGCGCCCGCTTGCTGGGCAATCGCATCCAAGGTTGGAGCAGGTGGGACGATTGATGCGACTGAAACCGCCAAGCAAAAGCAGTGTGCAAGCGCCGAGGCCGCGCTAGCCGAAGCGAAGACGGCGCGGCAGGCGGCATCAGCGCACTATGAGACGTTGAAAAGCGCGTCCCAGCAGGGGGGTATACCTGCGTCGGCGTCATCGGCCGTCCAAGCCGGCCAGCCTCAGCCAAACACATCTTCACCAGGGCCAACGACGTTGGAGCATGTAGCTGCCGCTGTTCAGAGCATCGTCGAGATGAATTATCAGCAGGATGAGTTCCTGCTGCTCTGCCTGAAGGTACTGGAGAAAAGAGGCTCCGGTGGCGCAACGCTTGTTCCGGAAGCTAAGGACGTGACAGACACCTGCATTACATATGTTCAGGCTGGGATCCGTAGAGAAACAGCCCTAGCCGACGCGCAGGCCGCGGGGGCGACCCGCGCAGCACTCAAGACCTCCATTGACATCGAGTTTGCGGCCTTCCTCGCGAAGGTGGAGACGGCTCCTGGCAGCAATGTCGTCGACCCGGCCCGGCTTGCCCGTGTGATCGACGGCTATATCGCATCGCTTGTCGGGCCACCTGCGCGCCGACCTGATCTGGACAAGATGAAAACGCTCTCCGACGTCGCCAGCCTACGCGCGGCTTTCGCGAGACTTCCGACGAATTACCGGCAATCGCTCTCGCAATAGGAGGAGTATCATGAGGAATGTTGCCATCATCGTTTCGAAGTCCAGGGGCGGCCTCCATGCTGTTGCCGAGGAAGCAGGCATGAAGGTCATCGAGGGGACGGAGGTCGAGTTCGACACGCTCGCGACGTTCTCCGACCCCTTGTCCACAAGCGCGGGTTACATTGATACTAGTCAGCGCGGTTGGATTGCATTTGCGGTGTGATGCAAAGCATCTTTCATGACTAGAGAATTGTTCGGATCCACGCAGTGAACCCTACCACCCTCGCGTAGGTGCTTTGGGTGTTGCGGCGCTTGTCCACATCGCGACATGAAAGTCATATTCAAGCGAAATATTCACATCGAGTAAATGCCATGAATATTGACGTCATTTGCTGATTTTCAATAAAATTGAAGAACATATTTGTTTAAATATAATTAGGAAAAGCCGTGAAACTTATGAGTGTGCCATTAGCATTGGACCTAAGAGGTCCAGATCAGTGCCAAGAATGGAGAGAGAAATGAGCGAAAAGCGTTCCAAGGGCTCGCCCTCGACTAGAATATGCAATCTGTTGCCTTCTCGGGACGTGGAGCGCGACTGGCGGTATGAACATGCTGTGGCAGCCGGCGCTCTGCAAGCCGCTGGCGCCTTACCCAAGAGCGTCGATTTGCGTGAAGCTTGGTGGGCCATCGGCGACCAACGGGAAACTGGTTCGTGCGTTGGGTGGGCCTCCACCGATGGATTGATTAGATACCACATGGTCAAGACCGCGCGCTTGGGCAAAGAGGAACTGTTGTCACCACGGTTCACTTGGATGGCGTCGAAGGAAACCGATGAATTCGTGTCCCGTCCTGAAACGTTCGTCGAGGGGGCCGGCACCAGTCTCAAGGCTGCCATGGACATCTTGCGGAAATATGGGGCGGCGCCGGAAGCGCTCCTTCCTTTCAAGATCAGTACGGCGATGTATTTGGGCGACGGGGAAACGTTCTATGCCACGGTCGCAAGCCGCCGGATTGCTGCGTATTTCAATTTGGGCAAGAACCTCGATCAGTGGCGCAGCTGGCTTGCGACGCGAGGCCCTCTGTTGGCGGGGCTTCAGGTCGATGCGACCTGGGACAACGCCACCTCCACTAAAGGCAGACTGGACGAGTTTAAGCCGGCTACAGCGCGTGGCGGGCATGCAATTTGCATCGTTGGGTATACAACCGATAATAGCTTCATTATCCGTAACAGCTGGGGTAAGGCGTGGGGTGATAAGGGGTTCGCGTACGCGTCCAAGCAGTATATTCAGTCTGCGTTTTTCGGCGAGAGCTACGGTGCAACGCTGTAGTTGATTGTGTGATAGTGGAGACCCTTGAATCTGATGGTCGTGAAGGAGCGGCTCTAGCCGGACCTCTAACGAGGCCCACGTGCTCGTTCTGATGCCTTATTTCAACCTTGTCCTGAGCGAACTGGATGACGGCCGAATCGTCCAGGCTCATGTGGGTGACAGGCTAACGGTGACGCTGCCACGAAACGATTCGACTGGTTACCAATGGTCGATCAAGCATGCGGATTCGGCCATCGTCAGAATGACCGAATCCCATACGCTGCCTCCGGAGTTTTCAGCTGCGATTGTAGGGAGCGCGGGAAGAGTGGAGTTCCTGTTCGATGTTGTGGCCGCTGGCGAGGGATGGATCGAGTTGAAGAAGTGGAGACACTGGGAGGGGTCCAGCTCGGTTGTGCGACGGTTTAGGATCAGCTTGAGGATTTCTTGGTGAGGGCGATCGGGCATTGATGCCAGGCAGCTCTGTCAGGCTTGTGTGACATGATGGCACGTCAGGAAGTTTGTTCTAGGCGGTCGGTACTGACCCTTATCTGGCGACCCAATCATCGACGCCGGAGGCCTTTATGCAGTCGATGCCTGCCAAGTGGCATACATGAACGCCGCCCGCACCCGCAGCTGCTTCACCGGCTCTTCGTGTACCGGTCGTCTTATCTCCGGAAAGAGGCTTTTCGAGTTCGGGCGCAGCATGCAATGTAGCAATAGAGAGTTTTATTTCATGTCTAAATTGGGGGCGGAAGATATGTCTGACGGCACATTCTTAATACTAACTCGCAATGGCGTGGCCGATCCTGGACAGGAGGCCACACTGGCTGCACTCGAGGCTCGGCTTCGCCAGCCCGGGGCGAAATTGCTGGTGCACTTGCACGGCGGATTGGTGGACGAAGCGACTGGCAAGGCTGCAGCGGTTAGGCTCTCCAGCGTCGGGCAAAATAGCTGGAATCTTGGTGGCGATTGGACACAGCTCTACGTTATCTGGCGCACCGGCCCGTTTGAAACGATCCGCGCAAACTGGATCGAACTTGCACATGGTGACCGTCTGTACCAGGTTGTTCTGACTAAGCTGATCCGGTTTATTGCCCGCAAGATCGGCATTCCAGTCCCGGGTGGGTCGCGCTCTGCTGATGAAGCTTTTGACCTGTCCGAAGCAGAAGTCCGCAAGAGAATTTTAGGGTTGGGAACACCGGCCCAACGGCGCGATCCATTTGCCGATATCGAAACCCATTTCAATAGCGATGCGCCGGAAGGCATGCGCGCCACAGTGATAGGCGCGCAAACGGAGACCGCGCTCGCACTAGAGTTCCAAGGCGAACTGGCCAGTAGCCGCGAGTTCCAACTCGCGCTTGCGGATATCGACAATGCTGCCAACGATGGCCTACCGGGGCGGGCTACGCTTTCCCCCGGCGACATGGAGAAAGGGCTGATGATGGTGCGCCGCCTGTCATCAGAAGTTCAGGCGGAAATCGGTCCCATCGAGACCCTCTCCGATCGGACTGCGCGAGGGCCGATTTCGGTAGGCACTTTCCTCCTCAAACATGCAGGCCAGATAGCGTGGCGCTGCTTCAAACGATTTCGCTCCAACCGAGATCATGGCTTCCACGCCACTATCGTTGAAGAATTGTGCCGAGAACTTTATGGAGACTTCGTCGGGGCCAAGATCTGGGGCATGATGGTAAAGGACGCGGCCGACCATTTCACCGGTGATGGGTTTGGCAATGCTCTACTCGATATGCTTGGACGGGTATCGCAGCCCGAACATTTTGTTGTTACCGGACACAGCGCGGGTTCGATCTGGGCTTCACAAATGCTGCTGAGGATGTCGTCGGTGGGGCTTGATCGGAGAATTAAGCTTTTTCTCTTGGCACCCGCCGTCCGACAAGATTTGTTCTCGGAGGTCATCGACAAAGCAGGTATTCTGCTTGAGACGTGCCGAATGTTTACAATGACCGATGGTCTTGAATGTAAGGATGCGGTGCTGGGCCACGACAAGGGCTACATTTATCCAAGCTCCCTGCTCTATTGCGTCTCTGGCATGTTCGAGGAACAGGCGACCAAAGCCTATCCTGACGCACCTTTACTTGGCATGCGACGCTTTGCTGGGGCGCCTTGGCTCACCGATTCGGAGAAGCGAAATGAAAATCTAATCTCGCGCTTTTTTGAGTTGGCGCGGAACGGTATTCTCCTGTCACCCACGCAAGACGTTTGTGAGGCGGATTGTCACGCTTGCTTCGACGATGAGCCGAGAACGCTGGCGAGCGTCGCGGCCTTGTTCTGATGGGGAGTACGGCTAGGCAGAAATCGTCCGAGGAAATCATGCAGACCTGGGCAATTGTAGTCGGAATTAACAAGTATAAGAGACGAACTGGACAAAAGCCCTTGCGGGGCGCCGTTGCAGATGCATGCGATTTCGCCGAATGGGCGCTGGACTCCGCCGGCGGCAATGTCGCGCCGGAGCGGCTTTTTTTCTGGACCTATCCCTGGCCGGCAGAGACGGAGGGGTTGCTCAACACCTATCTCAATGGCGCGCCACCGGAATGGTACTCGTCCGACGGGGACCATGTGACGGCCGCACCAAATCGCCAACGCGCGCCCAAGGCGGAGGAAATAGTCCGTACCGCTGAACATGCGGGCAATTCAGTGCGCGACGCTACGTTTGCTGATCCTGGGGCCGAACAAGCCCGCATCATGGTGTTTCTTGCTGGTCACGGATTGCGGGCTGCGATCTATGGAGAGGATACCAAGCAGACATGCTTTCTCGCCGGCGACTTCAGGGCGGACGTTAGCAATCTTGCCAGCGGACTCGTCCCGTGCGAAAGCCTACGCCGCTCACTGCGCAATGAGCGTTTCGAGGAGGTATTGGTTTTTCTCGATTGCTGTCGGACCGATCCATCTACCATGAGTCTGAAGGCGCAGCCGCTTTCGGATCTGTCGAGCGACCAGCAGCTGCAGGGATGGATTGTCGGACACGCCGCCCATGAACAGGGGAGAGCCTACGAGACCGACAATTCACCGGCCCGCGGCGCCTTCACTAAGACGTTGATGGACGGGCTCCGGGGATGGCGTAACCCGGCGACACAGGTGCTCAACGTTGAGCAACTCGAAGCCTATGTCAGCGCTAACATCGGTGTTTGCACGAAGTTTGAGCAAAAGCCATATTTCGATTTTCTTCCACGCGACAGCCCGCTGGTCTTGGTGCAAGGCCCTCCAACTATAGACCTTCCATTACCAATAGGTCCCATCGTCCACCTAGATGCGCTGGAAGAGGGCAAATCGCTCGAGTTGCTGGGTGTAAACAATGCCGTAATCTGGGCGGGGGGACCCTATGTGGCAGGATCGCCGCCGGTACAGATTCCGCAGCTTCCTCCAGGATTCTATGCGCTCCGTGTCGTTGGGGAACCCGCACTCGAAATTTTATTCCGCCACCCTGGCAAGGATGCGCTTCATGTCAGTTAAGGCAGGGTTGGGTACACTTGACATTATGACGCCCCCAGGCGTTGGGTTCAGGGTGTCCGACGCGATGGGAACTGAGTTCGGGCAGGGCAGCAGCACGCAGAGCTTTGATCTTGAACCCGGCCTCTATGCCGTCGAATGGCTGTCAGGCGGTGAGCGGAGCGAAACACTCGTTCGTGTTTCTCCCGGTGTGGCGGCATCAGCGGCGTATCAGCTCGATTTCTTAGTTCAAAATGAGGGACGCACTCACACGATTGCCTCGGCCCCTCGAATTATCCAGGAATTGCGTCCGTCGGAGCGTGAGCACGGTTCATCTATCGCAGTTGTAGTGACGGCCGGAAAAGGAGGTGACCCCATTGAGGTGATGGAAGAATTGCGGCTTCTAGATACGCACGACAGAGCAATGCGTAGCGCTAACCAGAAAGCGCCGGTATTGGAGCTTCATGGGGGGGAAATGGCACGTTGTTACCTAGTTTCGCCCGGACGTTTTCGCATTTCTTATATTGCCCACACGGGTGAGACGGTTCAGCAGAGCGTGCCCGCCCTCAAGGGGCGGCAAACCATCGTCTTTCTGGAAGCGAAGGGAGGCCGGGTGCTGATCGCCGAGGGCAAGGGTTTTGCCAGCGTTTCCCGCTCCGGCGTTGATCCCGCGCGTACGGTGATGATCACCGTTAAGGGTAACGAGTCGGACCAGCGCTTACGTGAACGGTTGCGTCTGACCGGGCTGCTGCTGCGCGACCTGGCAGGAAGCGGCGCAGCGCTGACCGAAGAGTTCTGCTCGATCCTTGGCCGTCGCGCCGTCGATCCTCTGCTCAAGCTTGGTGCCGCCATGGTGGTTCTCACGCGGCTGGAAGCGGGAGTGAGTCCCGCGCTCGATACGCGGCTACCTCAGGATGCGCACGATCTTGCGGACTTCCAACGCCAATGGCTGGGTCGGGCAGCGTCATGGCTTGCGCGATCAGACTTTCATGCGCTCCCACCGGATATTGTCGCCGCGTGGTGGCAGATCGAAAGACTGGGTGGGAATCGGCATCCGCCACGCTGTCCACAAAGCATTACCGCGCCGCCGATGTTTACCTGTGCCTGGCGCTGGGCGGCCGCCCGCAGCGCGCTGCGTCCCAATGCGGTGAGACGTTCAACAGCCTTGCGGGCTGCAGCACGATCAGGCAGTAGTTCCGAGCCGTGGCTATGCTGGAGGCCTGCGGCGGCCAAGGCCGCTTCTGTACCCGCAAGTGCCGACACCCGCGACAACGACGAACTCGCCCGAGATGTGGAGCGCGACGCTAGGCTCGTTTTCGACAAGGGTCGGCTAGGGCAATACAGGTCTCTCGAGGCTGAAGTATTCGAAAAGCTGGGGCCGGAAAATGGCCTAGTGGTTCTTCTGCTTCTGCAGTTGGCGGATGCAGAGAAAGGTGCCCGGCAGCGACCTGTGTTAGCCGAAAGTCTCGCTTCTGCTCTGGCCCTGCCCGGAAGATCTTTACGCCGACTCCTGCTACGAGTGGCCAGATCGTTAGACGCTCTACGCTCAGACGATAGAGGAAGTGCCGTAGGAGCTTCAAAAATTTACTCAACAAGTGCGAAAGGCGGTCAGAAAGTAAGGGAGGGGACGCGAAATGCAGGTCGCAGAGCGCGCACCGATTTAACTCGTCCGTCAAAATTCGAGCGCTCAACATCCGCCCCTGGCTCCGCCGAATCTGCTGTGACGCCTGTACGTCGCCCCAAGTCTGCGCCAGGCTTGTCCCGGCGCATCAACGTTCCGGATGATCCTCAGAAAGGCCGGTTTGGTGGGCGCCAACAGCGGCAAGGATTCTCGCTCGATGCAGATTTTTCGGAGACTAAATCAAAGCAGTGGACCCGCATCACGCTGCGCATTGCGGGGCCGGCTGTAGACGGCCAACCCGCGCAGTTCTACCTACACGACAGTTTTCATCCTCAGATGGAGGAGGTCACCTTTAAGAACGGCAAGGCGTTGCTGACCGTAACCGCTTGGGGCGGGTTTACCGTCGGAGCCTGGGTGCCGCAAGAGAATGTCGAGTTGGAGCTGGATCTCACGAATTTGGGCAATGCCCCAGACACTATTCGCATGCGATAAATGGTTGCTGGATTTTGGCGCCTCAGTTACTTGACAGTTGTTAGGAGAGATTCCAAAGTTATAGAAATTGAGAGTTCAATTTGTCGAATTGGAGTTGGTGGTGCGAATAGTCCTTGATCCAGGGCATGGCGGGTATGCTGAAGTAGATGGTTCCAGCGCGAACAACGCTACGGGGCCGGCCGGCAGGGCGCTGCCTGACGGCGTGGCTCAGGCGACGGACCGGCACTCTGCGTCGGCGGCTGTTGGCGCCATGCGGTGGGAAGCCCGGTCGGGCTTATCGGGCCGTGGCGGCATGACCCTGAACCTCGCTCCGAGCGGGCCAACCGCGCCGAGAAGGCGCTGGTGTCCCACCAATCGGCGCCGGCGGTTTTTTGCAGTCGCCGTCCACCAGGCTATGCGCACGACCGCCGAGCTTTTGCGTTACGGAAACGCTCCGGTCCATTAGGCAGGTGATCACCCTGATCCTGCTGTAAACTGCGCTGTCGTGGACTGGCCATCGGGATGGCGTAAGCCCAAGCTGGTCGGTGGCCGTATTGGAACAACAGGCTGTGCCCCTCTGGTTCTGGACCGTCTTGGGACTTGTTGCAGGATCGTTCTGCGGCATGTTGATCGTCCGGCTTCCACGGCGTGCCACTGTTATTGGGCGATCCGAATGCCCGAGTTGCCATAAGAAGTTGGCGCCACTCGATCTCATCCCGCTCGTGAGTTGGTTGATGGCACACGGCAAATGCCGTTACTGCGCGGCCCGAATTTCCTGGTTCTATCCCGCCGTGGAGGCCGCGTGCGCGCTGATCGCTCTCTGGGGTGTCGTTATCGTTCAACCGGGGGTCGTCCTTCAAACCTGCCTGCTGGGCTGGACGCTGCTGGTCCTGGCCGCGATCGACTGGCGGACCATGACCTTGCCGGATGTGCTGACGCTGCCGTTGACGGTGGCCGGCCTGCTGGCCGTTGGTCTCTACGATCCGCCGTCCTTGCCGGAGCACGCCGCCGCGGCCATGGCCGGCTTTCTGGCATTCGCCGGAATCGCCTACCTTTACCGACGCTTGCGGGGAAGGGATGGCTTGGGTCTTGGTGACGCCAAGCTGTTCGCGGCGGCTGGCGCCTGGCTCGGACTGGCGGGACAATGGTCGGCCCTGTTGATCGCCACGGTGACGGGCCTCGTCTGGACAGGCTTTTTGGTATGGCGGCGCGGACCGGCACTGGATACGCGGCTTCCGTTCGGAGCATTCATTTGCATTGGCATCTGGCTGGTATGGCTTTATGGACCGTTGCGGTTCGGCTAAGGTGATACCGAATTGGGCTGAGGGCGCGCGGTGTCCGGTATTTCGGGTCAGTCGATAATCGAGGCAGTCGAGGAGCGCAAACTCCCGATCGATCTGCTTGTCGAGCGCGGCAAGCTCTCCTCTGCCGCCGTCGAGCGCGGCCGGCTCGCGGCCGGCGGCCAATCCCAGGAGCGCCTCGAATTCACCTTGATCCGGCTGGGGTTGCTGTCGGACCAGGCCGTGGCCGAGGTCTTCGCCGAGACATCCGAGCTTCCGCGTCTTGCTGTGGAGGCGATCCCGCGGGAGGCGGTCGAGCACGAGCGGCTGAATCCCAGGTTCCTCCGGTCCGCCCGGGTGCTGCCGTTGATCGACGGCGAGGAGACGCTCGGTATTGCGGTCGCCGATCCGTTCGACGTCTTCTCCATTCAGGCGATCCGGTTCGCCGTCAAGAAGCCCGTCTCCGTCCAGGTTGCGGCGCTGGGGGAGATCGAGGCGGCGCTCGACCGTCTGTATGGCGACCCCGAGAACGCGGCGAGCGCCGGGGATGGCTCCGAGGACGGCTTCAGCGCCGACTCGGAGCGGCTGCGCGACATGGCGAGCGAGGCGCCGGTGATCCGGCTGGTCAGCCGGCTGATCGAGGAGGCGGTCGAGAAGAGCGCCTCCGACATTCACATCGAGCCGTTCGAAAACAAGCTGAAGGTACGCTTCCGGCTGGACGGCATGCTGCGCGAGATCGAGGAACCGCCCTACCAGTTGGCCGCGGCCATCGTCTCGCGGGTCAAGATTCTCGCCAAGCTCAACATCGCCGAGCGCCGCCTGCCGCAGGACGGCCGCATCCGGATCGCGGTCAAGGGCAAGGAGATCGACTTCCGGGTATCGACCGCCCCGACGGTGCACGGCGAAAGCGTCGTGCTGCGCATCCTGGACCGGTCGCAGCTGACCTTGGACTTCCACGCCCTCGGCTTCGACGACCGGACGCTCAAGATCTATCTGGACCTGCTGGCCCTGCCGCACGGCATCATGCTGGTCACCGGCCCGACCGGCAGCGGCAAGACGACGACGCTCTATGCCTCCCTCGATCATCTGAATGTGCCTGACCGAAAGATCCTGACCGTCGAGGATCCGGTCGAATACATGCTGGAGGGCGTCAACCAGGTGCAGGTTCACCCGGAGATCGGCCGCGGCTTCGCCTCCACCTTGCGATCGTTCCTGCGCCAGGATCCGGACATCCTGATGGTTGGCGAGATACGCGACATCGAAACCGCGAGGATCGCGGTGCAATCGGCGCTCACCGGTCATCTGGTGCTCTCGACCGTCCACACCAACGACGCCGCCGGCGGCATCACCCGCCTCCTTGACATGGGCGTCGAGGACTTCCTGCTGATGTCGACGGTGATCGGCCTGGCGGGCCAGCGGCTGGTGCGCTGCCTGTGCCCGCATTGCCGCGAGCAGTACCAGCCGGCTCCCGAATGGCGCGCCCGGCTCGGCCTGGACGCCGACGACATGTTGTGGCGGGCGGTGGGCTGCGCCGAGTGCGGCGGCACCGGCTATGCGGGCCGCACCGCGCTGCTCGAGGTGCTGCCGGTCACCGACCGCATCAGGGTGTTGATCCTCGAAGGCGCCGATGCCCAGAAGATCCGGGACGCGGCGGTCGCCGAGGGCATGGTCACCATGTTCCGCGACGGTGTCGCCAAGGCCACTTCGGGCCTGACCTCCATCGAGGAAGTCTTCCGGGTGGCGGCGGAGGCCTGATGCCCACCTTCCGCTACAGAGCCATGGACGGCGCCGGCAAGATCGTGACCGGCCTGATGGAGGGGCCGAACGCGTCGGCCGTCGCCGGCAGGCTCAGCCAGCAGGGCCAGGTGCCGCTGTCGGCCGATCCCGTATCCGAGACCGGTCTGGCAAGGCTGCTGCACGCGCCGCTGGCGCTGGGCCGGCGGGTGTCGCTCAAGGACCTGCAGCTGCTCACCCGCGAACTGGCGGTCTTGCTGAAGGCCGGCGTGGCGCTCGAGGAGGCGTTCTCGCTGGTGATCGGCGTCACCCGCAACGTGACATTGCGCAAGGCGCTTGAGGAGGCGGCCAGCGACCTGCGGGAAGGCGCCAGCCTGGCGAAGGCGCTGGGCAAGCATGAGGCCCTGTTCGACGGGTACTACTGCAGCATGGTGCGCGCCGGCGAACAGAGTGGCCGGCTCGAGGAAACCTTCGACGGCCTGGCGCGGTTCCTCGAACAACGGGTGGCGATCACCGAGAGCATCACCTCGGCGCTGATCTATCCGATGATCCTGGCGGTGCTGGTGGTGATGACCCTGGTGCTGGTGGTGGCGGTGGTGCTGCCCGAGTTCAAGCCGATCTTCGACGATCTGGGCTCCGCGCTGCCGATCCCGACGCGGATCGCGATGGCGGTGGGAACACTGTTCCAGGATTACTGGTGGCTGCTCGTCATCTTGCTGGTGGCGGCGGCCGTGGCGGTCCATCTGGCGCTGGGCAACCCGGAGACACGGGCGCGGATCGACCGGGCTCTGCTTCGCCTTCCCATCGCCGGGATGCTGATCCGCAAAGCCGAGACCGGGCGGTTCACCCGCACCCTGGGGGCGCTGCTGAAGGGTGGCTTGCCGTTGCCGCATGCGCTCGCGCTGGCGGTCGGCGGGGTGCGCAACCGGGCCATCTCCGCGACATTGGCGGAGACGGTCCCGGCGGTGCGTGAGGGCGGCGGCTTGACGATGGCGCTGCAGCGCACCGCGACGTTGCCGGATCTGGCGCTGCGGCTGATCCGGATCGGTGAGCAATCCGGCCGATTGGAGCAGATGCTGCTCGAAGTGGCCGATCTGTTCGACACCGATGTCAAGCGCGGGCTGGACCGGGCCATGGCGGCGATGGTGCCGGTGATCACGATCGTCATGGGCCTCATCATCGGCGGGCTGATCGCCTCGGTGCTGCTCGGCATCATGAGCGTCAACCAGTTGGCCGTATCATAGGGAGAAGCGGGATGAGCCGGCCGCGCGAAAGCAGCATCGTCAGGCACCGGCGCGGCGAGGATGGCTACACGCTGACCGAGCTGCTCGTGGTCATGTTCATCCTCGTGCTGCTGGTGGGTCTGGTGGCGCCGCGGGTGATCGGCTATTTGGGTGGGGCCAAGAGCGATACAGCGCGTATCCAGCTGAACAATGTCGAGTCCAGTCTTGACCTGTTTCTGCTGGACACGGGCCGTTATCCCACTGAAGCCGAGGGTCTTGGCGCGCTGATGCAGAAGCCCGAGGGCGTAACAGCCTGGGAAGGGCCTTACCTCAAAAAGGAGAGCGGGCTCCAGGATCCTTGGGGGCAGGCTTATCAGTACAGAGCACCGGGCCAGCACGGTGAATATGATCTGTTTTCGCTTGGAAAGGACAAGACAGAAGGCGGCGAGGGCGAGAATGCAGACATCACCAACTGGAAGTGAAGCGGGCTTTACGCTTACGGAATTGCTGGTGGTATTGGCCATTCTGGCTCTGGTCGTGTCCGTGACACCCTCTCTCTATAGAACTGCTGTGCCTGGGGCGCGATTGAAGAGCGCTGCGGTCGAGTTGTTGTCCTATCTGAAAGTTGCGCGGGCCGATGCAGCTCTGGCCGGGGAGCCTGTCGTCCTGACCATCTCGGGCGGAACGATCCAACCAAAGGATGGAGCGGCCGAAGCGTTTGAAGCACCCTCTGGCGCGGATATTTCTTACGAATCTGCCTTTGGCGGAGACAAAATGGGTAGTGCGCTTACGTTTTATCCTGATGGCGGTAGTTCAGGCGGCACGGTTACACTGGAATATGGCCAGGGAACGCGCAGCCTGAACATCAACTGGCTTACCGGCCACATTGCGATAGTGCGATGAGCCATAGGCGTGCGGAGCGAGGGTTCACTTTAATCGAGGTGCTCGTCGCGTTCGCCATTCTTGCGCTGTCGATGGGCGCGCTGATGGTGGCGTTTGGTTCCAGCGCGAAGCTTTCGGCGGCTTCGGAGTCCCGAGCCCGGGCGCTGCTGCACGCGGAAAGCGTACTGGACGCGCTCAGTATCGATCTATCGAAGGATACCGTCACTCAGAATGGATCGTTCGACGACGGCTTTCGCTGGGAAGCCACTATCGAGCCCTATGGCGGTGATGAGGACCATGAGGCTTGGATCGCTGCGGCCTACGATGTTTCGGTCCGTGTTTTCTGGGGCCGGAAGCCCGTCGAGCGTAATGTTGAGTTGCGCACCCTCAGGCTTGTGCCAAAGGGTTTCCAATGACCATGCCGGCTTATTTCCGATGGTCGGACGAGGCGGGCTTTACACTGGCGGAGCTGCTTGTTGCGCTTGCGCTGTTGGCCATGATTTCCCTGCTGGCCGCGAATGGACTGTCTTTCGGCGCCCGGGTGTGGGAGCGCGGCTATTCGACCGCCGATAAACTGGATGAGACGGTTGCACTGCAACGGTTCTTTAGGCGTACGATTTCGGAGATCTATCCCTACACCGTCAATGTTGATCTGCAGACCCGCTACGTGGATTTCGTCGGCGAAGCCGGCCGCATGCGGTTTGTTGCACCAGCGTTGCCGCAAATGCCTCAGGCCGGGCTGACCCGGTATGAGATTCGGACCCGGTCATCCGCAAGCTTCGGGAAACTGGTCATGCGGTGGTGCGCGCTCGACCAATGCCCTTTGGAGGCTGACTTTTTCAATCGTGCGAAGGAAGCCGTCATCGCTGACGGCATCAAGCGTGTCCAGTTTCGTTACGGCGCGGACGACCAGGTCAGCAGGGATTGGCAAATGACCTGGGTTAACCAATCAGAGCTGCCAGATCGAGTTGAAGTGGTGCTGACCTACGGAAAGGAAGACCGAGGTGATTGGCCAGTTCTCGTTGCCGCGCCGCGAGTCGACAAGGATGCGCGCTGTGTCTTTGATCCAATCAGCAAACGTTGTCGGGAGAGGTAAGGGAAATGCTTCGCGCCCTCCTAGAAAGGCTGCTCGGTAATCTGACGGCGTTCGTGACATGGTGGGGCGAGGAACTCGTAACTGTGATCCCGCCGCGGTGGAGAGCCGTCCTGTTTCCTCCGGACGACAGGCCGGTCCTGACCATCGGGCCCGAGGTAATGGTACTGGCGAGGCCGCAGACCGGAGAAGAGGAGTTGGTGCTCTGGCGGCAACCGGTGATGCCGGTCGGTATCGTTGAAGTCAGCGATCTGACCCAAGCTGTCGGGGACAAGCCGGTCCATGTAAGGTTCGACATGGCGCTGGGCTTGTCTCGCCAGATCGTCCTGCCCGCAATGTCCCGCGGCGATCTCGGGAACGCGGTCCTGTTCCAAGTCGAGCAGCTATTTCCGTTCCGAGCCGAGGACGTCCATATTGCTCATGGCGGCGGACAACCAACCGAGGCAGTAGGCCAGGTCAGTGTCCCGGTGATTGTCATTGAACGGTCGGTTATCGATGGTTGGTTGCACACGTTGCGCGTCGCAGGGCTTCGCGGCGCCTCATATTCAGTCTTGGTGCGTTCCACCCCATTCCCTTTCCTTCGCCAGCCAGGGCCAGTTGACCATCGGTCTCGCAATCTCAGGGCGGCCTTGGCGGCGATGACGATTGTCCTGGCGGCGGGAACCATGGCTGCCTGGCACGCCCACCGCGAAGCGTACATTGCGTTCCTCGAGCAGGGCATCAACGAACGTAAAGTGGTCGCCCTGGATTCTCGAAAGCTAACCGATCGCATCACGATGGCAACGGCGACCCGTGGGTGGCTGGAGGCCGAGGCGAAAAGGCCAGATCTAGGGGATGTGTTGGATAATCTAGCGCGCCAAATGCCGGACACGGCCTGGGCGGAGCAACTTGAATGGCGTGGCAAACAGCTTCGCCTACAGGGCTATGCGGAAGATGCGGTAGCCCTGCCGAAGCAGGTAAGTGGCGGTGGCCTTTTCGAGAATGTGCAGTTTCGGGCTGCGATGAACAACCGCGGCGATGGAGCAAAGGAGCGGTTCGATCTAACGGCAGCCGTGAAGGGGTCGCCGTGATGGTGTTTGCCCGCTGGTCCCCCTCCAATCGGCGGTTTGTCGCGATCTCACTTGCCATGGTTGCTCTGTTTTTGCTCGGAGACGCGTTGGTAGCGCCCGTTGTCAGTACATTCGTGCGCCAGGGGGAAAGGATTGCTGACCTGGAGGCACATTACCGCCGGTTCGCGGAAGTGGCGTCGAGGAAGGGCGCATTGGAACTGCGCCTTGCCGCTCTAGACAGGGAAAAGACGTGGCGCAACCAGCTGCTTGATGGGCCAGCAGCGGCGGACGCGGGAACCCTTTTGCAGCAACGGATCCGGGCCGCGGCGGATACGGCAGGAGCGCAATTGCAAAGCTTCGAGCCCATCGAGGGTAGTGCCCCGCATGGATTCTCGAAGCCCGGAGTTCGGGTGGAGCTTCAGGCAGCTGGCGAACCGCTCGCCCTGTTTCTTGAGACCCTTCGGAACGCCGGCGAAGTCATCGTCTTTGAGAACGTATCGTTGCGCAGCCCAGGCGCCGGAAGTCCCCACGACAAGTTGCAGCTGCGGATGGAGTTGTTCGGCTATTGGTATCCCCGCGAGCCAGCGCCATGATCAATCGCCTGGGTCAAGTTCCTGTAACCATTTTGGGTATCAATGGCTTGTTGTTGCTGGCGTTGCTCTGGTTTGCGATCGACCGAAGTTTCGCTTTTCCGGCGGTCATCGCCACCACCGCCAATGGCGCTTCAAAGACCACGACCGCGTCCATGCCCGCAGCGCCGCCAATGCTTGTCGCCTTTCGAGAGCGGCCACTTTTTGCCACGACGCGGAAGGCAGCGACCGTGGAAGAAATCGCGGCAGCTGAAGCTGCCGAAGCGGCGGCAGACATTCCACCACCACCTCCGGTTCTAACAGGCTATCGACTCACGGGTACCCTATTGGGAGCCGGCAGGAAAGTTGCTTTTGTGCAACCCGATGGGAACGACAAAGCGACTTCGGTGGCGGTCGGCAGCGACGTGGAAGGTTGGCAACTCGTCGAGGTGGATACTCGCCAGGCCATCTTCGAACGGGAAGGCAACCGGACGGTACTGGAACTCGTGGTTGCCGTCGGGTCCGGCGCGGCTGGCACGAGCGAGAAGGTAGGCGGCGCGGGAATACAACCTGCCGCGCGCGAGCTCTCGCCGCCAAACAGGGATAGACCGGAGAAGCCCTCTACCGCTAGGTTGTACCGCCCGCCGAAGTCGCAATAGTCGGCTCCGTCTGGGTTGGATTTCTCAGAGGGACCTTAGTGAAAGATATATTCGTGGCCTCAAAGTGTGGGTGGATCGTGGGCTTGTTGGGGCTGATGCTCGCCTCTTGTGGGCCGGGGCCGTTTACCAAGGGGCTCCAGGATACCTATGTCAAGCCAGCCGCAGCACCTGTCGCTGCGCCTCAGACGGAGGCTTCCGCCCCCGTCGTGCAGGAGCAGCGACCGCTTCAAACGGTCGTTCAAGGAACGGGTGAGTTCCTGGTGCCGCCGGGCGCGAAGGCTTCTGGCGCCGGAGGCGAGGGCGTCACGCTCAACTTCGCCGACGCCGATATTCGGGCCGTGTTGCAGGTGCTGCTTGGCGATGTGCTTGGACTCAACTTCATCGTCGATCCCGCGATCCAGGGAACGATAACGCTGCAATCAAGCCAGCCTGTTCCCAAGGATGACGTCTATCCTCTGCTGGAGGAGGCGCTGGCGCTCAACGGTCTGACCATCGCGGAATCTCGTGGGGTGTACTCGGTTGTCAAGAATGAGAACGCTCAGCGGCGGATAAAGGGATTGCGCACGACATCCGGCAACGGGCTCAACCCGCAGGGTTACGGAATCTGGGCCGTGCCGCTGAAATACGTCAGCGCCGTCGAGATGCAGAAAATCCTGGAGCCCTTCGCGCCCGAGGGAAACATCGTCCGTGTCGACAATGCGCGGAACCTCCTTCTACTTGCCGGTAGTCAGCAAGAAATTTCAACCCTTCTCGACACCATCGCCACCTTTGATGTGGACTGGATGAAGGGCATGTCATTCGGTCTTTACGAGCTAACGCATGTTGATTCAGAAACCGTTTCCGAGGAGATGAAGGAAATCTTCAACGCCCCCGGTAGCCCGGTCCAGGACCTGGTGCGCATCATCCCGCTGCCCCGTCTTAACGCACTTCTGGTGATGTCACCGCGCCAGGAATATCTCACTCAGGCGCAGGAATGGATTAATCGGCTTGATCGAGGCAGGGACAAGGTGAGCCGGCGTATCTACGTCTACTATGTCCAGAATGGCAAAGCGGATGATTTGGTAACCTCTCTGGGCGGTGTTCTTGGAACCGGTGATTCTAGTAGGGAAACAGGAGCGGATCCCTCCGAACGGCGTGATGCTCGTTCCTCGCGATCAGGTGCGGACTCCCAGGAAGAAGGCTTCAGCATGGGGGGAGACAATCGAGGAAGCGTCCGAAGTTCCGGAAGTTCACGAAGTGCCACGGCAGATCGGGTTCTTGGCCGAACTAGCGCGAGTAGTCTGGCCGATTCTTCCTCGGAGGCCGCCGTCGCAGTTTCCGCGAATGAGCAGGCGGCGTCCTTCGAGAGCAACGGTTCGCGCTTCTTTGCCGACAACAAGAATAATGCGATCTTGATATACGGAACCGCCAGCGAGTACGAACTCGTCCTGTCAGCGCTTCGGCAATTGGACACGCCGCCGCTCCAGGTGCTCATTGAGGCGACAATCATTGAAGTGGGCCTCAGCAAAGATCTGAGCTTCGGGGTGGAATGGTTCTTCAAGGAGGGTAAGAACCGCATAGATCTGAGTGCCACAGGGACCCCGACGCAGGTCTTTCCAGGGTTCTCCTATCTGTTTGGCGGGACTGACCTGAAGGTTGTCGTCAACGCGCTGTCGTCGGTTACCGATGTCAATGTTATCTCCTCCCCACAGTTGATGGTTGTAAACAACGAAACCGCGCGACTGCAGGTGGGCGACGAGGTGCCGGTGCCGACTCAGTCGGCGGTCAGCGTCCAGGATCCGGATGCGCCCATCGTCAACAGCATCGAATTCAAGGATTCCGGCGTCATCCTGGTGGTCACGCCGCGGATCAATAACAACGGATCCGTCTACATGGAGGTCACCCAGGAAGTCAGTGACGTGGTGCCGAACGTCACCTCGGGCATCGACGCCCCGACCTTTCAGCAACGCAAGATCACCAGTACCGTGGTGATCGACGATGGCCAGACAATCGCGTTGGGCGGGTTGATTCGCGAGAACAAGACCCGCACCAAGTCCGGCGTGCCCTTTCTCAAGGATATCCCGCTGCTTGGTTTGCCGTTCCGTCAGACCGACAACACCAAGCGGCGCACGGAACTCCTGGTTTTCATAACGCCGCACGTGATCCGCAGCAATGTAGAGGCAAAGGCGTTATCGGATTACCTTCGCCTGCGCCTTGACGAGGAACACCGCAAGGGGCTTTTCGGTATCAAGTTTGGCCCTCACGTGTTGAAAAAGCCGGAAGCCACTCCGTGAGCGTTCGCGAGCAGAGCGGGTTCGCGCTCGTCTCTGTTCTCTCCGTGGTCTTGATCCTATCCCTGCTCGCCGCCGGCCTGGTCGTATTGGCTGGGAGCCAAGCGCGCGCCATTGTCGCCCAGGAGCAACGTATCAAAGCGATTGCAGCAGCGGATGCGGCCATTTACCGGGCACTGATTGGCCTGACAGACCGTCGCATTGCCGCGCGCTGGTCCTATAATGCCGCCCCTGGGGAGGTGGAAGTTCCGGCCGGCAAGGCCACGATCACCATAACGGATGAGTTGGGTCGCCTGGATATCAACACGGCGGATGATGCGGTGCTCCGGGCACTGTTCCAGGCCGCCGGCTTGGCACCCGACGAAGCGGCCGCGCTTGTCGATAGGGTTCGAGATTGGAGCGACCAAGACGATCTCCGCCGGCTAAATGGCGCTGAGGCAGAGGACTATCGTGCTCGAGGTCTGCAAAGCGGCCTGCGCAACGGGCCGTTCGAGCTTGTCGAGGAACTCAAGCTTGTCAAGGGCGTGACGAGCGACCTGTATGCAACCATCGAGCCCGCGCTTACCGTTTATTCGGGGCGCCGCACGGTCAGCGGCCGGTGGTCCTCGCCGATCTTGATTCAGGCTCTGGAACTGGCCGGCAATAACGTCCCAATCGGAAACCAAATTGCGCCTTTGCCGGTCATGGAATCGTTGGGAGGCAGGGTATTTCGCATCGCATCGCAAGTGAGCTATGGGCGAGAGCAAAGCGTCGTTCGCCAGGCCATCGTGCGCTTTACGGACGACCCGAAGGAACCTTATTGGATATATCGGTGGGTATCGGCCGCAGGCCCCAAGAGGCAAATTGACGGAAACGATTCTTTGACTTTGAATCCAGATTGAATTGTGCCACCGTCAGGATGCCGTCGGAGTAGTGGACGGAAAGCGCCTAGGGTTGGGCGTCAGGGCGTCAAGTTTCAGCAAGGCATGGTCGCGTCGTTGCAGCAAAGGGCTTAGTGCCGCTGCACAAGGCGCAAAAGCGGTTGGGAATCACGCAAATGCGCGTCAGATGGATTTCGGCAGTTTTCCCTCTCTCTTGCGCATTGGCGCTTCTGCCTCTCGTCTCCGCCGTCGCCGGCGAGATCAATTACACCTATGACGACCTCGGGCGGTTGACGAAGACTCAGTATGGGGCCGCTAGCGCCCCCAAGCTTGAGTACGCCTATGATCCCGCTGGTAACAGAACCCTCCAGACGGCTTCCGTAGGCGCCCCTCCGGTGGTTGTTGGTCCAGCCACCATCGATGGTATGACCGGCTCTGCTACCTCGGACAGCCTCAGCTTTACCTCTGCGGTCGGCGCGAACTTGCTTGTTGTGGTGTTCGCCGGCGAGGATCGGGCGGTAACGGCCTTGACCTATAACGGCCAAACGCTGACCAAGGCGGTGGAGCGAGCCGAGGGCGTCCAGAAGTCCGAGATCTGGTACATGGCCAGTCCGCCGTCCGGCGCCTACACGCTTGCGATCAGCGCGGCTGATCAGGGCGGATCCTCAGCCAACGCCTCCCAGTACGCGGTTTTCAATGTCACGGGGGTCACGGCGACGGCGCCGAGGATCATCGCGCAAGCGGGCAACAGTTTGACTGCGCAGACGGCGATTAGTACGTCGAGCGTTGCGGTACTCGCGAATGAACTGGTTGTTTCGGGTCTGTCTGTTGGCGATGCAACGACCACCTTGCAGCCGAACTCCGGGACCGAGCATGTGGATGCGGACAGCGCCTCCACATTCATCTCTCTAGGCGTGCATTACGAGGAAGAGGGGTCCGCCGTCTCGAAGTCCTACGGCTATACCTTCTCAAGCACGACCCGGCCGACGATGACGCTTGCGGTCTGGCCGCGTTCTGGTGGGGGTGGGAGCTCGACGGTTTACTCGATCGGCAACGCCTCGGCGACCGAGGCGGGCACCATGACGTTCACGGTCACCCGGACGGGCACGGCGGTTGCCCAGGAAACGATTCAATATGCCGCAGCCTCCGGCACGGCGACCTCCGGCGTAGACTTTGCCACGCCGCCGGGCACCACCTTGACGTTCCAGACCACCGACACGAGCCAGACGTTTACCGTCGCCACCAACCCGGACACGACCTACGAAGGCAACGAGACGCTGACGGCGACATTGAGTAACCCGTCGGCGGGTTCGATCGGCACCAATAACGGGACGGGCACGATCAATGACGATGACACGCCGCCGAGCTTCTCGGTGGCGGCTTCTTCGGCGACCGAAGGCAGTCAGATAACGTTCACGGTCACGAAGACCGGTTCGACAGCGCTGAGCCATAGCGTCAACTACGTGACCAACACGGCGGGTACGGCGACGCCTGTCGCGGACTTTACCGCTACCAGCGGCACGCTGGCGTTCACGAGCGGCCAGACAAGCCAGACCTTTACCGTTGATACGGTGCAGGACACCGGCGTTGAGGGCAACGAGACTGTCGGTGTGGTCTTGAGCGCCCCGACAGCGGGCGCGACCCTTGGAACGTCGACGGCCAATGGCACGATCAATGATGACGATGCGCCGAGCAACACGGTTTACTCGATCGGCAACGTATCGGCCACCGAGGGCGCGACGATGACGTTCACGGTGAGCCGGACTGGAACTGCCGGCGCCGTCGAGACAATCCAGTACGCGACGTCGTCGGGTACGGCAATCTCAGGAACGGATTTCACTGCCGCGTCGAACACGCTCACCTTCCAGACGTCGGACACCAGCAAGACGTTCACCGTCACGACGACGCAGGATACGACATTTGAGGGCAGCGAGACGCTGATGGCGACGTTGAGCAGCCCATCCAACGGTTCGATCGGTACCGGTACTGGCACCGGCACGATCAATGAAGATGACACTCCGCCGAGCTTCTCGGTGGCGGCGTCTTCTGCGACGGAAGGCAGCACCGTGACCTTCACGGTGACGAAGACGGGTTCGACCGCACTGGCCCACGCAGTCGACTACGCGACATCCTCCAACAGCGCAACGCAAGGTCAGGACTTTACCGGCGTGACCGGCACCCTGAACTTCGCGAGCGGGGATGCCACCAAGACGTTCACGGTCAGCACCACCCAGGATGCTTTGGCCGAAAGCAATGAAACCTTCGTGGTGACGTTGAGCGGGGCGACAGCCGGTGCGACCATCAGCACGGCGACAGCGAACGGTACCATCAATGATGACGATGGCCCGAGCACGACGTCCTACTCGATCGCCAACCAGTCGGCGACCGAGGGGTCGACCATCACCTTCACCGTCTCGCGCACCGGTACGCCAGCCGCCGTGGAGACGATCCAGTTTGCGACGTCATCGGGAACGGCGACCTCGGGCACCGACTTCACCGCTGCGTCAGGGACGTTGACGTTCCAGACCTCGGACACCAGCAAGACTTTCACGGTCAGCACGACCGAGGACACAACCTACGAAGGCAACGAAACGCTCACGGCGACCCTCAGCAATCCGTCCGCGGGATCGATCGGCACCAATACTGCCACGGGCACCATCAACGAGAATGACGCGGCGCCGAGCTTTGCTGTTGCAGCCTCGTCGGCTACCGAGGGTGGCATCGTAACCTTTACGGTAACCAAGACTGGCTCGACCGCGCTTGCTCACGACGTGAACTATGCGACATCGTCAGGCACCGCCACGCAGGGAACGGACTTCACGAGCGCCTCGGGCACGCTGAGTTTCGCCAGCGGCGATACCACCAAGACCTTCACGGTGACCACGACCCAGGACACTACGTCGGAAAGCAATGAGACGTTCCCGGTGACGTTGAGCGGTGCGACGGCCGGCGCGACCATCGGGACGGCCACCGCCAACGGCACCATCAATGACGACGATGCGACGAGCAACACGGCCTACACGTTCTCGAATGCATCGGCGACCGAAGGAAGCAGCATCACCTTTACAGTGACCCGTACCGGCACGCCCGTTGGGGTGGAGACGATCCAGTACGCCACGTCGTCAGGAACGGCGACTTCGGGCACCGATTTCACCGCGGCGTCCGGCACGCTGACGTTCCAGACCTCGGACACCAGCAAGACGTTCTCGGTCAGCACCACCCAGGACACCACCTATGAAGGCAACGAAACCTTCGCCGCGACCCTCAGCAACCTGGTAGGCGGCGCCAGCATCACCAATGCGACACGTACGGGCACGATCAATGAGAACGACACGGCGCCCAGTTTTGCGATCAACGACTCCTCGGCGACCGAGGGTAGCGCGATCACCTTCACCGTCACCAAGACGGGGACGACGGCGCTCAGCCACGACGTCAACTATGCCAGCTCGTCCGGCACGGCCACGTCGGGCACCGACTTCACGGCGACATCGGGCACGCTGACGTTCACGAGCGGCCAGACCACCAGGACGTTCACGGTTGCTACAACCAATGACAGCACGGCCGAAAGCAATGAGACGCTGAACATCACGCTGTCGAGCGCGACCAACGGCGCCACGATCAGCGACAGCTCCGGCGTGGGCACGATTAACGACAACGACAGCCCGATCGTTCTGACGAACGCCGACGGCACGTTGACGGCAGGCGCGGGGACCACCTACGCGAAAGCGGGTCCGAACTGTTCCTTCGATCCGATGTTCAGCCTCACGACCTGTACCTATCAGGTGAGTCTGACGTCCAATTCCGGCGTGGTCTTCAATGTGGTCTCGTTCAATGGCGGCGATTATCAAACGGTCAGCATATCGACCGGTTACAGCCGTATCGGCACGCAGATGCAGGTCCAAGTCGCGCCGGCCTCCTTCGGAGTGGGGCCATGAGCATGAAGGGAAAGGCGAATCCTATGAGAGCTCTTATCTGGTCGGCAGGTGCACTAGCACTTGCCTTGTCCCCCTTCTCTGGTCCCGCTATGGCGCAGACCAGTGCGGGGCCGGAAATTCCGAACTCCAGCAAGATATCCGCCGCCGACGTGCAGGCGTTGCTCGAGGACGGGTGGCGCCAGGTTCAGAATCTGGTCCTGGTCAAGGACCTGAACGGCAATCAGCAGATCGAAGTGCCGGAGGAAGTCCGCCTTGTCGTGGCTGAGCCCGCAGAGCAGGGACAGTAGGCGGCTTGCGTGCATACGGTAATGGTTTGAGATGAGAGGGATTGCACAATCATGAAGTTAACGGGGCCGTCGAAAGAAGTGTTAAGGGTGCATGCTGCGGCGTTAGGAGTACTGATTGCACCACTCATGATCCTGTCCCAGGCGGCACGCGCCAGGCTTCCCTCGATCAAGATCCGCAGCGGCACCCCTAACGCAACGATAAGAACCTCGCAGCGTAGAAATATCTGCCTGTCCATGACAAATCTATGGCTGATTTTCTTTGGCGCTATAGCCATCGCCGGACCTGCGAATGCGGATCTCCCGTCGATGCGGATTGTGACGGGCACTCAGGTCTCGCCCAGCAACGCCAACACGTTCTATGGCATCTCGAACACGCACACGGTTGATCTGTGGGCATCTGGCAGGCCCTATGAGATCAATGAGTTGGCTCGCGGGCTGCGCTATGACGTCGACCTGATCTACGAGTATGTCCGCAACAACATAGATATCGTTCCGATATATGGGCTGCAAAAGGGTGCCTTGGGGGCAGTCTACGACCAGAGCGGTACGGCATTCGATCAAGTGCATCTGATGTATCATCTCCTGAAAGAGGCCGACGCGGTCGCCTCAAAGGGGTATAATCCACAGATTAAGGTCGGCACGATTGTTCTCACTGTCGCTCAACTGGGTAATTGGCTCGGCTTGACCGACGCTGCGGGCAGCGTCAATAGTGCCGCGCTCCAGGATGTTCTCAAGAACGGCGGGATCCCATACACGATCAGCGGCAGCAATGTGACGCTTTCTCACATCTGGCTCAAGGTTACGATTACTGGCTCAACCTGCGCCTCAGCCTGCCATTTTGACCCCTCGTTCAAAACCTATACATACACGAGCGGTGTGGTGTCGAGCCTTGGGACGGTGTTGAATTATGCGGAGACCGATTTGACTGGCGCGTCGATGATGTCGACGGGAACGCAACACGGGGCATCCTACGTCCAAAATGTTTCCAAGAGCGGCATAAACGGCACAATGAATACCTATGCCACCAGGCTGCTTACTAACCTTAGGTCCACCAATGCCGACGCAACGATAGAAGAAGTGGTTGGGGGCCGGTCTATTGACCCTGTTGTTGTTCCACCAAGCGGCCTGCGCCAGACCAGCATACCTAACGGCCCATCACTCTTACTAGATTTCAGCGGGGATATCCCAGACCAATACCGAACCAAACTAACCATTCAGATCGACAACCAGGGAACAAACTATTTTAGCCCGGCCCCGACCGTTTACGTCGACGAGATCTATGGTCGCCGCATTAGATTCTTATCGACTGCCGGCGGTACCGGCGCCACGAGGCTCTACATTGGTAACACCCTTTACGCGGCCGCT
The DNA here is from genome assembly GCA_022844405.1 of Sphingomonadales bacterium. Classification (GTDB taxonomy): domain Bacteria; phylum Pseudomonadota; class Alphaproteobacteria; order SMXS01; family SMXS01; genus RI-34. Next base: position 93,094 of record JALHLV010000005.1, on the reverse strand, counting down.
AGCTTCCCTGCAGTGGCTGCCACTACTGGCAATCTGACGGTCACGGTCAACCACCCTTACGCAGCGAGTGCGTCCGGGGTTGGCACCAACGGCAGTTATATGGATGAAACGATTAGCAAATCGTTTTCTGCCTGGACAATTATCAACGGCCAGGGCGCGACCGGAGCCCCGACGAATTACGTCCTTGTACATGGCTGGGGCGATACCGGAACGGCACTGCTGAAGCAGTTCGAGCAGGAGACCAGAAAAGACAATTTCTATGGCAATGGCGTGTTTCCGCCGAGCCCTGGGCAGGACAACGCGATTACCATGAACCACTTGGCGCAACAGCACTTGTCGCCGATAGCGGCCGCGTGGACGAGTGAATTCAGCAAGGTCATGCAGCTGACAAGTGGGATCTCGAACTCCGTATTTCAGCACCATCACTCCATCGGATTTGTGCTGGGGCACCTCAAGAGTTCTGGCGTGCTTGCCGAACAGGATGTCGATAGCGCCATCAGTGTTACCAACAAGGCGGGAGACACCACCAATCGCAAAGCCGCGATTCACACCTTTGCTGCTGCGTCCAGTGCCCTGGAGGCGGGGACGATCCAGAGAACGTACGAGATCGTCGACGCGTCTTCAACGGTGACCATGTTCGACTATTCCAACCAGGAGGCATCGAGGTTTTTTCTGGCTGACAGCACCACGTTCAAGTCAAGTCCTGTCACCGCGCTCTACACGGCGATGTCAACAAGTGGATGGTCGCCAGCGGAACTTGCTGCTGTCGAAAGCTACACACTTGACGGCTATACGGTCCTAGTTCCGTTGGATGGGAACGTCGATGCCTTCTATGGTGGAAACGTAACCTGGGGAACACCCGGTATGGTGGCGTATCGAACCGCATCGCCGGACAAAGTCGCGTATCTTACGGTGGGACCGTCTGGTACGTCACCCGGTGACAAAGGCGGCGCGGCAAACGTGGGGGCCTCCGGTAATTTGCTATCCTCGACCCTGCAGACGCTTGAGAACATCGAGAAGGAGCCTGACGCATACCAGTATTTTGCCGTGGATTCCTCAAGTGGTTCGATGAAATTCACGCCACCGGTGGACATCTCGGTAGGCACTGGCGAGTTTCCGTACAAGCTCGAGTTTCAACGGCTGTATGACCCCGCCGGTCTTTCCGGCGGAAAGCTCGGACTTGGATGGACTCATAACTACGATATGACTGCGACGGTCGCGAGTAATCCGTACCAGGCCTATGGCCAGGACTCCGGGCTCGAGGCCGCTCAAACCGTCGCCGGTCTCTATACGATTTATCGGCTGGCGCAGTCGGGGCAAACTGCCCCGCGTCTCATGGCCGGCGCATTTGTTGCGAACTGGTGGAAGGAGACACTGGTCGACAATATCGTGAACATATCTTTGCCTGGCCAGTCGATGACGTTCACCAAACTCGCTGATGGTAGCTATAATCCGCCGCGAGGCTCGCAAGACAGTCTGCAGGTGGGCGGCTCGCCGAGCAGCAAATTCCTCTACAACACCACGTTCAAATACGGTTTCACCGGAATGACCTATACGCTGAACCGTGGCGACGGCTCCAGCATGGTCTTCTCCTCGATCGCTGCGGCCGCGGATTTTATCGCGGATATCTCTCGACAGTTTCAAATAACGTCGTGGAGCTTTCCCACGGGCGTATCGTTGTCATTCAGTTATGTGTTCACGAACACCGCACAGCCGACCGACAAGAGACTGGCCTCGGTTTCGAACAATCTCGGACGTCAGCTGACATTCGACGAAGGGCTGAATGCGCAGACAAATGAGTATGAACTTGGCGCGGTCGCTGATGGCGAAGGCCGTTCGGTAACGTTCAGCCGCATACCCATCGTGTTCTGGCAAACAGGACAGTCCGACTGTGGCGGCTGCGGGTTCCCTGCGCCCATCCCCAATTATACCTGGCGTTATTCGCTGTATAAGGTCGCACGCCCAGGCGATACAGCTGAAACTTCTGAAACCTATGCGTACTACGCATGGTCGGGACTTGCGGAGCCAGTGCCTGGCCTGGGGCCTATACTAGCAAAGATGTGGCCCACGCCACCTGCCAGCATAGAGGATCAAGGGTTTGTTGAGTTCAACTATAGTCAGGATCGGTTTGTAAAGAGTGTTGAGGACGCGTCTCAACGCATTACGAGCTACTTTATTGGCGCGCGTTCCGATGAAAACTATCGGCGCAGCGATGTTGTCAATGCGGCCGGCGAAACGACCACAACGGTATTCGACAAGCTCAGCAGGCCACTAGCCAACTATGACGGCCTCGGAAGATTGACTACCAACGAATATGACGTGGAAGGTCGGCTGAAGCGTACTGAAATGCCGGAGGGTAATTCGGTCGAATACCTGTACGATGCCCGGCATAACCGTATCAAAACGACGCTGAAACAGAAGCCGGGCAGCACACCGTCGTTACCCGACATCGTTACTGAAACAACCTACGCTTCGAGCTGTGTTTCCGGCAACAAAGCATTCTGTAACAAGCCGGCGACATATAAAGACGCCCGCGGAAACATTTCGACGTATGGGTACTTCACATCAGGCCTGGTTCAGACGATCACCGGCCCTGCGGTCACCGCCGGAACGCCCCTGACCAGCTACACCTACAACTCCTATGGCCAGATGTTGAGTGAGACCATCAAGGTTTCGGCAACCGAGAACCTGGTGACCGGCTACACCTACGATACACCGACCAATCATAGCCGGCTGTTGACGGCAAAAACGGATCCGAACGGTTTCAATTATACGACGACGCTCGGCTATGACGCAGTTGGCAACGTCACCAGCATCAACGGCCCGCGCACCGATGTGGCGGACACTACGACGATCGCCTACGACTCACGGCGACGGATAACTCAAATCACGAGGCCGGAAGGTGCCCAGAGCAAGTACACCTGGAACGCGAACGGTACGTTGCAAAAGTCGGAGCGGCTCAACGGCACGAGTACGTGGCTTGCCACATCCTACCTGTATACGCCAACCCTACGGCGCAGCCGGATCACCGAGCCAGGCGGCGACTATTCGACAATTGCGTACGATGCCGTAGATCGGGTTTCGGTCACGACCGACCCGGTTGGGCGTAAGACGAAGAATATGTACAACGCAGCCGGCGAGCTAACAAATATCATAAAGGCTTGGCAGGGAAACAGCAATAACTGCGTCGATGGTTTGACTCTTCAGCAATGCGCCGCCACCTATACTTACACACTGAATGGCAAACAAGCGACGGCGACGGATGCCAATGGTAACGATACTACGTATGTCTACGACGGCCACGACCGCTTGTTCGAGGCGCACTTCCCCAACGCAACGACGGGTAATTCGACGGCAACCTCGCCAGATTTCGAGCAGTACCTCTACGACGCCAACGGTAATCTGACGCAAAAGCTGACGCGTGCCGGTGACAAGATCGTCAATTCCTACGACGTGCTCAACCGGATTATACAGAAAGACCCGCAGAAGCACTCGATCGGAGCTAACTCGCCGGTCGACGCGCCGACCGTTACCTATACATATGATCTCGCGGGTCAACAAAAGCGGGTTGAAGACATTACCAATGGTCTCTATCTGACCTACTCATTCGATGCCGCAGGTCGTAACCTCACAGTAACGCATGAGGATGGCAAGACCGTTTCCTACGACTATGACGCAGCAGGTAACCGGAAAATGCTGACTTGGCCGGATGGATTCCACGTCACCTACAGCTACGACGGGCTGAATCGGCTGGACCTCATCAAGGAGAACGGCTCGGTCACGCTTGCTGATTACAATTACGACAAGCTGTCGCGCCGCACGTCGCGGGCGCATACGGCAAACAGCACGTCGGTGTCCTATGTCTATGAGGACGATAACGACCTCGTTCAACTCAATAACGCGTTCGTGGGCGGGTCGCTGAACTACAACCCGATGACCTACAATGCTGCGGGGCAGATCACTAAGGTGCCGATCTCGGATGATCAATATCTATGGACGCCAGCGAACAAGAATGAAGTCTATCTGCCCAACGGTCTGAACCAGTACAGCACGGTCGGCGGCACCGCCTTTACCTATGACCCTAACGGCAACCTCACTTCGGACCGTGCCGGGCGGACCTACGTGTACGACGTGGAAAATCGCTTGGTAGCAGCGGACCTGGATGGCGGCGTGCTGGATCCGTCAATTGCTTACACCTACGATCCGACGGGGCCGAGACGGCAGAAGACGGTAGGCACCACCGTCACCTCCTATGTCTCCGACGGGCCGCAGGAGATCGCCGAGTATAGCGCAGCGGGTGGCGTGTTGCGGCGCTATGTCTACGGTCGGGGCATTGATGAGGCGGTTGTGATCTATGACGGCCCACTCAGTACCTCGCCCAAATACTGGTACCATCTGGACCGGCAAGGCAGCACTGTGTCGTTAACGAACAGCGCGGGCGGCATTGCTGGCCGCTTTAGCTACAGCCCCTTTGGCGAGCCGGGTCTAGAGGATGGCTTCATGGGTAATCCGATCCGCTACACTGGCCGCCGGCTCGATGAGGAAACCGGCCTTTACTACTATCGCGCACGCTACTACAGCGCCACCATTGGCCGCTTTCTGCAGACCGATCCGATCGGCTATGGCGATGGTATGAACATGTATGCTTATGTAGGCAATGATCCAGCGAATTGGAAAGACCCATTTGGGTTGCGAAATTGTCATCCCGAGGATAAGAATTGCGTTGAAACCCCAGAGTCGGCTGAAACACCTGGCGATCCTCCTGAGAAAGACGAACAAACGAAAAAGCTTGAGCAAGTGGTCGTAACGGCTCAAAAGAAGCGTGAGGACTCTGACGGAAAATCTATTCGGTTCAGAACCGATGACGAGTACGGATACATTGTTACAACTACAAGCATAGAGCGAGCAAAGATGCGGCCTTTGGGGTCGGTTGATTGCGGGCGGAATGCGGTTCAGCTATGGGGTCTATCTGGGCCGGAGGGTGCGACACGAGCTCATACCCATCCGGATGGGTATGGTGCACCAGGAACAGTACCAGGACCCGGAGACCACCTCGCGGCTCAGGCATCAGATGACGAAGTCGCGTTTACGATGACTTCCGCTCATGTATTCACGATAGAAGAAATGTCCAACGGCACGTTTAGAGTTTGGGTGAACGGAGCAGTATTGACTGACTCTCAGCGTAATGATCTTGTGAGCAACATGAGAATTTGGGAGAGTCCTTCGGCAAATTCTACGGGGGCATCAGACAAGAAAAAGTACTGTGGGGAAAAATGAGTGCTCTTAGGACAGCAGTTGTTGGAGTGATTTGCCTGATCTCGACAACAGCGTGTACACCGACGGCCGTGCCGCTTAAAGCTACGACTGCATCGGACTGTTATACAAGCGAAAGTTGCACAGTGGCGGGTGTTGTAGAGATATCCAGCGATGGGCATGGCTATATTGGTATACTTAAGTTTGCAGATGGTAGCTGCATAAACGTGTCTCTCCCCCAAATAGATAACCAACGACTAGCGGCGAAACCTCCGCAGAGTATTGAAGTAAGTGGCTCAGTCTTGCCATTCCCTTACGTCAAGGGTGTACTTGAATTTAAAGTTAATGGTAGACGAGTTGGCTATGGAAGGTGCGGACCTTATTATTTGTTCGTGAAGTAAGTGTCCGTCCGAAAACATATTGAATCGGACGAATCAGTTGTGATTCAAGAGAGGTGGCCTGATTTTGAAGGGAGCCGCCGATGTGGACAGCTGAGAACCGCGGCCGGTATGACCGCAGCCGGCTGCGCTATCCGTCCGACCTGACCGACGAGGAGTGGGCGCTGATCGCGCCGGGCATCCCGCCGGCCAAGCGCGGCGGCAACAAACGCACGGTGGACCTGCGCGAGATCGTCAACGGGCTGATGTATATCCTGAGCACGGGCTGCCAATGGCGGGCGGTTCCGAAGGACCTGCCGCCGCGCTCGACCTTGTACGGTTATTTCGATCTGTGGAGTTGGGACGGCACGCTCGATCGCATCCATCACGCCCTCTATGTCGTCCCCTGTGAAGAATCCCCAACCCTTTGACAAGGTTTGATGATCTGGATGCCTGAAGTATTCGGGTTTGCCGGATTTGCGTATCCATCCGGTGAAGGCCGCCCCGCGGTGCCTCAAGGCGGGCTGTCTGAGGCTTGTCTTCGGCGGGGGCGGTAGGCCATGCGCGCGAGTTCGGCCTTGATGCGGTGCTCCTCGATGTCGCTTGGGTTGTAGGGGCGGCCATACCAGGCGAGCATCTCGCGCTTCTTCCGGCTTCCTCTGCCGCTGTCGGGTGCCGATGTGGCGTCGATGAAGTCGTAGTATCCGGGCACGCTGCCGCAATCTTCCGGCGGACAGCGCCGTTCGCCGCCGAGGAAGCTCGGATAGGGTTCGCCGGGATGGGCGGGCTCGATCCGTTCGACGACGATCCGATGCAGCCAGTTGTCGCCCATGTCATAGGTGTAGCTGAACTGGTCGAGGCCGCTGTTGAGGACTTTGGCGAGCCTGGCGCGGCTTGCCGGCTTGACCTCGCGGCCCCAGTCAAGGCCCTCCGGATCGGGCAGGCCATAGGTCACGCCGTCGATGTCGAACTCCCAGAGATGGTAATCTAGCCAGCCCATGGTGACCTGAATGATGCGGTGGAGGGCGTGCAGGCTGCTCGACGCGCGCACGGCGACGCGCCGCCAGATCAGCGGTTCTATCTCATCCAGCTCGATGCGGAGAATGGCGACTTCATCGGCACTCATGCCGCCAGTTTGGCGGAGCGCGGCTTCCAGTTCCCTGGCAAAAGCGCGTCGAGCTTCGAGATCGGCTGGTCGTTGATCCGGCGCAGCACGTCGGCCAGCCAGGCTTCCGGGTCGACGTCGTTGAGCTTGGCGGTGGCGATCAGGGTGTAGATGGCGGCAGCCCGCTCGCCGCCCCGGTCGGAGCCGCAGAACGTCCAGTTGCGGCGCCCGACGGCGACGCAGCGCAAAGCGCGTTCGGCGGCGTTGTTGGTCAGGCAGATCCTGCCGTCCTCCAGGAAGCGGGTGAAGGCCGGCCAGCGCTTCAGCATGTAGTCCATCGCCTTGGCGATGTCGTTGTGCCGCGACAGCGTCGCGCGATTGGCCCGCATCCAGTCCTCGAGGGCTTCGACCAGCGGCGCCGCGTGCTGTCGGCGCAGTTCCAGCCGCCGGTCGGCGCTCAGGCCGTTGACCCCATGTATTTCCGCCATGAGCGACAAGAGTCCGGCCTGAGATTGGAGGGTGCTGCTCTTCGCGCTCCCCATCGTGGTAACGGGAATGTCCACTGCACGCCCACGCGGCATCGGCTCGATGAGTTCGACCTTCGCCGATCATGGCTTCCGAGCAGCTTCGGTGCTGACACCTCCCGCCAGGAACTTTGACATGACCGCTCGACGAGCCCCGCTTTGCGGCTTCCAATCTCCGCGCTCCCAATGGGCGAATGTGCCCTCATCAACGCCGAGGACGGCCGCGGCATCTTCAATCGAGAGGCCCCGCCTCCTGCGCTCCGCCTTGAGTTCTTCACCGAACGTCGTAGGCTGCGGCCATGGTTCGTATCCAAGAAATCTGATGATCGCGGGATACATCGAGACCATCGGCTGGCGAACGTCCCTCTCCCACGACAATAGCGTCCAGGGCTTGACGCCTATGGCCATTGCGGCGTCGCGCTGCCATACGCCGAGCTCCCGCCTTCTGCGACGAAGCCGTGCGCCAAGAGAGTCCCCCCGCAGTTCCGTAGGGTCAGGTTTTTGTACAAAAAAGGCCTTTGAGACCCCCGGCATCAACAAGGCAACACTGCCTTGCAAGTGCGGCTATCTGGGCGACGCCCAGCTCGCCTGCAACCGCGCCCCGAAATGCGCCGTCGACTATCAGGGCCGCATCTCCGGCCCGCTCTACGACCGCATCGACCTGCAGATCGAGGTGCCCGCCGTGGCCGCCGCCGACCTGTCGCTGCCGCCGCCCGCCGAAGGCTCGGCCGAGGTGGCGCGAAGGGTCGCCGCCGCCCGCGCCGTCCAGACCGAACGCTACGAAAGGCTGGGCGCCAACGTCCGCACCAACGCCCAGGCCGATGGCGAGGTGCTCGAAGCCGCCGCCGCCCCCGACGAACCCGGCCGCGCCCTGCTCACCCAGGCCGCCGACAAGCTGCGCCTGTCGGCCCGCGGCTATCACCGGGTATTGCGGGTGGCGCGGACGCTGGCCGATCTGGCGGGTGTTGAAGGCGTCGGCCGGGTGCACATCGCCGAGGCGCTGTCCTATCGGCGGTTCACGGTGCAGCGGTGAGGGGGAGGGAGTTGAAAGCAGCGACACTGAAACCCTATTTCAGTGACAGTGCATTTAATTATCCGTCGCTGCTGATCCAGCGATGATGGCGGCATGGCCCGTCCGGTCCGCCGCGACCTCTCGCTGATCTCCGCGCCCCACAAGCCCCGCCACTGCAACATTTTGCCGGGCGACAACCGCGCCCGACCGGCTAGACTGGCGCCATGACCTTCCTCGATGACAACACCGCCTATGAAACCTGGCTGCACACCCAGTGCGACGTGGACGAGCCCGGGCTCGTGCGCAAGCACGGCAAGATGGACAGCCATCCGTTCCCGTTCCTGCGCGCCACCTTCTTCCGCTGGGCGAAACAGGCGGAAGCCATCTGCCCCGAGCTGACGGGCGCGCCCACCGTGCTGTCGGTGGGCGACACCCATCTGGAGAACTTCGGCACCTGGCGCGACGCCGAGGCCCGCTGGGTCTGGGGCTTCAACGATTTCGACGAGGCCGCCGTGATGCCCTGGCCGCTCGACCTGGTGCGGCTGGCGGCCAGCGCCCGGGTGATGCCAGGCAAGGCGATCGGCGGCAGGGAGGCGGCCGAGGCGGTGATCGACGGCTACCGCCGCGGCCTGTCGGCGCCGCGCCCGACCCTGCTCGACGAGCAGGAGACCTGGATGCGCCGCTTCGTCGCCTGCACCGACGACGACCGCCGCGACTTCTGGCGGGAGATCGCCGAACTGCCGGATATCGCGCCGCCGCAACGCGCGGTCGACGGGCTGGCGCGCAACGTGCCCGACGGCGCGGTGATCGAGCGCTTCGCCAAGCGCACCAAGGGCGCGGGCGGCCTCGGCCGGCCGCGCTACGTGGCGGTGGCGCTGTGGCGCGGCGGCCATGTGGTGCGCGAGGCCAAGGCGGCGGTGCCGTCCACCTGGGAATGGCAGCACGGCATTGCCGCCGGCAACCATTTCCTCGCCGCCGCGACGGGAAAATTCCGCTCGCCCGACCCGTTCCTCACCGTCCATGACGGCTTCATCTTCCGCCGGCTCGCCGCCGATTCGCGCAAGGTCGAGCTCGAGGACCTGACCGGCACGGGTCTGACCGCCGGCCTGGTGCGCGCCATGGGCTTCGACCTGGGATCGATCCACGCGGCCACGGACGGCGCGGCGGCCCGCATCCTCGCCGACCTGGAAGCCCGCCCCACGGACTGGCTGCGCGATGCCTCCCGCGCCGCGGCCAAGGCCGTAGAGGCGGATTGGGAAGAATGGAAGGGCCGTTAGTCGGCGCCGTATCCGAATCTGCTCGACTCCGGCAAATCGTCCGTGTCAGCCTTCGCCCATGAACGATGACAAGCTGCAGCAGTTAATCGATCGCCAGGCGATCACCGACGGCCTTCACTGGTACACCAGGTGGGTCGATCTCAACCGCGTCGACATGCAGGTCCAGATCTTCGCCGACGACGGACGCATCAGCTTCGGCGGCGACAACTGGACCGTGGGCCGCGCCAACATCCAGGCGCTGATCGATCCGCTGGTTCAGCTCTATGCCGCCACCCATCACTACATCACCAATGTGGAGATCACCTTCGAAGGCGCCGACGAGGCGCGTTCCCAGTGCTATCTCCACGCCTGGCACCGTCCCGTGGCCGGCGGCGACAACTTCGTCCTCTACGCCCAGTATCACGACCGCTGGGTGCGGACGGGCGAGGGCTGGCGGATCAAGGAGCGGCGCCTTAAGACCGCGGCAACCGAGGGACGAGCCGGCGGTGAAGCCGGCATGGACATGATCGGCCGGGCCCCCAGCCGACCGGCATAAATTCGGTTTCGGCGACGGTTTACCTGACTTTCACCGGCTGGTGTCGAGTTGGCGGCTCGCGACAGATTACGCGAGCTGTCACCGAAACTGCACGACTCACGGATGAGCCGTTGCTAACAATCGGCAGCGACAATACCAAAAAAATGTGGGAACTTTGCACTTCGACCACCAGTTATTGTGTTGAATGGCGAGTCAACCCCATGATACGGTGCGTAAGTCAAAAGAGGGGTTGACAATGCGGATTTTCAATCAACATATGGCGCCGCGCGACCGGTCGCTATATGGCAACGGGTGAAAAAATGCGCCTATTGGAAAAGCTGCTGCACACAATGTTCAGGTACATAACCGAAGCTTTCTCAAAGCCTCTCCGTTCGAAGGTCAGAATTGATGGCTTTCGCAAGGGAGCCGTGCGCAAAATTGTAGCTTCTCGGTCGCACGGTGACATTCGTCTCCAGTGGGGTAAGTATTATACGGACAAAGATGTCGCCGAAAAGCGAAAGCGAGTCTCAAAATTCCGCTTCGTCGACTGACGACAGCGACCCGTTAAAATTACTCCAGAAGCTAGCCGACGAATACGAGAGGGCGGATACCTTCTGCAAACGGGTCAAGTCGTTTGTTGAGGAAGCCGGTATTCCTGCCGCAAATGAGTTGCGGTATGCGGGGCATCACGCGATTCTTGCCGTTTGCGCCTCACCCACCACGCCACGCGTTGACCACCTGAGAAAAGCCATCAGCCATTGCCAGCGCGCAACCTACGAAGCGGGCGAAGCGGGAATATTGGTGGCACTGGAAAAAATTTACACGTTCACGGCTGACTATAAGCAGGTCATCGTTGGTACTGTGGTGACTAACTACCAAGGCATATTACGAAGGGCGCAGCAGGCTCAGAAACGAGTCACTGAGCCTAGGGAGACAAATGACCACAGGGACAATGACCATGAAACCCATGTGAGAATCTTTGACGAACTTGTCGAGGATTGCAACGCGCTGGACTTGGCTCGTGACGAGCTAAATAAGGCGCTTGATCATGACTCCCGCGATGGCAAACGTCATAACACAAACCTTAGCGCGTCGGTCATCATTGGGGCGTTGGCAATAGCCGTTGCGGTCTATTTTGGTCTGAAGCAAACCTCCATCCCTTATGCTCCCCCACCAGCGGCACCTATTCAACAAGCTCCCGCTGGCGAAGCCGCCAAAGGCAAGCTCCCGCCCGCATCGGGGTCAGAATCACAATCCGGTCGTCAGTAAGGCAGAGTCCGGCCCACCTCGCTGGTGATCTCCATTGGCGTGGTGGCTTGAGCGCCGTGGACGGACCCTTTGCGCGCAAATCACACATCGCCAAAAAATAGGGCGTCCCGAAGGACGCCCGAGTCTCCCCGTTGAACTGTGTCGCCCTACGGCATCAGCTTGCCGCCGTTGAGCATGAAGGTCTGGCCGGTGATGTAGTCCGAGCCGTGGCTGGCGAGGAACACGAGCAGCGGCGCGCCGTGGATCAGCGGATCGCCCAGATAGCGCATGGGCAGCGCCTGCTCCAGGGCGGTGACGAATTCGGGGCGCGCCTTGCGCCAGTTCTCAAAGGCGTCCGACGCCAGCGTCGGGCTGATGATGTTGACGTTGATGCCGAACTGGCCCCACTCGTTGGCGGCGGTGCGGCTGACGGCACGGATCGCCTCCTTGGCCATGTTGTAGGCGGTGTTGCCGGTGGTGCCGAGGATGCCCGAGGTGGACGAGAAGTTGATGATCTTGCCCCACTTCTTTTCCTTCATGATCGGGAACACCGCCTGCATCGCCCACAGGCTGGCCATCGCGCCGCTGTTGAAGGTGTAATAGATCTCGGCGTCGGTCGACTCCTCGACACCCACGAACACGGTCGAGCCCTGCGGCTTCTCCTTGGTGCCGAAGCCCTGCGCGTTGCTGACCATGATGTCGACGGTGCCATAGGCCTTCACGGTCTCGTCGACCATGCGGAACACCTGGTCGCGCTCGGAGACGTCGACGACGACCGGGATCGCCTCGCCGCCCTCGTCGCGGATCTGCTTCACCACCTCGTCCACGGTCGACTTGGTGCGCGAGGCGACGGCCACCTTGGCGCCCTCGCGGCCATAGGCGATGGCGATGGCCTTGCCGATGCCGCGCCCGGCGCCGGTGACGATGGCGACGTTTCCTTCGAGCTGCTTCATGGGGTGTCTTCCGCTTTTGGGGGGACTCGGTGATTTTCAGCGCCAGTGAAGAATCTTGTGTATGTTTGGGGATGAACGGGTCCGCCGTCAACGGCCTTTTCACCCGATGTGCCGTTGCGTGACGTGTGTTGCACATGCTCGTATAGTCGGCGCGCGCATGAATGCGCATCGGGGAGGACATCATGGACCGGGTAAAAGGCAAGATCGCGCTGGTCACCGGCGGCGCCGACGGGATCGGCGCGGCGACGGCGCGGTTGCTGGCGGCCGAGGGCGCGACCGTCGTGGTCACCGACATCAACGAGGCGGGCGCGAAGGCGCTGGCCGGCGAACTCGGCGGCATGGGCATCGCGCACGACGCCGGCAGCGAAGCCGACTGGCACGCCGCCATCGCCGCTGTGAAGGACCGCTACGGCCGGCTCGACGTGCTGGTCAACAACGCCGGCATCGGCGCCGGCATCGGCGACATCGAGCACCAGACGCTGGACGACTATCACAAAGTCATGCGGGTGACCTGCGACAGCGTGTTCATCGGCTCCAAATGCGCCGTCGAACTGATGAAGGGCAAAGGAGGCGGCTCCATCGTCAACGTGTCGTCGATCCACGGCATCAAGGCCGCGGCGCACGAGGCGGCCTATTCGGCGGCCAAGGGCGCGGTGCGGCTGCTGACCAAGTCGGTGGCGCTCCACTGCGCCCGCAACGGCTACCGGATCCGCTCCAACTCGGTGCATCCCGGCTACATCCTGACCACCCAGATGATCGCCTGGATGGAGCGCTCGGCCAACAGCGCCGACCTGAACGCGGCGCTGCTCGCCCAGCATCCCATCGGTTTCCTCGGCCAACCGGAGGATATCGCCAACGGCATCCTCTACCTGGCCAGCGAGGAAAGCCGGTTCATGACCGGCTCCGAGCTGGTGATCGACGGCGGCTACACGCTCTAATTTATTGAAATCAATAAACGATTGTCATCCCGGCGAAGGCCGGGACCCAGAACGGGGAAGGGGCTGAGCCCTGTGATCCCCTGGGTCCCGGCTTTCGCCGGGATGACAATGTAATGGGGAGTTTGGGGTTAGATCACGCCCTTGTCCCTCAGCGCCGCCATCTCCTCGTCGCTCAACCCCAGCAAGCCCTGGAACACGCTCTCATTATCCGACGCCAGCGGCTTGCCGGCCCAGTCGATGGCGCCGGGCGTGCCCGTCAGCCTCGGCATGACATTGGCCATGGCCATGTCGCCGATCCTCGTGGGCACCGTGGCGATGTTCCCCCGCGCGGCGTATTGCGGGTCGTCGAAGATCTCGTCGATGGCATAGACCGGGCCGCACGGCACCTGGGCGTCGGCACATTTCCCAAGCACCTCGGCGCGGTCCATTGATGCGGTCCACGCGCCGACCATCGTGTCGACCTCGGCGCGGGCGGCCTCGCGTTTGGCGATGGTGCCGTAGACGCCGTCGCCCGCCAGCTCGGGGCGGCCCATCAGCCGGGCAAGGCGCTCGAAGATCTTGTCGTTGGTGCAGGCGATGGCGACCCAGCCTCCGTCCTGCGTCGGATAGTGGCTGTGCGGCACCGCGTTCACCGTGCCCGCGCCCATGCGCTGGCGCACGAAGCCGCCCTGCTGATAGGCGGGCGCCAGCTCGTCGAGGATGCGGAAGATGCTTTCGTAGAGGCCGATGTCCACCACCTGGCCGACGCCGCTCCTGTCGCGCGCCCGCAGCGCCAGCAGCACGCCGATCACGCCGTACATGCCCGACATGTAGTCGGCCAGCGTCGCCGAGCCGGGCGTCACCGGCTCCCGCTCCGGGTGGCCGGCGAGGAACGAGATGCCGCCGAACGCATTGGCGATGCGCCCGAATCCCGGCAGACCGCGCATGGGCCCGGTCTGGCCATAGGCGGAGACGCGCAGCATCACCAGCGCCGGATTTTCGGCCGACAGGGTCTCCCAGCCCAGGCCCCAGCCTTCCAGCGTGCCCGGCTGGAAGTTTTCGCACAGCACGTCGGTCTCGCGCACGAGGCGCTTCAGCAGCGCGGCGCCATCCGGCGTGCGCAGGTCCAGCGTCACCGGCTTCTTGTTGCGGCTCTCGCTCAGCCACACCAGCGAATCGCCGCACCCGGTCGGTGTGCCGAAGCGGCGCAGCGGGTCGCCGATCCCGGGCAGCTCCACCTTGATCACCTCGGCGCCGAACTCGGCCATCAGCGTGGCGCAGTAGGGCGCGGCGATGAAGGTGGCCAGGTCCAGCACGCGGACGCCGGCAAGCGGGCGGGGGTCGGAGGACTCGAACATGGGCAACTCGCGGAGTTGATCGTCGCGGCGGGAATACACCGGGCGCGCAAGATTTCATACCATCGCCGCAGGCGCCGGGACATGATCGGCCATCATTTCGGGGAGGGGAAGTCGATGGATCTGGGAATCGCGGGCCGCAAGGCCATCGTCAATGGCGGCAGCGCCGGCATGGGCAAGGGCAGCGCCAGGGCGCTGGCGAAGGAAGGCGTCGATATCTGGCTGGTGGCGCGCGGCGAGGAGCGGCTGAACGCCGCCGCCGCCGAGATCGCCCGCGAGACCAACGCACGGGTGACGCCGGTCGTCGCCGACCACAGCACGGCGGCAGGCCGCGCGAAGGTTCTCGACGCCTGCCCGGAACCCGACATCCTGGTGATGACCTGCGCGCCGCCCGCCCAGACCGGCGACTACCGCGACATTTCTGTCGGCGACTGGAACGACACCTTCGCCACCACCCTGCTGAGCCCCATCGAGATGATGCGCGCGACCATCGACGGCATGGTGGAACGGAAATTCGGCCGCATCGTCAACATCGCCACCGGCGCGGCCAAGTACCCGGCGGAAATCCGCCTGCTGTCGGGCGCGCCCCGCGCCGCGCTGGTCAACTACACGGTGGCCGTGTCGAAGCGCGTCGCCAGGCACAACGTGATCATCAACAATCTGCTTCCCGGCATGTTCCACACCGCGACGATCCACGACCGCATGACCGAGCGGGCGAAGGAGAACGGCACGTCCTATGACGAGGAGGTGCAGAAGTTCGTGCGCGACTGGCGCATCCCGGCCGGCAAGTTCGGCGACCCGGACGATTTGGGCGCGTTCTGCGCCATGTTCTGCAGCAAATACGCCAGCTTCACCGTCGGCCAGAGCCTGGTGATCGATGGCGGCCTGATCAATTCCACGTTCTGATGTTTAGCTATTGCTAAAGGATGGGCGATGCGCTACATTCAACACAAGGGTCAAAATTCCCGTGACGAGTTCCGGGACGCGATCTTCGATGCAGGGATACCGTCGCTCGACCGTATCGAAGTGCTGCGGAAAATGGCCCAGATCGACCGCGGCGAAAGGTCGCCAGCCAGCTTCGGCCAGGAGGCGGCGCCCGGCCTTTACGTTTGGAGCAGCGAGATGTTCGAGACCAGTCAGGGACGCCGGGGCATCTGGCTTTCCTACGAACCGCCGGGAGACGGCGCTACCATCGTGCGCGCCTTTGCTACCTACACGGGTGGGCCGCGCGAAAGCGAGGTGGCGGTGCTGGTTTCCCGCGACCGTCAGCAGAGTGGGACACGGATATGAGTGTTGCAGCCAGGGACATCGACCTTTCCAACCTCGACCTCTCGGTCGATGAGGTTGCCGCCCTGCTTGGTG
This sequence comes from Sphingomonadales bacterium, assembly GCA_022844405.1. Classification (GTDB taxonomy): domain Bacteria; phylum Pseudomonadota; class Alphaproteobacteria; order SMXS01; family SMXS01; genus RI-34. Next base: position 77,197 of record JALHLV010000005.1, on the reverse strand, counting down.
TCGACCGGACCGAGGTCGAGCTCGCTGACGCGACGATCGCACTGGTCGAACGCCATGCCGCCCTGATCATGCGGATGCGCGTGGCGCGCGGCCTGGGCGGAGCCGATCTGGCTCGTTTGCTGGGGCTGTCGCCGGGGCGCGTCTCGCAACTGGAAAGCGGCCAGATCCGTCATGCGGTCAACCTCAGGACGCTCGCCGAGATCGCCTACAAGCTGGACTTCGACCTGGACATCGCCCTGCGCGACCGGCGCGCGAGCGTCGCTCACGATCAGACGGTCGTCCACGACCCCTATGACCCATTGCGGGTCGGTGTGGTGGCCGCGCCGCTCGGCGGGGCGGCGGTGGCCGAGGCCGCCGGCATGCATGACATGGAGGCGGCTACGTTCGTCCTCGACGACGCCAACTTTCAGTTCCATCCCGACGCAGACGAGACCGTCGTGTTGCAGACGGCGGCGATCGAGGAAACGGTGACCGTGGCCGACGGCGAGGAAGGCGACACCGCCGCCAGCCATGGCTGAGCCGTCCGGCACGGGTCACGATGCGCGCACCGCGCCGGGCGCCCGGTGGTGGGTGCCGCGCGTCGTGGCCGCCGTCCTCGTCGTCGTCGCGTTCTCGCTTTCCGGCTGGAAGTCGACGCCGTTCGGCGGGCTCGTCGCGCCGGCCTGCGGCGTGCTTGGCTCGGTGGTAGTGCTGATGGGCGCCTGGTGCTCGATTAAGGTGCGCGAGGAGCTGACCCGGTTGGCGCTGGTGCCGGTGTCCGACAAGACCGTGCGGGCGATGACCGAGGAACTGGCGCGCACGAAGAACGCCGAGATGCTGGCGCTGCTGCGCACGGAATGGCGCTATTACATCGCCGGCGTGCTTCTGCTTTGCGTGTCGTTCGGCATCGATCTGGCCGACCGGCTCAGGCTCTACATCGCGTCGCTTTCGGGCTAGCGCCTGCGCCGCTGTCCGGCCAGCGCGTACAGGCCCTGGTTGCCCCGGTGCCAGGTGGCGGTGAGCTTGAAGCGGTCGATGCGCCAGCCCTCCGGCGTCCGCGCCAGCCCGAAATCGTAGGTGCCGCCCAAGGTCACGCTGCCGTCGCCCTGGCCGTTCACCAGGAAGTGCTCGGCCTGCACGTAGACCGTCACCGTTGCCCGGTCGCCCGCGATGTCGAACACGAAATTGCTCAGCAGGTGCTGGGTGACGTCGAAGCCGCGCAGGAAGGGTTCGATGCCGGCCGCCCAGTCCGCCGCCTTCACGGTGACCGGCGGCTGGCCGTTGAAGGCGGACAGGTCGTATTCGCAGTCCTCGGCGAAGGCCGATCGGTACAGGTCCATGTCGACGGTGTCGACGGCGGTGGCGAACTTCATCACCGTGTCGCGCAGGTCCTCGCGGTCCTTCAGGGATTGCAGGTCGGTCATTCCGTTAGCCTTTTTCACGCGCGGGCGCCGCGGCGCTTGCCCCGAGTCCGTCAGGATGGCACCTTGCCTCAAACCGGCATCGTGTTTCGAGGGGAAATACCGGCCAGGATGACCATCGATATCTTCCTGCAGCAACTGGTCAACGGGCTCACGCTCGGCGCCTTCTACGGCCTGATCGCCCTCGGCTACACGATGGTGTACGGCATCATCGGCATGATCAACTTCGCCCATGGCGACATCTACATGATCGGCGCCTTCGTCGCGCTGATCGGGTTCGTGGTGCTGTCGACCGTCGGCATCGCCTCGGTGCCGCTGGCCATCCTCATCGTGCTGGTGCTGGCCATGTTCTTCACCGCCTGCTACGGCTGGGCGGTCGAGCGGATCGCCTACAGGCCGCTGCGGGGATCGCCGCGGCTCGCGCCGCTGATCTCGGCCATCGGCATGTCGATCGTGCTGCAGAACTATGTGCAGATCGCCCAAGGCGCGCGCACCAAGTCGCTGCAGCCCATCGTCCACGGCCAGTACAGCATCGACGTCGGGCAGGGCGCCCATGTCAGCGTCAGCCTGTTGCAGATCATCATCATCGTGCTGACCGTGGCGCTGATGGCCGGCTTCACCTGGGTGATCCGCAGCACCCCGCTGGGCCGCGCCCAGCGCGCCACCGAGCAGGACGCCACCATGGCCGCGCTCCTCGGCGTCAACGTCAACCGGACGATCTCGATCACCTTCGTCATCGGCGCGTCGCTGGCGGCGGTCGCCGGCATGATGGCGACGCTGTATTACGGCGTCATCGACTTCTATATCGGCTTCATCGCCGGCATCAAGGCGTTCACCGCCGCGGTGCTCGGCGGCATCGGCTCGCTGCCCGGCGCCATGCTGGGCGGCCTCGCCATCGGCCTGATCGAATCGTTCTGGCCGGTGTTCTTCGACTTGGCCTACCGTGACGTGGCGGTGTTCGGCTTGCTGATCCTGGTGCTGATCTTCCGCCCCACCGGCCTGCTCGGCCGCCCCGAGATCGAGAAGGTCTGATGGCGGCGGCCGACCGTCAGCGTCCGCCATTCGTCGCCATGCTGCGCGACAGCGCGCTGGCCGCCGTGGTCGCCGCGCTCCTCGCCGTGCCGCTGCTCGGTGTTCGCCTCGTCGACAATGCGGGGGGCCTGACCCTCGACTACCGGCTTCCGCTGGTGCTCTACGCGGCGGCGGCGGTGTTCGCCGGCCGCCTGCTGCTGTCGCTGGCGGGGCACTTTCTGGCGCCGTCGTTCCGCGATATGACGGTGTCCCTCCCGCGCATGCCGCGCAATTCCCTGATCATCGTCGGCTGGGTGCTGGTCGCCGCCGCCGTGCTGCTGCCCTGGATGCCGTTCGCCGAGCGCAACCTGGTCGACAAGCTCACCCTGATCCTGATCTACGTCATGCTCGGCTGGGGCCTCAACATCGTCGTCGGCCTCGCCGGCCTGCTCGACCTGGGCTATGTGGCGTTCTACGCCATCGGCGCCTATGCCTACGCGCTGCTGTCGATGCATTTCGGCCTGTCGTTCTGGATCTGCCTGCCGCTTGCCGGCCTGATGGCGGCGCTGTTCGGCGTCGCGCTGGGCTTTCCGGTGCTGCGGCTGCGCGGCGACTATCTGGCCATCGTCACGCTGGGCTTCGGCGAGATCATCCGCGTCGTGCTGCTGAACTGGCAGGCGGTGACCAACGGGCCCAACGGCATCACCGGCATCGAGCGGCCGACCCTGTTCGGACTGAGCTTCTCGCGCGCGGCCGACGGCCCCACCTTCGCCGGCTTCTTCGGCATCGAGTTCTCGCCGGTGCACCGGGTGTATTTCCTCTACTACCTGATCCTGGCGCTCGCCCTGATGACCACCCTCTTTGCCCAGCGCATCCGGAGATTGCCCACGGGCCGCGCCTGGGAAGCGCTGCGCGAGGACGAGATCGCCTGCCGCAGCCTGGGCATGAACCCGGTCACGGTGAAGCTGTCGGCGTTCGCCATCGGCGCGTCCTTCGCCGGGCTGGCCGGCTCGTTCTTCGCCACCCGGCAGGGCTTCATCAGCCCGGAGAGTTTCAGTTTCATCGAATCCGCCACCATCCTCGCCATCGTCGTGCTCGGCGGCATGGGCAGCCAGATCGGTATCGTGCTCGCCGCCGTGCTGCTGGTCGGCCTGCCCGAATGGTTCCGCGACCTGTCCGAGTACCGCATGCTGGTCTTCGGCGGCGCCATGGTGCTGATCATGCTGTGGCGGCCGCAGGGACTGCTGTCGCGGCGCGAGCCGACCATCCTGCTCGACCCGAAGCCGGCAAGTGCCGGGGCGACGGTGCCATGACCGAGCCTGCCGCGACGCTGCTCCAGGTCGACCACCTGACCATGCGATTTGGTGGCATAACCGCCATCAGCGACCTGTCATTCACCGCCAAACGTGGCGACATCACGGCGATCATCGGGCCAAACGGCGCCGGCAAGACCACCGTGTTCAACTGCCTGACCGGTTTCTACCAGCCGACGGTCGGCCGGCTGGAGCTGACCCACCAGAACGGCAAGCGGTTCCTGCTGGAGCGCATGCCCGATTTCCGCATCGCCCGCGACGCCCACGTCGTCCGCACCTTCCAGAACATCCGGCTGTTCGCCGGTATGAGCGTGCTGGAGAACCTGGTGGTCGCCCAGCACATCGCGCTGACCCGCGCGTCGGGCTACGCCGTCGCCGGCCTGCTGCACCTGCCCGTCTACCGCAAGGCCGAGCGCCGCGCCGTCGAGCAGGCGCGCTACTGGCTCGACAAGATGGGCCTGACCGCCAGCGCCGATCAGCTCGCCGGCAGCCTGCCCTACGGCTTCCAGCGCCGGCTGGAGATCGCCCGCGCCATGTGCGCCGGGCCGGTGCTGTTGTGCCTGGATGAACCCGCCGCCGGCCTCAACACCCGCGAGACCGACGAACTCAGCGGCCTGCTCCTCGACATCCGCAAGGAGCACGGTCTGTCCATCCTGCTGATCGAGCACGACATGGCGCTGGTGATGGAAATCTCCGACCATGTGGTGGTGCTCGACCACGGCGCCTGCATCTGCCACGGCCCGCCCGCCAAGGTGCGCGCCGACCCGGCGGTGATCAGCGCCTATCTGGGCACGCCCGAGGACGAGGCCATCGCGCTCACCAGAGGGAGCCGTTGATGCTGTCGGTCGAGGGCCTCCACGCCGCCTATGGACGCATCGAGGCGCTCGACGGCGTCGATCTGGAGGTGAAACAGGGCGAGATCATGTCGCTGGTGGGCGCCAACGGCGCGGGCAAGACCACCCTGCTGATGAGCATCTGCGGCGCGCCCATCGTCACCGCGGGCCGGATCGTGCTCGACGGCGAGGACCTGGCGGGCGTGCCCATGCACGAGATCATCCGCCGCGGCGTGGGGCATGTGCCGGAAGGACGGCACATCTTCCCGCGCATGACCGTGCTCGAGAACCTGCGCATGGGCGGCTACGCCGTCGACCCGAAACACTTCAGCGCCGACCTGGAAAGGGTGCTCGCTCTGTTCCCCCGCCTCAAGGACCGCCTCTCCCAGCGCGGCGGCACCCTCTCGGGCGGCGAGCAGCAGATGCTGGCCATCGCCAGGGCGCTGATCGGCCGGCCGCGCCTGCTGCTGCTCGACGAGCCGTCGCTGGGCCTGGCGCCGCTGATCGCGCTGCAGCTGTTCCAGGCGATCCTCGGCATCAACCGCGACGAGAAGCTGACCGTGCTGCTGATCGAGCAGAACGCCTACCAGGCGCTGAAGCTGGCCGACCGGGCCTGCATCATGGTGAACGGCAAGATCACGCTGCGCGGCACCGGCGCCGAGCTGCTGGCCAATCCGGCGGTGCAGGCCGCCTATCTGGAAGGCGCCGCATGAACCCGCAGGACGGCATCGATCCCGCCGCTCTGCCCGATCCGGGCCTGTTCGGCACATCGCCCATGGTCACCCTGTTCCTGACCATCCTCTTCATGGGCGGCTGCGCGCTGATGACGGGGCGCGGCCTCGCCAACACCTGGCGGCCGGCCTGGCAGGTGGCGCCCTACGCCCTGCTGCTGGGCCTTGCCGACCGGTTCCTGATCTATGCCCTGTTCGGCGGCGAGCTGCTGTCGGCCGGCGGCTTCGTCGCCCACACCCTGATCCTGATGGCGATCGCGCTGGCGTCGCACCAGGCGACCAGGGCCGGCCGCATGGTCAGCCAGTACCCGTGGATGTACGAGCGGGTGCTGTTCTTCGGCTGGCGGCGCAAAGCATAGTGGTGTCGGCCGCACATTCCTTGAACTCTGACTCGCGTGGGGTATGCTCTGCGCGGGGCTCCATCAATAATCAGTCAGGCAGGTCGCTTTCATGAACCGGTTCAAGACGATTCTCATCGCGGTTACCGCGGCCAGCCTTCTTTGCGGCGGCGACGCGTGGGCCGACATCAAGATCGGCGTCGCCGGCCCCATGACCGGTTCGGAGGCTTCCATCGGCGAGCAGATGCGCAAGGGCGCCGAGAAGGCCGTCGCCGACCTCAACGCCAGGGGCGGCGTGCTCGGCCAGAAGATCAAGCTGACCGTGGGCGACGACGTCTGCGATCCCAAGCAGGCGGTGAGCGTAGCCAACAATTTCGCCGACGAGGGCGTGGTGTTCGTGGCCGGCCACTACTGCTCGAGCACCTCGATCCCGGCTTCCGACGTCTATGCGGATTCCGGCATCGTCCAGATCACGCCGGCCTCGACCAACCCCGCCTTCACCGAGCGCGGCCTGAAGAACGTGTTCCGCGTCTGCGGCCGCGACGACGCGCAGGGTCCGACGGCCGCCGACTACGTGGCGAAGAAGTTCCCCGGCAAGCGGGTCGCGGTGGTCAACGACAAGTCGACCTATGGCAAGGGCCTCGCCGACCAGTTCGAGATGTCGGCGAAGAAGCAGGGCGTCGCCATCGTCATGGACGAGGCGATCACCGCCGGCGAGAAGGACTACAACGCCCTCGTCACCAAGCTGAAGCAGGCCAGGGCCGACTATGTGTTCTTCGGCGGCTACAAGACCGAGGCCGGCCTGATCGTGCGCCAGATGCGCGGCGCCGGCCTGAAGACCATCCTGATCGGCGGCGACGCGCTGGTCACCGAGGAGTTCTGGTCGATCACCGGCCCGGCGGGCGCCGGTACGCTGATGACCTTCGGCCCGGACCCGCGCCTCGATCCCGGCAACGCGGCGCTGGTGAAGGCGTTCCGCGACGCCAAGTACGAGCCCGAGGCCTACACGCTCTACACCTATGCCGCCATCCAGGCCTGGGCGCAGGCGGTGACGGCCGCCAAATCGACCGACGCCGGCAAGGTCTCGAACGCGCTGCGCGCCGGCAAGTTCAAGACGGTGCTGGGCACGATCGATTTCAACGACAAGGGCGACAATTCGGCGCCCGGCTATGTGTTCTATGTCTGGAAGGACGGCAAGTACGTCTACGCAGCGAAGTAAGTCCGTGACCGAACCCACCGCCGAGCCGATCGCCTCGCCCGGGCCGCTGCGCCGGCTCTACATGTGGACCATGCGCCAGGCCCAGGGCAGGCACGCCTGGGCCAGCCTGGGCGCGGTGTCCTTCGCCGAGAGCTCGTTCTTCCCGATCCCGCCCGACGTCATGCTGCTGCCGATGATGCTGGCGGACCGCAAGCGGGCGTTCCTGCTGGCGGGATGGTGCACGCTTGCGTCCGTCATCGGTGGCATCGCCGGCTACGCCATCGGCATGTTCCTGTTCGACTCCGTGGGCACATGGCTGGTGTCGCTCTACGGTTACGAAGCCAAGATGGAGGCGCTGCGCCAGCAATATGCCGAGTACGGCGCCTGGATCATCCTGATCAAGGGCGCGACGCCGATCCCCTACAAGCTGATCACCATCGCCTCGGGCATCTTCCACTATCCCTTCGGCATGTTCGTGCTGCTGTCGGTGATCACGCGGGCGGCGCGCTTCTACATCCTGGCGGTCCTGATCTACCTGTTCGGCGACCCGATCCGGGAATTCGTCGAGAAGCGGCTGGAATGGGTGATGATGGCGGTGGCCGTCGCGGTGGTCGGCGGGTTCGTCATCGCCCACTACCTGCTCTGACCCGGCCATGAAGGCCGCCGCCGACAAGCTGGTCTGGGTCCTCGTCGCGCTGCTGGGCGCGGGCGCCATGGCCGTCGTGGCGCTCAGCCGGGGCGAGCACGTCAACGCCATGTGGCTGGTGATCGCCGCCGCCTGCGTCTACCTGATCGCCTACCGCTTCTACGGCCTGTTCATCGCCACGAAGGTGTTGCGGCTCGACCGCAACCGTCACACGCCGGCGGTGCTGCGCAACGACGCGCTCGACTACGTGCCGGTCAACAAATACGTGCTGTTCGGCCACCACTTCGCCGCCATTGCCGGCGCCGGGCCGCTGGTCGGGCCGGTGCTCGCGGCGCAGATGGGCTACCTGCCCGGCATGCTGTGGATCCTGGCCGGCGTGGTGTTCGCCGGCGCGGTGCAGGACTTCGTGGTGCTGTTCCTGTCGACGCGCCGCGACGGCAGGTCGCTGGGCGACATGATCAAGTCCGAGGTGGGCACCATTCCCGGCATCATCGCCATGTTCGGCGTGCTGATGATCCTGATCATCCTGCTCGCCGTGCTGGCGCTGGTCGTGGTCAAGGCGCTGGCGATCAGCCCATGGGGCACGTTCACCGTGGTCGCCACCATCCCGATCGCGCTGATCATGGGGGTGTACGGGCGATATATCCGCCCGGGGCGGATCGGCGAAATGTCGCTGATCGGCTTCGTGCTGCTGATGGCCTCCATCGTCTATGGCGAGGCCGTCGCCGCAAGCCCGGTGCTGGCGCCGCTGTTCACCTGGTCGGGCGAGACGCTGGCGCTGGCGTTGATGGGCTATGGCTTCGTCGCCTCGGTGCTGCCGGTGTGGCTGCTGCTGGCGCCGCGCGACTACCTGTCGACCTTCCTCAAGATCGGCACCATCCTGGCGCTCGCCGTCGGCATCTGCGTCGTCATGCCGGAGTTGAAGATGCCGGCGGTCAGCCGCTTCGTCGACGGCACCGGCCCGGTGTTCTCGGGCGGGCTGTTCCCGTTCCTGTTCATCACCATCGCCTGCGGCGCGGTGTCCGGCTTCCACGCGCTGGTCGCTTCGGGCACCACGCCCAAGATGCTCGAGAACGAGGTGCAGGCCCGGTTCATCGGCTACGGCGCCATGCTGGCCGAATCCTTCGTCGCGGTGATGGCGCTGATCGCCGCCTGCGTGCTCGACCCCGGCGTCTATTTCGCCATGAACAGTCCCGCCGCGCTGATCGGCACCACGCCCGAGGCGGTCGCGGCGACCATTTCCGGCTGGGGCTTCCTGGTCACGCCGGAGACGCTGACCCAGATGGCCCACGACATCGGCGAGAGCACCATCCTGTCGCGGTCGGGCGGCGCGCCGACGCTGGCCGTCGGCATGGCACACATCCTGTCGGCGGCGGTCGGCGGCAAGGCGCTGATGGCGTTCTGGTACCATTTCGCCATCCTGTTCGAGGCGCTGTTCATCCTGACCACCATCGACGCCGGCACCCGCGTCTGCCGCTTCCTGTTGCAGGACATGATGGGCACGGCCATCCCGGCGCTGAAGGACACCAGGTCGTGGACCGGCAATCTGCTCGCCACCGGCATCGCCGTCGCCGCCTGGGGCTATTTCCTCTACCAGGGCGTGGTCGATCCGCTCGGCGGCATCAACACGCTGTGGCCGCTGTTCGGCATCGCCAACCAGATGCTGGCGGCCATCGCGCTGATCCTGTGCACCGTGGTGCTGGTGAAGATGAAGCGCGAGCGCTACGCCTGGGTTACTGCCGCACCCTGCCTGTGGCTGCTGATCTGTACCCTGACGGCGGCGTGGCAGAAAATGTTCCACGCCGATCCGGCCATCGGCTTCCTTGCCCATGCGCGCAAGTTCTCGGACGCGCTGGCGGCCGGCGAGGTGCTGGCGCCGGCCAAGTCACTGGAGCAGATGAACCGGATCATCTTCAATGATATAGTCAACACCGGCCTGTGCGGCCTGTTCGTGTCGGTCGTGCTGGCCATGGTGATCGCGGGGGCGGCCACCATCCGCCGGGGACTGGCGGACCCGAAGCCGAGCGCGCGCGAAACCCTGGAGGGGACCCATGCGTGATTATCGGAGTTACAGCAGCTTCCTGGCGCGCGCGGCGCGCCTGATGGTGGGGCTGCCGGACTACGATCTCTATGTCCTGCATCGCAGGATCCATCATCCCGACGAGCCCGTCATGTCCCGCGAGGAATTCTTCCGCGAGCGGCAGGAAAGCCGCTATGGTGGGCATGGCAAATTGAATCGCTGCTGCTGACAGGCAGCGTGCGCGCCAACAGCGAACAAGCAGGAAATCCCCGGGTGACGACAGACTCCCAGAAGCCACCACTCGCGCGGCTGATGCTCGGCGCGATCGGCGTCGTTTTCGGCGACATCGGCACCAGCCCGCTCTACACCATGAAGGAAAGCTTTGCCGGGCCTCACCCCCTGGCACTCGACGCCATGCATGTCTATGGGGTGGTGTCGCTGATCTTCTGGTCGGTGATGCTGGTCGTGTCGTTCAAGTACGTCACGCTGATGATGCGGGCCGACAACAAGGGCGAGGGCGGCAGCCTTGCGCTGCTGACGCTCGTGAGCAATCTGGTCCAGGGAACCCGGATGGTGCCGGTGGTCGCCCTGCTGGGCATCTTCGCCGCCGCCCTGTTCTACGGCGACAGCATGATCACGCCCGCCATCTCGGTACTGAGCGCGGTCGAGGGCCTCGAGGTGGTCGCGCCGGGGCTCGACGACTACATCGTGCCGATCACCGTCGTCATCCTGGTCTGCCTGTTCCTGGTCCAGAAGCACGGCACCGCGGCCATGGGCCGCCTGTTCGGGCCCGTCACGCTGATCTGGTTCCTCACCCTGGCAGCGCTGGGCGTCGCCAGCATCGTCAAGCACCCCGAGATTCTCTGGGCGCTCAATCCGATGTATGCGGCGGAGTTCTTCGTGACCGACCAGTGGCTGGCGTTCCTCGCCCTCGGCTCGGTCGTGCTGGCGCTGACCGGCGCCGAGGCGCTGTATGCCGACATGGGCCATTTCGGCCGCCCGCCGATCCGGCGCGCCTGGTTCTTCGTGGTGCTGCCGGCGCTCATCCTCAACTATTTCGGCCAGGGCGCGCTGCTGATCAGCGAACCGTCGGCCATCGACAACCCGTTCTTCCGGCTGGCGCCGGACTGGGCGCAGTGGCCGGTGCTGGGCCTCGCCACGGCGGCGACCATCATCGCCTCGCAGGCGGTCATCTCGGGCGCGTTCTCGGTGACCCGGCAGGCGGTGCAGCTCGGTTACCTGCCGCGGCTCAAGGTGCTGCACACGTCCGAGGCCGAGATCGGCCAGATCTATGTGCCGTTCGTCAATTGGGCGCTGCTCGGCGCGGTGATCATGCTGGTGCTGGGCTTCGGCTCGTCCACCAACCTGGCCGCTGCCTACGGCGTCGCCGTCACCGGCACCATGTTCATCGACACCCTGCTGCTGTCGTTCGTCGTCCTGCTCGCCTGGAAGATCCCGCGCTGGCAGGGCATCGCCATGCTGGTCGTGTTCCTCATCGTCGACGTGTCGTTCCTCGGCGCCAATCTCACCAAGATCCCGGACGGCGGCTGGTTCCCGCTGTTCGCGGGTCTTGCCTTGTTCGTGCTGCTGACGACCTGGAAGCGCGGCCGCGCTCTGGTGCGCGCCGGTCAGGCCCGCGACGCCATCCCGGTCGAGACTTTCCTGTCGTCGCTGTCGCCCAAGATCACCCGCGTGCAGGGCGCGGCGGTCTACATGTCGGGCAATTCACAGGGCGTGCCCCACGCGCTGCTGCACAATCTCAAGCACAACAAGGTGCTGCACGAGCTGAACGTGTTCATGACCATGCAGATCGAGGAGGTGCCGCGCCTCAACAACGAGGAGGCGCTGGAGGTCACCGAACTCGGCGAGGGCTTCTACCGCATCGTCTACCACTACGGCTTCCTGCAGGACCCGGACGTGCCGCGCGCCCTGCGGCTTGCCGGCACCCGCGGGCTGAAGTGCAACATGATGCAGACGTCGTTCTTCCTGGGCCGCGAAACCATCATCCCCAGCGTGCGGCCGGGCATGGCCATGTGGCGGGAATCCCTGTTCGCCTGGATGACCCGGAACGCCACCAGCGCCATGGACTTCTTCCAGATTCCGGCCAATCGGGTGGTCGAGCTGGGGTCGCAGATCGAGATCTGACGGCGCTGGCGGCGCGCGACCAGGGTCAATAGTTCGGGGCCGTCTCGTCCTCCTTCGACGGCGGCCGGCGCGGCGGACGCGGCTTGGCCGGATCGAAGCAGCGGTGGTCGCGCAGCACGCCGTACTCTTCGCATTCACGCCCGTCGGCCAACCGGCACACGCCCTGGTCGCCCGCCGTCGTGCCTGTGTTGATCACGCTCCTGCCGCCGATCTTGACGCAGTTGATGGCGGCCGGGTTGGGCACGCCATAGAACGGATCGGGCGGCGAGGTCAGGGTGGCGGCGCCGTCCGTCCTCTCGGTCAGGCCCGGCCCCAGCAGCCGGATGACGTAGTCGTTCACCTTCAGGAAGGCGCGGCGCTGGAATTCCAGGCTGTCCGGGTTCAGCTCGTAGACCGTGTCGTCCGGATCGGCCGCGCTGCCGCGCAGCGTCGTCCAGTTGCCCTCGGCCACCACCGGATCGGCCGACTTGCCGACGAAGGTCTCGATCAGCACGTAGCTGCCCTCGGCGGTCCCCGCGTCCTTTTTGATCAAGGTCAGCGAGGTCTCGACGCCCTGGCAGTCGGCGCAGGGCAGGGTACCCTTGAACTCGCCCAGCAGCACCGGCACGTCGGGCCGCCCCTGCGGCTGGGCCGCAGCCGCGGAAATCCCTAGGACGGTGACAGCCAGGGCCAGTCCCGCGCGCAACGCAACACCCCTCATCGCAGCCTCCTTGTTGCCGCCGCAACGCTACGACAATCCGGCGGATGCCGCCAGCGCGCTGGAATGCGCGGGGGCGATTCCCCCTTGCCGCCGAATGATCTAGAGTGCATCCGGATGACCGAACCCGCCGCCTATGTTCTGCCCCGACCCTGGATCGACCGGATGCCCGGATCGGCGGTGTTCTTCGAGCACCGCGTCTTCCTGTTCTTCTTCCTCGGCTTCGCCTCGGGGCTGCCGTTCGTGCTGCCGTTCGGCACGCTGACCTACTGGCTGACGGCGGCCGGCACCGACAAGGGCGAGGTCGGCCTGTTCACCCTCGTCACCCTGCCGTTCGCCTTCAAGTTCGTCTGGGCGCCGATCATCGACCGGCTGCCGTTTCCGGCGCTCACCCGCATGCTCGGCCGGCGGCGCGGCTGGCTGCTTGCCATCCAGATCTGCCTGATCGGCGCCATCCTGCTGATGGCGGCGTCCGATCCCGGCCCCGGCCACCTGATGTTGACGGCGGTGGCCGCGGTGCTGGTGGCGTTCTTCTCGGCCAGCCAGGACATCGTCATCGACGGGTTGCGCATCGAGCTTCTCGACGAGCGCCAGCAGGGCGCGGGCGTCGCCGCCTATACCACCGGCTACCGCATTGCCATGCTGATCACGGCGAGCGGCATCCTGATCGTCGCCGGGCTGGTCGGCTGGTCGGTCGCCTATGCCGCCGTCGCCGTGCTGATGCTGGTGGGTGTCGGCGCGACCCTCGCCACGCCCGAACCGGCGGTCAGTGCCGAGGACGTCGCGCGCGAGGAAAAGAAGGCCGAGGATTTCCTCGAGCGCCAGGGCGGACTGCCGCCCGCGCTCGCGGGCCTCGCCGCCTGGTTCTACGGCGCGGTGGCGTCGCCGTTCCTCGAGTTCTTCCGGCGCTTCGGGGTGTTCTCGATCATCATTCTGGCGCTTGTCCTGTTCTACAAGCTGGGTGACACGCTGGCGTCCATGATGACCGGACCCTTTTTCCTGGAGCTGGGCTTTTCGCTCGAGCAGGTCGGGCTGATCAGCAAGCCCGTCGGCCTGGTCGCCACCATCGTCGGCGCCGTGCTCGGCGGGATCATGGTCCATCGGCTGGGGGTGATGAAGAGCCTGTGGATCGGCGGCATCGCCCAGCTTTTCTCCAACTTCACCTATGTGCTGCTCGCCTGGGCGGGCAACGATCCCTGGGTGTTGGGCGGCGTCATCGCCGTCGAGAATTTCGCCAGCGGCATGGGCGTCACCGCCTTCATCGCCTACATGTCCGGGCTGTGCAACGTCGCCTATACCGTGACGCAATACGCGCTGCTTACCTCGTTGATGAACGTCGGCCGGACGATGCTGTCGGCGCCGTCGGGCTACCTGGCCGAGGCGGTCAGCTGGCCGGTATTCTTCGGCATCACCGCCGTTGCCGCGGTGCCCGGCCTGCTGCTGCTTTGGTGGGCGACCCGGCATTTCGGCGCGGTCGACAAGCCGCCTCCAGCGCTTAATTGAAAGTTCATGCCCGGCTTCGACCGTTTGTGATATGGTCGCCGAACACTCTGGGGAAGCCACAACAACAAAGGTGTTGTCATCGCTGTTCTAGCCACCAGACCGGCTCAACTTGAAGTGCGTTTAGCCCAGGACGAAGCCGAAATCATCGCCGCGCAACACCTCCGCTACCGGGTCTTCTACGAAGAGCTCGGTGCGGCCGCGAACGCCCAGATGGCCCGCGACAAGCTGGACTTCGACGAATTCGACCCGGTCTGCGACCACCTGCTGGTGATCGATCATTCGCTCCCCGCCGAGGAAGCGGTGGTGGGCACCTACCGCCTGTTGCGCGAGGAGGTCGCGCTCGCCAATGACGGCTTCTATTCGGCCTCGGAATACGACCTCAGCCCGCTGTTCATGGGCCGCGACGAGCATACGGCGCGCCAGCACGGCCAATTCCTCGAGTTGGGCCGCTCCTGCGTCCGCGCCGAATACCGCTCGAACGCCACCATCCAGTTCCTGTGGAAGGGCATCGCCCAATACGTCTACGACCACCAGGTGTCGTACCTGTTCGGCTGCGCCAGCCTTCCCGGCACCGACATCGCCGAACACGCCGAGGCGCTGTCCTACCTCTATCACAACTTCCGCGCGCCCGAGGAGCTGTGCGTCTACGCCGTGCCATCGCGGCATGTGGAGATGAACATCATGCCCGCCGACCGCATCCGCGAGCGCGACGTGGTCAAGGAACTGCCACCGCTGATCAAGGGCTATCTGCGCTGCGGCTGCTACATCGGCGACGGCGCGGTGGTCGACAGGCAGTTCGGCACCACCGACGTGTTCATCCTGCAGTCCATCGCCCGCGTGCCGGACAAGTACTTCGCCCACTTGGCCCGGCGCAGCCGGCCGGCGTGAACGTCAGGCCGTCGTGAACCGCACCGCGTAGACCGGCGGCAGGCGGTCGGGCAGCAGGGTCCAGCTGTCGCCGGCATCGGCGCTGGTCCAGACGCCGCCCGAGGTCGAGCCCATGGCGAGCCCGTCGCCGGTTTCGTCCACGTCGAGGCCGTGGCGATAGACCAGGTCGTAGGACGACGCCTGCGGCAGGCCGTCGCTCAGCACCTGGGTGGTACGCCCGCCGTCCCGCGTGCGGGTGACGACGAACTTGCCGTCCACCGGATAGCGGAACTCGTCCTTGATGGCGGGCGCGAACCAGGCCGTCTCCGGATCCTTCGGGTGGACGGCCACGGCGAAGCCGAAGATCGACGGACCCATGCTGGGCACGTCCTGCCAGTTCTCCAGGTCGTCGGTCGAGCGGAAGATGCCGCCGTGATGCTGGATCCAGTAGCCTTCCGGCTTGCCCGGGCACTGCACCACGCGGTGCGGGTCCTGGATGGCGCCGTCCTCGGCCAGGTCGGGCGGCATGTAGGGGGCGCGCATGCCCCTGGTGCGGATTTCCCAGCTCCTGCCGCCGTCCTCGGTCAGCCAGACGCCGCCGCAGGAGACGCCGACGGTGATCCGGTTCTCGTCGCGCGGGTCGACCAGCACCGAATGGATGCCCGGCTTGTCGTAGCCGCCGCCGAACCAGCGCGCCCGTTCCGGCACATTCCATAGCGGCTCGTTGAGCGCCCAGGTCTCGCCCCGGTCGCGGGACACGAACAGGCCGCCGGGAATGGTGCCGGCCCACAGCGTGCCCTTCTGGCCCGGGCCGCCGGCTTCCAGCGTCCAGAGAAGCTTGAGCGAATCGCCGTCGGTGCCTTCCCCGGCCTTCGGGTAGGCGGGCGCGGCCACTTCCTGCCAGCTCTCGCCGAAATCGTCCGACCGGTGCAGCTTGCCGCCGAAATGTCCCAGGTCGAGCGAGGCATAGAGCGTGCCGTCGCGCCCGTCGTGCAGCACGGCGGGCACCGGGCTGCCGAGGAACGCGGTGCGTTCGACGGTCCAGCCCCTGCCGTCGGGCTTCAGGATGAAGAGCCCTTTCCGGGTTCCGGCGAGAATGCGATTGGCCATGTCTTCCCTCCCGACAATGCCTGCATCACGTAGATTTCGGATTCGGGCGCGACCTTGCAATCGAGCGTCCCGGAGAAATCGATGCGCTCGTCGTCGACGAACGCGCAGACATGCTGCCGCAACCGGCCCTGGTCGTCGAGCACATAGGAACGCAGTGCCGGAAGCTGCCGGAACAGATCGTCGAGCGCCGCGCGCAGGGTCGCGCCGGTTACCTCGACGGGCTCGTGCGGCACGAGGCGGCGCAGATGCTGGGTGAAGAACATCCGTGCCATCGCTCGCGTCCTAGAGCAGGTCCGACCCGAAGGCGGCCATCGCCGCCATGTTGACGATGTCCGAGGCGCCGGCGTTCATCGGCGCGATCTGCACCGACCGTTCCAGCCCGCTCAGCAGCGGGCCGATCACCGTGCCCGCGCCCAGTTCCTGCAGCAGCTTCGACGACAGGTTCGCCGAATGCAGCGCCGGCATGACCAGCACGTTGGCGGGTCCCGACAGGCCCATGAAGGGATAGAGCTTCTGCAGCTCGGGATTGAGCGCCACGTCGGCCGACATCTCGCCGTCGAACTCGAAGTCGGGCTTCTGCTCGGCCAGGATGCGGCGCGCCTCGCGGATGTGGTCGCTGCGGAAGCCTTCCGGATGGCCGAAATTGGCATAGGACAGCAGCGCCACCTTGGGCTCGTGGCCGAAGCGGCGGGCGGTCGCGGCGGCGCCCTTGGCGATCTGGGCGAGCTGCTCGGCGGTCGGCAGCTCGTTCACCTGGGTATCCGCCATGAACACGGTGCGGTCGCGGGTGACGATCATCGACAGGCCGTAGACCGTGTGGTTCGGCAGCGGGTCGATGACGCGGAGAATCTCCTCGTAGGTGGTGAAGTAGTTGCGCGTCAGGCCGCTGACCATGGCGTCGGCGTGGCCGAACGCCAGGATACAGGCGGCGAACACGTTGCGGTCGTTGTTCACCATGCGCAGGCAGTCGCGGTAGAGCGAGCCCGACCGCTGCAACCGCTTGTAGAGGAAGTCCGCATAGGCGGCGGTGTTGCGGCTCTCGCGGGCGTTGTGAACCTCGACGTCGCCGTCGTCGTCCATGCCCATGGCGTGCATGGTGGCGCGGATGACGTCCTCGCGGCCCACCAGCAGCGGCGTGCCGTAGCCGGCGCTGCGAAACGCCAGCGCGGCGCGGATCACCTTCTCCTCCTCGCCCTCGGCGAACACCACCCGCTTCGGCTTGGACTTCACGCTGGTGTAGATGTTCTGCAGGAAGTTGGCGGTGGGATTGAGCCGGCCGCTCAGCTTGGCGCGGTAGGCCTCCATGTCCATGATCGGCCGGCGCGCCACGCCCGAATCCATGGCGGCCTGCGCCACGGCCGACGGCACGCGGGTGATCAGGCGCGGATCGAACGGCGCCGGGATGATGTAGCCGGGGCCGTAGGACGGCCGCTCGCCCGCATAGGCCGCCGCCACCTCGTCCGGCACGTCCTCGCGCGCCAGCTCGGCGAGCGCGTGGGCGGCGGCGATCTTCATCTCCTCGTTGATGGTGGTCGCGCGCACGTCGAGAGCGCCGCGGAAGATGTAGGGGAAACCCAGCACGTTGTTGACCTGGTTCGGATAATCCGACCGGCCGGTGGCGACGATGGCGTCGCCGCGGATGTCGTGGACTTCCTCGGGCGTGATCTCGGGGTCCGGGTTGGCCATGGCGAAGATGATCGGCCTGGCGGCCATGCTCGCCACCATCTCGGCGGTGTAGGCGCCCTGGGCCGACAGGCCCATCGCGACGTCGGCGCCGGCCATGGCTTCCGCCAGGGTGCGCAGGTCGGTGACCACGGCATGGGCCGACTTCCACTGGTTCATGCCTTCGGTGCGGCCCTGGTAGAGCACGCCCTTGGTGTCGCAGACGATGACGTTGTTGTGCGGCACGCCCATGGCCTTGATCAGTTCGACGCAGGCGATCGAGGCGGCGCCCGCGCCGTTCACCACCACCTTGCAGTCCCTGATGTCGCGGCCGGTGAGGTCCAGCGCGTTGATCAGGCCGGCGGCGGCGATGATCGCCGTGCCGTGCTGGTCGTCGTGGAACACCGGGATGTTCATCAGCTCGCGCAGCCGCTGCTCGATGATGAAGCATTCGGGCGCCTTGATGTCCTCCAGGTTGATGCCGCCGAAGCTGGGCTCCAGCAGCCGCACGCAGTTAATGAAATCCTCGACGTCCTCGGTGTCGACCTCGAGGTCGATGGAATCGACGTCGGCGAAACGCTTGAACAGCACCGCCTTGCCCTCCATCACCGGCTTCGATGCCAGCGCGCCCAGATTGCCCAGGCCCAGGATGGCGGTGCCGTTGGAGATCACCGCGACCAGATTGCCCTTCGAGGTGTAGTCGTAGGCGCAGGACGGGTCCTCGGCGATGGCGCGCACCGGCGCGGCGACACCCGGCGAATAGGCCAGCGACAGGTCGCGCTGGGTCGCCATCGGCTTGGTGGCGACGATTTCGATTTTGCCGGGCTGGCCCATGGTGTGGAACAGCAGCGCTTCGCGATCGGTGACTTTCGGTTCGGCCATGAAACTTCTTGCGGAGTTGGGGGCGGGCTGGTTTTCGGTTGAGGCGGGCGTTAGCATGACCGCGACCTTCTGTCACCTTCCATTACGGAAACCGACATGCCTCAATTGCGCATTCGTGAAATTTTATTCCGTTTTCGGGCGCCCTGGATGATGGTTCGTTAGGTGTCGGCGGTCATTTGCGTTATTTTATGTCTTTAGCACGCTCTTCCGAGAACGCAACCCCGAATGCGGTGCCGTCCGACGCGACGCCGATGATGTCCCAGTATCTGGAGATCAAGGGGCAATACCCGGACTGCCTGCTGTTCTACCGCATGGGCGACTTCTACGAGCTGTTCTTCGACGACGCGGTGAAAGCGTCCGAGGCGCTCGACATCACGCTGACAAAACGCGGCAGGCACCAGGGCGACGACATCCCCATGTGCGGCGTGCCGGTGCACGCGGCCGACGGCTATCTGGCCCGGCTGATCCGCAAGGGATTCAGGGTCGCGGTCTGCGAGCAGGTCGAGGATCCGGCCGAGGCCCGCAAGCGCGGCTCCAAGTCGGTGGTCAAGCGCGACGTGGTGCGCCTCGTCACCGCCGGCACGCTGACCGAGGAGGCACTGCTCGACGCCCGCAGCCACAACTACCTGGCGGCGCTGGGACGGGCCGAAGGCGCGCTGGCGCTCGCGTGGCTCGACATGTCGACGGGCGATTTCTGCACCGGCCCCACCACCGCCGAAGACCTGGAGGCCGATCTCGCTCGGCTGCAGCCCGGCGAGCTGCTGGTGCCGGAGACGCTGGGCGCGGTGGCCGAGCTGCGCGAGGCGCTCGACGACTGGCACACGGCGCTGACGCCGCTGTCGTCGGCCCGCTTCAACTCCCAGCGCGGCGAGGCGGTGTTGAAGCGCCAGTTCGCCGTCGCCAGCCTGGACGGCTTCGGTGCCTTCTCCCGCGCCGAGCTGGCGGCGGCCGGCGCGCTGGTCGCCTATCTCGACGACACCCAGAAGGGCGCGTTGCCCCGGCTGCGCCCGCCGCAGCGGGTCGAGGCGCATGCCACCATGGCGATCGACGCGGCGACCCGCCGCAGCCTGGAGCTCACCCGCAACCAGCAGGGCGAACGCGGCGGCACCTTGCTGTCGTGCATCGACCGGACGGTGACCGGCGCCGGCGCGCGGCTTCTGGCCGAACGGCTGTCGGCGCCGCTGACCGATCCCGGCGCCATCAACGAGCGGCTCGACGCCGTCGCCTGGTTCATGGAGCGGCCGGCGGTCGGCGGCCGGCTGCGCGAGGCGCTGCGGGCGTGCCCCGACATGGAACGCGCGCTGTCGCGGCTGTCGGTCGGGCGCGGCGGTCCGCGCGATCTGCTCGCCATCGCCCAGGCGCTCAGCCAGGCCACCGGGATCAGGCGGCTGGTGGCGAAGGCCGCCGAGACCGATCCGCTGGGGCCATTGCCCAAGGTCGTGAAGCTCGCAACGGAGGATCTGGGCAGCCACGGCGCGCTGGTCGCGCTGCTGGTGAAGGCGCTGGTCGAGGCGCCGCCGCTGATCGCCCGCGACGGCGGCTTCGTGGCGCATGGCTATGATGCCCAGCTCGACGAACTGCTCACCTTGCGCGACCAGTCGCGCCAGCTCATCGCCGGGCTGCAGGGGCGCTACAAGGACCACGCCGGCGTCGCCAGCCTGAAGGTCAAGCACAACAACGTGCTGGGCTACTTCATCGAGGTGCCGCAGAACCACGGCGAACGGATGCTGAAACCGCCGCTCAACGAGGTCTATATCCACCGCCAGACCATGGCGGGCGCGGTGCGCTTCAACACCACCGAGCTGGCCGAGCTGGATTCGAAGATCAGCCGTGCCGCCGACCAGGCGCTCGCCCGCGAGTTGCAGATCTTCGACCACCTGTCGGCCGAGGTGACGTCGAACTGGGCCGCCATCTCGCTCGCCGCCCGGGCGCTCGCCGTGCTCGACGTGTCGGCGGCGCTCGCCCACCTGGCCGCCGCCCACAATCATTGCCGGCCCGAGGTGGATGATACGCTGGCCTTCGAGATCAGGGCCGGCCGGCATCCGGTGGTCGAGGCCGCCGTCGCCGCCCGCTCACAGGCCAGCTTCGTCGCCAACGACTGCGATCTGGGCGAGGGCAACCGGCTGTGGCTGGTCACCGGCCCCAACATGGCGGGCAAGAGCACCTTCCTGCGCCAGAACGCGCTGATCGCCATCCTGGCGCAGATGGGGGCCTATGTGCCCGCCGCCTCGGCCCGGCTGGGCGTGGTCGACCGGCTGTTCAGCCGCGTCGGCGCCAGCGACGACCTGGCGCGTGGCCGATCGACCTTCATGGTCGAGATGGTCGAGACGGCGGCCATCCTCAACCAGGCCACGGACCGCTCGCTGGTGATCCTCGACGAGATCGGCCGCGGCACCGCCACCTATGACGGCCTGTCCATCGCCTGGGCCGCCGTCGAGCACCTGCACGACGTCAACCGCAGCCGCGGCCTGTTCGCGACCCACTACCACGAGCTCACCGCGCTCGCCGGCAAGCTCGACGCGCTGGCGCCCCACACCATGAAGGTGAAGGAATGGCAGGGCGAGGTGGTGTTCCTGCACGAGGTCGGCCCCGGCGCCGCCGACCGCTCCTACGGCATCCAGGTGGCCAGGCTGGCGGGTCTGCCGCAGGCGGTGGTCAGCCGGGCGCAGGCGGTGCTGGCGAAGCTGGAGACCGGCGAGCAGTCCGGCGCCGTCGCCGCGCTGGCCGACGACCTGCCGCTGTTCTCGGCCCACCTGAAGCGCGCCGCGCCCGCGCCGGCGAAAGTGTCGCCGGCGCTCGAGGCGCTCAAGGGTGTCAACCCGGACGAGTTGACGGCCCGCGAGGCGCTCGACCTCGTCTACCGGCTACGCGGCATGCTGGACGGGAGAGACTGAGGCAGCATCGGGCGGCAAGCGTTTCGACCTTGAACGATGCTCACCCGCGGCGCCCGTCGTCGATGAGGTCGCGGATCGACAGACCCTCCAGCGAATGGCCCCGGCTGTCGGCAATGATCTCGGCGGCGGCCTGCTCGGCATCCTGCCTGCCGCGTGCGTGCGCCGCGCGCCGCCGGATGACGATGTCCCCATCCTGCGTCTCGACTTCCACGGTCTCGCCCTCGGTCAATCCGATCGCCCGCGCGATATCCGAAGGCACGCGGACGGCAAGGGTCTTACCCCATTTCCTGACGATGCTACCAGACATGCGGCACACTCCTTCGGGAGTATGCTGGCACATCGTCAATCTGGCCGCGACAAGCACCACCGGATATGGTCGGCGAACCAAAGCGCCTGCGTGGTGGAATTATCCGCCGTGACGCCGTAGTTTAGGGCCCATGCAGCAGCAGGTCGCCAACCGCAAGGCCATCATCGACCGCCAGGCGCTCATCGAGAGCCTGGAGGCGCAGGTGCGCGACCTCGCCCGCGACAAGATGCGACCGCTGCTGGTGAAGGCGCTGCAGGACGCGCTCGCCGCCGGCGACGCCGAGATCCGCCGCCGGCTGCTCGACGGCGAAGGCGGCCGCAAGGTGGCGTTCGCCCGCTCCTTCCTGATCGACCAGATCATCCGGGTGCTCTACGACTTCACCCTGACCTACGAATACCAGGCCGACAATCCGACCAGTTCCGAGCACCTGTCCATCGTCGCCGTCGGCGGCTATGGCCGCGCCGAGATGGCGCCGTTCTCGGACGTCGATCTGCTGTTCCTGCTGCCCTACAAGCAGACCGCCTGGGGCGAACAGGTCGTCGAGTTCATGCTCTACGTGCTGTGGGACCTGGGCCTGAAGGTGGGCTATTCGGTCCGCTCCATCGACGATTGCCTGCGCCTGGCGCGCAAGGACCTGACCATCCGCACCGCGCTGCTCGAGATGCGCTATGTCTGGGGCGACCGGCTGCTCTATGACGAGCTGCGCGCCCGGTTCGACAAGGAAGTGGTGGCGACCAGCGGCCCCGATTACGTCGAAGCCAAGCTGGCCGAGCGCGACGAGCGCCACAAACGCATGGGCGACAGCCGCTATCTGGTCGAGCCGAACCTGAAGGACGGCAAGGGCGGCCTGCGCGACCTGCATACGCTCTACTGGCTGCTGAAATACCTCTACCGCACCGACGATGTCGGCGTGCTGGTCGAGAAGGGCGTGCTGTCGGCCGGCGAGAAGCAGCGCTTCGACAAGGCCGAAAAGTTTCTGTGGACGGTGCGTTGCCACCTGCACGACCTGGTCGGCCGCGCCGAGGAACGCCTGACCTTCGACGTCCAGCGGTCGCTGGCCGAGCGGCTGAACTACACCGACCATTCGGGCGCGTCGGGCATCGAGCGGTTCATGAAGCACTACTTCCTGACCGCCAAGGACATCGGCGACCTGACACGGATCTTCTGTGCCCATCTGGAGGACCAGCACCAGAAGAAGCCACTGCTGCGCCTACCCAGGATCGGGCTGCGCCGGCGCGAGCTGGAAGGTTTCACGGTCGAGGGCGACCGCATCGGCTTCGCCGACCCAAAGGACATCGAACGCGATCCGGTGTCGATTCTGCGGCTGTTCCAGGTGGCGCAAAAGCGCGGGCTGGACATCCATCCCGAGGCGCTGCGGCTGATCACCCGGAACCTGCGCCGCATCGACAGGGACGTCCGCGACGATCCGGAAGCCAACGCCATCTTCATGGACATCTTGACGTCGCCGAAAGATCCGGCGACGGCGCTGCGCCGGCTCAACGAAGCCGGCGTGCTGGGCCGGTTCATCCCGGATTTCGGCCGCGTCGTGGCGCAGATGCAGCACGACATGTACCACCACTACACGGTGGACGAGCACACCATCCGCGCCATCGAGATCCTCGCCAAGGTCGAGGCGGGCACTCTGGGCGACGAGCATCCGACGCTGCACGAGATCATCCACAAGGTGCTGTCGCGCCGGGTGATGTACATGTCGGTGCTCCTCCACGACATCGCCAAGGGCCGCGGCGGCGACCATTCGGTGCTGGGCGCCAAGGTGGCCGAGCGGCTGTGCCCGCGCATGGGCTTCACCGCGGGCGAGACCGAGGCGACGGCCTGGCTGGTGCGCTGGCACCTGATCATGTCGAACGTGGCGTTCAAGCGCGACATCAGCGACCCCAAGACCATCAAGGATTTCTGCGACATCGTGCAGAGCCCCGAGCGGCTGCGCCTGCTGCTGTGCTTGACCGTGGTCGACATCAAGGCGGTCGGCCCGGGCGTGTGGAACGGCTGGAAGGGCCAGCTGCTGCGCGAGCTCTACTACAGCGCCGAGGACTATCTGACCGGCGGCCAGCTCGCCGAGGCGTCGGGCCGGCGCGCCAAATACGCCCGCGACGCCCTGCGCAAGGCGCTCGCCGACTGGTCGGACGAGTCCTTCGACGCCTATGCCAAGCGGCACTACGACCACTACTGGACCGGGACGCCGCTGGGGGTGCAGATCGACGATGCCCGCCTCGTCGCCGCCACCGACGGCGCCGACCGGAAATATGCCATGGCCACCAGCTCGGACACGTTCCGCGCGGCCACCAACCTGACCGTCTACACCCAGGATCACCCGGGCCTGTTCGCGCGCATCGCCGGCGCCATCGCGCTGCTCGACGCGTCGATCGTCGATGCCAAGATCTTCACCACCAAGGACGGCATGGCGCTCGACCACTTCACCATCCAGGATCGCGGCGACACGGCATTCACCGACCCTGCGCGGCTGAAGCGGCTGGAGACGATGATCCGCCAAACCATGGCGGGCGAGGTCATCCCCAAGCGCGAGCTGTCCAAGCCGGCCGCCATGCCCAGCCGCACGCGCAAGGCGTTCACCGTCGCGCCCGTGGTGCTGATCGACAACAACGCCAGCCATACCCACACGGTGATCGAGGTGAACGGCCGCGACCGGCCGGGCTTCCTCTACGACGTGACCCGGGCGCTGTTCGATTTGAAGCTGACCATTTCCAGCGCCCATGTCGCCACCTTCGGCGAGCGTGCGGTCGACACCTTCTACGTGCGCGACCTGTTCGGCCACAAGATCACCCACGAGGGCCGGCTGAAGGCCATCGAGGAGCGGCTGCTCGATTCCGTGCGCGAACCCGGCGGCGAGCGGCGGCCGGCGAAGAAGGCCGAGACCAGGGACGAGGCGCCCGCCAAGACACCCACGAAAGCCGCCAAGAATGCCGCCGCAGCCGAATAGGGCCGGCGGCGGCCAACACAATCCACCCGGGTCGAAACGACTGGGATGGATCGTGGTCGATCTGTTTGAAACCAGAGCAAAGCCCACCGGCTTTGCTCTGGTCGCCTGATCCGCTGAATGTCCCTCTGGCGCGCGACCGCGACCATCGGCGGCTTCACGGCGATCAGCCGCGTCGCCGGCCTCGCCCGCGACATCCTGATGACCGGCGTGCTCGGCGCCGGGATGGTCGCCGACTGTTTCGTGGTGGCGTTCAAGCTGCCCAATTTTTTCCGCCGCCTGTTCGCCGAGGGCGCGTTCAACGCCGCCTTCGTGCCGCTGTTCACCCGCAGGCTGACCGAGGACGAAACCGGCCAGACCGCCCGGCGCTTCGCCGAGGAAACCCAGGCGGTGCTGCTCACCGCGCTCCTCGCCTTCGTCGCCGTCGTCCAGATCTGCATGCCCTGGGTGATGTATGTCCTGGCGCCGGGGTTCAGCGACGACCCGGAGAAGTTCGGCCTGGCGGTCGAGCTCACCCGCATCACCTTCCCCTACCTGCTGTTCATCAGCCTGGTGTCGCTGCAGGGCGGCATCCTCAACGCCTGCGGCAGGTTCGCCGCCGTGGCCGGCACGCCGATCATCCTCAACCTGACCATGATCGCGGCCATGCTGTGGCTTGTTCCGCCCTATCCGCCCGGCCACGCGCTGGCGTGGGCGGTCACCGCCGGCGGCGCGCTCCAGTTCCTGTGGCTGTTCGGCGCGCTGCGGTCGGCGCGCATGGGCCTCCGGCTGCGGCTGCCGCGCCTGACCGCCGACGTCAGGCAGCTTCTCAGGATCATGGCGCCCGCTGCCATCGGCGCCGGCGCCATGCAGCTCAACCTGATGATCGACCTGATCATCGCCTCGTTCCTGCCAGCGGGCTCGATCTCCTACCTGTTCTATGCCGACCGGCTGAACCAGCTGCCCATCGGCGTGATCGGCGTCGCGCTCGGCACCGCGCTGCTGCCCATGCTGTCGCGCCAGGTGGCCGCCGGGCAGGAGCAGGACTCCCTGTCGACCATGAACCGGGCCATGGAGATCGGCCTGTTCCTCACCATCCCATGCGCCGTCGCGTCCATGGTCGTCGCCGAGCCGCTGATCGCCACCATGTTCGAGCGCGGCGCCTTCACCGCCCGGGACACCTGGAATACGGCGATGACCCTGGCCGTGTTCTCGGCCGGCCTGCCCGCCTACATCCTGGTGAAGATCCTGACGCCCGGCTTCTTCGCCCGGCACGACACGGCGACGCCGGTGCGTTATTCGATCGTCACCCTGGTGCTCAACACCCTGATCAGCCTGGCGCTGATGCAGCACTTCGCCCAGCTCGGCCTGGCGGCGGCCACCGCCATCGCCTCCTGGGTCAATGTGGGGCTGCTGACCTGGGGGCTGATGAAGCGTGGCCACTTCAAGGTCGACGCGCGGCTGCGCCGCCGGCTCCCGCGCATGCTGCTCGCCGCGGCGGCCATGGGCCTGGCGCTGTGGGGCATGAGCGTGGCATTCGGCCCGTGGTCCGGACCCGGGGTGAGCGAGTTGCCGCGAATCCTGAAACTGGCCGTCATCGTCGTCGGTGGCATGGCCGTCTATGGCATCGTCTCCCAGCTCACCGGTGCGCTGCGGCTGGGCGAGCTGCGCGGCCTGATCCGCGGCAAGGCCGACGGTTGAAAAACGGGTCCGAAAGGCCCATAACCCTGCGGCCATTCGAGCATTGATGGGATCAACGACGTGACGGCGACGGTATTTTCGGGCGTGCAGCCCACGGGCAACCTGCATCTGGGCAATTATCTCGGCGCCATCCGCAACTGGGTGAAGATGCAGGACGAGTACGATTGCCTCTATTGCATCGTCGACCTGCATGCGATCACCCTGTTCCAGGCGCCGGACGAACTGCGCCGCAATACGCTGGAAGTGGCCGCCGCGGTCATCGCCTGCGGTATCGATCCCGACCGTGCCCTGCTGTTCAACCAGAGCCAGGTGCCCGCCCATGCCGAGCTGGCCTGGATATGCAACTGCGTCGCCCGCATGGGCTGGCTGTCGCGCATGACCCAGTTCAAGGACAAGGCCGGCAAGCACCGCGAGCGGGCAAGCGTCGGCCTGTTCGTCTATCCGAACCTGATGGCCGCCGATATCCTGCTCTACAAGGCGACCCATGTGCCGGTGGGCGAGGACCAGAAACAGCATCTCGAGCTGGCCCGCGACATCGCCCAGAAGTTCAACGTCGACTACGAGACCGACTTCTTCCCGCTGCCCGAGCCGCTGATCCTCGGCGAGGCGACCCGCGTCATGTCGCTCAAGGACGGCACCAAGAAGATGTCGAAGTCCGATCCGGCCGAGGTTTCGCGCATCAACCTCAGCGACGGCCCGGACGAAATCTCGCGCAAGATCCGCAAGGCCCGCACCGACGCCGAGCCGCTGCCGGGGACGCCCAAGGAGCTGAAGGACCGGCCCGAGGCGCGCAACCTGGTGGGGATCTTCGCGGCGCTGTCGGATCTGTCGGCCGAACAGGTCTGCACCCAGTACGACGGCGCCCAGTTCTCCAAGTTCAAGCAGGACCTGACCGATCTGGCCGTCGCCAGGCTGGGACCCATCGCGGCCGAGTTCGGGCGGCTGCGCGACGATCCGGCCCATGTCACGGCGATCCTCCATGCCGGGGCGGAGAAGGCGCGGGAGCGGTCGGCGCCGATCCTGCGCCAGGTCAAGGACATCGTGGGCTTCTTGCAGGCCTGACACCCGCAGCCTATCTGTTATTGTGGAGCAATCCACGGAACGCTGCCTCTGGGGGGCATGGACAACGCCAATGGCCACATCATCGAGACTACTCATCGTACTGGTCGCCGCCCTCGCGCTCGCGGGGTGCGCCAGCAAGTTCCGCACCGACGTGTCGAGCTGGCACCGCCTGCCGCCGCCCTCGGGCGAGACCTTCGTCATCGACGCCAAGGATCCTCGCAAGCAGGGCAGCCTCGAGTTCCAGCAGTATACCAGCCTGGTTTCGGCCGAGTTGCAGCGGGTCGGCTACCGTCCGGCGGCGCGCGGCGCCCAGCCGACGCTGATCGTCCGCTTCGACTACGGCCTCGACGGCGCACGCGAGAAGGTGCGCTCCTACGACACCGGCTTCTACGGCGGCGGCTATTACGGCTATCACCGGCCGTTCTGGGGTCCGTGGGGCGGCTACGGGTTCGGCTATGGCGACACTCCGGACGTGCGCTCCTACACCGTCTACCAGCGCCGGCTGGAACTGGAGATCGCCGCCGCCGGCAATCCCGGCCAGAACCTCTACGAGACGCGCGTGGTCAGCGACGGACGCTCGAACCGGCTGGAGGAGGTGATGCCGCTGATGGTGCGCTCGCTGTTCACCGATTTTCCAGGTCCCAGCGGCGTGACCCGCGAGATCAGCATCGACATGGACAAGGCGCCGGCGGCCAGCCGCTACTGACCTTCCCATCGCCTAGATCACGGACGGCGATTCCGGCTTCGCCGCCCGTATTTTGTCGCGTGCGGCAAGGACCCCTGCTTGAAAAGCGGGAGGATGTGGCGCATATGACGGTCGAATGCTTCCGAGGAGCCGAACCATGTTCATCGAAACCGAGCGCACCCCCAATCCTGCGACCCTGAAGTTCCTGCCGGGCCGTGACATCATGGGCGACGCCACGGCGCACTTCCCGAACCTGGAGGCGGCCGCCCGGTCGCCGCTGGCGCAGCGGCTGTTCGGTATCGACGGCGTAGCCGCCGTGTTCCTCGGCAGCGACTTCATCACCATCACCACCGACGGCATGGACTGGCAGGATCTGAAGCCGGCCGTGCTCGGCGCCATCATGGAGCACCTGACCTCCGGGCTGCCGGTGGTGGAGGCCGACTCCGCGCCCGTCGAGGACAGCGGCGAGGAGGACGACGATGTGGTCCGCCAGATCAAGGACCTGCTCGACACCCGGGTGCGTCCAGCCGTCGCCCAGGACGGCGGCGACATCGTCTACCGGGGTTTCGAGGACGGCATCGTCTACCTGCACATGCAGGGCTCGTGCTCGGGCTGCCCCAGCTCGACCGCCACGCTCAAGCACGGCATCGAGAACCTGCTGCGGCACTTCGTGCCCGAGGTTTCCGAGGTGCGGCAGGTCTGAGCCGAGCGCGCGTCGCCGGCCGGTCACTTCCCCGCTGGATTTCGGCGGAATCCGCCGTAGATTGATCCCGACGCCACCAGCAGAGGGAAGTCCACCGCATGAGCCAGGTACTCGACGAGGCCGCGTTCGACGTGCTGTTCCGCACGGCGCGCACCCAGAACAAATGGTTGCCCAAGCCCGTCACCGCCGCCCAGCTCAGGCAGGTATACGACCTGACCAAGTGGGGCGCGACCAGCGCCAACTGCTTTCCGATGCGGATCGTCTTCGCCCATTCCCAGGCCGAGAAGGACCGGCTCGCCACCATGGTGATGCCGGGGAACGTCGAGAAGGTGACGACGGCGGGCGCCGTCGCCATCATCGGCTACGACCTGAAGTTCTACGATCAGATTCCCTGGCTTTTCCCGCACGCGCCGGAAGCCCGTGAATGGTTCGCCCATGACGAGCAGGTAGCCTTCACCACCGCGTTCCGCAACGGCACCCTGCAGGGCGCCTACCTGATGCTGGCGGCGCGGTCGCTGGGGCTCGACTGCGGTCCCATGTCGGGCTTCAACAACGCCGCCGTCGACGAGGCGTATTTCGCCGGCACCAGCACCAAGTCGAACTTCCTGTGCGCGCTGGGCTATGGCGATCCCGCCGGCCTGTTCCCGCGCAGCCCGCGGCCCGACTTCGACGACTTCTGCAGCATCAGGTAGCGTCCGGAACCATGCGCGTGCTGGCATTCGATACGTCGCTGGGAGGCGGGTCCGTGGCCCTGGTGGCCGGCGGCGCCTGCCTCGCCCGTGCCGACGAGGTCCAGCCGCGCGCGCTCGTGGAGCGGCTGCTGCCGATGATCGAGCAGGTGCTGGCCGAAGCCGGCGTCGGCTACGCCGACCTGGATCTGATCGCGACGACCGTCGGCCCCGGCACCTTCGCCGGGCTGCGCATCGGCGTCGCCGTCGCCCGCGGCCTGGGCGTGGCGACCGGCGTCAAGGTCGCCGGCGTCACCAGCCTGGAGGCGCTGGCGTGGGGCGCGATCGGCCAGGCGCATGACGGCGGCGCGATCGTCGCCGCCATCGACGGCCGGCGCGGCCAGCTTTACCTGCAGTCGTTCCGCGCCGGCGCGGCGCAGGAGCCGCTGTCGGCGCCGGCGGCCGTCGATCTCGGCGATCTTGTCGCCCGTCTGCCGCGTGGCCCCGGCGTCATCGTCGGCTCGGGCGCGGCCATCGCGGGGGCGGCCGCGCGCGGCCTGACGGTGTTGCCGGGACACGAAACCATCGACGCGGCCCATGTGGCGGCCATCGCGGCCTCGCGGCCGGTGCCGCCCGCGCCGCCGCGGCCGCTCTATCTCCGTGCGCCGGACGCCAAGCTGCCGGGCGGTCGGCTACTGGCGTGACCGCGCTGGTCGACATCGCGCCAGTGGGCGCCGCCGCGGTCGAGCTGCTGTCGACGCTGCACGCGGGCAGCTTCTGCAAAGCGGGCGACGAGCGCTGGTCGGCGCAGGCGTTTTCGGACGTCCTCGGCATGCCCGGATCGTTCTGCCTGCTGGCCAGCGTGAACGGACACGACGGGCAGCGGCCCGTTGGCTTCTGCGCCTGCCGCGTCGCCGGGCCGGAAAGCGAACTGCTGTCGCTGGGTGTGCTGCCGCAACAACGGCGCGCGGGCACCGCACGCCAGCTCATCCTGCGCAGCATGGGCCGCTGCGTCGAGGGCGGCGCCCGGGAAATGTACCTGGAGGTGGCGGAGGACAATCCGTCGGCCCAGATGCTCTACCGCTCGCTCGGCTTCTTCCAGGTGGGGCGCCGCAAGGCCTACTATCTGCGACTCGACAACGTGAAGGTCGATGCGCTGACCATGCGACGCGACCTCAGATAGGCGTGGCGGCCCGCACCAGCATGCGGAAAATGCCAGCCTTGCCGGTTTCCTCGAGGGCGAGAACGACATGGCCCAGGCCGCGCACCGCCGCGGGCACGTTCTGAAGGGGCTCGCCGTCGCGCAGAATGATCTCGGCGACCTCTCCGGGGTTCATTCGATCCAGAAGCAATCGAGTTCTCACGAAGGTCATCGGACACAATAGCGCTGTAATGTCGAGGCGCTGATCCACCTGTTCTGTCATCTTGTTTTGTTGCACCCGCGATTGACTATCCAACTTGCCTATGCATTCCGGTCGGCCTATAAGACGGAAGATTTCTCCTAGTCAAACAGAAACAAGGTTCTCTCATGGCAAATGAAACCAAGGAAAACGTCGAACGCGGCGACCTGCTGGCCCTGACCTCCGACATCGTTTCGGCGCATCTGGCCAATAATAGCGTGGCCATGGCCGACGTTCCCCACCTGATTGAGCAGGTGTATTACACGCTGACCAAGCTGGGCGCCGACGCGCCGGAAGAGCCGGTCGAGAAGGCCAAGCCGGCGGTTCCGGTTCGCCGTTCGGTAATGCCGGACTACATCATTTGCCTGGAAGATGGTAAGAAGCTGAAGATGCTCAAGCGGCATCTGCGGACCGCCTACAACATGTCGCCCGAAGAGTACCGCGAGAAGTGGGGCTTGGCGGCGGACTACCCCATGGTGGCCCCGAACTACGCGGCGCAGCGCCGGACCCTGGCCAAGAAGATCGGCCTGGGCACCAAGCGCGGCCGCCGGAAGTAACGGGTATCCGGCGCGGGCGCGTCCGGATCCCTCGATAAAGGTGAGGTATGCCGGACCGACTCGAAAAATTGTGCGTGGCCAAGGGGATGCGCATGACCGACCAGCGGCGGGTGATCGCCCGCGTGCTGTCGGAAGCACACGACCATCCCGACGTTGAGGAACTCTACGCCCGCGCCGTCAAGATCGACAGCCATATCAGCATCGCGACGGTCTACCGGACCGTCCGGCTGTTCGAAGAGGCCGGAATCCTGGAGCGCCACGACTTCAGGGACGGCCGTTCCCGATATGAGGAGGTGCCCGAGCGGCACCATGACCACCTGATCGACGTGCAGAGCGGCAAGGTGGTCGAGTTCCGCAACGAGGACATCGAGAAGCTGCAGGAATTCATCGCCAGGGAGCTGGGCTACAAGCTCGTCGACCACCGCCTCGAACTCTATGGCGTACCGCTGAACAAGGACTCCTGACGCCCGATGGCCGACGGTTCGCCGACGCGCCCCCGCACCCTGCCGCTCAGCCAGGCGCGCGCGCTGCTGTGCCTGCTGGGCGTCGCGCTCTGCCTGGCGCCGGTCATCCTCTTCCAGCCGTTGATGCTGCGCCTGCCGGGCCGCGCCAAGGAGAAGATCCCGTACTGGTTCTTCAAGGCGTCGACGTGGATCCTGGGCATCGGCATAGAGGTTCACGGCAGACGCTCCAGCGACCGTCCGGTGCTGTATGTGGCCAACCACATCTCCTGGCTCGACATCTGCGCGCTGGGCGGCGTGATGACGCCGTCCTTCGTCGCCCGCGCTGATCTGGAGGGCTGGACCCTGTTCGGCTGGCTCTCCACCCTGCGGCGGACCATCTTCATCGACCGCGAGAACCGCGTCCGATCCGGCGCCCATCTGGAAAAGATGATCGCCCGCCTCGAGGCCGGCGACAGCCTGATCCTGTTCCCCGAGGGCACCAGCTCCGACGGCAGGCGGGTGCTGCCGTTCAAGAGCAGCCTGTTCGCGGTGGCGGAACGCTGGCAGGGCGCGCGGCCGCTGACCGTCCAGCCGGTCACCGTCGCCTATACGCGGATCAACTCGATGCCGCTCGGCCGTCACTTCCGGCCCTTCGTCGGCTGGTACGGCGACATGGAACTGGGACCGCATCTCTGGGAGCTGCTGACCATCGGCCGGGTAACCGCGGTGATCACCTTCCACGAGCCGGTCACGCTGGAGATGGCGGGTGGCCGAAAGGCGATGTCGGCGTATTGCCACGCCGAGATCTCGCGGCGGCTGGAATATCTGAACGGCGGCTACGATCCGGTGGAAGATGCGGCGTAATCCGGCTTTTCTTGACTCCGGGACGGCCGCTGCTAGGTTCCCCGCCCGTTGTTCTCTAGGATAGGGCCCGTGGCGAAGAAGCGGTTGCACATCAAGACCTATGGTTGCCAGATGAACGTCTACGACTCGGCCCGCATGGCCGACGTCCTGGCGCCGCTGGGCTATGAGGCGACCGAGACGCCCGAAGACGCCGACCTGGTCATCCTCAACACCTGCCATATCCGCGAGAAGGCGGCCGAGAAGGTCTATTCCGAGGTGGGCCGCCTTCGCCTGCTGAAGGAAGAAAAGGCCCGTGCCGGCGGGCGCATGCTGGTCGCCGTCGGCGGCTGCGTCGCCCAGGCCCAGGGCGCGGAGATGATGCGCCGCGCGCCGTCCATCGACCTGGTGTTCGGGCCGCAGGCCTATCAGGATCTGCCCGACCTGCTGGGCCGCGCCACCCGCGAGCTGATGGAAACCGGCCGCTCGCGCGTCGTCGCCATCGACCTGGCCGTCGACGAGAAGTTCGACCGGCTGCCGGAAGAGGCCGCGCCCCAGGGCTACAGCGCGTTCCTGACCATCCAGGAAGGCTGCGACAAGTTCTGCTCGTTCTGCGTCGTGCCCTACACTCGTGGCGCCGAATTTTCCCGGCCCGTCGCCGACGTGCTGGCCGAAGCCCGCCGCATGGTGCGCCAGGGCACCGTCGAGATCAGCCTGCTGGGCCAGAACGTCAACGCCTATCACGGCGACGATGGCAACGGCGGCGTCGCCGGCCTGGGCGAGCTGATTCGCCGCCTTGCCGATATCGACGGGCTCGAGCGGATCCGCTACACCACCTCCCATCCGCGCGACGTCGACGACGACCTTATCGCCGCCCACCGCGACGTGCCGCGGATCATGCCGTTCCTGCACCTGCCGGTGCAGAGCGGTTCCGACCGCATCCTGCGGGCCATGAACCGGCGGCACACGGCGGCGCGCTATCACGAGATCGTCGGCAAGCTGCGCGACGCGCGGCCCGACATCGCCCTGTCCAGCGACTTCATCGTCGGCTATCCCGGCGAGACCGACGCCGATTTCCAGGCGACCATGGACCTGGTGCGTCAGGTCGGCTTCGCCATGGCCTATTCCTTCAAGTACAGCCCGCGCCCGGGCACGCCCGCCGCCGACCTGGACGAACAGGTGCCCGAAGACGTCAAGTCCGCGCGCCTCGCGGTCCTGCAGGACGAGCTGCTGCGCCAGCAGGAGGCGTTCAACGCCGCCAGCGTCGGCCGGATCATGCCGGTGCTGCTCGAGCGCGACGGCCGTCATCCGGGCCAGCTCGTCGGGCGCAGTCCCTATATGCAGGCGGTCAGCGTCGATGCGGGTTCCGTCCCGGGCGATTTAAAGGGTACCATCCGGAATGTGGAAATCGCCGCCGTGCTGTCCAACAGCCTGCGCGGACGGCTGGCGGAACCGGTGAGCATGGTGGCGGCGCAATGACGGCGAGGGACAGTGGCAGATAAATCGACGGGCATGCCTGGGGCCGCCGCGTTGACGGCCGGAAAGGTCGTCACGGATTTCAGCGACAACTCCCTTCTGCCGGAACTGTTCGGCAAGCATGACAGCAACCTGGCGCTGATCGAGAAACGCCTCGGCGTGACGCTGTCGTCGCGCGGCAACAAGGTGTCGATCGCCGGCCCGTCGGTGTCGGCGGGCGCCGCCAAGTCCGTGCTGCAGTCGCTCTACAGCAGGCTGGAGCGCGGACAGACCGTCGAATCCGGCGATGTCGAGGGCGCGATCCGGCTGGCCGAGTCGGCGCAGCCGGGCAGCGCGGACGACGACGCGGCCCAGCAGGCGGTGATCCGCACCCGCAAGCGCCTGATCACGCCGCGCTCGGCCAAGCAGGCCGAATATGTCCAGCGCATCCGTGAATCCGACATCGTCTTCGGCGTCGGCCCGGCGGGCACCGGCAAGACCTACCTGTCAGTCGCGGTCGCCGTCGAGATGCTGCTCCAGGGGCGCGTCGACCGGCTGATCCTGTCGCGCCCGGCGGTCGAGGCGGGCGAGCGCATCGGCTTCCTGCCCGGCGACCTGCGCGACAAGATCGATCCCTATCTGCGCCCGCTCTACGACGCG
Organism: Sphingomonadales bacterium; assembly: GCA_022844405.1. Classification (GTDB taxonomy): domain Bacteria; phylum Pseudomonadota; class Alphaproteobacteria; order SMXS01; family SMXS01; genus RI-34. Next base: position 42,531 of record JALHLV010000005.1, on the reverse strand, counting down.
CTGCACGACATGCTGCCCGGCGATCAGGTCGCCAAGGCGCTGGAGACCGGCGACATCGAGGTGGCGCCGCTCGCCTTCATGCGCGGCCGGACGCTCGCCAACTCGTTCATCATCCTCGACGAGGCGCAGAACACCACGCCGATGCAGATGAAGATGTTCCTGACCCGCATCGGCGAGAACTCGCGCATGGTGATCGCCGGCGATCCCAGCCAGATCGACCTGCCGCTCGGCAGCAAGTCCGGCCTGCGCGACGCGCTCGACATCCTGGCCGACGTGCCCGAGGTCGGCGTCGTCCATTTCGGCGAGGCCGACGTGGTGCGTCATCATCTCGTCACGCGCATCGTGCAAGCCTATAACGAGAACGACCGGCAGCGGCAGGTGGCGCAGATGGCGCGCAAGACCGCCCAGAACGGAGAAGATGGCGGCTGAGCCGCCGGCCCATGCTGTCAGTGGACACATCCCTGGAGTGCGACAGTTGGCTCGGGCCGCTGCCCGATCCCGCGACGTTCGCCCGTGACGTCCTCGCCCGCGCCGACCGCGGCGCCGGCGACGCCGAGGTCAGCGTGCTGTTCGCCGATGACGCCTTCGTCCGCGGCTTGAACGCCCGCTGGCGCGGCCTGGACAAGCCCACCAATGTGCTGTCGTTCCCAGCCGCCGCTCCCGGCGTTCCCGGCCCGCGCCCGCTCGGCGACATCGTCCTCGCCTTCGAGACCGTGGCGCGCGAGGCGCGCGAGGAGGGCAAGCCGTTCGATCATCACGCCGCCCATCTGCTGGTACACGGTTTCCTGCACCTGCTCGGCTACGACCACGAGACCGACGCCGCCGCCGCCGTCATGGAGGCGCGCGAGGTGCGCATACTCGAAACCCTCGACATTCCCGATCCCTATGCGGAAAATACCGCCACAACGCAGAACACGGCATGAGCGACTCTTCCACCGAGGCTGACAATGCGAGCTTGAAGGGCTGGGTGAGCGGCGTGCTCACCAGGCTGCGCGGTCGCGAGCCATCGCTGCGCGAAAGCCTCGAAGACGTCATCGAGGAACACCGCGACGATCCGTCGGACCTGACCGCCGAAGAGCGGATCATGCTGATGAACATCGTGTCGCTGCGCGAGCTGCAGATATCCGACGTCATGGTGCCGCGCGCCGACATCGTCGCCATCGACATGGCGATGCCCATCGAAGGCCTGGTGAAGGCATTCAGGGAGGCTGCCCATTCGCGGCTGCCGGTCTATCGCGACACCCTCGACGACGTGGCCGGCATGGTTCATGTGAAGGACGTGCTGATCGCGCTCGCCGACGGCCAGGAAACCGGCCGGCAGATCACCATCAGCGACATCAAGCGCCGGGTGTTGTTCGTCCCGCCGTCCATGCCGGTGATCGACCTGCTGCTGAAGATGCGGCTCAGCCGCAACCACATGGCGCTGGTGATCGACGAGTATGGCGGCACCGACGGCCTCGTCACCATCGAGGACCTGATCGAGACCATCGTCGGCGACATCGACGACGAGCATGACGAGCAGCTCACGCCGTTGATCATGCCGCGCCCGTCGGGCACGCTCGATGTGGACGCGCGCTGTCCGATCGAGGACCTCGAAGCCCAGCTCGGCGTCGACCTGCTGCCCGAGGACCAGGAGGACTACATCGACACCGTCGGCGGCCTGCTGTTCTCGCTGGCCGGGCGCGTGCCGGAGCGCGGCGAGGTGATCGAGCATCCGTCGGGCATCGAGTTCGAGGTGACCGAGGCGGACGCGCGCCAGCTCCGGCGGGTCCGGGTCCGCAAGCCCAAGTCCGACATCGGCGACGTGCTGCCGTGACGCAGGGCGCTCCATGATGCCATTGCACACATGATGAATGGCTTGCCCGGCTGGCTGGCCGCGCGCCAGCCATGGCAGCGCTTCGGCCTGGCGTTCGTGCTGGGGGCGCTCGCCACCACTTCGTTCGCGCCGCTCTATGCGGTTCCCGTCCTGCTGGTGTCGTTTCCCGGCCTGATCCTGCTGCTCGAGGCAAGCCCGACGAAAAAGGGCGCGTTCGGCGTCGGCTGGTTCTTCGGCTTCGGCCATTTCCTCACTGGCTTCTACTGGGTGGCCAACGCGCTCGCCATCGCCGGCGCGCCGCCCGCGGCCGCCATCGCCCTGCCGCTGGGCATGGCGCTCTACAGCGGCCTCGCCGGCCTGCTCTACCGGGTCGTTGGCCGCCGCGTGCCGTCGCGGGTGCTGCTGTTCGCGCTGTGCTGGGCGCTGGCCGAATGGCTGCGCGGCCACGTCATCACCGGCTTTCCGTGGAACCTGGCCGCCTATGCCTGGGCGTTCTCCGATGCCATGAGCCAGTTCGCCTCGGTGGCGGGCGCCTACGGCCTGACTCTGGTCACCGCCGCCATCGCCGCCTCGCCCGTGCTTCTCGTCGGACGTCCGCTGAAATCGATGGCCGATTTCCGCGCGCCCATCGCCGCCGCCGTCTGCGTGGCGGCGCTGTTCGCCTTCGGCGCCGTTCGCCTCGCCGGCGCGGACCCGGAGCCCGAGGGCCGGCCCATGGTGCGCGCCGTCCAGCCCGACATCGCCCAGGACGAGAAGTGGCTGCCCGAGAATTTCCACCGCAACTTCACCGATCATCTCGCCCTGTCGGAAGGACCGGGCAGCGAGGCTGTCGACCTGTTCGCCTGGTCCGAGGCGGCGGTGCCGTACCAGCTCGATGCCGATACGCCCGGGCGTGAGCGGATCGCCCGGGTCGGCCGGCCCGGCGCGGTCGTCGTCACCGGCTTTCCCCGTGTCGAGATCGAGCCGGCCGGCCGGCTGCGTTATTTCAACAGCATGATCTTCGTCGGCGAGGGCGGGGAGACGCTCGCCACCTTCGACAAGGCCCATCTGGTGCCATTCGGCGAGTATGTGCCCCTGAAGGGACTGTTTCGCCTGCTGGATTCCGTGTTCGAGGCGTTGGGTCTCGGCGTCCGGTTCCAGAAGGTCGTCGAGGGCGGCGGCGACTTCGTGCCGGGGCCCGGTCTCAGGGTCATCCACCTGCCCGGCCTGCCGCCGGTCAGCCCGCTGATCTGCTACGAGGTGATCTTCCCCGGCGCGGTCGCCCCCAGGGGCGAGCGGCCCGACTGGCTGCTCAACATCACCAACGACGCCTGGTACGGCGAGTGGGCCGGCCCGCGGCAGCACCTCGCCATCGCCCGCTACCGCAGCATCGAGGAAGGCCTGCCCATGCTGCGCGCCGCCGGCACCGGCATCTCGGCGATCATCGACGCCCACGGGCGGGTGATCTCCGAACTGGGCATCGGCGAACGCGGCGTCGTCGACGGCAGGCTGCCGGCGCCCATCGCCCCCACGCTCTACGCCCGGTTCGGCGACGGGGTGTTCTGGACGATGATGGCGGGACTTGCCTTACTCGTTTTGGGCATGCGCTGGCGCAACCGCCGGTAGAAGGCGCTTGACCCGCCATACATCCCTGCATATTGCTAGTTTTAACAGGTTCGAGGGTCGGCGATATCTGTTGGGTTTGGTGCGTCCGCACCATTTGGGGCTATGAAAGCTGATCCTCCAGTCCGGTCCACGCGCGTTCCCGGGCTGGGGAACTTGAGGAGGCCTGCGCGTGCTATCGGATCCCAATCCTGTCGACATCCATGTCGGCAAACGCTTGCGACAACGGCGGACTTTCGTCGGCATGACCCAGGAGCAACTGGGCGCATCGCTCGGCATCACGTTCCAGCAGATCCAGAAATACGAACGCGGCGCGAACCGCATCGGCGCCAGCCGGCTGTTCGACATCTGCCGCGTTCTGGAAGTGCCGCCGCAGTTCTTTTTCGAGGCCATGCCGGCCAACGGCGAGTCGGCGCTGATCGACGCCATGCCGCTGGCGCCGCGCGGCGACGACCCCGTCGACCGTGAGACCATGGAGCTGGTCCGCGTCTACCGCCAGATCGACAGCGCGCCGGTCCGCCACCGCCTGCTCGAGCTGGCCAGGGCGCTCGCCCGGGCCGAGTGACGGCCGGCTTTCCCGGCAACGGATGCTCCATCGACACGAGAGCCGCTTGCGCGGCACCCCTCACCCCAACCCTCTCCCACAAGGGGAGAGGGGGTAAACCATTGCCATGCTTGCTTCATTCCCTCTCCCCTTGTGGGAGAGAGCAGGGTGAGGGTGCCTTCGTCGCCGCGCGCCGGGCCGTGCCGGGCAATGCGCCCGAAACTGAACATAAGGATATAAAGACATCTTTATGCTTGTTCGCCGCGTGTGGCCGCTGCTATACAGCGGTCGTGCCGGCAATCGCGGAACAGGGTCTCCGCGCGCCTTTCCTGAACTCCATTTTCGAGGGGTCTCGTGGCCAAGAACTCGTACCTGTTTGCCAGCGAATCCGTTTCCGAAGGCCATCCCGACAAAGTCTGCGACATGATCTCCGACGCCGTCCTGGATACGTTCCTGGCGGCCGACCCCTATGCGCGCGTCGCGTGCGAGACGCTGGTCACCACCCAGCAGATCGTGCTGGCCGGCGAGGTGCGCGGCCCGGCGTCGATCACCAAGGAAGTGCTCGAGAGCGTGGCGCGCGAGACCGTGCGCAAGATCGGCTACGAGCAGAACGGCTTCCACTGGAAGACCTGCGACGTGAAGGTGCTGCTGCACAGCCAGTCGGCCGACATCGCCATGGGCGTCGATTCGGCCGAGAACAAGGACGAGGGCGCGGGCGACCAGGGCATCATGTTCGGCTATGCCTGCCGCGAAACCGACGCGCTGATGCCGGCGCCGATCTACTATGCCCACAAGATCCTGCGCGACATGGCGCAGGCCCGGCATTCCGGCGCGGTGAAGGGCCTCGGCCCCGACGCCAAGAGCCAGATCAGCCTGCTCTACGAGAACGGCAAGCCGGTGCGCGCCACCTCGATCGTGGTGTCGACCCAGCATGACGAGGACCTGTCGTCGTCCGACGTGGAAGGCATCGTCCGCCCGTTCATCTCGAAGGCGCTGCCCAAAGGCTGGCTGACCAACGAGACCGACTTCTATATCAACCCTACCGGCCGCTTCGTCATCGGCGGCCCGGACGGCGACGCCGGCCTCACCGGCCGCAAGATCATCGTCGACACCTATGGCGGCGCGGCGCCGCATGGCGGCGGCGCGTTCTCGGGCAAGGATCCGACCAAGGTCGACCGCTCGGCCGCCTATGCCGCGCGCTACCTGGCCAAGAACGTGGTGGCCGCCGGCCTGGGCGACCGCTGCACCATCCAGCTCTCCTACGCCATCGGCGTGTCGAAGCCGCTGTCGATCTATGTGGACCTGCACGGCACCGGCAATGTCGACACGGGCAGGCTGGGCGATGTCCTGGGCGAGGTGATGGACCTCAGCCCGCGCGGCATCCGCACCCATCTGGGCCTCAACAAGCCGATCTATGCGCGCACCGCCGCCTATGGCCATTTCGGCCGCGAACCCGAGGCCGATGGCGGCTTCAGCTGGGAGCGCACCGACCTGGCCGAGGCCCTGCGCGCCGCGGTCGCCTGATCCGGTCATGACCTCCGAAACGCCCGTCGTCCGCCGGGTCTATGGCCGGCGGCGCGGCAAGGCGCTCAACCAGACGCGGCAGGACCTGATGGACCGGCTGCTGCCGGCCGTCTCGGTGCCGCTCGAGGAGGGCGACGCCAACATCGACCCGCGCATCTGGTTCGACAAGCCGGTGCGCGAGGTGTGGTTCGAGATCGGCTTCGGCAAGGGCGAGCACCTGGCCTGGCAGGCGCGCGAGCACCCCGACATCGGCTTCATTGGTTGCGAACCCTACGAGAACGGCGTCGCCGGCCTGCTCACCGAGATCGCCGGGCACAGGCTCGACAATGTCCGCGTCTGGATGGACGATGCCGCCCTGCTGCTCGCCGCGCTGCGCCCGGCCAGCATCGGCCGCGCCTTCCTGCTGTTCCCCGACCCGTGGCCCAAGGCGCGCCACCACCGCCGCCGCTTCGTCAATCCGGACCGGCTGGACATCCTGTCGCGGGCGCTGGCCGACGGCGCCGAGTTCCGCGCCGCCACCGACCACGCCGACTACGGCGACTGGATCGTGCGCCACATGAGCGCCCGCGAGGACTTCGACTGGACCGCCGAGCGCGCCGCCGACTGGCGGGGCCGCACCGAGGACTGGCCGCAGACCCGCTACGAGGCCAAGGCGCTGGCCAAGGGCGACAAGCCGCTCTACCTGCGCTACCGGCGCAAGGCGCGCCCCGGCGTCTGAGCCATTGCCGACGCCGCCTCTTCTGTGGGACGCTGCCGCGTTCCTGGGGAGAGACTGATGAGCACGATCACCAAGCCGACCATCGATCCAGCAATCTTCGGCAGCGCCGGATACGCCGCCAATCCGTATCCGACGCTGAAGATCCTGCGCGACCACTATCCGGCCTACAAATTGCCGAACGGCGCCTGGATGGTGACCCGCTACGAGGACGTGGTGAACGTCTTCCGCGACACCGTGAACTTTTCCGCCTCGCCGAACGGCGAGCATATCGGCGCGGTGTTCGGCCCGACGCTGATGGAATATGACGGCCAGGACCACATCAAGCTGCGCAACATCGTCGCGCCGCAGTTCGTCGGCATGCGGCTGACGGCGCTGCTGCCCACCATCCAGCGCAACGCCATGGCGCTGATCGGCAAGTTCACCGAGAAGCATGCCCGCCGCATCGCCGGCGAGGCCGCGGCGAAGGGCGAGATCGACATTGTCGACGACTTCGCCACCAGGCTGCCGCTCAACGTCATCCTCGACGTGCTCGACCTGCCGCAGGAAGCGCACGAGATGTTCCACACCTGGTATCCGGCGATGATGAACGGTATCAATGGCGGCCCGGCGCTGCGGATCGAGGGCCAGAAGGCCAACGCCGAATACCACGCCTATCTGGACCCGCTGATCGACGAGCGCACGAAGAACCCGGGCGACGACCTGCTGTCGCGGCTCGCCAACGCCGAGGTCGACGGCGCGCGCATGACCAAGCAGGAGATCAAGTCGTTCGCCAGCCTGATCCTGGTGGCCGGCGCCGAGACCACCGACAAGGCCATCGCCAATCTGTGGTACCAGCTGCTCGCCAACCCCGAGCAGTGGGAAGCCGTCCAGCACGACCCCGAACTGCTGGAGCGCGCCTTCGCCGAGATGATGCGGGTCCACGGCCCCGCCGGCGCCCAGACCCGCCGGGCGATCAACGACGTGGAGTTGCACGGCGAGACCATCCGGGCCGGCGACTACGTGCATGTGTCGCTCTACGGCGCCAACCGCGACGACCGGGTGTTCTCCAATCCCGACAAGTTCGACATCTTCCGCGACGACTTCTATTTCGGGAAGGAACTGCGCTCCGGCTATTACCAGGCGGGCGTCGCCGGGCATGTGGGCTTCGGGCTCGGCGCCCATTTCTGCGTCGGCTACCAGCTCGCCCGCGCCGAATCGGTGATCGGCACGAAAATGCTGATGGAGGTGATCCGCAACCCGCGCTTCAAGCCGGGGTCGAACCCTCAGCCCATCGCCATCCGCATCGAACCCTGGCACCTGCCGCTGGAGTTCGACGCGGCCTGAGGCTGCCCGGTTTCGAAAAACCCGCTTCAGTTCGCCGCCCGAAGGCGCGGATCGAGGACAAACGCTTCCTGTTCGACCGCCGCGTAAAGGCCTTTGGCCACTACCGGATCGAACATGACGTTCCAGCTATGGGATGAAACCACGCTCGGGATCAGGGTGAAGGCATGCGCCTGCAGCAGGGTGTCGCCGAACGCCTGTTGCCCGGCGCCGATCGCCCCCGGCCTCAGCCAGTCCGGATTGGGCACGTCGGACCCATTGACGACATGCACCTTCCCGGCATCGGCGATCGTGGCCCACGTCAGGACGTGGGGAACCCTGTCGAGCGCCTCGAAGGTCTTGTGGACGGCGACTTCCAGGATCGCCGTGGCGGGATCGAGCGCGGCATAGACCGCGCGAACACCCCGCGAGTTCCACCGCCCGCCGGCCAGATAGCTGCCCTCGCCGCTATCCCATGCGGCGCTGAACCGTACCTGATCCAGCCGCCACAGGACCAGCCCGCCGGACCCCAGCGGCGGCGGCAGCGGCATCATGTATAGACGCCGTACTCGAGACGCGTCAGGTGGCCTTCGACGGACTCCACCCCCGCCGGTGTCGAGAGCAGGTCGATGGGCCTGCGCCGGTCGAGCGCCATCGCCGGGCGCTCCAGCCATGCCTCGGCCTCGGGCTGGGAGCCGAACAGTGCGATAGCCCGGCCGAGAATCTCGGCGAACTTCCATGTCCGGCCGCTCTGCTCGGGACTCAGCTTCTTGTCCAGCGCTTCCTGGTGGCGCTGGTAGGTCCTGACGCTGATGCCGATCGCCCTCTCCAGGCCGCCCTTGTTGACGGTCCGGAGAATTCCGACGCGGCTCACCAGATGTTTCAGCGCGTGACCGGGTAGGCCGGCCTGGAGCAGGTCGTGAGCGTCGAGGCGGCTGTGCACGGGCCGATCGAGAGTGCGCCGGCCGCCAAGCAACGCAACCGTGCGGTCTATCTCGGCATCCTGGATCATCGGGTGCGCAGGTGTCATGGAAACGCCCTGTCATCTGTCGTAAATAATATGACATATGACAGGGCGCGCTTCAAGCAGGGCTTCAGCCCGGTGCCCATCGCCACCCACATCGAGCCCTGGCGCTGGCCGATGGAACTCGACACGGCCTGGGGCGGACGCATCGCAGTGAGGTGAAATACGCAGTCTCATACATCTATTATGATGCTTGAAATATCATGATAGACATCCAGATAAGGACAAGTGATTTTCTGAACGGATACGCACCTTGATCACTGCCTCCCAGATACGGGCCGCCCGCGCGCTTCTCGGCATCGACCAGAAGACGCTTGCCGGCATGGCGGGTGTCTCGCTGCCGACCATCCAGCGCATGGAAGCGAGCCAGGGCAACGTCAAGGGGGTCGTCGACAGCCTGACCAAGGTGGTCGACGCCCTCAACCTCGCCGGCATCGAACTGATCGGCGAGGGTGCCCAGAGCACGGGTGGCGGACGGGGCGTCCGGCTCAGGGAACCTGCACGGAAACTCTGACCGACACGCTTACCGCGACGCGACCGCCGACCATAATGCCGACGATCCCGCCGCCTGACCCAAGGCCGCCGGACATCATGACCTCGCAGACCGCGCCGACCAGCGCCGAGCCCACCTTCGCCGAACTGTTCACGCCGAAACTCGTCACGGTCCTGCGCGGCGGATATACGCTGCGCAACTTTCGTGCCGACGCCCTCGCCGGGTTGACCGTCGCGATCGTCGCGCTTCCCCTGTCCATGGCCATCGCCATCGCCTGCGGCGCGTCGCCCGCGCAGGGCCTGTATACGGCGATCATCGGCGGTTTCCTGGTCTCGGCGCTGGGCGGCAGCCGGTTTCAGATCGGCGGTCCCGCCGGCGCCTTCATCGTGCTGGTCGCCGCGACCGTGCAGGCGCACGGTATGGACGGTCTGCTGCTGGCGACCCTCCTGTCGGGCATCATGCTGGCGGTCGTCGGCTTCCTGCGGCTCGGCACCTACATCAAGTTCATTCCCTACCCGGTGACCGTCGGCTTCACCGCCGGCATCGCGGTCATCATCTTTGCCAGCCAGCTGAAGGACCTGCTCGGCCTGACGCTGGCGGCGGGCGAACCGGGGCCGCTGCTGGACAAGCTGCCGGTCCTGTGGTCGAGCATGGGGACGGCCGACACGCCGACGATCCTCATCGCCGGCGCGACCATCGCGACCATCGCCGCGCTCAAGCGGTTCCGGCCTCAATGGCCGGGCATGCTGGTCGCGGTGACGGGCGCGGCTGTCGCGGCGGCCATGCTCGATCTGCCGGTCGCGACCATCGGTAGCCAATTCGGGGGCATTCCAGCCGGCCTGCCGATGCCCGCCCTGCCCGAGATCAGCGTGGCCAAAGTTTTCGCGGTGCTACCCAGCGCGGCCGCGTTCACCCTGCTGGGCTCGATCGAGTCCCTGCTGTCGGCCGTGGTCGCCGACGGCATGACCGGCCGCCGCCACCGCTCGAACTGCGAGCTGGTCGCGCAGGGGGCCGCCAATATCGCCTCGGGCCTGTTCGGCGGCATCTGCGTCACGGGTACCATCGCCCGGACGGCGACCAATGTCCGCGCCGGCGCCCACGGACCCGTCGCCGGCATGCTCCACGCCCTGTTCCTGCTCGCCTTCGTGCTGGTGGCCGCGCCGCTGGCCAGCTTCATTCCGCTGGCGAGCCTCGCCGGCGTGCTCGCGGTCGTGGCGTGGAACATGGTGGAGAAGCCGGCTTTCGCGGCCCTGCTCAGGGCGTCGCGCGGCGATGCCGCGGTGTTGATGGCGACGTTCCTGCTGACCATCTTCCGCGACCTCACCGAGGCAATCGTGGTCGGCTTCGCGCTCGGCTCCGTGCTGTTCATCCACCGCATGTCGACGGCGACCGCCGTCGAGCGGCAGACGCCGTTCGTGCCCGAGGACAGGGCCGATGAATCCGGTGGCGAGCGAGCACCCTATGACGAGGCCGCGGCCAACGATCCGGACATCGTGGTCTACCGCATCTCCGGCGCCTTCTTCTTCGGCGCGGCGGCCTCGATCGGCTCGGTGCTCGACCGAATCGCCGACACCCACCGCGCCCTGGTGATCGACTTCGCCGCCGTCCCGTTTCTCGATTCGACCGCCGCCAACACCATCGAGGGGCTGGCCCACAAGACCGCGCGGCGCGGCGTGGACATCTATCTCACGGGAACCACCCATGACATCCGCAGGGAGCTGTTCGCGCAGGGCCTCAAGCCGCCGCTGGTGCGCTATGCGCGCCGGGTCGAGGATGCGGTCCGCAAGGCCCGCGCGGCCGGATGACGCCACCGTATCGCGCCCGGACATCGACCTTGAAAAATCCCCGGCTTTGGACTAGGTTCCGGCTGCTCTTGACATAGACCGGTTGCTTCGAGGAGCGGCCGGGACGTTCGAAGGGTGGGCGAGAGCCCACTTTTTTCGTTTTTGGGAATCGGGTTGGTCGCTGAATCCGGCATAGCCGCCAAGGTGCGGGCGCTGATCGAGCCTTCGGTCGAGGCCATGGGCTTCGACCTGGTGCGCGTGCGCTTCATCACCACCAGCCGCCGGACGCTGCAGATCATGGCCGAGCGCGCCGACGGCACCATGACCGTCGAGGACTGCGCCGAGGTCAGCCGCGCCGCGTCGGCGATCCTCGACGTCGAGGATCCGATCAAGGGCGAATACACTCTGGAAGTCAGCTCGCCCGGCATCGACCGCCCGCTGGTGCGCGAGCAGGACTACCGCAACTATGCCGGGTTCGAGGCGAAGATCGAGACGGCGACGCCGATCTCGGGCCAGCGCCGGTTCCGCGGCACGATCGTGGGTTTCGACGATGGCCAGGTGGCGCTGGATGCGCCGCAGGGCCGCGTGCACTTGCCGTTCGACAACATCGAGCAGGCCAAGCTGGTGCTGACGGATGCGCTGATCAACGCGCATCAGGACGCCCGCAGGGCGGCCGGGATCGAACCGGTTGATCAACAGGGAGCTGACTGATGTCCACCGCCATTAGCGCCAACCGCCTGGAACTGCTGCAGGTCGCCGACGCCGTCGCCCGCGACAAGGTGATCGACCGCGAGCTGGTGCTCGAAGCCATGGAAGAAGCCTTCCAGAAGGCCGCCCGCTCGCGCTACGGCGCCGAGCACGATTTGCGCGCCCACATCGACCGCAATACCGGCGAGATCAAGCTGCGCCGGGTGATCACCGTGGTCGAGGAGGTCGAGAACGAGGCCGCCCAGCTGACCCTGACGGACGCCGAGCGCCGCTATCCGGGCCACGAACTGGAGACCGGCTCGGAGATTTCCGAAGAGCTGCCGCCGATGGATTTCGGCCGAATCGCCGCCCAGACCGCCAAGCAGGTGATCACCCAGAAGGTCCGCGAGGCCGAGCGCGCCCGCCAGTACAGCGAGTACAAGGACCGCCAGGGCGACATCATCAACGGCATCGTCAAGCGCGTCGAATACGGCAACGTGGTCGTCGATCTGGGCCGCGCCGAGGCGGTGATCCGCCGCGACGAGGCGCTGCCGCGCGAGAACCTGCGCAACGGCGACCGGGTCCGCGCCTACATCTACGACGTCCGCCAGGAGCCGCGCGGCCCGCAGATCTTCCTGTCGCGCGCCCGGCCCGAGTTCATGGCCGAACTGTTCGCCCAGGAAGTGCCGGAAATCTACGACGGCATCATCGAGATCAAGTCGGTGGCGCGCGATCCGGGCAGCCGGGCCAAGATCGCCGTCGTGTCGAACGACCCGGGCATCGACCCGGTCGGCGCCTGCGTCGGCATGCGCGGCAGCCGCGTCCAGGCCGTGGTCAACGAGCTGCAGGGCGAGAAGATCGACATCATCCAGTGGTCGCCCGACGTGGCCACCTTCGTCGTCAACGGCCTGGCGCCCGCCGAGGTGCAGAAGGTGGTGCTCGACGAGGACAACGAGCGCATCGAGGTGGTCGTCCCCGACGACCAGCTCAGCCTGGCGATCGGCCGCCGCGGCCAGAATGTGCGCCTCGCCTCGCAGCTCACCGGCTGGACCATCGACATCCTGACCGAGGCCGAAGAGTCCGAGCGCCGGCAGCAGGAGTTCCAGTCCCGCTCGGCGCTGTTCATGGAAGCCCTCGACGTCGAAGAGACCATCGCCCAGCTGCTGGTCGCCGAAGGATTCGCCGATCTCGAGGAAGTGGCCTATGTGGAGCTGGACGAGCTGGCCTCGATCGAGGGCTTCGACGAGGACATTGCCCAGGAACTTCAGAACCGCGCCCGTGCCGCGCTGCAGCGTCGCGACGACGAGGCCGACGCCCGGCGCAAGCAGCTCGGCGTGACCGACGATGTGGCCGCCATCGAGGGGCTGACGCCCCAGATGCTGGTCGTCCTCGGCGAGAAGGGGATCAAGACCCTGGACGAGCTGGCCGAGTTCGCCGGTTTCGAGCTCATCGAATCGGGCGGGCCGCTGCAGGGCTTCGACCTCGGCGAAGACGACGCCAACGCGATCATCATGGCCGCTCGTGCCCACTGGTACGAGGACGAGGAACCCGCCGCGGGCGGCGACTCGGCGGCCGGGTAAGGCCACGACGGAGACCGGATGACGGGAAGCAAAGGGCATGCGGCGGAACGACGATGCATCGTAAGCGGCGAGAGCGCGCCGCGGGCGGGCCTCGTGCGCTTTGTCGTCGGGCCCGGCGACGTCATCGTGCCCGATCTCAGGGGTAAACTCCCCGGCCGCGGGCTGTGGGTAGAGGCGCGCCGCGACGTGGTCGAGACCGCGTGCGCGAAAAACGCCTTCTCGCGCGCCGCGCGCCAGAAGGTCAGCGTGCCCGACGGGCTGCCGGCCCTGATCGAGGCCCAGCTGGTCCATGGCTGCCTGAGTTTGCTGGGCCTGGCCCGCAAGGCGGGCGACATCGTTGCCGGCTTCGAAAAGGTCAAGGGCTGGCTGCAGACGGGGACCGCGAGCGTGCTGGTGACGGCGGCCGACGCGGCCGAGGACGGCCGCCGCAAGCTGCGCGGACTGGCCGCGGGATTACCGGATGTGGACCTGTTCACGTCCGAGCAATTGAGTTTGGCGTTGGGGCGCGGGAATGTGATACATGCAGCCCTGCGCGACGGCGGCCTGGCCCGGCGGTTTGTGGCCGAAGTGAATCTGCTTGCCGGTTACCGGCACGGCGAAGGTCCGACGGGCCGGCCGAGCGCGAATGAGGAATGTGAATGAGCGAAACCAAGGAAAGCGGCGACACGAAGCTCACCCTGTCGTCCGGCAAGACGCTTCAGCTGAAGAAAAGCGTCGACGCTGGCGGCAGCGGCCAGGTGCGCCAGAGCCTGTCCCACGGGCGCGGCAAGGCCGTGGTGGTGGAACGCAAGCGCCGCCGCACCTTCAGCCGTGACGGCGAGCCGGGCCTGGGCGAATTCGGCGGCGATGTCGAAGGCGGCCATCTGAGCCAGGGCGAGAAGGCGGTCCGGCTGCGGGCGCTCGAGGAAGCGCGCAAGCAGGAAGTGCTGGAGAAGCAGCGCCAGGAAGAAGAAGCCAGGCGCCGCGCCGAGGAAGAAGCCCGCCGCAAGGCCGAGGACGACGAACGCCGCCGGCTGGCCGCCGAAGAGGCCGCCCGCAAGGCGAAGGAAGAGGCACTCAGGCCGACGGACGACTCGACCGCCGCCGAGCAGCCGGCGCCGGTGCGCGTCGTCGCCAATCCGGCGGTCACCGTCGCCAAGCCCAAGCCGCGCGTCGAGCCGGTCGCGCCGCCGCCGCCGGTCGTGAAGAGCCGCGTCGCCGACATCGTGGTGCCGCCGCCGGTCGAGGAAGCTCGCCGCCCGAGACCCGAAGATCGGGTCAAGACCGCGACGCTGATCGACGAGGAAGAGGAAGACGAGCGCAAGAAGCGGGCCCGCGCCGGCGCCGCCAAGGTCCAACACGCCAAGCCGACGCCGAAGGTCGATACGCGCCGCGCCAACTCCAAGCTCACCGTCCAGCGCGCGCTGGACGACGGCGCCGAGGAACGGCAGCGGTCGCTGGCCGCCATGCGCCGCGCCCGCGAGAAGCAGAAGGCCATGCGCCGCATGTCGGATGCGCCGCAGAAGCTGTTCCGAGAGGTCATCGTCCCCGAGCATATCACCGTGGCCGAGCTGGCCAACCGCATGACCGAGCGCGCCAACGACGTGGTGCGCGAGCTGATGAAGATCGGCGTCCCGGTCAGCGTCAATGACACCATCGACGCGGATACCGCCGAGATCATCGTCGCCGAAATGGGACACAAGATGAAGCGCGTGGCCGAAGCCGACGTCGAGGCCGGCCTGACCGGCGCGGCCGACAGCCCCGAGGACCTCGCGCCGCGTCCGCCGGTCGTGACCGTGATGGGCCACGTCGACCACGGCAAGACGTCGCTGCTCGATGCGCTGCGCGCCACCGACGTGGTATCGGGCGAGGCGGGCGGCATCACCCAGCATATCGGCGCCTATCAGGTCACCATGCCGGGCGGCGAGAAGATCACCTTCCTCGACACGCCGGGCCATTCGGCGTTCACCGCCATGCGTGCCCGCGGCGCCCAGGTGACCGACATCGTGGTGCTGGTGGTGGCGGCCGACGACGGCATCATGCCGCAGACGGTCGAGGCCATTCACCATGCCCGTGCGGCGAACGTGCCGATCATCGTGGCGATCAACAAGATCGACAAATACGACGCCAATCCGGAGAAAATCCGCCAGGCGCTGCTGCAATACGAGATCGTGGTCGAAAGCCTCGGCGGCGACACGCTCGACATCGAGGTGTCGGCCAAGGAGCGCACCAACCTGGACAAGCTGGAGGAAGCCATCATCCTCCAGGCCGAAGTGCTGGAGCTCGCCGCCAATCCGGCCCGCGCGGCCGAAGGCGTGGTCATCGAATCCATGCTCGACAAGGGCCGCGGCGCCGTCGCCACCGTGCTGGTGACGCGCGGCACGCTGCGCATCGGCGACATCTTCGTGATGGGCGCCGAATCGGGCCGCGTCCGGGCGCTGATCGACGACAAGGGCAACACCATCAAGGAAGCCGGCCCGTCGCAGCCGGTCGCCGTGCTCGGCGCGACCAGCGCGCCCATGGCGGGCGACGATTTCCTGGTGGTCGAGACCGAGGCCCGCGCCCGCGAGATCTCGGCCTATCGCCAGCGCCAGCTCAAGGAAAAGCTCGCCGGCCCGCTGGAGCGCGCATCGCTCGAGTCCATGCTGGAGAAGCTGAAGACCAAGGAAGTGCAGGAGCTGCCGGTGGTGATCAAGGCCGACGTGCACGGTTCGGCGGAAGCCGTCGCCAGCGCGCTGCAGGCCATGAACACCGACGAGGTGGCGGTGAAGGTGCTGCTCAGCGGCGTCGGCGGCGTGTCCGAATCCGACGTGGCGCTGGCCGAGGCGTCGAAGGCGCCGATCCTGGCGTTCAACGTCCGCGCCGCGGGCAAGTCCCGTGCCATGGCCGAGCAGAACGGCGTCGAGATCCGCTACTACTCGGTGATCTACGACCTGGTGGACGACATCAAGTCGGCCCTGTCGGGCATGCTGGCGCCCGAGATCAGGGAAACCATCGTCGGCGTCGCCCAGGTCAAGGAAGTGTTCAACGCCGGCAAGGGCAAGGCGGCGGGCTGTATCGTGCTCGAGGGCTCGGCCCGCACCGACGTCCGTGCCCGCGTGCTGCGCGACGACGTGGTGGTGCATGACGGCAAGGTCAGCTCGCTCCGCCGTTTCCGCGACGAGGTCAAGGAGGTGGCGGCCGGCACCGAGTGCGGCATCACCGTCGACAACTTCAACGACGTGAAGGCCGGCGACCGGATCGAGATGTACTCGGTCGAGGAACGCGCCCGCACCCTGTAACGCGGGCGAAGGCAGGCAGGTCATGAGCAAATCCCGTGGCGGTCCGCGGACCCAGCGTCAGTCGCGCGTGGGCGAGGTGCTGCGCCACGCCCTGGCCGAAGTGCTGATGCGCGGCCAGCTGCGCGACCCGGCGGTCGACGGCATCTCGATCACCGTCACCGAGGTGGACGTCGGCCCGGACCTGAAGAACGCGACCGTCTATGTCATGCCGCTGGGCGGCCAGGACATGGAGAAGGTGGCGCAGGGCCTGAACCGCTGCGCCCGGTTCCTGCGCGGGCAGGTCGGCCATATGGTCGACATGCGCTACGTGCCGCAGCTTCGCTTCGCCGTCGACCGGACGTTCGAGCAGGCCGCCAAGATCGACGCGCTGCTGCGCCAGCCCAAGGTCGCCCGCGACCTGGGGCATGCCTCCGACGACGAATAGGTCGGGATGGGACGCAACAGGAAAGGCCGGCCGATCAGCGGCTGGGTCGTTCTCGACAAGCCGTCGGGCATCACCTCGGCCCATGCGGTCGCCAGGGTGAAGCGGCTTCTCGACGCGGCCAAGGTCGGTCACGCCGGCACCCTCGATCCGCTGGCGACGGGCGTGCTGCCGCTGGCGCTGGGCGAGGCGACCAAGCTGATCTCCTACGCCATGGACGGCTCCAAGTCCTATCGCTTCACCGTCCAGTGGGGTGAAGGCCGCGACACCGACGATACCGAGGGCGCGGTGACCGGCCTCAGCGATGTGCGCCCGACGGCGGCGCGGATCGCGGCCGCGCTGCCCGCCTTCACCGGCGTCATCCTGCAGAAGCCGCCGTCGTTCTCGGCCATCAAGGTCGGCGGTGAACGCGCCTACGACCTGGCCCGCGACGGCGCGCCGCCCGATCTGCCGCCGCGCGAGGTGGAGGTGAAGCGCTTGGTTCTGATCGAGGCCCATGAGGACAGCGCCGAGTTCGAACTGGACTGCGGCAAGGGCACCTATGTGCGTTCGCTCGCCCGCGACCTGGCGCAGGCGCTGGACACCTTCGGCCACGTCACGGCGCTGCGCCGGACCCAGGTCGGCCCGTTCGGCGAGGCCCAAGCATTTTCACTGGATAAGCTTGGACAATTGGACCATAGTGCGCCGCCTTGTGGCCTTGTGCTGCCCATCGAGACACCGCTGGACGACATCCCGGCGGTCGCCGTGATGGAAAGCGAGGCCGACCGTTTACGCCACGGGCAGCCGGTATTCGTACCGTGCCAGCTCGACGGCGACGTGGTTATCAAGGTGTCCGGGAAGGCCGTCGGTATCGGCGTGATCACGGACGGAACCCTGAAGCCCAAGCGGCTCTTCAATCTTTAAAGGAGATATCGATGTCGATTGCCGCTTCCCGCAAGGAAGAACTGATCAAGGAATTCGCCACCACCACCGGCGATACCGGGTCCCCCGAAGTCCAGGTTGCCATCCTCACCGAGCGGATCAACAACCTGCAGGAGCACTTCGGCACCCACAAGAAGGACAACCACTCGCGCCGCGGCCTCATCAAGATGGTGAACCAGCGCCGCAGCCTTCTGGCCTATGTCAAGAAGGTGGACGAAGCGCGCTACACCTCGCTGATTCAGCGTCTTGGACTGCGCAAGTAACAGGAAGGCGCCGGCATCGTCCGGCGCTTTCGCTTTTGAGGCCCGCCCCCACGGCCAAACGCCGGACGGGGCGGCAAAACCGACCTTCGAATTGAAAGAGTCGAGGAAGGGGCGGCTGGCAATGGGGCTGGCCGCGCAAGAAGGAATTCAAAATGTTTAATATCACCCGTAAGGAACTCAACTGGGGCGGTCGCAAGCTGGTCCTGGAAACCGGCCGTGTTGCCCGTCAGGCCCACGGCGCCGTCATGGCCAGCTATGGCGACACCGTCGTGCTGTGCACCGTCGTCGCGGAAAAGTCGCCCAAGCCGGGCCTGGACTTCTTCCCGCTGACCGTCAACTACACCGAGAAATACTACGCCGCCGGCAAGATCCCGGGCGGCTTCTTCAAGCGTGAGGGCCGGCCGACCGAGAAGGAGACGCTGACCTCGCGCCTCATCGACCGCCCGATCCGTCCGCTGTTCCCGTCCGAGTTCCGCAATGAGACCCAGGTGCTGTGCACCGTGCTCAGCCATGACATGGAGAACGATCCGGACGTCGTCGCCCTGATCGGCGCCTCGGCGGCGCTGACCCTGTCGGGCATCCCGTTCCTGGGCCCGATCGCCGGCGCCCGCGTCGGCTACATCGACGGCCAGTATGTGCTGAACCCGTCGATCGACGAGCTGCCGACCTCGCAGCTCGACCTGGTCGTCGCCGGCACCAGCACCGCGGTGCTGATGGTGGAATCGCAGGCCGCCGAGCTGAGCGAAGAGATCATGCTGGGCGCGGTTGTGTTCGGCCATGACCAGATGCAGGCGGTGATCAACCTGATCATCGACCTGGCCGAGGACGCCGCCAAGGACCCGTGGAACCTGCCGGAAGCCCCGGACCACAGCGTCCTCCAGGCCCGTGTCGCCGAGCTGGGCGAAGCCGGCCTGCGCGCCGCCTACGCCAACACCGACAAGCAGGTCCGCACCAAGGCGATCGGCGAGGCCAAGAGCCAGATCGTCACGGCGCTGACCGACATGGATCCGCCGGCCGATCCCAGCGTGGTGAAGACCCTGCTGAAGGACCTCGAGAAGGACATCGTCCGCGGCAACATCATCAAGACCGGCAAGCGCATCGACGGCCGTGACCTGGTCACCGTCCGCCCGATCCTGGCCGAGGTGACGGTCCTGCCGCGCACCCACGGCTCGTGCCTGTTTACCCGCGGCGAGACCCAGTCGCTGGGCGTCGTGACCCTGGGCACCGGCGACGACGAGCAGATCATCGATTCGCTCGAGGGCAACTGGCGCTCGCGCTTCATGCTGCACTACAACTTCCCGCCCTTCTCGGTCGGCGAAGTCGGCCGCTCCGGCTTCACCGGCCGCCGCGAGGTGGGTCACGGCAAGCTGGCCTGGCGCGCCCTCCAGGCGGTCCTGCCGTCGGCCGAGGAGTTCCCCTACACCATCCGCGTGGTGTCGGAGATCACCGAATCCAACGGCTCCTCCTCCATGGCCACCGTGTGCTCCTCGTCCCTCGCCATGATGGACGCCGGCGTGCCGATCACCCGGCCAGTGTCGGGCATCGCCATGGGCCTGATCCTGGAGAAGGACGGCAGCTACGCCGTGCTGTCCGACATCCTGGGCGACGAGGACCATCTCGGCGACATGGACTTCAAGGTGGCGGGCACGTCGGTCGGCATCACCTCGCTGCAGATGGACATCAAGGTCACCGGCATCACCAAGGAGATCATGCAGACCGCGCTGGCGCAGGCGCAGGGCGGCCGCATCCATATCCTGGCCGAGATGGCCAAGTCGCTCGACCACGCCCGCGACGAGCTCAGCTCCAACGCGCCGCGCATCGAGACCATGAGCGTGCCGAAGGATAAGATCCGCGAAGTCATCGGTACCGGCGGCAAGGTGATCCGCGAGATCGTCGAGCAGACCGGCGCCAAGATCGACATCGAGGATGACGGCACCATCAAGATCGCGTCCAGCGATCCGGAAGCCATCAAGAAGGCGCGCGCCTGGATCACCGGCATCGTCGCCGAGCCGGAAATCGGCATGGTCTATGACGGCAAGGTCGTGAAGGTCGTCGATTTCGGTGCCTTCGTGAACTTCATCGGCAACAAGGACGGCCTGGTCCACATCTCCGAGCTGCGCGAGGACCGTGTCGCCCAGGTCGGTGACGTGGTCAAGGAAGGCCAGCCGGTGAAGGTGAAGGTGCTGGGCGTCGACGACCGGGGCAAGGTGCGCCTGTCCATGCGGCTGGTGAACCAGGAAACCGGCGAGGAAATCGCCGATACCCGCGAACCCAAGAAGCAGCGGCGCGATTGATCGAGCTTGGATTCCGGGCGGCTTTGGCCTATGTGCCTGAATAGGCACATAGGCTGAACCGTACGGATCCGCGCAGATGAGGGCGCTCAACGCCATCAGGATCGCTGGCAAGGAAGTCCTGCCGCTCATCGAGGGCGGCAAGGGCATCTCCATTTCCAATGGCGCCAGCGCGGGCGCCTGGGCCGGCGCCGGCGGCATCGGCACCGTCTCGTGCGTCAACGCCGACAGCTA
The DNA here is from genome assembly GCA_022844405.1 of Sphingomonadales bacterium. GTDB lineage: Bacteria > Pseudomonadota > Alphaproteobacteria > SMXS01 > SMXS01 > RI-34. Next base: position 22,070 of record JALHLV010000005.1, on the reverse strand, counting down.
CGATTCCGGCGGCAGGCTGATACCGCAGCTCTACAAGGGCCGCACCCGCGTCGACCGGCACGAGGAGCTGATCGACTTCGGCATCAGGGGCGGTCTGGCCCAGATCCGCGAAGCCTATGAGCGCGCGGCCGGCAACGGCTTCATCAACATCAACGTGCTGTGGGAGATGGGCGGCGCCCAGCGGGTGTTGCACGGCGTGCTGGAGCGGGCCAAGGACCTGGTCCACGGCGTCACCTGCGGCGCCGGCATGCCCTACAAGCTGGGTGAGATCGCCGCCCGTTACGGCGTGCGCTACTACCCGATCATCTCTTCCGGCCGCGCCTTCCGGGCGTTGTGGAAGCGGGCCTATTTCAAGTTCGCCGAGATGCTGGGCGGCGTGGTCTATGAAGACCCGTGGCTGGCGGGCGGCCACAACGGCCTGTCCAATTCGGAAGACCCGCTGCGGCCCGAGGCGCCCTATCCGCGCATCGTCGAGTTGCGCAAGACCATGAACGAGTTCGGTCTCGACCACACGCCGATCATCATGGCGGGCGGCGTCTGGTACCTGCGCGATTTCGAGGACTGGATCGATAACCCGGAAGTGGGCCCGATCGTCTTCCAGTTCGGCACCCGTCCGCTGCTGACGAGGGAAAGCCCGATCCCCGAGCAGTGGAAGCAGCGATTGATGACCCTGGAGGAAGGCGACGTGCAGCTGCACCGCCATTCGCCCACCGGCTTTTACTCCTCGGCCGTCCGCAACGAGTTCCTGGTCGAGCTCGACGCCCGCAGCGAGCGCCAGGTCGCCTACACCGCCGAGCCGGTGGGCGAGCACCAGGTGCCGTTCTCGCTGGGCGCCCGCAAGAACACCGTCTACCTGACGCCCGGCGACGCCGAACATGCGGCGGGCTGGCAGGCGCAGGGCTACGATCAGCCCATGCGCACACCCGACCAGACGCTGATCTTCGTGTCGGCGCTCAAGCAGCGCGAGATCCAGAAGGACCAGGCCGACTGCATGGGCTGCCTCAGCGCCTGCAAGTTCTCCAACTGGGCCGACCACGGCGACTTTTCCAACGGCAAGAAGGCCGATCCGCGCAGCTTCTGCATCCAGAAGACGCTGATGGACATCGCCCATGGCGGCGACCTCGAGCACAACCTGATGTTCGCCGGCCACAGCGCCTACCGCTTCAGGCAGGACCCGTTCTACTCCAACGGCTTCATCCCCACGGTCAAGCAACTCGTCGACCGGATCTGCACCGGCGACTGACTAATACAGGGACATAATACCTATTTCGGCACCGGCCCGTTGAGCGGTCGCCACAGTGCCGGAATAGGTATTATGTCCCCGCATTAAAGGCCCGCGTTAGGCGCATTAGGCGGAGGTTGCTCAGTCCAGCTTCGGCGGCAGGTCCGGGTCGCCTTTCTTCGCCGCGCGCTGGTAGGCCGGCCGCTCGCCGATGCGCTTCAGGTAGGCCAGCAGGTTGGGCATGCCCGAGATGTCGCGCGGCACGAACAGCCGCATGGTGGTCAGCGGGAACAGCATGATGATGTCGGCGGCGGTGAACTCGCTGCCGGCGAAATAGCGCGCCTTGCCGAGCCGGTCCTCGACCATGGCGAACGCCTTGTCGCCGCGCGAGCGGAGCGCCCTGGTCATGTCGGTTTCCGGCGCCTCCAGCATGGTCAGGATCATGCCCACCATGCCGCTCGGCATCAGCGAGGCGTTGGCGAAGTGGAACCAGAACAGGTAGTCCGGATAGTTGGGGTGATCGGGCGCCAGCTTCAGCCGGCCGTTGCCGTATTTGGCGATGATGTAGTCGATGATCGCGCCGGACTCCCCCAGCACCAGGGCGCCGTCGGTGATCACCGGCGCGGTGCCGAACGGGTGTATCGCCTTGTAGTCGGCGGGCGCGAGCCTGGTGACCGGATCGCGGTCGTATTTCTTCATCTCGTAGGGAATCTGCAGCTCCTCGCAGAGCCAGACGATCCGGTCCGACTGCGAGATGCCCAGATGATGCACGGTCAGCATGATGATTCCTTCCCGGATATGGCTGGCAAGAGTCGTACCCCGCCACGGCTTGCGACGCCACGACTACTGCGGGAGGCAACCGGCCGGCCGCGCGAATGTGCCGTTCCGGGCGGCCCGTCGCTTGACTTTTGCGTTCTGGAGTCAATTTAATGACGGTGATGCGGACCCGCGCCCAGCGTACATCTTCCGATGGACACCAGCATGAACGAACGACCCTACGCCCAAGCGATCAATCGGCTCCGTGAGGCCGATCTACGCCCCACGCAGCAGCGCCTGGCGCTTGCCAAGCTGCTGTTCGAGCAAGGCTGCGATCGGCACGTGACGGCCGAGACGCTGCACGAGGAAGCGCAGGCGTGCGGCGCCCGCGTGTCGCTCGCCACGGTCTACAACACACTGCACCAGTTCACCGACGTCGGTCTGCTGCGTGAGATCATGGTGGATGCGGGCAAAACCTATTTCGACACCAACGTCACCGACCACCATCATTTCCTGTGCGAGCGGTCCGGCCAGCTCACCGACATCCCGGCGCATATGGTGACCGTGGCCGGCCTGCCGCAGGCGCCCGACGGCCGCAAGATCAGCCGCGTCGATATCGTCATCCGCATCTGCGACCAGTAACGGGCGGCCCGTCCTTTTTAGAGTTTATCTAAGTAAGGCTTGGCCCGCACGGGCCACGAGGAGGGCTTCGACGGGATAGCCAACTGGCCCCACCTTCTTCCCCAAGAAGACACAATGGCGCCCCAATTGGCTAGCGATTCAGCGTCGCTTTTGCCGCGTTCCGCCCCGCGACCCGCCCATAATACGATCCCGGCCCCAGGCTCAGACCGCTGGCATAGCCCTTGCCGTCCTGCGGGATGCTGGAGACGCAGGCGCCGGCGGCGTAGAAGCCGGGGATGATTTTGCCGTCCCCATCCAGCACCTCGCTCTCGGCGGTGGTGCGCAGGCCGCCCAGGGTCAGGTAGCGGTAGCTGGTGGCGGTGTAGGACAGGTCGAAGGCCGCATAGGGCGGCTTGTCGAGCGGCGTCACCCAGTCGGGATGCTTGTTCCACAGCGGATCGGAGCCCTTCGCCGCGGCCGCGTTGTAGTCGGCCATGGTCTTCTGCAGCGAACCCGCCGGCAGCTTCAGGCCCGCTTCCATCTCGGGGATGGTGTCCCAGCCGTCGATCAGCCGCTTCTCGATCTCAGGATAGGCGAACACCGCCGAATCGACGATCAGGTAGGCGGTGGCGCCGGGCTGCTCGGCGATGTGCTCGGCGGTGCGTCCGTGATAGCTGTCCTCGGCCACGAAGCGCTCGCCGCGCGTGTTGACCACGATGCCCCGGATCAGCTGGCCCGGCGGATAGAACGACGAGGTGGCGATGGTGCCGCTCATGGCCTGGGTCGCCGCGCCGGCCGACAGGCCCAGCATCAGCGCCGCGCCGTCATTGTGCGGGATGCCCAGCGGCTCGGACGCCTCGGGAAGCCGCGGCACGTACCGGCGCATCAGCTCCCGGTTCATGCCGAAGCCGCCGGCGGCCAGGATCACCGCGCGGCGGGCGCGCAGATGGACCGGGCCCGTGGTCTGGCGGACCTTCACGCCCATGATCCGGCCGGCGCCGTCGCGGACCAGCGCCTTCACCTCGCTGTCGGTCGCGATCCGCACGCCCTCCTCGGCGCAGCGGGCGATCAACGCGTTCATGGCCAGCGCGCCGCCGCCATCGCCGACCTTGGCGACCTTGTGGCCACGCGGCGCCGGTTTGGCAAAGGTGTAGTAGGGCCATGCCTTCTCGTTGCCGGTCGAGGCGAGGCATTCGCTGGTCGGCGCGATCACCGCCTTGTCCTTGTAATAGGTGCGCTCGAACGGCACGCCCTGGGCTTCCAGCCAGTCGAAATGGCCGGCCGCGTCGTCGCAGAAGCGGCGGACGATGGTGGCGTCCGGCGCGCTGGTGCTGGCCATGAGGAACTTGAACATGTCCTCGGCGGTATCGTCGTAGCCGACGGCCTTCTGCACGGCGGTGCCGCCGCCCAGATAGAAAATGCCGGCGGAAAGCGCGCTCGCGCCGCCGCCGCCCGAGGCCCGTTCGATCACCAGCACGTCGGCGCCCGCCCGGCGCGCCTCCAGCGCGGCGCAGGCGCCGGCGATGCCGTAGCCGATGATGATGACGTCGGCGGTGTCGTCCCAGGCGCCGATCTGGTCGGCGCGCAGCAGTTCGGGTGCGGTAGTCATGTGATCCTCGTCTCTCGTGACCGAAAAATTCTACACCGTGCGCCCGGCGCGGTCGCCCTCACGATAGGCCTCGAGGGCCGACCGCGGCGCGACCACGTCGCCGGCCATCTTGGTCGGCGCGTAACGGGCAAACACTTCCCACATCTCGTCGCGGGGCGTGGGACTGCTGCCGGCGACGATGAAGTCGAAGCCCTGGGGCGAGATGGCGCCGCTGAAGGCGTGCCGGAGGTGCGCCTCGCCGTGCTGGACGCGCGCCACCACGGTCGTGGGCAGCACGTCGATGCCCAGCGTCGGCAGGCTCTGGAGATATTCGTATTGGTGGGAGGCACCGATATTGACGCCGAAGTGCAGATACGGCGTGGCGACGGTGACCTTGCTGCCCCGCTTGGCAAGCGACTCCATGACCAGCGCGGTCTCATAGTTGGCGCGCACGTCGACCATGAGCGCCCGCGTGCCGCTCAGGTCGAATTTCACCTCGTTGAACAGACCCTGGGCGGCGGCGTCGGATGAAATGACCGGGATCGAGCCGTCGCTCTCGGCACCAAGGTCACTGGTCGACACGGCCCCTGTCGCCATGATGATGGCGTCCGGCTTGAAATCGCGGACAAAGGCTTCGTCCGCCAGAGTCTGCAGCAATATCTTGACCGGCAGCAGCGACAGCTCCTGCTCGATCCAGTTCACCGAGGTCAGCAGGTTGGCGGCATCGCCCATGGGCGCCACCAGGTTCAACCGGCCGCCGAGGCGCGAGCCGGCTTCGACCAGCGTCACGTCGTGGCCGCGCCTGGCGGCGATCTCGGCCGCCTTGATGCCGGCGGGACCGCCGCCCACCACCAACACCCGCTTGGGTCCCTCGATGGGCACGTCCAGCTTGCTGAACCGGTTCTCCTCGCCCACTTCCGGGTTGTGGAAGCAGGTGATCGGATAGCGCGCGCGGTCGTAGCAGCCCTGGTTCGAGCCGGTGCAGGTGCGGATGCGGTGACCGATGCCGTGCCACAGCTTCTTCACCAGGTCGGGATCGGCGATTTGGGCGCGGGTCATGCCGACCAGGTCGCAGTCGCTCGCCTGCAGCGCCCGTTCGGCCAGGTCAGGCGTCGGAATCTTGCCGACGCCGACGACCGGCACTGCCGCGCCGATGGCGTCGCGCAGGTTGCGGGTCAGCGGCAGCCATTCTCCGAAGGTGTGGCGATAGGAGCCGATCGCCCGGGCATAGTCGACCCCGCCGGAGCCTTCCGAATGGTTGAGGTAGTCGAACAGGCCGGTGCCGACCACCTCGCTGGCGATCTCCGCCAGGCGGTCGATGCCGACGCCGCCGTCTTCAGGCTTGATGAAATCGTCGACCGAGATGCGGAAGCCCATGGCCTTGTCCGGGCCGATGGCGTCGCGGACGCGCTGCGCCAGGGTCTTCACGAAATACAGGTGCTCGCCCCAGCGGTCGTCGCGGCGGTTGGCGCGCGGCGTGAACGATTGCTGGATCAGGTAGCCATGGGTGCCGTGCAGCTCGACGCCGTCCAGGCCATTGTCGACGACGATCTTCGCCGTCCTCGCGAACGCGTCGATGACCTCCTCGATCTCGGCGTCGGTCATCTTGTGCGACACCTCGCCCGCCAGCGACGTGGTGCCGGAGAATCCCCACAGCGGAGTCCAGTCGTCGCGCGGGTCCGACTTGCCCTGTACGCCGAAATGGAACAGCTGCTGGATGATCTTCGCGCCGTGCCGGTGCACGCGCGTGCTCATCTGCTGGTACTTCTTCGCGATGTCCTCGACCTCGTAGACGAAGTGGCCCGGAATCTGGCTGGAATGGTGGACGTGCATGGCGGTCAGGATGATCAGGCCGGTGCCGCCCTGTGATCGCCGTTCCTGATAGGCCATGTACCGCTCGCCGGTATTGCCGGCCTGCCAGAAATCCGTATAGGCGGCGTGGGCCGTCGAGACGACCCGGTTGCGGACCTCGATGGGCCCCAGCTTGATCGGCGTCAGCAGTTTCATTGCCGTTCTCCCCGTTCGCTCCGCCCAGCCTATGCCTCGCGCGCTCAATATGCGCCCGATAGCGTGCTAAACGGCTTGATCGGCCCAAATATAAGACGGCTGTTGTATAACATACATCCTATTTCCTCCGGCGAGATGCGAAAGTGCCGTTGGACGTCGATCAGGACCAGCGCCGCAAGGACATTGCCCGGGCGGTGGCCAAGCTGGTCGCCGAGCGCGGCATGGCCGCGGGCCCGCCCGCTACTCCTTGAATATCTCGTCGGGGTAGATGCCCCAGAGGCTCGATTTGCGCAGCCAGCCCTTGGAGCCGTCCACCTCCAGCTCGCACCATTCCTTCCGGCATTCGTCGAGCATGCCCTGCACGCCCTTCTTGGCGTAGAGCACCGGCGCCGCCGTGTCCTCGGGCTCGCGGCGCAGGGTGGCGACGGCCACGGTGACGATGGCGCCGCGCTTGCTCGATACCATGTGCTTGAGCACCCAGCCCTCGGTGCCGTCCACGTCGCGCACCTTCCGCCACAGCTCGTACTCGGCGATGATCTCAACCGGCATGCCGCGGCGGGTATAGACCCAGTCGATGGGATAGCGGCTGCCCGGGCCGACGCGCATGTTGATCTTGCCCGACGACAGGGTGACGAAGCGGGGCAGCGGCAGGCCGGTGACGCTGCCGGCGCCGGCCTCTTCCTCCCGGGTCTGCGCCGATGCCGGCGCGGGCGTCAGCGCGGCCGCGAGGCATAGCCCGATCAACACTCTCGCGAAGGCTTTCAAGCGGATGGCCTGCCTATCCCCATGCACCACCAAAGGTTTATGCCGCCCGTCCAAAACGGTCAAGCGGGCACGGCCGGCGCATCCCTTGCAGGTTTGAAACCGAAGGGTACATCTGCTAGACACAGCCGGAGGGAAGGGGCCTGAATCCCTCGATTTCCGACCGTTTCCATCGCCGTGGAGGGTGCCTCGATGCCGTACAGGAAGACCAAGGTCATCGTCACCCGCAAGCTGCCCGATCCGATCGAGACGCGGCTGATGGAGCTGTTCGACGTCCGCCTCAACCTCGACGACAAGCCGTTCAGCCAGGCCGACCTGATCGCCGCTGCCAGGGAGGCGAGCGTGCTGGTGCCGACCGTCACCGACCGGATCGACGCGGGCGTGCTGGTGCAGGCCAACCCCAACCTGCGGCTGGTCGCCAATTTCGGCACCGGCGTCGACCATATCGACCTTGCCACCGCCCGCCAGCGCGGCATCACCGTCACCAACACGCCGGGTGTGCTGACCGAGGACACGGCCGACATGACGCTGGCGCTGATGCTCGCCGTGCCGCGCCGCCTGTCGGAAGGCGAGCGCCTGCTGCGTGACGGCGACTGGAAGGGTTGGTCGCCCACCGGCATGCTGGGCCACCGCATCTGGGGCAAGCGCCTCGGCATCATCGGCATGGGCCGCATCGGCCAGGCGGTCGCCCGCCGCGCCCGGGCGTTCGGCATGCAGATCCACTACCACAACCGCAACCGGGTGCACGAGGAGACCGAGCGCGAGCTGGAGGCGACCTACTGGGAAAGCCTCGACCAGATGCTGGCGCGCATGGACATCGTGTCGGTGAACTGCCCGCACACGCCGGCCACCTTCCACCTGCTGTCGGCAAGGCGCCTGGCGCTGCTGCGGCCCCACGCCTACATCGTCAACACCGCGCGCGGCGAGGTGATCGACGAGAACGCACTGATCCGCATGCTGCGCAGCAAGGAGCTGGCCGGCGCCGGCCTCGACGTGTTCGAGCACGAGCCGGCGGTGAATCCGAAGCTGCTCGCCATGGACAACGTGGTGCTGCTGCCGCACATGGGCTCGGCCACCATCGAGGGCCGCATCGACATGGGCGAGAAGGTGATCATCAACATCAAGACCTTCGTCGACGGCCACGCCCCGCCGGACCGGGTGCTGGAGGGGTTGCTCTAAGAATCGGCCAAATCCGCCAGCGCGAGGGGCTGCGGAATACCGGAGGCCGCGGTCCACTTCGCGAGCAGCCGCATGTCATCCGTCACCAGCGGCGCGTTCTGGCGCAGGGATAGAGCCAGATAGAGGCAGTCATATATCGCATGGTCGATAGACTGGGCGATGATGAGAGCGGTTTCGGCCAGAGCCTCGTCCGATATGTAGTTCACTGGTACAGCCCGAATGAGCGACAGGTTGCTCACCGCTTCCTCGGGTGTCAGGTCTCCAACGCGAGACTTCCGCCACAGGGCATTCGCGCATTCGGCCAGCATCAGGCCGGGAGCGAACATGGTGGAGCCAGCCAATCGTCTGGCGTTCTCGCTCTTACTTTCCCGGATTGCCCATTTGAGGGCCACGCTGGCGTCGACGACGAACTGCGTCACCGGCGAGAGTCCCGGTCTTGCCTGACCAGATCCGTGCTGTCTGTCTTCTGTGGACGGGTCCTCGCGCGCGCGGCATCGAGGGCGGCCCATATCTCTGCATCTTCCGGCCCCAGCACTGCCGCCAGTATCCGCCGTACCTCCTCCTCCCGCGATACGCCGTTCTTTGCAGCGCGCACGGAAAGGCGCCTGGCAAGGGCGTCGTCGAAATTTCGGACGGTCAAGGTGGCCATGATTGATCCTTCGCTAGCGTTGACGTCAATGATAGCGAAATTTAAGACGATCTTACACGAAAACCATATCGCCGTTTGCCGATGCGTCACTGAGGAAGCTGACCGCGCCCGCCACCTCCAGGTTGAGGTCGGCCCGCAACTGCGCGGGCTTCAGTTCGCACAAGGCCAGCGCCGTCTCGCACACCAGCATGCGGGCGCCAAGGTCGCGGCAAGCGGTCAGCAGCTCCCCGAAGCCGGCGACGCGCAGGGCCTTCACGCGGTGATCCTCGTCGGGCAGGCGCCAGTTCTTCGCCAGCGCCTGGACCGATGTGCCGGCGAACAGGATGGTGACCGGCTTGCCGATGGCCACCGCCGCGCTCGCCATCACCAGCGCGTAGTGCATGCGGGCATAGTCGCCCGAGTGGATGACCAGCGAGAGCTTATCGATGCCGGTCATGCCGCGTGGGCCGTCAGGTCGCGGATGGTGGCGTGTTCGCCGCACAGGGCGCAGCCGGGATCGCGGCGCAGCTTGAGGGTGCGAAAACGCGCGTCGAGCGCGTCGTAGATGGTGAGGCGCCCGGCCATGGACTGGCCGATGCCGGTGATCTCCTTGATCACCTCGACGGCCTGGAGCGAGCCCATCACGCCCGCCAGCGCGCCGACCACGCCGGCCTCGGCGCAGCTCGGCACCGTGCCGGGCGGCGGCCGCTCCGGGAAGACGCAGCGGTAGCAGGGATTGCCGCCCTCGAACGCCCGGTAGGTGGACAGCTGGCCCTCGAACTGGCCGATGGCGGCCGACACCAGCGGCACCTTCGCCAGATAGCAGGCGTCGTTGACCAGGAAGCGGGTCTCGAAATTGTCGCTGCCGTCGGCCACCAGGTCATAGCCCGAAACCAGCGCCAGCGCGTTGGCCGCGTTCAGCCTCGCCTCGTGCAGGACGACCTTCACGTCGGGATTGAGCGCCGCCAGCGTCTCGGCCGCGCTCGCCGTCTTGGGCCGGCCGATGTCGCCGGTCCGGTGCAGGATCTGCCGCTGCAGGTTGGACAGCGACACGGTGTCGTCATCGACGATTCCCAGTGTACCGACGCCGGCCGCCGCCAGATACATCAGCAGCGGCGAGCCCAGACCGCCCGCGCCGACCACCAGCACCTTCGCGGAGAGCAGCTTCTGCTGCCCGGCGCCGCCGATCTCCTTGAGGATGATGTGGCGGGCATAGCGCTCGATCTGGTCGTCGCTGAAGTCCATCAAAGCCCTTCGAACAGCTGCGTCGACAGGTAGCGCTCGGCGAAGGACGGGATGATGATGACGATGTTCTTGCCCGCCATCTCGGGCCTTGTGCCGATCTCGACGGCGGCGGCGATGGCCGCGCCCGACGAGATGCCGACGGGGATGCCCTCGGTCCTGGCCAGTTCGCGCGCATAGGCGAACGCGGTCTCGTTGCCGATGGTCAGCACCTCGTCGATCACCTCGGTGTTGAGGATCGACGGGATGAAGCCGGCGCCGATGCCCTGGATCTTGTGCGGGCCGGGCTGGCCGCCGGACAGCACCGGGCTGTCCTCGGGCTCGACCGCGACCATCAGCACGCCGGGCTTGCGCGCCTTCAGCACCTCGCCGACGCCGGTGATGGTGCCGCCGGTGCCGACGCCCGAGATCACCGCATCGACGCCGCCGTCGGTGTCGTTCCAGATCTCCTCGGCCGTGGTGATGCGGTGGATGGCCGGGTTGGCCGGGTTGTCGAACTGCTGCGGGATCACCGCGTTCTCGAACGTCTCCTTCAACTCCTCGGCGCGCTGGATGGCGCCGCGCATGCCCTTGGCGGCTGGGGTCAGCTCAAGCTCGGCACCCAGCAGCAGCAGCATCTTGCGCCGCTCCACGGACATGCTCTCGGGCATCACCAGGATCAGCCGGTAGCCCTTGGCGGCGCAGACGAAGGCGAGCGCGATGCCGGTGTTGCCGGATGTGGGCTCGACGATGACGGTCCCCGGCTTCAGCACCCCGGCTTCTTCCATGGCCTCGATCATGGCGACGCCGATACGGTCCTTCACCGATGCGATCGGGTTGAAGAATTCCAGCTTGCACAACAGGTTGGCCTTGACGTTATGCGCCTTGGCCAGCCGGTCGATGCGCACCAGCGGCGTGTCGCCGATGGTTTCGGTGATCGAGTTGTAGACCTTGCCGCGGCCCTTGGTCCCCGTCTTGCTGATCGGCATGTGGCGCTCCTTGTGAGTTCCGGAATAGGTTCGGTTCGGCTTCCGGGCGGCGAAATGGCTCTAGATGGTAAAGTCGAGACGATCCTTTGACTCGCGCGGCACGCCGGTCCCCGCGGCTTCGCTGCACAGATCCTCGACGGTCACCGAATCGAGCCGTTCCATCATGTCCTGCTGGATGGAGTCGAGCAACGGGGCGATGATCCGCCGGCCCATGGCGGACTCGGACTCGTAGCCGTTGCCGCCCTCGTCCTCCATGGCGGCGATGACCCGGACGATCTCGCCCACCGACACGCGCCGCCGCTCGCGGGCCAGCAGATAGCCGCCGCGCGGGCCGCGCACGCCCTTCAGGATGCCGGCGCGCACCAGCTGCTGCATGACCTGCTCCAGGTAGCGCTGCGGGATGCCCTGACGGGCGGTGATTTCCTTGGACTGCACCGGTTCGGCGCGGGCGTTGTAGGCGATGTCGACCACCGCCTCGAGCGCATAGAGGGTTTTTCGCGACAGCTTCAGCACGGGTCAGCCCTTGCCGGTCGATCCGAAGCCGCCGGCGCCGCGCGCCGTCTCGGTCAGGTCTTCCTCGTGGAACTCTGCCTGAACCACGGGTGCCACGATCATCTGGGCGATGCGGTCGCCGCGTTGGATGGTGAAGGGTTCCGGCCCGAGATTGATCAGGATTACGCCGATCTCGCCGCGGTAGTCGGCGTCGATGGTACCGGGCGTGTTGAGCACGGTGACGCCCTGCTTGAGGGCAAGGCCCGAGCGCGGCCGGACCTGCGCCTCATAGCCTTCCGGCAGGCCGATGGCAATGCCGGTCGGAACCAGCATGCGCCCGCCCGGCGGCAAAGTGACATCCTCGCCCACGGCGGCGGTCAGGTCGGCGCCCGCCGCCTGGCCGGTCTGGTACGCCGGCAATGCGAGACCTTCCGCGTGCGGCAGGCGGCGGATCGAGACGGAAACGCGCATCAGGCGGTTGGCTCCTTCAGATGGTCGGCGATGCGGCGGGCCAGGCGTTCGGCCACGGCGGACTTGCTGGCGGGCGGCCAGTCCTCGACCGACCCGGCGGTCACCAGGTGCACCGTGTTGTCGTCGCCGCCCATGATGCCGGTGGTGGGCGACACGTCGTTGGCGACGATCCAGTCGCAATTCTTCTTCGCCCGCTTGGCCTGGGCGTAGGCGACCACGTTCTGGGTCTCGGCGGCAAAGCCGACGACGAGCCGTGGCCGGTCGTTGGCGCGGGCCGACAGGCCGGCCAGGATGTCGGGGTTCTCGACCAGCTTCAGCGTCGGCGGGCCGCCACCGTTCTTCTTGATCTTCTGGCCTGTGTCGTCGGCGATGCGCCAGTCCGCGACGGCGGCGACGCACACCGCCACGTCGGCGGGGAGCGCGGCCTCGCAGGCGGCCAGCATCTCGCGCGCCGATTCGACGCGCACGGTGAACACGTGATCAGGATCGGGCAGGGACGTCGGCCCCGAAACCAGCGTGGTGTCGGCGCCCAGCGCCGCCAGTGCCCGGGCGATGGCATAGCCCTGCTTGCCGGAGCTGCGGTTGGCGATGTAGCGCACCGGGTCGATGGCCTCGTGGGTCGGGCCGGCGGTCACCAGCGCGCGCCGTCCCGCCAGCGGTCGGTCGGCCGCCGTGGCATCGACTGCAAAGAACGTTTCGACGGCGGCGACGATGTCCATGACCTCGGCGAGGCGGCCGTCGCCCACTTCGCCGCACGCCAGGTCGCCGCTGCCCGGACCGACGCGCAGGATGCCGTCGGCCTCGAGCAGGCGCAGGTTGCGCCGGGTGGCCGGATGCAGCCACATCTGCACGTTCATGGACGGCGCGATCATCACCGGCTTGTCGGTGGCGAGCAGCGCCGTGGTCGCCAGGTCGCGGGCGATACCGTGCGCCATGCTGGCCATCAGGTCGGCGGTGGCCGGCGCCACCAGCACCAGGTCGGCCTCGCGCGACAGGCGGATATGGCCCATCTCGGCCTCGTCGGTCAGCGAGAACAGCTCGGTATAGGCCTTCTCGCCGGTCAGGCTGGCAACCGACAGCGGCGTGATGAACTCGCTCCCGGCCCGGGTCAGGATCGCCCGCAGCCGCACGCCCCGCTCGCGCAGGCGGCGGATCAGGTCGAGTGCCTTGTAAGCGGCGATCCCGCCGCCGACGATCAGGAGGACTCGTTTGTCTTGCAGCATGTTGGCGCCAATTCACGACCTGGAACTGTAGTTATGCTTGGTATCACATTCCGGCGCTACAACAAGCAGTTTAGTTGATAATTGCTATCAACAAAGCCAGCAATACGGCGATGACCCACAGCGCCGCGCTCTGGCTGCGCAGGTGCCGGGTCTGCGCGTCGCCGATCAGCCGCGCGGTCTCGGGATGCAGCACGATCCCTTCGGCGGTCAGCACGGCGGCGCGCTTTTCCAGCTCGTCGGCGATCAGCGGCACGTAGCGCAGCAGCGACAGGACGGATTCGGCTGTCTCGCGGATATAGGCGTCGGGACCCATGTTGTCGGTAAGCCACCCCTGGACCACGGGCGGCGAAACCTCCCACATGTTGATCTCGGGGTCCATGTACATGGCCAGCCCCTCGGCCATCACCATGGTCTTTTGCAGCAGCAGCAGCTGGGGCTGGGTGCGCATCTCGAAGGTGGCGGTGATCTGGAACAGCTGGGCGAGCAGCCTGCCGAACGAGATGTCGCGCACCCGCCGCCCGGCGATCGGCTCGCCGATGGCCCGCAGCGCCTGGGCGAAGCTGTTGATGCTCTTGGTGCGCGGCACGTAGCCCGCCTCGAAATGCACCTCGGCGATGCGGCGGTAGTCGCCGGTGTGGAAGCCGCGCAGGATCTCGGCGAGATACCGGCGCGACTTGCGGTCCAGCCGGCCCATGATGCCGAAATCGACGGCGACCAGGTTGCCGTCGGTGTCGACGAACAGATTGCCCTGGTGCAGGTCGGCATGGAAGAAGCCGTCGCGCATCACCTGCAGCAGGAAGACGCGCACGAGCACGGCGGCCAGCGCGCGCATGTCGATGCCGGTGGAGGCCAGCGCCGCCCGGTCGCCCAGCGGCGTGCCGTCGATCCATTCGGTGGTCAGCACCCGCTCGGACGTGGTCGGCCACATCACCCGCGGCACACGGAAGCCGGGCTCGCCTTCCATGTTCTCGCGCAGCTCGCTCGCGGCGGCGGCCTCGTAGCGCAAATCCATCTCCAGCGCCACGGTCTCGGCGAAGGTCTCCACCACCTCCACCGGGCGCAGGCGCCGCGTGTCGGGTACGCGCCGTTCCATCAGCCGGGCGAACCAGAAGAATGTCGCCAGGTCGCGGCGGAACGCCTCGCGCACGCCCGGGCGCAGCACCTTCACGGCCACCTTCACGCCGTCGGCGGTCACTGCCTTGTGTACCTGGGCGATGCTGGCGGCGGCGATCGCGTCGTTGTCGAACGCAGAGAACAGCACGTCGACCGGCTGGCCCAGGTCGGCGGCGATGATCGCCCGCGCCTCGGCGCCCGGGAAGGGCGGCAGCCGGTCCTGCAGCCGGGTCAGCGCCTCGGCGACGTCGTCGCCGGCGATGTCGGGACGGGTTGCCAGCGCCTGGCCCAGCTTGATGAAGGTGGGGCCGAGTGCCTCCAGCGCATGGGCCAGCCGCTCGCCGGGCGGGATCGGCGCGTTGACATGGCGGCGGTTGAACACGGTCAGCAGCTTGAGCGCCGTCGCCAACGCCGGCGGCACGGCCAGCAGGTCGAGCGGGAACATGGCGTCGTGCCGCGCCAGCGTGCGGGCGATCTTGAACAGTCTCAGGAAGTGGCCGGCGGCGGCGAACATGGCCCGCGTCAGACGCGCCAGGCCGAGTGCAGGGCGACGATGCCGCCCGACAGGGCGCGCGTCGAGACCCGCGACAGGCCCGCCGCCTCGATCATGCCGGCGAAGGTGTCGCGGTCCGGGAAGCGCCTGATGCTCTCGACCAGGTAGCGGTAGGACTCGGCGTCGCCCGCGATCAGCCGGCCCAGTTGCGGCACGACGTTCATCGAGTAGAAGTCGTAGCCCTGCTTCAGCAGCGGGATGTCGACATTGGAGAATTCCAGGCACAGGAAGCGCCCGCCGGGCTTCAGCACCCGCCGCGCCTCGCGCAGCGCCGCCGGGATGTCGGTCACGTTGCGGATGCCGAAGGCGATGGTGTAGGCGCCATAGGCGCGATCGGCGACGGGCAGCGCCTCGGCGTTGCCGACCATCCAGTCCAGATTGTCGAGCCGTCCGACGTTCACCGCCCGGTCGCGGCCCACGTTCAGCATCGCCTCGTTGATGTCGCAGACGGTGACCGCGGCCGGCGTTCTGCCCTCGGGCACCTCGCGGTTGGCCTTGTCGAGGATGCGGAAGGCGATGTCGCCGGTGCCGCCCGCCACGTCGAGCACACGCATGCCCGGGCGCGGGCGCAGCCAGTCGATCATGGCCGATTTCCACAGCCGGTGGACACCGCCGCTCATGGCGTCGTTCATCACGTCGTAGCGGGTCGCCACGGAATCGAACACACCGCGCACCAGTGCGGTCTTCTCGCCGGGGCTCACGTCGCGAAAGCCGAAGCTGGCGCCGCCGTCAGCGTCCCTGGCCCTGGAAGGGGCTGTGTTTTCGCCGCGATCCTCTATCATGCGGCGCACCTTACCCCACCCGCCTGACGGCTACCAGAAACGTTACAGCGCCTCCCATGCCCGAATTGCCCGAGGTTGAAACGGTTTGCCGCGGCCTGCGCACGGCCATGGAAGGCCGCGTCCTGACGCAGGTGACCGTCCGCCGCCCCGACCTGCGCTTTCCGCTGCCGCCGGATTTCGGCGAACGGCTGCGGGGGCGGCGGATCGAGCGGATCGACCGCCGTGCCAAATACATCGTGGTCCATCTGGACGATGGCCAGGTGCTGATCATGCATCTGGGCATGTCGGGCCGCATGAACCTGTGGGCGCCGCAGGTGTCCGCCCAACCGCCGCCGCTCGCCACCCACGACCATGTGATCTTCGAGGTCGGCAACGGCAGCCGCGTGGTGTTCCATGATCCGCGCCGTTTCGGCTTCATGGCGCTGACGCGGGAGGAGGATCTGGCGGCCCATCCCTATTTCGTCCATCTGGGGCCGGAGCCGCTCGGCGACGGGTTCGATCCCGAGTACCTGTCCGAGGCGCTCGACGGCAAGCGGACGCCGATCAAGGCCGCGCTGCTCGACCAGCGGGTGGTCGCCGGCCTCGGGAACATCTATGTGTGCGAGGCCTTGCACATGTCCGGAATATCCCCGCGGCGCTTGGCCAGTTCCGTGTCGGGGCAGCGCGCGGAGCGGCTGGTGCCCGCGATCCGGGACGTGCTCGAACGGGCCATCCAGGCCGGCGGGTCCAGCTTGCGCGACTACGCCCAGGTCGATGGCGAGCTGGGCTATTTCCAGCACTCCTGGAAGGCCTATGGACGCGAGGGAGAGCCGTGCGGACAGGCCGGATGCAACGGCACCATCGCGCGTATCGTCCAGAGCGGCCGTTCCACCTTCTTCTGCAACAAGCATCAGCGATAGCGGCAGACGGCACGCGCATCCTTGCGCGCCGGGCCAAGCTCTGCCAAAACGCTGGCCTGCCCTGTGACGGCAAGCAAATTCCCGGAGGAAGCCCATGGCGTACGAGACCATCAATTTCGAGGTGCGCGGCAAGGTCGCGCTGATCACACTCAACCGGCCCAAGGCGCTCAACGCCCTGTGCGCCCAGCTCATGGACGAGCTGACCGACGCGCTGTTGGGGATCGAGAAGAACCCGGACATCGGCTGCACCGTCATCACCGGCAGCGAGCGCGCCTTCGCGGCCGGCGCCGACATCACCGAGATGAAGGACAAGAACTACATCGACGTGTTCACCGAGGACTTCATCACCCGCAACTGGGAGACGGTGACGCGCACCCGCAAGCCGGTGATCGCGGCGGTCGCCGGCTTCGCGCTCGGCGGCGGCTGCGAGCTGGCGATGATGTGCGACTTCATCATCGCCGCCGAGAGCGCCAAGTTCGGCCAGCCCGAGATCAAGCTGGGCGTCATTCCCGGCTCCGGCGGCACCCAGCGCCTGACCCGCTTCGTCGGCAAGTCCAAGTCCATGGACATGTGCCTGACCGGCCGCATGATGGACGCCCAGGAAGCTGAGCGCTCAGGCCTCGTGAGCCGCATCGTGCCCAACGACCAGCTCATCGACGAGGCGCTGAAGGCCGCCGCCATCATCGCCGACATGTCGCGCCCCTCGGTGATCGTCGCCAAGGAGGCGATCAACCGGGCCTACGAGACCACCCTGTCGGAAGGCGTCCGATTCGAACGCCGGACGTTCCATGCCCTGTTCGCCTTCGACGACCAGAAGGAAGGCATGGCCGCGTTCGTCGAGAAGCGCCCGGCGCAGTTCAAGAATCGCTAGGAATCGGCCGCCGGGACGGTCCGCCGTCCCGGCACGATCCAATGGTTGACGGGTGCGGGCACAGGCCGTATAAGCCGCGCCCTGTTCGTGATTTAGCGTTGAGACGGAACACACATGGCCAATTCGCCGCAGGCGCGTAAGCGCATTCGTCAGACCGAGCGTCGCACCGACGTGAACCGCGCCCGACGCGGTCGCATCCGCACCTTCATCAAGGGCGTCGAGAAGGCCCTGGAATCGGGTGACGCCGCCGCCGCCGCTGCGGCGCTGAAGGCCGCCGAGCCGGAAATCATGCGCGGCGTGTCCAAGGGCGTCCTCGCCAAGAATACCGCCTCGCGGAAAATCTCCCGCCTCAACGCGCGCGTCCGCTCGCTGAAGGCCTGATCCCCGACTCGACGCCGGGCCGTATCAGGTCCGGCGCGCTCCGGTCCGGGCTCCAATCTCCTCTCCGCGCCGATCGGCCGCGACGCACCAGACCCATATCTGGTAGGCGGCTTCACACAACGTACATAGAGCCGTCACAAATCGCGGCGTAGGCCACAGCGACGGTTGCCAATGCCGTGCAATTTGCTACTCTCTCCCCCAGATTCGAAGGCGGGCGGATCTCTGCAAGTAACAAATGCGTAATAAAAGGGCTATACTTCTAGCCTTTGCGGGGATCGTCTTTACTTCTTCTTACAAATACATGACGATGACCTGGCGCTGCTTCAGAGATTCGCCGTGTTGTCACAAGAGACTTGGGAGGATTGATCGAGGATGGCTGATTACGCGGGCGACTTGTCTCCCCAGGACGCGTGGAATCTGCTGGAATCCGAGCCTTCCGCGCTCTTGGTCGATGTCCGCACGCGCGCGGAATGGGCCTATGTGGGTGTCACCGACCTGTCGCCGCTGAGTAAAAAGCCGGTCTTCGTGGAGTGGCAGACGTTCCCCGAAGGTCAGCGCAACGACCGATTCGCCGACGAGGTCGGCGGCATCGGCATCGACCGCGATGCGCCGGTGCTGTTTCTCTGCCGGTCGGGCGCGCGCTCGGCGGCGGCGGCCCGGCTGATGACCCAGCAGGGCTATACGCGCTGCTACAATGTTTCCGAGGGATTCGAGGGGGATCCCGACGCTGACCGGCATCGAGGCCGGGTCAATGGCTGGAAAGTCCGCGGCCTTCCCTGGACCCAGAACTGAGAGTCCCAACGTGACCAAGGAAACCCACCGACTCGGGGGGATACACAACGATGCGGTCAACCCGTCCATGATGGCGCCCTGGCAGGATGCGTGGCAGCGGATTCGCGCGAAGCTGCGGACCGAGTTCGGCGACGCCACCTTCGACAGCTGGCTGAAGCCGCTGGGCGTGCTGCGCGCCGAAGGCTCGAAGGTGCTGATCTCCGTGCCGACGCGCTTCATGTGCGACTGGGTCAAGACCCACTATCTCAGCCGCATCACCGACTACTGGCACCAGGAGACCGGCGCGGCGATCGACGTGGAACTGGTGGTCAGCGTCCAGGCGCCATCGCCCGGCATGGCCGCCGCCGCGCCGCCGCCGCAAGTCAAACCGAACGGCCGTCCGGCCCGCGCCGACGGGCAGGGCGAGGACATGGACGGCGGCGATACCTACAGCGCGCCGCTCGATCCGCGCTTCACCTTCGACAACTTCGTGGTCGGCAAATCCAACGAGCTGGCCCACGCCGCGGCGCGCCGGGTCTCCAGCAGCACCAAGGTGCAGTTCAACCCGCTGTTCCTCTATGGCGGCGTCGGTCTGGGCAAGACCCATCTGATGCACGCCATCGCCGCCGAGATCCGCGCCCGCAATCCGGAGCGCAAGGTGCTCTACATGTCGGCCGAGAAGTTCATGTACCAGTTCATCCGGGCGCTCCGGTACAAGGACACCATGGCGTTCAAGGAACAGTTCCGCTCGGTCGACGTGCTGATGATCGACGACGTCCAGTTCATCGCCAACAAGGACAGCACCCAGGAAGAGTTCTTCCATACCTTCAACGCCGTCATCGACCAGCACCGCCAGGTGATCATCTCGGGCGACCGGTCGCCGTCGGACCTGGAGGGCATCGAGGACCGCATCAAGTCGCGCCTCGGCTGGGGCCTCGTCGCCGACGTGCATCCCACCGATTACGAGCTGCGGGTCGGCATCCTGCAGTCCAAGCTCGAGGTCATGGGCCGTGACGACATGCCCAAGGAAGTGACCGAGTTCCTGGCCCGCAAGATCATCTCGAACGTGCGCGAGCTCGAGGGCGCGCTCAACCGGGTCACCGCCTATTCGGATCTGGTCGGCCGCCCGGTCACCCTGGAGATGACCCAGGAAGTGCTGCAGGACCTGATCCGGTCCAACGACCGGCGGGTGTCGATCGCCGAGATCCAGCGCCATGTGGCCGAGTATTTCAACGTGCGCCTGTCCGAGCTGCTGTCGGCGCGCCGGGCCCGCGCGGTCGCGCGCCCGCGGCAGGTCGCCATGTACCTCGCCAAGCAGCTCACCTCGCGCAGCCTGCCCGAGATCGGCCGCAAGTTCGGCGGGCGCGACCACACCACGGTGATGCACGCGGTGCGCCGCATCGAGGAGCTGCGCGAGACCGACAGCACCCTCGACCAGGATATCGAGAACCTGCGCCGGACCCTGGAAACCTGACGGTTCCGGCCCATCTGAACGGAAGCGTGGAATGGGGCCTGGCGCCCCATTTTTCGTGTCATTGCGCCCTTCCTCTGCTAAAGTCTCGGTCCGGTTGACTGCTGTCGTTGGCGGGCGTTTTCCGGGTCCGGGCGGCGGCCTCTGGGCTGTCCCGAAAAGCATAAGAAAGACGGGGGTTTACGACCCCTTGCCGTAGGTTCAACCATAGCTAAGAGCCCATGAAACTCACCATTGAACGCGCGGCGCTTCTGCGGTCGCTGGGCCACGTGCAAAGTGTCGTCGAGCGGCGCACCACCATCCCGATCCTGTCCAACATGCTGCTCGAGGCAGCGGAGGGGCGCCTGAACCTGACGGCGACCGATCTGGACCTGGCCGTGGTGGAATCCGTCGCGGCCGACGTGACCGCGCCGGGCGCGATCACCACCCCGGCGCACACCCTCTACGACATCGTCCGCAAGCTGCCGGAAGGCTCCCAGGTGGAGATGGAATACCGGGGCGGCGAACAGCGCCTGACGCTGGGCGCCGGCCGCTCGCGCTTCGTGCTGGCATGCCTGCCGCGCGAGGACTTCCCGGTGATGGCCGAGGATGCGCTGCCGCACCGTTTCAGCCTGCCGGTCGCCGACCTGAAGAAGCTGATCGACAAGACCCGCTTCGCCATCAGCACCGAGGAAACCCGGTTCTACCTGAACGGCATCTACCTGCATGTCGCCGACGGCAAGGAACCCATGCTGGTGGGCGTGGCCACGGACGGTCACCGCCTTGCCCGCGTCCGGCTGCCCATGCCGATGGGCGCGGCGGGCATGCCCGGCGTGATCGTGCCGCGCAAGACCGTGCAGGAAGTGCGCAAGCTGCTCGACGAGGCCGAGGGCCTGGTGCAGGTCAGCCTGTCCGAGAGCAAGATCCGCTTCGACTTCGCCGACGCGGTGCTCACCTCCAAGCTGATCGACGGCACGTTCCCCGACTATGTCCGGGTGATCCCGGCCAACAACGACCGGCTGCTCGAGGTCGACGCAAGGCTGTTCGCCGAGGCCATCGACCGCGTCTCGACCATCTCCAGCGAGAAGTCGCGGGCGGTGAAGCTGATCATCGACACCGACAAGGTGACGCTCGCGGTCAACAGCCCGGACAGCGGCTCGGCCACCGAGGAACTGGCCGCCGGCTATGCGTCGGAGGCTATGGAGATCGGCTTCAACGCGCGCTACGTCCTCGACATCATGAGCCAGGTGGAAGGCGACACAGTGCGCGTGTCCTTCGCCGACGCCGCCGCGCCCACGCTGGTTCAGGACGGCGCCGACGACACCGCGCTCTATGTGTTGATGCCGATGCGCGTCTGACGCGGTCGCATCCGGGAAGAGAATGCTCCAGGCCGAACAACATGCCGGACGGGGAAACGCACCCGATGCGGCGGCGTTGCCGCTTGCCGTGTCCCGGCTGACCCTGACCGACTTCCGCAACTACGCAGCGGAACGGATCGAGGTGGCGCCGCGCCCGGTGGTGCTGACCGGCCCCAACGGCGCGGGCAAGACCAACGTGCTCGAGGCGCTGTCCTACCTGACGCCCGGCCGTGGCCTGCGCGGCGTGCGCCTGCCCGAACTGGCGCGGATCGGCGGCGCCGGCGGCTGGTCGGTGGCCGCGCGGATCCAGACGCCGTCCGGGGTCGCCGTCATCGGCACCGGCATCGAGGGCCGGGCGGCCGACGGCGACGACGATGAAAGTGTCGAACGGCGGGTGGTGCGCATCGACGGCGCGCCGGCGCGCGGACCGGCGGCGCTCGCCGACCTGATCCGCGTGGTCTGGCTGACGCCGCAGATGGACCGGCTGTTCACCGACGGCCGCTCCGACCGACGCCGTTTCCTCGACCGGCTGGTGCTGGGTTACGACCCGGAGCATGGCAGGCGGGTCGGCGCCTATGAGCGGGTGATGCGCGAGCGGCTCAAGCTGCTGCGCGACGGCAGCGGCGACGACGCCTGGCTGACCGCGCTGGAGGGCCGCATGGCCGAGGCGACCGTCGCTATCGCGGCGGCGAGGCGCGAGGCGGTGATGCGGCTGCGCGGCGCGCTCGCCGCG
>JALHLV010000004.1 GCA_022844405.1 Sphingomonadales bacterium | reverse complement strand
CCCGGGCGCGCGAGCTGTTGACCAAGGCGCGCCGCGCCGGCGAGGCGCCGGCGCTGGTCGACCGGGCGATCGCCGAGCTGTCGACCGCCTCCGACATGGGCTCTGCCGAGGCGGATTACATCCTCGCCCGCCTCTACACCGACACCAGGTTCGGGCGCGTCGACGACGCGGCCTCCTTCGCCGCCGCCCTAAAGGCCGCTGAGAAGGGCAATGTGGACGGCCAGAGGCTGGCGGGCGTCGCCTATTACCTGGGCAAGGGGGTGGCGCCGGATGCGGCCGAGGCGCGGCGCTGGTTCACCAGAGCCGCCGGCGCCGGCAATCTGGGGTCGCTCGCCAATCTGGCCTACATGCAGCTCAGCGGCCACGGCGGACCCCGGGACAACGCCGCGGCCTACCAGGGCTACCGCAGGGCCGCAGAGGGCGGCGTGCCGGTCGCCCAATACTGGCTGGGCCGGCTGCTGCTGCAGGGTATCGGCGCGCCGCGCGACGAGGCCGCCGCGCGGCACTGGCTCCAGACCGCCCTCGACAATGGCTGGAAGAGCGCGGGGCTATGGCTGGGCAAGTGCCATTACTGGGGTTGGGGCGGCCCGAAGGACGCGGTTCGCGCCCACGCGCTGTTCGAGGCGGCCGGCGACGGCGAGGCGCTGTGGTACCTGTCGCGCATCCATGCCCGGGGCGACGGGGTCGCCGCCGACCCGGACGCATCGATGCGCTATCTGCGCCGGTCGGCGGATCTGGGTTGCGTGACCGCTCTCGCCGGACTGGGAGAGGCCTATTACTACGGCAGGGGAGCGCCGCAGGATGCCGCTGTCGCCAAGGACTGGTTCCTCAAGGCCGCCGAAAAGGGCCATTCGGGATCGCAATACGCCCTCGGCATCCTGTACATGCGTGGCGAAGGGGTGGTGGCCGATCCCGACAGGGCGCTGGAATGGTTCCGCCGCGCTGCCCGCAACGGACACGTCGATGCGCAGGTGCGCCTTGGCGCCGCGCTGACGAGCCAGCCCGACGCGCCGCCCGAGGTGCAGGAAGAGGCACTGTTCTGGCTCGGCGTCGCGATCGACCGGCTCAAGCCGGGGCCGCTCCGGACCGAGGCGGAAACCGCCGCCCGCCTGGTCGAACAGCGGCTGAGCCCGGAGCGGATCGCGGAAGTGCGCAAGCGCCGCGCCGACCGCGGCGCCGAGCCGGCCGCCGCGGATGAGGGCGCCCGTTCGGACCAGAACTGACCGTCGCCCGGAATCCCGTGTCTCCACGGGCGATTTCTGCGATGATCCGCGTCAGCATGACTCATGTGCCTGACGGCTTGGCCACCTGTGCGGTCGACGCCGGGGGCCGCGAACACGAAAATGACCGAGACGACACCGCCCGCCGACATGGCCGACAGGATCGGCCGCATCCTCGCCGGCCATGAGGCGACCGAGGGTGCCTGCCTGCTCGTCCTGCAGGCCATCCAGCGCGAATTCGGCTATGTCCCGGCGCAGGCGCTCGAGCCGGTGGCGAAGGCCCTCAACCTTTCCCACGCCGACGTCTACGGCGTCCTGACCTTCTATCACGACCTGCGCTGGTCGCCGGCGGGCCGCCACATCGTCCGCGTCTGCCAGGGCGAGGCGTGCCAGGCCATGGGGGCGCGGGGCCTGACCGAGCAGCTTGCCAGGCGTCTCGACGTCGGCCTGGACGAGACCACCAGGGACGGCGCCGTCACCCTCGAATCGATCTACTGCCTGGGCAATTGCGCGCTCGCTCCCGCCGTGACCGTGGACGGCGCGCTTTACGGACGCGCCACCGAGTTCCTGGTGCTCGAGCGGCTGGGAACGGTGCGATGAAGTCGGCTACCTTCTTCGTCTCGGGCGATTCGGCGTCTGTATCGGTGGGCGCCGACGATCTCGTCCGCGCCATCACCGCCGAAGCGGCGCGCCGCGGCATCGAGGCGCGGATCGTGCGCACCGGCAGCCGTGGCCTGTACTTCCTCGAGCCCATGTTCGAGGTCGACACCGAGGAAGGCCGGCTGGGCTTCCGGCCGTCGGGCACCATGGCCGAATGCGTCGCCGAGATGTTCGACAGCGACATCAGCCCGAAGGCGCGCACCTGCCTGGGGCTGATGGACGACCTGCCCTGGCTGCGGCGCCAGGAGCGGCTGACCTTCGAGCGCTGCGGCATCGTCGATCCGGGCTCGGTCGGCGACTACCGCTACCATGGCGGGTTCTCCGGGCTGGAGCGGGCGCTCGGCATGGAGCCGCGGGCCATCGTCACGGCAATAACCGACTCCGGCCTGCGTGGCCGGGGCGGCGCCGGCTTCCCGGCCGGCGTGAAGTGGAACACCGTGCTCGGCGCGCCGGGCGAGGTGAAATACGTCTGCTGCAACGCCGACGAGGGCGACAGCGGCACCTTCGCCGACCGCATGCTGATGGAAGGCGACCCGTTCCTGCTGATCGAGGGCATGACCATCGCCGCGCTGGCGGTGGGCGCCGCCAGGGGGTTCCTCTACATCAGATCCGAATATCCGGCGGCCATCGCCATGATGCGCCGGGCCATCGACGCGGCGCGCGCGGGCGGCTGGCTGGGCGGCGACATCAGGGGCTCGGGCAGTGCGTTCGACATCGAGCTGCGCGAGGGTGCCGGCGCCTATATCTGCGGCGAGGAAACCGCCATGCTGGAGAGCCTGGAGGGCAAACGCGGCATGGTTCGCGCCAAGCCGCCGCTGCCGGCGCTCGAGGGCCTGTTCGGCAAGCCCACCCTGGTCAACAACGTGCTGACGCTCGCGGCCGTGCCGCTGATCATCGCGCGGGGCGCGGCCTATTACCGGGACTTCGGCATGGGCCGGTCGCGCGGCACCCAGCCGTTCCAGCTCGCCGGCTGCGTCCGCAACGGCGGCCTGGTCGAAAAGGCGTTCGGCATCACCCTGCGCGCGCTGGTCGAGGATTTCGGCGGCGGCACCGCGACCGGCCGGCCGTTCAAGGCGTTGCAGGCGGGCGGGCCGCTGGGCGGCTACATTCCCGAGCACCTGCTCGACCTGCCGGCCGACTACGAGGCGCTGGCCGAGGCCGGATTCATGCTGGGCCACGGTGGCCTGGTGGTGTTCGACGACCGGGTGGACATGCTGGCGCAGGCGCGCTTCGCCATGGAGTTCTGCGCCCGCGAATCCTGCGGCAAATGCACGCCCTGCCGGATCGGCGCGGTGCGCGGCGTCGAGGTGCTGGACCGGATCGCGGCCGGCGTGGAGCCGCAGAAGAACCTGGCGCTGCTCGAGGACCTGTGCACCCTGATGACCGACGGATCGCTGTGCGCCATGGGCGGGTTGACGCCCATGCCGGTGCGCACGGCGCTGCGCCACTTCCCCGACGATTTCCGGCGGTCCGCCGCCGCGGCGGAGTGAGCCCATGGGCCTGATCCGCGAGACCGATTTCGGCACGCCCGGGCGCGCGGGCGGGGCGGTGACGCTGGAGATCGACGGCATCGCCGTCACCGTCCCCGACGGTACGTCGGTGATGCGCGCCGCCATGGAGGCGGGCGTCAGGGTGCCCAGGCTGTGCGCCACCGACACGCTGGAGGCGTTCGGCTCGTGCCGGCTGTGCCTCGTGGAGATCGACGGCCGCAACGGCACGCCGGCGTCGTGCACCACGCCGGTCGCCCCGGGTATGAAGGTCGCCACCCACACCAAGCGGCTCGCCGACCTGCGCCGCGGCGTGATGGAGCTCTATATCTCCGATCACCCGCTCGATTGCCTGACCTGCGCCGCCAACGGCGACTGCGAACTGCAGGACATGGCCGGCGCGGTCGGCCTGCGCGAGGTGCGCTACGGCTATGACGGCGCCAACCATTTCGACGCGCCGAAGGACGAGAGCAACCCGTATTTCACCTTCGATCCGGCCAAGTGCATCGTCTGCTCGCGCTGCGTGCGGGCCTGCGACGAGGTGCAGGGGACGTTCGCGCTGACCATCGACGGGCGCGGCTTCGCCTCGGCCGTGTCGCCCGGCGGCTTCGACGGCTTCCTCGACTCCGAATGCGTCTCCTGCGGCGCCTGCGTGCAGGCGTGTCCGACCGCGACGCTCACCGAGAAATCGGTGATCGAGATGGGCCAGCCCGAGCGCAGCGTGCTCACCACCTGCGCCTATTGCGGCGTCGGCTGCTCGTTCAAGGCCGAGATGCAGGGGAACGAGGTGGTCCGCATGGTCCCCTACAAGGACGGCGGCGCCAACGAGGGCCATGCCTGCGTCAAGGGCCGCTTCGCCTGGGGCTACGCGGTGCACCCGGACCGGGTGCTGAAGCCGCTGATCCGCGAGCGCATCACCGATCCGTGGCGCGAGGTGAGCTGGGACGAAGCCATCGCCTACACCGCCGGCCGCTTCCGCGCCATCCAGGAGAAATACGGGCGCGGCGCCATTGGCGGCATCACCTCGTCGCGCTGCACCAACGAGGAAGTCTACGTGGTGCAGAAGATGATCCGCGCCGCGTTCGGTAACAACAACGTCGACACCTGCGCCCGAGTCTGCCACTCGCCCACCGGCTACGGCCTGAAGCAGACCTTCGGCACGTCGGCCGGCACCCAGGATTTCCGCAGCGTCGACGGCGCCGACGTGATCATGGTGATCGGCGCCAATCCCACCGACGGCCATCCGGTTTTCGCCTCGCGCATGAAGCGGCGGCTGCGCCAGGGGGCGACGCTGATCGTCGTCGATCCGCGCCGCATCGACCTGGTCGACGCGCCACACATGCCGCCCGCCCTGCATCTGCCGGTGCGCCCCGGCGGCAACGTGGCGCTGATCAACGCCATCGCCCATGTGGTGGTGACCGAGGGGCTGGTGAACGAGGCGTTCGTCCGCGAACGCTGCGAGGGGGACAGCTTCGCCCGCTGGGCCGCCGTCATCGCCGAGCCGCGCAACGCGCCGGAAGCGCTCGAGGAGGCGACGGGCGTGCCTGCCGCGCTGGTGCGCGAGGCGGCCCGCGTCTATGCCACCGGCGGCAATGGCGCGATCTATTACGGCCTGGGCGTCACCGAGCATTCGCAGGGCTCGACCATGGTGATGGGCCTCGCCAACCTGGCCATGGCGACCGGCAATATCGGCCGCGAGGGCGTCGGCGTGAACCCGCTGCGCGGCCAGAACAACGTCCAGGGCTCGTGCGACATGGGCTCGTTCCCGCACGAATTGCCCGGCTACCGCCACATCAGCGACGACGCGACCCGCGGCCTGTTCGAGAAGGTCTGGGGCGTGACGATCGAGCGGGAGCCCGGCCTGCGCATCCCCAACATGATGGCCGCGGCGCTCGACGGCAGCTTCCGCGCCATCTTCATCCAGGGCGAGGACCTCGCCCAGTCGGAGCCCAACACCAAGAACGTTTACGACGCGCTGCAGGCCATGGACTGCGTCGTGGTGCAAGACCTGTTCCTCAACGAGACGTCGGGCCTCGCCCACGTCTTCCTGCCCGGCACGTCGTTCCTCGAGAAGGACGGCACCTTCACCAACGCGGAACGGCGCATCAACCGGGTGCGTCCGGTCATGCCGTCGAAGACCGGCCTCGATGAATGGGAGGTCGCCTGCCGGCTAGCGACCGCGCTCGGCTATCCGATGAGCTACCCGAACGCCTCGGTCATCATGGACGAGATCGCCAGCCTGACGCCGACATTCTCGGGGGTCAGCTTCGAGACGCTGGACCGGCTGGGCAGCGTGCAGTGGCCGTGCAACGACGCGGCGCCCGAGGGCACGCCGATCATGCATATCGACGGCTTCGTGCGCGGCAAGGGGCGCTTCGTGGTGACCGAGTTCGTGCCAACGCCTGAGCGCGCCACCCGCCTGTTCCCGCTGATCCTGACCACCGGCCGCATCCTCAGCCAGTACAATGTGGGCGCCCAGACAAGGCGCACCGACAATGTCATCTGGCATCCGGAGGACTTGCTGGAGATCCATCCGCATGACGCGGAGGAGCGCGGCATTTCCAATGGTGACCGGGTGATGGTGGCCAGCCGCAAGGGCTCGACGACGCTGCGTGCCCTGATCACCGACCGCATGCCGCAGGGCGTGGTCTACACCACGTTCCACCACCCGATCACCGAGATCAATTTCGTCACCACGGAACTGTCGGACTGGGCGACCAACTGCCCCGAATACAAGGTGACCGCCGTGCAGGTCACGCGGACCAATCTGCAGGCGGACGCCGAGGCGGCGGAATGAGCGCGCCAGCGCCGCGCCCGCCCCGCTTCCGAGGCGATGACGCCGTGGCGGACGGCCGCCTGGATGCGGACCGGGACGTACGCTGGCACCTGGCCGAGGAGGTTCCCGCCGCGCTGACCTTCAACCAGGAAACGAGCGTGGTGATGATGGTCACGCCCGCCGACCTGGAGGATTTCGCCGTCGGCTTCGCGGTCAGCGAGGGCATGGTGCCGTCCGCGGCCGACATCACGAAAATCGACGTGCTGGCCAGCGCCAACGGCTACGTCATCGACATCAGGGCGAACCGGCTGACCGAGCGGGCCGGGCGCCAACGAGTCATCGCCGGCCGCACCGGCTGCGGCCTCTGCGGCGTCGACACGCTGGAGGATGCCGTCCGGCCGGCCAATCCGGTAACCCGGCGGTTCCGGCTCGACCCGGACGCCGCCGCCCGCGCGCTCGCGGCGCTGCCCGATCACCAGCCGCTCAACCGGCTGAACCATTCGGTCCATGCGGCGGCGTGGTGCGCGCCGGCGGGCGACATTCTGCGCGCCCGCGAGGACGTGGGCCGCCACAACGCGCTCGACAAGCTGCTGGGCTCGCTGCTGCGCGACGGCCTCGACCCGGCTAATGGTTTCGTGGCGCTGTCGAGCCGCTGCAGCTTCGAGCTGGTGCAGAAGGCCGCCGCCGCCGGCGTGCCCTATCTGGCGAGCGTCTCCGCGCCGACTACGCTGGCGCTGTCCGTGGCGCGGGACGCCGGCATGGGCCTGGCGTGCCTGTCGCCCGACGGGATCGTCACGTTCGGAGCCGATTGATGGACGTCTCCGGCATCACCCGCATGGCCAACCAGATCGCCGACTTCTTCGCCGCCTCCGGCCACGACGAGGCGGTCAAGGGGATCGCCGGCCACATTCGGAATTTCTGGGACCCGCGCATGCGGCGCGCGCTCTATGCCCATGCCGATAGCGGGGGCGAGGGGTTGACGGCGCTTGTGATCGACGCGGTGGCCAAACTCAGGAAGAGCGACACTACGGTCACAACGTCCTAGCCGGAGGTCACCCAGTTCTCCGAGCGCAAGCCGGGCATTCGCGCAAATTCACGGACGTTGTTGGTGACCACGATCAGCCCTTCGCTGCGCGCGTGCGCGCCGATCAGCATGCCGTTCGGGCCGCACGGCGTGCCTGCCCGGGCCAGTTCGGCGCGGATCTGTCCGTAATGCATGGCGGCCTTCGGAGAGAATGGCAGAATCTCGAGCCTTGCCACGAACTGTTCCAGCCCGTGCAGGTTTTCTTCGCGCCGCGCCGACCTCTCGACGCCGAAATACAGTTCGGCGAGGGTGATGCTGGATACGCACAGCTGCTCGGCGGTCCCGTTGAAGCGTTCTTCCAGGCCAGCTGGTACATGCTTCATCACGTAGATGCAGATGTTCGTATCCAGCATGAACTGGAGCATCAGAGAGGCTCGCGGTCCTCGGCAGGTGGATCGGCACGCTCGGTCATGAAATCGTCGCTGACCGCCGGTCCGTTGCGGAAAAAGTCGGTCCAGCGCTGACCGACCGGCGTGATGATGCGGCTGTTGCCCACCTTGACGATCTCGACCTGATGCACGTCGTCAGGAAACGCGACCGCCTTCGGCAGCCGCACGGCCTGACTCCTGTTGGTCGTGAACACGGTGGATTTGGTCATCGAGACTTCCGGTATATCCCTCGGGGATATACATAGGCCGACTGCGGACCGGTTTCAACGGCTGGCTCCACCTAGGACGCCCCCGCCTCTTCCTTCCTGACCGCCGTCCATTCCAGCGCTGCGAAGCTGCCGCAGCTGCCGCACAGCTCGGACCAGATGCTCTGGCGATAGCCGCAATTGCTGCATTGCCAGGCCGGATCGCGCGGCGCCGACGCGGCTTTCGTCGCGGCGAAGCGCGCGGCGGTGTCGTTGCCCAGCTTCTGCTCCAGCACCTCCATCGCCTGATAGACCCGCCGCTGCGGACCCAGCTCCAGCGCCGCGGTCAGATGGCCGCGGGCGGGGCCGGGCAGGTCGGCGGCGATGGCCTGCCGGGCCAGCGCCAGATGGCTGTCGACGGTTTCGCGGTCGCCGACCAGTGCCTCGAGCTGCTGGTACTG
Source organism: Sphingomonadales bacterium (assembly GCA_022844405.1). Lineage (GTDB taxonomy): Bacteria > Pseudomonadota > Alphaproteobacteria > SMXS01 > SMXS01 > RI-34. The sequence goes on along the minus strand of JALHLV010000004.1, from coordinate 178,280 downwards.
GCGGGCGGGCGAGGTGTCGTCGGCGAGATCGAGCCACGCCGCCGACAGGTCCGGATGGGGCGCGTGCCGCCAGCCCTCACGCAGGACGGCGCGGGCGCGGCGCAGGGCGCCCTTCCGGCGGTACCGGGCGGCGGCCAGCAGCCGTGCCGGGACCAGCGCCGGTTCCAGCTTGATCGCCTCGCGCGCCAGCTTCAGGACGTCGTCCTCGCGGCCCTCGGTTTCGGCCTTGCGGGCCTCGGCCAGCCTGATGACGGCGCGGCGGTGACGGAATTCCTGGTCGGACACCCGTTTCGACCGGTAGGCGGCGAGCAGCGCCTTGTCGGCGGCCGGCCAGTCGCCCAGCGCCACGGCGCTCTCGAACAGGCCGGTCTGCGCCCAGCCGGCGCGGGGAAGCTGCTCGATGGCACGGCGCGCCGTCGCCAGCATGGCCGGCTGGTCGCCCCGGGCGGCGTCGACGGCGAACAGCCCGTGCAGCGCCAGCGCCCGGGTGCGGCTGTCGCCATCGAGCACCCGGAAGCGTTTGCGGGCGGTCGCCATGTCGCCCTCGGCCAGCGCCGCCTGTCCCGCGAGCACGCCCGACAGCGCGGTCTGGCCGACCAGCTCCTCGAATTTCTGCGCGTGGCGGGCGGCGCGCTTGCCGTCGCCCTCCATCAGCGCCGACAGGCCCCAGGCCAGCTCGTTGTAGCCGCGCCGGTGGCGTGCCAGCTTCTGGCGCTCCCACAGGCCGGTGGTGATCCAGCGCCACAGCAGCATCAGCAGCGCCGACAGCAGCATCAGCACAGCCACCGCGACGGCCAGCATGGCGACGGACGTGTCGAGCCGGTGGCTCTCGAACTCGATGGCGACGCGGCCCGGATGGTCCACCACCCACGCGCCCGCCGCCGCCAGCGCGGCGGCGACGGCGAGAGCCAGGAGCAGCCGGATCATGCGGGCTCCGATTCTTTCGCATAGCCGACCGAGCGCAGCGCGCGGGTCACGTCGTCCAGCGTGGCCGGATCGTCGATGGTCGCGGGCATTTTCCAGGCCTCGCCGTCGGCGATCTTCTGCATGGTGCCACGCAGGATCTTGCCCGAGCGGGTCTTGGGCAGCCGCGTCACCACGGCGGCGGTCTTGAACGCGGCGACGGGACCGATGCGCTCGCGCACCCGCTCGACCAGCTCGGCGACGATCTCCGAATGAGGCCGGTTGACCCCCGCCTTCAGCACCACGAGGCCGAGCGGCGCCTGGCCCTTCAAGGCATCGGCGACGCCAAAGCAGGCGCATTCAGCCACGTCGGCGTGGCCGCCCAGCACTTCCTCGATGGCCCCGGTCGACAGCCGGTGTCCGGCCACGTTGATGATGTCGTCGGTGCGGCTCATGACGAACAAATAGCCGTCCTCGTCGATGTAGCCCGCGTCGCCGGTCTTGTAGTAGCCCGGATAGTCGGTCAGGTACTTCTCCACATAGGCGGCGTCGTTCCCCCACAGCGTCGGGAAGCAGCCTGGCGGCAGCGGCAGGCGGATGACGATGGCGCCGGTCTGGCCGGCGGGGACGGGCATTGCATGCTCGTCCACCACCTGTACGTCATAGCCGGGCGCCGGCTTGGTGGGCGAACCGTACTTGACCGGCAGGAAGCCGAGGCCGCGGAAATTGGCGTTGATCGACCAGCCGGTCTCGGTCTGCCACCAGTGGTCGATCACCGGCACGCCCAGCGTCCGCTCGGCCCACTGGATGGTATTGGGGTCGCCGCGCTCGCCGGCGACGAACAGGGTAGCGAAGCCGCTCAGGTCGAAGTTCTTCGCCAGCGTGCCTTCAGGGTCCTGCTGCTTGATGGCGCGGATCGCCGTCGGCGCGGTGAACATCGCCCGCACGCCGTGGCGCTCGATGATCCGCCAGTAGGTGGCCGCGTCCGGCGTGCCGACGGGCTTGCCTTCGAACAGGACGCTGGTGTTGCCGTTCAGCAGCGGCCCGTAGCAGATGTAGGAATGGCCCACCACCCAGCCCACGTCGCTCGCCGCCCAGAACACCTCGCCCGGCTGCATGCCGTAGATGTGCCGCATGGACCAGGCCAGCGCGACCATGTGGCCGCCATTGTCGCGGACGATGCCCTTGGGCGTGCCGGTGGTGCCGGACGTATAGAGCACATAGAGCGGGTCGGTCGCCGCGACGGTCACGCAACCGGCGGGCTGCGCTTCGTTCTCCCAGTCCATCCAGTCATGGTCGCGTCCCGCCGTCATCGCGGCGGGCGACTGCGGCCGCTGGACGATGACGCAGGCCGACGGCTTGTTCGCGCTCAGCGCGATGGCCGCGTCGAGCAGCGGCTTGTAGGGCACGACGCGGCCCGGCTCGATGCCGCAGGAGGCGGACAGGATCACCTTGGGCCGGGCATCGTCGATGCGGTTCGCCAGCTCGTGCGAGGCGAAGCCGCCGAACACCACCGAATGGACCGCGCCGATCCGGGCGCAGGCCAGCATGGCGATGATCGCCTCGGGAATCATCGGCATGTAGATGATCACCCGGTCGCCCCTGCCGACGCCCAGCGCCTGGAGGCCGCCGGCGGCCTTCGACACGCGCTCGAGCAGCTCGCTATAGGTGAAGCTGCGCACGCTGCCGGTGATCGGGCTGTCGTGGATCAGCGCCTTCTGGCCTCCGCGCCCGGCCGCCACATGCCGGTCCAGGCAGTTGTAACAGGTGTTGACCTCGCCGCCCGCGAACCAGCGGTAGAACGGTGCGTTGGCGTCGTCGAGCACCTTGTCCCAGGGCTTGACCCAGTCGATATGCGACGCCGCCTCGCCCCAGAATCCCTCCGGGTCCGCCATGGCGCGCGCATAGGTCTGGTCGTATAGGCTCACGGTGTCTGTCCCTCGTCTCTCGGCGCCGCCTCGTCGAGCAGCGCGGCTTCCAGCGTATCGACCGCGGCCAGCACGGACTGCCGGGTCTGGGCCTGTTGCAGCCAGTCGGCAGCGGCGACGGCGGCGCCCGGCGACAGGGACTGCAGTTCGGTCACGGCCCGATCCACCTCGCCCCGGTTCAGCGCCGCCTCGGCGCGGGCGACGATGGCCGGCGCGTCCTGGCCCTTGGCGTCGCCGGTGGGGCGCACGGTCACCATGTTTTCCAACCGGGCGAGCGCGCGGTCCCACCATGACGCATCGACGGGCGCGGCCTCGGCGTCGATGATGTCATCGATCTTTTCCGCGAACCCGTCGCGCAAGGCGAGCGCCGAGATCACGCCCTCGGTCTTGTGCGCATCCAGCGTCAGCAGCGCTGTGCTCGCCGGCTCGGGCAGCGCCGCCTCGTCGAGCAGCCGGTGCACGCCGTCCAGCGCGCCCATATAGGACGATCCCTGCGCGACGGCCTGGCGCAGCCGCGCCACGCCCAGGATCGCCATGGGCTTGACCAGCGCCTGGGGCGAGGCCTGCTCCAGCGTCGCCAGCCGCTGCTGCTGCTCGGTGAGCTGGTTGAGCATGTGGGCGATCTGGGCGCCCATGGAGGTCACGGCCTCGGATGTGGAAGCGTCGGCCGCTTCCTCTCCCTGCAGGCGCGAAACCTCGGCCTCCAGTGCCACGAGCTGCCGGGCCAGTTCGGTGATGTCGGGTGCGGGCGCCGTGGCGGCGGGTGTGCCGGCAGGCGCGGGAACGGGCTCGACCGTCGATACGGCGGGCAGCGCGGCGAGCGGCTGCGGTGCCGCGGCGCCGGTGATCCAGGCGGGCAGCGCTGCCATGATCCTTGGCGCCAGTACGACGCCGGCCGCGAACACGCCGGCCAGCACGATCAGAACCAGCCAGGGCAACATCCGGCGCTTTTTGCGCGCGGGCGGGCGCTGGCCGCTGAGGGGCGCGTCGGTCATCGGATCAGGTCGATCAACGCGGTCTGGGTCGGTTCGGCGGCCACCAGCAATCTCCTTCTCGGCAGGGCGTCCAGCGCCTCCGCCACCGCGGCGCTCAGGCACAGCAGGTCGACCGTGTCGAGCATGCTCTCAAGCCCCGCTTGCTGCACGATCCTAGCAAAGGTTCGGGCGGTGCGCGGCGAAAACAGCGTCACGACGTCGATCCGGCGGGCGGTCAGCGCGGCTTGCGTTTCGTCGGAAAACCGTTCGGCGGCAGCGGCCTCGTAGACCACGGCGCGCTTGACCGCGAAGCCCGACGCCGTCAGGTCGCCAGCCAGATCGCCGGTCTGGAAGGTGCCCGCTACATGCACCAGCGGCCCCGCGTCCGGGCGGCATGTGCCGCGAATCAGCGCGGCAAGGCCACGGACGTCGCCCGAGGCGCTCTCGACTTTGGTGAATCCCGCGTCGCGCGCCGCCCGCGCCGTCGCGTCGCCCACGCACAGGGCCGGCAGGCCGCGCTCGCCGGTCAGGCGCGCGGCGGCCCGCACGCCGTTGGCGCTGGTGAACAGCAGCGCCTGCGCGCCCGCCATATCAAGCTCGGCATCCTCGCGCAGGCGCACGCTCAGCAGCGGCTCCAGCCGCACATCGTGGCCTAGCCCGGTGAGGATTTCGGCGAAGGAAGCCGCATCCTCTTCCGGCCGGGTGATGAGGATGCGGGCCATGGTTCAGGACGTGAAGAAATGCGGGCCGCCGCGCCGTTTCAGCTCGGCGCCGGCGTCATGGCCCAGCGCGATCGCGTCGCCGACGGGGCCTTCCCGCTCGACGAGATGATGTTCGCTGCCGTCCGGGGTCAGGATCTCGCCGCGCAGCCTGATCCGGCCGTCCTCCAGCGTGGCCAGCCCGGCGATCGGCGTCCGGCACGAGCCGTCCAGCGCCGCGAGCAATGCCCGCTCGGCGGTGACGCAGTGCCAGGTCGCCGCGTCGTTGATGGCGAGCAGCAGTTCGGCCATCGCGGCGTCGCCGAGACGTGCCTCGACGCCGATGGCGCCCTGGGCGATGGCGGGCAGCAGATTATCGACGGGCGACGTGACGACATGCTCCAGTCCCAGCCGCTTCAGCCCGGCCATGGCGAGCAGGGTGGCGTCGGCCTGGCCTTCCTCAAGCTTGCGCAGCCTGGTCTGGACATTGCCGCGGAACGTCGCGACCCGCAGGTCAGGCCGCAGCCGCAGCACCTGGGCCTGGCGGCGCAGCGAGGCGGTGCCGACCAGCATGCCCGGCGCCAGCGTCTCGATGCTGGCGGCCTTGTGGCTGATGAACGCATCGCGAGCGTCCTCGCGCGGCAGCAGGCAGGAGATGCCCAGCCCGTCGCAGATCACCGTCGGCATGTCCTTCATGGAATGCACGGCGATGTCGAGCGAGCCGTCCTTCAGGCCGTTCTCGATCTCCTCGGTGAACAGGCCCTTGCCGCCCAGCTCGGACAGCGGCCGGTCCTGGACCCGGTCGCCCTTGGTGGAGATGGGAACGACCTCGATGTCCTCGTCGCGTAGATGCACGTGGGCAGCCAGCAGCCGGTTCTTCGTCTCGTGCGCCTGCGCCAGCGCCAGCGGGCTGCCGCGCGTGCCGATGCGGATGGGGCGGGTTGTCTCGGTCATGTTTGAGGCTATAACAGGCCGCGAACGGAACTTGAAGCGTCAGGGAACGGCTTGCGCGTCCTCGGCATCGAAACCAGTTGCGACGAAACCGCCGCCGCCGTCGTCGACAGCGAGCGGGGCATCCTGTCGAACGTGGTGCTCAGCCAGCTCGACGAGCATCGGCCTTATGGCGGCGTGGTGCCGGAGATCGCCGCCCGCGCCCATATCGACCATCTGGACGGGCTGATCGCGCAGGCGATGGCCGAAGCGGGCGTGTCTTATGGCGACCTGGACGGCGTCGCGGTGACGTCGGGACCGGGCCTGATCGGCGGCGTCATGGTCGGGCTGATGACGGCCAAGGCGGTGGCCAGCGCCCACAAATTGCCCTTCGTCGCGGTCAACCACCTCGAAGCCCACGCGCTCGCCGTGCGCATGACCGACCCGGTGGACTTCCCCTACCTGCTGCTGCTGGTGTCCGGCGGTCATTGCCAGCTTCTGATCGTCGAGGGTGTCGGAAAATTCCACCGGCTAGGCACCACCATCGACGACGCGGTCGGCGAGGCGTTCGATAAGACCGCCAAGCTGCTGGGCCTGGGCTATCCGGGCGGCCCGGCGGTGGAGGCGGCGGCGAAGACCGGCGACCCGAAGCGGTTTGACCTGCCGCGGCCACTGATCGGCCGCGACGACTGCCATTTCTCGTTCTCGGGCCTGAAGACCGCCATCCGCCGCGAGGTGGAGAAGCTGGCGGGCCCGACCGAGCAGGACAAGGCCGATCTCTGCGCCGGCTTCCAGGCCGCCGCCGCCGACGTGCTGATCGACCGGTCGCGCCGGGCCATGGCCATCTTCGCCGAAAAGACCGGCGGCAAGGGCGCGTTCGTCATCTCGGGCGGCGTCGCCGCCAACAGATATTTGCGCGAGCGGCTCTCGGTGCTGTGCGAAGCGCAGGGCTTCCCGATGGTCTGTCCGCCGCCGCCGCTCTGCACCGACAACGGCGCCATGATCGCCTGGGCGGGTGTCGAACGGCTGTCGCTGGGGATCGCGGACACGCTGGAAGCGCCGGCCAGGGCCCGCTGGCCGCTCGATCCGGATGCGCCGGCGGCGATGGGCGCGGGCGTGAAGGCTTAATTACCGCTTCTGCAGGCCCGTCAGCAGCAGCTGGATGACGCCTTCGAGGTGGGGCTCCAGCTCGCGCACGTCGCACGGGTTGTGGAGCTGCGGATAGCGGAAGCGGAAGGTGGCGTCCTGGATGTAGGAGGCCGCCGCGTCCGGGTCCTCGACAGTGAACTCGCCGGCGGCGACGCCCGCCTTCAGGATGTCGGCCAGCAGGCCCCGGGCATGGGACAGATATTCCTGCGCCAGCATGGGGCCCTTGCCCTGCGGGTCGCGCACCTGCTCCTGCAGGGTGGGGTAGGTCTCGAGCTGCTCGAAGGTGAAGTGCAGTTCGCGCAGCACGAACTCGCGGAACTGGCCGGCGACCGTCAGGTGCGGCAGCGCGAACACCGAGCGCAACTCGTTCAGCACCTGGTCCATGGCTTCGCGCATGATCACTTCGGCGATGTCGGCCTTGTTCTTGAAGTAGCGGTAGAGGTTGCCGGGCGACATGCGGCAGTCGGCGGCGATCTCCGCCACGTTGGTCTTGCCGTAGCCGTACTGGCTGAACCGGCCGCCGGCGGCATCGAGGATGCGGCGGCGGACGTCGTCCATGGATTTGAGCGTGCTTGCCATGGGCCGACATTACGGAGGCTTGCCGCAGCGTGCAATCGAGGATTTGGAACACCGGTCATGCGTCGGCGCGCGGCTTGCGGCGGCTTGCCGCAGCGGGCATAAACGTCCGATCGGAGGACGCGACTTGAACCATGTCGGGGTCATCGGCGGAGGCGCGTGGGGAACGGCGCTGGCGGCGAGCGCGGTGCGCGCCGGCCGGCGCGTGACGCTGTGGGCGCTGGAGGCCGAGGTGGTCGAGGCGGTCAACACTGGCCACGAAAATCCGCTCTACCTGCCCGGCGTGGCGCTCGACCCGGCGCTGCGCGCCACCGGCGACATGGACGAGGCGGCGGCGGCCGAAATCCTCCTGCTGGTGTGCCCGGCGCAGCACATGCGCGCGGTCAGCGCCCAGGTGGTGGATGCGGGCGCCGACGCGCCGCTGGTGATCTGCGCCAAGGGCATCGAGCAGAAGACCCTGCAACTGATGAGCGACGTGCTGGCCGACACCGCGCCCGGCATGAACCTGGCGGTGCTGTCCGGCCCCACCTTCGCGGCCGAGCTGGCGAGGAACCTGCCGACCGCCGTGACGTTGGCGGCGAAGGACGACGGGCTCGCCCGGTCGCTGATCGACGCGCTGGGCCACAGCCGGTTCCGGCCGTACCAGTCCCATGACGTCATCGGCGCCCAGATCGGCGGCGCGGTGAAGAACGTGCTGGCCATCGCCTCGGGCATCGTCGCCGGCGCGCGCCTCGGCGACAACGCGGCGGCGGCGCTGATCACCCGCGGCCTGGCCGAGATCATGCGCCTCGGCGCGGCGCTGGGCGCCCGGCGCGAGACGCTGATGGGCCTGTCGGGCCTGGGCGACCTGGTGCTGACCTGCGGCAGCACCCAGTCGCGCAACATGTCGCTGGGCAAGGCGCTGGGCGAGGGCCGCACGCTGGCCCACATATTGGGCGAGCGCCGGTCGGTCGCCGAAGGCGTCTATACGGCGAGCGGCGTCGCGGCGCTGGCGGCCCGGCACGGCATCGACATGCCGATCTGCGCCGCCATGGACAGGGTGCTGAATCACGGGGCGGCGGTGGGCGACGAGATCGAAGGCCTGCTCAGCCGTCCGTTCAAGGTCGAGACCGTTTAGGAGGATGCCATGCTGTACGTCATCTACGCGCCGGACAAGAGCGACTCCAGGGAGCGCCGTGCCGCCACGCGGCCGCGCCATCTGGAATACTGGGGCAAGAACGCGCCGTTCAAGGTGATCCTGGCCGGTCCCATGCTCGACGAAGGCACCGGCGACATGCAGGGCAGCCTGCTGATCGTCGAGGCCGACGACATCGAGACCGTGCGCGAGAAGGCGTTCGAGGACCCTTACTGGACCGAAGGCGTGTTCGAACGGATCGACATCACCGCCGTGCGGCTGCCGCTCGGCGTGCTGGCGGACAAGCTGTGATGGCGCACTGGCTGGTGAAGTCCGAGCCGGGCGCCTGGTCGTGGGACGACCAGGTGCGCGACAAGACCACGTCGTGGACCGGCGTGCGCAACCACCAGGCGGCGATCAACCTGAAGGCCATGAAGAAGGGCGACAAGGCGTTCTTCTACCATTCGGTGGACGAGAAGCGGATCGTCGGCATCGTCGAGGTGGTCAAGGAAGCCTATCCGGACAAGACCGATCCCACCGGCCGCTTCGTCACCGTCGACCTGAAGGCGGGCAAACCGGTGCCCAAGCCGGTGACCTTGGCCGACATCAAGGCCGATCCGCGCATGGCCGACTTCGGGCTGGTGCGGCAGTCGCGGCTGTCGGTGGTGCCGGTGACCGACGAGCACTGGGCGATCATCTGCGGCATGGGCGGCGTCAAGGCATGAAACGGCCGCGTGCCGAGAGCCTGGACGAGGTTCCCGGCGCGCCGGCGTTCGGTTCGGTGCTGTGCCGTCTGAGCGATCTGCCGCCGCGCGGCTCGAAGGCCTTCCAGTTCCGCGACGGAAAACTGCGCTACGACATCTTCATCCAGCGCTGGGACGACAAGGTCTATGCGTACCGCGACACCTGCCCGCACCTGAAGCTGCCGCTGGACTGGCGGCGCGGCCATTTCCTTGACATCGAAGGCCAGCACCTCCAGTGCGGCCATCACGGGGCCCGCTTCCGGGTGGAGGACGGCTATTGCTTCGACGGCCCGTGCAAGGGCGAATACCTGACGCCAGTGCGCATCGCGGTGCGCGGCGACGAGATACTGGTGGCGTAAGGGCCGCCACGCAGCCCGCCTCACCGAACTCCGCTGGCCCGTGGCGACATCGCAAGGCCCAGGAACACCATCAGCGCTTGGTTGAGCCGCACAATGTCCTCGTCGTCGAGGCGCCCGACCTGCGCGCCGACCTTGGACTTGGGGACCGTTGTCACCTTGTCCACCATCAGGCGGCAAGTCACGCGCAATCCATTGCGCTCGTTGGGCACGACAGACAGCCGGAACAGCGGCGCCTCGGTCGCATCGGTGGTGAACGCGCAGACGGTGACGGAGTCGGTCGCGTCGAAACTGTCGTCCTGGACGATGACCGCGGGTCGCGGCTTGCCCGCATAATCCTTGCCGCCGGACACCGTCCAGATGTCGCCTCGCGTCATTCATCGCTCCAGTCGGAGACTGCGTCGATGAAGTTCTGATCGTCATGCGCATGGCTGCTGGCGGCCACGGCCAGAGACTGGCGATGCGCCTCGGACCTGAACGATGGCGCGCGCACGTCCGGCACCCAGATCTGAATCGGCCTCAGGCCTTGCTTGCGCAACCTAGCCCGATGCTCACGCACCTTGAGCTTTGAAGGCCGGGTTCCCGGCGTCGTCGCCATGATCGGTCTCCGTGTTGGTTACATGTAACTTATCATCAGGGGATGGAAATGGGAAGGGGTCCGGCTAGACTGCGGACTCGGCCACGCATCGGTGACAGGGGAAACGCTCATGAAACTCGGGTACACAGGCTTCAACGCCGGGCCGCTCGCCCAGCCGCAAATGATCGCCGACCTGCTGAAATGCGCCGAGGAGGCGGGATTCGAGTCGGCCTGGACCGGCGAGCATGTGGTGGTGATCGATCCGCAGGAGCCGCCGTCTCCGGTGCCGCCGGAGTTCCCGTTCATCGATACGGTGGCGGCGCTGTCCTTCGCCGCCGGCGTCACCACCAAGCTGAAGCTCGGCTCCGGCATCATCCTGCTGGCGCAGCGCAACCCGGTGGTGCTGGCCAAGGAACTCGCCAGCATCGACGTGCTGTCGGGCGGCCGGCTGATCTTCGGCGTCGGCGTCGGCTATATCCCGCGCGAATTCGAGGCCATCGGCGTGGCCTACGAGGAACGCGGCGCCCGGGTCGACGAGCATATCGAGGTCATCCGCACGCTGTGGACCCAGGACAAGCCGGCGTTCGACGGCCAGTTCACCCAATTCGACCGGATCCAGCAGAAGCCGCTGCCGGTGCAGAAGCCCCATCCGCCGATCGTCATTGGCGGCATGTCGCCGGTGGCCTACGAGCGCGCCATCAGGCAAGGCGACGGATGGTACGGCTACGGGCAGAACGAGGACGCGGTCGCGGCCTCCATCGAAGGCCTCAAGGACGCGGCGCGCCAGGCCGGCCGCGCCAGCCGCTTCGATGAACTGGAAATCTCCGTGACGCCGCGCGGGCCGGTCGACCGCGACCGGCTCAGGCGCTTCGAGGACCTGGGCGTCCACCGCCTGAATCTGGTGCCGTCGCTTGCCGGCGACGGTTCGCTGCTCGACAGGGCGCGGCGGTTTGTCGAGGGAACCGCCGTGGCCCTGGTCTAAGCATGGCAATGGTCGGTAACGTCTTGCGCGATGAGCACATTTTGTTGAACCTGTAGCAATCTTTCCTGTCCATAGTCGGCCGACGCCCTATTGTGCGGGCTTGGCGCACCCTCCTATCATCCGGCCGAGCAGAAAAGTGAGACCAGCATGGCCGACGATCATGTGTATCCGGTGTCGAAGGAATGGGCGAAGCGGGCCTGGGTGGACGATTCGCGGTACCGGGAGATGTACGAGCACTCGATCGCCGATCCGGATGCGTTCTGGGGCGAGCACGGCAAGCGGCTGGACTGGATCAAGCCTTACTCGAAGGTCAAGAACACCAGCTTCGCCGACGGCGTCAGCATCAAATGGTTCGAGGACGGCGTCCTCAACGTCAGCGTCAACTGTATCGACCGGCATCTCGACAAGCGGGCAGACCAGACCGCCATCATTTTCGAGGGCGACGAGCCGACCGACAGCCGCGACATCACTTACCGGGAACTGCACGACGAGGTCTGCCGCTTCGCCAACGTGCTGAAGGCCCGCGGCGTCCGCCGCGGCGACCGGGTCACCATCTACATGCCGATGATCCCCGAGGCGGTCTATGCCATGCTGGCCTGCGCCCGCGTCGGCGCGGTGCATTCGGTGGTGTTCGGCGGCTTCTCGCCCGACAGCCTCGCCGGCCGCATCCTCGACTGCGACTCCACGGTGGTGATCACCGCCGACGAGGGCCTGCGCGGCGGCAAGAGGATCCCGCTCAAGGCCAATACCGACGAGGCGGTGAAGAAGTGCCCGGGCGTGCGGGCGGTCATCGTGGTCAGGCGCACCGGCGGCGACGTGGCGTTCAACCCGGACATCGACGTCTGGTACCACGACGAAGCCCAGCACGTGCCGCCGTTCTGCCCGCCCGAGGAGATGAACGCCGAGGACCCGCTGTTCATCCTCTACACCTCCGGCTCGACCGGTCAGCCCAAGGGCGTGCTGCACACCACCGGCGGCTACCTGATGTTCGCCTCGATGACCCATCAATACGTGTTCGACTACCACGACGGCGACATCTACTGGTGCACCGCCGACGTGGGCTGGGTCACCGGCCACAGTTACATCGTCTACGGGCCGCTGGCGAACGGCGCGACCACGCTGGTGTTCGAGGGCGTGCCGACCTATCCGGATGCGTCGCGCTTCTGGCAGGTGATCGACAAGCACAAGGTCAACATCTTCTACACCGCGCCGACCGCCATCCGCGCCCTGGAGCGCGAGGGCGACGGGCCGGTGAAGAAGACCTCGCGCGCCTCGCTGCGTCTGCTCGGCAGCGTCGGCGAGCCGATCAATCCGGCCGCCTGGGAGTGGTACCACGACGTGGTCGGCGACGGCCGCTGCCCGATCGTCGACACCTGGTGGCAGACCGAGACCGGCGGCATCCTGATCACCCCGCTTCCCGGCGCCACGCCGCTCAAGCCCGGCTCGGCGACACGGCCGTTCTTCGGCGTCCGGCCGGCGCTGGTCGATGCGTCCGGCGCCGTCATCGAGGGCGCAGGCAGCGGCAACCTGGTGCTGCTGGATTCATGGCCGGGCCAGATGCGGACGGTCTATGGCGACCACCAGCGCTTCGTCGACACCTACTTCAAGGCCTATCCGGGCAAGTACTTCACCGGCGATGGCTGCCGCCGCGACGCGGACGGCTATTACTGGATCACCGGCCGGGTCGACGACGTGATCAACGTGTCGGGCCACCGGCTCGGCACCGCCGAGGTGGAGTCGGCGCTGGTCGCCCATGCGCTGGTGGCCGAGGCCGCGGTGGTCGGCTATCCGCACGACATCAAGGGCCAGGGCATCTACGCCTATGTGACGCTGAGCGCCGGCGAGGAGCCCAGCGAGACGCTGCGCAAGGAGCTGGTCGACTGGGTCGGCAAGGAGATTGGCCGGATCGCCGCGCCGGACAGGCTGCAGTTCGCGCCCGGCCTGCCCAAGACCCGCTCCGGCAAGATCATGCGCCGCATCCTGCGCAAGATCGCCGAGAACGACCCGGGCAATCTGGGAGACATCTCGACCCTGGCCGACCCGGCCGTGGTCTCCGACCTGGTGAACAACCGGCTGAACAAATAGGACCGATCCAATGAGGCGCACATGGAGCTGTTGACCAATCCGGACGTCTGGGCGTCGCTGGCGACCCTGACGATCCTGGAAATCGTTCTCGGTATCGACAACGTCATCTTCATCGCCCTCCTGGTCCAGCGATTGCCGGTCGAGCAGCAGGCCAAGGCGCGCGTGCTCGGCCTGGGCGGTGCGCTCGTCATGCGCGTGCTGCTGCTGTTCGCCATCGTCTGGCTGACCAAGCTCACCAAGCCGCTGTTCGACCTGGCCGGCTATACGTTCTCCTGGCGCGACCTGATCCTGATCGGCGGCGGCATTTTCCTCGTCGTCAAGGCGACCATCGAAATCCACCACTCGATCGAAGGCCACGAGGAAGAACGCAAGGTGGGCGCGGCCTCCGCCTTCGGGCTGATCATCGCCCAGATCATGGCGCTCGACCTGGTGTTCTCGCTGGACTCGGTGCTGACCGCCATCGGCATGGCCGAGCACGTCGAGGTCATGATCGCCGCGGTGGTGATCTCCATCGGCGTGATGCTGTTCGCGTCCGGCCCGATCTCGGACTTCATCCAGAAGCATCCCACCACCAAGATGCTGGCGCTCAGCTTCCTGCTGATGATCGGCATGGCGCTGATCGCCGACGGCTTCGGCGCGCATCTGCCGCGCGGCTATATCTACGCCGCCATCGGCTTCTCGGTGCTGGTCGAGGCGCTGAACCTGGCGGTGCAGAAGCGACGCAGGCACCCGCCGGCGGGCCACTGATGGCCCGGACGGCGGCGCGGGCGCCTACATCGCCAGGAAGCCGCGGACGATGCCGACGATGGTGACGATGACCAGCGCCAGCGTGGCCGACAGGGTGATCAACATGCCCGGGCCGCGCTTGGTGGGATTTTTCATGTAGCCGCTGGCGTAGAAAATCCTGCCCGCGAGCCAGACCACGCCGATCAGCCCGGTCCAGGCATCGCCGATCACCTGGACCGACAGCCACAGCACCGGCAGGAACATCACCAGTTGCTCGACGGTGTTCATATGCACCCGGAACGCGCGTTCGAAGATCGGGTCGCCGCTGGTGGCCGGCGCCGCGACGCCGGTCTTGACGCGCAGCGCGCCGACCCGGGCGCTCAGCACGAAGGTGTAGAAAATCGCCGCGATGGTCACCAGCGCGGTCAGCTTGGCCATGATCATGGATTGGTTCTCCCTCGTCCCCAAGAGTGGCGATAATAGGGAGAATTGGTTCAGAAGTCGCTGACGATGCCGTTGCGTTCCCAGTCGCCGTAGCGGGTCGGCTCGGGACCCTTGGGGCCGCCGATCTCGACCGGCTTCTTCTTGGGATCGGCTGGATGTGCCGCGTCCTCGGGCGTCGTCTCGGGCTGCTCTTCCTTGGGGCCGGTCATGCTCTCGATTCCGTCGGGCAATTCATTGAATGGACGCAGACCATCCTTACATATCGGAAAGTTCGCAACATTAATGAGTCGGAAAACTCACGATGAACTGGTTTCGCACAACCCTGCTGATGGCGGCGCTCACCGCGCTGTTCATGGTTATCGGCGGCCTGATCGGTGGCGGCACGGGCGCCTTGATCGCCTTGCTGGTGGCGGGCGGGATGAACCTGTTCGCCTACTGGAACTCGGACAAGATGCTGCTGCGCATGCACAATGCGCGGCCGGTGGACGCGCGCTCCGAGCCCGAGCTGCATGACATGGTTTCGCAGCTGGCGCAGAACGCCGGCATTCCCATGCCCAAGCTGTACATCGTCGACGAGGACCAGCCCAACGCCTTCGCCACGGGCCGCAACCCGGAGAACGGCGCCGTCGCCGTGACCACGGGCCTGCTGCGGCTGCTGAACCACCAGGAGGTTGCCGGCGTCGTCGCCCACGAGCTGGCGCACATCAAGAACCGCGACACGCTGGTCATGACGATCACCGCGACCATCGCCGGCGCCATCTCCATGCTGGCCAACTTCGCCATGTTCACCGGCGGCAGCCGCGACAACCCTTTGGGCATGATCGGCTCGATCGCGATGATGATCCTGGCGCCGCTCGCGGCCATGCTGGTGCAGATGGCGATCTCCCGGACCCGCGAATACGCCGCCGACAGGGCCGGCGCCGAGATCAGCGGCCGGCCGCTGTGGCTCGCCGCGGCGCTGGAGAAACTCGAGATGGGCGCGCGGCGGATCGATAACCCGACCGCCGAACGAAATCCGGCCACCGCCCATATGTTCATCATCAACCCGCTGCATGGCGGCGCCGTGGACGGCCTGTTCACCACTCACCCGAAGACGGCCAACCGCATCGCCGCGCTGCGGGCCATGGCGGGCGCGCCTGCGCGCGGTCCCTGGGGCTGAATCCCGTCCGGGCGTAAGCCTTATCGTTCCTTGACCAGTCCGAGCACGTCGGACAGCAGGAAGATCAGGGCGACGATCATGCCGTATACCACGCCCGAGATCAGGGCAATGGACAGGATCGCCGTCAGCAGGCCGGCCAGGTAAACCACCCCGTCGCGCTCCAGCAGCGCCAGGGAGAACAGGCAGATCGCAACCGCCGGCGGCATGTTCCCCAGCGGGATGGGCAGGAATATCACCACCGACAGCAGGATGCACATCAACCCCATCAGCTGGTCGAACGGCCGTGTCGCCAGCAGCACGAGTCGCGGACGCATCAGCCGCTCGGCCCGCGCCAGCACCGGCGCCACCCGCGAGATGACGCGGGCGAAATCCGCGAGCAGCAGCGACCGCTGCGAAATGAGCCTGGGAAGCCAGGGAATCGACCGGCCGATGGCGAGCTGAAACGCCAGGAACACCAGCGGCGCGCCCAGGATCACCGACGTACCCGGCGGTGTCGGCAGCATGTTGGGGACGGCGAAGATGAAGATCAGCGCGCCGAATGCGCGGTCGTCGAGCCGCTGCATGATATCGGCGATGGAGATGCGCTCGCGCGGATGGTCGGCGGCGATCTGCAAAAGCAGTTCGGACAGCTTCGGGCCGCGCGGCCGCGCGTCGTCGGTCTCGGGCCTCGGTACGGTATGGGGATCGGGGGTATCGGAAGGCGGATCGTTGCTCACGGTTCACAGCCTTACCAGATCGATCCGGCGTTGTCTGCGCCCGCGTCGGCTAAATGCTCGTGACGGGCCGAATGAGCGCTTGAATCGGCGTGCGGCGCGCTCTACTCAGGGCTGCCATGGATGTCCCGCGCCAGACCGCTCTCGCCCTGCTTGAAACGGTGCTTTCCAAGCGCCATGCCTTCGACGAATCGTTTGCCCGCGCGGTCGAGCCGCTGGCGCCGCAGGACCGCGGCTTCGTCCGCCAGATCTGCGCCACGGTGATGCGCCGGCTGGGCCAGATCGACGACCTGATCGACGGTTGCCTGCAGAAGCCGCTGCCGCCGGCGATGCCCGCGCCGCGCGACATTTTGCGCCTCGGCGTGGCGCAGCTCCTGTTCCTCAACACCCCCGCGCACGCCGCCATCGACACCTCGGTGACGCTGGCCGATACCCATGACGACAAGCGGGTCGCTTCCTTCAAGGGGGTGATCAATGCCGTGCTGCGCCGGCTGTCGCAGGAAGGCGCCGCCAAGCGCGCCCGGCAGGACGGGCCGAAGCTGAACACGCCGAAATGGCTGTGGGATAGCTGGGCCAAGGCCTATGGCGGTCCGAACGCGCGCCAGATCGCCGAGATGCACCTGCGCGAGCCGCCGCTCGACCTGACCCTGAAGGCGGGGCAGGACCTGAAGCAGTGGGCGCAGAAGCTGGGCGGCCAGGCGCTGCCGACAGGGACGATCCGGATCACCGCGGGCGGCCGGATCGAGGAGCTGGCCGGCTACAATGACGGCGCCTGGTGGGTGCAGGACGCCGCCGCGGCGCTGCCCGCGCGGCTGCTCGGCGACATCACTGGCAAGACCGTCATCGACCTTTGCGCGGCGCCCGGCGGCAAGACGGCGCAGCTCGCCTCGGCGGGCGCCTCGGTCATCGCCGTCGACCGCGCGCCACCGCGGGTGAAGATGCTCAACGTCAATCTGCGCCGGCTGAGGCTGCAAGCCGAGGTGGTCACCGCCGACGGCGCCGCCTGGACGCCGTCCACGCCCGCCGACGCGGTGCTGCTCGACGCGCCGTGCTCGGCGACGGGCACCATCCGCCGCCACCCGGACGTGGCGCTGCTGAAGACCGAGCGCGACGTGACCTCGGTGAAACCCGTGCAGGCCGAGCTGCTGAAGAACGCGGCGCGCATGCTGAAGCCCGGCGGCGTGCTGATCTACTGCGTCTGCTCGCTGCAGCCCGAGGAAGGACCGCAGCAGGTAACGGCGTTTCTCAAGGCCAACCAGGACTTCACCCGCAAGCCGGTGACGGCGGACGAGATCGGCGGCCTGGCCGAGCTGATCACGCCCGACGGCGACCTCCGCACCCTGCCGCTCCACCTCGCCGAACAGGGCGGCATGGACGGCTTCTTCGCGGCAAGGCTGGTCAAGAAGGGCTAATCCGGCCGCAGCCCGTCGGTCTCGATCCTGCCGTCGACGATGTGGATCTGGCGGTCGCCGGCGCGCGCGAAATCGGGGTCGTGAGTGACGGCCAGCACCGTCTTGTTGCGGACGTGGACCAGCTCGGACAGGATCTCGCGCACATTGGCGCTGGCCTTCGAATCCAGGTTTCCGGTCGGTTCGTCGGCCAGGATGATCAGCGGGTCGTTGGCGAGGGAGCGGGCGATGGCGACGCGCTGGCGCTGGCCGCCGGAAAGCTGGTCGGGGCGCTTGCGGAGCTGGTCGCCCAGGCCCAGATCGGCGAGCAGCATCTCGGCCCGCTCGCGCTGGTCCTTCTCGGTCAGGCGGCCCAGCTTGGCCATGGGCAGCATGACGTTGTCGAGCACGGTGAACTCGACCAGCAGAAAGTGGAACTGGAACACGAAGCCCAGCTTCTCCAGCCGGACGCGGGCGATCTCGCGCTCGGTCAAGGTCGTGACCTCACGGCCGTCCAGCGTGATCGTCCCGGCGGTCGGCATGTCGAGCAGGCCCAGCAGATAGAGCAGCGACGACTTGCCCGAGCCGGACGGCCCCATGATCGAGACGAACTCGCCGCGGTTGATCGCCAGACTGGCGTCGCGAATCAGCGTCACCGGCACCTCGCCGGTCAGTTCGCGGGTGACGTGCTCGGCGCGCAGTACCTCCGTCACGCCTGGCCCCGCAGGATGTCCACGGGGTGCACCAGCCCGGCCTTGCGCGCCGGGAAGTACGCGGCCCCCATGGCGCTGAGCGCGGCGAACGCGCAGGCGATCAGCGCCTGGTCGAAACCCCAGTACAGCGGCAGGTTGATCGGGATGGTGACGCCCGGCACCTGGAAGCGCACGGTCGACAACACGCCCATCAGCCCGTAACCCAGCGCCAGGCCGCCGGCGCTGCCCATCAGGCCGATGATGGTGCCCTCCCACAGGAACACGTGGCGCACGTCGCGGGCGGTGAAGCCCATGGATTTCAGGATGGCGATGTCGCGGCGCTTCTCCATCACCACCGTCGAGATGATGTTGTAGATGCCGAACGAGGCGACGACGAGGATGGCGCTCACCACGCTGTACATGATGATGTTGCGCACCAGCAGCACCGACAGCAGGCTTTCCGACGTCTCCTGCCACGACTTCGACCGGTAGCCGATATGCTTCTCGATGCGCGCCGCCACCTTGCGCGAGGCATAGGCATCGTCGAGCTGCATCACCAGCATGTTGGCGCGGTCCGGCCGGTCGAGCAGCACCTGCGCCCGCTTCAGCAGCACATAGGCCTGGCCCTCGTCGATGGCGGTCGCGCCGGTCTCGAACAGACCGACGATCTTCATGGTGCGCACCAGCCCCACGGGCGACGACACGGTGATGTTGTCGGCCATCTTCAGGTTCATCTTCCTGGCCAGTGCCCGGCCGATGATGATGCCGTTGGGATTGGACGACAGCGCCTGCATGCTGCCGGCGACGATCTTGTCCTCGATGTCGCTGACGCCGGCCATCAGCTCGGGCACGACGCCGTTCATCAGCACGCCCTCTTCCTTGCCCGCATAGGTCACGATGATCTGGCCCGACAGCACCGGCGCCACCCTCAGGCCCGGGATATTCTCGATGTAGGCCATCTTCTGCTTGTAGCCGCGGATGCCGCGCACCTCGGTCTTCGGCTTGACGTTGGAGATGGCCACGGCGCCCTCGGGAAAGCGCTTCACGGCCGGCTGGACCGGCGCGTCGCGGAACTCGTCGGTCACGGTGATATGGGGCGCGGAATCAACCAGCCGCTTGATGAAGTCGCGCTCCGAGCCGCGCATCAGCGAACTCACCGCCATGAAGAACGCCACGCCGAGCATGACGCCGAGCAGCGACATCAGCGTCTGGCGCCGCCGGCTGTAGAGGTGCGTGAGCGCGATCTTCAGCGTAAGCGGCATCAGCCGGTCCTGGGGCGCAGCACGGTGACGTCCCTGCCCGGCTTCAACCGGTCGTCGGGCTGGACAATGATGGTGTCGCCCCGCGCAAGCCCGGACTTGATCTCGGTCCAGTCGTTGCCGGACGCGCCGGTGACGACCGAGCGCTCCTGCGCCTTGCCGTCCTTGACCAGCCAGACCTTGCCGTCGCTGACCGCGGTCGCCGGCACCAGCAGGGCGTTGGGCTTCTCGTCGGCGATGATATTGCAGTCCGCCGTCATGCCGATCAGCAGCGGCGTGTCCTCGGGCAGCCGGATGCGCACCCGGAAACTGCGGGCGACCGGATCGCCCTTCGGCGTGATCTCGCTCACCGTGCCGTCCAGCACCTTGTCCGGATAGGCGTCGGCCCGGATCAGCACCTTCTGGCCGGGCCGGACCTGCGGGATGTCCTCCTCGTCGACCTCGACCGAAACCCTGAGCGGCGCGCAGCAGGCCATCCAGAACAGCGCCTGGCCCGTGGGGAACACCTGGCCCACCTCGCCGTCGCGGCGGATGATGCGGCCGGCCTCGGGCGCATAAAGCTCCATCTCGGCGTTCTGCTTGCGGATGCGGGCGAGGGACGCCCTTGCCGTATCCAGGTCGTTCTTGGCCGAATCCCGGGCGACGCCGGTGCCGACGCCGCGCGCCAGCAGGCTCGCCGCACGGTCGTACTGGTTCTGGGCGAAACGGACGCGGGCTTCCCATTCGCGCACCGACTGGGCCAGTTCCTCATTGTCGAAGGTGGCGAGCTTCTGGCCCTTGGACACTTGCACATTCTCGTCGACCAGAAGCTGGGCGAGGCGACCGCCCGTCTTCGGCGCGATCGGCATCATCACCGTCGGCTCGACGGTGCCCGAGGCGTAAACCGCCTGAACCGCCGGCCCGACGCGCGGCTGGGCCACCTGGACGGCGACCGGCCCGGCGCGCCACCAGAGCGCTGCCCCCGCCACGGCCAGAATCACGACGAGGAGCAGAGAACGCAGCAACCACTTATTCATGTGCCGTCACACCAGCCGATCCCGAAAAACGCACGGTTCCACCCCACGGTCGCCAGAGCATGAGTTACCTGACGGTAAGGTTGCGAACAATGCACTGTAAATAGGCGCCGCGCTGCCAAAAAACGACTGTGGCGCTTGCGGCCTCGGGGTCAAGTTGGTAAGCACATTCCATGCAACAGCAGGTCCGGATTTCACCGTCCATCCTATCCGCTGATTTCGCGAAGCTGGGCGAGGAAGTCCGCGCGATCGACGCGGCGGGCGCCGATTATATCCACATCGACGTGATGGACGGCCACTTCGTGCCCAACCTGACCATCGGTCCGGATGTCATCAAGGCCTTGCGGCCCCACAGCGACAAGGTTTTCGACGTTCACCTGATGATTTCGCCGGTCGATCCCTACATCCAGGCATTCCGCGACGCCGGCGCCGACATCATCACCGTGCATCCGGAGGCCGGGCCTCACCTGCACCGGACCGTCCAGGCGATCAAGGCCACGGGCGCCAGGGCCGGCGTGTCGCTCAACCCGTCAACGCCGGTCGAGGTGGTGGACTTCGTGCTGGGCGATATCGATCTCATCCTGGTGATGAGCGTCAATCCGGGGTTCGGCGGCCAGTCGTTCATCGACAGCCAGCTTGCCAAGATCGAGCGGCTGCGTACCATGATCGATCGCAGCGGCCGGGCGATCGACCTGGAAGTGGATGGCGGCGTCACCGCCGACAACGCCGCCAGGGTGATCGCGGCCGGCGCTGATGTTCTCGTCGCCGGCACGGCGGCGTTCAAGGGGGGGCCGTTGCAGTATCCGGACAATATCCGCCGGCTCCGCGGCCCGTCCGCCTGATCCGCCGGAGCGCCATGGCCAGCAAGGCGAAAACGAGGTTCACCGATCCGACGCGCGGCATGTCGCACGGACTGCGGCAGCGGCTGCGCACCTACTATTACGGCACGTTCCTGTACCGCCGGGTGCTGAAGGGCGCCCATCCGGTGCAGATCAAGTTCAACCCGAAGAACCACTGGGGCGGCGACGCGGCCGTGGCGGACGCGCTGTTCCGCGGCCAGTACAGCTTCGCCGGCCATACGGTCAGCGCCCCCAACGAGAACCCCTGGCGGCTGCCCGCGCCCAGCCAGGCGTGGCAGGACGCGCTGCACGGCTTCGGCTGGCTGCGGCATTTCCGCGCCCAGGGCGGCGACGCGGCCAAGCGCCATGTTGAATCGCTGATCAGGAAGTGGCTGCAGGATTTCCAGGAGTGGGATCCGGTCGCCTGGCAGCCCGAAGTCATCGCCCAGCGGCTGATCGCCTGGATGAGCAACGCCTCCATGGCGGTCAGCACCCAGGATCTGGTGCATCACAGCGCGGTGATGAACTCCATGGCGCGGCAGGCGCGGCACCTGGCGCGCACCGCGCCCATCGCCCGCGACGGCCTGCCGCGGCTGATCGCCATCATCGGCCTGGTCTATAGCGGCTTCTGCCTGCCGGAAGGCGCGCGGCGGCTGTCGAAGGGCCTGCAATTGCTCGAGCGCGAGCTGGACCGGCTGGTGCTGGCCGATGGCTGCATCGTCACCCGCAACCCCAGCGACCAGTTCGAGGCGCTGAAGGCCCTCGTCGCCTTGAAGGCGGACCTGCGCGCCGCCAACCAGGAGATGCCGAACTACATCCAGCGCGCCATCGACCGCATGGCGCCCATGCTGCGCTTCTTCCGGCTGGGCGACGGCAGGCTGGCGCTGTTCAACGGCAGCTACGAGGAGGAGTCCGCCGACGAGATCGACCAGGTGCTCGACGCGGCCAAGGCCCAGGGCAAGCCGCTCGGCGGCGCGATCTATTCGGGCTTCCAGCGGGTCCAGGCCGGCCAGGCGATCATCCTGGTGGACGCCGGATCGCCGCCGCCGGGCGACCTCAGCGTCAGCGCCCATGCCAGCCCCAACGCGTTCGAGATGTCGGTCGGCACCGAACGGCTGATCGTCAATTGCGGCTCCAGCGACGAGATCATGTTCGACGGCGTGCACAAGGTCAGCCGCACCACGGCCGCCCATTCGACGCTGATCATCGACAACAAGAACTCGTTCCCCATCCTGAGGAACCAGCGCATCGGCAAGCGGCCCAAGAAGGTGCTGGCGACACGCGACGAGATGGACGACACGATCAGCCTCGACGTCACTCACTATGGCTACGTCATGGCGTTCGGCTACGAGCACGAGCGCATCCTGAAGGTGGCGCGCAGCGGCAAGGTGGTCGAGGGTATCGACGCGCTGCGCTCGGTCAACCGCAAGAAGCGCCCCAAGGCGCCCGTCGATATCCGCTTCCACCTGCATCCGGGCGTCGACGCGCGGCGCACGGTCGACGGCGGCGCGGTCGAGCTGACGCTGCCGGGCGGCGCCATGTGGCGGTTCGAATCGACCCACGGCGTCAACGTCGAGGAAAGCATCTATCTGGGCGAGCGCGGCCATGTGAAGGCCACGCGGCAGCTCGTGGTCAGCAGCACTACCGGCGCATCGCGGTTGCAGATCAACTGGCGCCTGCTCAAGGTCTAACGCAAGAACAAGAAGGCCATCATGACCGACCAACCCATCCGCAGGGCGCTGCTTTCCGTTTCCGACAAGACCGGGCTGGTGGAGCTGGGCCGGTTCCTCGCCGGCCACGGCGTCGAGATCCTGTCGACCGGCGGCTCGGCCAAACTGCTGGCGGACAATGGCATTCCGGTCCGCGAGGTGGCGGAGTATACGGGCTTCCCGGAGATGATGGACGGCAGGGTGAAGACCCTGCATCCCAAGGTGCATGGCGGCCTGCTCGGCCTGCGCGACAAGCACGCAGACGCCATGTCGCAGCACGGCATCGGCGCCATCGATCTGCTGGTGGTCAACCTCTACCCCTTCGAGGAAACCGTCGCCAAGGGCGCCGAATTCGACGAGTGCATCGAGAACATCGACATCGGCGGCCCGGCGATGATCCGCTCGGCGGCCAAGAACCACAGATTCGTGACCGTGGTGGTCGAGGCCGGCGACTACAAGGCGGTGATCGACGACATGACCGCCCATGGCGGCGCGACCACCGAGGCGACGCGCCGGCGGCTGGCGGCCAGGGCCTATGCGCGCACCGCGTCATACGATTGCGCCATCTCCGGCTGGTTCGCCGGCCAGCTCGGCGACATTTTCCCCGAGCGCCTGACCATCGCCGGCACGCGGCGCCAGGCCCTGCGCTACGGCGAGAATCCGCACCAGCAGGCGGCCTTCTACATCTCCGGCGACAAGCGTCCGGGCGTGGCGTCCGCCCGCCAGCTTCAGGGCAAGGAGCTTTCCTACAACAACCTCAACGACACCGACGCCGCCTATGAGGCGGTGGCCGAGTTCGACCCGGCGGAGCAGCCCGCCGTGGTCATCGTCAAGCACGCCAATCCCTGCGGCGTCGCTGTGGCCGGCTCCATGGCCGAGGCCTATCGCCGGGCGCTCGCCTGCGATCCGGTCAGCGCCTTCGGCGGCATCATCGCGCTCAACGACACGCTCGACGGCGAGACCGCGGCCGAGATCGCGAAAATCTTCACCGAGGTGATCATCGCCCCCGACGCCACCGACGAGGCGCGCGCGATCATCGCCGGCAAGAAGAACCTTCGGCTGCTGCTGGCGGGCGGCCTGCCCGATCCGGCCGCGCCCGGCATGGCGGTCAAGTCGGTGGCGGGCGGCTACCTGCTGCAGACCCGCGACAATGGCCGGATCTTCCGCGACGGCCTGAAGGTGGTGACCAAACGTGCACCGACGGAACAGGAACTGACCGACCTGCTGTTCGCCTTCCGCGTCTGCAAGCACGTCAAGTCGAACACCATCGTCTACGTGAAGGGCGGCGCCACGGTGGGCGTCGGCGCCGGCCAGATGAGCCGGATCGATTCAGCCCGCATCGCCGCGCGGAAGGCCATCGACGTGGCCGAGGCCGAGGGCCTTGCCGAGCCGCGCACCCGGGGTTCCGTCGTCGCCTCCGACGCCTTCTTCCCCTTCGCCGACGGCCTGCTCGCCGCCGCCGAGGCGGGCGCCACCGCGGTGATCCAGCCCGGCGGCTCCATGCGCGACCAGGAAGTGATCGACGCGGCCGATGCGGCGGGTTTGGCGATGGTGCTCACGGGAATGCGGCATTTCAGGCATTAGGGGCGGATTTTCGCCATTCCCCTTGACCGTCGCCCGGACCTGTTCCCATCGGCGTCACCTCGAGGGTGGGCTGTTACCCGAAACGCGCTGTTCAGCTTCGCGCCGTTGCGGTAGCGTGCCCGCGACATGAACCGACTGGTCTACAAGATCTGTCCAGGCGCCGAATGGGCGCTGGCCATGGACAGCGGCAGCTACGCCGGATCGGCCGTCGACCGGGCCGACGGGTTCATTCATTTCTCCACCGCCGGCCAGGCGCGGGAAACCGCCGCCAGGCACTTCGCCGGCCAGCGCGATCTGGTGCTGGTGCAGGTCGACACGGCACGCCTGCCACCGGACGCGCTGAAATGGGAGGCGTCGCGCGGCGGCGCCCTGTTCCCTCATCTCTATGCGCCGCTGCCCGCGGCAGCTGCCCTGCGCGTCGATCCGTTGCCGTGGCGCGACGGCGAGGGCCACCTGTTTCCGGAAAGACTGGACGATGCGTGATCCCTACGGGCTGATCCGTCCGGTCCTGATGAAGATCGACGCCGAGAAGGCGCACCGGCTGACCCTGCGGTTGCTGAGCTCGCCGCTGGCCGGCCTGCTGGGGAGCGACAGCGCCGAGACGCCCGAGCTGGAGACCACCTTCCTGGGCATCCGGCTGCCCAACCCCATCGGTCTCGCGGCTGGCTTCGACAAGAACGCCGAGGTGCCGGACGCCATACTGCGACTGGGGTTCGGCTTCGTCGAGGTCGGCACGGTCACGCCGCGCCCGCAGGCCGGCAATCCGAAGCCGCGCATCTTCCGGCTGATCGAGGACAAGGCGGTGATCAACCGGATCGGCTTCGCCAACGAGGGCGCGGATGCCGTCGCCCGCCGACTGTCGGAACGGCGCGCGGCGTCGCGCATGGGCAAGATCGGCATCAATATCGGCGCCAACAAGGACTCGGACGACTGGGTCGGCGACTATGTCAACGGCCTGAAACGGTTTTCGGGCCTGGGGGACTACTACACCATCAACATCTCGTCGCCCAACACACCGGGCTTGCGGGCGCTGCAGACCCGCGATTCGCTGAAGCCCCTGCTCGACGCGCTGATCGCCACCCGCGAGCAGATGAGCGGGGTGCGCAAACCGCCGCTGTTGGTGAAGCTGGCGCCCGACCTGACCCCGCCGCAATGCGAGGACGTCGCCGCGCTGGCGCTGGAGCACGGCATCGACGGCCTGATCGTCGGCAACACCACCATCGGCCGGCCCGACACGCTGCGAAGCCGTCTGAAAGGCGAGACCGGCGGCCTGTCGGGCGCGCCGCTCAGGCATCTGGCGCTGGAGAACCTCAAGACCATGTACCGGCTGACCGGCGGAAAGATACCGTTGGTCGGCGTCGGCGGCATTGCTTCCGGGCGGGACGCCTATGACCGCATCCGCGCCGGCGCGTCCGTGGTGCAGCTCTATACCGCGCTGGCCTATGAGGGTCCGGGGCTGGTGAAGCGGATCAAGGCCGAACTCGGCGCGCTGGTGAAGCGGGACGGATTCGGCAACGTGTCCGAAGCGGTGGGGAAGGGTTAGCCCTCGTCGTCGCTGCCGCCCATCTGGGACTGGGTGTAGTTCTGGATGCCGACCTTCTCGATCAGGTCGAGCTGGGTCTCGAGGAAGTCGATGTGCTCTTCCTCCGACTCCAGGATGTCCTCGAACAATTCGCGCGAGATGTAGTCGCGCACCGTCTCGCAATGGGCGATGGCGTCGCGCAGCAGCGGGCAGGCTTCCATTTCGGTGTCGAGATCGGCCTTCAGAATCTCGGCGACGTTCTCGCCGATGCGCAGCCGGTTGAGGTCCTGCAGGTTGGGCAGGCCTTCGAGGAACAGGATGCGGTTGATCAGCTTGTCCGCATGCTTCATTTCGTCGAGAGATTCCTCGTACTCGTAGTCGCCGAGCTTGTTCAGGCCCCAGTTCTTCAGCATGCGGGCATGGAGAAAGTACTGGTTGACGGCGGTGAGCTCGTTCTTGAGGACCTGATTGAGAAACTGGATAACCTTCTTGTCGCCCTGCATGAGACCCTCCTGAGACCGCCGGACATCGACGATGAACGCTCGGGAATCAAAATAGGTCCGTTGCCCGCCACGGTCAAAAAGTAACGTGGCAGCACGACGGATTAGAGGGAGACAAGCTCCACCGGAGCAGCGAGCTTGGCCCGTTCCGCATCGATGACGTCCTGCGCGTAATACAGGCAGGTGCCGCAGTCGGGATCGACGCCGAGGACGGCGTAAATCTCTTCCGCGGACGCGGCCGGACACTCCACGGCCAGGTCCCGGAGCTGGCTCTCGCGCAAGGCGTTGCAGATGCAGACGTACATTCGATTCGCACTCCTGATGTTTCTGTATATAGCGCACTGCGAATGAGTGTCAATTACGGTGATAGTGAATCTCAACTGCGTCGCTTGCACGCGCCCGTGCGGCGTGGTCTTAAGAAGGGCTGACAACAGGGAACCGGCCATGAAAGCGACCATCTATCACAACCCGCGCTGCACCAAGTCGCGCGAGACCCTGGCGCTGCTGCGCCAGCGGGGCCTCGACCCGGAGGTGATCGAGTATCTGAAGACGCCGCCATCGGCGGCCGAACTGGATGCGGTCCTGAAGAAGCTCGGCAAGGAGCCGCGCGAGGCCATGCGCCGGCAGGAGCCGCCCTACAAGGAGCTGTCGCTGGACAACCCGGCGCTGACCCGCGCGCAACTGATCGAGGCCATGGTGGACAACCCGGTGCTGATCGAACGGCCCATCGTGCTGGCAGGTGGCGGCGCGCGCATCGGCCGCCCGCCTGAATCGGTGCTGGAAATCCTGTAGCCCGCGGCCGCCAAAGACGCCCTATGGGCAAAGCGAGGCCGCTCTACACAGCCGCCTTCGCCTGTCCGTCGGCAGGCACCGCGGAGCCGGCGGTGCCGCGCATCATCACCAGCATGGCGAACGCCGCCGCGGCCATGGTGGGCAGGTAGATCACGAAGGCATAGACGTAGCTGCCCGTCCCGTCGCGCACCGCACCCGACAGCACCGGGCCGGCCGCCGCCGCCAGCGAGAAGAACGGAATCACCAGCCCCATCACCCGCCCGAACGCGGCGGAACCGTAGTTCTGCCCCACCATCACGCAGACCACCGGCATCAGGCCGCTCGATCCCAGGCCGATCAGCGCGGCGGCGCCCAGCATGACGGGAAAGCCGGGATGCAACGGCGTCACCACCAGCGACAGGCCGATGCAGGCGGACGCGATCCAGTACGGGATGCGCGGATCGATCCGGTCGGCCATCATGCCGAACAGGAAGCGGCCGCCGATGGTGGCGGCGGAGAACACCGAGACGAGCGCGGCCGCCGCCTGGGGCTGGAATCCCAGTTCCGCCGAGAACGGCGCGAGATTCTGCTGGAACGCGTAATAGCTGATGGCCGGGCACAGGAAGGTGACGCCGAGGATCCAGAAAATCCGGTCCTTCATGACGCGCGCCGTCGTCCACTCGCCTCGCGGCGCCGTCGCCACCGGGACGGCCTGCCTGCTGGCCCGCGGCGTCTCCAGTTCCCCTTCCCGGGGAAAGCGGGCGAACAGCCACACCGCCGGCAGCACGATCACCACGACGAGGCCGGCCAGAATCATGTTGGCGTCGCGCCAGCCATAAAGCCCCAGCAGGAAGGTGCAGAGCGGCGGCATGATCACGCCGCCCAGCGACGAGCCCTGCGACACGATGCCGACGGCGAAGCCGATGCGCGACGGGAACCAGCGTACCGCCAGCGTCTGTCCGGCCAGCGTCGCGGCGAACGCGTAACCGAAGGCGATCAGCGTGGCGTAGAGCGCGATGATCTGCCACAGCGCCGTGGCCTTGGAGATCAGCACCACGCCGATGGCGAGGACGATGGTGCCGGTGCAGACCAGCACCCGAATGGGAATGCGCTCCATCAGCCGGCCGGCGAAGGGCATCATCACGCCGGTGCCGATGGTCGACGCGGCGACCGCGATCATCACGTCCGCCCGGCCGACGCCGAACTCCTCGACCCACGGATTGACCCAGAAGGTGAAGCAGGTGAAGCAGATGCCGACGATCAGCGCCTGGAACAGCACCCCGACCGCGAGCACGTTCCAGCCATAGTACCAACGCATGCGATTTCCCCGACTTCCCTGGTCGCAGTCTCGGCCCGTTCACCGGCGACGTAAACCCGCTTTCCCTGCATGTGCGCTGAAAATCGACGCGCTTGCCATGCGCCACGCGACCGGTATCGTCGTTGCGGCGGGCGGAGCCGACACCACGCGAACCGATAGGGATATCCTGGCCATGGAAACAGCCGGACTGGGCGACCGCGCCTTCACCATCCTCGCCTTCGTCGCCGCCATGGGCAGCGGCACCGTCGGCGGCATCTTCTACGGCTTCTCGTCCTTCATCATGCGGGCGCTGGGCCGCTTGCCGCCGGCGGACGGCGCGGCGGCGATGAAGTCGATCAACGTGGCGGTCATCAACCCGGTGTTCATGCTGGCGTTCATGGGCACAGCGCTGGCGTGCGTGGTGGTGGCTGGATTGTCACTGCCGGTGCTGGACGGGCTGGCGGGGAAGCTGGTGCTCGCCGGCAGCCTGCTCTACGTGATCGGGTGCTTCGGGACGACCATGGCGTTCAACGTGCCCCTCAACAACGCTCTCGCCCGCGTCACGCCGGAGCAGGAAGGCGCGTTGTGGGCGCGTTACCTGACAGTGTGGACGGCGTGGAACACGGTGCGGACCGCCGCCAGCGCGGTCGCATCGGCGCTGTTCGTGGCCGCGCTGATGATCTGAACGCCGGATGCGAAAACGCCCGCGAGCCATTAAGCCCGCGGGCGCCTGTGAGTTCGTGCGCTGCCGCGCTTAGTCTTTCTTGCCTTCGCTGACGCCCACGACCGGGACATCGATGACCTTTTCTTCGGTCTCGACCTTGGGCACCTCGACCGTCCGTTCCTCGGTGCCGACCTCGAGCTTCTTTGAGTCCATATCCACGTCGGGGGCGCGGCCCGGCTCGGCCGAGATGTTCACTTCGGGGAGCTCGCCCGCATCCTTGACGTCGGCGCTCCAGAACCCGGTGGCGAAGAGCACGCCGACGATAATCACGACAGCCGCCGCCAAGCCTATCCACACATTGCGGGACATTTGCATCTCCACTTTTGTTGTTTGCGCCTTGGTAACGCTCATGCAGCGGGAAAGTTGCCGGCACATTCATCGACGCGTGCGAACTTCGATGATGGTGCGGTCAATAAGCCATTAGGAGGGGCGCGCGCGGGGCAGTGCCGGGCATTTGGTAAGGCGTCACCGAAACCACTGAACTATCTCAGGCTCACCCCTTCCCGTGCGGCCGGCCGAAGTCCGGCGCCGGGGTTTCCTGGCCGGCGTCGATCACCTCGCGGCGGATCGCCCGGGTGCGGGTGAACAGGTTGAACAGGGCGTCACCGTCGCCCCAGCGGATGGCGCGCTGCAGGGCGGTGAGGTCTTCGGTGAACCTGCCCAGCATCTCCAGCACGGCGTCCTTGTTGCCGAGGAAGATGTCGCGCCACATGGTCGGGTCCGAGGCGGCGATACGGGTGAAGTCGCGGAAGCCGCCGGCGGAGAACTTGATCACTTCCGACTGGGTCACCTCCTCCAGGTCGGCGGCGGTGCCGACGATGTTGTAGGCGATCAGGTGCGGCACGTGGCTGGTGATGGCGAGCACCAGGTCGTGGTGGCGGGCGTCCATCACCTCGACCTTGCTGCCCAGCGCCTTCCAGAACCGCGCCAGTTTCTCCGTGGCGGCCGGATCGCCGCCCTGGGGCGGCGTAAGGATGCACCAGCGTCCCTCGAACAGCTCGGGGAAGCCGGATTCGGGGCCGGAATTCTCGGTGCCCGCCACCGGATGGCCGGGCACGAAATGCACGCCCGGCGGCACGTGCGGGCCGACGTCATCAACCACCGCCTGCTTGACCGAGCCCACGTCGGTGAGGATGGCGCCCGGCGCCAGATGCGGCGCGATTTCCTTCGCCACCGCGCCGAAGGCGCCCGGCGGCGTGCACAGGATGACCAGGTCGGCGCCCGAGACCGCCTCGGCGGCGGTTTCGTAGACCTTATCTGCAATCTTCAGCCGGGCGACGGTGTCGCGGGTCGCCTGGCTGCGGGCGGTGGCGACGATCTCGCGCGCCAGGCCGTCCCTGCGCGCCCGGTGGGCGATCGACGAGCCGATGAGGCCGACGCCGATCAGGCAGAGCCGGTCAAACACGCGCGGTCTCCATGAACGCGGCGAGGACGTCGGTGACGCCCCGGTTCTCGTTCTCGGTGCCCACGGTCAGGCGCAGATGGTCCTTGAAGCCGTAGCTGTCCATGCGGCGCAGGTACCAGCCCTTGTCGCGCAGATATTCGTCGGCGGCATGGGCGCCCGCCGCCGAGCCGAAATCGATCAGCAGGAAATTGCCGGCACTGGGCACCACGTGCAGGCCGAGGCCGCCGAGGCGCTGGAACAGCCAGTCGCGCCAGCGGGTGTTGTGGGCACGGGCCTTGTCGAAGAACTCGCGGTCCTCGAGCGCGGCGACCGCGGCGGCCTGCGCCGGCGCCGGCACGTTGAACGGGCCGCGCAGGCGGTTCAGCACGTCGATGATGGCGGGCGCGCCATAGGCCCAGCCCACCCGCATGGCGGCGAGGCCGTAGATCTTCGAGAAGGTGCGGGTCATCACCACGTTGGGCGCCCAGCTCGCCAGCTCCTGCCCGGACTCGTAGTCCGGGTCGGTGACGAACTCGGCATAGGCGGCGTCGATCACCAGCACGACTTGCTCGGGCAGGCCGGCATGCAGCCGCTCCAGTTCGGCGCGGGGGATGTAGGTGCCCGTCGGGTTGTTGGGGTTGGCGATGAAGACGAGCTTCGTCCGGTCGCCGACGCACTTCAGCATGGAGTCGACCGAGACGGTGTAGCCGTCGTCCTTCGACGCGACCGGCGTCGCGCCGCAGGCGGTGGCGGCGATGGGATAGATCAGGAAGCCATGCTCGCTGTAGACCACCTCGTCGCCCGGCCCGGCGTAGCCGCGGCAGAGCAGTTGCAGCAGCTCGTCGGAGCCGCAGCCGCAGACCACGCGGCCCGCCTCGATCTCGTGCCGGCGGGCGATGGCCTCGCGCAGCAGGTGCGCGCCGCCGTCGGGATAGCGGTGGATGACGGCTTCGGCCTTGCGATAGGCCTCGATGGCCTTCGGGCTGGGGCCGAGCGCGGCCTCGTTCGACGACATCTTGCCGACGTAGCTGGTGTCCTTGGACTTGCCGCCCTGGTACGGCTCGATGGCGAGCACGCCGGGGCGCGGAACGGGTCCGTTCATGTGATTAGCCTTTGATCGGGTTGGCGTAGCCGCCGATGACGGCGGCGCTCCTTGCGCCATGGGCGGCGCGTGCGGCTTCCAGCGCGTCGTCACCCGTCCGGTGGAAACCGGGGATGGCGACCAGCGCCGTGCCGTTATGTCGCGCCAGGATATCGCCGGGTCCGTTTTCCCGTGCGCCTTCCAGCACCGCCAGGGTGGTCTCGTCGCCGCTGTCCTCGCGGGCGTTGGCGACGGCGAAGGCGGTGATGCCGTTCTCCACGAAAAAGGGCAGGCGCGCGAAGATCTGCAGGCCTGCCCCGGTGCATTCGGTCGATGTCAGGCTGCGCCACCACGATTCCCCGGCGGGATCGAACGCGAAGACGCCGATGGCGCCGGGCGTGGCCGCCAGGTGCGCCAGCGCACCGGCCGCGTCCTGCTGGGGCGTGAAGCTTGTGTTGACGCCGAAATGGGCGCGCGCCAGATCCCACACCGCGATGCGGTTCTGGCCGCCCCAGACGGCGACCTCGATGGGCGACTGGCGGTTGAGGAACGCGGTCATCATCTCGCGCCACATATGGGCGACGACCGGGAACGGGATGCTGCCCTCGTGCCGGCCCTTCAGGCGGCGCAGGATGCGCGCCTCGCGGCCGGGGCGCAGCCGCGGCGCATCGGGCGCGGCGCCGTTCTTGGCGGCGACCACCAGCTCGCCCAGCCTGGCGCGTTCCATCAGCAGCGCGTGGATCTGGTCATCCACCGCATCGATCTTCTCGCGTATCTGTTCCAGCGACGGCTGGGACATGGCGGGCAGCCCCTGATTTCGGAAGCGCCATTACTAGTCGGCACCCCCCCGAAAATCAAAGAAAACATTGACACTCCGAAGCACCGCACCCTAGCTAGTTCGCCGTCCGGACCTATGTGAACCGCCCAGAACCCAAGGCGCCGACAGACCGATGAACTCGATTGCCCTGCCGCACCCCAACTATGTGGACGCGCGGCGACAGCACGGACAGGACGACGACCCGCGCGGCAGCGTGCTGCGGCTGGACGCCGTGCCGTTCCGGCTGGTGTCGGGCGCCGAACTGCCCGAGGTGACGGTCGCCTACCAGACCTATGGCGCGCTGAACGCGGCCAAGTCGAACGCGGTGCTGATCTGCCACGCGCTGACGCTGGACCAGCACGTCGCCAATCCGCACCCGATCACCGGCAAGGACGGCTGGTGGGAAAGCGCGGTCGGCCCCGGCAGGATCATCGACACCAACCGCTTCTTCGTGATCTGCGCCAACGTGCTGGGCGGCTGCCTGGGCACCACCGGCCCCAAGGAGATCAATCCGGCGACGGGCCGCGAATGGGGCATCGATTTCCCGGTCATCACCATTGGCGACATGGTGCGGCTGCAGGCCGCGTTTCTCGACCAGCTGGGCATTCCGGACCTGTTCTGCGTCATCGGCGGCTCCATGGGCGGCATGCAGGTGCTGGACTGGGCGGCGCGCTATCCGGAGCGGGTGTTCTCGGCGATCCCGGTTGCTACCACCGCGCGGCATTCGGCGCAGAACATCGCGTTCCACGAGGTCGGCCGCCAGGCGATCATGGCCGATCCCGAATGGCGCGGCGGCAGCTATTACGGCGGGCCGGGCCCCAAGGCAGGCCTGTCGGTGGCGCGCATGGCCGCGCACATCACCTACCTGTCCGAGGCCGGTCTGCACCAGAAGTTCGGCCGCAAGCTGCAGGACCGCGACGCGCTGACCTTCGGCTTTGACGCGGATTTCCAGATCGAGAGCTATCTGCGCCACCAGGGCAGCACCTTCGTCGACCGGTTCGACGCCAACTCGTATCTCTACATCACCCGCGCCATGGATTATTTCGACCTGGCGGCGGACTATGGCGGGCTGCTGGCCAACGCGTTCAAGGGCACCCAGGCCCGGTTCTGCGTCGCCTCGTTCACCAGCGACTGGCTCTATCCGACCGCCGAAAGCCGAGCCATCGTACACGCGCTCAACGCCGTGGCAGCGGCGGTGAGCTTCGTCGAGTTCGAAACCGACAAGGGCCACGACGCCTTCCTGCTTGACGTGCCCGAATTCTACGACGTGCTGCGCGGCTTCATCGGCGCGGCGGCCGAGAAACGGGGGCTCTGATGGTCACGCGCGAGGCCGACATCCGCGCGCGGGACGTCCGCGTCGACCTGCTGGAGATCGGCCGGATGATCGAGCCGGGCAGCCGGGTGCTCGACATCGGCTGCGGCGACGGCGACCTGCTCTATCACCTGGTTCACGACCGGCGGGTGGACGCGCGCGGCATGGAGCTGACCCGCGAGGGCGTGAATGCCTGCGTGGCGCGCGGCCTGTCGGTGGTGCAGGGCGACGCCGACCGGGACCTGGTCGACTATCCGACCGGCGCATTCGACTACGCGGTGCTGAGCCAGACCCTGCAGGCCATGCGCGACACCCGCGCCGGCCTGGAGCAGATGCTGCGCATCGGCAAGCGCGCCATCGTGTCGTTCCCGAATTTCGGCTACTGGCGGGTGCGCATGCAGCTGCTGTTCAGGGGCCGCATGCCGGACACGCAGACGCTGGAGCATCCCTGGTACAACACGCCCAACATCCATCTGTGCACGATCCGCGACTTCATCGAGCTGTGCGAGGATCTGGGCATCAGCATCGAGCGGTTCCTCGCCATCGACGCGGGCGGCAAACGCTCGAGCACGGCTCATTCCGCCCGCCGCGCCAATTTGATGGCCGAGCAGGCGCTGTTCCTGCTGGCGTTCAACGGCGCGCGGGATTCTTCCGGGGCGCCGATCTACCGATGACCGTCGACGCCGTCTTCATCGACCTGGACGGCACCCTGACCGACCCCAAGCCCGGCATCACCGGCTGCATCCGCCACGCCCAGGAAAAGCTGGGCCTGCCGGTGTCGCACGTCGACGACCTGACCTGGTGTATCGGCCCGCCCATGCAGGAAAGCCTGTGCAAACTCGCCGGCAGCGAGGAAGGCGGCGAGTTGATGCTGAGGCACTACCGCGAACGCTACGCCGAAATCGGCCTGTTCGAGAACAGCGTCTATCCGGGCATCCCCGAGGCCGTCGCGGCCTTGCGGACGGCAGGGCCGCGCCTCTACGTGGCGACCAGCAAGCCCCGGGTTTACGCCGAGCGCATCATCGAGCATTTCGGGCTGGCCGGGCACTTCGCCCGCATCTTCGGCTCGGAACTAGACGGCACCAACGTCCGCAAGACCGACCTGCTCCGCTTTGCCCTGTCCGAAACCGGCGAGAACCCGGCAAATACCCTGATGATCGGCGACCGCGAGCACGACGCCATCGGCGCCCGCGCCCACGGCCTCACCCCCATCGGCGTGCTGTGGGGCTATGGCAGCCGGGAAGAGCTGGAAGCGGCGGGGGTGGAACGGCTGCTGGAGCGGCCGGCACAGTTGGCGGAAATTCTCTAGATTCGTTATTGCGAGCCGCGCAGCGGCGCGGCAACCCAGATTCTTTCGGCAGCGACCATACCCTCCTCAAAGACTGGGTTGCCGCGTCGGCTTCGCCTCCTCGCAATGACAGAGAAATTTACGCCCGCGCATAAGCCAGCGCCGGCCGCAGCTTGCCGCCGTCGATACGGGCCTCGACCACCTTCACCGCCTCGACCAGCAGGACGCCCGCCAGCGTCGGCCACAGCTTCGCGCCCGGGCGTTCGGCCCAGCGGAGCAGGCTCACGGGTCCCGGCGGGGCGTGGAGGGCTCCACGCCAACCGGCGGGCTCGAACAGGCTGTCGGTCAGCAGGCGGCCGACCTGGCCCACCGAATAGGGCCGGCCATGGCCGAACGGCGTGCGCTCGGTGAACGACCACGGGCTGCGCCGGTGCGGCACCACCACCATGATCCGGCCCTCGGGGCTCAGCACCCGCCAGAACTCGCGCAGCAGCTTCCTGGTGTTTTCGGCATGCTCGAGCGCGTGGACCACCACCAGCCGGTCCACCGACGCATCGGCCAGCGGCAGATAGTCGCCGTCGGCCAGCGCCGCCCGGTTGGGCTGGCCGCGCGGCCAATGGGCGACGCCCTGTTCGGCCGGCATCAGTAGCACCGGCGGCCTTGTTCCCTCCAGCCCACGCAGCAGCGGTCCCGCATAGCCGAATCCCACGGTGAGCCCGCCGCCGAAATCGGGCCATGCCTCGACCAGCCGGGCGCGGATCAGCATCTGGGCGGTGCGGCCCAGCGGGCTCGCGTAGAACGCCTGCAGTTCCGTGATGTCGAGATACACCGCTCAACCTTCTCAAAGCGCCGCCGGGGCACTATGTTAGCGCCATGCTTGAAATACATCAGATACCGGTCCTGTCGGACAACTATGTGTACCTGGCCCACGACGTGGTCACGGGCAAGACGGCCGTCGTCGATCCGGCCACCCACGAGGACGTGTTCGAGGCGTTGGCGGAGAAGGGCTGGACCCTGACCCACATCCTCAACACCCATCACCATGCCGACCACACCGGCGGCAACATGGCGATCAAGGCGCGCACTGGCTGCACCATCGTCGGTCCGCGCGCCGACCGGGACCGCATCCCCGGCATCGACGTGGAGGTGGGTGACGGCGAGAGCTATGCGCTGGGCGAGAGCGTCGCGAAAGTGTTCGACGTGCCGGGCCACACCCGCGGCCACATCGCCTACTGGTTCGGGGACTCGGACGCGCTGTTCTGCGGCGACACCATGTTCGCGCTGGGCTGCGGCCGGCTGTTCGAGGGCACGCCGCAGCAGATGTGGACGTCGCTGTCGAAGCTGCGCGCCCTGCCGCCGTCCACGAAAGTGTACTGCGCCCACGAATACACCAAGTCCAACGCCGCCTTCGCCGTTACCGTCGAGCCGGACAACGGCGCGCTGGTCGCGCGGAAATCGCTGATCGACGACATGCGCGCCCGCGGCGAGCGCACCGTGCCCTCGACGCTGGCCGAGGAGATCGCCACCAACCCGTTCCTGCGCCCGGACAGCCCGGACCTGCAGCGCACGCTCGGCATGGTCGGCGCGCCGCTGGTCGAGGTATTCGCCGAAACGCGGCGGCGGAAGGATAATTTCTGAGGCTGTGGTAGACTGTGGTTGACAGGAGGCGTCCGATGAACGACACCGTCACACTGCCACGCCATTTGCAGGATTACGTCGACCGAAAGGTTCGATCGGGCGAATTTGCTGATGGGATTGGTGTGATCGCGGCTGCCTTAAGGGCGATGAGGCAGCGTGATGAAGACCAAATAAAGCGGGCAGCCGAGGCGACTCCTGGCGAGCAATGACCTCTAGGCTTCAAACGGATTGATCAGTTCGAGGCCAACCCCTTCGAAATCCCGGGTGTTTCGTGTCGCTATGGCATATCCATGCATGCGCGCTATGGCTGCAATCTGAGCGTCTGCAACGTCCAGCGGGCGCCCAGACTTCCGCCTTATAGCCATGACATCGGCATACGCCCTGGCTGAGGCCTCGTCATAGGCCAGAACCCTCTGGCCGAAGCCGCGACGGAGATACCCTTCGAACGTCAGGCGCAGATGTTCCAGGCGGCGGCCTTGCGGCATGGTGCTGAGGCCATAGAGGACCTCGCCGATCGTCACCGTAGTGATGAACAGCAACGCCGCATTCTGACCGTTGAGCCACGAGACGACATGACCGGAAGGGCGCTCGCGCATAACCTCCGAAATCACGTTGGTATCAATGACGATCATTCGTCGAAAGCTATTGGCTCATGTGGGCGACGTTCGCGCAGGACAAGCTCCACGCCATTCTCGGCACCGAACATTTCCAGTGCGAGGTCACCCAGTTTCACAGGTTCCCGCACGGCCTGCCGGATTATGCGACGGACTTCTTCCTCCATGGAGACGCCTCGGCTGGCTGCGCGAATGCGCAACGCGTCGATTGTCTCCTCATCGAGCCGACGAACACTGATACTGCTCAAGAGCAACCTCCAATGTGCTAGCGCATGCTAGCACTATGTGGTGCAGATGAGTGATCCGGCAAACAAAAAAGGGCGGCCCAAGGCCGCCCTTTCCGCATTCTAAAACCCGCCCGGATCAGCCGGCGATGTACTGGGCGCCGTTGATGGTCAGGGTCGAGCCGGTGATGAAACCGGCGTCATCGGCGGCCAGGTAGACCACGCCGCGGGCGATGTCTTCGGGCTCGCCGAGGCGGCCGACCGGGATCGTCGCGATGATGCTTTCCAGCACCTTTTCCGGCACGGCGGCGACCATCTCGGTGTTGATGTAGCCCGGCGCGATCACGTTGACGGTGATGCCCTTCTTCGCCGTCTCCTGCGCCAGCGCCTTGGTGAAGCCGATCATGCCGGCCTTGGCGGCGGAGTAGTTGGTCTGGCCCATCTGGCCCTTCTGGCCGTTGATCGAGGTCATGTTGATGATGCGGCCGAAATTGCGCTCGCGCATGCCGTCGATCAGGTGGCGGCACATGTTGAACACCGAGGTCAGGTCGACGTTGAGCACGTCGTCCCACTGCTCCTTGGACATCTTGTGCAGCATGGCGTCGCGGGTCACGCCGGCGTTGTTCACCAGCACGTCGACCGGGCCCAGCTCGGCCTCGACCGCCTTGATGCCGGCGGCGCAGGCGTCGAAGTCGCCCACGTTCCACTTGAACACCGAAATGCCCGTGTCCTTCTTGAACTGGGCGGCGGCCTCGTCGTTGCCGGCGTAGTTCGCCGCGACCTTGTAGCCCGCATCCTTGAGCGCGCACGATACCGCCGCGCCAATACCCCGAGTGCCGCCCGTAACCAGCGCAACACGTGCCATATCAAGTCTCCTGAAGTCTTTTGTTGTTTTCGATCAGTCGCGTTCGACGCACAGCGCGATGCCCATGCCGCCGCCGATGCACAGAGTGGCGAGGCCCTTCTTGGCATCGCGCTTGCCCATCTCGCTGAGCAGCGTGACCAGCACTCGGGCGCCCGAGGCGCCGATCGGGTGGCCGATGGCGATGGCGCCGCCGTTGACGTTCACCCTGGACGTATCCCAGCCCATGTCCTTGTTGACGGCGCAGGCCTGGGCGGCGAAGGCCTCGTTGGCCTCGACCAGGTCCAGGTCGCCGGTCTTCCAGCCGGCCTTCTCCAGCGCCTTGCGGCTGGCCGGGATCGGGCCGGTGCCCATGATCGCCGGATCGACGCCGGCCTGGGCCCAGGATGCGACGCGGGCGAGCGGCGTCAGGCCGCGGCGCTTGACTTCCTCGCCCGACATCAGCACCAGCGCGGCGGCGCCGTCGTTGATGCCGCTGGCGTTGGCGGCGGTCACGGTGCCGTCCTTGCTGAACGCCGGACGCATGCCGACCATCTTGTCGAGGGTGGCGTCATGGCGGATGTATTCGTCCTCGGCCACGACCACGTCGCCCTTGCGGCCCTTGATGGTGACGGGAACGATCTCGTCGGCGAACTTGCCGGCCTTCTGGGCGGCGGACGCCTTGGTCTGCGAGGCGAGGGCGAATTCGTCCTGCTGCTCGCGGGTGATCTGCCACTGCTTGGCCACGTTCTCGGCCGTGGTGCCCATGTGATAGCCGTTGAAGGCGTCCCACAGGCCGTCCTTGATCATGGTGTCGATGAAGTTCAGGTCGCCCATCTTCACGCCCGAGCGCAGATAGGCGGCGTGCTGGGCCTGGCTCATGCTCTCCTGGCCGCCGGCGACGATGATGGCGCCGTCGCCGTTCTTGATCGCCTGGGTGGCGAGGGCGACGGTGCGCAGGCCCGAACCGCACATCTGGTTGACGACCCAGGCCGAGACCTCTTGCGGGATGCCGGCGTTCATGGACGCCTGGCGGGCGGGGTTCTGGCCTTGGCCGGCGGTCAGGATCTGGCCGAAGATCACCTCTTCCACGTCGGCGCCGTCGACGCCGGCGCGCTTGAGTGCTTCGGTCATCGCCACCTGGCCGAGATAGTGGGCGGGAACGCCGCTCAGGGAGCCGTTGAAAGAACCCACCGGCGTGCGCGCGGCACTGACGATAAACACCTCGGTCATCATGAATCTCCCTGAAGCTGCCACGCCGGAACAGGCCGCGATTCGGGGCGCCGGCGGATGCGGCGGACCTTATAGTGCAGCGCGGTAGAATCAAGCGGTTTTCGGGAAGTATGGCCTTGCGCGTTGCAACATGAACGCGCAAGATGCTCAAAAGTTAGGCTCGCTTAAATGCTGTGGTCGGGGGAAAGAGTCGTTGAGGGAGCGTAAGATAGCAAAGGCACCGGAAACGCCGTCCGCCGCTGACCAGGGCGCCGAAAAGGCCCCCATCGTCATCAAGAAATACGCGAACCGGCGGCTCTACAACACGGCCACCAGCAGCTATGTGACGCTCGATTACCTGCGCGAGATGGTCAAGAAGGGCGACAACTTCGTGGTCTTCGACGCCAAGACCGGCGACGACATCACCCGCTCCGTCCTCGCGCAGATCATCTTCGAGCAGGAGTCCAAGGGCGAGAACCTGCTGCCCATCAATTTCCTGCGCCAGCTCATCCGCTTCTACGACGATACGCTGCAGGCGGCGCTGCCCAAATATCTCGACATGAGCATGGACCGGTTCACGCGCGACCAGGAGAAGATGCGCGAATACCTGGTGAACACCTTCACCCCCAAGGCGCCGCTTGCCCGCTTCGAGGACATGGCGCGCCAGAACATCGCCCTGTTCGAGCGCATGTTCAACATGTTCTCGCCGTTCTCCGGCCAGCCCGACGCGGCAGACCAGGCTCCGGCGAAACCGGCCAGGGAAAGCGCCGAAGAATCGCTGGCGCAGGTGAAGGCCCAGCTTGACGCGCTGCAAAAGCAGCTGGAACAGCTTTCCAAGAAATAGCCGGTAAGCCGCCCTACTGGTTGTGTTTTGGAGCCTCTGGACACACCAGAGGTCACTAATTCCCCCATTTTAGGACCAATTTCGGGCCAAAAGTGCTTGCACCCTGTGTCCCGAGCGACTACCTCCCGCCTGTCCATTGGCACCGGGCAAGGATTCTTCGGTGTTTGCGGGCACGGCACGAGTCGCCGTTCATGCGCTAACTACGCAGGGCAAAACTCAGTAGTGAAGTTCTTTGACAGCATCTGGCATGTCGCCGTCGCGTTCGTTTTGTGCGCCGGCATCATGACGATCCCCGCCAGCGCGGGGCTTCAACAGCACCCCGCCCCCCGATCCTGGGCCCAGCACCGCATGGCGTCGCTGGAAGCATCCATCGGCGCGCCGCTGCCGACCTCGCTACATGACCTCATCGAGTTCGCCAATGTTCCCCAGGCCGGCGACAACCAGCAATATTGCCTGGCGCAGGCGGTGTATTTCGAGGCGCGCGGCGAGCCGGCCGAGGGCCAGGCCGCGGTCGCCCGCGTGATCCTCAACCGGGTCGGCGACGAACGCTACCCCAGCACCATCTGCGGCGTGGTGTTCCAGAACCAGAAGAGCCTGAACCGGTGCCAGTTCCACTTCGCCTGCGACGGCCTGCCGGACCGGCCGCACGACCCGGCGGCGTGGGACACCGCCAACCGCATCGCCTATATGGTGCGCGAGAACTGGCTGCCGGACCCGATCGGCGATTCCAAGTACTTCCACTCGGTCGCCGTCGGCAAGCCGGACTGGACCCGCAAGATGGTGCAGACCGCCCGCCTGGGCGGGCACCTGTTCTATGCGGAAAAGCGCAAGGACTGATCCTGCGCATGTGCTGAATCCGGCCCTAGGCGGCGGTGGCGATTGCGGCTAGGCTTCCTCGCGAAACGCGCTGAACCGGACCGACGCCCTTGAAGATCGCCACCCTTCCCGCGGGCCTTGCCCTGCGCATCCTGACCGCGTTCGGCTTCGGCTTTTTCCTGTCTATGTTCTGCCGCTCTAGCGGAAATTTGCTGAAGGGGCCGGTCCAGGCCGACCTGGGCCTGTCCGAGGCGGCCATGGGCCTGACCTTCGGCACCGCCTTCTTCATCGCCTTCGGCCTGGCCCAACTCCCCATCGGCGTGCTGCTCGACCGCTACGATCCGCGCAAGGTGTGCGCGGGCATGCTGCTGGTCGCCGCCACGGGCACGCTGGTCTTCGCCGTCGCCCACACCGGCGGCCACATGGCAGCGGGGCGCATCCTGATGGGCATCGGCTTCGCCGCCTGCATGATGGCCGCGCTGAAGACCTATTCGCTATGGTTTCCGGTGACCAAGCTGCCAACCATCAACGGCATCCAGTTCTCCGTCGGCATCCTGGGTTCGATCTCGGCCACCAAACCGACCCAGTGGCTGCTGGAGGTGACCGACTGGCGCGGCATCAACCTGACCATGGCGGCGCTCACGCTGCTGGCGGCGGTCCTGCTGCTGACGCTGGCGCCGCGCCATGACACCAAATCGTCGGGCGAGAGCCTGCTGAGCCAGATCAAGGGCATCGGCCAGGTCTATGGCGACGGCTATTTCTGGCGCACGACGCCGTGGGCATTCATCTCCATCGGCATTTCGCAGGGCGTCGGCACGCTCTATGTGATCTCCTGGCTGAAGGGACCCGGCGGCCTCGACCTGTCCGGCGCCACCGACATCCTGTTCCTGATCGCGTTCGTGTCGATCTTCAACTACCTGCTGGTCGGCTATTTGATGGAGTGGCTCGGCAAGCGCGGCTTCGGCCCCATGACGGTGCCCTATGCCGGCCTGTTCCTGAGCATGGCGGCGCTGGCGCTGATCATCGCCTTTCCCGGCCTGACGCTGCTGTGGATATTCTGGGCGCTGTCGATCGGCTGGGCGAGTCTGACGCTGGCAGCCTTGGGCCGCGCCTTTCCGGTGCATCTGGCGGGCCGGGTCTATACCGGCTTCAACCAGATGAGCTTCCTGATGACGTCGATCGTCCAGTGGATCGTCGGCAGCCTGCTCGATTTCTATCCGAGGGTCGGCACGGACGCGGCGCCCGACAGCTACCGGCTTGCCTTCGCCGCGGTGCTGGGGATACAGCTTCTCGGTGGCCTCTGGACCCTCGCCGCGCGCCTCCTGCGCATCGGCGAGCGGACCATGATCGAACGGGAGAACGCCATGACACAGAAGGCCGGCAATGTCTGACCAGGACCTGTTCACCGGCACCCGGCCGGTCTCGCCGGGCCGCGCCTTCGACATCGGCAGGCTGCAGGCGTTCATGGAACAGCATGTCGCGGGCTTCGGCGGCAGTCTGGACGCGCGCGAGTTCAGGGGCGGCCAGTCCAATCCCACCTACAGCCTGACCGCGGGCGGCAAGCGCTACGTCATGCGCCGCAAGCCGCCGGGGCAGCTGCTGAAGTCGGCCCATGCGATCGACCGGGAATACAAGGTGATGTCGGCGCTGGGTGGGACAAACGTCCCCGTGCCGAAGACCTACGCGCTGTGCACCGACGAGAGCGTCATCGGCACCTGGTTCTACATCATGGACCATGTGGACGGCCGCATCATCTGGGGCAACGACGTGCCGGACTCGAACCCCGAGGAGCGGGCGGCGATCCATGAGTCCATGATCGAGGTGCTGGCGCGGCTGCACGCGGTCGACTACCGGGCCGTCGGCCTCGGCGACTACGGCAAGCCCACCGACTACATCGCCCGCACGCTCAGCCGCTTCATCGGCCAGTACCGGCTGGAGGAGACCACCAAAATCCCGGAGATGGACTGGCTCGCCGACTGGCTGCCCGGGAACATCCCGCCGGAGGAGCCGGCCGCCATCGTCCACGGCGACTACAAGCTGGCCAACCTG
The DNA here is from genome assembly GCA_022844405.1 of Sphingomonadales bacterium. Lineage (GTDB taxonomy): Bacteria > Pseudomonadota > Alphaproteobacteria > SMXS01 > SMXS01 > RI-34. Next base: position 134,805 of record JALHLV010000004.1, on the reverse strand, counting down.
GTGCTGCACCCGACCGAGCCCAAGGTGATCGCCATCCTGGACTGGGAGCTGTCGACCATCGGCCAGCCGCTCGCCGACCTCGCCGTCTACGCGCTCTACTACCGCCAGGGCGAGGACGTGCCCGGCGGCCTGCAACACCTGCCGCTGAAGGCGATGGGCATCCCCACCGAAGAGGAGATGCTGGCCAAATACTGCCGCTATGCCGGCCGCGACAGCGTGCCGCACTGGGAGTACTACCTGGCCGCCATGCTGTTCCGCCACGCCCAGATCTCCCTCGGCATCCTGGCCCGCGCCCAGAAGGGCACCGCCGCCAGCGACCAGGCCATGATGATGGGCAGGCGCGCCTGGCCCCAGTCGAAGGCCGCCTACGACATCGCGAATAGATTAGCGCGGTAGCGCCAATGCGCTTCCCGGTGGACGATTGAGGCGTCGGACCTCCAGTGTGGTAGATGACGGTATGGACACGCTTTCTCCGAGACAACGCGCCGAACGCATGGGACGGGTCCGGGGCAAGAACACCAAACCGGAGCTAACCGTGAGGCGCATGGTGTACGCCCTCGGAGTCCGTTATCGCCTCCATGAGGAGCACCTGCCCGGACGCCCGGATCTGGTGTTTTGGGGGCGGCGCAAGGTAATATTCGTGCACGGGTGCTTCTGGCACCGACACTCCGACCCTTCATGCAAACTTGCCCGACTGCCAAAGACGAAGTTGGACTTCTGGCAACCTAAATTGGAGAAGAATCGTGAGCGTGATCTGCGTATCTTGGGTGAACTGGAAGGACTTGGTTGGCGATTTCTGATTGTGTGGGAGTGCGAACTCGGGCAAAAGGAACAATTAGAGAACAGAATTCGTGGGTTTCTGACGGAAGAGGGAGCCTGACATGCGGGCGGTGGAGCTTTTCGCGGGAGCGGGCGGGCTTGGAATGGGGATCAGCAAGGCTGGATTTACTCCCCTGAAGGTCGTCGAATGGGATCGGTGGTGCTGCGACACGATCAGAGAAAATCGTCGGCACGGCATAGGCGTCGTCGGACATTGGCCCGCACCCACCGAGGGCGATGTCAGGAGTTTGGACTTTCGAAGCTATGAGGGGAAAGTCGAGTTGGTGAGCGGCGGACCGCCTTGTCAGCCATTCTCGCTCGGCGGCAAACATCGGGCTCAAGCTGATCACCGTGATATGTGGGCGGAAGCAGTTCGTGTTGTTCGCGAGATCAAGCCCCGGGCCTTTATTTTCGAGAATGTAAAGGGACTTACCCGCGCGACGTTCGCGACTTACCTAGCGTACGTGCTTCATCAGCTCACATATCCGGACTTGGTGAGGCGTGACGGTGAGGACTGGCTGGGACACTTGGAGCGCCTAGAGCGACACCATACCGCAGGCGGTGTCGAGGGGCTTCGATACAATGTCGTACATCGCGTACTCAATGCCGCCAACTATGGCGTGCCTCAGCGTCGAGAGCGCGTAGTCTTCGTTGGTTTCCGAGAAGACCTGGGTGTTCGCTGGTCGTTTCCCCAGGAAACACACTCGCTGGAAGCCTTGCTCTGGAGTCAGTCCCGGTCAAATTTCTATTGGGAGCGGCATAAGGTTCGCTTAGTGGACCGGAACCTAGACGCCCGAGCTTATGCGCGCGGAATGTCGCTTCCGTCGAGACCACCGACCAAGCCATGGCTAACAGTGAGGGATGCGATCTCGGATCTGCCCGACCCAGAATACTTCCCTATCGAAGCTGGTGAGGAATTCAATCATCGATTGCAGAGCGGTGCCCGCAGCTATCCTGGACACACCGGAAGCCCACTCGACGAGCCCGCCAAGACGCTGAAGGCGGGCGTTCACGGCGTTCCTGGAGGCGAGAACATGCTTTGCCGTCCGGATGGAACGGTTAGGTACTTCACCGTCCGAGAAAGCGCGAGGATTCAGACGTTTCCGGACAACTATCGCTTCCATGGCTCCTGGACAGAAACCATGCGGCAGTTAGGGAACGCGGTGCCGGTTCGTCTGGCTCACGTGGTCGCGGAGCATGTCGCCGAACGCCTAAAAAAGGCGTCATGACCGAGACACCTTACAACCCGTTGGATAAAACCAATCTTGCTCGGAGCATCGAGATCGAATTGCTCACGCGAGAGCCAACTCCTTTGTCTAATGTTTCTCAGATCGTCGGGGCGGGCATCTACGCGATCTACTACACTGGTCTATTCCCAGCGTACGAATGGACACGTTCTAACCTTCCCTTAAATGTCACTTCTCGGCCAATCTATGTGGGTAAAGCAATTCCGAAGGGTGGCCGGAAGGGGGGCCTCACGAAAGATTCTTCCAGAGGATCCGCCATGGCTGATCGGCTACGACAGCATGCCGCCTCCGTCGACCAAGTAGGAAATCTTGCGCTCATGGACTTCTGGGTTCGATACCTGCTTGTAGAGGACATCTGGATTCCGCTTGGCGAGAATATTCTCATCGAGCGTTTCAAGCCGATCTGGAACCGGGCCATAGACGGCTTTGGCAACAAGGACCCTGGCAAGCGCCGCGCGACACAGTACCGGTCGCCATGGGATGTTCTGCATCCGGGACGCTTCTTCACCGACAAGCTTGCCGAAAGCCCGTTAACGCAGGAATTTCTTCTCGAGCGAGTAGATGATTATTTTTCGGGCCGGCCCCTGAAATCTCTCCCCAAAGTCGTGGTGACACAACTTGCGGAAGAGCAGGAAGATTATGAAGTCGAGGCCGACGAAGTTTAGCTGCGATATCGTGAACCTATGGATACGACATCAAGCCAGCACGCCCTGATGATAGGCCGCCGTGCCTGGCCGCAGCAGTGGTCCGCATGTAATATCGCCCCGGGGGTCTGGCCGGATAACTGACTAAAACGCCAGTATTCCGCGACCCTTCATCCGCACCCTTTTCCCGTTAACAGCCGGTAGCCGAGCGCCTATAGTCTCGGGCGACCGGGCCTTAGCGCCGCCACCGTCCGACAGGGGAGACGATCATGGATTTCACGATTCCGGCCGACATCCAGGCCAAGCTCGACGCGCTCGACGCCTTCATCGAGAAGGAGATCAAGCCGCTCGAGAACGAGAACGACAACATCCGCTTCTTCGACCACCGCCGCGAGCATTCGCGCACCGACTGGGACAATGACGGCCAGCCCGCCGCCGAGTGGGAAGAGCTGCTGCGCGAGATGCGCCGGCGCGCCGACAAGGCCGGCCATCTGCGCTATGCGCTGCCCAAGGAAGTGGGCGGCGACGGCGGCACCAACCTGGGCATGGCGATCATCCGCGAGCATCTGGCCAAGAAGGGCCTGGGCCTGCACAACGACCTGCAGAACGAAAGCTCCATCGTCGGCAACTTCCCGTTCGTGCACATGCTGATGGGCTTCGCCAGCAAGGAGCACAAGGAGCAGTTCCTCGAGCCGTCGATCACCGGCAAGGCGCGCGTCGCCTTCGGCCTGACCGAGCCGAACCACGGCTCGGACGCCACCTGGATGGAGACCAACGCCGTCCGCCAGGGCAACGACTGGATCATCAACGGCGAGAAGATGTGGAACACCGGCCTGCATCACGCCACCCACGACATGATCTATGCCCGCACCTCGGGCAAGGCGGGCGACGCCAAGGGCATCACCTGCTTCTTCGTGCCGACCAATTCGCCGGGCTTCAAGGTCGAGAAGTTCATGTGGACCTTCAACATGCCGACGGATCACGCCCACGTGACCCTGCGCAACGTGAAGGTGCCGCACTCGTCGATCTTCGGCGAGGAGGGCCTGGGCCTGCAGGTGGCGCAGACCTTCCTGCACGAGAACCGCATCCGCCAGGCGGCCTCGGGCGTCGGCGTCGGCCAGTACTGCATCAACGAATCGGTCGAGTACGCCAACAACCGCATCGTCTTCGGCAAGCCGATCTCGGCCAACCAGGCGATCCAGTGGCCGCTGGCCGAGTTGCAGACCGAATGCGAGATGGTTCGCTGGCTGGTGCGCAAGACCGCCTGGGAGCTGGACCGCCACAACCACATGGAAGTGTCCGACGCCGTGTCCATGTGCAACTACCGCGGCAACCGGCTGGCCTGCGAGGCGGCCGACCAGGCGATCCAGACCCATGGCGGCATGGGCTATTCGCGCCACAAGCCGTTCGAGCACATCTACCGTCATCACCGCCGCTACCGGATCACCGAAGGCTCGGAAGAAATCCAGATCCGCAAGGTGGCCGGCTATCTGTTCGGCTTCCAGGGTCCCAAGAAGGCGGCCCGCCTGAAGGCCGCCGAGTAGACGGGACCCCATGCTGCTTTCGCTCGGCCTGCGCCGTACCGCACAGCTTCGCGGACACCACACGGCGATCATCGAACCGGGCAGGCGGCTGAGCTGGGCCGAGGTCGAGGACCGGGTTTCGCGGTTCGCCTCGGCCTTGCGCGTTCTGGGGGTGGAGACCGGCGACCGGGTCGCGGTGATGGCCGACAACGCCGGCTGGCACATCGAGGCCTATTTCGCCATTCCATGGGCGGGCGCCGCCATCGCGCCCGTCAACACCCGCTGGGCGCTGCCGGAGATCGTGGGCGGACTGAACGACTGCGAACCCCGGGTGATGATCGTCGACGACGCCCATCTGGACCTGCTGCCCGGCGTGCTGGCGGGCGCGCCGTCGATCGAGATCGTCATCTCCACCGGCGCCACGCCCGAAGGCGCCCACGACCTGGAGACACTGATCGCGAACGCCCGGCCCATGCCGCCCGAGAAGGTGCCGCACGACCAGCTTGCCGGCATCTTCTACACCGGTGGCACCACCGGCCGGTCGAAGGGCGTGATGCTGAGCCAGCGCAATCTCTACATGCACAGCCTGATGATGATCGCCGAGGACATGTTCCACCCGGATTCCGTGGGCCTGCACGTGGCGCCCATGTTCCACCTGGCCGACGTGGGCACGGTGATGGGGGCGACCATGGCGGGCGGCAGCCATGTCTGCCTGCCGCGCTTCGAGCCCGAGGCGACGCTGAAGGCGATCGAGGATCACGGCGTCACCGAGGTCTATCTGGTCTCGACCATGCTGCGCGCGGTACTCGATCATCCCAATTTCGACGACTACGACCTCTCGTCGCTCAGGAGCATGATCTACGGCGCCTCGCCCATCGCCGAGGCGCTGCTGGTCAGGGCGCTGGAGAAGATTCCGACGGCCGGCTTCATGCAGCGCTACGGCATGACCGAGACCACCGGCTTCTTCACCCTGCTGAAACCGCCGTTCCAGGTGGTCGGCGGCGCCAAGCTCCGCTCGGCCGGCCAGCCGATCCACGGCATGGACGTGCGCGTCGTCGACGAGGCCGGAAACGAGGTGCCGCGCGGCACCGTGGGCGAGGTTGCCGTCGCCGGCCCGACCGTCATGTTGGGCTACTGGCGCCGGCCCGAGGAGACAGCCCAGGCCATCCGCGGCGGGCGCATGTTCACCGGCGACCTGGCGCATATGGACGAGGACGGCTTCGTCTTCGTCGCCGACCGGCTGAAGGACATGATCATCTCGGGCGGCGAGAACGTCTATTCCGGCGAGGTCGAGAACGCGCTCTACCGTCATCCGGCGGTGCAGCAATGCGCCGTGATCGGCATCCCCAGCGAGAAATGGGGCGAGGCGGTGCACGCGGTGATCGTGCCGCGCGGTGGCATGGCGGTGTCGCATGACGCGCTGGACCAGCATTGCCGGTCGCTGATCGCGTCCTACAAATGCCCGAAGAGCTACGAGTTCCGCACCGAGCCCTTGCCGCTGACGGGCGCGGGCAAGGTGCGGAAATACGCGCTGCGCGAGCCTTACGGGACGGCCGCGCGTTCGCTCAGAACTTGAACGACGCTTCGATCGAGACCTGGCGGCCCCGATTGAAGTTGAGGACCTGGTCGTCGCCGGCCGGAAGCCCCCGCGCGTTGCCCGCAGGCGCCAGGAACGGACGCCCGCCGCTGGTCTGGATGTAAATCTCGTCGGTGAGGTTGGTGCCGATCACCGACAGTTGCCACCTGCCGTCGGGGTCGCCGATGGAGACGGCGAGATCGAAGGTCACGTAGGACGGCTGGACGATGTCGTCGAACGAGTCTTCGTTGGTGAAGTACTTGCCGCTGAACTGCATGTTGCCGGTGATGCCAAACTCCCAGGCGTTGCCCACGGGAATGCGCAGGTCGGCACCGATGTTGCCGGCCCATTTCGGGGCCCGCGCCACCGGCCGGCCCTCCAGATTGTCGTCGATCGCCGGGTTGTTGTTGGGGTTGGCATCGAAGAACGCGGTGTACTTGGCGTCGGTATAGGCCAAGGCACCGTACAGGCTGAGGCCATCGACCGGTGTGATCCACTTCATCTCGAGGTCGATGCCCTTGGTGGTGACCTCGCCGGCGTTGGAGGTGGCGAACTGGATGGCGACGGCGTCGAAGTTCTGCACCTGCAGATCGTCGAACACGTAGTAGAAGCCGGTGAGGTTGAGGGTCAGCGTCTGGTCGGCCCATTGCGACTTGACGCCGATCTCGCCGCCCTTGGCGGTCTCGGACTCATAGATCAGCGCGTCGGCGGTCGCCTGCCGCACGGCCGGATCGGGGCTGCCGAAGCCCAGCAGATTGGACGACGGCAGCGCGCTGTTGTCGATACCGCCCGACTTGAAGCCGGTCTTGAACGAGCCGAAGAAGTTCAGGTCGTCGGTAGCCTGGTAGCTCAGCGTCACTTCCGGGGACAGGTTGCTGTCCTTGAAGCGGATCGGACCGGAGTCGAAGCCGCTGTCGATGAACGCGGGGCCGGCGGAAAGGAACGTGTGGACATAGGGCACCAGGATGGTGTTGGTCTTCTTTTCCTTGGTCCAGCGCAGACCGCCCGACAGCTCGAGCTGGTCGGTGATGTCGAAGGCGACGCTGCCGAAGATCGAGAAGGCGTCGCCGGTGGTGATATGCCGCTTGTACCAGTCGAAGGTGTTGCCGGTGACCGGGTCGCGCCCGACCAGCGAGATGTTCACCGCCTGCTGTCCAGTATTGAACTCGGTGTCACGGGTTTCGTAGAACGCGCCCAGCATGAAGTTGAAGAACCCGTCGAAATCGCTGGCGAGTCGCACTTCCTGGCTGAACTGCTCGAGCTGGTGATCGGTCAGGCCGGTGCCGACGCCAAACGAGACGCCGTTCAGCAGGCCGCCATAGCTATACTCGTCCTGGTCCTGGGCAGACTGGTCGACGAAGCCGGTGACCGACGATAGCGTCAGCGAGTCGGTGATCTGCCAGTCCATGTCGAGGATGGCGAAAAAGGTTCTCGCCTGGCCGTAGGGAACGCCGCCGGCGCTGCCGGGCTTGCGTGCCTCGGCGGGCGACTGGATGGCCAGCGGCGGCGCGATGTCCGGCAGGAAGAAGGTCTTGCCGTCGCCGGGACAGCCGTAGCCCGGCGGGATGATGAAGCCGCCGCCGAGCAGGAAGATCTCGTCGGGCCTGCCGTTGGGTCCGCAATCGTTCTGGGCGAAGAAGATGGCGCCGTCGTTCTCGTGGCGGACATAGTTGAGCTTGAGGTTCGCCGAGAAATTGTCGCTCGGATCGAGCTGGAACGTGGTGCGCAGGTTGATGTTCTGCTCGCCGCGCTTGGGATCGGCGACCGGCGCGGTGTTACGGAGGATCTTCTGGATGTCATTGAAGCGGGCCGCGATCCTGAAACCCAGCGTGTCGGTGACCGGTCCCGACGCGAACGCCTCCAGCGTATAGCCGCGCTCCTCGAACTCGTAGGCCGCCTTGCCGCCGAACTCCCACTCGTCGGTCGGGTTCTTCGACTTGATCGACAGCACGCCGCCCGAGGCGCTCTTGCCGAAGTAGAGCGACTGCGGACCCTTGAGCACCTCGATCTGCTGCACGTCCATGAAGCCGGATTGCAGGATGCGCATGGTGCTGACCTGGACGCCGTCGAAATCCAGCGCGACGGCGGAGTCGAACGCCGCGGAAATGTTCGACGAGCCGATGCCGCGCAGACTGAGCTGGGCGCCGGAACCGGAACCGCCGATCTGCACGTTCAGGGTCGGAATGCGGGTGACCACATCCTCGATCTTGTCGTACTGGAAGCGCTCGAGGTCGGCGGCACCGACGGCGCTGACGGTGACGGGCACGGTTTGCAGGCTTTCTTCCTGCTTTCGCGCTGTGACCGTAAGGCTCTCGATTTTTCGGGCCACTTCGGGCGCCGGGGGCGCAGCCGGATCCTGGGCCCGCGCGGGTGTCGCGGACAGACCGCCCGCGGTAAGCAACGCTACGAGCGCCGGATAGGCGGCGGCACGAACTCTGGTTGATCTCATGGCGAGTTTACTCCCTAGGGTGCAAATATACCGAAGTATAAAAACGCAGCACTTCGGTTTGTTCGCGCTTATTATTGAACGGTTGTTAAAATAACGTTTGTTGCGCACACCGTCCAACAACCACGCTTGAGTATATTCTTCCTGGTAGAAATCAAGCGTGATTTATTATTTTAACATACTTCGTCCGCCACCCATAGCCCCATCCGCTCGCACCGGCCGTCATCGGCGCGTTGCCAAGCGCGCCGCGCGCCGCATAGACTGGCGGATCAGCGGGGGAAATTCGGGATGCTGAAGCCAGAGGAATTCGTCCACGTCGTCTATGGCGTGAAGGATCATGTCGCGACGGTCACTTTGAACCGTCCGGAGATCTACAACGCGCTCAATCGCCGCGCCTATGACGAGCTGGAAACCTCGTTCCTGCTGGCCCATGACGACGCCGATGTGCGCGTCGTGGTGCTGACCGGCGCCGACCCGGGCTTCTGTTCGGGCGACGACGTGCGGGCCATCATGGCGGGCAGCGAGCGCGAGGGCAGCGTCCACCGCCTGACCCGCGTCAAGCCGGTACCGACGCCCGCCGCCACCGCGATCATGGACTGCGGCAAGCCGATCATCGCCGCCGTCAACGGCGCGGCCATGGGCTGGGGTATGGACGTGGCGCTGATGGCCGACATCCGCATCGCCTCGGACAAGGCCAAATTCGCCGAGCTGTTCGTCAAGCGCGGCCTGATCACCGACCTGGGCGGCCTGACGCGGCTGCCGCTGATCGTCGGCGTGCAGAAGGCCGCCGAGCTGCTGTTCACCGGCGACGTCATCGACGCGGCCGAGGCCGAGCGCATCGGCCTGGTGCTCAAGACCGTGCCCCATGCCGAGCTGATGCCGGCGGCCTATGCGCTGGCGGCAAAGATCGCCGCCAACCCGCCGCTCGCCGTGCAGCACCTGAAGGAAGGGCTGCGCAAGACCACCTATGGCGATCACCGCGAGATCGGCAGCTGGATCGCCCACATCCTGGGCATCCTGTTCCAGACCGAAGACCACAAGGAGGGCGTCGCCAGCTTCCTGGAGAAGCGGCCGCCCCAATTCACCGGACGTTGACGTTCAAAGGACGCCGAGGCCCCGCATGGACCAGAAGACCAATCTCGCCCCGTTCCTGCCGATCCCGCACGCGCTGCCGCAGGGCAAGATGACCCGCCGTGCCGACGGCAGCATCATCGTCGATACGCTGCTGGAGCTGGGCGACTACGAACCCAACGTGGTCGCCTTCCTGCACAGATGGGCGGCGCAGGCGCCGGACCGGCTGTGGATCGCCCAGCGCGCTAAGGACCGGACGTGGGAAAGCATCACCTATGGCGAGGGCCTCAGAAAGGTGAATGCCCTCTCGCAGGCGCTGCTCGACCGCGGCCTCGACGCGTCGAAGCCGGTGATGATCCTGTCCGGAAACTCGATCAACCAGGCGCTGCTGGTGATGGCCGCGATGCAGGTGGGCGTTCCCGCCTCGCCGGTCGCCACCGCCTATTCGACCATGCCCGGCGCGCATTCGAAGCTGCACCATGTCTTCGACCTGATCGAGCCGAAGCTGATCTTCGTCGAGCAGGGCACGCCGTTCGAGGGCGCGCTCGCCTCGCTGAACCTGGACGGCGTCGAACTGGTGGTCCATGACGATCCACCGCGCGGCTTCAGGGCCACACCGTTCAACGACCTGACCGCGACGACGCCCACTGCCGCGGTGATGGCGGCTTATGAAAAGACCGGCCCGGACACCGTCGGCAAGTACCTGTTCACCTCGGGCTCGACCGGCATGCCGAAAGGCGTGGCGCAGACCCAGCGGATGATGTGCTCGAACCAGAAGGCGGGCGAGATCATCTTTCCGCGCGATCCAGACTATGTGCCGGTGCTGGTCGACTGGCTGCCGTGGAACCACTGCTATGGCGGCAATTCCAACTTCAACGGCGTGTTGAGCCATGGCGGGTCGTTCTATATCGACGACGGCAAGCCGCTGCCCGAGTTCCTCGGCCGCACGGTGGAAAATCTGCGCGAGATCGCGGCGACCGAATATCTGTCGGTCGCCGCCGGTCATGCGCTGGTGGTGCACGCGCTGGAGGAGGACAGGGCGCTCGCCCGCCACTTCTTCTCCAACGTGCGCAAGCTGGGTTATGGCGGCGCCAGCCTGCCGCACGAGATCTGGCAGCGCTACCAGGACCTGGCGGTGCGCGAGACCGGGCAGCGGCTGCTGTTCCGCACCGGCTGGGGCTCGACCGAGACCGGCCCGGTGTCCTCGACCCTGCACTGGCCCATCGAGGGCACCGGCAATGTGGGCCTGCCCATGCCCGGCACCACGCTGAAGCTGGTGCCCAATGGCGACAAGCTGGAGGTTCGGGTGAAGGGCCCGAACATCTTCACGGGCTATTACCGCCAGCCCGAGAAGACCGCCGAGGCGTTCGACGAGGAAGGCTTCTACAAGATCGGCGACGCGCTGGCGCTGGTCGACGAGGACGACATCAACCAGGGCCTGCGCTTCAACGGCCGGGTCGTCGAGGACTTCAAGCTGACCTCGGGCACCTTCGTGTCGGTGGGCACCCTGCGGGTGCAGGTGAACGACGCCTGCGCGCCGGCAGTGGCCGACAACCTGATCGCCGGCCATGACAAGGATTTCGTCGGCTCGCTGCTGTGGCCCAACGTGGCCGCCTGCCGCAAGATCGCCGGCGTCGGCGAGGATGTGCCGGTGGCCGGGCTGATCCGCCATCCGAAGGTGATCGAGCACATCCGCAACGGCCTGAAGGCGCACAACACGGCCAGGCCAGGCTCGTCCACCCGTATCCAGCGGGCGCTGCTGATGGAGGAGCCGCCGTCCATGGAGCACCACGAGATCACCGAGAAGGGCTACGTCAACCAGCGCGCCGCGCTGGAGCGCCGCGCCGGCCTGGAAGCGAGGCTGTTCGACAAGACGCCGGGCGACGGCGTCATCGACCTGGGCTGAGCGATGGGGACGCCGCGCCACGCCGCCATCCATGCCGCCGACCCGGCGGCGCTGGCCGATTTCTTCCACCCCGAACGCGGCGTGTATTTCGACGCGCTGCAGGGCGTCTGCGAAGGTCCGGCGCGGGCACGTGCCCTGCTTGCGCATGCCGAGGGCCGGATACCGGTCTTCCCGCCCCATCTGTTCAGCGATTCGTTCGGTTCCCTATCGATGACCGAATGGGAGACGTCCGGCGATGCGCCGCTCAAGGGCATCAGCATCCGCCGGATGAGCGGGCCGTGGATCGACTACGCCGCCGACTACTACGACACCGGCCCCCTGCGCCGGGCCGCCGCCAGATCCGGCCGTCCCATGCCGGCCGTGCCCAAGGGCGGACCCGAGATCCGGGACGACCGGCCCGTGGCGCCGCTGTCCGAGGCCGCCAGGGCGTGGCTGGCGGCTCGCCGCGCGTTGCGCGCCGCCGGCGGCTGGGACGTGGCGACCACGGTCGCGCAGCCCAGCGGCCTGTCGGTCCGCGACATGCACGCGATCATGAACGACCGCTCCACCGAGCGGGACTTCGACATCATCTGCGACCTGATGCACCCCACCGAATCGCTGTATGTGGACCCGATCTTCGGCCACTTCCGCGGCCAGGCGGTGATCCGGCAATGGCTGACCGACATCATGGGCAAGGTCGGCAAGGCCACCTATCTGCCGCTCGGCATCGCGCTGCTGCATGACGGCGTGTCGTTCCAGGAATGGCAGCAGGTGGCGCCGCTGCCCGACGGCCGCGAAATCCCGATGACGCGCGGCGCCAGCGTGCGCCGGTTCGAGAGCGGCTGGATGACCTATGCCGCCGACTATTTCGACACAGCGCCCATGCTCGACCCGGAGGTGCAGGCCGCCAGCAAGGCCGCCGGCTCGACGGTGACCATCGAGGACGTGCTGCGTTACGTGAAGCTGCCTTCTGCCTGAGAGAGCCATGACGCAATCCTTCATCGTCCGGACCGCGACGAGGCCCGAACTCGACATCCTGGTCAGCTGGGCGGCCAAGGAGGGCTGGAACCCCGGGGCGCGCGACGCCGACTGCTTCCACGCCGCCGACCCGAACGGCTTCCTGATCGGACTGCTGGACGGCGAGCCCGTCACAGCGATCTCGGCCGTGTCCTATGGCAGTTCGTTCGGCTTCCTGGGTTTCTACCTGTGCGTGCCCGAGCGGCGTGGCCAGGGCTACGGCCTCAGGACATGGAATGCCGCCATGGCCAGGCTCGAGAAGGTCAGAACGATCGGCCTCGACGGCGTCGTCGCCCAGCAGGACAACTACGCCAGGTCGGGCTTCATCCTGGAGCACCGCAACATCCGCTTCGGCGGGCGGCCTGCCGCAGCGCCGGCCGATACGGGCATCCGCCCGTTGACCGCGGGGGACCGGGCCCATGTGGACGCCATGGACCTGGCGTGCTTCGGCTATGCCCGGCCCGCCTTCCTCGACGCCTGGCTGAATGCCGCCGGCCACCGGGCGCTGGGCTGCTTCCAGGGCGCCCGGCTCGACGGCATTGCGGTGACGCGGCCGTGCCGCGAGGGCACCAAGATCGGCCCGCTGTTCGCGGTCGCGCCGGAGATCGCCGAACGGCTGTTCGACGCCGCGTGCCGCGACGCGGCCGGCCCGGTGTTCCTCGACGTGCCAGAGCCCAACAAGCCCGCCGTCGCGCTCGCCGAAAAGAAGGGCCTGGCGCCGTCGTTCGAGACCGCCCGCATGTATCTGGGCCCCAGGCCGCTGCTGCCGCTGGGCGAGGTGTTCGGGATCACGAGTTTCGAGCTGGGTTAACGGGCGGAAATTATGTCGGTTTGGGCGAAATCATTGCCCTTGTAGAGCAGCGGCGCATCCACACTTTTCGCCAGCGCATAGCTGAACAGGTCGGCAAGGTTGAGCCGGGCGGGATGGCCGCTGCCCTTGCCGTATTTTACGAAGGCCTGATGGGCCAACTCGATCTCTTGCGCACCTGGCGACCGGATATCCAAACGATAGATCCGCATCAGGTCATCCAGGCGGATGGTTCCCAATTGACCCTTGCGACCATGCATCACCATGCGCGCTTCAACGACGGACACCGAACTAATCAACAGTTCATTGGCCGAGAGCAGTACCTCGATCAGATCGTCTTGCTCCGGCTCCGACAGCGCGATGGCGACAAGAGCGGAGGTATCGACGACCATCATATGGGCAAGCCGTTCTCATCCCATTCGAGCGGGTCGAAGGCATCCGGCCTGTCGGGGATGCTGTCAATCTCGGCGAGAAGCGCATAAACGCGGCGGCGCAGTTCATCCTTGCGGCGGGTCTCATCCTCAAGAGCCAGATCGAGCGCCCTTTCGACAGCGGCTGTTTTGGTCAGCCCCTTTGCCTTCGCGAACCTTTCGACCTTCTCGACGACGACTGGATTGGCGATCTGTATCGGCATGGACGAGCCCGATGTATATTGAACACGATTAGTCAATATACATCGGGCTTGTTGGAATTCCAATCACACCCGCAGCATCAGCCCGCCATCCACCCTCAGCCCGTGGCCGGTCACGAAGCCGCCCAGATCCGACGCCAGGAACAGCGCGCCCTTGGCGATGTCGATGGGCTGGCCCAGGCGCTTGAGCGGCGACTTCTTGGCCCAGATCGCGGCCACGGTCTCGTCCTGGTGCATGGCCGTGGTCATGCCGGTGACGACGGCGCCAGGCTCGATGTAGTTGGCGGTGATGCCGTAGCGGCCTTCCTCCAGCGCGATAGTGCGGGTGAGTCCGGCCACGCCCGCCTTCGACGCGCAATAGGCGGCGAGGCCGAAATCCGTCCCCTGGGCCATTACCGAGGCAGTGTTGATGATGCGCCCGGCGCCGGATTCGCGCAGATGCGGGATCGCCGCCCTGGCGAGCCGGAACTGGGCGGTGACGTTGACGCTCATGACCCTTTCCCAGTGGCTGTCGGGCATGTCGACCGTGTTCGCCCGGCCGCTGACGCCGGCGTTGTTGAACAGGATGTCGAGCCGTCCCCAGGTGGCGATGGCGGTGTCGACGATCTTCTCGGGCGCGTCGGCGCCGGTGATGTCGTGCTCCAGGCCGATGACGTCGTCATAGTCGGCATGCGCGTCGACCAGCCCGTGGTCGGGCAGGTCGACAGCCAGCACTTTGGCGCCGTGCACGGCGAAGAGCTGGGCGGTGGCCCGGCCGATTCCCGAGGCCGCGCCGGTGATGATGGCGACCTTTCCCTCGAGCAACCGGCTCTCGGCGCTTGTGATCTGCTGCAGGCGTTCGTTAACTGTTACGGATGACACGGCTCGATACCCTCCCCGAAGTGCTGGACGCGGCTGCCCAACGGCATCCCGACCGCGTGTCCCTGATATGGGACGACGAGCTTATCACCTATCGCCAGATGGTGAAGCAGGCGGCGAACGTGGCGGGCGGCCTGAAAAGCCTGGGCTTCATGCCGGGCGACCGCATCGCCTTCTGGCTGCCCAATGTGCCGGCCTATGTGATCTTGCTTATCGCCTCCGCCCGGCTGGGCGTGACGGCGGTGGCGGTGAACACCCGCTTCGGCGCGGGCGAGGTCGAGGACATCGCCGGCCGCGCGGGGGCGAAGGCACTGGCGCTGTGGCCGGGCTTCGACGGCATCGCCGACGACATCCTGGCGCGCATCGATCCGCTTGCGCTGCCGAAACTGGAGATGCTGATCGAGATGGGCGGCGGCGCCGTGGCCGCGACCGGCTGGGAGAACGCGCCGTGCATCCGCTTCGAGGCGCTGCTCGACGACCCGCCGATGGACGCGTCGCTGGCCGGGCCGGACATGGACTGCGCCACCTTCACCACCTCGGGCACCACAAGCGCGCCGAAGATCGTGGTGCAGGCCCATGGCTCCCTCGCCCGGCACGCGCTGGACGTGGCTGCCGGATTCGGCTTCGGGTCGGAGACGGTGTCGCTGCAGGCGCTGCCGCTGTGCGGCGTGTTCGGCTTCGCCCAGGCCATGGCGGTACTGGCGTCGGGCGGCCGGCTGGTGATGCTGGCGAAATTCGACGGCGCGCAGGCCGCCGGCCTGATCCGGCAATGGAGCGTGGACAGCTTCGCCGCCAGCGACGACATGATCCAGCGCATCCTCGACGCCGGACCCGAGCCGTTCCCCAGCCTGAAATTCATCGGCTACGCCGCGTTCAACAGCGCCCTCGACGACATCGTCGAGCGGGCACAGGCGCGCGGCGTCACCCTGCGCGGCCTCTACGGCATGAGCGAGTGCATGGCGCTCTACAGCGTCCGCCCCATCGACGCAGCCGTCAGCGAGCGCAAGAAGGGCGGCGGCACGCCGGTGTCGCCGGACGCGCGCGTGCGTGTGACCGACCCCGAAACCGGCGCGGTGCTGCCCATGGGCGAGGCCGGCGCGCTCGAAGTCGCCGGCCCCAGCCTGTTCGCCCGATATGACGGCAACCCGGACGCGACTGAAGCTGCCTTTACCGAAGACGGCTTCTTCCGCACCGGCGACCTCGCTCGCCTGGAGCCGGACGGCAGCTTCGAGTTCCTCGGCCGCATGGGCGACGTGCTGCGCCTCGGCGGCTTCCTCGTCAACCCGGCCGAGATCGAGGAGCACCTGCAAACCCATCCTTCGGTTCATGCCGCGCAGGTGGTGGCGGTCGGCACCGCACAGGGCATGCGGGCGGTGGCATTCGTGGTTGTGAGTGAGGGTCAGGCGCTTGATCATGCAGCGCTGATCGTCCACTGTCAGACGCTCGCCCGATACAAGCAGCCCATGCGTTTTGCGACACTGGAATCATTCCCTGTTATCGAAAGCGCCAATGGCATCAAAATACGGCGTACGGAGTTACGTGAGCTGGCCAAAGCATTGATAGAGAACTCTCAATACTCCCAATAAATTTCTACATATGTTAAGTAACACTATGGAATTTAAATAATGCCTCCACCGTACATAGTTTTGAATATATACCTAGCGGGAATGTGCCTACTCTTCTCTGCGCCACCTGCGGCAGCCTGCTTTAAAGCCAATCCTGAGATCGACTATACCATCTTTCGCGAATCTGACCTGATATTGCGTGCATGGGTAGTTGCATATGAGAAGCGCCCTGCCGGTCAGAATGCTGTCTTCCGCTTCGAAGTGTTAAAGACGCTCAGCGGGGATATTGCCGCCCGCGAGGTTAAAGCGGAGTGGCGTAACTCGACTTTCGGAGAGCCGGACACCTGGATCGAACCCAAGGAAGTGATCGTCGGTCTGAAGGCTGAGATCGGGCGTAATGGGCTTGCAACCATCTCGGTTGTTCAACAGCCCTGTGGGCCCGTCAGCATCCTGGAGTACTCTTGGCAGAATTTGGCCAGAGTGATGCAGGGTATTGGCAACCAAAAGTGACGTAGGTCGAGATGAGCCTCATCCCGCTTGCCTAACCGGCCCCTTTCCCGTACACAGCCGCGCCATGACCGGTCGGCTTGAAATCGTCAAGGCGTTCACCTTCGAGGCGGCGCACCACTTCCAGCACATGCCCGTGGGGCATGGCTATCAGCGCATGCATGGGCACTCCTATCATGTCGAGGTGGCGCTGACCGGCGAGCCCGATCCGGTGTCCGGCTGGGTGGCCGACTTCGCCGAGGTGGGCAAGGCGCTGGACGCGGTGCAGGGCACGCTCGACCACAACGTGCTGAACGAGATTCCGGGCCTCGAAACCCCGTCGCTGGAGACCATCTCCCGCTGGATCGCCGGCCGGCTCGCCGGCACGTTCCCGGGCCTCGCCTGGGTCAAGGTGGCGCGCCCGAGCTGCCACGAATACTGCACCTACCGGCTCGTCTAGGTTCGTCGCAGACCAATCGATTTGTTGAGTTGTCACCCCGGCATGCGCCGATGGGCGTCAACTTGACGCGCGGTCCTCCTCCAGATTTGTCACCCCCGCCAAGCGCAGCGCGAGCGGGGGCCCATGTCGCCCCGAGGCTCGCAACTTTCACGTGGAGACATGGGTCCCCGATCGCAAGTCTCGCAGCCGCGAACCTGGCGGTTCGCGGGCTCGACTAACGTCGGGGATGACAACCTTAGGGGGCTCGCGCGTCAGATTGACGCCGATGGGACTTGTTCCGGGGTGACAATGGAGGGGTGATTGGTGGACGCATCCAACCCCTTCGAAAACCTACCCGCGGGTTGCCCGCACCGCGCGGCTGCCGTAACGTAACCTCTGTCTGGGGAGGGGCAATCCATGTCGGCTGAAACTGCGCGCAATCTCGTCGAGATGTTCCTCGATCAGGCGGATCGGCGGGGCGACCGGCCCTGTGTCTGGTCCAAGCCCGACAAGGCGAAAACCTTCCACCCCGTTTCCTGGAAATCCGTCGCCGAGCAGGCCGCGAAGCTGGCCTCGGCGCTGAAGGACATGGGCATCCAGCCCGGCGACCGGGTGGCGCTGGTCAGCGAAAGCCGGCCCGAGTGGCTGATCGCCGACCTTGGCATCATGGCGGCGGGCGCGGTGACCGTGCCGACCTACACCACCAACACCGAGCGCGACCACGACCACATCCTGCGCGACAGTGGTGCCAAGGGCGCCATCGTGTCCACCGCCAAGCTGGCGCGGGAGCTGCTGCCGGCGGCCATGGACGCGGGATCGGTCGATTTCGTCATCGCCATGGAGCCGCCCAAGCTCGCGCAGAGCCTTGACCTGGACATCCATCTGTGGAGCGACGTGTTGGCCGCCAGCAAGGGCACCGTCACCGAATCCCGCGCCGCCATCGCCGGCACCGGCCGCGACGACCTGGCTTGCCTGATCTACACCTCGGGCACCGGCGGCGCGCCCAAGGGCGTGATGATCAGCCACGGCGCCATCCTGCACAACTGCGCCGGCGCCCGCGAGGTGATCGCCGAGCTGGGGCTCGACGACGGCCTCGACAGGACCGAGGTGTTCCTGTCGTTCCTGCCGCTGTCGCACGCCTACGAGCATTCCGGCGGCCAGTTCTTCCCGCTGTCGATCGGCGCGCAGATCTACTACGCCGAGAGCATCGACAAGCTGGCCGCCAACATGGCGGAATGCCGCCCGACGATCATGACCGTGGTGCCGCGCCTGTTCGAGATGCTGCGGACCCGGGTGACCCGCGCCATCGAGGACCAGGGCGGCACCCGCGCCAGGCTGTTCCACAAGGCGCTGGCGCTGGGCGAGAAGCGCTTCATCGACCGGCGGTCGCTGAGCCTGGCGGAGCGGCTGCAGAACCGCGTGCTCGACCGGCTGGTGCGCCGCAAGGTGCAGCAGCGCTTCGGCGGCCGGGTGAAGGCGCTGGTGTCGGGCGGCGCGCCGCTCAACTCCGACGTGGGCCTGTTTTTCCACGCGCTGGGCCTGCGGCTGCTGCAGGGCTATGGCCAGACCGAGTCCGGCCCGGTGGTCAGCGTCAACCGGCCGGGGCTGGTGAAGATCCACACCGTCGGCCCGCCGATGAAGGCGACCGAGGTGCGCATAGCCGAGGACGGCGAGATCCTGATCCGCGGCGAGCTGGTGATGAAGGGCTACTGGCGCGACGAGGCGGCGACGGCGCGCACCATTATCGACGGCTGGCTGCACACCGGCGACATCGGCATCATCGACGAGGACGGCCATCTGCAGATCACCGACCGCAAGAAGGACATCATCGTCAACGACAAGGGAGACAACGTCGCGCCCGCCAGGGTCGAGGGCCTGCTGACCCTCGAGCCCGAGATCGGCCAGGCCATGCTGTATGGCGACCGGCGGCCGCACATGGTGGCGCTGATCGTGCCGGACATGGACTGGGCGGCGAAATGGGCGGCCGAGAACGGCAAGCCCGCCGACATGCCGTCGCTGTCGGCCGATCCGGCATTCCACTCGGTGATGGACAAGGCGGTGAGCCGGGTGAACCAACGGCTGTCCAGCACCGAGAAGGTCCGCCGGTTCGCGGTGGCGACGGCGCCGTTCGGCATCGACAACGAGCAGATGACGCCGACCATGAAGATCCGCCGGCATGTTATCGTCCGCCACTACAAGGACGTGCTGGACGCCCTTTACTGAGGCACTTCCATGGCTTCGATCGCGGTCTATATCGGCGCGGCGCTGGCCGAGATCGCCGGCTGCTTCGCCTTCTGGGCGTGGCTGCGCGACGGCCGCTCCGCCTGGTGGCTGGTTCCGGGCATGGCATCGCTGGCGCTGTTCGCCTGGCTGCTGACGCGCATCGACGCCGACGCCGCCGGCCGCGCCTACGCGGCCTATGGCGGCATCTACATCGCGGCGTCGCTGCTGTGGCTGTGGGGCGCCGAAAGCGTCCGGCCCGACCGCTGGGACATGCTTGGCGGCGCGCTCGCCGTCGCCGGCGCCTGCGTCATCCTGTTCGGGCCGAGGGGTTAAGCGATGGCCCGAAAGGTTGGCCATGTCATCAACCCTGGAACCGCTTCGCGGTCCCCCTCACCCAACCTCTCCCCGGTGGGGCGAGGGGATTCTGGTGGTGCCGTATCGAACCCTTCTCCCCGCCGGGGAGAAGGTGGCGCGCAGCGCCGGATGAGGGTGAGCCGCGCAAGCGGCACGTCGGCCTCTACCAGCTGACGTCCACCTCCAGCCCAACGCGGCGCGGTTCGCCGTACTGGCTGAATGCCCAGCCGAGCTGGTCGAGGAAGGTGGTGCCGGTGGTGCGGTAGAGCTTGTTGGTGGCGTTGCGGCAGAACAGGCTGACCCTGACGTCGCTGCCGCGCGGTTCCACGTCGAGCCGCAAATCGAGCAGCCCGAACGAACCCTGGGCCAGGCTTTCGGTGTTGGCCACGTCCTCGTAGGCCTTCGACCGCCAGGTGAAATCGCCGGTCAGCGTCCAGTCGGCGTCGAACCAGTCGATCGGCAGGGTGTAGATGGCGGCGATCCCGGCCGAGAAGTCCGGCGCCAGCGGGAACCGCTTGCCGGAGAAGTCCTCGCCGCCGAAATCGAACCTCCGGTAGCGGGCGATGGACACGCCCACCGTGCCGCGCAGCCGGAGGCTGTCGTGCGCGGTGATGTCCAGCTCCAGCTCGCCGCCCCAGACATTGGCGCTGGCGGCGTTGGTGATGAAGGTGGTGATGTTGCCGCCCTCGATGGTGAAGTCGGTGCGCTGGATGTTGGTGTAGTCGGCGTAGAACAGGGTGAGGTTGGCCAGGCCGCTTCCGTCGAGGAACGACGACTTGACGCCGGACTCCACGCTCAACACCCGCTCAGGCTTGAACGGCTCGAACGAGATGTCGGACTTGGCGCGCAGGTTGAAGCCGCCGCTCTTGAAGCCGGTCGACAGCTTGGCGAACAGCATCGCGCGCTCGGTGACCCGGGCATTGACGCCGGCCTCCCAGGTGACTCGGGAGAAATCCTTGGAGAACTCGCCGCGGCAGCCGCCGGCCGCGAGATCCTCGTTCAGTTCCGGCGGCACCAGGCAGCCAACCAGCGCGTCTCGGCTGTCGGCGGTCAGCCGCTTGCGCTCCCAGGTGAAGCGCGCGCCGCCGACCAGCGAAAACATGTCGTCCAGCGCCCAGACCGCGTGGCCATAGACGCCGGCCGTGCTGTTGGCGCCGCGGCCGGTGGCGGTGAACGGATTGGTCGGGTTGAGAAACGACAACGCCCGCGCCACGTTGTCGGTACGGCCGGCCTCGTCCAGGTAGATGGCGCCCAGCAGCCATTCGAGCGCCGCGCCGGGATTGTCGCTGACGACCTGGAACTCGGTCGATAGCTGGTGCTGCGTGTCGGTCTGCACCGCCTCGCCGACATCGAACGCGGTGCCGTCGAAGTCGAACGAGCTGTACTGCTCCAGATGCCGCCACGCCGAGATGTTCTTCAGCACGACGCCGTCCAGACGGGCGGTGGTGATCAGCGCCACGCCCTGGACGTCGGCGGCGAGCCGGCCGGGCTCGCCGGTCAGCAGCAGCGGATTCTGCCCGTTGCGGCGCGGATCGCCGTCGAGCGCCGCCGCGCCCCATTGGCCGCCGGTGAGAAACAGGTTGATGGCGCAGGCCGACGCGTTGACCGGGTCGGGATCGGCCAGGCTGCAATTGGGATCGAGCCCGGCGGGAACGATCTCGGCCACCTGGCTGAGCCGCTCATGGCCGCGCGAGCGCATGCCGTCATGGATCAGCAGCACGTCCACGTCGTCGCTGACCTGCCAGGCGATGCTGGCGCGCCACGAAAACGTGCGGTCGTCGTCCAGGTCGCGGTCGAGGAAGGTGTTCCCGCCATAGCCGGCGCGGCCCGATGCCTGGGCGACGAAACGCGCCGCGACCTTGTCTGAGAGCGGCACGTTGACCACGGCCGACAGGTCGTGGTTGACGCCGTTGCCGCTGCCCGGCTTGTCGGTGTACATGCCGATGCCCGCGCTGACCCGGCCTTCGTACTCCTGCGTCGGCTTGTTGGCGGTAATGGTGATCGCACCGCCCGTGGTGTTGCGGCCGTAGAGCGTCCCCTGCGGGCCGTTGAGCACCTCGACCCGTTCCACGTCGACCAGGTCGAGCAGCGAAGCGGCGCTGCGCGCCACGTAGACGCCGTCCAGGTAAAGGCCTACCGCGGGGTCTACGGTGATCAGCGTGTCGTTCTGCACCTGCGAGCGCAGCGTGATGCGGGACGCACGGGTCGAGACGTTGTCGGGCGCGATCAGCAGGTTGGGCGCGATGACCGAAAGGTCGTCCAGGCTCTCGACGCCCAGCCGGCGCATGAGCGCCTCGGGCAGCACCGAGATGGTGCCCGGCACGGCCTGGACAGTCTCTTCCCGCCGGCGGGCGGTGGTAACCACCTGATCCAGGTTCTGGTATTCCGGGCGCAGCGCCGCGGCAGCGGGTTCAGCAGCCGCTGTTTTCGTTTCAGTCCAGATGCCCGTCGTCAGCAGGCATAGTAGGGCGACGGCCGACCGCGGGGCGGTCGCATGCGTCACCATGGTCTTGGCCTCCGTGTCGGATGCTAATGAACAAACTGAAACGGCCGGCCGACACGCTCCCCGAGCCCATCGGAAACACCGACATGTTAAAACTGACAGGTGCGGGCAGACAACAAGTGTTTGCCCGGCCGGGTGATTTATCCCGTTGGCGTTTCTTCGTAAATCCGTAGCGCAGCGGACCGGCCGGCGGGTGCGGGACAGGGTGCCATCCTCGCTCAACAGACGCATCCGGCACCCTCGCCTGTTTGGACGGCGCCGGAAAACCGCGCGGAGGCACCGGTGAACAACCCTTATCCGATTCCCACGGCCTCCGAACCGATCTAGGATCGCGCGGCCACACGAAACAGGGAGAGATTCATGGCAAGGCTGCAGGGCAAGGTTGCCGTCATCACCGGCGCGGCGAGCGGCATCGGACTGGGCACGGCGCGGCGGTTCTACGAGGAGGGCGCGTCGCTGGTGATCGCCGACCTGCAGACCGAAGCGGGTATCGCGGCCGCCGCCGAGTTCGGCGACCGGGCGCGGTTCATCCGCTGCGACGTGACACGCGAGGTCGACGTTGCCGCGGCCGTCGACCTGGCGGTCGCCGAGTTCGGCCATCTCGACATCATGGTCAACAACGCCGGTATCGTCGGCGCCATCGGCCCCATCGCCAAGACCTCGGTGGAAGCCTGGGACACCACCATCGCCATCCTGCTGCGCGGCGTGTTCCTGGGCATGAAGCACGCCGCCCGTGTGATGCAACCACGCCGCAGCGGCGTGATCCTGTCGCTGTCGAGCACGGCGGGCATCCTGGGCGGGCTGGGGCCGCACGCCTATACGGCGGCCAAGCACGCGGTGGTCGGCCTGACCAAATCGGCGGCGTCGGAGCTGGCCGCCTCGGGCATCCGGGTCAACGCGGTCGCGCCGGCCGGCACGGTGACGCCGATGACCGCGAGCGCGGTGACCGGCGACGTCAACGACGAGGAGAAGACCGCCGCGGCGTTCAAGGCGTCCTCGCCGCTGGGCATCGCCGCGTTCCCGATCGATATCGCCAACGCGCTGCTGTACCTGGCGAGCGACGAGGCGCGCTATGTCACCGGCCAGACGCTGGCGGTTGACGCCGGCGCGACGACCACCGCCGGCAACGCCGCGTTCCACCAGCAGGAGCCGACGATCCTGCGCGAAGCCGGCAAGCGGGGGTAACCTCACCCAAACTTCACTGTCATCCCGGCTTTCGCCGGGATGACAAGATTTAGAGGGTGGAAACTATATCTCCAACCCGTCCAGCGCGGCCTTCAGCCGGTCGAACATCTCGTCGATCTGCGCCTCGGTGATGATCAGCGGCGGGCACAGGATGACCACGTCGCCGACGGCGCGGACCATCAGGCCTTCCTTCTGGCAGGCAAGCAGCGCCTTCATGCCGACGGTCAGCTTGGGATCGAACGCCCTCTTGGTGGCCTTGTCGGCGACCAGCTCGACCCCGCCCATCAGGCCGGCGCCCAGGCGCGCCTCGCCGACCAGCTCATGACTGGCCAGCGCCGCGAGCCGCTGCTGGAAGCGCGGGATCAGGCCGCGCACATGCGCCAGCAGGTTGCGCTCCTCGTAAATCTGCAGCGTGCGCAACGCCACGGCGGCGCAGACCGGATGGCCGGAGTACGTGTTGCCGTGGCCGAAGGTGCCGATCTTCCTCGACTGCTCGACCATGGCGTCGTGCATGAAGGACGGGATGGTCACCGCGCCGATCGGCAGGTAGGCCGACGACAGCGCCTTGGCGCAGGTCACCATGTCGGGCTGCATGTCGACGGTCTGGCAGCCCCAGTAGTTGCCGGTGCGCAGGAAGCCGGTGATGACCTCGTCGGCCACCAGCAGGATGTCGTACTTCTTCAGCACCGCCTGCAGCTTGGGGAAGTAGTTCTGCGGCGGCACGATCAGGCCGCCGGCGCCCTGGATCGGCTCGGCGAAGAACGCGGCCACCGTTCCGGGGTCCACCTTGTTGATCAGCCGGTCCAGATTGCCGATGATCCGGTCGACGAACTGCTCCTCGGTCTCGCCGGGCAGCGCCTCGCGGTAGTGGTGCGGGCAGTCCGTGTGCAGGAAGCCCTTCAGCGGCAGGTCCCAGTCCAGATGGTTGTGGGTCAGGCCGGTGATGCTGGCCGAGGCGACGGTGACGCCGTGATAGGCCTTCAGCCGGCCGATGATCTTCTTCTTCTCGGGCCGGCCGATGGCGTTGTTGTAGTACCAGATCAGCTTGACGGCGGTGTCGTTGGCGCTCGATCCGTCGCCGACGAAGAACACCCGCGCGGTGTCGCAGGGCGCCACCGACTTCAGCTTCTCGGCCAGTTCGATGGCCGGGCCGTGGCTGCGGCTCTGGAACAGGTGGCTGAACGCCAGCTTCTCCATCTGCGCGGTGGCGGCCTTGATCAGCTCCTTCTCGCCATAGCCCAGCGAGGCGCACCACAGGCCGGCGACGCCCTCGATGTATTGCTTGCCGTCCGTGTCCCAAACATGGATGCCGTCGCCGCGATCGATCACCAGCGGCCCGTTTTCGGCGTGTCTGGCCAGGTTGGTGTAGGGATGGACGACGCTGGCGATATCTCGCGCTTCCAGCGAATTGGGCAGGACGGGCATTACCGTGTAACCGCGGTGTAGAGAGATTTCTGGCCGGGCGGCGTGGTCGAGGACACGACGCGGCCGGTTTCGATCATGTGTTCAAGATGCGCCAGCACCGAGCGGGCGGCGGCGGGGTGCAGGTGCTCGCCCACATTGGCGTACATGATCTTCACCATGGCCGGGATGTAGCGCACGTCCGAGCGCAGGCAGGCCATGATCTGCGCCTCGCGCTCCTCGCGGTGGGCGATGAAGGCGCGCACGAACGGCTTGGGGTCGGTGATCGCCGGGCCGTGCGTCGGCCAGTAGACCTCGTCGTCGCGGCCGAGCAGCAGCCGCAGGCTGTCCATGTAGGCGTGCATGTCGCCGTCGGGCGGCGCGATCACCGAGGTGGACCAGCCCATCACGTGGTCGCCGGTGAACAATGCCTTGGCCTCGCGGTACGCCCAGCACATGTGGTTCGAGGTATGGCCCGGCGTGAACACCCCCTCGAACGACCAGCCCTTGCCCTCGACCACGCCGCCATGGGGCACGCGGACGTCCGGCATGAAATCCCAGTCGCCGCCTTCCTCGCTGTCGCCCTTGCCGCGGTCGCCGCCGTGCGGGCCGTAAGCGTAAGTCTTCGCCCCGGTCGCCTGCTTCAGCGGCGCGGCACCCGGCGAATGGTCCATGTGGGTATGGGTGATCAGGATGTGCGAAACCGTCTCGCCCTTGTCCAGCCCGGCCAGGATGGCATCGACATGCGGCGGGAAATTGGGTCCGGGGTCGATCACCGCCACCTCACCCTCGCCGACGATGTAGGTGCCGCTGCCGGTATAGGTGAACGGACCCTGGTTCGGCGCGATGACGCGGCGGATGCCGGGCGCGACCTGCTCGGTCACGCCATATTCGAACTTGATGTCGCGGACGAAGGGAATCTCGACCATGGCGCTACTCTATCCGGGTCCACTCCTGTGACCCGCAGAAAATCCACGCGCAGCCGGTGAGTTTCAACTGGTTTCGGTTTACCAGCCGCAGTTTTGCCCGGTAGGTGCGGTTGTCGCGCGGATTGTGGATGGTGCCGCCGGTCCAGGTCAGCGCGCCCTGGTGCTCCAGTTGCCTGAGCAGGACATGGCCGGGATGGAGTTCGGGCTCGCCCTCGCCGTCGTCGCGGACGTAGCCGCACAGCCGGTCGCCGCATTGCTGGATCTGGATGCGTCCGCCATCCGGCGGGCGCCAGAAGCCGTGCACCGAGGCCGCGTCGAGAGGCGCCGCCAGCGCCGGCGCCAGGCTGGTTGCCAGGAATGCGGCGAACGCAATCGTCGTGCCGCGATGGAAAGGCTTGCCAAGGGAGCGAATCGACGCTAGTTTAGAACAAAACAGGAACAAAGGGATAAGGTCGATGTCTGCTGAACTGGTTCATCTGCTTTGCTGGACGTTGCTGGCGTCCATGGTCGTCTTCCTCATCGTCGGCGGCGTGAGAACATTTCGTGAATTCAAGCAAGTGATGCACGAGCGTCGCGTTCGGCGCAAGGGTTTCGTGCGCAACCCGGCGCATCCGGCTTCGGGAAACCGTCGTTTTACGGGAATGCCGTTCGGCTTCGCGTGATCAGCTCGACAGCACTTCCTGCAGCCGCTTGGCCAGAACCTCGCGGCGATAGGGCTTGCTGATCATCTCGACCCTGGCGTTGGGCAGCACGTTTTCGAACGTGGCGCTCTCGCCATAACCCGAGGTGAACAGCACCTTCAGGCCGGGGAAACGCTTGCGGGCCGCCTTGGCGATCTCCACACCACTCACGCCCTGCGGCAGCACCAGGTCGGTGAACAGCAGGTCGATGTGCGGCAACTTCTCGAGCAGCGCGAGCGCCATCCGGCCATCGGCCGCCTCGTGGGTCTTGTAGCCCATCCGGTTCAGCAGCAGCACCGCCAGGTCGCGCAGATCGCTATCGTCCTCGACCACCAGCACCACTTCGTTGTTGCCCGGCGCATTGGCGCTCTGGGGTTTGCCGCCATGCCTGGTCTGGACCGTATGTGCCGCGCGCGGCAGGTAGAGATGAATGGTGGTGCCCGCTCCCGGCGCGCTGTCGATATAGATGTGGCCCGCCGACTGCTGCACGAAGCCGTAGATCATCGCGAGGCCCAGGCCGCTGCCCACGCCCACGTCCTTGGTGGTGAAGAACGGCTCGAACGCCTTGGCCAGCACCTCGGGAGTCATCCCGGTGCCGGTGTCGCGCACGGTCAGCTTCATGTAGTCGCCGGCAGGGATCACCGTCGGTGCCCTCACCAGATCGTGCTCCAGCGACAGGTTGGCGGTCTCCAGCAGCAGGCGACCGCCATGCGGCATGGCGTCGCGCGCGTTGAGCGCCAGGTTGAGCAGCACGTTCTCCATCTGGCCGGGGTCGATCAGCGCCGGCCAGGGGTCGACGGCCAGCTTCGGTTCCACGTTGATGGTTTCGCCGAGCGTCCGCTGCAGGATCGTGGTCATCGACTCGACCAGATCGTTGAGATTGGTCAACTCGGGCTTCAGCGACTGTTTGCGGGCGAAGGCCAGCAGCCGCTTCGACAGCTCGGCGCCGCGCCGCACCGAGCGCAGGCTGGCGTCGATGTAGCTGGCATGGTCGCCCCTCGGGGTCATCTGCTCGCGCAGCAGCTCCAGGTTGCCCGAGATGACACCGAGCAGATTGTTGAAGTCGTGGGCGATGCCGCCGGTGAGCTGGCCCAGCGATTCCAGCTTCTGGGCGTGCAGCAGGGCCTCCTCGGCGCGCTGCTTCTCGCTGACGTCGACGATGGTGACCTGGCGCGCCGGCTCGCCTTCCCAATCGACGACGCAGGCGTTCACCTCGACCCAGACCGTGCTGCCGTCCTCGCGGCGGCCGCGCAGCTTCCAGGCAGGCGACACCGGCTTACGGATGCTCTCCTCGCCGCGGCGCAGGTCCTCGGCCGAGCAATAGTCCAGCACCGTCCGGCCCAGCATCTTCTCGGGCGTCGATCCATAGATATGCGCGGCGGCCTGGTTCACGTAGATGATGCGGGTGTCGCGGTGGATCATCACGCCTTGCAGCGAGCCTTCCACCAGATTGCGGAACTTGGTCTCGGCCTCGCGCACACCGCGCTCGGCGTCGCGGCGGGCGGTGACGTCGCGCATCACGCCGATGCGGCCGATCATCGCGCCGTCGGCGCCGCGCATGGGCGTGATCGACGACTGCACCATCCGGCGGGTACCGTCGGGCCGCACGATCTCGGTTTCGTCGGACCAGGTGCGTTCGTCGCCCAGGGTGCTGTGGATGGTCTCCTCGACCGCCTTGCTGGCATCGCCCGCCGGCAGGAACGAGAACGTCGACATGCCCAGCAGCTTCTCCTCGGGCACGCCGAGGATTTCGCAGGCGGCCGGATTGCAGTCGATGATGACGGCGTTGACGTCGGTGACGACGAAGCCCTCGCGGATCTGGCCGAGGATGATCGCCTCAAGCTTGCGCGCCTCGATACCGACGCCGCCGGTGCGGACACTGGCGGAGAGGCGCGGCTTCGAGGTGACATCTTCCTCGGTGACGAAGACGACGCGGACGCCGTCCTCGGCGTCGCGCGCCTTGAAGCGCAGCGCATCGCGGCCGTTCGCCGGCCATGCGAGGAACGACGTGTGTGCGCCCGTCAGATGATCGACGGCGGCGCCGGCCAGCGTCTCGGCCTCGCCCGGGCCGAAATCGCCGCGGCGGGCGCATGCCAGCATCAGGTCGCGCACGCCAAGCGGCGCGGCAAACAGCGCGGGCGGCAGCCGCAGCAGCCGCTGGAGAGCCGGATTCCGGGATACCACCGTCAAGGACGCATCGAAGACGAACACGCCTTCGCTGAGATCCTCGAACAGTGTGGCGCCCAGTTGCGACCACTTGTTGTCTAACGTGTTGGCCAAGGTTCCTTCCAAGTCGCCCTAACTTGAGGATGGAAACCGTTCTCTACGGTAACGATCAGTCGCTGTGCCCAATGTAGCCCATTGGACGCCTTTACGGCATCCACTGACCGAAATCGTACCTGCAATGCTTTCCATCCGCAAACAGTGAAAGAGAGCGGTGGGGTTCAAGCCTCTGTTAAGATTCAGTTTCATCACCAACGAGGGCCGCCGGATCAACGGCGCATGTTCTCGAAAAGCCGATCGAGAAGGGCGCGGAGGCAGTTCGCTTCCTCTTGGCTAAACCCTTCAAGAATAACGCTTTCGTAATGCTGGGCCTCGGGGATCAGGGTCTCGACGAGGGTGCGGCCGGCGGGTGTCAGCGAGACGATCACACCGCGCGCGTCCTCGTCTCCACGGTGCCGTTCGACCATGCCCTCCTGTTCCAGCCGCGAGACCACCCGGGACACGGTCCACATCTCGATTCCCGTAAAATCCGAAAGTTCTCCGATTCGCTGGCTGGCGTGCTGGTTCAGCGAGGCGAGCAGACGCCATATGGTGATGTTGACGCCGTGGGGTTTCAGGCCCGAGCCGAACTCGGCCGCAACGCGGGCCGCGCCGCGGTTGATCAGGAAGGGCACGTACTCGTTCAGATTGAAGTCGGAAACGGGATCGCTCGGGGTCGAATCGGCGTGGGCGGTCGCGGTTGCGCGCATCTGGGGTTCCTGTTTCATGCGGGGGTGTGATCGTTGCCAATCTGGTCATTCACCGGCGGATAGAAGACCGAATGGGCCAGCCTGACCGGCATGGGGAAATAGCGGGACGCGTCGAACGGGCGCCAGTCGCGCAGCGGCTGCGCCAGCCGGTCGGCGACGGCAATCTGGACCAGAGGATTGACCGCCATGCCCAGATGCGAGCAGAGCACCTCGATGTTCTCGCGCGGCGCGCCGTCGGGGTCGCTCAGCAGGCCGGCGGGTATCTGGGTCGCCCTCACCGGAGCGATGGAGTCGAGGCGGCTGTAGATGGCGACCAACGGCATGCCGGGCGGCGGCCGGTCGCTGAACAGGTGGTCGCGGTCGCGCCGACCCAGCGGGCGTCCGTGGACGTGCGGCGAGGCGGCGCCGTCATCGGGTCCGATCATATGGGCCGGACTGCCCAGGGTGATCACCCGGTCGATCAGCCGTGGATGGCGGCGGCCGATCTCGCGGGCGAACATGCCGCCGAGCGAATGGCCGACCAGCGAGACGCCCGCGCCCGTGGTCTCGGCCAGCCGCGAGGCGCGCCTGGCGATGTCGTTGATCTGCTGCTCGAACTTGTGCCGGCGAGGCACGCCGCCGTTGACGCCCAGGCCCCAGGATTCGGCGGTGTAGCCCAGGTTCGACAGCGCATCGTTGAGCGGCGCGACGGCATCGTCGGTGCCGGTGAAGCCGGGAATGGTGATGACCGCCCTGCGGCCCGGCGCGCGCGGCGCGACGGTCAGCGCCATCGGCCCGTAGATGAACTGGCCCATATATTCGCAGCCCGCGAGCAGCATGTCGCTGCCGAGGCGGAACTGCCGGATGCCGGTGCTGATCATGCGCGCTCCGGGGTTTTCCGCACGCGCTGGGATGGCGGGCGGCGGCTGGGCAGGCGCCTGGACTTGGCGTGGGCGGGCGGTGTGTCGCCGGCGCGGCGGTGGGTCAGCTCGCGCACGGTCCGCGGCGATACGGCCGGTTCCGCGCCGGTGCCGAGGACAGCCTGCCGCAGCGCCTCGAAGCTGGTCAGCAGGTCGTCGCGCATCTCCGCCAGGTCGGGCAGCAGCCTGGCGCACGAGATCAGGCCGAAATCCAGGGTGTCGCAATAGCTCTGGACGGTGATGTTCAGGCCCAGCCCGTGGGTCACGATCGACAACGGATGGTAGTGCAGCATGCGGGCGCCGTTGAGGTACAGCGGCGCGCGCGGTCCGGCCACGTTCGAGATGGTGACGTTGAACATGGGCTGGACCAGATCGGCGAGGCGCAGGCCGCCATAGAGCTGGGAGGCGAGCCGCAGCACCAGCGGCGCGCCGGCGATGTTGTAGTCCTGGATCATGGCGCCCTTGGTCGCCTCGACCTCGGTCTTGGCCGCGCGGCTGCGCTTGTTGATGGCGTGCAGCCGGTCGATGGGATCCTCGATGTCGGTGGCCAGGCCGCAGATCATGCCGGTGACCAGCGTACCCATGTGGTCGGTGGCCGCGTCGCCGCGGCGCAGCGAGACCGGCACCATGGCGAGCAGTTCGTCGCCCAGCGGGGCGCCGGTGCGCTGCAGGTAGCGGCGCAGGGCGCCGGCGCAGACGCCCATCACCACATCGTTGAGCGTCACCTTCAGGGCGTTCTTGATCGCCTTGACCTCGTCCAGAGAGACCGAGGCCATCACGTAGCGGCGGCTGCGCGACACCGCGCGGTTGAACGGCGTGGGCGGCGCGGTGCGCGTGAGCGCTTCGCCCTGGGTCAGCCGGTCCATCATCACGGTGGAATAGTTGGTCGCCGCGTCGGCCATGCGCGGCAGCGCCTCCAGCATGGTCAGCGGCTGTTGCATGAAGCGCAGGAACGCGTCGCTCAGCAGTTCCCACATGTGCGGCGCCTCGGTGCCCTCGGGCAATCCGGCCGGCGGCGTCACCTGCCGCGGCTCGGGCGTGGTGTCCATCATCATGTCGAGCTGCATGACGCCGGATTCGCCGTCGATCACCGCGTGGTGAATCTTGATCACCAGGCAGACCCGGTTTCCCTGCAGGCCATCGATCAGGTGGTACTCCCACAGCGGCCGGTTCATGTCCATGGGCGCGGCCGCGATGCGCGAGCAGGCGGCCTCGAGCTGCTCCAGCGAGCCGGGCTTCGGCAGCCGGACGCGGCGGATGTGATAGTCGAAGTCGATATTGTCCAGGTCGTCATGCCACACCGGATGGTCGAGGCCGAACGGGATGTCGACGCGGCGGATGCGGTAGTTCTTCAGCGCCGGAGCGCGCCGCGTTACCAGCGCCTTGACCTGCTTGAAGAAGGTCTCGGGATCGGTGCCGTCGGGGAGCTGGAAGATCGGGCAGCTCGCCACGTGCAGCGGCACGTCCTCGCTCTCGAAGTGCAGCCAGCCGGCGTCCATGCCGGAGAGTTTCTCGATGTGCGTGCTCACGATCCCACCCTTCTTCGCGGTCTCAAAATCCGTCTTCCAGCTGCTTGCCGAACATGCCGCCGACGGTGCGCGCCACGAAGCGCGGCGCATAGCGCAGCCACTCCACGCCCAACTGATAGGCGATGCCGTTGATCCGGATCACCTCGCCGGCGTGCAGCGCGTCGAAGCCCTCGCGGGCGACCTGACCGGCGTCGAGCTTCATGAAATCGGGCACCGCCGGGTTGGCGCCGGTCTTGCCGGTGGCGGCCTTCGAGAAGCCGGTCTCGGTCAGGCCGGGGCACAGCGCGGTGACGGTGATGTTGTGGGGCTTCAGCTCCTCGCTCAGCGCCTCGCTCAGCGACAGCACGAACGCCTTGGTGGCGCCGTAGACGGCGGCGTTGGGCGTGGGATTGAACGACGCCACCGACGCCACGTTGAGGATGCGTCCCTCCCGCTGCTCGATCATCGGGCCGGCGAACAGGTGGCACAGCTCGGTCAGCGTAGCCACGTTGACGGCGATCATGGCCGTCACCCGCGACCGGGGCGTGTCGGCGAAATTGCGGAACGCGCCGAGGCCGGCGTTGTTGACCAGCGCGTCGACGTGGATGCCGTCGGCCTGCACAGCCTTGAAAATTTGCTGGGGCGCGGACGGCTTGGACAGATCCTTCGGCAGCACGGTGACGGTCGTGCCATAGGCGTCGTACAGCTCTTCGGCGAGGGTCTGGAGCGCGTCGGCATTACGGGCGACGACCACCAGGTTGTAGCCGTGCTCGGCGAACACGGTCGACAATTCGCGGCCGATACCGCTGGATGCACCGGTCACCAGCGCCGTCTTGCCATATCCATGTGCCATAGTGAGCTTCCCCGAATTACAATAATGTTGCAGCGCAGCATGGCCTCCGCTGGCGGCATATAAACAGCAATGATGGTGTTTGCAAATACAAGTATGTTGCGGTGCAGCTATGCATCGACCGCATGGTCCGTTCAAGCGGCACGTGACACTGGCATCTCGGCGCCGGAGCAGTTCAGCCGTTTACCGCCCGGTAAACAGAGTGTTAAATAGCCGCAAACAAAAGGGGAGACCGCATTTCATGCACCCGTCCGTGCACGCCCGTATCACGCCTGAAAAACCGGCCTACATCATCGCCGGATCGGGGGACGTGGTGACTTATGGAGAGCTGGAGAACCGCTCGAATCGGCTCGCGCAGGTGTTTCGCGCACGGGGCCTGAAGCCCGGCGACCACATCGCGCTGCTGATGGAAAATCAGCGGCGATTCTACGAAGTGTGCTGGGCAGCGCAACGCGCGGGCCTCTACTTCACCGCGATCAGCACCCGCCTGACCGCGCCCGAGGCGGCCTATATCGTCGCGGACTGCGGCGCCAGGATGCTGATCGCGTCCCATGCCATGGCCAAGGTGGCCGTCGAACTGCCCGGGCAGGTGCCGGGCGTCGGGACGCTGCTGATGACCGACGGTACGGTGCCCGGCTTCGCCAGCTACGAGGACGCGGTGGCTGCCATGCCGGCCACGCCGATCGCCGACGAGACCTCGGGCGTCGACATGCTCTATTCGTCGGGGACGACGGGACGGCCCAAGGGCGTCAAGCTGCCGATGACCGGCGATCCGATCGACCACGTCTCGCCCCAGGGCATGGCGGCGCGGATGCTCTACGGCTTCGACGAGCACACCGTCTACCTGTCGCCGGCGCCGCTCTATCACGCGGCCCCGCTGCGCTTCAACATGTGGATCATGCGCGTCGGCGGCACCTGCGTGATCATGGAGCACTTCGACGCCGAGGATTATCTGCGCCAGGTCGAGAAGCACCGCGCCACCCACAGCCAACTGGTGCCGACCATGTTCGTGCGGATGCTGAAGCTGCCCGAGGAGGTGCGCGCGCGGTACGACGTCTCGTCGCTGAAGGTGGCGATCCATGCCGCCGCGCCGTGCCCCATCGAGGTGAAGCGGGCGATGATCGGCTGGTGGGGGCCGATCCTGATGGAGTACTACGCCGGCACCGAAGGCAACGGTTCCACCTTCATCAATTCCGAGGACTGGCTGAAGCATCCGGGGTCGGTGGGCCGCTCGCTGGTCGCCGGGCTGCACATCGTCGGCGACGACGGGCAGGAGCTGCCGCCGGGCGAGCCGGGCACGATCTATTTCTCCGGCGGCCCCGAGTTCAGCTACCACAACGACGCCGAGAAGACCGCCCAGACCCGCAACGACAGGGGCTGGTCGACGCTGGGCGACGTGGGCTATGTGGACGAGGAGGGGTTTCTCTACCTGACCGACCGCAAGGCGTTCATGATCATCTCCGGCGGCGTGAACATCTATCCGCAGGAGGTCGAGAACCTGCTGATCGGCCATCCCAAGGTGGCGGACGTGGCGGTGTTCGGCGTGCCCAACGAGGAGTTCGGCGAGGAGGTGAAGGCCGTCGTCCAGCCCATGGTCTGGTCCGACGCCGGCCCGGCGCTCGAGGCCGATATCATCGGCTATTGCCGCCTGCACCTGGCGCACCTGAAATGCCCGAAAAGCGTCGATTTCGAGCCGGAGCTGCCGCGCCATGCGACCGGCAAACTCTACAAGCGGCTGCTGCGCGACCGCTACTGGGGCAACAAGGAAAGCCGGATCGTCTAGCCGCCCGTCATCGCGGTCAGCTGCACCGTGGTGCCGCCGTCGCCCTTGAACACATTTATCGCGGCGGTGCGGCCGTCCTTCTTGAAGGACAGGGTGCGCATGGCGTCGCCCTGGGCGAACTCTCCCTCCTTTGTCCAGCCGTCCGACGCCATCTTGTCGGCGTAGAAGCTGGTGACCTTTTCGACGCCGTCGCCTGTCTGGCCGTGCACCATGAAGCCCTGCGGCACTGAGCTCGAGGCGACGATCTTGAGGTCGGGATAGACTGCCACATCGCCGGGGAAGCCGTCCGGCACCTTCAGGTCGCCGCCGATCTGCAACGAGCCGCCGTTGGGGCCGCCCATCTTATAGGTCGCCGTGTCGCCGTCGCGGTCGATGTCCATATCGATGCCCTGCTGCTTGGCGATCTTCTCGGCGGCGGTATCGGCAGCGTCCTGGCCGCAGCCGGCGAGCGCGGTCGCCGCCAGCAGCGGCAGCACGAATTTCAGGGTCGTGTTCATGTTGCTCTCCCCCATCGCGCCCCGGAGGCCGGACCGTCCGGGCGCGCCATTCTACACCGGGAGCGGCGTTAGATCAGCCCGTCATCGCGCACGAGATCGAGCGAGCGCTTGATGCGGTCCACGGCGTCGTCGATCAACTCCGGCGAGTGGACGAACGACACGAACGAGCGCCTGGTCCCCGGCACCAGCACGCCGTTGTCGAGCAGGTGCAGGTAGAACTCGGTCTCGGCCTGCGGCTTCTTCATGTTGAGGTCGCGGGCCGAGCGGATCGGTTCCTTCTTGAAGTAGATCTGGAACATGGAGCCGGCGTTCAGCACCTGCACCGCCATGTTCTTGGCATGGGCGTACTCGTTGACCATGCGCGCCAGCCGCTCGCCCTGGCCGTTGATGTGCGGATAGACCGTGTCGCGGTTGTCGTCGAAATATTTCACCTGCGCATAGCCCGCGGCCATGGTCAGCGGATTGCCCGAGAACGTGCCGCCCGACATGATGCCCTTGGGGTCGCCCTCGTGCAGCGCGTTGAACAGCCGCATGATATCGGCCCGGCCGCCCACCGCGCCGACCGGCAGGCCGCCGCCCAGCGCCTTGCCGTAGGTCGCCAGGTCCGGTTTGATGCCATAGAACTCCTGGGCGCCGCCATAGGCGAAGCGGAAGCCGGTGATCACCTCGTCCATCATGAACAGCACGCCGGACTGGGCGCATACCGCCTTCAGCTCGTGCAGGAACTCGCGGATTTCGTCGTTCATGTGCGGGTTCGAGCTTTGCGCCGCCTCGATCATCACCACGGCAAGCTCGTCCCTGTGCTTGCGGATGATGTCGAACGCCGCCTGCGACCGGTAGGGCAGCATGATCTGGTTTTCGACCACGGCCGGCAGCACGCCCGCGCCCAGCGGACGGTAGACCGGCGCGTCGCGCGGGCTGGTCGGGTCGGCCAGGCCGATGCCGTAGTCGTGGGCGCCGTGATAGAAGCCGTCGAACACGCCGATCTTGTGCTTGCCGGTGAAGGCGCGGGCGGCGCGGATGGCGTACATGGACGCTTCCGTGCCGGTGTTGCAGAAGATCAGCCGCTCGACGCAGTTGTCGGCCTTGATCACCTGCTCGGCGAGCGGCACCTGGTTCGGGTTGTGCAGCCCGAACTGCCAGCCCCGGTTCTCCACCTGGTCCAGGATCGCCTGCTGGATCACCGGATGGCGGTGGCCCAGGATCAGCGAGCCGAAGCCGATCTGGAAGTCGATGTAGCGGTTGCCGTCGGCGTCGATCAGGTGGGCGCCTTCGCCCTTCTCGATCAGCACCGGGAACGGCATCTCGACGCTGGCGGCCGAGCCCATGTTCATGAGCTCCCTGGTGCGCCCGGTCAGCTCCTGCGACCGCTGGTTCTTGCGGCTCAGGCTCTCGCGCACGGCGCGCCCCGCGGCGCCGATGTCGTCGGTGATGTTGAACGCCATGGTCATGGAAAATCTCTCCCCGATTTTCACCGACTGTAAGGGGAGCGGCGCGCGACCGGCAAGGCTGAAGGTCGGGCTATTTCCTCGGCAGCGTGTTCAGCAGCTCGAGCCAGCTCGCGGGCTGGGGATCGCCGTGCGGATGCTTGCCGAAGATGCTGGCGAGCGCCTGGTCCTCGGCCTCGCTGACGATCTCCAGCGACGAGATGATGCCGGCGGCGGTCGGCTTGTTGACCAGCCACAGATGGTTCAGCGCCGAATCCGGCACGAACACCTTGGACAGGTCGTGGACGATCTCCCAGCCGTGGCCGACCCGCCTGGGCGCCTTGGCCGGGCCGGAGAAGATCTGCACGAAGCCGCGGTTGGCGACGAACACCATGACCTTCTCGCCGGTGGCATCGAGCTTCTTCAGCAGGTCGGGGAATGCGCCCGCCGACAGCTCGTGGGTGAAGTTGCCGTTCATCAGCCGGAACGCCTGCAGCCGGCCGACCCGGTGCTTGGCCAGCAGCGCCTCGAAATGGTGGACGTTGGTCATCGCCTTCCAGTCGGCGCGCACGGCCTCGACGTTGACGTCCTTGTCGGCCAGGCCCGCGCGGCGGTTGCCGGCGTTGGAGATCTGCGCTTCGGCGTGGTCGGTGCCGAACCGCTGGGCGATCGTCTCGATGGTCGCCTTGCCCGCCTTGTCGGCGCCGTGAAACGAGGTCGCCAGCGCACCGGCCTCGTTGTAGATGTCGATGGTGGTGTGGGCGGGATGCACCTCGCCGCGCGCCAGTCGCTTGAGCAGGAAGCGCAGATCCATGTTGTCCTGGACCACCGAGGCGAACGCGCCCTCGCCGCGCAGAAACACCTCGTCGATCACGCCGGTCTGCTCGATGGCCACGCCGCCGCTGGTGGTTCGCACGGTGAAGGTGCCGGCCCGCTCGAAGGCCTTGACGATCTCTTCCCAGGCGGGCTGAAGGTATAGGGCCTTCTCGGCGACGGTGCTCATGGCTGCTCTCCCTGTTTGGTGCGCCCCATGATATTGGCCGAAGCGGAGGCAGGTCGAGGACTTTACGGACGTCCGCGTCTAGGGCATGGCGAGGAACAGGCTGCCCGAGCCGCGCACGATGTGGATCAGCAGGGGCCTGCCTGCCGCGGCCGCTTCCGCCCGGCGCAGGTCGTCTAGGCTTTCGACCGGCCGCCGGTCCACCTCGACGATGATGTCGCCGTCCCGGATGCCTGCCCGCGCCGCCTTGCTGCCCGGCCTGACCGCCTGGACGTAGAGGCCCTGTGTCTGGCCGGCGAGCGGATGGCTGTCGGGGAGCGGCGTGACGCTCATGCCGGCGAAGCGGTCCCGGGGATTGCCCTGGTCGCCGGTATCGGAGGCCTGATCGCGCGGGGCGAGCGCCAGGGTCACGGCCATTGGCTTGCCGTCGCGCAGCACCTCGAGCCGCACCTCTTCGCCCGGCCGCAGCAGGCCGATGCGGTTGCGCAGCGCCGTGCCGCTCGAAATGGCCTCGTCGTTCACCTGGGCGATGACGTCGCCGGCGCGCAGCCCGGCGCGCTCGGCGGGCGACCCGCGCATGACGTTGGACACCAGCGCGCCCGACCAGGCCTCGATACGCATGGCCTCGGCCAGTTCCGGCGTGACGTCCTGGATGGTCACGCCGATCTGGCCGCGCTGGACGCTGCCATGTTCGATGATCTGGCTGGCGGCGCGCATGGCCATGTTCACCGGGATGGCGAAGCCGATGCCGATGTTGCCGCCGCTGCGCGACAGGATGGCGGTGTTGATGCCGACGAGATTGCCGCTCTGGTCCACCAGCGCGCCGCCGGAATTGCCCGGATTGATCGACGCGTCGGTCTGGATGAAGTCCTCGTAGCCCTCGATGCCGAGGCCGGAGCGTCCCAGCGCGCTGACGATGCCCAGCGTCGCGGTCTGGCCCAGGCCGAACGGATTGCCCAGCGCCACGACGAAATCGCCGGTCTTCAGCTTGGCTGAATCGCCCACGGGCATGCCGACCAGATCGGCCGCGTCCACCTTCAGCACCGCGATATCCATCTCGGGGTCGGTGCCGACCAGCCTGGCTTCCAGCGCGCGGCGGTCGGTCAGCGTGACCTCGATCTGGCTGGCGTCGGCGATCACGTGGCGGTTGGTCAGGATATAGCCGTTCTTCGCGTCGATGATGACGCCCGATCCGACGCTGTTGGACTTCTGCTCGGGGACCTGCTCCGGCATCTCGAAGAAGCGGCGGAAGAACGGATCCTGCAGCAGCGGGTTCATGGCGCCCGGCTGCGAGGCCTGGACCGAGATGTTGACGACGGCGCCCGAAACCCGCGTCAGCACCGGATGGAGCGACGGCATCGACGGCACCACGTTTCCCGGCTGCTCGAGCGCCAACGGCGGCCGCGCCGCGGTACCGCCGTCGCGCTGGAAAAAGGTGCGGACCTCGGGCACATACGCCCAGGCCAGCGCGCCTGCGACCACCATCGCCGCGACACCGATAACAACCCGCTTCATCTCTGTCCTCGCGCCAACACCGGTCTTCGAGGAGGTGGCGACGGGACCGGCGCCATTCAAGTCGCGCCGGTCAGCCTTGCCGAAAGGACCCGGGCAGGTCCGCCTGTTCGGTGCTAGAAGCCGCGCTTTCCCCACGGGCAGGGCCGTACCGGGCTACGTTCGCCACGGCGAGGATGTCCGGGACGTGGATGTCTACAGCGGCAATCTGTCGGGCATCGCCTTCGCCGAAGTCGAACTGCAGGACGAGGACCAGCTGTTCGAGACGCCCGACTGAGGTTACGGTGAGGTTACGGTGACAGTGTACTTAACTCAAGGCGACACGGCGCGCGTTCCGGGCGATCCGGCGCGGCATCAATGTCATCGTGCACGCTGGAGAATGGTAGCGGAGGAGGGATTCGAACCTCCGGCCCCTGCGTCCCGAACACAATGCCCTGCCAGTCCGGCCCGCTCCCAAGCGATTCATATCAGGACCGTCTGCACACCCAATGCCGGCCCCGCCTCGGCCAGGCGGCGGTCGAGCGTCGAGAGAGTAAGGCCGTGATCGGATGTGATCGCCAGATGCAGCGCGTCGCCTGCCCGCAGGTTCAGCGCATGCTGGTCGGCGAATAGGGCGGCACTGCGAAAATGGGCGGTCCTGACGTCGACCAGGCCCAGTTCCTCGCGTGCCATGCGATTGAATTCCATGAGAATTCGGGCTCGCGCCGCGACCGTTATCTGTCCCGTCCGGATCTTGATCGAGAGCGCGGAGGAAACCTCGGCCGCAACCCAGTCGCTGATGAACGTCGCCCCGGGAGGCCGCGCGCGCAGCCACGCCTGTGTCCGGTCCGTCGCGGCCTCGTTGGCCAGGGCGGTGACGACGACGGACGCGTCGAGGTAGAACATCAGTACCCTTCGTCCCGCATCCTACGGATAATATCGACGGAGGACTCGGATTGGTACGGCAGGGAATCCGTCAGCGCTCGCAAGGCAGCTATGTCGATTGCCTTGCGGGGACGATCGGCGGCGACAAGCCGCGCCACGGGCTTGCCCCGGCGCAGGATCTCGATGGTTTCGCCCTTTTCGACCCGGTCGATGAGTTCGCTCAGATGGGCCTTGGCATCGGCGAGATTGATGGATTCCATGGCATGCGCTTCCTGACCAACTAACTGGTCATATATAGCACATCCCGGTGGTGACATCAAATCGGACCGCCCTGCGAACGCGCCGAGCGCTTCCCGGAAGGCTGGACGCTCGGTCTGAACGGTCAAGCGGGAAAATTGGTCGGGGAGAGAGGATTCGAACCTCCGGCCCCTGCGTCCCGAACACAGTGCTCTACCAGGCTGAGCTACTCCCCGACGGGCCCTTAGGTGGGGCAGGGCGCGTGTATAGCGTCCCGTCGCGCCGCCTGCAAGCGGCGTTGCGCGCGAAATCCTAAAAAGCCCTGTCGATGGAGAAATCGACGATGCCGGTGAGCGCGTCGCGCATGGGCGACGGCGCGAACAGGCGCAGGGCGTCCTTGGCCATGGCGCCGTAGTGGCGGGCGCGGGTCAGCGTGTCGGCGAGGGCGTCGTACTTGGTCATCAGGCCGATGGCGCGGTCCAGGTCGCCGTCCTGCTGGCGGTCAACCTGCTCCAGCGTGCGGCGCCAGAAGGTGCGCTCCTCGGCGTCGGAGCGGCGATAGGCCAGGATCACCGGCAGGGTGATCTTGCCCTCGCGGAAGTCGTCGCCCACCGACTTGCCCAGCGTCGCCTGCTTGGCCGAATAGTCGAGCGCGTCGTCGGCGAGCTGGAAGGCGATGCCCAGATTGCGGCCGAAGCTTTCCAGCGCCTCCTCCTCGGGCTTGGGCCGGGCGGCGACGATGGCGCCGATCTGGCAGGCGGCGGCGAACAGCACGGCGGTCTTGGCGCTGATCACCTGCAGGTAGCTGTCCTCGCTGGTGTCCACGTCGTTCGAGGTGATGAGCTGCAGCACCTCGCCCTCGGCCAGCACCGCCGACGTGCCCGACAGCAGGCGCAGCACGTCGAGCGAGCCGTCGTCGGTCATCACCTGGAAGGCGCGGCTGAACAGGAAGTCGCCGACCAGCACGCTGGCCTGGTTGCCCCACAACACGTTGGCGGTCTCGTTGCCGCGCCGCAGCCGGCTTTCGTCGACCACGTCGTCGTGCAGCAGCGTGGCGCTGTGCAGGAACTCGATGCAGGCGGCGAGCGGGATGTGCCGCTCGCCCGAATAGCCGCACAGTGCGGCGGTCGCCAGGGTCAGCATGGGCCGCAGCCGTTTGCCGCCGGAGGCGATCAGGTGGCCCGCGAGCTGCGGGATCAACGCCACCGGACTCTGCATCCGGGTCATGATCACCTGGTTGACCCGCTGCATGTCGGCCTTGGTCAGTTCGGTCAGCACGTCGAGAGGCGACCGCTGCCCGCGCTTGTCCCTGTCGATCCGGACGACGTTTTCCACCAGCCGCTTCCTTGTTTTTGTGCGTTCTGGCCAAGATAGAAGGGGGTAAGATCGGCGGTCAAGTGAACTGCCGCACATCGGAGCATGGACCACGTCATGAAGGAAGTCCTGCGCACCAACGATCCGGTCCTGATTTCCCTTGCGCAGAGCCTGCTCAAGGAGGCCGGGATCGAGGCCATGGTGTTCGACGGCCACACCGCGATCCTCGAGGGTAGCATCGGCGCCATCCAGTCCCGGCTGATGGTCATCGACGACGACGAGGCCGAGGCGCGCGGCATCATCGTCGACTCGAAGATCGATGAATGACTTGACGGTCACCGAGGACACGCTGCTCGGCGGCCGCGTCAGGCTGTTCCAGCCGAAGGACGGCTACCGCGCCGCCATCGACCCGGTGCTGCTCGCCGCCGCCGTGCCGGCAAGGGCGGGCCAGACCGTGCTCGACGTGGGCAGCGGCACGGGCGCGGCGGCGCTGTGCCTGGCCGCGCGTGTCCATGGCGTGGCGCTGACCGGCATCGAACGCGACCGGGAGACGCTGGCGCTCGCCCGACGCAGCGCCGACGCCAATGGCGTGGCGGCGGAGTGGATCGAGGGCGACGTGCTGGCGCCGCCTGTCGTGGTGCTGGCGCGGCAGTTCGACCACGTGATCAGCAATCCGCCCTACCGCTCGGCCGAACGGGGCCAGCGCAGCCCGCACGCGGCCAAGGCCGCCGCCCACAGCATCGGCGACGCGGACTTCGACGCCTGGCTGGCGTTCTGCGCCGCGCGGGTCCGCGACAAGGGAACGCTGAGCCTGGTGCTGCCGGCGGGCGAGTTGTCCCGCGCGATCGCGGTGATCGAGCGCCGGATGGGTGGCCTGACGGTGTTGCCGCTTTGGCCGAAACACGGCGCGGAGGCCCGGCGGGTGATCCTGCAGGCGCGGCGCGGCGGCCGGGCGCCGTCGCGGGTTCTGCCCGGCCTGGTGCTGCATGACGCCGAGGGCGGCTATACCGAGGCCGCCGAGCAGGTGCTGCGCCACGCCGGACCGCTGTGAGCATCCGTCGCGCGAAATCCGGACGCGGTGAAGCGGCGGTTGAGGCCCGCTAATCCGCCTGGGTGAACCGGGCGATGCGGTCGCCCTTGCCAGCGCCGGTGACCAGATAGAGCACGCCGATCAGTCCCAGCAAACCGGCGGCGATGGCGGGCGCCACCCAGTGGCCCTCGCTGACCCGCACCACGATCAGCGCCAGGCAGATCAGCGACCCGAGGATCGGCACCAGGACCGGCACCTCGAAGGCGCCGCGCGCCTCGCCGGCGCGGCGCTTCAATATGACCAGCGCCATGTTGACGACCACGAACACGCTGAGCAGCAGCAACACGGTGGCCGACGCCAGCTCCTTGATGTCGCCCACCATGGCCAGCGCGGCGACCACCCCGAACAGGGCGGCGATGGCCACATGCGGCGTCTGGCGGCGCGCATGGACCTTGCCCAGCGCCCTGGGCATCAGGCCCTGGTGCGACAAGCCGTAGAGCATGCGCGACGCCATCAGGTAGTTGATCAGCGCCGTGTTGGCGACGGCGAAGATGGTGATGAAGGTAAAGCCGACGGCGGGGAACCAGGGCGCGGCGCGGGCGACCACCTCGGTCAGCGGGCCGGCGGCCGCCGCCAGCTCCTGCCACGGCACCACCGATACGGCGGTGATGGCGACCGCCATGTAGATGGCGGTGGCGATCAGCATGGCCGAGATCATCGCCAGCGGCATGTTGCGGCGCGGGTTCTTCACCTCCTCGGACACGTTCAGCATATCCTCGAAGCCGATGAACGAGAAGAAGGTCAGCACCGCGCCCTGCATGACGATCAGCGCCATGGAACCGTCGTGGGGCGGCACCTCGAGCAGGCTCACGCTGCCCCAGTGGTCGATGCCCACCGCGATCACCAGCAGCAGCCCGGCCGCCTCGATACCGGTGCAGACCAGGTTGAACCACAGGGATTCGCGGATGCCGCGCACCAGCACGCCGGCGATTATCAGCAGGAAGCCCAGCGCCAGCAGCTCGATCGGCACCGCCTCCCAGCCGAACAGCGCCTTCACATTGGCGGCGACCACGTTGGACTGGGTGGCGATCGAGGTGAGCCCGGAGCACACCACGGCGAGGCCGACCAGATAGCTCAGCAGCGGCTTGCCGTAGGCGCGCTGGGTGACATAGGCCGCGCCGCCCGCCTTGGGGTAGCGTGAGGCGATGGAGGCATAGGACAGGCCGGTCAGGAGCGCGGCCACCATGGAGACCAAGAACGCCATCCAGATGGCGCTGCCGAGCTGGCCGGCCGCCTTGCCGACCAGGCCGTAGATGCCGGCGCCCAGCATGCTGCCAAGTCCGTACAGCATGAGCTGGAACGGGCCGATGGTGCGCAGCAGTGTGGGCTGGTCGCTGTCGGGTGAGGTCATCTGGACCCCAGCTTAACGAAGCGGCGCCGATCCGGCCAGCGCCGCCTGCCGCAGCGCCTTGCCGGTCTCCGGCGAGAACCGGGCGAGCAGCAGGGTCAGCACGCCCGACAGGGCAACGAACGCGCCCACCGCGACGATACCCATGCCGTAGTCGCCGGTGCGCTCCTTGACCTCGCCGATGATGACGGGGCCGAGGAAGCCGCCCAGGTTGCCCACCGAATTGATCAGCGCGATGCCGGCCGCCGCCGCCGAGCCGCGCAGCAC
Organism: Sphingomonadales bacterium; assembly: GCA_022844405.1. Classification (GTDB taxonomy): domain Bacteria; phylum Pseudomonadota; class Alphaproteobacteria; order SMXS01; family SMXS01; genus RI-34. Next base: position 90,947 of record JALHLV010000004.1, on the reverse strand, counting down.
CGCCATCGGCACGGTCCAGAACACCGGGAACGCGGCAAAGGCGGCGAGGAATCCGGCGCAGAACAGCCCGTAGGACAACAGCGGCCGCCCGGCCAGCAGGCCGCTCGCCGCGAACAGCACGCCGCCCGCCAGCGCCGGCCACGCCAGGTTGCGGATGCGCTCGCCGGAGACGTCCGACCTGCGGCCCCAGGCCACCAGCACCGCCGCCGCCAGCAGGTTGGGCACCACGGTGATCAGGCCGACCTGGAAAAGGCTCAGGTCGCCCAGCCCGTTGGTGATCTGCGGCACCCAGAAGGTGAAGCCGTAGAGGCCGACGACGATGCCCATGTAGATCAACGCCATGACCCAGATCTTGGGCACCGTCAGCGCCTGGGCGATGGAGGCGTGCGAGGTTCCGGCGGCGGCCTGGTCCTCCTCGGCCAGCTTGCCGCCCAGCCATGCCTTCTCGTCGTCGGCGAGCCAGGCCGCATCGTCCGGCCTGTTGGGGAGGACCAGCATGACGACGAACCCCATCAGCACCGTGGGGAGGCCCTCGATGATGAACAGCCATTGCCAGCCGGCGAGGCCCAGATGGTCCATGCCCAGGATCAAGGTCGACACCGGCGCGCCCAGGATGCTCGACAGCGGCAGCGCGATCAGGAACGAGCCGATGATCCGCGCTCGCCACGCCGCCGGGAACCAGACCGACAAATAGTAGACGATGCCGGGGAAGAATCCCGCCTCGGCGAAGCCCAGCAGGAAACGCAGGACATAGAAGCTGGTTTCGCCCTGGACCAGCGCCATGCAGGCCGAGATGATGCCCCAGCTGATCATGATCCGCGCAATCCAGGCGCGCGCGCCGTAACGCTTGAGCAGGATGTTGCTGGGTACCTCGAACAGCAGGTAGCCGATGAAGAAGATGCCGGCGCCCAGACCGTAGGCGCTGGCGCTCAGCCCCAGGTCGGCGTTCATGGTGAGCGCCGCATAGCCGATGTTCACCCGGTCGAGGAACGACAGGAAGTAGCACACCACCAGCAGCGGCAGCAGCCGCCACGCCACCTTGCGGCAGATCCGATCGCCCATGTGCCGGCCCCTTCCCGTTATCGGCCCGGGCACAATGTCATGGCAGCGCAGGCGCGGAAAGCATTTAGCCCGCCGGCTTCAGCCCAGCGTCAGCAGCATGTCGGCCAGTTCGTCCGGCATGTCGATCATCATGTCGTGGCCGCACGGCGCGGTGCGCGCGGTCCAGCCCGGATCGGCGTTCAGCCGGTCATGGAGCGCGCCGAACGGGCTGGGCGACCAGCCGTCGCAATAGACATAGACCTTGCGCGGCACGGTCTTCCACGCGCCGGTCAGCGAGATGCGCTGCAGGAACGCCGCGAACGGATGCGGGCCGCATTTGGCGTCGACCCAGGCGCGGTCGGCCGGGTTGACGCTGAAGCCTTCGGCCGAGATCGGCGGCGCCGCCAGGCCGCCCAGGCGCGACGCGCCGTCGGTCAGGAACCGGCGGAAGCCGTCAGTGGTGACGGCGAGCAGCGAATCCCCGTCCTCGGGCACGAAGGCGTCCAGATAGACCAGCGCGGCGACGCGCCCGGCCATCCGGTCGGCCACGCCCGAGATCACCATGCCGCCGAACGAATGCCCGACCAGCACCACCTGGTCCAGGTCCTCGTAGTCGAGCACGTTCGCCACGTCCTGGATCTGGGTGTCGAGATTGATGTCGGCCGACATCAGGTGGGACCGTTCGCCCAGCCCGGTCAGCGTCGGGGTGAAGACGTCGTGGCCCTGGTCGCGCAGCCGCCGGGCGACCTTGCGCCAGCACCAGCCGCCGTGCCAGCCGCCATGGACCAGGACGAAGTTGGTCATCGATCCCGCGACGGCGCGGCCGGAGCCGGCGTGCCGGGTTTGCCCGGGGGCAAGCCCTCGTCGCCCTCGTCGGCGGGTTTCGGCTTGGTCTTGCCGTCCTCGGCCTTCTGGCCCTCGGTCTTGACTTTCTTTCCGGCTCCGGGGCTTTCCTTGACCTCGTCGCCGGGATCGTTCTGGGTGGCGGCCGCCGGCTTCGGCTTGTTGGGCTGTGCCCAGGCCGGAGCCGCCACGGCGGCGACGGTCAAAATGGTCAGTGCGATGACGCTGGTCGATCGGTTCAGCATGTGGTTCGGCACGCGACCTGTTCCCGACGGGTGACCTGCCCGGTGTAGGTGTCCACATACTCGTCGAAGCAGGCCTGTCCCGTGTTCACGTGACGCTTGATGGTCCGGCCGTCCGGCAGGAACGCCTGGCACACCACGGTGGCGTTCTGTGCCACCTGGTAGCTGCCTTCGGTGCGCCACGTCGCGGTTTCGCCGGCATAGGCCGGCGAAATGAGCGGCAGGGACGCGGTCTTCTTGTCCTTGACGATCGAGTTCAGCAGCACCCACTGATAGAAGTTGCCCTGTTTCGGCGTCACCACGCGCACGAAGATGTCGCCGGAGTTGCAGATGGTGGCGTCGACCTTCAGGTTCTCGGAGGTCGAGTACCAGTCGAACGGCGCCGCCGAGCACGTCAGGTTGGCGCGCCAGGCGTCCTGCTGCTGCTTGGCTTCGTCCCAGCCCCTGTCCTCGACCCCGTTGAACATGGCCTGCGCCTTGTCCACCCATTGCGGTGCGGCCGACAGGAAGGAAATCGCCAGCGTCGGGTAGAGGATGACCCACTGCCACCACTTGGCCGGCCCGCCCTTGGCCCCGTCCGCCTCGGAAGTGCTCGCTTTTGGCATTGTCGTTGCCCAATTGTGTAAGTGCCCGCCTACGCGCGTATCGTATCGCAATCGCAGGCCGAAATGAAGCGAAGCGCTATTCGCCGTGGAGCGCCTGGAACGAGCGCCGCTGGAACAGCCAGCGGCCGTCCTGCTTTACCACCACGTCGTCATACTGGCCGCGCGGGCGCAACTCGGTGCCGTCCTGCATCACGGCGACTTCGGAGGTGTAGGAGCGCACATGGGCAACGGCGCCCTCGATGCGGATCGTGCCGGGCATGGCCATCATGTTGACGAACGGAAACAGTTTCATCGAGTCGATCCAGGCGGCGACGATGGCGGCCTTGCCTTTCACCGATTCCATGCCGGGGACGACCGGCAGGTTCCATTCGCTGTCCTCGGCCCAGTTGGCGCCCCACAGCGCCACGTCACGCTGGTTCACGGCGTTGCAGTAGTGCTCGATCAGCTCGCGGATGGCGAGCCGGTCGTCGGTCGGTCCGGTGTTCATCGGTGTCTCCCCAGATTGCGTCAGGGCCGGGTTCCCCGCACCGGCGCGGCCAGTGTGGGCAAAACCGCGGGCCGGCACAACCGCGAGATGACCCGGCGGGTTCAGGTCGTGAACGACGGCGAGACCGCGAGGAGACTGCCAAATCGCCGCAGCGACCACGTGGCGCGCTCGAACAGGCTGGTGATCTGCAGCACCCGGCCGCGCGCGTCGGCGGAAAGCTGCTCCTCCGACGTCAGGTACTTCCGCCGCACGCTCTCCATCGCCGGCCCGCGATCGCGGGTCATGATCTCGAGCATGTCGAGTTCGGCGCGGTCGGTTCCGTCCATGGCGCTGATCACCGTCAGGATCACCGTGTCCAGCGCCTCGACGATGCCTGAACTGAGGCGCTCCACTTGGCTGTCCCCGTTGATGGTGACGGTGCGGCAGAGGTCGAGACAGGCTTCCTCGACCGCGTTCAGCAGCTCCTGCCGCTTTTGCTGGTTAAGCAGCCATTCGGTGTCTTCCGGCGACAGGTTGTGCGCCATCAGGGCGCTCTGGAAGCGCTGGATGCGGCCGCTCACCTCGATGAATGCCGTATGCTGATACGTGAGGTCGATGCTGCCCTTCTGGGCGTCGGCCCTGGCCTGGTCGAGATAGGCCGGCAGGCGGCGGATCAGCCTGAGCTGTTCCTTCTCGGCCAGCATCAGGGTCGCGACCGGATTGCCGGCGATCTCGTCATGGAGGTACCGGAGCCGGGCCAGCTCTTCCTCCTCGCGCTGCGGCGACAGTTTGTCGCACAGGCGATGGAACCAGGGCATCAGGATGGTCAACAGGCTCGGCGTGACCAGGTTGAAGACGATGGCGATCATGGCCGCCTGGACGCCCGGCGAGTGGCTGACCGAGCGGGTGATCCGGTCCATCACCTGATCGCTTCCGGTCATGACGTAGTCGATCAGGAAGATGCTGAGGAATAGCAGGAGGCCGGCCAGATTGTAGAGTATCTGCCCGATGACGACCTGGCGGGGCCGTCCGCGGAAGTGCACGCCGGTGACATAGGTGACGAGGCTGGAACCCGCATGCGCCCCATAGATCACCATCAGCGTCTGGTTGAAGTTGAAGATGCCGCTGGTCGCAAGCGTCACGGTGATCAGGATGATAGCCATGTGGGACTGCGCGATGAAGGTAAGCACCAGGCCCATCAGGAAGGCGTAGGCCAGCGAGGCATTGACGAATTCGAGGACGCTCGAGAACCAGTGCAGCTCCGTGAGCACCGACGCCGACGCCGACATCATCCGCAGGCCGAACAGCATCAGCGCCAGGCCGAATATGGCATTGGCGGCATTGAGCAGCGGCTTTGGCCGCTCGAACGCGATACAGGCTCCGGCGGTGCCGAGCAGGAACAGCGCGAACAGGTGAATCGGGATCACCGCGGCGGAGATGATGAGCGTGCAGCCGAAATTCGCCCAGACGACGATGGTCAGCGCCCGGCGCACGTCCAGCAGCCCGCCCTGGACGAAGCTCGCCATGATGAACGATGTCGTCCTGCCGCTCTGGGTGACGAAGCCGGTAACGGCGCCGAAAAGCGCGGACACCCCGACATTGTCGCTCGCCTGGCGGATACGCCGCCGGAACTGGTCGCTGGCCAGCGTGTTCAGATTCCGTCCGACCATCTTGATGCCGACGAAGAACAGGCCCAGGCCGGCCAGCACGTTCAGCAGGAGTTCAGCCGGAGAGATCATCGGATCCAGGATGGGATTGACAGGTCCGGGAGGGTATAGAAGCCGTGTTACACTTTGGTTACGGCGGCGCGTAGGCTACTGAAAGTCCACGCCTTGTGGCCGGAGCCTCCATCCGATAGCCTCCGGCGCACGAAACGGGGTTCACCAACACGGAGACTGGCCTGATGCGCCGGACTGAACGGGTCGCGCTGCTGGCGATCGCTGCAATTGCCATGATGGCCTGGACATCTATGCCGGCGGTTGCCGCGCCCGAAGCGCCGCAGTCGACGCCCGCTATGGTGGCCGCGAGCGCCAGCCGCACCGATCCGCGGCAGGATCCGGCGCGCCCGATCACCCAGCCGGCCTATCCGTCCGACGCGTTCCAGAAGGGCGAGGAAGGCGCGGTGGTGCTGAAGTTCGTCGTCCGTCCCGACGGCTCGGTCGATCCGGCGACGGTCGCCGTCGACCAGGGCAGCGGCTCGGCCTCCCTCGACAAGGCCGCCGTCGCCGAAGCCGGGACCAGGTGGCGCTTCCAGCCGGCGACCGAGAACGGCAATCCCGTCGCCGCCACCCACATGTTCCGGGTGGTGTTCCAGATCGACAAGGCGCCCGACCAGGCCAAGGGCACCTATATCGTCGCCAAGCCTGGCCTTGTTGACGTCCAGAAGAAATTCGTCGCCGATGCCCGTACCGGCGTGAACAAGGAAGACAAGCGCGCCTACCAGGAAGGCAAGGTCGACGGCGTCTACTACCGCTTCCACGACGACGGCTCGGGCACCTTCCAGACCAGCGCGCCGGGCACCGACAGCGTCGGCGCCTGGAACCTGATCTGCGGCATGGCCGGCGCCGACACGGTCTGCGTGGCCCGCTACTACAAGCTCGAGGTCGCGGCGGTGAAGGACAGGGGCTGGCTGGTGTCGCTGATCGGCCAGCGCATGTCGGTCTGCCCGATCGCCTTCCTGCCCAGGGACAAGACCCAGGAGCCCACCGCCATGACCGTGGCCGATCCCACCGGCCCGGCGGTGTTCCCCGACAAGGACGGCAGCACCGTCATCAAGGGCCTGATGGAGATGGAATCCTTCGTGGCGCCCTGCGGCATTGAGGTGATCGCCGATCCGAACATGGCCATGACCCCGGCGCCGTTTCCCATTGTCCGCCGCTACATGGAGTGGGTGCTGAAGGGGCAACCGGGGGGCTGAGAGCGGACGTGCTGAGCATCTTGAAACAGGCGATAATTCGCACGTTACGTAGCGTTTCAGCCAAGACCTTGCATGCGCCGAAGCAGGCGCGGCGCGAAGCGATCGCGAGTGCGCACCTTACCGATGCGGAGATGACGCTCATTGAGAGTGCCGAGATTCCCGCCGAGCACCGCTATAGCGTCGACGAGCCGTAGATCGGATGAGAGTCAGGTTTGATGCCGGCGCGTTGAAGTGCGCCTACTTTCCCTTTCCTTCCCCGATGAAGGCGAGGCTAGACTGCCGCCACCTTCCGGGGAGAGAGCGTCGTGGGTAAAGCAAAGCAGATCGGCCTGTCGGGCAAGCGTCTGGACCGCATCAACGAGATGCTGGAGCGGAAATATGTCGGTCCCGGAGAGATTCCGGGCAGCCTGATCCAGGTCTGGCGGCACGGCGAGCTGGCCTATAACGGCATGCTCGGCTCCATGGACCTGGAGCGCGGCAAGCCCATGCGCGAAGACGCCATCTTCCGCATCTATTCCATGACCAAGCCGATCACCGCCGTGGCGCTGATGATCCTGGTCGAGCAGGGCCTGATCGGCCTGGACGACGACGTCGCCACCCATATCCCGTCGTGGAAGAACCTGGCCGTGTTCGCCGGCGGCGTGCCGGGCGCCTTCCTGACCACGCCGGTCCGGCGCCCGATGAAGGTGATCGACCTGTTCACCCACACGGCCGGTCTGACATACGGCTTCCTCGCGCGGACCAATGTCGACGCCGCCTACCGCAAGCGCAAGGTGGCCGACATGCCGGGTCCGCGCGACCTCGACGGCTTCATCGAGGACCTGGCCGAGCTGCCGCTGGAATGCTCGCCGGGTGAGGCCTGGAACTATTCGGTGTCGATCGACGTGCTGGGTTACCTGGTGCAGAAGATCTCCGGCCGGACGTTCGGCGACTTCCTGCGCACGACACTGTTCGAGCCGTTGGGCATGACAGACACGGCGTTCCACGTCCCGGCCGACAAGCTCGAGCGCTTCACCACCTGCTACGTGGCCAGGCCCGAAGGCGGCATCAAGCTGCAGGACGACGCCCAGGCCAGCACCTATGCCGCGCCGCCGGTGTTCGAATCGGGCGGCGGCGGGCTGGTGTCGACGGCGGGCGACTACATGCGGTTCTGTCGCATGCTGCTGAACGGCGGCGAGCTGGACGGCCAGCGCATCCTCGGCGCCAAGACCGTCGCGCTGTTCAGCCTCAACCACCTGCCCGGCGGCAAGGACATGACCGAGATCGGCCTGGCGTCGGCCCAGTTCAACGAGGCTGGCTATGCGGGCATCGGCTTCTCGCTGGGCTGCGGCGTGACCACCGACGTGGCGCGGACGCGCCTTCCCGGCACGGTGGGCGAGTTCTTCTGGGGCGGCGCCGCCTCGACCGCCTTCTGGATCGACCCGAAGGAGGACCTGACCGTGGTGTTCATGACCCAGGTGCTGCAGTCGCCGCACCGCATCGCGCTGCGCCGGGATCTGCGTACCCTGGTCTACTCGGCCCTGACCGAATCCTGGGCCTGAGGCGGCTTACGACAGCGCCCGGACGAGCCGGCCCGCCACCTTCAGCGCCGAGCCGACGGCCTGGTCCATGTTGTAATAGCGGTATTCGGCCAGTCTTCCGACAAAGGTGACGTCCTCTTCGGCCCTCGCCAGCGCGCGGTAGCGGTGGTGGAGCGCCTGGTTCGCCGGATTGGGCACGGGATAGTAGGGTTCGCCCTCCGCCTGCGGATATTCGCGCACGATCGACGTGCCGGTTGCCGCCTGCCCGGTGATCTTGCGGAACTCGGTGATCCGCGTGAATGCGTGCTCGTTGGGATAGTTGACAGTCGCGGCCGGCTGGAAGCTGCCGGTGCCGGCGACATGCTCGTGCTCGAAGCGCAGCGACCGGTAGGGCAGGCGGCCCAGGACATGTCCAAAGAAGCCGTCGACCGGGCCGGTATAGATCAGGTGGCGGGGCACAAGCCGGTCCCGCACGGTAAAGAAATCCACCCCGCATTCCACCGCGATGGCGGGGTGATCGAGCATCCGCCGGAACAGCGCCGAATAACCGTCCGCGGGCATTGCCTGGTAGCTATCGGTGAAGTAGCGGTCGTCGCGGCTCGTGCGCACGGGGATCCGCGCGGCCACGCTGGCGTCCAGCGCCGATGGGTCGAGGCCCCACTGCTTCCTGGTGTAGTTGCGGAACATGGCTTCGTAGAGGTCGCGGCCCACGGCGTTGACCACCACGTCCTCGCTGGTCAGCACCGGGTCGCGCGGCTCGCGGATGCGGGCGAGATGGGCCGCCGCCTCCGCCTCGGTCAGGTCCAGGCCGAAGAAGCCGTTGATGGTGTCGAGATTGATCGGCACCGGCAGCAGCTTGCCGCCCACGCTCGACAGCACGCGGTGCTCATAAGGCCGCCAGGCGGTGAACCGGCCGAGGTAGTCGAACACCCGGGCCGAATTGGTATGGAACAGGTGCGGCCCGTGGCGGTGCACCAGGATGCCGTGGGCATCGAAATCATCATACGCATTGCCGCCGATATGGCCGCGCCGCTCGATGATGCGGACGCGGTGGCCGGCATCGGCCAGGGAACGCGCCACGACCGCGCCGGAAAAGCCCGCGCCGACGACGACGATCTCAGGCTGCTGTCGGGGCAACGACGCCGCCCTAGAACGGGATGGGGCGCGGGAAACGGTCGAAGATCAGCTCGCGCCAGTGTTCGAGTGGCCGGTCGGCCGGCCGGAACGGCGACTTGAAATCCTGATCGTAGTGACTGAACGGCTTCAGGTAGCGCGCCGTCCACGCGCGGTCGCGGTCGTCCATCAGCGGCGCGCACCGGTCGGGATAGATGCTGTGATAGCGCAGCAGCCAGGCGAGATGGGCCGGCACATGCTCGCGGTAGCGGGACCAGGCGAACTCGTCGTGGTTCCACTGGAACACGCAGGTGTCGAGGCCCACGCCGGGCGCGTACTCGCCGATGGGTTCGTTCATGCACAACACGTTCTCCGGCGCCTCTCCGACCGTCAGCAGCAGCTTGCCGGTATCGTGGACCAGCGCCGCCACCAGCAGGTCCTCATCGGTGACGCCGTCGCGCTCCATGGCGGCGGCGACGTTGATCGTGTGGGTAAGCTGGCTGGTGCTGCCCAACTGGGGATCGGTGGCGTCGTGCACGTCGGTCAGGGCGCGGATCAGGTCCCACACCAGCACGTCGCCCAGGATTGGAGCGGCATATCTGGCCCTGAGCGCCTCGACATCGGCCAGCGTCTGACGGCGGTGACGCCCGTTGATGCGGGCGGCTTCGGCCTCGAACTCGCGCAAATGCCGCGGCGCCCGCACGATGCCGTGCCGCTTCAACCGACGGACGATGGATTTCCGAAACAGGCCCAACCCTGACCCCTTGTCCAACGGCCCAAGCCTAGTCCTCCCGGACCATTGGCGGCAAGGGTGCAGAGCCCCAAGGGCATACAGGCGCAGCGTCACAGGGCGGTTGGGCCAACCCGCCATTCCGGCAGGTCGTCGCCGATCATGCCGCGAAATCGGCCGGCGCCCTCGGCCAGCCGCTCACCGACCAGGGACCGGAGCCTGTCATAGGGGACGTCGCGCGTGTCGATCCGCCGGCTATAGACGAGCGACCTGACGGCTTCCTTCACCCATGGCGGCGCGTTCCTGCTGAGTGACCTCCACAGCCACGAGTCCCAGAGACCCAGGAAGTTCTCGCGCCGCAGCCCGCCCCGCAGTGGCCCGACCCGCCGATCCGTCACGTGAACGGCATGTTCCGGGGGGCTGGCGTTTCGATCTGCCGGCCGCAGGCCCAGCCAGTCATGGATCATGTCCATCGTGTCGGCCTGCGCGGCCCGGAAGCGTTCGAGGACAAGGACTTTGATGTTGTCCTCGGGGAAGATCTCACGGAACGGCGCGAGCTGCATCGCGTAGTCGCTCAGGTCGAGGTATCGCGGATCCTCCACCACGGCTTCGGTGATCGCCCGTCGCTCGTCACCTTCGCGATAGCTGTGGTTGTAGTGGCTCACCATCCGGGCGAAAGGATTGCGGACGATGTAGATCAGCCTGGCGTCGGGGTTGTAGGCGTGGATGCGCGCTGCGACGCCCGCCGTCGCCGGGAGCTGGGTATAGAAGGTGCTCGCCTCGCCGAAGATCCGGGTCTCGGCGGTCGGCTCGAACAGGCCGTGATAGGCCTCCAGCGTCCACCAGCGCTTGACCCGGGAAGGCCGCAGCGCGCCGATGACGTCGGCTCCGACGAAATGGGCGGGCTCCTTTTCGCGGCACATGCAGATCTGGGGATGGGTTGCCAGCAGGTCGTAAAGCGTCGTGGAGCCGCACTTCATCGCGCCGATGACGAAAAGTCCGACATGGACGCGGGTCCCGGGCGTCATGAAGGGAGCCGGATCGAATGTGCCGGACGGGCTTTATCGATCAGGTCCAGGATGCGGCTGTCGATCTCGGCGTCGAACTTGCGCGCGAACATGCGGTTCGATGCGAGCAGCAGGTCCAGGTCGTCTTCGCGCAGCGTGCGCGGCGACGCCTTCCCGCGCCAGTCGACGAACCACAGGTAGTCGCCGAGCTCGTTTTGCCGGTACTCGCCGCGAACGCGCGCCGGATCCATGCCCGAATTCAGCAGCAGCGTCTGGAAATACATTTCCTCCGGATGCTCGGTGTACCGGTAGAAGCGGCCCAGCTCGGGGTGGGCGTCCGACATCTCCAGCAGGCGGCGGGCGGTCGCGCCGGTCAGGCACCACCAGGCGGAACCGCCATAGGGGCTGAACCCGACGGGGATAGGGCGCCTGGGCAACAGCCAGTGGGCCAGTTTCCTGACCAGCCGGAGCCGATAAGTCGCGCGGCGCGAGATGACGCCGTTGGTGTTGTCGGGCCAGACCAGCGGCGTCCAGTCGTAGAAGTGGTAGCGCTCGATGCGGGACATGTATCCGGGCGGCCAGAACGCGGGCGGCATGGCGCCGTAGCTGATGAACTCGGTGTCCGGCTGCCGCGCGAGGTAGTCGGCGATGGCGTCGTTGGAGATCAGCGGATAGTCCTGCCCGCTCATGGAGCAGATGCGCTCGGGCGTGCCCCCGTCGAGGATTTCCCGCATGCCGGACAGCGTGGCCTCGACCAGGCTGAAGCCGCCCCAGTTCATGGCGAAGCGCCGCCGGGCGAAGCGGATGTCGTCCGTCGAGCCGGGTTCGGCCAGCGCCTCGCGGAAGGGGGCCTCGTCCACCTTGCGGTCGATGTGGATCAGGAAGCGCGCGCCCTCGTGGCGCAGCGCCTCCACCAGGCGCGCGACCTGGCGTGGCCCCCTATGTGCCCGGATGAAATAGACAATTCGCATCGGCCGAGAATCACCCAGTTTACCGACGATTGGAAGGCCGGTTCCTAGGGATTGAACAGCATTTCCAGGTCGCTGGCATCCAGATATCGCCAGGCGCCCTCGGGCAGGGCGCCGAGGTCGAGGCCGCCGGTGCGGAAGCGGTGAAGCGACACCACCAGGTTGCCCAGCGTCTCGAACATGCGGCGGATCTGGTGGTAGCGGCCCTCGTCCAGCGCCATCACGCCGCTCGCCGGCCCGTCCGGCGTCCAGGACGCCGGCTTCAGCGGCTTGGCGTCGCCGCCCAGCAGAAAGCCGCCCGCGCCGAACAGGGCCGCTTCGTCGCCGCGCAGCTTGTCGCGCAGGGCGACCCGATAGTGCTTGGCCGCGTGGCTGCGCGGATGGGTGATCCGGTGCAGCAGGTCGCCGTCGTCGGTCAGCAGCAACTGGCCGGTGCTTTCCTTGTCGAGCCGTCCCACCATCGACAGCGGCGGCTTGCGGATGCGCCAGCGGTCGGGCAGCAGGTCGTAGACCAGCGCGCCGAGATCGTTGTGCGAGCAGGTGTAGCCCGCCGGCTTGTGCAGCATGACCGCCATCGGCGGCGGCGGATCGATGACTTCGCCGTCGAGTCGCACGGTGTCCGCCCGGTCAAGCGGTACCGGGTATCCCGGATCGGTGACGTCCGCGCCGCCTATGGTCACCCAGCCGTTGCGGATCGCGGCGGTCATCTCCTTGCGGCTGCCGTAGCCCAGGTTGGACAGCAGCCGGTCGAGGCGCATGGTCGGGGAGGGCTTGGTCATCTGAGGTGGGATATGGTGCCTGTCAGGAGGATTCCGGCGCGCCGGCGCCGCCGGATCGGGTTACCTCGGATCATGGGTGGGAAGGCGCATCGCAGTTGAAGGAGATGACGATGCGCGGTTTGTCGCTCTGATAGCGTAATACGCCGTGCCACAGGGTGTTGGGAAACATCAGCATCAACCCGGTCTTCGGCTGGATGGTCCGCAGCAGCTGGCCGCCTTGCGGCGTGTAGACGGCGAACGCCCCGTTGCCGTCGCCGTCGCAGTCTCCGGCATCGACATAATAGGCGCCCGATACGCGGCCCGTGTGCTTGTGCGGCTGGCCCTCCATGCCGGTTTTGGAGACGATGGCCCACATGGCGCCGATCCGCAGCGGCGCCGGCGCGGCCGCAGGCCATGACACGCCGTTGGCGACGGCTTCGATCAGCCCGACCAGGGTCCGCATCTGCGGATCGGGCAGCCGGTGCAGGTCGCGCGCCGACAGCCACTTGTTGCTGAAATAGGAGTCGCCGTTCGCCTTGTTGGTGCCCTTGTCGGGAATGCGGGCGGCCATCTCCAGCAACAGCGGCCGCAGCCGCGCGTTGATGGCCTCGTGGCCCGGCACCAAACCCTGGCGCAGCAGTCGCGCGTCAGGGGTATCGCGGATCTGGGCGGGTTCCGTCATGGAATCGAGTTTAGCATTGCCGCCGCATGGCGCCAGCGGAAGGCGCGCCGTCAGAACGTCATCGCCATCCGGCTCTTCGGGTTCAGGATTTCCTGGAACTCGACCACGTTGCCGTCGGGGTCGCGGGCGTAGGTCGTCAGCACGGTGCCCTTGCCCAGCCATTGCGGCTCGCAGTGGAACGGCACGCCGGCCGCCTTCAGCCGGGCGTATTCGGCGGGCAGGTCGACCACGTCGAAGCAGATATGGGTCAGGCCGTGATTGCACACCGGCCGGTTCGGATCGCCGGTCTCCGGAACAGGCTTGGCGTATTCGAACAGCTCGATATGGGCATTGGCGGCGCGCAGCATGGCGACCCGTCCCCGGGCGCCGGGCAGGGCGGTGATCGCCTCGATCTCGGCGCCGCTGAAATCGACTTCGAACAATACCTCGACGCCCACCAGGTCCCGGTAGAACCCCAGCATGCGGTCCAGGTCGCCGGTCGAGATGGAGGTGTGGTGGATGCCCCTGATCATGATCGCTCTCCCCTTGCGCCGATCCAATCCGCCGAATTTGTCGGACGGCAACCCTAAGGGGCCTCGAAGGCGGGCCAAAAAGCGGCCAGATTACGTCATTTTTGAGGCATAGCGTTTACGCATAGCGGAATTGTCACAATGGAGGTAGACGATGTTGCGGTGCACACATAGATTTGGCTCTGTTACCACGAAGTATCGGTTCAGCGTGGTGACCCCGAAGGCCTCCTCATATTGAGGTCTAGGGTTGGTGGCCCTGCTTTCCTCCCCGTTTCCAGGGCCGCCCATTTCATCGTCTCCCCAAGACATGAAGTCTTCCCTGATTTGCCGGGCTCGCAAGAGCCCGGCATTTCTCTGTTCAGGCCTTGGAGTCGCGCGCGAATTAAATGCGCGCATGATTTTTAGCTTGGCCCACGCGCCCCGCCGCCCCATTCTGTGCCGCGAAATCCAATGGGGAGAGATTCATGAGCATTATCCTGGGGCCCATCGTTCAGCAGGGCTATGTGGTGCCGGACGTGCGCGCGGCGCTGCCTTATTTCATCGACATCGGCGTCGGTCCGTTCTTCATCCGCGACCGGTTCGACGTGGTCGGCGGCAACTGCACCTACCGGGGCCAGGAGCAGACCTTCAACATCACCGCGGCCTTTACGTATTCGGGCGAGCACCAGTTCGAGCTGATCTGCCACCACAACGAAGGACCGTCGGTCTACAAGGACTTCCTGAAGGACAACCCGCAGGGCGGCCTGCAGCATGTGGCGGTCTGGGCCGACGACATCGACGAGGAACTGGCGCGGCTGCAGGCGCTGGGCGAGGATTTCGAGGTGCTGCAGCGTTTCAACCAGCTCGACTGCTACATCAAGAAGCCCGGCTATCCCTGGCCGATCATCCAGCTGATGGCCACGGTCGAGCGGCACCGGCGCATGTTCACCATGGTGAAGTATTACACCGACCGCTACGACGGCACCCGGCCGATCCGCTTCATCGACGAGGAGCTGAAGCTGTTCTACGGCCCGGGCGGGCCGGGCGAGGGCATGGACACCTGGGAGGTGACCAAGGCGCCGGGGCGCGAACGGGTCCTGCAGCCCGCCGGCTGACGGCGGCGCGGTTCCCCGCCGGGCGATTTGCGCTTGACCGATCGCCACGACTGAACTCAGTTGTGGCCGACGCTCACGCCCGAGGGGGGACAATGACAACCAGGCATCTCGTCGATCCCGAACTGCTGCCCATGCTGGACATGTTTCCGGCTTTTCAGATCGCGTCCGAAACGCTCCCGGCGGTCCGCGCGGGTGTCGATCAGATGAGCAAGGCGGCGCCGATACCCGATGCGCCTGTCGACGTGGCCGAACGGCGCATCGCCGGTTCCGAAGGCGCGCCAGATATCCGGCTGCTGATCTATACGCCGCGCGGCGCGGCGTCGCGGCGCGCCGGCTTCCTGCATATCCATGGCGGCGGCTATGTGATGGGCACGCCCGAGATGAGCGATGCGCGCAACCGGCTGCTGGTGGCCGATATCGGCTGCGTCATCGTTTCGGTCGACTACCGGCTGTCGCCCGAGACGCCGCATCCCGGACCTGTCGAGGATTGCTACGCGGCGCTGAAATGGCTGCACGCCAATGCCGCGTCGCTGGATGTGGACCCGGCGCGAATCGCCGTCGGCGGCGAGAGCGCGGGGGGCGGCCTCGCCGCCGCGCTGGCGTTGCTGGCACGCGACCGGGGCGAGGTGCCGGTCGCCTTCCAGCTATTGATCTATCCCATGCTGGACGACCGCACCGTGGCCGCCGATCCGCATCCCTACACGGGAGAATATGTCTGGACTCCGGCGGCCAATCTGTTCGGCTGGGCGGCGCTGCTGGGACACGAGCCGGGCATCGACGGCGTTTCGCCCTATGCGGCGGCCGCCCGCGCCGACTCTCTTGCCGGATTGCCGCCGGCGTATATCAGCGTCGGCGCGCTCGACCTGTTTCTCGACGAGAATCTGGACTATGCCCGCCGGCTGGCCCGCGACGGCGTGCCGGTGGAGATGCACGTGTATCCGGGTGCCTTCCATGGCTTCGACATGATGGCCGGCGCGGGTGTCTCCCGAGCCTTCGGTCGCGACTACCGCGAGGCGCTGCGGCGCGCGCTCGCCTGACGCTGAAAAATACGCTGAATTCGTTCAGCATTGATGAT
Source organism: Sphingomonadales bacterium (assembly GCA_022844405.1). Classification (GTDB taxonomy): domain Bacteria; phylum Pseudomonadota; class Alphaproteobacteria; order SMXS01; family SMXS01; genus RI-34. The sequence goes on along the minus strand of JALHLV010000004.1, from coordinate 75,377 downwards.
TGTTTTTCCCGCCGGGTTCGCCGACAGTGCCGTTCGGGAAGACCACCAGGGAACACAGGGAGAGGACCATGGCTCAAACTCACGACCACGAGATCGTATCGATCTATCCGTTTACCGAAACCGAGATCGATCAACTGGCAAACAACTCCAATGAATGCGTGCTGATGTGGGCGACCAAGGACGGCTGGCCCGTCGGCGTCACCCACGCCTTCGTCTGGCACGACGGCAAGATCTGGCTGACCTTCGCCGAGCACCGCCACCGGGCCGCCGCCATCCGCCGCGACAACCGCGTGTCGGTCAATGTCAGCAGCGGCGGCTATCCCAAGGGCGCGCCCGAGGGACTGCCGACGGGCGCCATCACCTTCAAGGGGCGCGGCGAGTTCTTCGACGACCGTCCGACCAAGGAATGGTTCTACCGGGCGCTGTCGAAGAAGCTCAACCCGAACAGCAAGGAAGGCGAGACGTTCTTCTACAACCTGCTGGACTCGCCGCTGCGGACCGTCCTGGCCGTGTCGGTCGAGAAGATGATCATGTATAACGGCGGCAAGGCTGGCCAACACATGGCGGGCACCATTTCCGAGGACCAGCTGGGCGAGCGGCTCAGCGGCGACAAGGAACGTATGAACGCCGAACGCGCCAAGCGCGGCCTGCCGCCGCGGTAGGAGCGGCCGGGTCGGCCATCAAAAGGGGGCGGCTGGCGATGACCCGCGAGCCGCCCTGTCGGCCCCGCGATCAGCCAAACTAGCACTCGCCTCGAGGCTGTCGCCCTCATTGTCAGGTTGCGGCAGCTGAATCGCGCCCGCGACCTGGCTTGCGGGGTCTCCATAACAATGACGTCTCAAGGCCGACGCGACCTTGCCGTATCCGCGACCAGAGCCTTATAAGGCGGGCGAGGACACCGGAAGGAGTTTCGCCAAGTGCCACGAGCGTTGACCGACGCCGAGATCGAAGCGTTTCGAGACCGGCTGTGCGCCGCCGCCACACGCCGATTCGTGGAACTGGGCTATAACGGGGTCACCATACGCGGCCTCGCGGCCGATGTCGGCTGCAGCCCGATGACGCCCTACAGCTATTTCAAGGGCAAGGAGGACATCTTCGCCGCCGTGCGGGCCGCCGCCTTCAAGCGGCTGGCCGATGCCTGCGAGAGCGCCGCCGCGAAGGCCCCGAACGACCTTGCCCGGGCGGGCGCCCTGAGCCGGGCCTATCTGAACTTCGCGCTCTCCGAGCATGATGCCTACAAGATCATGTTCGAGCCCACGCAGCCCGACGAGCATGCCTTTCCGGATGTGGTCGAGCAGGTCGAGCGGTGCCGGCGGCTCATGATCCAGCCGACCGAGATCATGGTACGCGAAGGCATACTCTCCGGCGATCCGGAGGAACTCTCACAAGTGTTCTGGGCGGGCTTTCACGGCGTGATCGTGTTGCATATGGCCGGCAAGCTTCCTTTGGGCACGAGTGTCCAGGAACTGTACGCCAGGATATTGAGGACGCTGATGCGGGGCATGCAGGGGCCGCGGTTTCACGAGGTCGAGCAAACGCTGTTCCGTAGCCCGGGCGCCGCCTGAGGGCCTTCCGGCGCTCCAGCTTCCGCCGGTTGCGCGCGCGTATTATTTACATTGTAAATAATATCCTTCATGCTGTGCCATCGAGTCGACAGCGAGCGGGCTGCCGGCACATGCGTCAACCCCCTGGCAAAGGTGAAGCAGGATGAACAAGATCGTCGAGGTCAAGGCCCCCAACAATCCCTTCCTGAGAGGCAATTTCGCGCCCGTCGACAACGAGCTGACGGAAGCCTGCCTCGAGGTTGTCGGAGAAATTCCCCGCGAGCTCGAGGGCGCTTTCCTGCGGATCGGCTCGAACCCGGTGTTCGTCGCGGATGTGGAGAAGTACCACTGGTTCGATGGCGACGGCATGATCCACGAGGTGCATTTCGAGGGCGGCAAGGCGACCTACCGCAACCGCTACGTCATGACCAAGGGGCTGAAGGCCGAGCTGGAGAAAGGCGACTGGATCTGGAAGGGCCTGAACTCGATGCCCGACTTCGCCAACAAGCTGGGGCCGATGAAGAACGCCGCCAACACGGCGATGGTGTTTCACAACCGCAAGCTGCTCGCCCTTTGGGAGGGCGGCGCCCCGCACCACGTCTCCCTGCCCGAGCTGGAGACGGTGGGCGAGGTCGATTTCAACGGCAAGCTGAACCACGCCTTCACCGCCCATCCGAAGCTGGACCCGGTCACCGGGGAGATGATCGCCTTCGGCTACAACATGTTCATGAAGCCCTATTGCGTGCATTGCGTCGTCGACAGGGACGGCACCATGACACATCAGGTCGCGATCGACCTGCCGAAGGGCTGCATGATGCACGATTGCGCGATCACCGAGCACTATACGCTGCTCCTCGACCTGCCGGTCACGGGCGACCTCGAGGCGTTCATGAAGGGCGGCCCGCCGCTGAGCTGGGACCCGGAAAACGGCGCGCGGATCGGCGTGCTGCCCCGGCATGGCGGCGGCAGCGACATTCGCTGGTTCACCATCAAGACCGGCTTCGTGTTCCACACCGTCAACGCCTATGAAGAGGGCGACGAGGTGGTGCTCGAAGCCTGCCGGTCCAACAAGACCAATGTCGTGGGCGCCGACAGCGGCACCGATTCCGGCGTGGAGGACGTTCCCTACCTCTATGAATGGCGGCTCGACCTGAAGACCGGCGCGGTGCGCGAGCGGCTGCTCGACGGCGAGTACGCCAGCGAGTTCCCGCGCATCAACGAGGCCTATATGGGCCGCAAGCACCGCTACACCTACAACGCCCGCATCGCCATGACGGGCGCCGGCATGTTCGACGGCATCATCAAGTACGACCGGGCGAACGGCACCGCCGAGCACGTTGCGTTCGGCCCCGGCCGCCATGGCGGCGAGGCGATCTTCGCGCCGCGCCCGGGCGGCACCGATGAGGACGACGGCTGGACGGTCAACTTCGTGTGGGACGAGAACACCCGGCGCAGCGAATGCGTCGTGATCGATGCGAAGAAGTTCGCCGCCGGCCCCGTCGCCCGGATCATGATGCCGGACCGCGTGCCCTATGGCTTCCACGCCGCCTGGGTCGACAAGGACGGGATCGCCAGCCAGGCATAGCCATACGACGCGGCGCAAGCGTGGCCGGAGTTCGGACAGCGGCGCAGCGCCGTGGGGCGATTCGGCCAAGTGATCGACCGGAAGACAAGTTTCCGGACGTCGTTCGAGCGAGGCTCCGCCGGTCTTGCCGGTGGAGCTTTCCGTGCCGCGCCCGGTTTCAGCGTGTGGCGGTCCTGACCGGGCGAAGCACCTCCTCGAGCAGCTTGCCGCCGCGTACCATCCGCAGGAGATCGTCAGCGGGTACCGCCGGGCTCAGCAGATAGCCCTGGATCTCGTCGCAGCCCAGCTCTCGCAGGATGTCCAGTTGCTGCCGCGTCTCCACACCCTCGGCGACGACGCGGCGGCGCAGCGAATGGCCCATGGTGATGATGGTCCGGATGATCTCGTAGTCGTCCGGATCGGTGGCGATGTTGTTGATGAACGAGCGGTCGATCTTGATGGTGTGCAGCGGGAAGCGCTTCAGGTAGGACAGCGACGAATAGCCGGTACCGAAATCGTCCATGGCCAGGCTGACGCCCATGTCGGCCAGCTCGCGCAGCGTCCGCACCGCGTTCTCGGTGTCCTTCATCAGCATGCTTTCGGTGATCTCGAGCTCCAGCCCGCTAGGATCGACGCCAGCCCGTTCGAGCAGTTCGGCCACGGTCCTGGCGAGGCCCGGCTGGCGCAACTGCCGCACCGACAGGTTGACCGCCACCTTGATGTCCTCGCCCTGGTCGCGCCACTGCCGGTGCTGCCGGCAGGCGGTCTCGATCACCCACTCGCTGACCTGACCGATGAGGCCGCTCTCTTCCATGATCGGGATGAACTTGCCCGACGGCACGATGCCCAGCTCGGGATGGCGCCAGCGCAACAGCGCCTCGACGCCGGTGAGGCGGCCATGCTCCAGGTCGACCTTGGGCTGGTAATGCAGCAAGAACTCGTCGCGCTCCAGCGCCATGTTGAGGCCATTGATCAGGATCAGGCGCTCCTCGATCTCGGCATTCATTTCGGCGGTGAAGAACTGGAAGTGCTGCTTGCCCCGCTCCTTGGCGCGGTACATGGCCGCGTCGGCGTTCTTCAGCAACGTCGCGGCGTCGATGGCGTCGTTGGGGAAGGTGGTGATGCCGATCGAGGCCGAGATGAACGCCTCCTTGCCGTTTAGCGCGAACGGTGCGCGCAACGTCTCGGTGATGCGCTCGGCGACCCTCGGTGCGTTGCGGAAGTCGCGCATATGCGGCATCAGCACGGTGAACTCGTCGCCGCCGAGACGCGCCACCGTGTCCGACGAGCGCATGCAGCGCTTCAGCCGCGCCGCGACCTCCTGCAGCAGCAGGTCGCCCATGTCGTGGCCAAGTGTGTCGTTGACCAGCTTGAAGCCGTCCAGGTCGACGAACATCAGGCCCACCATCTCGCCTTCCCGTTCGGCCTGGGCCAGCGCCTTGGCCAGCAGGTCCATGAACAAGGCCCGGTTCGGCAGGCCGGTGAGCTGGTCGTAGCTGGCCTGGTAGCGGATGCGCTCCTCGTCCAGCTTGCGCTGGGTGACGTCGCTGAACACCACAAGGTAGCGGCCGGCCTGGCCGTTGCCGCCGGGAATGGGGACGACGGAAAGATGCTCGGCATAGCGTTCGCCGCCCTTCCTGCGGTTCCACTGCTCACCGGTCCAACGGCCGCTGCCGTCGATCCGCTTGCGCAGGGTAGCCATGCCGATGCGCGGGTACTCAGGGTCCGGCTGACCCCACTCCAGGAAGGGCGGCAGGCAGCCGATGATGTCCCGCGCGGTGTATCCGGTGATCGTGGAATAGGCGGGATTGATGGCGGTGACGCAAAATTCGTCATTGAGCACCATGATCGCCTCGGCCGCGGTGTCGAATACGCTGGCCGCCAGGCGCAACCTTTCGTCGGCCTTGACCCGCTCGGTGATGTCCTGGACGAAGCCCTCGTACCACTTCAGCGAGCCGTCGCCGGCGCGCACCGAACGGGCGTTCTCGTTGATCCAGATCTGGCTGCCGTCCTTGCGGTAGACCCGCGCGACGAAGTCGTGCACCGCGTTGGTGCCCTCCAGGGAAGCGCGAAATCTGTCGCGGTCATGGGGGTTTACGTAAAGCGTTCCGGCGATGTCGGTCAGTTCCGACATCAGCGCATCGGCCGACTCGTAGCCGTAGATGCGTGCCAGCGCGTCATTCGCCGCCAGGTAGCGCCCGTCCGGCGACGTGCGGTACATGCCTTCGACGGCGTTGTCGAACAGGGACCGGTAGTCCTGCTGGTCGTCGTCCACCGAGAGCCCCCAATGGCCAATGGTTGTCAATGGTTACATGCAAGGAACACGCCATATGGCGGGAGTTGCCCCGGAGAAAAGCCGCTGGACGTCCTTCTGGATTGTGCCGGCGGCCGAGGTCATTATCGGTCGGTAGACCCGAGGGGCTGGCGCACCTTCACAGATGGAGCGGCCTGGAAATGAATCTGCGGCGCGCCGCGAAGTCGTTGCGCCATCTCTGGCGGACCTCGCCGCCATGGCCAGTTTACGCGACGCTGGTGGCGACGCGTATGCGGGCTCCTGGCATCAGGCGGCGATTCCGATCGCGCCGTGCCGCCTTCGAGGCCATGGCGCGCGATCATGACTTCTCCACCGACTGGTTCATGTCGCGCCTCTGCGACTGGCTGGCGGTGTTCGACCGTCACCCCATGCCCGCTTCCCCGGAAATCCTCGAGATCGGCAGTTGGGAGGGGATGTCGGCCCTGTTCATGCTTTCCAACTGGCCGGGCGCCCGGCTGACCTGCGTCGACACCTGGCAGGGTGGGCCGGCGCATCCGGAAAGCGGCAAAGCGGCGAGCGAAATACGCTTCAATGCGAATACCGCCAGATATTCTGGCAGGGTCACCAAGTTCCGAGGGACTTCCGCGGCGTTCTTTGCCGCCAGCTCCGTCAGCGAGCGCTTCGACCTCGTCTATATAGACGGGTCGCACCGGTATGCCGATGTTCTGGGCGACGCGTTCGCGGGGTTCGACGCGCTCAAGCCCGGCGGCATCATGATTTTCGATGACTATCTGATGTCGCCCTATGACGGCAAAGCCGACGGCCCGGCACCCGCCATCAACCGGTTGCTGGCCGACAGGCGCGGCCGCTACGAACTGGTTGCCGTCAACTGGCAGCTGGTCCTCCGCAAGCTGCCAGGGGGCGATCCGCGATAGGCGTCAGGTATCGGCGCGGAACTTGTTCTTGCAGCTCGGGCAGTTGGCCCACAGGCGCTTGCCGCGCGGCAGCCGCATCTTGGTGTGGCATTTGGGGCATTTGACGATGGACTTCGGCTCGCCGCCGGGCATGTGCTGGCTTCGCCCGTGGCGGACCAGTCCGACTGGCGCCGGCACCCCGGCACGGTCGACCCTCTCCCGGCTGGACGGGCGGGCGGGGAAGGCCCTCGCGGCCGTCCTTTCGGGAAGCACCGTGTCGGGCGTGAGGCCCTGGAGCGGCGCGGGCGCGGCCGGTTCGGCGCCGGGAGCGGTGAAGAACAGCGCATAGGCCGCCAGCCCCAGCGACAGCAGCAGGAAGAAGATGAAATAGTCCGTGCCGAGGAGCAGGAACGGCGGCGCGATCGACGCCATGCCCAGACCCTTCACCCAGGGATGGCGTCGGCGCGCGGCCTGCCAGGTCTTGCTGTCGCGCTCGTATTTGCCGACCGCCTCGTAGTAGGCCATCAGCGTCAGCCTGTTCTCGGTCTCCTGGCGGGATTGCTTTTCCTGCTCCAGCATCAATTCGCGCTCGAGGCGCAGCCTGACGCCGTAATCGGACCGGTCATAGGGACCGGCCACGACCAGTTCGTCGGTATGCGTAAGAGCCACGCCCATCTCTTTGGCCAGGGTCGCGACGCGCTCGGAGGGCGCGCCGTTGTGGACGATCAGCGCCAGATCAGCCGAATGATAGGCCTTCACCGCCGCCGCATGCTGGAGGCAGCCGATGTCGATCCTGGCGCCGGGCGTGCACTGGACCACCGCCTTCTTGTCGCGGTGCTTGCAGATGATGTCCGATCCGAACTGGTCAGACGTCCGGAGAACCTCGCACGTCCAGCCGAGCTCGCGCAGCTTCTCGCCGACCAGGCTCTCGAATGCCAGATCAGCCCCATAGGCCACAGCCTCCGGACGAGTCCAGACCGTCATGTACCAAGTGCCCCCAAGGCCCTTGTCACCGAACCATGCGAGCCCGGCGATACACCCAAAATGGGTGATTTCGAATTTTATGCTAATTCGAATCGCGCGGCGACGCCAACTGTTTGCACACGCGAACAACGGATTCGGGTTCGGATGCCACGAATTTGAGGGAACGCAGGTATTCTGGTGGCGTTGCAGGATGGTAAATCGAGACAGTCGAGGGGTTGCAAGATGAACCGATTCGTTTCGCTGGCGCTTTTTCTCTTGCTTGTGGTGGGGGGCGGCGCGGCCATCGGGATGGCGACCGGACCCGACGACTGGTACGCGCGGCTTGCCAAGCCCGTGTTCAACCCGCCCTCGTGGCTGTTCGCCCCGGTCTGGACCTGCCTCTATGTGCTCATCGCCATCGCGGGCTGGCGGGTCTCGCGCGGCGACGGCTCCCGGCTGCTCGTCGGGTTTTGGTGGGCCCAGCTTGCGCTCAACTTCGCGTGGTCACCGGTGTTCTTCACCGCCCATGCGATCGGGCCGGCCTTCGTCGTCATCCTGCTGCTGCTCACGTTGATCGTCGCGTTCATCGTCGCCGCCTGGAGCCGGGACAGAGTCGCGTCCTGGCTGTTCGCGCCCTATGCCGCCTGGGTGGCCTTCGCCTCGCTGCTCAATGGCGCGCTGCTCCTCATGAACTGACGTCGTTCCCGGTTGACTCCTGCGCGCGGCGCGACGACCATGAACAAATCAGGAACAAACGAGTCGCGACCATGTACGGCAGACAGACCATCGGCGAAGACGACATCCAGCAACTCCTGGCCGGCCTGCGCCGCGGCTGGGACGAACTCTCCCGCATCCGGCGGCGGACGCCCGTCGACAGCCTGTTCGGCGCCCAGGCCGACCATGTGATGCGGGCCATCGACGGCATGGCCGAGACGCTCACCGGCGACCGGGAATATTTCCGCGGGTAGGCAGCGCGTTCAGTCGATCCGCGTTGCCGGCAGGCTGTCCCGCCGCGCCGGCGGGTTGGCGATCCGGACGCCAGAGACGCAGCACGAGTTGGCAACCCTGGCCGGCGTGGTGTGCTTCAGCCAGCACCTGGCACTGGCAGCCTGAATGCCGGGCTTGACGAAGGTATAGGCCTTGCAGGTGGCGTCGAGCCGGCACGACCGTTCGCACGACGACACGGTGGCGACGTCGAAGCCGGGACGGATGTCCGCGCCGGGACGGTCGGTGCCCATTTCCATGGCGCCCATGACCTTGACGCCGGAGGTGCAGCAGCCATTGGCGATGCGCGGCGGCACCGTTTCCTTCAGCCAGCAGATGCCGGTCGACGGCACGTAGGTGTAAGCCTTGCACCGGGCGATGGTGCCGCACGAGGTGGAGCACTGGGACAAGCCGCCCGAATTGTAGCTGTGATAGTCGCCGCCCGGGCGGTCGACAGCATTCTCGGACTGGCCCATGGAGTCGGCGGCGGCAGCGCCGCAGACCATGAATGCGACGGCGATGGTGAGCGCGGCGGTCGCGAAGACGCGCCTGACGATCATGTTCATCGAGGCTCTCCCTTGACGGAACGCCCCCGAGATCCAGCCCAAGAGCCTCAGGCTCGCGCTTTCTGCAGCGATTTTCCAGAAACTTCGAAACTCGCGCAACTTTCCACGACGTTTTGTGACGCGTCCGCCTAAAGCTGCGATGCGAACACCGAGGCCAGCTTCTCCGTCAGCCGTTCATGCCAGGGGCGATCCTGCCACTCCTCCAGGGTCATTTCCGTCGACCGCTTCAGGTCCGCCTCGAAGATGCCGGTCATCTTCTCGGCGAAGGCCCGGTCGTAGACGTTGAGGTTGGCCTCGTCGTTGAGGCGGAACGAGCGGTTGTCGAAGTTGGTCGAGCCGACGGAGACGAGTTGGCCGTCCACCACCAGCATCTTGCAGTGGAACATGGTGGGCTGGAACACGTGGATCTGGGCGCCCACCTTCAGCAGTTCGCCCCAGGTTTCGCGCGAGGCCTTGCCGACCACGACCGTGTCGATGTGCTTTCCGGGCACGATCACCCGAACCCGCACGCCGCGCGCGATGGCCGCGATGATGGCGGACCGGGTGAAGTCGTCCGGCACGAAATAGGCCGCCGACAGGTCGATGGTCCGCTCGGCCGCCGCGAGCGCCAGCAGGTACATGAGCTGCATGCTGTCGCCGCCGGCACGGGGCGAGGAAATGAACATCTGCGCGCGGCGGTCGCCGGCGGCGTACAGCGCCGGGAAGTAGCGATTGCCCTGCAGCACGCGGCCGGAGGTCTTCATCCAGTTATCGACGAAGGCGGCCTGGATCTGGGCGACGGCGGGTCCTTCTACCCGGTAGTGCGAGTCGCGCCAGTAGTCGGGGTCCTGGGCGTGGCCGCGCCACTGGTCGGCGATGCCGACGCCGCCGGTGAACCCGACTCTGCCATCGACCACCAGCAGCTTCCTATGCGTGCGGTTGTTCATCCTGGCCAGCGAGTACCAGTGCAGCGGATGGTACTCCTCGACCTCGACGCCGGCTGCGCGCAGCGCCGGAATGGTTTCCGAGTCCATCTTCTGGCTGCCGACCCAGTCCAGCAGCACATGCACCCTCACGCCTGCCTTGGCCCGCTCGACAAGTGCTTCGCGGAACTCCTTACCGATCTCGCCGGACCAGTAGATGTAGGTCTCGAAGGTGATGGTGTGCCGCGCGCCCCGGATCGCCGCCAGCATGGACGGGAAGATTTCGTCGCCGTTCTGCAGGTCCTCGATGCTGTTGCCACCCAGCACCGGCGGCCCGAGCAGCGTGCCCAGCTCGTGCATGAACTGGGGATCGGTGACGCCGTGGATGTGTCTCAGCGGCTTCTGGATCTGCTTTTCCGGTCCCGACAGGTTCAGCACCATGACGGTGACGAGGATGATCGGCACCGCGCCGATCGATCCGGCGACGATCAGATGCTCCTTGATCCAGTCCAACAGCCGTTCCTCCCGCTCCGCCGCGATTGGCGGGTAGCGGGATAACGCAGCCATGCGGCGAAGGATGCGGAGGCAACGGAAATTTGTTGCAGTTTTCTGCGGCCGGATCGCGACGGCCGGGGAACGCGCACCGCCAAGCCGGCGTTGACGTCCCGGCAACATGGAGAGGTTCGATGAACAACATCATCTATATCGTCGGTCTGGTCGTCGTCGTCGGCGCTGTCCTGTCCTTCGTGTTCTGAAGCCGCGGGCCGCGCCGAATCCTCGGCGCGGCTTCGCCATCCAGACTTCAAGCGCAGGCGGCGCTGTCTGAGGGCGCGGAGCAGGCGGTTCAGGGGCCGAGCAGCGGGATGGTGATCGACGTATTCTTGCGCACGTCGAACTTGGCGTCGTCGAATTCCGGCTTCGACATCACCTCGTCGCGGAGCACCGAGAAGCCGTAGCTTTCCTTCGGGATGCCAAGCGCCTTGCCGAATTTGTCGTTGCCGTCGGCGTCGTGATAGAGGCTGATCGCGTAGGTGCCGGCCGGCAGGTTCTTGAACACCAGCCGCACCGAATTCTTACCCTTGAGCGGGACGGCCGCGTTCCGGGTGAACTTGCCGTCCGGGAAGGCCGCCGGGTCGTTGAACAGCGCGGCCCTGACGACTCCGGTGGTCTCCCTGGCGCCGGTTACCTCGACCGTCAGCGAATAGCCTTTCGCCGCCGGCTGGGCCGCGCCGGCGACTCCTGCCGACAGGCCGGCCAGCATCAGCGCGACCATCGCCGTCAAACCCCTGTGAATCATGGGAACCTCTTTCATGCCGCCCGAAGAACGAATGCGCAGAAAGAGAACGCCAGGCGCGCCAACCGGGTTCCCGCGGGCCTGGCAGGCCCGTCAGTCGCCGATGGTCAGCCCATGGCGCCGCGCGACGGCGACCACCTTGGGAATGTCGAGCGCGCCGGACGGGATCTCCGCATCCATCGCGGCGAACATGCGCGCGGCGTTGCTGCCGCCGCCGCTGACGCTCAGCATCTTGCCGCCGCCCGGGGCGAAGCGGAACCAGTGGGTGGTGCCGGCGGGCAGGTGCACCAGCGTGCCGGGTCCGGCGCTCAGGTGCTCGTCGTCATAGCCGAACTCCACGGTGCCCTGCAGCACGAAGAACGATTCGTCCCAGCCATGGCTGTGCGGCGGCGGCCCGCTGCCCTCCGGCCCTTCCTGCAGGAACAGCTCGTAGCCGCCGGTGAGGTCCTTCGAGGCGAGCACGGTAACATGCTCGCCCACCACGTCGAGCGGCGCGGCGTAATCGGCGGGAGAAACCACGATGGGCTTTGCGGTCATGGCGATTGTCCCTCGCTGGCCATCGGCGCATGGACGCGCCGTCGCCAGATTACCAGCGCCGCCGCCGCGCCGCCAAGCGGATCAGAGCGGCACCAGGTCTCCGTTCGGCAGCCCGCTCTCGCCGAGCACCTGCTTGGCCGCCTTGCGGTAGGCCGGGAAGTCGCCGATCACCACCATCCAGGTGAACACCCGCTTCACGCCGTCGATCTCGCGCTCATAGGGCGAGAAGCCCAGCGGCATGACCGAGAAGGGGCCGTCGCTCTGGTTGGGCAGGTGCCTGGCGCAGAACGCCTGGAACGTCTCGTAGTCCTCCAGCCGCACCAGCTCGAAATACGGCACCGCGTCGCGGCGCGCCTTGTTCACGCGCCGCAGCACCTGGGTGGGGAACAGCCCGGCGGTCCAGCGCGGGTTGATCTCGGTGATCAGCACCTCGCCGTCCTTGCCGATGAAATAGTCGATGCCCAGGCAGTCGCCGGTCCGCGTGCCGAAGCCGAACTTGCGGGCATAGGCGCCCACCTTCAGCAACTCGGCCTTCTGCGAGTCGGTGACCGGCGGATCGGCATAGATGAAGTTGCCGATCCACAGCCCGTCGGTCACCAGGATGCGCCGCACATTATCCAGCGCCACCGAATCCTCGGTGATCAGCAGGTCGGCGGTCCACTCCTCGTAATTCTCGAGTTGCAGCCGCTGCTGCACCAGCACCGGATCGGTGGGCCGGTAAGACGTCAGGTATTCGTCGGCCTCGGCCGTGCTGGCGACCGCCTTGACGCTGCGCGCGCCCGGCTGGCCAGTCATCTTCAGGATGATCCGGTTCTCGTGCCTGGCGAAGAAGTCCTCGACCCGGTTGTTCCCGCTCAGCGGCTGCTGGGCGATGATCGTCTCCGGCGTGGGAATACCGAACAGCGGCGCATTCTCGGCGAAGTGGAACTTGGAGTTCAGCTTCAACATGCGCTCGATGGCGCCCTGGTCCTTGTGCAGCACCTGGTTCGACCGGCTCATCATCAGCAGGGTCAGCAGGTCGACCTTGGGCAGCATGGTCGCGATGGTCTCGTAATAGGTCTCGACCGGCGCGTAGAGCAGGTGGTCGAGCGGCACCATCTCGGCGCCGGCCCTGGCCGCCATGGCGTGCTGGTTGCGCAGGAAAGCGTCCCACGGCGGCCGCGAGAACGCATCGAACAGCGCCACGTAGTCGGCCGGCTTGCTGATCGACAGCAACGCCGACTGCAGCATGGCCAGAAGCTGGTTCTGCTCGTAGTGGTCGGCCTTCTGCTTCTCGGTCAGCTCGTCCATGTTGAAGTGCAGCGGCAGATCGTCCGCCGCCATGGCGTAGAGCGTCGGCAAGGGCCGGTCGGGAAAGAACGAGCCCACCTTCATGGCGCGCCCCCCGCGCGGCGACGGGCCGAATCCGAAGGCGCACCGCGCCGTGCGAGCCGAGACATGCGATCCTCCCCAGGACAATTTTCCGCCGCGATCATTCCTGCTCGGCGGCGCCGTTGCAAAGGGAATTCGAAACCTCGGATGATTAATTTCGGCGGCGCTGATTGATTTGTGACGGCGGTCGGGATAGACGATCTGTAGGGAAGTTGCATCGCAGGCGGCGCGACCGGCCGCCCAGACGCAGGAGAGGATGGATCCATGAACATCAATGTCGACGCGAACAGGCTGCAGTCGAAGACTCCGACCAAGGAAGAGATGATCGCGCGTGCCGAGGCTCTGCTGCCGGCGCTGCGCGAGCGCGCCGCCGAGGCCGAGAAGAACCGCCGCCTGCCCGACGAGACGATCGCCGAGTTCCGCGCCGCCGGCTTGCCGAAGATCCTGCAGGCCAAACGCTTCGGCGGCTACGAGCTGGGGCCCGACACCGCCACCGAGGTGATCCGCACCATCTCCACCGCCTGCGGCTCCAGCGGCTGGGTCACCAACCTGTTCGTCATCCACACCTGGCAGGCCAGCCTGTTCCCCATCGAGGCGCAGGAGGAATACTGGGACGGCAGCGACGACAAGCTGTGCTCCACGGCGTCCTTCGCCATGAACAGCAAGATGGAGGAGGTCGAGGGCGGCGTCCGCCTCACCGGGCGCTGGAAGTTCTCCAGCGGTTGCGACTTCGCCGACTGGTTCATCATCATGAAGCCCAGTTCCACCTGCTTCGACTGGATGCTGATCCCGCGCGGCGACGCCACCATCGTCGACGACTGGTTCGTATCGGGCCTGTGCGGCACCGGCTCGAAGGACCTGGTGCTCGACAACGTGTTCGTGCCGGCGCACCGGCGCGTGTCGATCATGGACCTGGCCACCGGGAACAGCCCGGGCATGAAGGTGCTGGGTATCCCCATGGGCCGACTGCCCTTCGGCTGGCCGGCCATCTGGGGCATCCCCGCCGCGCTGATCGGCATGGCCGAGGGCATGGCCGCGGCGGTCCAGAAGACGCTGGTCGGCAAGAAGGCGCTGTTCACTGGCGAAGTGCAAGTCGAGCGCGTCGCCAACCAGATCAAGCTGACCGAGTGCCTGACCGACATCCACGCCGCCACCCTGATCATGCGCCACCGCATGGCCGAGCTGAACAAATGGGCCGAGGCCGGCGGCGCGCCCAACCCGGCGCTCGACGCCTATGTCTCGCACCGCGACGCCGCCTATGTCTCGCGCCTGATCGGCCAGGTCGCCCACAAGCTGACCCTGATGGCCGGCGCCACCTCGGTCTACATGGCCAACCCGATCCAGCGCTTCCAGAGGGACATCAACGTCGGCGTCACCCACGTGTCGCTGGTGTGGGAAGAAGCGGCGGAGAACTATGGGCGGGCGCTGTGGGAGTTGGGGCCGAAGCCGCGGGGGTAAGTGCGAAACCCCGGCTGGCTTGACGCCGCGAACGGGTCTAACGTGGGACGCTGTCATCCAGGGGAGAGCCATGCCGGACACTGCCAAGCTGGACGACCACCGCCCTCACAAGGTCTGGGCCGATGCCGACGGCATCGTCCACAAATGCGAGTGGCTCAAGGTCGGCGACCGCAAGGTGCCGGTGGCCGTGACGCTCTGCGGCCGGCAGACGCCGCCGCAGGCCAGCCAGGTCGAGGAATGGCCGGTGACCTGCGAGGCCTGCAACCGCGAGATCGCCGACAGGCATGCGCGGCTGGTGCAGGCTTAGGGTTTTCGGATGTTGTCCTGAGGGGCGGCCCGTCTTCGCTTTCAGCTACGCCGGGCACTGCTTCGGCCTAACGGCCTCCTGCGTGGCTGCGCCACGCGTAGCCCGTAAGGGCGAAGCGTGGTGGGCGAAGAGGGACTCGAACCCCCGACATCCACGATGTGAACGTGGCGCTCTACCAACTGAGCTATTCGCCCCTCGTCGCCGAGGACGCGCCGTAATACGGTCCTGCGTTGCGGGTTGTCAAGCAGGGGCGGAGGCCACTATTCCCGATCGTCATTGCGAGACCCGCAGGGGCGCGGCAACCCAGCTCTTTCTTCAGTCGCCGTAACCCGCGGGTGGACTGGGTCGCCGCGTCGCTTCGCTCCTCGCGATGACGGCTATTGGGGGACGCGGCTATCGGACGGCGATCAGCGCCGCCAGTGCCTCGGGCAGTTCCCTGAAATCGTCGATCAGCCGGTCGGCCATCAGGTCGGCGGCGGGGACCGTCGAGTAGCCGAAGCTCACGGCCACGACCGGCGTTCCGGCGTTCCGGGCGGTGTCCACGTCGGTCTGGCTGTCGCCGACCATCACCGTGCGCCGCAGGTCGCCGCCCAGGCGGTCGACGGTGGCTGTCAGATGGCCGGCATGGGGTTTCTTCTCGGTCACCGCGTCGGCGCCCATGATGGCGCCGAACCAGTGGCTCATGCCCAGGCTGTCGAGCAGCAGCTCGGTGAGGCGCTGGGGCTTGTTGGTGCAAACGCCCAGCTTCACGCCGTTGTCCCTGAGCAGGGTCAGCGTCTCGACCGCGTTGGGGAACGGCGTCGTCAGGTCGGCGACGTGGTCGGCGTAGTAATCGAGGAAGGTCTCGAACGCGCGGTCGAATGCCGCGTCGTCCAGTGTCGTGCCGGCCGCCGTCACCGCCTTCTGGATCAGCGCGCGGGCACCGTGGCCCACCATGTGGCGCACCTCATGGGCGCCGATCTCGGGCAGGCGGATGGTGCGCATGGTGTGGTTGAGCGCGCCGGTCAGATCGGGGGCGCTGTCGACCAGGGTGCCGTCGAGGTCGAATATCACGGTGTCGGGAAGGCGCATGGCCAGCCTGTCTGCATCCTGCGGTGGTAAACCGGCGGCCTTTGTGGCAGGTTTCGGCCTTGAAAGCAAAGACCCGCGCGGAAGCGAGAAACCCCTTCATGACAGTCCGGAAAACAGCCGTCGTCGTCCTTGCCGCGGGCAAGGGAACGCGGATGAAATCCAGCCTGCCCAAGGTGCTGCACCCCATCGCCGGCCGCGCCATGGTGCATCACGTGCTGGCCGCCGCCGCCGAGCTGGCGCCGGAGCGCACCATCGTCGTCCTCGGCAGGGACATGGACCCGGTCGCCAAGGCTGTCGCGCCGGCCATCGTCGCGGTGCAGGACCCGCCGCTCGGCACCGGCCATGCGGTGCTGGCCGCCGCCGAAGCGCTGGACGGCTTTGATGGCGATGTCATCGTCGCCTTCGCCGACACGCCGCTGGTCACGCCCGCCACCTACCGCTTGCTGCTGGAGCGTCGCCGGGCTGATGACGATCCCGCCGTGGTGGTGCTGGGCTTCACACCCGCCGATCCGGCCGCCTATGGCAGGTTGGTGATGAAGCACGGCAAGCTGAAGCGCATCGTCGAGACCCGCGACGCCGATGAGAAGGAGCTGGCCATCGGCCTGTGCAACGCGGGCCTGATGGCGCTCGACGGCGAGCACGCGCTGAAGCTCCTGCGCGCCATCGGCAACGACAACGACAAGGGCGAATTCTACCTGACCGACATCGTCGAGATCGCCCGCGACCAGGGCCTGCACTGCGCCGTGGTCGAGGCCGAAGCCGGGGAGGTGATGGGCGTCAACTCCCGCGCCGAGCTGGCGAAGGCCGAGGCGATCTGGCAGCGCCGCCGACGCGAGCATTTCATGGACGAGGGCGTGACCCTTGCCGACCCGGACACCGTGTATTTCAGCGCCGACACCATCCTGGGCCGGGACGTGTTCATCGGCCCCGGCGTGGTGTTCGGCCCCGGCGCCTCCATCGAGGACGGCGTGCGGATCGAGGCGTTCTGCCATATCGAGGGCGCGCATGTGGCCTCGGGCGCGCGGATCGGCCCGTTCGCCCGGCTGCGGCCCGGCGCCGACATCGGCGAGGACGCCCATATCGGCAACTTCGTCGAGATCAAGAAGGCGGTGATCGAGAGGGGCGCCAAGGCCAACCATCTGTCCTATATCGGCGACGCGCGGGTCGGCGCCGAGGCCAACATCGGCGCCGGCACCATCACCTGCAACTATGACGGCTTCGCCAAGCACTTCACCGATATCGGCGCGGGCGCGTTCATCGGCTCCAACACCGCGCTGGTGGCGCCGGTGAAGATCGGCGACGGCGCGCTCGTGGGCGCGGGCAGCGTCATTACCGGCGACGTGGCGGCGGACGCCATCGCCGTCACCCGCGCGCCGCAGAAGTCGATTCCCAAGGGCGCGGCGAAGTTCCGCGCGAAAAGCGCTAAGCAGAGGGTCAAGGGCTGAATGTGCGGCATCGTCGGTATCGTTGGCCGTGAGGCGGTGACGCCGCGGCTGGTCGAGGGGCTGCAGCGGCTGGAATACCGCGGCTACGATTCGGCGGGTGTCGCCACCCTGCCGGACGGCGGCGCCATCGACCGCCGCCGCGCCGAGGGCAAGCTGGGCAATCTGCGCAAGGTGCTGGACGCCAGCCCGCTGCCGGGGACCGTCGGCATCGCCCACACAAGATGGGCGACCCACGGCGCGCCGAACGAGAACAATGCCCATCCACATGCCACTGAAAAGGTGGCGGTGGTGCATAACGGCATTATCGAGAACTTCCGCGAGCTGCGCGAAGAACTGACCGCGCAGGGCTACGTCATGGTGACCGAGACCGACAGCGAGGTCATCGCCCATCTGGTCACCGCCGAACTGGACCGGGGCGCGACGCCTCAGCAGGCGGCGGCCGCGGCGCTCAAGCGCCTCGACGGCGCGTTCGCCATCGGCATTCTGTTCGCCGAGCACGGTGACCTGCTGATCGGCGCCCGGCGCGGCAGCCCGCTGGTCGTCGGTTACGGCGACGGCGAAATGTATCTGGGCTCGGACGCGCTGGCCATCGGGCCGCTGTCGAACCGCATCTGCTACCTGGCGGAAGGCGACTGGGTCGAGTTGACGCGCACGAGCGCGGTGATCCACGAGGAGAGCGGCGCGGTGGTGCAGCGGGAGATCAAGCTGGCCAAGCTGGTCGGCGGCCTGATCGAGAAGGGCAACTACCGCCACTTCATGCAGAAGGAGATCTTCGAGCAGCCGGCGGTGATCGGCGACACGCTCGGCACCTATTACAACGCGCTCAGCCGCGAAGTGGTGATGCCGGCCATGCCGTTCGACATCGCCGCGGTGCCGAAGATCACCATGGTGGCGTGCGGCACGGCGTTCTACGCCTGCATGGTCGCCAAATACTGGTTCGAGCGGATCGCCCGAGTCAGCGTCGAGATCGACGTGGCGTCGGAGTTCCGCTACCGCGAGGCGGCGCTGCCCGCCGGCGGGCTCGCCATCTTCGTCTCCCAGTCGGGCGAGACCGCCGACACGCTCGCCGCGCTGCGCTATTGCCGCGAGCAGGGCCAGCACATCCTCAGCGTCGTCAACGTGCCGGAAAGTTCCATCGCCCGGGAATCGGACGTGGTGCTGCCGACGCACGCAGGGCCGGAGATCGGCGTCGCCAGCACCAAGGCGTTCACCTGCCAGCTTGTGGTGCTGGCGTGCCTTGCCGTCGCCACGGCGCGGGCGCGCGGCACCATCGACGCGGCGACCGAGGCCGAACTGACCCACGCGCTGGTCGAGGTGCCCAAGGCGGCGGCCGAGGTGCTCAAGCACGACGACCGGATCGAGACCATCGCCGCCGACATCGCCAAGGCGCGCGACGTACTCTATCTGGGCCGCGGCGCGCTCTACCCGATCGCGCTCGAAGGCGCGCTGAAGCTGAAGGAAATCTCCTACATCCACGCCGAGGGCTATGCCGCCGGCGAGATGAAACACGGTCCCATCGCGCTGATCGATCCGGCCGTACCGGTGGTGGTGCTGGCGCCCAGCGACCGGCTGTTCGCCAAGACCGTGTCCAACATGCACGAGGTCATCGCCCGCGGCGGCCGCATCCTACTGGTCACCGACGTGGCGGGCGAGAAATCGGCCGGCGACGGCGCCGCCTGGACGCTGGTGCTGCCCGACATGCACGAATTCGTCGCCCCGATCCTGCAGGCGATCCCGGTGCAGCTGCTGGCCTACCACGCCGCCGTCAGCAAGGGGACGGACGTGGACCAGCCCCGGAATCTGGCGAAGTCGGTGACGGTTGAGTAGATTTTAGGTGATCGCTTTCTTCGGCCGTTGCGTTCCTCGGTTGTCACCCCGGACTTGTTCCGGGGTCTGTCTCGATATCGGCACGACTGCATGTACAAGCAGTACTATGTCTACATCCTCGCCAATCGCCCCCGAGGCGCGATGTATGTTGGCGTGACTTCCGATTTGCTGCGCCGTGTGTGGGAACACAAGAGCAAGGCCGTCCCTGGCCATACCAGGAAGTACGGCATAGACCGGCTGGTCTATTACGAAGTGTTCCAAGATGTGCGAATGGCAATCGCGCGCGAGAAGCAACTCAAACGATACGTGCGCCAGTGGAAGTACAATCTCGTCGAGGAACGCAATCCTCATTGGGAGGATATCGTGCTCACGCCGTAAGCGCCGTCACGCGTAGAGACAGACCCCGGAACAGGTCCGGGGTGACAAAGAGGGGGGTTCGGCAGTTGAGTAAATGTACGAGGGCGGCCATATTGCACTCCTTGCTCACGGTGGCGGTAATCCATGCGGAATAGCAATTCACAGGCGTTGCTCGATATGAAGGCTGCCGTCGGCCGGATCGGCGCTTACGCGGCTTCCGACAATCAGAAGAACCTGTCGATGGCGGAAGATGCTGTCGAGCGTAACTTGGTGATCCTGTACGAGGCGAGCAAACGCATTTCCCCTCACCTGAGGCATGGACATTTGTGGGCCAGGCTCGCCAAGATCGGCGAGCGCCTTGAATTTCAGTACTATGAGGTAACGTCAGCCGAAGTATGGGCGATCGTGGATCAGGACCTTCCTGACTGCGCGACCGTCATCGACGATCTGATCGCCAAAGTGGAAAGAGACCAGAAGAATGGCTGACTACGATTACGACCTGTTCATCATCGGCGCGGGCTCGGGCGGCGTGCGGGCGGCGCGCATGGCGTCGTCCTATGGCGCGCGGGTCGGCATCGCCGAGGAAAGCCGGGTGGGCGGCACCTGCGTCATCCGCGGTTGCGTGCCGAAGAAGCTGCTGGTCTACGCGTCGGGCTTCGCCGAGGAGTTCGAGTGGGCGCACGGCTATGGCTGGACCATCGAGGGCGCGCGTTTCGACTGGTCGACGCTGATCGCCAACAAGGACAGGGAGATCGACCGCCTCAACGGCCTCTATCTCCAGACCCTGAAGAACAACAACGTGGTGCTGCACGAGGCGCACGCCGCGCTGGTCGACGCGCATACCATCGCGTTGACCAAGGACGGCAGGGAAGTGGGCCGCGTCACCGCCGACAAGATCCTGGTGGCGACCGGCGGCTGGCCGGCCATGTCCGACGTCCCCGGCGGCGAGCATGCCATCAGCTCGAACGAAGCGTTCTACCTGCCCGAGCTGCCGAAGCGGATTTTGATCGCGGGCGGCGGTTATATTGCCGTCGAATTCGCCGGCATTTTCAACGGCCTTGGTTCGCAGGTGATCCAGCTGTACCGGGGCGAGCAGATCCTGCGCGGCTTCGACAAGGATATCAGGGACACCGTCGCCGCTGAAATGCGCAAGAAGGGCATCGACCTGCGGGTGAACTGCTCGCTGATCGCGCGCATCGACAGGCAGGCCGACGGCAGCCTGCTGGTGACGCAGGCGAATGGCACGACCATCGAGATCGACGCGGTCATGTACGCCATCGGCCGCAACCCCAAGACCAGCGGGATGGGTCTCGCGGAAGTGGGCGTGAAGCTGGACGACATCGGCGCCATCGTCATCGACGACGACTTCCGCACCTCCGTGCCCAATATCTTCGCGCTGGGCGACGTCACCCACCGGTTCCAGCTGACGCCGGTCGCCATCGCCGAGGCCATGGCGTTCACCGCCACCCAGTTCGGCGGCCGGCCGGCGACCATGGACTACCGCGACATCCCGACCGCCGTGTTCACCCAGCCGCCGGTCGGCACCTGCGGCCTGACCGAAGAGGAAGCGCGCGAGCGCTATGACGAGATCGACATCTACAAGGCCGATTTCCGGCCCATGCTGCATACGCTGGGCGGGTCGAGCGAGCGCACCATGATGAAGCTGATCGTCGACGCGAAGACCGACCGGGTGCTGGGCGCCCACATGGTCGGCCACGACGCTGGCGAGATCATCCAGGGCATCGGCATCGCCATCAAGTGCGGCGCCACCAAGGCCCAGTTCGACGCCACGGTCGCGATCCATCCGACGGCCGCCGAGGAATTCGTCACCATGCGCACGCCGGCGCCGCGGCTGAAGCAGGCGGCGGAATAACGTTACCAATTCTAAAAACTGGCCAAAACCGGGCGCTGAGCGTATATCAGCGCCCTCGAATGACTTTAAACGACAAGGCGACACCATGACCAAGAAGTGGTCGCCGGACAGCTGGAGAGCGCTGCCGGCCAAGCATATCCCGGCCTACCCGGATCCCGCGGCCCTCGCCGAGGTGGAGAAGACGCTGAAGTCCTATCCGCCGCTGGTGTTCGCGGGTGAGGCGCGCAGCCTGAAGCAGGACCTGGCCGACGTGGCCGAGGGCCGTGCTTTCCTGCTGCAGGGCGGCGATTGCGCGGAGAGCTTCGCCGAGTTCCACCCCGACAACATCCGCGACACCTTCCGCGTGCTGCTGCAGATGGCGGTGGCGCTGACCTGGGCCGCGTCGTGCCCGGTGGTCAAGGTCGGCCGCATTGCCGGCCAGTTCGCCAAGCCGCGCTCCAGCGACGTCGAGACCATCGATGGCGTCACCCTGGAAAGCTACAAGGGCGACAATATCAACGGCATGGAGTTCACGCCCGAGGCGCGCCGGCCCGATCCGCAGCGGCTGGTGCGCGCCTATTCCCAGTCGGCGGCGACGCTGAACCTGATCCGCGCCTTCGCCCAGGGCGGCTACGCCGACCTGCACCGCGTCCATGGCTGGATGCAGGGCTTCATCGCCGATTCCCAGGCGGGCAGCCGCTACCAGGAGATGGCCTCGCGCATCTCCGAGGCGCTGGCCTTCATGGAAGCCTGCGGCGTCACGTCGGAGACCGCGCCGGTGCTGCGCGGCACCAGCTTCTACACCTCGCACGAGGCGCTGCTCCTGGGCTACGAGCAGGCCATGACTCGCGTCGATTCGACCACCGGCGACTGGTACGACACGTCGGCCCACATGCTGTGGATCGGCGAGCGCACCCGCCAGCTTGATCACGCCCACGTGGAATTCATGCGCGGCATCAGGAATCCGATCGGCTGCAAGGTCGGCCCGACCATGAACCCGGACGAACTGATCCGGCTGATCGACGCGCTCAACCCCCAGAACGAGGCCGGCCGCCTGACCCTGATCGCCCGCATGGGCGCGGAAAAGGTCGAGGACGTGCTGCCGGCGCTGGTGCGCAGGGTGAAGCAGGAAGGCCGCACGGTCGTCTGGTCGTGCGATCCCATGCACGGCAACACCATCTCGACGTCAGGCTACAAGACCCGGCCGTTCGACAAGGTGCTGGCCGAGGTGCGCGGCTTCTTCGCGGTGCATCAGGCCGAGGGCACCTATGCGGGCGGCGTCCATTTCGAGATGACCGGCCAGGACGTGACCGAGTGCATGGGCGGCGCCCAGGCGATCACGGCCGAGGGCCTGAAGGACCGCTACCACACGCACTGCGACCCGCGGCTCAACGGCAGCCAGGCGCTGGAGCTGGCCTTCATCATCGCCGAAGGCATCCGCAAGGAACGCGGCGGCATCGCCCGCGTTGCCGCGGCGTCGTAAGCAAGGGCGCCGCTCACGCGGCGTACCCCTCATCCGGCGCTCCGCGCCACCTTCTCCCACAAGGGGAGAAGGGCTCAAAGGCGCGCACCAGCGGAGTCCCCTCTCCCCTTGTGGGAGAGGGATAGGGTGAGGGGTTCGATGGCGTAAGGCACCGATGCTGGACAACCGCGTTTCCTGACGGATACTTCCCACAGATCATTCGCAGGCTCCCATGACCGACAGTCTCACCATCGCGCTGGCGCAGCTCAATCCCACCCTGGGAGACGTGAGCGGCAACGTGGCGAAGATCCGCGCGGCGCGGGCTGAAGCGGCTGCGTCGGGCGCGGACCTCGTGGTCTATGCCGAGCTGGTGCTGAACGGCTATCCGCCCGAGGACCTGATGCTGAAGCCGGCCTTCCAGGAGGCGGTCGAGGCGGCGGTCGAGGAGCTGGCGGGCGACACCGCCGACGGCGGCCCGGCCATGCTGATCGGCGCGAGCTGGCGCGAGGGCGACGGCAAGCCGTTCAATGCCGTCATCCTGCTCGACGGCGGCAAGATCGCCGCCAGGCGCTACAAGCACCACCTGCCCAATTACGGCGTGTTCGACGAGATCCGCATCTTCCAGCCCGGCCCGCTGCCCGGCCCGATGAACTTCCGCGGCATCCGTCTCGGCGCCATGGTTTGCGAGGACATGTGGTACCCGGACGTGACCGAATGCCTGCAGGAAACAGGCGCGGAAATCCTGGTGGTGCCGAACGGCTCGCCCTACGAACTGGGCAAGGTCGACACCCGCACCCAGCTCGCCGCCCAGCGGGTCAGCGAAAGCGGCCTGCCGCTGATCTACGTCAACCAGATCGGCGGCCAGGACGAGATCGTCTTCGACGGCATTTCGTTCGTGATGAACACCGACCACAAGGTGCCGGTGCGCATGGCCGCCTGGCGTGAGGCCGTGGCGATCACGCGCTGGCGGCGCGACGGCGTCACCTGGCGCTGCGAGGACGGCGAGAAGGTCCGCTATCCGGAAGGCCTCGAGGAAATCTACAACGCCATGATGCTGGGACTGCGCGACTACGTGAACAAGAACCATTTCCCCGGCGTGGTGCTCGGCATGTCGGGCGGTATCGACAGCGCCCTGTCGGCGGCGGTGGCGGTCGATGCGCTGGGCGCCGAGCGGGTGCGCTGCGTGATGATGCCCTACCGCTATACCAGCTCGGACAGCGTGCGCGACGCCGAGCTGTGCTCGCGGGCGCTCGGCGCCAGGCATGAGGTGATCCCCATTGAACCAGCCGTCAGCGGCTTCCTGTCCATGCTGGCGCCCGCCTTCGCGGGCCGCGAGCCCGATACGACCGAGGAGAACCTGCAGGCCCGCGCCCGCGGCATCACCCTGATGGCGCTGTCCAACAAGTTCGGCCACATGGTGCTGACCACCGGCAACAAGTCCGAGATGTCGGTGGGCTACGCCACGCTCTACGGCGACATGTGCGGCGGCTATTCGGTGCTCAAGGACGTCTACAAGACCACCGTGTTCGAGCTGTCGCGCTGGCGCAATGCCCACGTGCCGGACGGCGCGCTGGGGCCGGGCCAGGTGGTGATCCCCGAGAACATCATCACCCGCCCGCCGTCGGCCGAGCTGCGCGAGAACCAGACCGACCAGGACAATCTCCCGCCCTATGACGTGCTCGACGACATCCTGGAGTGCCTGATCGAGAACGAGATGACGTTCGACGACATCGTCGCCCGCGGCCATGATCCGGCGGTGGTCCAGCGCATCGAACACCTGCTCTACATCGCCGAATACAAGCGCCGTCAGGCGCCGCCCGGCGTCAAGATCACCCGCCGCAATTTCGGCCGCGACCGGCGCTATCCGATCACCAACGGGTTCCGCAACGCGCGCTCGGCCACCCGCAAGCGGGAATTCAACGCATGAGCGTGCGGCTGCGCTTCGCGCCCAGTCCGACCGGCTACCTGCATGTGGGCAATGTGCGGACGGCGCTGGTCAACTTCCTCTATGCGCGCCAGCAGGGCGGTATCTTCATGCTGCGCTTCGACGACACCGACCCGGAGCGGTCGACGGAAGCATTCGCCGACGCCATCGAAGACGACCTCCGCTGGCTGGGGCTGAAATGGAACACGTCGTCGCACCAGTCGCGCCGGCAGGAAGCCTATGACGCCGCCGTCGCCCATTTGAAGGCGTCGGGCCGGCTCTATCCCTGCTGGGACACGCCGCAGGAGCTGGAACTGCGCCGCAAGGTGCTGCTGTCGCGCGGCAAGCCGCCTGTCTACGAGCGCGGCGCGCTGGCGCTCACCCAGGAGCAGAAGGACGCCTACGCGGCGGAAGGCCGCAAGCCGCACTGGCGCTTCCGCCTCAACCAGCGGCCGGTGACATGGCAGGACGGCGTGCGCGGCGAGGTGACGTTCGACACCGCGACCCTGTCCGACCCGGTGCTGGTACGCGAGGACGGCAGTCTGCTCTATACCCTGCCGTCCTGCGTCGACGACCTGGACCATCACGTCACCCACGTTTTCCGGGGCGAGGACCACGTGACCAACACCGCCGTGCAGATCGAACTGTTCGAGGCGCTGGGTGGCGCGCCGCCGCGGTTCGCCCATTTCGCGCTGTTGACCGGCGCGGGCGGCGAGGGACTGTCGAAGCGCGCCGGTTCGCTCGCCATCCGCTACCTGCGCGAGCGGGGATTGGAGCCCATGGCGATCAACAGCCTGCTGGGGCGGATCGGCACGTCCGATCCCGTCGAGCCGTTCACCGACCTGGCGCCGCTGGTTTACAGCTTCGACGTCGGGAAGTTCGGCCGATCGGCAGCGCGGTTCGATCCGCACGAGCTGGAGGTGCTGAACGCCCGCATCGTCCACCAGCTTCACTATGCCAACGTGGCCGGGCGCATCCCAGCCGTCAGCGAGGAATTGTGGGACGCGGTTCGGGCCAACCTCACCAGGGTCGCCGACGCGCTCGACTGGTTGAAGATCGTCGAAGGTCCGATGCAGCCGGTGATCGAGGATGCGGCGTTCCTGCGGCAGGCCGCCGAGTTGCTGCCGCCGCTGCCCTGGAGCGACGAGTCCTGGGGCGAATGGACCGGCGCCGTCAAGCAGGCGACTGGTCGCAAGGGCCGCGAGCTGTTCCATCCGCTGCGCCTGGCCCTGACGGGCCGCGAGCAGGGCCCGGAAATGAAGCTGCTGCTGCCCCTGATCGGCCCGAAGCGGGTGCGGGAGCGGTTGACGGCCATCTAACTCGGTCGTCATACCGCCGAAGGGCGGTACCCAGTACCAATACGAATAAACCAGCGCGAAGCGCGCGACCCACTCGTCGAGTCTGGGTCCCGGCCTTCGCCGGGATGACGATTGAAGAAGTAGTGATGCACACCCATTACTTGCCGCCACCCGCCCCTTGCGTTATAGCCGCACGTCCCGACACTGGCGGAAACCATGGACCTGACGATCTACAATTCCCTGACGCGGGAAAAGCAGCGCTTCGAGCCGATCGACGAGAGCAATGTGCGGCTCTATGTCTGCGGCCCGACGGTCTATGACTTGGCCCATATCGGCAATGCGCGGCCCGTCGTGGTGTTCGACGTGCTGTTCCGGGTGCTGCGCGACCTGTATGGCGCGGACGCGGTCACCTATGTCCGCAACATCACCGACGTGGACGACAAGATCAATGCGCGCGCCACGGAATCCGGCGAGGACATCCGCACGATCACCGAGCGGACCGTCGCCGCCTATCACGAGGACATGGACGCGTTGGGCGCGCTGCGGCCGACCGTCGAGCCGCGGGCGACCGAGCACATCGCCCCAATGATCGCCATGACGCAGACGCTGATCGAGCGCGGCCACGCCTACGAGGCGGAAGGCCACGTGCTGTTTTCGGTGTCGAGCGACCCCAGCTATGGTCAGCTTTCCGGCCGCTCCATGGACGAGATGATCGCCGGCGCGCGGATCGAGGTGGCGCCCTACAAGAAGGACCCGGCCGATTTCGTGCTGTGGAAACCCTCGACGCCGGACCTGCCGGGCTGGGATTCTCCCTGGGGCCGCGGCCGTCCGGGCTGGCACCTGGAATGCTCGGCCATGAGCGAGGTCCACCTCGGCGAGGTGTTCGACATCCATGGCGGCGGCATCGACCTGATCTTCCCGCACCACGAGAACGAGGTGGCGCAAAGCGCCTGCGCCCATGCCGGCGAGCCCCATGCGCGTTACTGGATGCACAACGGCTTCCTGATGGTGGAAGGCGAGAAGATGTCCAAGTCGCTGGGCAATTTCTTCACCGTGCGCGACCTGCTGGCCGACTGGCCGGGCGAGGTGCTGCGCTACACCATGCTGGCGACCCACTACCGCCAGCCCATCGACTGGACCAGGGCTGGGATGCAGCAGGCGCGCGAGAGCCTCGACCGGCTGTATCGCACCCTCAAGGCGTTCGAGGACATCGAGACCGATGAGGCCGATATTCCCGAAAGCGTGCTGGCGCCGTTGCTCGACGACCTCAACACGCCGCTGGCGCTCGCCGCGCTGCACGAGCTGGCCACCAAGGCCAACAAGGCCAAGAACGACCCGACGCGCGGCAAGTACAAGGCGCTGCTGCTGGCCGGCGGTCAGGCGCTCGGCCTGTTCGGCAGCGATCCGGACGACTGGCTGAAGCGCCGCGACGGCAACGCCGACGGTCAGACCGAGGCCGAGATCGAGCAGCTCATCGCCGATCGCATCGCCGCGCGCCACAACAAGGACTTCGGCGAGGCCGACCGAATTAGGGGCACCCTTGCCGCGCAGGGCATTATCCTTGAGGATGGCCCGCAGGGGACCACCTGGCGGCGAGGGTAGCAGTTTCTGGTCCAACAACCCTTCGGGGTGAACGGAGTTGAGGCGGTAGTGTAAGCTGCCGCCCGTGCCTAACGGCACACGGGGACAAGAAAGACTGACATCATGGCCCGCGAGAGGCTTTATCTGTTCGACACCACGCTGCGTGACGGCGCCCAGACCCAGGGCGTCGACTTTTCCGTGCACGACAAGCAGCGCATCGCCGCCGAGCTTGACGCGCTGGGGCTTGACTACATCGAGGGCGGCTGGCCGGGCGCGAACCCGACCGACACGGAATTCTTCGCATCGCCGCCCAAGCTGAAAACCGCCACCTTCACCGCGTTCGGTATGACCCAGCGGCCCGGCCAGAGCGCCGCCAACGATCCGGGGCTTTCGGCGCTGCTGAACACGGATGCGCCGGCGATCTGCATCGTCGGCAAGAGCTGGGACTACCAGGTCGACGTGGCGCTGGGCATCCCGCGTGAGGAGAACGTGGCGATCATCGGCTCGTCCATCGCCGAAATCAGAAAGCGCGGCCGCGAGCCCATGCTCGACGCCGAGCACTTCTTCGACGGCTTCAAGGCCAACCCGAAATACGCCATGGAATGCCTGCACGCGGCGGCCGAGGCTGGCGCGCGCTGGGTGGTGCTGTGCGACACCAATGGCGGCACCCTGCCGCACGAGGTGTCGCGCATCGTCGCCGAGGTGGTGAAGGAAATCCCTGGCGACCGGCTGGGCATCCACGCCCACAACGACACCGAAAACGCGGTCGCCAACTCGCTCGCCGCGATCCTGGGCGGCGTGCGCCAGCTCCAGGGCACCATCAACGGGCTGGGCGAGCGCTGCGGCAACGCCAATTTGATCTCGCTGATCCCGACGCTGATGCTGAAGCCCGAATTCGCCGAGCGGTTCGAGACCGGCATCCCGCCAAGGAACCTGCGCAAGCTGAAGCATATCTCGCACGTACTGGACGAAATCCTCAACCGGGCGCCCAACCGGCACCAGGCCTATGTCGGCGACAACGCCTTCGCCCACAAGGGCGGGCTGCACGCCTCGGCGGTCGCCAAGGACCCGCACACCTACGAACACGTGGCGCCCGAATCCGTCGGCAACGCGCGCAAGATCCTGGTGTCGAACCAGGCCGGACGCTCCAACATCATCCAGCGGCTCGACGAGCTGGGGCTGACGGTGCCGAACAATCATCCCGGCATCAGCCGGCTGCTCGACGAGGTGAAGGAAGCCGAATCCCAGGGTCTGTCTTATGACGGCGCCGAGGCCAGCTTCGAGCTGCTCGCCCGCCGCGCGCTGGGCCAGATGCCGAGGTTCTTCGACACCCAGAGCTACCGCGTGCTGGTCGAGCGCCGCCATAACGCGGCGGGCGAGATGGTTACCGTCGCCGAGGCGACGGTGAAGCTCACGGTCGACGGCGAGAACCTGATCTCGGCGGGCGAGGGCAATGGCCCGGTCAACGCGCTCGACCAGGCGCTGCGCAAGGACCTGGGCCGCTATTCGTCGTTCATCGAGGATTTGCAGCTGATCGACTACAAGGTGCGGATCCTCAACACGCGCGGTACCGAGGCCACGACCCGGGTGCTGATTGAAAGCGGCGATTCCAAGGGCAACCGGTGGTTCACCGTCGGCATCTCGCCCAACATCGTCGATGCGTCTTACCAGGCGCTCAACGACAGCCTGGTCTACAAGCTGCTGCGCGACGGCGCGCCGCCCGCCGGCAAGTAACCGGCAAACCGTTCCTCGGCATTTCGGGGCTCGCGCGGGGAGATAATCCTTCTCCGCTCGAAGGCTGTTGCGCTGCAGCAACAGCCTTCGCGGCTGTCATGAAACCGTAAAGCAACAGTCACTTAAACGTCATCGCTTATCCCTTATGAGGGAACGTCACCGAATGCGGCGGCCTACGCGTGGGGGAGTCCTCGCCGGCCATCGTGTTCCCAACCAAATTTCAAGGGAGCAGGTTAGCGATGCCAACCGGAAAACGCGCCAGGGCGCTCATAACAGCCGGCCTCGTCGCCGCGGGAACGACCGCCTTCGCCGGCGGGGCGCAGGCCCAGTCCAATGAACAGATGTTGCGGATGATCCAGGACCTGAGCGCCAAGGTCGAGGAATTGACCGAGCAGGTCCAGACCGCCGCCATCAAGGCCGACTCGGCCGAGACGCGGGCTGCTGCGGCGCAAAAGACCGCGACCGGCGACGTCAAGTTCAAGTGGGGTCCGAGCCCGACCATCCAGAGCGCTGACGGCAAGTTCGAGATGCATGTGCGCGGTCGCCTGCTGGTCGACTTCGGTCATGTCTCCGACGGTGCCGACAAGCAGAAGCGCAACGGCACCGAATTCCGCGCCCTGCGCCTCGGCATCGAAGGCAAGGCGTGGAAGGACTTCAAGTACAAGATGGAGATCGATTTCGCCGAGAACACGGTCGACATCACCGACGCCTACCTGGAATACGCCGGCTGGGATCCCTTCTATGTTCTCGTCGGTCACGCCAAGACCACCAACTCCATGGAAGAGCTGACCAGCTCGCGTCATATCGACCTCGTCGAGCGCGGCGGCTTCACCGACGCCTTCAACTTCAACCGCCGCATCGGCATCCAGGCAGGCTATGTGGGCGACTGGTTCCGCGTCGACGTCGGCGGCTTCGGTTCCGAGCTGGACGAACCGGACGTCGACTTCAACGACGAGGGCTATGCGCTGAGCGCGCGCGCCGTGGCGTTCCCCAAGATCGGCAATGACGGCATCCTGCACATCGGCGCCTCGGTGCTCTACCGCAACTACAATGACGACTTCGCCGACCGAACCGTCCGGTACCGCCAGCGGCCGCACGCCCACATCTCGGGTATCCGCTATGTCGACACCAACAATCTCAACGCCGGCAGCGACCTGTTCTTCGGCGTCGAACTGGCGGGCATCATGGGTCCGTTCTGGGCCAACGCCGAGTGGGGTTGGCTGAAGGTGAAGGACATCGTCGGCCAGCCGGGCGACAGCGCGACCTTCCAGGGTGGCTATTTCGGCGTCGGCTGGTTCATCACCGGTGAGCAGCGCGGCTATGACGAAGGCACCTTCGACCGCCCGAAGAAGGTCAACAAGCCGGTGTTCGAAGGCGGCTGGGGCGCCATCGCGCTGGTCGGCCGCATCGACTTCGTGGACCTGAACGATACCTTCGGCGGCGGCCCGTGCATCATGGCGGCCTCCGGCATCTGCGGCGGCGAACAGCTCACCTATGTCGTCGGCGTGAACTGGTTCCTGAACCGCCACACGGTCATCAAGCTCAACTATGCCCACTCGGATGTCGACAAGGCGTTCGACAACCTTGGCGATACGTTCCCGAACGGCAAGAACAGCATCGATAGCTTCACGGCCCGTTTCCAGGTCGATTGGTAAGTACTCTCGACAACCTCCCCAAGGTTGGAAGCGGCTCGCCCGAAAGGGCGGGCCGCTTCGCTTTTGTGATATCCCCCTTGTCGTTTCCTTTGGCTTGGGCCGATTTCCTGTATATTGGCGGCTCATGATCAGTATCCGACCCTACCGCGAGGCCGACCCGGCCGCCGTCGAGGCTCTGCTCGACAGATCCTTCGGCCCCGACCGGCAGAAGAAGACCGTCTACCGTCTGCGTGAAGGCGTGGCGCCCGTGAAGGAACTGGGCTTCGTCGCCTTCGACAACAAGGCGCTGCGCGGCAGCCTGCAGTTCTGGCCCATCCTGGTGCGGCCGCTCCAGTCCTGCGGTCCGCCTGTCGCCGCGCTGCTGCTCGGGCCGCTCGCCGTCGAGCCGGCCTATGCGGGCCGCGGCATCGGCATGGGGCTGATGCGCGTCGGCCTCCAGCGCGCCAAGCAACTCGGCCACGCCATCGTCATCCTGGTCGGCGACCTGCCCTATTACAGCCGCGTCGGATTCCACCGGGAGGGCGCCGAAGGGTTGCGGCTGCCCGGCCCTGTCGATCCCAACCGGCTGCTGATCCGCGAGCTTGTCGAGGGCGCGGCCAATGGTCTGGAGGGCCTGATCGAGAAGCCGGACGGCAGCGGCGCCGAGGTCACCGTCGCGGCCGGCCACCGGGAAGCTGCGCCGTGACCGACCCGGGAACCGGCCAGCCGACACCCAACCTGGCGGAGATCATGGCCCGGCTGCAAGACAGCAAGCTGCCGCCGGTCGACAGGTGGAACCCGGACTTCTGCGGCGACATCGACATGCGCATCGCCCGCGACGGCACCTGGTACTACATGGGCTCGCCGATCGGCCGCAAGCGCATGGTCAAGCTGTTCTCCACCGTCATAAGGCGTGACGACGACAGGTATTTCCTGGTCACGCCGGTCGAGAAGCTGGGCATCACCGTCGACGACGCGCCGTTCGTCGCCGTCGAGGCCGACATCTACGACACCGGGCCTGACCAGAGCGTCGTGTTCCGCACCAATGTGGACGACCAGGTGATTGCCGGCCCGGACAATCCGATTCGCGTCGAGATCGACCCGGAGACCGCCGAGCCGTCGCCCTATGTGCTGGTGCGCAAGAACCTGTGGGCGCTGATCGCCCGGCCGGTGTTCTACCAGCTGGTCGACGCGGGCGAGGAGCGGGTGATCGACGGCAGGACCGTGCTCGGCGTTGCCAGCCGAGGCCGGTTCTTCGTCATCGGCAGCCTGGACGCGGCTGGCTGAGCATGCTGCACGCGCTGTTCCACGGCCGGCTTCTCGAGGCTCCCAGCGCCCATGGCGAGCCCACACCCCGGCGCTACTCGCCGGCCAGCGACTATGACCTGACGCCTCACATCCGCGCCGGCCTGCCGCAGGATCGCACGCTGCGCGAGGCTGCCGTGCTGGTGCCGGTGATCGACCGGGAGGGCGCGCCGACCGTGCTGCTTACCCAGCGCACCGACCACCTCAGCAGCCATGCCGGGCAGGTCGCATTCCCGGGCGGCCGCGTCGACGACGCCGACACCGGCCCGGTCGACACGGCGCTGCGCGAGACCTGGGAGGAGATCGGCCTCGACCGTTCCTTCATCGAGGTCATCGGCGCGCTCGACACCTACGAGACCGGCACCGGCTTTTCGATCACGCCCATCGTCGGGCTGGTCCGTCCGGGCTTCACCCTGACCCTGCAGCGGGACGAGGTGGCGCTGGTGTTCGAGGTGCCGCTCGACTTTTTCCTCGATCCGGCCAACCATCAGCGCGAAAGCCGTGAATGGCGCGGCGCCATGCGCCACTATTATGTGATGCCCTATGGTGGCCATCACATCTGGGGGGCGACGGCCGGCATGCTGGTGAACCTGTACAACAAGCTCAAGGGCTGATGCGTAAGGCAGGCACGGTGATCACCCAGGCCTGGCTGACCGCCGACGGGGCGGCGGAAGTCATGGGTGCCTTGACGGCGGAGGGTGGAATCGCCCGGTTCGTCGGCGGCTGCGTCCGCGACGCGCTCGCCGGCCGCGCCGTCCGCGACCTCGACATCGCCACCGACCAGCGGCCCGCCGTGGTGGTCGGTCTGCTCAAGGCCGCCGGGCTGAAAGCGGTGCCGACCGGCATCGCGCACGGCACGGTGACCGCCGTGGTGCATGGCCGGCCGTTCGAGGTCACCACCCTGCGGGTCGATATCGAAACTGACGGCCGTCATGCCGTGGTCGAGTTCACCGACGACTGGACCGAGGATGCCCGCCGCCGCGACTTCACCATGAACGCACTCTACTGCGACCCTGACGGCACGGTCTACGACCCGGTCGGCGGCGTCGAGGACCTGAAGGCGCATCGCGTGCGCTTCATCGGCGATCCGTTCTCGCGCATCGAGGAGGACGCGCTACGCATCCTGCGCTTCTTCCGTTTCCACGCCTGGTACGGCAAGGGCGCGATGGACGAACCGGGCTTGACCGCGTGCCGGGAGCGCCGCGCCGACCTGGGCAGGCTGTCGGTCGAGCGCATCCGGGCGGAGATGATGCGGCTGCTGGAGGCGCCCGCGCCGGAGTGGACGCTGCAGGTCATGGCCGAGGCCGGCGTCCTGCCGCAGGTGGTGCCCGAGGCGGGCGCGCTGCGGTGCCTCGGGCGGCTGGTCGATATTGGCGAAAGCGATGCGCTGCTTCGACTGGCGTCGCTGACCAGCCGACGCGCCGATGTGCTCACCGGCCTTGCCGAACGATGGAAGCTGTCGACGAAGGAAAAAGTCCGGCTCCGCCGTATGGCGGCAGGCGAGACGGATGTCCCCGCCGGCCTGTCCGACGCCGAGGCGCGGGCGCAGGTCTACTGGCTGGGTCCGGAACGCTTCCGCGACCTTGCGCTGCTCGACTGGGCGGCGGATGGCGACGACCGGCGCCACCTGGTCGCGTTGGCCGAAAGATGGTCCGTGCCCACGTTCCCGCTCAAGGGCGCCGATCTGCTGCGCCGAGGCGTTCCGGCCGGCGAACGGGTCGGCGCCCTGCTGCGCACGCTGGAGCGGCAGTGGGTGGAAGAGGGCTTCGAGGCTGGCAAGGCCGAGCTGCTGGCGCGCCTCCAGGATATCGACTAGCCCGGGACGGAGAAGGGGAGTTCCATGGCCACCACGGACATCTTCAATTTCATCGCCATCAGCGACCGCATCGGCACTGGCGGACAGCCCACGAAAGAGCAGTTCGAGGCGGCCCGCGAGGAAGGCTACCGGGTGGTCATCAACCTGGCGCCCGGCGATACGGACAATTTCGCATTGCCGGACGAGGAACGTGTCCTCGCCGAACTGGGCCTGGAGTACCACCACATTCCGGTGGTCTGGACCGACCCGAAGCCAGAACAGTTCGCCGCCTTCTGCGCGGCCATGGAACAGATCGGCGACAGGAAGGTGCTGGTGCACTGCGCCGCCAATTACCGGGTAACGGCGTTCTTTTCTTCCTATGCCATCAGGCATCTGGGCTGGAGCACGGCGCAGGCCGACGCGCTGGTGACGCGAATCTGGGAGTCAAACCCCAAATACCGGATGGACGATACCTGGCGCGCCTATATCGCGGCCATAAGGGCGGCCTAGGTCAGGGCCACTTCACCTCGGGCGGCAGCGACATCAGGATGGCGTCCACGTTGCCGCCGGTCTTCAGGCCGAAGGTGGTGCCGCGGTCGTAGATCAGGTTGAACTCCACGTAGCGGCCGCGACGGACGAGCTGGTGCTCGCGCTGGGCGTCGGTCCATTCGTCATTCATGTGGCGGCGGACGATCTGCGGATAGACGTCGAGGAACGCGCGGCCAACGTCCTGGGTGAATGCGAAGTCCGCCTCCCAGTCGCCGGTGTCGAGCGAATCGTAGAAGATGCCCCCGACGCCGCGCGGCTCGTTGCGGTGCTTCAGGAAGAAGTACTCGTCGCACCACGCCTTAAACTTGGGGTAGTAGTCGGGATCGTGCCCGTCGCACGCCGCTTTCAGCGCGCCGTGGAACTGGTCGGTGTCCTCGTCGTCGGGAACCATGGGCGTCAGGTCGGCGCCGCCGCCGAACCAGCCGCGGGTGGTGACGATGTGGCGGGTGTTCATGTGCACCGCCGGCACCAGCGGCGACTGCATGTGGGCGACCAGCGAGATGCCGCTCGCCCAGAAGCGCGGGTCCTCGTCGGCGCCAGGCATGGTCTTGGCGAATTCCGGCGAGAACGTGCCCTCGACGGTCGAGACGTTGACGCCGACCTTCTCGAACACCCGTCCCTTCATAATGGCCATCACGCCGCCACCGCCCTCGGGGCGGATCCATTCGGTGCGCTCGAAGCGCCCGGCGCGCCGATCGCGCAGCGGGCCGCGCAGCTCGTCCTCGATCATCTCGAAGGCCGAGCAGATGCGGTCGCGCAGGCTGTGGAACCACATGCGGGCTCGCACCTTGTGGTCGTCTGCAACGTAAGTCATCGGTTCTTCCCCGCTTCCGGAAAGCCGCCTGCCGGAAAACCGCCGGTTTGGCGCAACGCCTCTCCCAATACCATGCCCGCCGCCACCGCCACATTGATCGAACGCATGCCGGGCGCCATCGGAATGGACACCCTCGCATCGGCCCGCCGATGGACGTCCCCGGGGACGCCCGCCGACTCCCGGCCCAGCAGCAGCACGTCGCCGGGCGCGAAGCTGAACGCCGTATAGGCCGTATCGGCCCGCGTGGTCAGCAGCACCAGACGGCCCGGCCCTGCGTCCAGGAACGACTCCCAGCTCGCATGGGCGGTATAGTCGGCATGCTCGAGGTAATCCATCCCCGAGCGGCGCAGCGCCCGCGAACCGAACGGAAATCCGCATGGCTGGATGATGTCCGCCGGCACGCCCAGGCAGGCGGCAAGGCGCAGCAGCGTGCCGACGTTGGGGGCGATGTCGGGTTGATAGAGGGCGAGCCGCATGCCGCCGACGTTGGGCGGATCGCCGGCCTGCGTCAAGCCGCCGTATCGGCGTCCGCGGGGCCTCAGATTTGCAAGCTTCCTGTCTGGACAATTGCCGTTGATGGTGCCAAAACACGCCTGCCACATCAGGGGCGGGATGCCCCACATTCACAAGAAGAAGCGGAACGGGTGGGTCTGAATGTCCACGACTGATTCAAAGAGCGATCACCACGGCGATGGCGTCAAGCGCAGGGATTTCCTGTTCGTCGCCGCCGGAGGCT
Source organism: Sphingomonadales bacterium (assembly GCA_022844405.1). GTDB lineage: Bacteria > Pseudomonadota > Alphaproteobacteria > SMXS01 > SMXS01 > RI-34. The sequence goes on along the minus strand of JALHLV010000004.1, from coordinate 39,335 downwards.
TCGGCGTCGTCGGCGCCGCCGCCGCCGTCTGGCCACTGATCGACAACCTCAATCCTTCGGCCGATGTGCTGGCCCTGTCGACCATCGAGGTCGACATCTCCAAGGTCCAGGTCGGCCAGAGCATCCGCGTCAAGTGGCGCGGCAAGCCGGTTTTCATCCGCCACCGGACCGAGGACGAGGTCGCCAAGGCGAAGGCGGTGGACATAGCGGAACTGCCGGATCCCCAGACCGACGCGGAGCGTACCAAGCCCGGCCACGAAGCCTGGCTGGTCATGGTCGGAGTCTGCACCCATCTGGGCTGCATTCCGCTCGGCGAGCAGGGCGAATTCGGTGGCTGGTTCTGCCCGTGCCACGGTTCGGACTACGACACTTCGGGACGCATTCGCAAAGGCCCGGCGCCGAGAAATCTCGAAGTGCCGGCGTATACGTTCCTGGACGATACCCGCGTTCGCATCGGCTAAAGGGGGAAAGCAATGCACTCAACTCGCCCCTTCGAGCCGAAGAACGGCTTCGTCAAGTGGTTCGACCGGCAGCTGCCGCTGTTCAGCGTGCTGCACGGCGCGCTGGTCACCTATCCGACGCCCAAGAACCTGAATTACTGGTGGAGCTTCGGCTCGCTCGCCGGCCTCATGCTGGGTGTGCAGATCATCACCGGCATCATCCTGGCCATGCACTACACGCCGCACACGTCCATGGCCTTCGCGTCGGTCGAGCACATCATGCGCGACGTGAATTACGGCTGGCTGCTGCGCTACGTGCACTCCAACGGCGCGTCGTTCTTCTTCATCGTGGTTTACATCCATATCTTCCGCGGCCTGTACTACGGATCTTACAAGGCGCCGCGCGAGCTGCTGTGGATGCTGGGTCTGGTCATCTACCTGCTGATGATGGCCACCGCGTTCATGGGCTACGTGCTGCCGTGGGGCCAGATGAGCTTCTGGGGCGCTACCGTGATCACCAACCTGTTCAGCGCCATTCCGTTCATCGGGTCGGACCTGGTGACGCTTCTGTGGGGCGGCTTCTCGGTCGACAACCCGACCCTGAACCGGTTCTTCAGCCTGCACTACCTGTTGCCGTTCGTGATCGCCGCCGTCGCCATCCTGCATGTCTGGGCGCTCCACATCCCGGGGTCCAACAACCCGCTGGGTATCGACGTCAAGGGCCCGCAGGACCAGATCGACTTCCACCCCTATCACACGGCCAAGGACGCCTTCATGGTGTCGCTGCTGCTGCTGTGCTTCTTCGCGGTGGTATTCTTCGCGCCCAACACCCTGGGCCATCCGGACAACTACATCCAGGCCGACCCGCTGGTGACGCCGCCGCACATCGTGCCGGAATGGTACTACTTGCCGTTCTACGCCATCCTGCGCTCGATCCCGGACAAGCTGATGGGCGTCATCGCCATGTTCTCGGCGATCCTGATCCTGTTCGCACTGCCCTGGCTCGACAAGTCGAAGGTCCGGTCCGGCACGTTCCGGCCGCTGTTCAAGCAGTTCTTCTGGCTGCTGGTGGTCTGCGTGATCGTGCTCGGCGTCGTCGGCGCGAAGCCGGCGGAAGGCATCTGGCTGATCGTCGGCCGCATCGCGACCGCCTACTATTTCTTCCACTTCCTGATCCTGCTGCCGATCCTGAGCCGTGTGGAGAAAACGCGTCCGCTGCCTGAGAGCATCTCCCAGGCCGTGCTGGCCAAACACGCTTGAGCGAGGGGGAAGCCATCATGACCAACAAGCACATCCTGGCTGGCATCGCCCTGATCGCGGGCGTCGCCGTTTCCTCCGTGGCCTTCGCCGCTCTGGAGAGCGAGAAGCCGGTGACGCCGGCGCAGGGCTGGCCGCACGAGAAGATCATCGGGGCTCACTACGACCGCCAGGCGGCGCAGCGCGGCTTCCAGATCTACAAGGAATCCTGCCACGCGTGCCATTCGCTCGACTTCGTCTCGTTCCGCCAGCTCGAGGGCATCGGCTTCAGCGAACCGGAGATCAAGGCGATCGCCGCCAGCTTCACGGTGATGGGCGAGCCGGACATGGATACCGGCGACGTCGCGGAACGTCCGGGCCAGCCGTTCGATTACATCCCCGCGCCCTTCGCCAATCCGCAAGCGGCCGCGGCGTCGAACAACGGGGCGGTGCCGCCGGACCTGTCGCTGATGGTCAAGGCGCGCGCAGGCGGCGCGTCCTACGTCTATTCGATCCTGACCGGCTACCGCGAACCTACCGCGGACGACCTGAAGCACGTTCCGGGCGGCAAGATTCCGGATGGCGGCCACTTCAATCCCTACAAGTCCGGCCATGTCATCGCCATGTCGCCTCCCCTCACCGATGACCTGGTGACCTACACCGAAGGCCAGCCCGCCGCGACGGTCGCGCAGATGGCCTATGACGTCACCACCTTCCTGGCATGGGCCGCCGAGCCCAAGCTCGAGCAACGCAAGAGCATGGGCTTTCTCGTCATATCCTTCCTCCTGATCGCCTGCGGGTTGCTTTTCTTCAGCTACAAACGCATCTCTAAGCGGGTGCTCGGCCACTAGAAGACCGGACCCGACAGGAGACGCCGGACAGTGAGATGCCTGACGCTTTGCGCCCTTGTGGTAGGCGCCCTCGTGACGCTTGGTCCAGGGGCGGCTGCACAACCGATCAGCAAGGCGGAGGACCTGAAGCCGGATGCCCCGTTCGCCGGGTTCCTGAAGGGCAAGAAGCACGCCGAAGCCAGGGCGTATATCGCCGCGCGCGAGGACCAGTCGGTCGGTCGCGAGTGCAAGGACAGCTATATGATGGGCAACTACGCCATGAAGATCATGGCACCCATCGAGATGGACGCGGGCGCGATCATCCCCAAGTCCGGCCGCTGGCTCGAGCGTTTCCAGGTAACCCGCTGCGGCCGCCAGTCGGTGTTCAACGCCATTTTCACCGCCACCGACAAGGGGCTGGAGGTGAAGCCTGCGGCGCCGGGCGAGACCGGTCAGGACCTGCAGCTGGTGATCGACCTGCGACCGCTGATCGTCAAGAAGGCCAAGATCGAGAGCTGCGAAGCCCGCGGCCTGCTCGACACCGCCAAGGGTCCGCCGGAGGGCTACGAGCCCAAGCTGGCGGACGGCGACTACGAGACCTGGACCGTCAGCGGTTGCGGCAAGGACGTGGACCTGGTGCTGCTGTTCACCACGAACGCCGATGGCAAGGTCGACGTGCAGATCGAAAAGCAGCTGCCGCGATAACGAACTCCGAGGGGGCCCCGTGGCGGAACAACCGGTTCTAGGCATCATCGGCGGCAGCGGCCTCTACGACATCGACGGGCTCGCCGACGCGCACTGGGAAACCGTGGCGTCACCGTTCGGCGCGCCGTCCGACCAGCTGTTCACCGGCACGCTCGGCGGCGTCAAGCTGGTGTTCCTGCCGCGGCACGGACGCGGCCACCGCATCCCGCCCGGCGAGATCAACTACCGCGCCAACATCGACGCGCTGAAGCGCGCCGGCGTGACCGACATCGTTTCGCTCAGCGCCTGCGGGTCGCTGCGCGAGGATCTGCCGCCGGGCAGCTTCGTGCGCGTCAGCCAGTTCATCGACCGCACCTTCGCGCGACAGAAAAGCTTCTTCGGTACCGGCCTGGTCGCCCACGTCTCCATGGCCGAGCCGGTCTGCAGCCGGTTCGGCGGCGTGGTCACCGAGGCGGCGCTCGACGCCGGCATCGCGCTCACCCAGGGCGGCACCTATCTGGTGATGGAAGGCCCGCAGTTCTCGTCGCTGGCCGAATCCCACCTCTATCGGCAATGGGGCTGCGACGTCATCGGCATGACCAACATGCCCGAGGCCAAGCTCGCCCGCGAAGCCGAGATCTGCTACGTCAGCATCGCCATGGTCACCGACTACGACTGCTGGCATCCGGATCACGCCCATGTGCAGGTCAGCGACATCATCCGCGTCCTCGGCGAGAACGCCGACCGGGCGCGGGCGCTGGTCAAGGCGCTGGCGGGCCGCATAGGCCAGTCGGTCCATCCCTGCGCTCAGGGCTGCGACCGGGTGCTCGATACAGCCTTGATCACCGCGCCGTCTGCGCGCGATCCTGAACTGATGAAGAAGCTGGACGCGGTGGCCGGCCGCGCCTTGGGGGGAAAACCATAATGGACTGGGTCAAGTCCCGTATCCGCACCATTCCGGACTATCCGAAGCCGGGCATCCTGTTCCGCGACATCACCACCCTGCTGGGCGACGCCCAGGGGTTCCGCAAGGCGGTCGACGAGATGGTGCAGCCCTACGCGGGCAGCGGCATCGACAAGGTGGCGGGCATCGACGCGCGCGGCTTCATCCTGGGCGGCGCGGTGGCGCACCAGCTTTCGGTGGGCTTCGTGCCGATCCGCAAGAAGGGCAAGCTGCCGTGGCGGACCTTCGGCGAGGACTACGCGCTGGAATACGGTTTCGACACGCTGGAGATCCACCAGGACGCGGTGTTGAAGGGCCACCGCGTCCTGGTCGTCGACGACCTGATCGCCACCGGCGGCACCGCCGAGGCGGCGGTGAAGCTGCTGCAGCGGATCGGCGCGACCGTGGTCGGCTGCAGCTTCGTCATCGACCTGCCGGAGCTGGGCGGTGCGAAGAAACTGGAGGCGCTAGGCTGTCCGGTGAAGGCGCTGTGCCAGTTCGAGGGGCATTAGGCTCTTTGGCAAACTTTGCCATCGCTGATATGATGGTGAGGGTTGAAGGAGATCGATCATGGCGACCATGAATGTTTCGCTGCCCGACCCCATGAAGGAATGGGTCGAAGAGCGGGTGAAGTCCGGCCAGTACGGCAACGCCAGCGAATATGTGCGTGATCTTATCCGCGAGGATCAGCGCGATGAGGAATTACGCCGACAGCTGATTCGCGAGCTGGAAGCGGGCGAAGCGGATCTGCGCGAAGGGCGCTATACCGAACTGAATACGCGGGAAGAACAGACACGGTTTTTCAACGAGATAATCGAGAACGCCATACATGAAGCGGCTCAGGCTGTCTCGCCGGGCAAGAAAGCATCTCGCTGATATTGCTGAGTATACGGCTTTGGCGTGGAACGCCGATCAGGCCAGGCGATACATGTCCAAGCTGGACGACACCGTTTTCATGCTTCGGCAGACACCTTTTGCCGGTCCGAAGCGGGGAGAGGTCAAGCGAGGTTGCCGTGCACTTCCCTCTGGAGAACACGTGATTTTCTACCGCGTGCGGGGCGATGTGCTCGAAGTTGTCGGCATCCTTCACCGCCACATGGACGCGAAACGCCATCTGTAGCGGCGGGTCGCCCGTTTCCACCTGCGCCATCAGTCCTTCATGTGCAGATCGAGGAATGCCAGCGTCCGCTCCTGCGACAGCGCGATGGCCGCGTCATCGTGGTTGGCGGGGCGATCGGACCAGAAGCCGTGCTCGGCCTGGTAGATGTGGACCCTGACCGCCGGATGGGCCTCGGCCGTGGCGCGGACGCCGTCGAGCGGGATGCTCTTGTCGCGCGAGCCGAAATGCAGCATCACCGGGCACAGCGGCTGCAGATCGAGGTGCTCCGGGATCAGCCGTCCGTAGAAACCGACGGCGCAGGCCAGGCCTTCCACCCGCGCGGCGGCGACCCAGGTCAGCGAGCCGCCATAGCAGAACCCGGTGATGGCGACCGGGCCGCGCGTCTTCAGCTCGTCGGCGGTGGCCTGGATGTCCAGCATCGGTGTCTCGATGCCCGACCGCCCGGCCATCTTGACCGCGGCCTGCATGTCCTCGGGCGTGTAGCCGGCGGCGAAGTTTCTCTGGTAGCGGTCGAAGATGGCGGGCGCCACGGTCTCGTAGCCCAGGCCGGCGAAGTGGTCGCACAGCTCCCTGATATGCGCCGTGACGCCGAAGATCTCCTGGATCAGGATCAGGCCGCCCTTGCGCCCGCCTTCGGGCAGCGCCTGGTAGGCGGTGAACTCGTGGCCGTCGATGGCCTTCAGCGCGATGTCATGGCCCATGGAACACCGAACCTCAATTGTTGAAGCGGAAGTGCAGGATGTCGCCATCCTGCACCACGTACTCCTTGCCCTCAAGCCGCGCCTTGCCGGCTTCCTTGGCGCCCACCTCGCCGTTGTGCGCGACGAAGGCGTCATAGGCGATGGTCTCGGCGCGGATGAAGCCCTTTTCGAAATCGGTGTGGATCACGCCGGCCGCCTGCGGCGCCTTGGTGCCCTTCGATATGGTCCAGGCGCGGGCTTCCTTGGGGCCGACGGTGAAGTAGGTGACCAGCCCCAGCAATTCGTAGCCAGCGCGGATGATGCGCGACAAGCCGGTCTCGGTCAGGCCGATCTCCTCGAGGAACATGGCGCGTTCGCCGGCGTCGAGCTGGGCGATCTCGGATTCGATGGCGGCCGAGATGACGACGCACGGTACGCCTTCCTGCTTCGCCTTGCCTGCGACCCTGGCGGAATAGTCGTTACCTGCGGCCGCCGCTGATTCCTCGACGTTGCAGACATAGAGCACCGGCTTGGCGGTGATCAGGCCCAGCCGCTGGAAGGGGCCGCGCTCGTCGTCGGATAGCTGCACGGTCCGTGCCGGATGGCCCTCGCGCAGGGATATGGCGGCCCGCTCCATCAGAGCCAGGTCGCGCCTCGCCTCTTCATCGTTGCCCTTGGCGCGCTTCTGCAATGCCGGGATGCGGCGCTCGACGCTGTCCAGGTCGGCCAGCATCAGCTCGGTCTCGATGGTCTCGGCGTCGGCCAGCGGATCGACGCGGCCGTCCACATGGGTGACGTCCGAATCCTCGAAACAGCGCAGCAGGTGGATGACGGCGTCCACCTCGCGGATATGGGCGAGGAACTGGTTGCCGAGGCCTTCGCCCTGGCTGGCGCCGCGCACCAGGCCGGCGATGTCGACGAAGGTGAGCTGGGTCGGGATGATCTGGGCCGACTTGCCGATGCGCGCGCAGGTCTCCAGCCGCCCGTCCGGCACCGGCACCACGCCCACGTTCGGCTCGATGGTGCAGAACGGGAAGTTCTCGGCCGCCGCCGCCGCCGTCTGGGTCAGGGCGTTGAACAGGGTCGATTTACCGACGTTCGGCAGGCCGACGATGCCGCACTTGAAGCCCATCAGGTTGCGTCCTTTTGCTCTTGCTGGGTCAGCAGCGCGACCCGTGTCATGAATTTCTCGTCCTGGCCGGTGGCCAGGTGCGGCGCCGCGTCGGCGATGGCCTCGATCAGCGGGTCGAGCCAGACGTCGTCGGTCTTGGCGAAGTCCGACAGCACGTAGCCGGTCACCCGGCTCTTGTCGCCCGGATGGCCGATGCCGATCCGCACCCGCCGGAAGTCGGCGCCGATATGCCGCTCGATGTCGCGCAGGCCGTTGTGGCCGGCGTGGCCGCCGCCCACCTTCATGCGCAGCCTGCCGGGCGGCAGGTCCAACTCGTCATGCAGCACCACGACGTCTTTCGGCTCGAGCTTGTAGAAGTTGAGCGCCTCGGCGACCGCTTCGCCCGACCGGTTCATGAAGGTCTGCGGCTTCATCGCCAGCACCTTGGCGATGCCCAGTAGCCCTTCGCTGATCTCGGACTTGAACTTGCGCCGCCATGCGGGAAAGCGATGGCGGCGGACGATCTCGTCCACCGCCATGAAGCCGACATTGTGCCGGTTGTCGTAGTACTGGTCGCCCGGATTGCCCAGGCCGACGAGCAGCAGCATGGTTTCCCGAGGGAAGGGACCGAAGTCCCCTTATTCTCCCTCGCCCTCGCCTTCGGCCGCCGCTTCGGTCTCGTCCTCTTCACCAACGCCGCCCGACGGGGGCGCGATGGTGGCGACGGTAAAGTCGCGCTCGGAGATCGCGGGAACGATACCGGCCGGCAGCTTGACGTCGTTGATGTGGATGGCATCGCCGATGTCCAGGCCGGTCAGGTCGATCTCGATGAATTCCGGGATCTCCTCGGCCGGACAGACCAGCGGGATGTCATGGCGGACGATGTTCAGCACGCCGCCGCGCTTGATGCCCGGCGAGGCGTCTTCGTTCAGGAAGTGCACCGGCACATCGACTTCGATCTTCGCGTCCTTGGCAAGGCGCAGGAAGTCGATATGGATCGGGAAATCCATCACCACGTCCACCTGAATGTCGCGCGGGATGACCCGCTCGACCGTGCCATCGACCTCGAGGTTGATCAGGTGGCCGGCGAGGCGGCCCCTCTTCATCGCGTTGCTGACGATGTTGAAGGGCAGGGTGATGGATACAGGAGGTTTGCCCAGACCGTAGATCACGGCCGGGACGAGGCCTGCGCGGCGCGCCGCACGGGAGGACCCCTTACCCACCCGCTCGCGAGGTTGCGCCACCAGAGTGCCGATTTCCGACATTTGACTCTCCGTCAATTGAACCACAAGCGTCCCGCCTCCAGGGGTGCGGGTCCGCAAGATCGCGGGGTTCTAACGGAAATTCCGCCAGAACTCAATCGAACAAAGGCACTCAGTCAAACAAACTGGAGACCGAGCTTTCGTCGTTGATGCGGCGCATGGCCTCGGCGATCAGCGGCGCGATCGTGACGATGCGGATGTTCTTGCAGCCCAGCACCGCCTCGGTCGGCGCGATCGAATCGGTGATCACCAGCTGCTTCAGCACCGAGCCGGCGACGCGCTCGACGGCCTTGCCCGACAGCACGCCGTGCGAGACGTAGGCCGAGACCGACTTGGCGCCGTGCTCCTTCAGCGCCTTGGCGGCGTTGCACAGGGTGCCGGCGGAATCGACGATGTCGTCGACCAGGATGCAATCGCGGCCTTCCACGTCGCCGATGATGTTCATCACCTCGGACACGCCGGCCTTCTCGCGCCGCTTGTCGACGATCGCCAGGTCGGCGCCCAGGCGGGACGCGAGCCGCCGGGCGCGCAGCACGCCGCCCACGTCGGGTGACACGAACATCAGGCTCTCGCCGTCATACTGTTCCTGGATGTCGCGCAGCAGCACCGGCTCGGCATAGAGGTTGTCGGTCGGGATGTCGAAGAAGCCCTGGATCTGGCCGGCGTGGAGATCCATGGTCAGCACCCGGTTGGCGCCGGCGACAGTGATCAGGTTGGCGACCAGCTTGGCCGAGATCGGCGTGCGCGGACCCGGCTTGCGGTCCTGCCGAGCGTAGCCGAAATAGGGCAGCACGGCGGTGATTCGCCGCGCCGACGCCCGGTGCAGCGCGTCGATGCAGACCAGCAGCTCCATCAGATTGTCGTTGGCCGGATAGGACGTGCTCTGGATGACGAAGACGTCCTGGCCGCGGACGTTCTCGTGGATCTCGACCCAGACTTCCTGGTCGGCGAAGCGCTTGATGTCGGCCTTGGTGGGCTCGATGCCCAGATAGCCCGCGATCTCGGCACAGAGCGTCGGATTGCTGTTCCCGGCCACGATCTTCATTGGCGCTTACTCCAGGAAATGACTCTTGTTTTCGACGCGGCTGGCGGGGCGTCTTCGGGACTTCACTATCAGGCCGGTCCGCGCCCCACAAGGGCAATCGCGGAGAGTTGACGGCCGTAATCCGGCTCGCCCCGATGGGTGGTTCGCCGGTAACTGAAAAACGCCTCGGCCTCGGCACAGGTGTCCCGTTCCAGCCGTTCGATCAGGCCCACGCCCGCCTCCTGTAGCCGCGTCTCGACGAAACCGGGCAGGTCGAACAGGAAGTGGTTGGGCTTGGCCGACGGCACGAAGAAGCGCTGGAAGGTATCGTCCTTCAGGATGAACCGGGCGCGGAATTCGGGACCGACCTCGTAGGACGGCTGGGCGATGCAGGGGCCGATGGCGGCGCGGATCGACGATGGCCGCGATCCCAGCCGGACCATGGCCTGCACCGTCGCCTGTGCGACGCCCTTGAACGCGCCCTGCCACCCGGAATGGCAGGCGCCGACCACCCGGGCGATGGGATCGGCGAACAGCACCGGCGCGCAGTCGGCCGCCAGCACGCCCAGCGCCACGCCGGGCGCGCGGGTCACCATGGCGTCGGCCTTCGGGCGGTTGCCCGCCGTCCAGGGCTTGGTGACGAACACCACGTCGTCGCCATGCACCTGGTGCACCGTGCACAGCATGGACTCGGGCATGCCCAGCAGCTCCATGGCGAGCCGCCGGTTCTCGGCCACGTGCTGCGGCGCGTCGCCCGAGCCGGGGCCGCAGTTGAGCGACGCATAGACACCGGTCGACACGCCACCCTGGCGGGTGAAGAAGCCGTGCACCACATGCGGCACGGTCAGGCCATGGGCGCGGATCATCATGGGAACCCCGCGGGCGGCGGCATCGACGGATCGCTCAGCGCCATGGCCTTGAACAGGCTGCCCATCTGGTCGGGCGCGGTGAGCCGGTGCACCGCCAGGTCGATGTCGCGCGACTGGGCGGCAGTGGCGCCGCGCTTGAGCACCTGGGCGCGCACGAACACGCCCAGCGCCTCGAGGAACAGGGACTGGGGCGTGGGGCCATGAACCACGGCCCCCGCGTCGCGCCCTTCCTCGGCGAGGGCGGCGAAATCCACATGAGCGGTGAGATCGGCCTCGCCGGGCGCCTCGAGCGGGTCCTGATACTGGTGACCGCGTACCGCCTGCAGGCTGTCGCCGGCGCGGCTGGTGGTGGTGCCATAGTCGACGAACAGGGCCGCGCCGCCGTCGCGGACCAGTCGCGTCGCGACGGCGCGCACCAGCGCCATGGCCGCCGGACGTGTCTCGGCGATGGCGCCATTTTCGGCGGCGTCCAGCGCGCCGGGAAGGCCCGCGTCCTGCCGCGACAGCGTGCCGCCGGCGGTCCATTCCAGCCCGGTGCCGTCGGCCGTGGCGGTGACCAGCCGCTCGCGCCAGCCATCCGCGCCGCGCTGGAACTGGTGCACCGGCAGCGCATCGAGGAATTCGTTGGCGATCAGCACCATGGGGCCGGGCGGCACGTCGTCGAGGCTTTCGGCCCAGTTCGCCTCGACGCGCTGCCGCTGGGCCGCGCGCAGCACCGGGCTGGTCTCGATCAGCCAGGGCTCGGGCAGCATGGCGGGCGCGACCTTCAGGGTGCGCAGCACATCGGCCATCAGGGTGCCGCGGCCCGGCCCCAGCTCGACGAGCTTCAGCCGGCGCGGGCGGCCCAAGGCGTCCCAGCAGTCGGCGACCCACAGGCCGATCAGCTCGCCGAAGATCTGGCTGATCTCGGGCGCGGTGATGAAGTCGCCGGCGGCGCCCAGCGGATCGCGGGTGGTGTAATAGCCGTGGAGCGGATCGCCGAGGGCGGCCTGCATGTAGTCGGCGACGGTCAGCGGGCCGGTCTGGCCGATCCGCTCGATCAGCACGGCGCTAAGCGGGTTGGGCATGATGGGTCACGGCCGGCCGCGTCATCGCCCGGGCGATCAGCCAGGTGCCGAACAGCACCATGGGGATCGACAGGAGCTGGCCCATGGAGGCGCCCATCCACAGGAAGCCCAGATGCTTGTCCGGCTCGCGGAAGAACTCGACGGTGATGCGCGACAGGCCGTAGCCGATCCAGAAGCAGCCGCACAGCGCGCCCGGCCGGAACCGCAGGCCGGTGCGGGTGAACAAAAGCCGCAGCACGATGAACAGTACCAGCCCTTCCAGCACCGCTTCGTAGAGCTGGCTGGGATGGCGCGGCAGGCCGTCGGAGCCGGGGAAGATCATGCCCCAGCCCGAACTCGTCACGCGGCCATACAACTCGGCGTTGACGAAGTTGGCGATGCGGCCGAGCCCGAGGCCGATGGGCACGGCGCAGCCGATCAGGTCGCCGATGCTGAACATGGAGCGCTTCGTGCGCAGGGCATAGATGACGATCACGGCGGTGACGCCGAGCAGCCCGCCATGGAACGACATGCCGCCCTCCCAGACCTTCAGGATCTGCAGCGGATGCGCGGCGTAGTCGGCGAGTTTGTAGAACAGCACGTAGCCCAGCCGGCCGCCGAGCACCACGCCCAGCATGCTGTAGAACACCAGATCCTCGGCCTGCTTGCGGCTCAGCGGCGGGCCGTTCGGCCACCACTTGTCGGCGATCATCCGGCCGAGATACCACCAGCCCAGCAGCAGGCCCGCGATATAGGCGAGGGCATACCACCGGATCTGGAAGAACCCGAGGTCGAGCGCGACCGCGTCGAAGGCGGGGAAGCTGAAGGCGGCTTGCATCATCGCCTCAGGAAGCCTTGGCGAGATGGAATCTGTCAAGCGTCTTGGGTGTGGAATGGCCGCCTTGCCCGCTCCCGACCCATGGCGGACCCTCGGCGTAAGCCGATCAGGTCAAAAAATGGGCCACTAGCGATGACTAGTGGCCCAAGTTTAGGGAGTCATCAGGCCGATAAGGGAGGGAAAAACCGGCCTGATGCACATGGTATATACGTCCGTACATGAACGGGATGTTAACGGGCCGCAACGATGACGCGCTTCGCGGCCACGCCGCACCTGAGAAGCGGCACCTTGGAAATCGCGTCGGGCATCGCCATATTGCCCGTGCAGCAAGCAGGAGACCGCCATGCAGACCGAAAACCGGTTCCTCAACGATCTGGGCAAGCTCGCCACCGGCGCGGCCGGGGTTCTCCAGTCGCTCCGCGAGGAGGTCGAGACCATGGTGCGCCAGCGCCTGGAGCGCGCCATCGCCGACCTCGACGTGGTCACCCGCGACGAGTTCGAGACGGTCAAGGAGATGGCCGCCAAGGCTCGGCACGAGAATGAAGCGCTCGCCGCCGAGAACGCCCGGCTGGCCGAGCGCCTCGCCGCGCTGGAATCCGGCCGGGGATAGCGCCGGCCACCAGTCCGACGGACAAGTTTACGTCAGACATCTTTCCACAACATCTAGGCACTTGAACCCGCCGGATAACAATGGCAGGCTAGATTTAGTGCTGCATCGCAATGCCGCACCATATTGGAGGATCCGAGCTATGACGTCACTGAGCTCCGACCATGAAGTCACCTCCGGCGACCCCCTCGACTTGATCGAACAGATCGTCTCCGCGAACGAATGGCCGTATGATCGCCAGAACGAGCAGGAACTGACGGTCTTCGTGGCCGGCAACTGGGCCGAGTACAATTTGCACTTCGCGTGGAACGGCCCGCACTCCGCCAGCGACTTCGGCGGCCTGCAGGTGGTCTGTGCGTTCGAGGGCCGGGTGCCGAAGGGCAGCAAGGCTCCCCTCCATGAACTGCTGGCCAAGATCAACGCCCAGATGTGGCTGGGCCATTTCGACCTGGTCGAGGACGAAGGCCTGCTGATGTACCGGCACGGCGTGCTGATGTGCGAAGGCCAGACCGCGACCGCGCTGGAATGCGAAAATCTCATCGAGATCGCCATCACCGAGTGCGAACGCTTTTTCCCGGCTTTCCAGTTCGTGCTCTGGGGTGGTAAGACACCTGCCGAGGCCATGGAAGCCGCGTTGTTCGAGACTGTCGGCACGGCCTGACTAGGAGTGTCGTGACGGATTTCGGCGCAATTGGCGCCAGCCGGCCGCTGGTGCTGGTTGGCGGTGGGCGGATGGGCTCGGCGCTGCTCGCCGGATGGCTCGGCCGGGGACTGCACGGCACCGCCATCATCGTCGTCGAACCGGACACCGATTCCGCCAGGCGGCTGAAGGCCGAGAACGCCGACGTCACCGTGGTCGCCTCGCTGAAGAAGATCGGCCGCGAGCCTGCCGTCGTCGTGCTCGCGGTCAAGCCGCAGGTGATGGGCACGGTGCTGCCCGACGCGGCGGCGTATCCCAAAGCGTTGTTCATCTCGATCGCCGCCGGCAGGACCCTCGATAGCTTCGCCCAGGCGTTCGGCGCCGAGGCGGCCATCGTCCGCGCCATGCCCAATACGCCCGCCGCCATCGGCAAGGGTGTCAGCGTCTGCATCGCCAGCACGACCGTCAGCGAGGCGCAGCGCGCGCTGTGCACCACCCTGCTCGGCGCGGTAGGCGCGGTCGCCTGGATCGACAACGAGAAGCTGATGGACGCGGTCACCGCCCTGTCCGGCAGCGGGCCGGCCTATGTCTTCTACCTGATCGAATGCATGGCGGCGGCGGGCCAGGCCGTAGGCCTGCCGGCGGAACTGGCCGACATGCTGGCGCGCCAGACCGTGGCCGGCGCCGGCGCGCTGGTCGAGGCCTCCGAGGACGAATCGACGGCTACCCTCCGCCGCAACGTCACCAGCCCCAACGGCACCACCGAAGCGGCGCTCAACGTGCTGATGGGCGAGAACGGCCTTGCCCCGCTGCTGCGCCACGCCATCGAGGCGGCGGCGAGGCGGTCGAAGGAACTGTCGGCGTAAAAACCCACGGCCTACGGCCGCGGGTCCCTCCCTCTCCCAAGGGGCGAGGGCATTTGCGCCTGCACCCTCCCGCGGCTAAGGTGCCTGCGCACTCAATCCTGGGGAGGATCTCATGGACGGGAAGGTCGTCATCGTCACCGGTGCCACGTCGGGCATCGGCGAGGCCGCCTGCTACCTGCTGGCCGCGCGCGGCGCCAGGGTCGTCGCGGCGGGCCGCCGCGCCGACCGGGGCGAGGCGGTCGTCCAGCGGCTGCGCGACAAGGGCGGCGACGGCATCTTCGTCCAGGCCGACATGGCGTCCAACGACGACATCAGGAATCTGGTCGACACCGCCGTGCGCACCTATGGCGGCCTCGACGGCGCGTTCAACAACGCCGGCATGGGCGGCGCCCGCGAGCAACTCCACGAATATACCGACGAGAACTGGGACAAGGTGGTCGCGGTCAATCTGACCGGCGTCTACCGCTGCATGAAGTACCAGATCGGCGCCATGCTGCGGTCGGGCGCGAAGAAGCCCGGCGGCGCGGCGATCGTCAACACGGCGTCGACCCTGGGACACCGGGCCAGCGATCTTTCGGGCGCTGCCTATACCGCGACCAAGCACGGCGTCATCGGCCTCAGCCGTCAGGCCGCCATCTCCTACATCCGCGACGGCATCAGGGTGAACGTGGTTTCGCCCGGCGCGACCGACACGGAACTGCTGGCGCCGCTCAAGGCCATGGGCCCGGAGATCATCAAGCAGGTCAACGAGATCAATCCGATCGGTCGCATGGCGACGGCCGAGGAGGTGGCGAACGCCGCCGTGTTCCTGCTATCAGACGCCGCCGCCATGATCACGGGGCATGCCCTGCCGGTGGACGGCGGCCAGCTCGCGAAACTCTAGAGGCTCGTTTGCTGCTTCCCGCCGATCAACGACAGCACCTGGTCCCGCTCGTCTTCGTTGATGAGCTCGAACAGCAGCGTGAGGAACGACCGGGACGCCTCGGGGCCGGCCTTCTCGAACAGCCGCCGGAACCGGACGCGCTGCGGATTGGAGAGGGCGGTCTCGAACGCCTCGCCCTTGGCCGTGAGGTAGAGCAGCCGCTGACGCGCGTCCTCGGGCCCGCGCTCCTGTTCGATGAAGCCTTCGTCGATCAGCTGGCGCAGCACCCGCGCCAGGCTCTGCTTGGTGATCTGCAGAATCGACAGCAACTCGGCCACGGTCATGCCCGGATTGCGGCCGACGAAATGGATCACCCGGTGGTGCGCCCGGCCCAACGACCCCTTGGGGCTTTCGTAGTCGGCCAGCACCTTGTCCGGGTCGGCGACGAAGTCCCGATAGGCGAAAAACAGCAGTTCGATGGCCTGCCGGATTTCGTCGTCGGTGGGCGGTTTGTTATTTATGTCAGTCATGTTGACTTAGTTTAGACAGAATGTTACTCAGTGCCACCTCCAAGAGTCAGATTGTTCCGCGCAACAGACTTCCGCTAAGGATTGCCCGCCATGTCTCTCATCCCGTTCAACGACCGCGACGGCTTCATCTGGTTCAACGGCAAGCTCGTGCCCTGGCGCGAGGCGCAGATTCACGTGCTTTCCCATGGCCTGCATTATGCCAGCGTCGTGTTCGAGGGACAGCGTGCCTACAATGGCGAAATCTTCAAGCTAAAGGAACACACCGCCCGCCTGTTCAACTCGGCGCGGATTCTCGATTTCGAAATTCCCTATACGGAAGACGAGATCAACGCGGCGTGCAACGAGGTGATGAAGGCCAACAACCTGCCCGACGGCTATTGCCGCCCGGTCGCCTGGCGTGGCCCGGAACAGATGGGTGTGGCGGCGCAGGCGACCAAGACCCACGTCGCCATCGCCGGCTGGGAATGGCCGTCCTATTTCGACCCGCAGTTGCGCGACAAGGGTATCCGGCTGGACATGGCCGAATGGCATCGGCCGGCGCCGAACTGCGCCCCGACGGCGGCCAAGGCATCGGGCCTGTACATGATCTGCACGCTGTCCAAGCATGCCGCCGAGCGCAGGGGCTACAACGACGCGCTGATGCTCGACTACCGCAACCAGGTTGCCGAGGCGACCGGCGCCAACGTGTTCTTCGTCCAGGACGGCAAGCTCCACACGCCGGTGCCGGACTGCTTCCTCGACGGCATCACCCGCCGCACGGTCGTGGGGCTGGCGAAAAAGCGCGGCATCGAGATCGTCGAGCGGGCGATCCAGCCGGACGAGATGGCGGGCTTCGAGCAGTGCTTCCTGACTGGCACGGCGGCCGAGGTGACGGCGGTCGGCGAGATCGGCCCCTACAACTTCACGGTCGGCGAGATCACGAAGACGCTGCGAAGCGATTACGAACAACTCGTGCGCGGAAACCGCTGAGTTCGTCGCCTAGCGGCGTTCTTTCGCCGCGGCTTTTAAACGGCGACGTGATTCCACGTCGCCTAAAAGCGCTCCTGGAGTCCATGGTCCTTCCGGGACCAGGCTCCCGGCGGGCGGCCGCCGGTTGTACACATAAACCCAGGCCCAGACGGCGGGCTCGGTCAGCAGCACCGGGCGGCGCAGATATTCCGACTGCTTCGGCCGTCGCGGCCAATAGGCCTCGAAGCCGTCGAGCCGCCGCAGCACCCTTGGATCCCTGATGCGGTAGAGCCGGCCTTCGGCCGTGCCGGGTCGGCGCTTCAGGCCGGGATAGGCGCCCAGATCGTGCAGCCTGCCGGGGATGCGGCACGGTCCGACCAGCTCGAGCGCCTCGCCGAGGCGGAATGTCTCGAACGGTCCGTGGCCCGGATTGAGCAGGCCGTAGAAGGCGATGTGCCGCGGAATCATTTGTGCCAGCGCGCCGCCGCCACGTCGTCGACGTCCTTCGGGTCCACCCAGCGGTCGCCGTCGGGGCCTGCCTCGCGCTTCCAGAACGGCGCCTTGGTCTTCAGCCAGTCGACCAGGAACTCGGCGGCCTCGAAGGCGGCCTGACGGTGGGCGCTGGCGGTGATCACCAGCACGATGTTGTCGCCCGGCCGCAGCGGGCCGTGGCGGTGGACGATCAGGCTGGCGTCGAGCGGCCAGCGGCGATTGGCCTCGGCCTCGATGTCGGCCAGCATGCGCTCGGTCATGCCGGGATAGTGCTCCAGCGTCATGGTGCTGACCGCCGCGTCGCCGGCGAAGTCGCGCACCAGGCCGGTGAAGCTGACCACGCCGCCGATATGGGTTTTGCCCTTGGTCAGTGCGGCGATCTCGGCGCCGATGTCGAAATCCCCTGCCTGGACGCGGATCATCTCAGCCTCCGGTGACCGGCGGGAAGAAGGCGACCTCGTCGCCGGGCTTCACCGGAGAATCCGGATCCGCGAAGTCCTGATTGACGGCGGCGCGGATCACGTCGCGCTGCTCGAAGGCGCGGGCATGGCCGGCGCTCCTCGTGCAAAGCCAGTCGACCAGCGCCGCGACCGTGGTCACCCCGGCCGGCGGACTTACGTCCTCCTCGCCGGTGCCGACTCTCTCGCGCAGCCAGGCGAAATAGAGCACCTTCATGGCGGGCGCGGTCCCGTCAGGTGGCGCAGGCCGGCGCGCAGGTAGTCGTAGCCGGTGTAAAGCGTCAGCATGGCCGCGATCCACAGGCCGACGATCCCGATCTCCAGGGCGTAGAACTGGCTCGCGGCGTTCCCCGCCAGCAGGAACGCGATGGCGATGATCTGCACGGCGGTCTTCCACTTGGCGAGGCGGCTGACGGGCAGGCTCACCTTGATGTCGGCCAGCACCTCGCGCAGCCCCGACACCAGCATCTCACGGCAGAGAATGATAATACCTGCAATGAGATGAACCTCTTTCAGCGGCCCTTTCGCGGCCAGCATGAACAGGGCGGCGGCGACCAGCAGCTTGTCGGCGACGGGGTCGAGGAACTGGCCCAGCTTGGACTGCACGCCCAGGGCGCGCGCCACGTAGCCATCGAAGAAATCGGTGATGCCGGCGGCCACGAACAGGCCGAGCGCCAGCCAGTTGGACAGCGGCGCGTCCAGCCAGAAAGTGCCGATGAGCGCCGGTATGACCAGGATGCGCGAGAGGGTCAGGAGGTTGGGTATGGACGAGATCATGCCGTTCCGTTCGCGGATTGGCGCGACTATAGCGCCGCGTCAGCCCTCTGCGTGGAAATAATCGTAGATCTTGCGCGCCACGGTCTTGCTGATGCCGTCGGCGGATTCCAGGTCCTCGAGCGCCGCGCCGGCCACCGCCCGCGCCGACCCGAAATGGGCGAGCAGCGACTTCTTGCGGCCAGGCCCGATGCCGGGCACGTCGTCGAGCTGCGATTTCCTCATGGAGCCGGCGCGCTTTTGCCGGTGGGTGCCGATGGCGAAGCGGTGCACCTCGTCGCGCACCCGCTGCAGGTAGTACATGACGGCGCCGCGCGGATCGAGGGTGAACGGATCGCGCCCCGGCATGAAGAATCGCTCGCGGCCGGCGTTCCGGTCGGGACCCTTGGCGATGGCGACGATGGCCAGGTCCTCGATGCCCAGCTCGGCCAGCACGGCCTCGGCCGCTGAAAGCTGACCCGCGCCGCCGTCGATCAGCACCAGGTCGGGCCACTGGCCGCGGCTGCGCCCGGGGTCCTCCTTCACCAGCCGGGCGAACCGCCGCGTCAGCACCTCGCGCATCATGCCGTAGTCGTCGCCCGGCGTGAGCTCGGTGTCCTTGATGTTGAACTTGCGGTAGCCGTTCTTGAGGAAGCCGTCCGGCCCGGCGACGATCATGGCGCCGATGGCGTTGGTGCCCGAGATGTGGCTGTTGTCGTAGGCCTCGATGCGCTTGGGCGGGCCTTCCAGATCGAAGATGCCGGCCAGCTCCGACAGCACGAGCTGCTGCGAGGCGCTTTCCGCCATGCGCAGCGAGAGCGCGTCTTTCGCATTGCGCCGGGCCAGCTCGACCATCTTCGCCTTCTCGCCGCGCCTGGGCACCAGCAGCGCGACCCTGCGCGGCGACTTGAGCGACAGCGCCTCTTCCATCAGCGGGCGCTCGGCGAAGTCGTGGCTGATCAGGATGGTCTGCGGCGCCGGACGGCTGTCGTAGAACTGGCCGATGAACGCCTCCAGCACTTCTTCCAGCCCATGGGAGGAATCATGCTTGGGGAAATAGGCGCGGTTGCCCCAGTTCTGGCCGGCGCGGAGGAAGAAAACCTGCACGCAGCTCTGGGCGCCTTCCTGGTGCACGGCGATGACGTCGGCGTCCTCTACGTCGCCCGCGGTGACGCCTTGGCGGCCCTGGATGCTGGTCAGCGCCTTGATGCGGTCGCGGATGGCGGCGGCGCGCTCGAACTCCATGGCCTCGCTGGCGGCCATCATCTGTTCGGACAAGTCGCGCTGTACCCGCTGGCTCTTGCCGCCGAGGAAGGTGCGCGAGTCGTCGAGCAAGATGGCGTATTCCTCCTGCGTCACCCGGCCGACGCACGGTGCCGAGCAGCGCTTGATCTGGAACAGCAGGCACGGGCGGGTGCGCGCGTTGAACACGCCGTCCGAGCACGAGCGCAGCAGGAACGCCCGCTGCAGCGTGTTGAGGGTGGAATTGACCGCGCCGGCCGAGGCGAACGGCCCGAAATAGTGGCCCTTGATATTCTGCGCGCCGCGGTGCTTCTTGATCTGCGGCCACGGGTGGTCGGTGCGGATCAGGATGTAGGGGAAGCTCTTGTCGTCGCGCAGCAGCACGTTGTAGGGCGGCATGTAGCGCTTGATCAGCTGGGCTTCCAGCAGCAACGCCTGGCTTTCGGTCTCGGTGGTGACGACGATCAGGTCGTGGACGCGGCCGATCATCCGCGTCAGCCGGTTGGTGTGTGCCTTGCCGCCGGCATACTGCCCGACGCGCGCCTTCAGATTGCGCGCCTTGCCCACATACAGGACGTCGCCGTGCTGATCGAGCATGCGGTAGACGCCGGCGCCCGTCGGCAGCTTGCGGGCCTTCGCCCGGATCAGCGCCCGGCCGACAACGGCAGGGACGGCGACCGGCACGGCAACCGAGTCGGGCGATTCCTGATCACCAGCGCGGTCTTTTTCCTCGTGCGTCATTAAGGTCATGGGTGCAGGCAACTTGGTTAAGCATCTGGACTCTAGGACGGATTGGCAAACCATTCCAACACGTCTGATCGGACGCCCGATTGCCGTATTTCCGGCGGCTCGCAATATCCACGGATTCTGTGGATAAGTCTGTGCAAAAGGTCCCTGCGCGGGCGTGCGGGCCGCAGAACCCTTGGAGTCTCATCGGGTTGCCCATTTTTTGGGCAAATAAAATAAGATATTGGAATTAAAAGGCTTTTGTCGGAGAATGCGTCATGGAAACTTCATGACGCTGTAATCGTTCGAGAGTCAAGTCCCCTCATGGGTCGGTGTGTACAACTTTCGAAGTTGTGACCGCTGCATCGCGGGATCGGGCGAATTGTGACATTTTTCAGGCACTTGTCCGCTCGATCTCAACGCCCACGCTAGCGACGTTCGCAAACGCGTCCAGCTTCTCCACCCGCACCCGCACCGCCACTACATCCGGTGTCGCCAGGATGTCCTGGGCGATCTCCTCGGCGAGGGTCTCCACCAGGTTCACGTGCCCCCGGGCGACGATCGCCGCGGTGTCCTCGACGACCTGCTGGTAGCAGACCACATGTTCGATATGATCGGCGGGCAAGGGATGCCGGTCGACCACCGACAGGTCCAGGTTGATCCGCAGCCGCTGGGTCACGTCCTGCTCGTGGGCGTGGATGCCGATATGGCCGTCGAGCATCAGGTCGCGCACGAAAACGTGCCGGATGCGCCGGTCGGCGTCGGCGATCCGGAACGGGACGACGGTGTTGTCGGGCTTGTTCATTCCACACCCGTCACGTCAGGTGTCTGCCAGGCCAGATGCTGTCCCCCGTCCAGGGCGATCATCTGCCCGGTCACCGAGGGCGCCTCGAGGATAAACTGGATGGCGGCCGCATACTCCCTCAGCTCGGGGCCGCGCCGCAGCGGCAGCGCGTCCACCTGTGCCGCGAAGTCGTCGCGGGACTGCCGGATGTTAGGCAGCGTCGGCCCCGGACCGATCGCGTTGACCCGGATTCGGGGCGCCAGCGCCTGCGCCAGTGTCTGGGTCAGAGTCCACAGCCCGGCCTTGCTGACAGTATAGGAGGTAAAGGCCGGCGTCAGCCGCCAGACCCGCTGGTCGATCAGGTTGATGACGTTGCCGGTCCCGCCCCCGGGAAGCTGGGCGGCGAGCTGCTGGGTCAGCACCAGGGGCGCGCGCAGGTTCACGCCGAGATGCAGGTCCCAGCTTTCACGGGTCGCCGTCAGCGCGTCGTCGCGCTCGAACACCGAGGCGTTGTTGACGAGGCAGGTGACCGGCCCCAGCGCCATGGCCGCGCGCGTCACCAGCGATTCCACCTGGACCTCGTCGGTCAGGTCCGCCGGGACCGCCGCGGCGCGGCCTCCCAGGCGCTCGATATCGCGCACGGTCGCCTTCGCCGCCTCGTCGGAATGATGATAGTGAACGGCCACGGCCCAGCCCTTTTCGGCCAGGCCGAGGGCGATGGCGCGCCCGATACGGGCGCCGGCGCCGGTGACCAGCGCTGTCCTGCTCGTGTTGGTGTTCATGAACCGATTCGGCGTCGGGGTTTCCTGTCAGGCCGTCTCCTATATAGGAGTTCGGCCGGTTCTGGAAACCCGGCGTGACTCACGGCAGGTGTGTGACGACTGTCGGCGCCGCCCGGTCAGGCGAGCAGGCTGCGCAGCATCCAGGCGTTCTTCTCCGACACCTGCATGCGCTGGGTCAGCAGGTCGGCGGTGGGTTCGTCATGGGCCTTGTCGGCCAGCGGGAACACCGAGCGCGCGGTACGGACCAGGGTTTCGTGAGCAGTGACCAGGTTGCGGATCATGTCCTCGGCCTTCGGCACCTCGTCCTCTTCCTTGATGGCGCTGAGCTTGGACAGCGCCTTGTAGGTGCCGGGCGCGTAGACGCCCAGCGCGCGGATGCGTTCGGCCACCAGATCGACGGCCAGCGCCAGCTCGGTGTATTGGGTTTCGAACATCAGGTGCAGGGTCTGGAACATCGGGCCGGTCACGTTCCAGTGGTAATTGTGGGTCTTCAGATAGAGGGTGTAGGTGTCGGCCATCACATGCGACAGGCCTGCGGCGATGGCCTTGCGCTGCTTTTCGGGGATGCCTGTGTTGATTTCCATGCCCATGGCTTGCTCCGTCTCAGTTTAGAACAATTCTAATATATGACTTCAGGCCGGCATGGCAAGCGTGCAGGCCGGTGGCCAGCTATGTGCCGACGGGCTTATCCGATCTGCCGCCCTTCTTGCGGCTGAGGAAGCGCCGCAGCGGGCCGAGAAGCCTGGGATGGCGATGCTGCCAGCGGATGAAAACTCGCTTGGCGGTATAGGATTGGCTCAGAATCAGCACCAGGCCGGCGCCGCTGATCGGAATGCCGCCGGGACCCGGCACCAGGCCGACCACCCCACCGGTGGCCACGAGGATCCAGCCAATGCTCAAGAGCACGCTCTTCTTGACGGCGAAACCCTGGGGGGGATTATCTTGCGAGGAAGCCATACCTCTATCTGGGGTCTTGGTGCTTCCATAGCAAGGAGTCAGATGTTGGCGGGTGAACCCAGGCGCGTCGTATCGCTGATCGCCAGCGCCACCGAAATCATTTGCGCGCTGGGCAAGCGCGACTGGCTGCTGGGTCGGTCGCATGAATGCGACTATCCGCGGTCCGTCGAGCCGCTGCCGCGCCTGACCGAGCCCAAGCTGAATGTGCACGGCACGTCGCTGGAGATCGACACCCAGGTGAAGATGCTGCTGAAGGACGGCCTGTCCGTCTACCGGGTGGACGTGGACAGGCTGCGCGAGATCGACCCGGATGTGATCGTCACCCAGGACCAGTGCGAGGTCTGCGCCGCCAGCCTGGCCGACGTGGAGGCGGCGCTGTGCGACTGGACCGGGCGGGAGGTGAACATCGTCTCGCTGCGGCCCGATTCGCTGGCCGACGCGTGGACCGACATCGAGCGGATCGCCGCCGCGCTGGACTGCGCGGAGGATGGTGCGGCGCTGATCGCGTCGCTGAAGGCGCGGATGGCGCGCGTTACCGACCGTTGCGCCGGGCTGCCGAAGCCCTCCGTCGCCTGCATCGAATGGATCGATCCGCTGATGGCGGCGGGCAACTGGATGCCGGAGCTGGTCGAGATGGCCGGCGGCGTCAATCTGTTCGGCGAGGCGGGCAAGCACTCGCCGTGGATGACCTGGGAGCAGCTCCGCGCCGCCGATCCGGACGTCATCGCCATATTGCCCTGCGGCTTCGACATGCCGAGGGTGCGGGAAGAGATGCCGCTGCTGACCGCCAAGCCGGGCTGGTCCGGCCTCAAGGCCGTGCGCAGCGGCCGGGTCTACGTCACCGACGGCAACCAGTATTTCAACCGCCCCGGCCCGCGCCTCGCCGAATCGCTGGAAATCCTCGCCGAGATCCTGCATCCGGGCCGCTTCGACTTCGGCCACGAGGGCACCGGCTGGACGGTGTTCGAAAGCGCCCGCGCGGCCGCATGATCGCCACCGGTCGTCTCAGGCTCAGGCCTTGGCGCGAGGCGGACAAGGCGCCGTTCGCGGCGGCGACCAACACGCCGGCGGTCATGGAGCATCTGGGCGGCGTCGTGACCCGCGAGGCGATCGACGCGGTGATCGACGGCCAGATGAAGCTGCAGGCCGACCAGGGCATGTGCTTCTGGGCGGTCGAGACGCTGGCCGACGAACGGCTCATCGGCATGTGCGGCCTGCGCTATGCCGGCCTGCCCGGCACCGGCATTGTCGACGAACTGGAGATCGGCTGGCGCCTCGCCGAATCCGAATGGGGCAAGGGCTATGCGAGGGAGGCGGCTGCCGCCAGCATCGAATGGGGTTGGCAGAACACGCCGCGCGCTCGGATTGCATCCTGGACCATCCCGGCGAATACGGCCTCGTGGGGCCTGATGATCCGCCTCGGCATGACCCACCGCCCAGACCTGGACTTCGAGCACCCGCGGTTCCACGTGGGCCACCCGCTCAGCCGGCACGTGGTCTATGTGATCGAGCGGCCGTAAGCAGTCAGCTCGCGAGTTCGACGCCTTCCGACCGGGCGGCCAGGGCGAGCTGTCGGTCGAGTGTGGCAAGCAGGGCTCCGGTTCGCAGTGCCAGCTCCAGGTAGGCTGCATCATAGACACTCAGGGCATGTCGCCGCGCCAGTCGCATCAAGGGCGGACTGGGCGCTTGCGGCTCGAGGGATATGCCGAGCCTATCGACCCGCGCCAGGAACGCGTCGCTTCTATCCGCGGTGAGCCTTTGCCGCCGCTCCCCGACATGGAGGGCATTGCGTATCTCGTACCAGAGCAGCGCGGGGGCGATCGCCTGTTCCGTCGCCACTCGCTCGAAAGTGCGATTGGCGAGGGGTGACAATTCATCCGGAAAGCACCATGCGACGACGATGGAGCAGTCGATGACGACGGTCACTCGCGGCCCTCGTCCCGCCACGCGAGGATTTCGTCCACGGTTACGGCGAGCGCGTCGCTTCTGGCCCGCCTGATCTCATCCATTGCCTTCAGCATATCCTCACGCACCAGGTCGTTGGCGGGGACGATCTTTGCGATGTCCACGCCGCGCCGGGTGATCACGACGGTTTCTCCGGCTAGAACTTCGTCCAGCAAGCTGGGAAGGTGCGTTTTTGCTTCGTAGGAGCCGACGCGTTTCATGTCCGAAACCCTTGATAGACTAGTTTATAGACTAGTTTTATTTGTGATTGCGTCAACTTCCGTCTGTCGTCACAAGGCCCGAATCCTTGAGGCTTCGGCCAGCGCTGTCGCCGCCACTCTGCGCCGCATGAAGGAAATTCTCCAGCGGGCAGGGCTCCGGATCAGCAACGCGGCGGTGGGTGCCGCAAGTAGGGCGGCTGTCGTCAGGATGCGCCGGGCCACGAGAACGATTCCATGACTTTGCGCTGCGCCTCTTCGAACGCGTCCTTGGCGTCGGCCGGATAAGTGGCTCGGAACTTGATGTGATACTTGCCGCGCTGGAACACGGCCACGCTGCCCCGGAGACGCCCGCCACGCTCGCCATATTCCCATATCCTCTGCTGGCCCTGGATCGCTTCGCCGCCGTGCACAATGGATATCTCTCCCTGGCTGATCGGCGCCGTGTCTCCGGCCGTGATCCGGATCGACAGGGAAGCATTATCGATGTGCTGCGCGACGGTTTCCGGCGTCTCCGTCACATAGATCGACAACAGTCCCGGTGTTGGTCCGCTGCCGCGGTAGTTCAGGGAAGCGTCCGACCCGTCGGGCCTGTAGGCCATGGGTTGCGGGTCGCCGAAGGTGCCGAAGCTGGCGGGGAACCGGATGCCGCTATGGAGGTGAAGCTTTTCGCCAGTCCGCTCATCAGTGGACCATGCCTGGAGCACCATTTCGCCCTTCAGATATTCGAGCTTCTCGTCGGCAAGCGTTGCCGCCGCAGTGTCACCGACCTTCGCGGCTGACATGTTTAGGATGCTCGCCGAAGTCGCCAGCGCTTGCAGGTTGTTTGGCTCCCTCGCCTCGATCAGCTTGACGCTCTCCGTCGCCACCGCCACTGCTTCCTGGTGCTTGGACTGCAGGTAGAGCGCCACGCAGAGATGGGTCAGCGTCGCGATGCGCAGGTTGTCGGGCATTTCGTCGCTCAGCGCCGCACGAAGCTGGGCCTCGGCGAGCGCCGGCTGCTTGCTTTCCAGAAGGGTTTGGGCAGTGCGGAAGAGGCCCTGCCACTTGGCGTCGTCGAACGCCATGGCATTGCCGGTCAGGCAGACGAAAAGCGTCACAGCTACGAGAATGTGTTTAAACATCGAGTGTCCCCAGCCAGTCAATCGGGGAATTGTATCGCTGTCGGCTGGATGTCGATAGCGCGCTTACGACGGTGACAGTCCCAGCAGCCCCGGCACCTGCCGCATATCGCCGAACGGATGGCCGCCGGAAAGCTCGGCGGGCTGGTGCGCCGGGTTGGCGACATAGGCCAGCGCCTCCATGCCGGCCGCCTGCGCCGCCGTCAGGCCGGCGGCGCTGTCTTCGATCACCACGCAGTCGGCGGGCGCTACGCCCATGGCCTTCGCGGCGTGCAGAAACAGGTCGGGGAACGGCTTGCCGCGCGCCATGTCCTCGCCGCTGAACAGCCGGTCCTTCAAGTGCGGCAGCAGGCCGGTCAGGCCCAGGCTCATATGCATCTTGGGGATGGTGCCGTTGGAGCCGACGCAAAACGGGACGCGCTCACGCTCCAGGATTTCGAGCAGTTCGCGCACGCCGTCGACCGGCTTGAGGTCGCGGCGGAAGGCGATCTCGGTGGCCTCGTGCATCTCGGCCATCCAGATTGCGTCCAGGTCGATGCCGTGGCTGGCGCGAACCCGTTCCATGACCGCGGGCACGGTCAGTCCGATGAACTCGCGGACCACCTCGGCCTCGGTCATGCGGATGCCGCGGCGACCGAGCATGTCGGCCATCACCGCGTTCTGCACCTTCTCCGAATCCACCAGCACGCCGTCGCAGTCGAAGATGACCAGCCTCGGCGGCGACAGGAGCGGGAACGGCGACCGTTCCCGCCCTATCTCGACGTGTCCGCCTATGACAGCGCCCCGCAGGCGCGCTGGATGCGCCGGCAGGCTTCCTCCAGCGCTTCCGTCGAGGTCGCGTAGGAGATGCGGAAGTGCGGCGACAGGCCGAACGCGGCGCCGAACACCACGGCGACGCCCTCGGCTTCCAGCAGGTAGTTGGCCACGTCCGCGTCATTGTGCAGCGTCAGGCCGGTCGGCGTGGTCTTGCCGATCATGCCGGCGCAGCTCGGATAGACGTAGAACGCGCCTTCCGGCGTCGGGCAGCTCATGCCTTTCGCCTGGTTCAGCATGGACACGACTAGGTCGCGCCGGTCCTTGAAGATGGCGTTGCGCTCGGCGATGAAATGCTGCGGGCCGTTCAGCGCCGCCACCGTCGCCGCCTGGCTGATCGACGACGGGTTCGACGTGCTCTGCGACTGCATCTTGGCGATGGCCTTGATCAGCGGCACGGGGCCGCCGCCATAGCCGATGCGCCAGCCCGTCATGGCATAGGCTTTCGCCACGCCGTTCATGGTCAGGGTGCGGTCGTACAGACCCGGCTCCACCTGCGCGGGCGTGTGGAACTTGAAGCCGTCATAGACCAGGTGCTCGTAGATATCGTCCGAGAACACCCAGACATGCGGGTGGCGCAGCAGCACGTCGGTCAGCGCCTTGATCTCGTCATAGGTATAGGCGGCGCCCGACGGGTTCGACGGCGAGTTGAAGATCAGCCACTTGGTGCGGTTGGTGATCGCCGCCTCGAGCTGGTCGGCGGTCATCTTGAAGCGGGTGGCGATGGTCGCTTCCACGATCACCGGCGTGCCGCCGCACAGCTGGATGATGTCGGGATACGACACCCAGTACGGCGCCGGGATGATCACCTCGTCGCCGGGATTCACCGTCGCCATCATGGCGTTGAAGATGGTGTGCTTGCCGCCGCAGTTCACGGTGATCTGGTCGGGTTTGTAGGTCAGCCCGTTCTCGCGCGCGAACTTGCCGCAGATCGCCTCTTTCAGCTCCTTGGTGCCGTCCACGTCCGTGTATTTCGTCTGGCCGTCGCGGATCGCCTTGATGGCGGCTTCCTTGATGTTGTCTGGCGTGTCGAAATCCGGCTCGCCGGCGCCCAGACCGATCACGTCCAGACCGGCCGCCTTGAGTTCACGGGCCTTGGCCGTCACCGCGATGGTGGGCGACGGCTGGATGCGTCCAATGGCATCGGAGAAGAAGCTCACTGCTCGACCTTTCATTCTATGGAGCGGGTCGCAAAACGGGCCGGACCCTACGCTTGCGCACCCATGGGTTCAAGCGCCAATCGAGGACTCGAAATACAGCCTGTCCTCGCCATATAACAGACCCATGTCCGATCCCATGCTCGCCGACAATTCCTATCCCTTCGACCCGCCGAAAGTGGTGCGGCCGCCGAAGGGCGAGGGCGGCATTCCGCTGAAGGTGGAAAGCCCGTATGTGCCCGCGGGCGACCAGCCGCGCGCCATCGCCGAGCTGGTGCAGGGCGTGCGCAACGCCGAGCGCGACCAGGTGCTGCTGGGCGTCACCGGCTCGGGCAAGACCTTCACCATGGCCAAGGTGATCGAGGCGACGCAGAAGCCGGCGCTGATCCTGGCGCCGAACAAGACGCTGGCGGCGCAGCTCTATGGCGAGATGAAGTCGTTCTTCCCGACCAACGCGGTGGAGTATTTCGTCTCCTATTACGACTACTACCAGCCGGAAGCCTACGTCCCGCGCACCGATACCTTCATCGAGAAGGAATCCAGCATCAACGCCCAGATCGACCGCATGCGCCATTCGGCGACGCGGGCGCTGCTGGAGCGCGACGACGTGATCATCGTCGCCTCGGTGTCGTGCATCTACGGCATCGGCTCGGTCGAGACTTATTCGGCGATGACCTGCGAAGTGAAGATGGGCCAGTCCGTCGACCGCACGACCCTGCTGCGCCGCTTCGCCGAGCTGCAGTACAAGCGCAACGACCAGTCGCTGTCGCGCGGCACGTTCCGCGCCAAGGGCGACGTCATCGAGCTGTTCCCCAGCCATCACGAGGACCGCGCCTGGCGCATCTCGCTGTTTGGCGACGAGGTCGAGAGCATCGTCGAGTTCGACCCGCTGACCGGCGAAAAGACCGCCAGGCTCGAAAGCATCAAGGCCTATCCCAGCTCGCACTACGTGACGCCGCGGCCGACGCTGGACCAGGCGATCAAGCAGATCGCCCGCGACCTCGAGGTCAGGCTGGAAGAACTGCGCCGCGACGGCAGGCTGCTGGAGGCCGAGCGGCTGGAGCAGCGCACCCGCTTCGACATCGAGACCATGGCCGCGACCGGCGTGTGCGCCGGCATCGAGAACTATTCCCGCTACCTGACCGGCCGGCCGCCGGGCGCGCCGCCGCCGACCCTGTTCGAATATCTGTCGCCCGACGCGCTGGTGATCGTCGACGAGAGCCACGTCACCATCGGCCAGCTCAACGGCATGTACAATGGCGACTTCCGGCGGAAGTCGATCCTCGCCGAATACGGCTTCCGGCTGCCGAGCTGCATCGACAACCGGCCGCTGAAGTTCGCGGAATGGAATGCCATGCGGTCGCAGACGGTCTACGTCTCGGCGACGCCCGGCCCGTGGGAGCTGGAGCAGACCGGCGGCGTGTTCGCCGAGCAGGTGATCCGCCCGACCGGCCTGACCGATCCGGACATCTTCGTCCGCCCGGTGGAAAGCCAGGTCGACGACCTGATCGCCGAATGCAAGGCGGTGGCGGCCAAGGGCCAGCGGGTGCTGGTCACCACGCTGACCAAGCGCATGGCCGAGGACCTTACCGAATATCTGCACGAGCACGGCCTGCGGGTCCGCTACATGCACTCGGACATCGAGACCCTGGAGCGCATCGAGATCATCCGCGACCTGCGGCTCGGCGTGTTCGACGTGCTGGTCGGCATCAACCTGCTGCGCGAGGGCCTCGACATCCCGGAATGCGCGCTGGTCGCCATCCTGGACGCCGACAAGGAGGGCTTCCTGCGCTCCGAGACGGCGCTGGTCCAGACCATCGGCCGCGCCGCCCGCAACGTCGAGGGCAGAGTCATCCTGTACGCCGACAAGGTCACCGGCTCGCTGAAACGCGCCATCGACGAGACCAACCGGCGCCGCTCCAAGCAGGAAGCCTACAACGAGCTGCACGGCATCACGCCCGAGAGCATCAAGCGCGAGATCAGCGACGTGATGCAGAGCGTCTACGAAGCCGACTACGTCACCGTCGACACCGGCGACAGCGGTGTGCAGCACCTGGTGGGCCATAATCTGAAGGCCCATCTGGACGATCTGAAGAAGCGCATGCTCGACGCCGCCGCCAATCTGGAGTTCGAGGAGGCGGCACGGCTGCGCGACGAGGTCAAGCGGCTGGAGGCCAGCGAACTGGCCGTGGCCGAGGACCCGCTCGCCCGCTCGACCGGCTTCGAGTCCAACACGCCCGCCGGCAAGGGGCGTTCGATGTCAGGCCGCCCGGGTACCCGGCAGTGGCGCGGCAAGGGCAAGAAGCGGCGGTAAGTTCCGGCTTTCTGCCCCTCTCCATTGGTTCTGTGTCCCTGACAAAGAAACAATGGGATTTTTAGTGTCGCGAAACCGCTGCGTTGACTGCGATCAATGCCGCGTTGGCCATCCGGCGCGATTCTGGCTGCATGACAACCGATGGAGTCAGTCATGCCGCACGCCGAAATGGTTCTCGTCATTCCCGTCCTCGCCTTCACCTTCCTGGTGATGGGCTGGATCGTCTCCCAGTTCCGCGGCTACCTGAAGCAGCGCGAAGCGATCGTCGCGTCCTGGGAGGACGTCCCTGCCCCGGTGTGGCAGGACAATCACCTCGAGCGCAAGGCGGCCTGACGCCGTCCTGAGCGATTCACTGACGCCCTCCGGCCAGAGGGGTCCAGGGAACATGGCCTCGTGGAAGCCGTGAAAACCGGGTTCGGTGACCGCGAGCCCGGTTTTTCAGGTTTGGGACGCCCTTGGAACTTGACGCACTTGCTCTGTCGGTCATCGACCGAGAGGTTGGCCGCCGGTGACCCAGCATGCCGCGCACGACAGCAGGCTCCAGGCGCGAGCGTCGGGACTGCGCAACTGATTATTCCGCGATATAGCCGGGCTCAATTCTTGCGCCGCCGCGCGAGCTGCGGATGCAGGTCCTGGATCAGGGTGAAGGCGCGGTCGCGGCTGGGGCCTGTCAGGAACGGGAACACCGCCTTGGCGGCCGAATACTTCTGCGCCTTGGCCAGATCCTCGTCGGCGATGACGCCGTTGGCCCAGTACAGGCGCACGGCGCCGCTCGCCAGCATCAGATCGTGCAGGAGGTAGTCCACATTGGCGCCGTCGATCAGGTCGCCCTGGCGCCTGATGTCCATGATCGCCTCGCGGTGGAACTTCTGCATGGTCTCGCCGATCGAGAACTTGGCCGGGTCGCCGGCCAGGATCGGTTCCAGCGCCCGCGCCAGATTGGGGATTTCCAGAGTGTGGGACGATGCGCGCTCGATGATGTCCATCAGGCGCTCGAAGCCGGTGCTGGTCACGGCTCGGTCGATGGATTCGAACACCAGCCGCAGCCGCTCCTCGATGGCCTTGCCCAGCAAATTGTCCTTGCTGCCATAGAGGTCGTACAGGCTCTTGTACGCCACGCCGCTCTGCTCCGCGAGCTCGCGCATGGTCACCCCGGAGTAGCCCTTTTCGGCGATCAGCTGGCGCGCCACCGAAAGGATGTTCGAGCGGCGGCGCAGTTGCCGTTCAGTCAGCCGCTTCAATATGGCTGGTCTCCCTTCGCTGGCCCTGAAAATATCGTGGTTTCGTTTAGCAGGCGTCTTTGGAGGATGGCGAACCGGGCGGCTCAAGTCGAGCCTGAATAGAGGGATGCGACGGCGGCCGGCACATAAAAGAATGCCGGGCTCTTGCGAGCCCGGCAGTGTAGGGAAGACTTCACGTCTTGGGGAGACGATGAATGGGAGGGCTCTAGAAACGGGGAGGAAATAGAGCCGGCTCCCACGAAAACCTCAATATGAGGAGGCTTTCGGATCACCACGCTGAACCGTTGCTTCGTGGTGACAGGTCCAAAGTTAATTGTGCGGCGCAGCACGGTCCAGCGGGATGGCAGCAATACAGGCGTGCATTTTAAGCATATCAAAAAACAATCCTTTTTTTAATCAGTTATTTATAGAAAAACATGTCGGGACTGAGCAAATTTTGCGCTGCAATATCAAGGATACGGCTGGTTTTCCAGGATGTTGGCTAAGGCGCTTTCACCACGCGTCGCGTGTGCGCCTGAAAACCATACAGGCAAACGGCATGACAAGGGCATGACAAGGGCGTGGCGCGCCCGATCAGAACTTGGCGGTGCGGACCTGCTCCACCAGGAAGTCGCGGAACACCGTGATTCGAGTCACGTTGCGCAGTTCTTCCGGATAGACGAAGTACACCTTGAAGGTCGGACCCTCCAGCTCCGGCAGCACTTGCACCAGGTTGGTGCCGGGCGTGGCGATGTAGTCAGGCAGGGCGGCGAGGCCGAGGCCGCTTTCGACCGCCTTGAGGATGCCGTAGATGTTGTTCACCGCCAGCACCGGCTCGCGCACCCGGTCGCCGGCGCCGGCGTGGATGATCCAGTTCAGATCCTGCAGCGGCCGGGGCGCCTCAGGGCCGTAGGAGATGATGGCGTGGTTGTCCAGGTCGGCCGTCGAGGTGGGCGCGCCGCGCGCCGCCACATATTCGGGCGAGGCGTAGATATGATAGTGCACCGTCATCAACTGCCGCTGGACCAGGTCCGGCTGATGCGGCGGATGGAAGCGGATCGCCGCGTCGGACTCGCGCATGGCGATATCGATCTCGGCATCCGACAGCAGCAGGTTGATGCCGATGTCCGGATAGGCGAGCCGGAAGTCCCGCAGATGCGGTACCAGCCAGGTGGAGCCGAAGCCGACGGTGGTGGTGACATTGAGCCGTCCTCGCGCCGCCGTTCGGCTGTCGCGCAGGATCGCTTCGGTCCGCTCGAGCTTGACGAACACCTCGCCCACCGTGCCGAACAGGGTCTCGCCCTGCTCGGTCAGGATCAGGCCGCGCGGGTGGCGATGAAACAGCGCGAAGCCCAGGCTCTCCTCAAGCCCGGAAATCTGCCGGCTGATCGCCGACTGGCTGAGGTTCAACTCGTCGCTGGCGTGCGTGAAGCTGCCCGCCTTGGCGACCGAGTAGAATGTGCGCAGCTTGTCCCAGTCCATTGGGCTTTCCCCCGATGATCCGCGCCGCGCCGGGACGATCCCCTCGCTTCCCGCGCGGCGTTGATTTATTCTGCGGCCTGTTTTTTGTGCACTTCGTGGGCGGCGATGAACTTCTCGGCCTCCAGCGCGGCCATGCACCCCATGCCCGCGGCGGTCACCGCTTGACGATACACCTTATCGGTCACGTCGCCCGCCGCAAAAACGCCTGGGACGGCGGTGGAGGTGCTGTCGGGGTTTTTCAGGATGTAGCCACCGTCGTCCAGCGGCAACTGGCCGACGAACAATTCGGTCGACGGCGTGTGGCCGATGGCGATGAACACGCCGTGGGCCGGCACCTCGGACGTGACGCCGGTCCTGGTATTGTGGATGCGCACGCCGGTCACGCCCATGGGATCGGTGCCGCCGACGATGTCCTCGACGACGCTGTCCCAGATCACCCGGATCTTGTCGTGGTTGAACAGCCGTTGCTGCAGCACCTTCTCGGCGCGCAGCTCGTCGCGGCGGTGGATCAGCGTGACCTTGGTGGCGAAGTTGGTCAGGAACAGCGCTTCCTCGACCGCGGTATTGCCGCCGCCGATCACGATCACTTCCTTGCCGCGGTAGAAGAAACCGTCACAGGTGGCGCAGGCCGACACGCCGAAGCCCTGGAACCTCTGTTCGCCCGGCAGGCCGAGCCAGCGGGCCTGGGCACCGGTGGAGATGATCAGGGTGTCGCCGACATATTCGGTGCCGCTGTCGCCGACGGCGACGAACGGGCGCTTCGACAGGTCGACCGAGACAATCACGTCGGAAATCAGCGTGGTGCCCACATGTGCCGCCTGGGCGCGCATCTGGTCCATCAACCACGGACCCTGGATGACATCGGCGAAGCCGGGGTAGTTTTCCACGTCGGTGGTGATCGTCAATTGGCCGCCGGGCTGGATACCCAGGACCATGACCGGATCGAGCGCCGCGCGGGCGGCGTAGATCGCTGCGGTATAGCCCGCGGGTCCCGATCCGATGATCAGCACCTTGGTTTCGATGCGTTCTGCCATGCTGCTCTCCGCTGGCGGCTGCCGGTTCCCCTCAGGTAAGACCGGCGCCTTATTTCGCAAGTGCACTCTAGAACGGTTCTGGACTTGGGGGAATCGCAGAACACGTTTGTGGAGACAGTATTTAGAGCGGATCGTGGCGGAGGGAAACCGCTTCGCGACTGATTTCGCCGCGCCGAAGCCGAAGATGGCTTCGGCATGCCGGGGCAGACAATCCGGTGCGCCCTGCCGGCCGCGCATGAAGTGGGCCGCGTGGCCGCTTCCGGAACTTTCGACGAAATTCTTTGCAAATGTTCCCACAATTTGTAATTAAATTACCAATCCGCGTTCGCGGCGATGCCTTTCCTTCCGTGGAACGACGCCTCATGAAGCTGGACGATATCGACCGCAAGATCCTCAGGCTGCTGCAGGAGAATGGCCGCATGACCAATGTGGACCTGTCGCGGCAGGTGGGCATCTCGGCGCCGCCCTGTCTGCGCCGGGTGCGCGCGTTGGAGGAGAACGGCTATATCGAGGGTTATCACGCAAGGTTGAACGCCGCCGCGCTGGGGTTCGGCCTCACCGTGTTCGCCATGGTCGGCCTGCATTCCCAGGCCGAGGCGGACCTCAAGGCGTTCGAGGAGATGGTGCGCGGCTGGCCCATGGTGCGCGAGTGCCACATGCTCAACGGCGAGATCGATTTCATGCTGAAGATCGTCGCCCGCGACCTCAACGAGTTCCAGACCTTCCTGACCTCGCAGGTGACCCCCGCGCCGAACGTGGCCAACGTCAAGACGGCGTTGACCATCCGCAGCGCCAAGAACGAGCCGGGTGTACCGTTCGGGTTGCCGGAAAAGCGATAGGCCGAGGCCTCAGACGAACCTCACCTTGAGGATTTCGTAGGCGCGCTGGCCGCCGGGCGCGGCGAAGTCTACCTCGTCGCCTTCGGACTTGCCGATCAGGGCGCGGGCAAGCGGCGAATTGATCGACAGGAAGCCGGATTTGATGTCGGCCTCGACCTCGCCGACGATCTGGTATGAGCGTTCTTCCTCGGTCTCGATGTCGAGCACGGTGACGGTGGCGCCGAACTTCACGGTGGTCCCGGACAGCTTGGACACGTCGATGACCTCGGCGCGCGAGACCATGTCCTCGAGCTCGAGGATCTGGCCCTCGATGAAGGCCTGGCGCTCCTTGGCGGCATGGTATTCCGCGTTCTCCGACAGGTCGCCATGCTCGCGCGCCTCGGAGATCGCACGGATCACCGCCGGACGCTCGTCGAGCTTGTAGCGGCGCAGATCGCCCTCGATGCGATCAAGGCCGCGGGCCGTCATCGGAATCTTTTCCATCGCCGTTCCTTCTTATTCTTCGTACCGCAAAACAATCACGACCGGGCGGCGTATTCCGCCCGGCGTGACACCTTCAGGATCACTTAGAATAGGATTGCAGGCTGGCCACTTCAAGGCTGCCCGACTTCAGGCTCTCGATGGCGAGCACCGACGCCACAGCGCCGGCGAGGGTGGTGTAGTACGGCACCTTCTCGGTCAGCGCGGTGCGGCGGATCGAGAAGCTGTCGTTGATCGCCTGCGCCCCCTCGGTGGTGTTGAACACCAGCTGGACCTCGCGGTTCTTGATGGCGTCGACGATGTGCGGACGGCCTTCCAGCACCTTGTTGACCCGCTTCACCTTGACGCCCTGCTCGGCGAGGAAGCTGGCGGTGCCTTTGGTGGCGATGATGGTGAAGCCCATTTCGATCAGCTTTTGCGCCGGGCCAACGATGGCCTGCTTGTCGCCGTCCTTGAGCGAGATGAACACGGTGCCCGACAGCGGCACCTTGGTGCCGCCGGCGATCTGCGACTTGGCGAACGCCTTGCCGAAGGTCCAGTCCAGGCCCATGACTTCGCCGGTGGAACGCATCTCGGGACCCAGCAGCGTATCGACGCCGGGGAAGCGGGCGAACGGGAACACAGCCTCCTTCACGGCCACATGCTTGATGTTGTGCTCCTGCAGGTTGAAGCTGGCGAGGCTTTCGCCCGCCATCACCCGCGCCGCGATCTTGGCGAGCGGGATGCCGATCGCCTTGGCGACGAACGGCACGGTGCGGCTGGCGCGCGGGTTCACTTCCAGAACGTAGATGGTCTCGCCCTGCACGGCGAACTGCACGTTCATCAGCCCGACCACGTCGAGGCCGCGGGCCAGCGCCTTGGTCTGGCGCTTGATGTCGTCGATGATGTGCGCGGGCAGCGAATAGGGCGGCAGCGAGCAGGCGCTGTCGCCCGAATGGACGCCGGCCTCCTCGATATGCTCCATGATGCCGGCGACGAACACGCTGTCGCGGTCGGCGATGGCGTCCACGTCGACCTCGATGGCGTTGCGCAGGTAGTAGTCGACCAGCACCGGGCTGTCGCCCGAGACGCGCACCGCCTCGGTCATGTAGCGCTCCAGCCCCTGCGCGTCGGCGACGATCTGCATGCCGCGGCCGCCCAGCACGTAGGACGGGCGGATGACGACCGGATAGCCGATCTCGTAGGCGATCTCCTTGGCCTCCTCCAGCGAGGTGGCGGTGCCGTTGGCCGGCTGCTTCAGGCCCAGCTCGTGCAGCAGCACCTGGAAGCGCTGGCGGTCCTCGGCCAGGTCGATGGCGTCGGGCGAGGTGCCCAGGATCGGCACGCCGGCGGCTTCGAGCGCGCTTGCCAGCTTGAGCGGGGTCTGGCCGCCGAACTGGACGATGACGCCCTTCACGGTGCCCCTGGACTGCTCCTTGCGGATCAGCTCCAGCACATGCTCTTCGCTCAGCGGCTCGAAATAGAGGCGATCGGAGGTGTCGTAGTCGGTCGATACGGTCTCGGGGTTGCAGTTGACCATGATGGTCTCGTAGCCGGCCTCGGCCAGCGCGTAGACGGCATGGACGCAGCAATAGTCGAACTCGATGCCCTGGCCGATGCGGTTCGGGCCGCCGCCCAGGATGATCACCTTCTCGCGGTCGCTCGGGTTGGCCTCGCACTCGCCGCCGCCGAACCCGACCTCGTAGGAGGAATACATGTAGGGCGTGCGCGCCTCGAACTCGGCGCCGCAGGTGTCGATGCGGCGGAACCCCGGATGCACGCCCAGATCCTGGCGCTGCTCGTAGACGTCCTCGGTGGCGACACCGCAGATTTCGGCGATGCGCGCGTCGGAGAAGCCCATGGACTTGTAGTAGGCCATCTCCTGCGGATCCGACGGCAGCCGGTTGTCGCGGAGCTGGTTCTCGGCGCGGACGATCTCCTCGATCTGGGCGAGGAACCACGGGTCGTAGCTGGTCGCCTCCTGGATGCGCTCCAGGCTCAGCCCCTCGCGGAACGCCTGGCCGATATACAGGATGCGCTCGGGCGTCGGTTTCGACAGGGCAGCGAGCACCGCCTCCTTGTCCTTGTCGTCCGGATCGTAGCCCGGCACCGCGATCTCGGAGAGCCCGGTCAGGCCGGTCTCCAGCGAATACAGCGCCTTTTGCAGGCTTTCGGCGAACGACCGGCCGATGGCCATGGCTTCGCCGACCGACTTCATCGAGGTGGTCAGGGTGGGTTCGCTGTTCGGAAACTTCTCGAACGCGAAGCGCGGCACCTTGGTGACCACATAGTCGATGGTCGGCTCGAACGACGCGGGGGTGACGCCGGTGATGTCGTTGGTCAGCTCGTCGAGCGTGTAGCCCACGGCGAGACGCGCGGCGACCTTGGCGATCGGAAAGCCGGTCGCCTTCGACGCCAGCGCCGACGAGCGCGACACGCGCGGGTTCATCTCGATGACGATCATGCGGCCGTCCTTCGGATTGATCGCGAACTGCACGTTCGATCCGCCGGTTTCAACGCCGATCTCGCGCAGCACCGCGATCGAGGCGTCGCGCATGATCTGGTATTCCTTGTCGGTCAGGGTCAGCGCCGGCGCGACGGTGATGGAATCGCCGGTGTGCACGCCCATCGGATCGATGTTCTCGATCGAGCAGACGATGATGCAGTTGTCCGCCTTGTCACGGACCACCTCCATCTCGAACTCCTTCCAGCCCAGCACCGATTCCTCGATCAGCACCTCGGTGACCGGCGAGGCGTCCAGGCCCTGGCGGACGATGGTCTCGAATTCCTCGCGGTTGTAGGCGATGCCGCCGCCCGTGCCGCCCATGGTGAAGCTGGGGCGGATGATCGCCGGCAGGCCGACGATGGGCAGGGCGTCGAGTGCCTCGGACACGGTCCTCACCATGCGGCTGGTCGGACAGCTCAGGCCGATGCGCTCCATGGCGTCGCGGAACAGCAGCCGGTCCTCGGCCATGGCGATGGCTTCCCTGGAGGCGCCGATGAGCTGCACGCCGAATTCGGCCAGGGTTCCGTTGTCATCGAGCGCCAGCGCCGTGTTCAGCGCGGTCTGGCCGCCCATGGTCGGCAGGATGGCGTCGGGCCGCTCCAGCTCGATGATCTTGCGCACCATCTCGGGCGTGATCGGCTCGATATAGGTGGCGTCGGCCACCTCCGGGTCGGTCATGATGGTGGCCGGGTTCGAGTTCACCAGGATGATCCGGTAGCCCTCTTCCTTCAGCGCGCGGCACGCCTGGGTGCCGGAATAGTCGAACTCGCAGGCCTGCCCGATGATGATCGGACCGGCGCCGATGACGAGGATGCTCTTGATGTCTGTCCGCTTAGGCATGGATGTCCGATCCGGGCAGGCTGCCATTCCCTCTCCCCTTGTGGGAGAGGGTTAGGGTGAGGGGTTGTCTGGGAAGGGTCGGAACCTCTAGATTTGGGCGATGTCCGTCAAGCGCGCGCGCATTCTCCGCCGTAACCAGACAGATGCTGAACGCAAGCTGTGGTATGCCTTCCGCGACAGGCGCTTCTAGGGTTTCAAATTTCGACGTCAGGTGCCGATCGGACCGTACTTCGCGGACTTCGTATGCATGCGTGAGCGGCTCGTTGTCGAGGCCGATGGTGGGCAACATTCCTGGCGAACGGATGAAGACGAGGCTCGAACCAAGGTGCTTGAAGAGCACGGGTTCAGGGTGCTGCGGTTCTGGAACAACGAGATTCTGACCAACCTCGATGGTGTAATTGCACTTATCCGCCTGGCGCTGCCGGAAGTTCCGACGCCGGACCGTCGCTGCGCGACGACCCCTCACCCCAGCCCTCTCCCACAAGGGGAGAGGGAGTAGGGCAGTAGTGCTCCCAAGGGTGGTGCGAACTCCGGCACCATTCCCTCTCCCCTTGTGGATTCCTCTGCGGAATGGGGTGGCGTTGGGTAGCTGAAGCTGATTCAATGATCTGTCTTTGGAAGCGGGAGGTTTCAGATGGCAGGTCAGCGCTCGTTGATT
>JALHLV010000003.1 GCA_022844405.1 Sphingomonadales bacterium | reverse complement strand
GGGCGCGCCGGGCGGCATCGCCCAGATACCGATCTGGCAGGCCGTGCTGTTCGCCTTTCTGGGCGGTGTGCTGCTCAACCTGATGCCGTGCGTGTTTCCGGTGCTGTCGCTGAAGGCGCTCGCCATCGTCAAGGCGTCGGGCCTGTCGCTGCGCGAGAAGCGGATGGAGGGCCTGCTGTACACGGCGGGCGTGATGGTGAGTTTCCTGGCGCTGGCGGGCGCGCTGCTGGCTTTCCGGGCGGGCGGCGTGGCGGTGGGCTGGGGCTTCCAGCTCCAGTCGCCGGAAGTGGTCGCCGTGCTGGCGGTGATCCTGTTCGCCGTCGGTCTGTCGCTGTCGGGCTATTTCGAGCTTGCCGGCAGCTTCACCGGGCTGGGTCAGGGGCTGGTCGACCGGGGCGGCGCCATCGGCGCGTTCGCGACCGGCGTGCTGGCCACGATCGTGGCGACGCCCTGCACCGCGCCTTTCATGGCCTCGGCGCTGGGCGCCGCGCTGCTGCTGCCGCCGCTGTCGTCGCTGCTGATCTTCGCGGCGCTGGGCTTTGGGCTGGCGTTCCCCATGCTGCTGATCAGCGAGGTGCCGGCCATCGGCCGCCTGCTGCCGCGGCCGGGTCCGTGGATGGACCGGTTTCGCCAGTTCCTGGCGTTTCCCGTCTATGCCACGGTGATCTGGCTGGTCACGGTCCTCGGCCAGCAGGCGGGGATCACCGCCGTGGCCGCGCTTCTCGGCATTCTGATGCTGGTGGTGTTCGCCATCTGGCTGTGGCGGATCGCGCGGGGCGCGCACGGCTTTGGCAAGGCCTTCAGCCATGGGCTGGCGGTGGTGGCGCTGGCGGCCTGCGTCTGGCTGGTGTGGTACGCGGGCGAGCAGAACGCGCCGACAGCCGCCGCCGACGGCGGCGTGCTGGCCGCCGAGCCCTATGACCAGGCCAAGCTGGAGGCGTACCGCGCCGCGGGCGATCCGGTGTTCGTCAACCTGACGGCGGCCTGGTGCATCACCTGCCTCGCCAACGAGCGGGTCGCGCTGGCGACCGACGCGGTTGCCGCCGAGTTCCGCGACAAGGGCATCCGTTACATGAAGGGCGACTGGACGCGCCGCGATCCAAAGATTACCGAAATATTGACAAACTATGGCCGCAGCGGCGTGCCGCTCTATCTCTACTTTGCGCCTGGTCGCGCCGAGGCCGTCGTGCTGCCCCAGTTGCTCACGCCGGATATCGTGCTGGATGCCATCGGCCAGACCGAGGGGTAGGATTCTTCAACTCAGGGAGTGTGCGATGATCGGACGACTTTCCACGGCGCTGGTCGGGGGATTGGCGCTTTGCGTCGTGGCGGCTGCGGCGCAGGCGGCGCCGGAGATCGGCCAGAAGGCGCCGGCGTTCTCGGGCAAGGATGCGGCCGGCAAGGCCATCAGCCTCGGCGACTATGCAGGCAAGACGGTGGTGCTGGAATGGACCAACCACGAATGCCCGTTCGTGGTGAAGCATTACGACAGCGGCAACATGCAGTCGCTGCAGAAAGAGATGACCGGCAAGGGCGTGGCGTGGCTGACGGTGGTTTCGTCGGCGCCAGGCAAGCAGGGCCACGTGTCGGCGGCACAGGCGAACGAGCTGACCCGATCCCGCGACGCGGCGCCGTCGCATGTGATCCTGGACGAGGACGGCAAGATCGGCAGGGCGTATGGCGCGACCGCGACGCCGCAGATGGTGGTGATCACCCCGGCGCAGACCGTGGCCTATATGGGCGCCATCGACAGCATCCCTTCGGCCAAGCAGTCGGACGTCGCGAAGGCCGAGAATTACGTGCGCGCGGCCTATGCGGCGGTCGCCGCCGGCAAGCCGGTGCAGGTGGCCCAGACCAAGGCCTATGGCTGCTCGGTGAAGTACCAGTAAGCAGTTGAGAGCGGGTGTTTTCACGGCCGGCGGGCAGGGCGCGCCGGCCGGCCGGCCACGCGGACGGCCAGCGGCCAAAAGGTCTTGCGCCTGCCCGGTTTCCTTGGCATAAGCCCTCCCGCTGCTGCTGTAGCTCAGTGGTAGAGCACTCCCTTGGTAAGGGAGAGGTCGACAGTTCAATCCTGTCCAGCAGCACCAGTTTCCCGCAGATGTTCCAGAGGTTTGGCGCCGGGGCTAGTTCAGCACCCGCGATACCGGCTGGCCGTCCTTCGTGGCTGTCGTGTCGCCAGCGAGGGCGCCCAGATCCAGGTCCCAGCCGGCCTTCCTGGCGGCATTGCGGATCAGCCGGGCCATGGAGTGGAGCAGCACGTCGTCGAGCGCCATGGTCACCGGCCGCCCGTCCTTGGCCATGAAGGCGATCTGGTTCGGTCCCTTCGGGTTGTCGATGCGCTTGATGCGGCCCTCGGTGATCAGCACCGGCGCGTCGCCGAAATACTGGCTGACCACCTTGTCCTTGTCATACTTGTCGGTGAACTTGCTCGAGGCCAGCGCCTTTTCGTGCTGGAAGCGGACGATGCCTTTGCGCGCCGCGTCCGACTGCTGCGCCGCGGCCTCGGGCGTCGATTCGGCGAGCTTCAGCAGGTTGGGCCACAACAGGCGCACGAAACGTCTCGTGAGCAGCATGCGGAACTCCTTGCCGTCCTTCGAGATGATGGACATCAGCAGCCGGTCTTCCGGGGCGTCGAACTCGACCCGCATCTGGTGGATGGTGGACATGAAGCCTTTCCGTGGTTGGCCCGCAGAATGGCGATAAACGCCGCGTTCGTAAACCGTCAGGCGTTGCCGACCAAGCCTGGTGGCCTTTGGCCGCGCCGCGGCAGTCAAGCACGCCGGCTCGGGCGCGGATGCGGTTGACCTCAGACACAGGGCAGCGGGAACTGCTCCAGATAGATCTGGTAGTCGTCCTCGACGTCGATCTGCAGCGCGCCGAGGATGCGGACGACGCCGTTATAGGTGGCGATGGCAAGGATCAGGTCGATCAGCCGCTCGGTGCCGAGTTCGTCCTGTAACAGGCGGAACGTGGCGTCGGAGATCGTCAGGTCGGTGGTCATCTCGCGCGCCGCGCGGATCACGGCGCTCGACAGCGGATCGAGGGTCGACGGCTTTTCCGCCGTCTCGTCGGCGATGGCACGGATGTCGTCCTCGCTGACGCCCATGTCCATGCCGATCTTCACATGATGCGAATACTCATAGGGCGACCGGGTCAGGTAGCCGACCTGGATGATCGCCATCTCGCTCAGCCGGGAATCCAGCGTGCTGCCGTGCCGGATGTAGTTGCCCAGCGCGGCGAACTTGCGCGCGGCCTTGGGGCTATGGACGAGCGCCCGCGTGACATTGATGCCGCGGTTCAGCAGATCCTGGTATTCTGCTGGAAGGTCGTGCTTGTCGAGATACGGGACGCGGGCCATGGCGGATCTCCCCAGTTCGAAGGCTTGACGGATTATACGTAGGATTCATATAATCCGTCGTGCTTATTGGAGGTACTTGGTAATGGCGACGACGACAGCGATGCAGTTCCAGCGGAAATTTGGCGATTTCCAGCATAAGGCCATGCGTGAACCTGTCGAGATCACACGTCATGGCCGGCGTGAGTTGGTACTGATGTCGGCCGACCACTATGACTGGTTGCTGGCTGCATCACGCCGTAGCGCAACGACCGATCAGGCGCCGAGTGTGGTGATCGATGCGGTACGCCGGGCTGAGATGGCCCCCGAGCATGCCGCGCTGGACGAGCTTCTGAAATAAGTTTTTCAAGTGGCGCTTCCAGATCCAAGGCCCGGCCTGGTTTTGCGCTACGACTATCTTTGGAACCGGGAAGCGGCAGCCGGACAACTCCATGGCAAGGAGCGGCCTGCGTGCCTCGTCGCGGCTTCCGACCCCTCCGTCATACCCCGTTTCGTCGTTCTGCTGCCCATAACCCATGCGGCACCGGGAAAGGACACCGAGGCGGTCCAGATTCCGCCCAAGGTCCGGGCCCATCTGGGCCTCGATGATCAGCCCTGCTGGGTGATCGTGTCGGAATACAACGTTGACCACTGGCCCACTGCCGGGCTTGCCTTGGTCCCAGGGACGAAGGACAAGTTCGCATACGGCTTCCTGCCGCCCGGGCTGTTCGCCCAGATCAAGTCGCTGTTCCTGGAAGTGACTGAAAGAGGCGCCAGTTTGCAAACGCGCCGTTGAACACCCGCTACCGCAATCCGGCGATATCCAGCACCTTGGTAAGGTCGCGCTCGTCGATGCGGTATTTGGCCGCTTCCGCCACCTTCGGCTTGGCGCAGAAGCCGATGCCGTAGCCGGCGGCCTGGATCATGGGCAGGTCGTTGGCGCCGTCGCCGATGGCGATGACCTGGTTCAGGCCGATGCCCATGTCGGCGGCGTAGCGTTTCATGGTCGAGAGTTTGGCGTCGGCGCCCAGGATCGGTTCGGCGATCGTGCCGCTGAGGCGGCCGTCCTCGACGCCCAGCGTGTTGGCGTGGTCGGCGTCGAACCCCGCCGCCTTCGCGATACGGCTGGTGAAGAAGGTGAAGCCGCCCGAAACCAGCACGCACTTGATGCCCTTGGCATGCAGCGCGTCGGTCATCTCGCGGGCGCCTCTGGTCAGGCGGATGCGGCTGTCATAGACGTCCTGCAGCGCGCCTTCGGGGAGGCCCTTGAGCATGCCGACCCGCTCGCGCAGCGCGGCCTCGAAGTCAAGTTCGCCGCGCATCGCCCGTTCGGTGATGGCGGCGACCTTGTCCCTGATGCCGAAGGCGTCAGCCAGTTCGTCGATGCATTCGTTTTCGATGATCGTGGAGTCCATGTCCGCGATCAGCAGGCGGACCGGCACTAGGCTTCCGGCTTGTTCTCGATCACGAGACCGGAACCCTTCACCGCGCCATGGGCCACTTCGATGGCCTTGTCGCCCTCGATGCCGCCATAGCGCAACTCGGCCTGCACGTTCTTGGTGATCCAGCGGGGCTTCAGGCCCGAGGCGCCGGCGCGCAGCAGGGCTGCGGAAACCAATTCCAGGTGCACGGGCGTCAGCCGGGCGATGCCCGGGGTGGCCTGGAAGGTCATGGTTTTAGACATTGCGATGTCCTCTCCTCTTGAGACGGCGCGCACCACCGAGCGATTCCCTGCTCTCGTCTTCAGTGGCTTGCCGCCGTTCAGTATTTACCGAAGTATGGTGTGATGACACCCGAGACGCGGCCTCAAGTTATTCTCATTGCCGGGCCGACCGCAAGTGGCAAATCCGCGGTCTCGCTGGTTCTCGCCCACCGTCTGGGCGGCGAAATCGTCAACGCCGACAGCATGCAATTGTACCGTGAGCTGCCGCTGCTCAGCGCCGCTCCGGGCAGGGACGACAGGGCGCGCGTCCCACATCATCTCTATGGCGTCGCCAGTGTGGCCGAGCCGTTCTCGGTGGCGCGCTGGGTCGACCTCGCGGGCGCATCGATCGACGGTATCCGGGCGCGCGGCAGGACCGCCATCGTCACCGGCGGCACGGGTCTCTATTTCCGGACCCTGCTCGGCGGCCTGTCCGAGGTGCCGCCCATCGACGACGACGTGCGCCGCGAGGTGAGGGAACTGGTCCTGGCGTCGGGCGCCGCGGCGGGCCACGCGGCACTCGCGGCGGAGGATCCGGTCATGGCTGAAAGGC
The DNA here is from genome assembly GCA_022844405.1 of Sphingomonadales bacterium. GTDB lineage: Bacteria > Pseudomonadota > Alphaproteobacteria > SMXS01 > SMXS01 > RI-34. The sequence continues at coordinate 200,940 of JALHLV010000003.1, read as the reverse complement.
TGCGACCGAGCGACGGCCAACGGATCGCGCGGGCGCTGGAAGTCATCCGGTCCACCGGACGATCGCTTTCCATATGGCAGGAGACGACCGTCGATGGACCGCTGACGGCGCTGGACCGGCAGGGCGGCGTCGGCAAGTTCGTGCTGCTGCCGCCGCGCGACTGGCTCTACGAACGCTGCGACCGCCGCTTCGACCTGATGATGGAGGCGGGCGCGCTGGACGAGGTGGCGGCGCTGCCGCCGGCCGATCCCAACCTGACGGCGCTGAAGGCGCTCGGCGTGCCGCAGCTGCGCGCGGCGCTGGCCGGAGAGCTGGCCATGGACGAGGCGGTAACCCTCGCCAAGACTGCGACGCGGCACTATGCCAAGCGCCAGATGACCTGGTTCCGCAATCAGTGCCGGAACTGGAGCGCGATAGAAGAGAAAGAATCGGAAAGAATTGCAGATATGATCTTTTCAAAAATTTCCAATAATGGGTTGACGGCGTAATAAACCATCATTAGGGTGCGCGCCTCTCGCTCCGGACCGGGGCGGGGAAAGCGTTGCGCGGCCTGCCTTACGATGCTATTGGGCCGCGAGTGGACCGCCACCCGCATCGCGGGTGGGCGCAGGAACGAGGACAGGGCATGCCGCCGGAAGCACAGGGCAACATGATGTCGGGCGCCGAGATGATCATCCGGGCGCTGAAGGAACAGGGCGTCGATACCATCTTCGGGTATCCGGGCGGCGCCGTGCTGCCGATCTATGACGCGCTGTTCAAGCAGAACCACATCCGCCACATCCTGGTTCGCCAGGAAGGCGGCGCGGTGCACGCGGCGGAAGGTTATGCCCGCTCGACCGGCAAGCCGGGCGTCGTCCTCGTCACCTCGGGCCCGGGCGCGACCAACGCGGTCACCGGCCTGGTCGACGCGCTGATGGATTCGATCCCGATCGTCTGCATCACCGGCCAGGTGCCGACGCACCTGATCGGATCGGATGCGTTCCAGGAAGCCGATACGGTCGGCATCACACGGCCGGCGACCAAGCACAACTACCTGGTCAAGAACGTGGCCGATGTCGGCCGGGTGATGCACGAGGCGTTCTACGTGGCGACCAATGGCCGTCCGGGCCCGGTCGTCATCGACATGCCCAAGGACATCCAGGTCGAGACCGGCGTCTATACCGGCTCGCCCAAGACCAAGCACCGCAGCTACCAGCCGCAGTTGAAGGGCGATCTGGGTGCCATCAGGCAGGCGGTCGAGCTGATCGCCTCGGCCAGGCGGCCGGTGTTCTATACCGGCGGCGGCGTCATCAATTCGGGCCCGAACGCGTCGCAGCTGCTGCGTGAGTTCGTCCGCATGACCGGCTTTCCCATCACCACGACGCTGATGGGCCTGGGTTCCTATCCGGCATCGGATCCGCAGTGGCTGGGCATGCTGGGCATGCACGGCACCTACGAGGCCAATCTGGCCATGCATGACTGCGACGTGATGATCAACATCGGCGCCCGCTTCGACGACCGGATCACCGGCCGGCTGAACGCGTTCTCGCCGGACTCGAAGAAGATCCACGTCGACATCGACCGGTCGAGCATCAACAAGAACGTGCATGCGGACGTGGCCATCGTCGGCGACGCGGGCCATGTGCTCGAGGACATGATCAAGGTCTGGAAGGCGGGCGTGCACCGTCCCGACAAGCAGGCGATCGCCGATTGGTGGAAGCAGATCGACCAGTGGCGCGGCAAGGACTGCCTGAAATACGAGCCGAGCAAGGACGTGATCATGCCGCAATACGCGCTGCAGCGGCTGCACGCTCTCACCAAGCACCTGAAGCCCTACTTCACCACCGAGGTCGGCCAGCACCAGATGTGGGCGGCCCAGTTCATCGGCTTCGAGGAGCCGAACCACTGGATGACCTCGGGCGGCCTGGGCACCATGGGCTACGGCCTGCCTGCCGCCGTTGGCGTCCAGATCGCCCATCCGAACGCGCTGGTCATCGACGTGGCGGGTGAGGCCTCGACGATGATGAACATCCAGGAATTCAGCACGGCCGTGCAGCACGACGCGCCGATCAAGGTGTTCATCCTGAACAACGAATATATGGGCATGGTCCGCCAGTGGCAGCAGATCAGCTACGAGGGCCGCTATTCCCATTCCTATTCGGACTCGCTGCCCGATTTCGTGAAGCTGGCCGAGGCCATGCACGGCGTCGGGCTGCGCTGCACCAAGCCTGACGAGGTCGACGGCGTCATCGAGGAGATGATGGCGATCCGCAAGCCGGTGATCGTCGACTGCCAGGTGGCGAAGCTGGAGAACTGCTTCCCCATGGTGCCGTCGGGCGCCGCGCACAACGAGATCCTGCTCAATGCCAGGGACGCGGGCCTCGAGCGCGCCGACGACCTGGCGCTCGTCTAGAGACAACAAGGCTCCATCAAGCAAAGGCCGGCCAATGCGACCCCAACTTCCGATCGAACGGCACACCATGGCGGTGCTCGTCGACAACGAGGCCGGCGTTCTGGCCCGCGTCATCGGCCTGTTCTCGGGCCGCGGCTACAACATCGAGAGCCTGACGGTGGCCGAGGTGAACCATGCCGAGGGCCTGTCGCGTATCACCGTGGTGACGCGCGGCACGCCGCCCGTGATCGAGCAGATCAAGGCCCAGCTCGAGCGGCTGATCCCGGTGCACAAGGTGTCGGACCTGACCGTGGAAGGCCCGGCGGTCGAGCGCGAGCTGGCGCTGGTCAAGGTCGCCGCCCTGGGCGATCCGAGGGTCGAGAGCCTGCGTCTTGCGGACGCGTTCCGGGCGCGGGTGCTCGACACCACGACGGACAGCTTCACCTTCGAGATCACCGGCAGTTCGGAAAAGATCGATGCCTTCGTCGAGCTGATGAAGCCGCTGGGCCTGGTCGACGTGTCGCGCACCGGCGTGGTCGCCATCAAGCGCGGCGCGGGCGGCATGTGACGCACTAAAACTTGCGCATGCGCCGCGACGACGTTAAGGCAGTGCGCACCTGATCAACCCAACGAACCAGTCCACAGGGGAAGCCACCATGCGGGTGTATTACGACCGCGACGCGGATGTGAATCTGATCAAGACCAGGAAGGTCGTCATCGTCGGTTACGGCAGCCAGGGCCATGCCCACGCGCTGAACCTGCGCGACAGTGGCGTCAAGGACGTGGCCGTGGCGCTGCGTCCCGGCTCGGCCACCGCCAAGAAGGCCGAGAACGAAGGTCTGAAGGTGATGAGCCCGGCCGAGGCCGCCAAATGGGCCGACGTGATGATGATCCTGACTCCGGACGAGCATCAGGCCGCGCTCTACGCCGACGACCTGGCCGCCAACATGAAGCAGGGCGCCACGCTGCTGTTCGCCCATGGCCTCAATATCCATTTCCGCCTCATCGAGCCGCGCCCGGACCTGGACGTGGCGATGATCGCGCCCAAGGGTCCGGGCCATACCGTGCGCTCCGAATATCTGCGCGGCGGTGGCGTGCCCTGCCTGGTGGCGGTGCATCAGAACCCGTCGGGCAACGCGCTCGACCTGTCGCTGTCCTATGCCAGCGCCATCGGCGGCGGTCGCGCCGGCGTGATCGAGACCAATTTCCGCGAGGAATGCGAGACCGACCTGTTCGGCGAGCAGGCCGTGCTCTGCGGCGGCCTGTCGCACCTGATCATGGCCGGTTTCGAGACGCTGGTGGACGCCGGCTACGCGCCGGAAATGGCCTATTTCGAGTGCCTGCACGAAGTGAAGCTGATCGTCGACCTGATGTATGAAGGCGGCATCGCCAACATGCGCTACTCGATCTCGAACACCGCCGAATATGGCGACTACGCCTCGGGTCCGCGCGTCATCACCGACGAGACCAAGGCCGAGATGAAGCGCATCCTGAAGGATATCCAGGACGGCCGCTTCGTGCGCGACTTCGTGCTCGAGAACAAGGCCGGCTATCCCATGTTCAAGGCCATGCGCGCCAACCAGGGCAAGCACCAGATCGAGGAAGTCGGCGAGAAGCTGCGCGCCATGATGCCCTGGATCGCCAAGAACAAGCTGGTCGACAAGGCCCGCAACTAGGCTTTTCGGCTAGCGCCGCGAGACACGAATCCCCGCCCAACGGCGGGGGTTTTTGTTTGGGGGATGTGTAGCTTGCAGACCCAAGCGCCGACTGTCGGCTAGTGAGTTCAACGGGTCGTCGCCCAGGTGATCCCCGGGTACTCAATTCCAGAGGTGCCGAAGCCTCGGATGGTTCTGGATATCGCCTACTGAATTGAATGCTGCGCCTTCCCAACCCGCAGAGCGTGCGAGTGCGACGATCTCCGGTTGATCGTCGAAGTACAGCGGTTTCATCGAGCCGTCGATACCGAGCGCGCGATTTATTGCTTGGAAGAACCGCACGTCATTTTTCAGATGACCGATCTCGGCGCTATAGAAGATGCGGTCGAACCACTTGGAAAAGCCAAGCTCGTTCCAGAGATAGCGCGCCCGGTGGTGCTCCTGTCCAGTAGCGACATAAAGGCGTGCGCCGCTCTGCCTGATCTTGTCCACAAGGTCGAAAACCTGCCGATTGATGTTCGAGTCCTTCTCGAACCAGTAACGCGCGAAATCCTCGACATTACCGGCATAGCCAACGCGCGGAAGAACACCGGCCAAAGCCTCCATAAGGTCGACATGGCCCACCGTGCAGCCGAACATGGGCGACTGCTCCTTATCTTCATCAGAGCCTTGGAAGAATAGCTTCTGGAATGCGGCGCGATCGACTCCTAGATCGGCCTCCAGCGTCTCATCCCAAGGTTTTCTCAGTGCGCTCTTGGAGTGCCAGCCATCGATCAGCACGCCATCAACGTCGAAAAACACGATCATGGGGCGCCCCGATTCATTCACTTGGATAGTATCGTTCATACACTGAATCTGTACTTGCTGCTGAACGTCCGCAATGGGGCCGACAGTGGACTCTGCGTGCACCCGCTCTGCGACGTTGCTACGCTTGCCCGCATAAAACGGGGAATGGCAGCCATGGAACCACAGGCTTCTGCGAGGCAGCTTCGCACCCGGGCGCGGATCGCGGCGCATGCGCTGTGGGACCTGATGGCGCGGCCCGAGGCAGGGCCGGGCACGGTGCCGTTCCATGCCGAGGCGATTACCGCGCCGTGGGTGACGGGCGTGTTCGCCGAGGTGGCGCCTGGTGCGCTGGCCGAGACGGTGCGCATCGTCGGCGGTGACGACGGCTCCAGCGTCCGGCGCGGCATCCAGGTGGAATGGAATGCTGCCGGCGTCGCGGCCTTGCTGCCCGCGCGGCTGTTCGCCAAGTCGACGCCCACCTTGGCGACGCGGCTTTCGGCAGGCATGGCCGCGCCGTCCGAAGGGCGGTTCCTGAGGGAGATCCGGCCGTTGCTCGACATCGAGGCGCCGGTCTGCCGCTATTCCGGCCGCGATGCGGATTCAGGCCGGTCGCTGCATCTGTTCGACGATCTCACGGTCACACGGGGCGCCAGCTTCTGCCAGGTCGATACGGTCATCGGCCGCGCGCAGGCAGAGGGCATGATCGATACCCTCGCCACGCTGCACGGCTCGCTGCGGCAGGCGGCGGCGACGGATGAGCTGGCATGGCTCAATACCTACGAAGCCTTCTTCGAGGCCGGACGGCGCAGCGGCATCCAGGACGGGCACGAGAAGGCGCTGACCAAGGCCGCGCCGGTCATCCCGGAACGGCTGATGGCGCGGCGCGACGAGATCTGGCCGGCGGCGGCGCGGGCGGCAGCCACCCACGGTGATCAGCCGCGCACCGTGATCCATTCGGACGTGCATCTGGGCAACTGGTACGTGACCGGCGACGGCTCCATGGGGCTGAGCGACTGGGCGCGGGTCTGCCGTGGCCTGTGGGCGCGCGACGTGGCCTATATGCTGACCGCCGCGCTGTCGGTCGAGGACCGGCGGGCCTGGGAGCACGACCTGATCGACCGCTATCTGCGGCGGGTGCGCGACGGCTTCGGCATCGTGATCGGCCGGGCGGACGCCCTGCGCGCCTACCGGCAGCAGACCTTCACGGCGCTGCTGATGTGGACGCCCACCCTGTGCCCGCCGCCCATGCTGCCCGACATGCAGCCCGAGCGCATGTCGCTCGCCATGATCGAGCGCATCTGCGCGGCGATCGACGACCATCAGGCCCTGGACAGCTTCGGAGGATGAGATGACCGCAAGCGGCGACACCGCCGATCTGGAAAGCTGGGGCCGCTCGGTGCTGGAGGAGGTGCTGTTGCGCGCCGGCCTCGCCCTGTCGAACGCCCGCGGCGGCGACAGCGCCGTGGCAAGCCTGGATTTCACGGTGACCGCGAACGCCGACCGCTCGCTGACGCTGGAGTTCGGGCGCGTCGGCGGCACGCCGGAGCGGCTCCGGATCGTGCTCGACGGCTGAGGTGCGTCAACGCCGCCTTGCCAGCCACTCGTCGCGGGTGATCTCCCACAGCTCGGCCCGAAGCCGACCGGATACATAGTCGCGCTCGTCCACGGCGATGACCCGCATACCGGCGCGCTCGGAGATGCGGCGCGACGGCGTGTTGGCCACGGCCTTGGGCACGCGCAGGATCGTATAGCCCAGCACCTCGAACCAGAAGCCGGTCACTATCTCGCAGGCCTCGGTCATCAGGCCCTGGCCGTGCCATGCGGGATCGAGCCAGAATCCGCGGTTCTCGTCCAGCCGCGCCATCAGGCCGATCATGCCGATGAGCCGGTCCGGCTCGGCTTTTGGCCGGATGGTCCAGTGCCATTCGATCCGCCGTTCCATGGCTGGAAGCGCCTGGTCGCGGATGTAGGTCAGGGCGCCGTCGGCCGGATAGGGCCATGGCACGTGGCTGGCCAGAAACCGGACGATTTTCCACTGCGGAAAGACACGTTGAACGGCCTTGGCGTCCGCTATCTCGAGCGGGCGAAGGATCAGCCTGGCCGTGGTCAGTTCAGGTGCCGGGATGTCCATGCGATGCGTCCCCAAGGCGTTCAGTCTAGCATGGCGAGCGCGTGCCGCCGAAGCAGGATGCCCATGCGCATCCTTTCCCTCTTGCCCCGTTCCGTCGATTTCTGTACACCCCCGCCTGCGCTGGAAACGGGTCTGAGGAGAGGCGGACCCGTTTCATCCCGGACGGGGGAACGCCGATACCCTTCACGGAGGTTTGATTAATCAAATCGCCTCTGAGGGAAATGGTATAAAGTCGCGATCTCGAAGGCTGATTCGCCTGATGGCGACCCCTAAGGGCAAACTTCAACCCGCGAGTTTTGGGGCAACTCCCGCAAAGAAACAGGACATAGGTCTTAATGTTCTCACGTCTGCTTGGCCTGTTTTCAAACGACATGGCCATCGATCTCGGCACCGCCAACACCCTGGTCTACGTCAAGGGACGCGGCATCGTGCTCAATGAGCCGTCCGTCGTCGCCATCCTCGATCCCCATGGCCGCAAGCAGGTGCTGGCGGTCGGCAACGAGGCCAAGGCCATGCTGGGCCGCACGCCCGGCAACATCGCCGCCATCCGGCCGCTGCGCGACGGCGTCATCGCCGACTTCGAGGTGGCCGAGGAGATGATCAAGCACTTCATCCGCAAGGTGCACAACCACCGCTCGTTCGCCAGCCCGCAGGTCGTGATCTGCGTGCCGTCGGGCTCGACGCCGGTTGAGCGCCGCGCCATCCAGGAGTCCGCCGAAGCCGCGGGTGCGCGCCGGGTATTCCTGATCGAGGAACCCATGGCCGCCGCCATCGGCGCCGGGCTTCCGGTCACCGAGCCGACCGGCTCCATGGTCGTCGATATCGGCGGCGGCACCACGGAAGTGGCGGTGATCTCGCTGGGCGGCATCGTCTATGCGCGTTCGGTGCGTGTGGGCGGCGACAAGATGGACGAGGCGATCATCGCCTATATCCGCCGCAACCATAATCTGCTGATCGGCGAGGCCAGCGCCGAGCGGATCAAGAAGGAGATCGGCACCGCGCGGCCGCCCTTGAACGGCATCGGCGCCGAGATTCAGCTCAAGGGCCGCGACCTGATGCACGGCGTGCCCAAGGAGATCATCATCAACCAGGTGCAGATCGCCGAGGCGCTCGCCGAGCCCGTCGCCGCCATCGTCGATGCGGTGAAGGTGGCGCTGGAGCATACCGCGCCGGAGCTTGCCGCCGACATCGTCGACCGGGGCATCGTGCTGACCGGCGGCGGCAGCCTGCTGGGCGACATCGACCAGGTGATCCGTGACGCCACCGGCCTGCCGGTGACACGCGCCGAGGACCCGCTGTCGTGCGTGGCGCTGGGCACGGGCCGATCCCTCGAGGACAACCTGTTGCAAGCCGTCCTGTTGCGGGGGTATTAGGACTTTAGCGGACGGCCACGGCGGCGTATGACGCCGCTTTCCGCGCCCTAACCTGGGAGATGCAGCCCGTGAGACGGTCAGGCGGCCGTGCGGCGCGCACAGCGAATCCGGAGCGCGGCCTGGCGCAGCGGCTTCCGTTCGCCGTCTTCATCGCGGTTTCCTTCGGCCTGCTGATCGTGTCCAAGGTCTATCCGACGCTCAACGAGCAGGTTCAGGGCGTACTGATCGATGTGGCCGCGCCGGTGGTCGACGTGCTGGGCGAGCCGGTCACTGCGATCCGCGGCTTCGGCACGGTCGTGGCGGACACGCTGAACGGCGCCGAGAAGGTCGAGAAGCTGCGGGCCGAGAACGAGCGGCTGAGGCGCTGGCGCGACGTCGCCATACGGCTCGACGGCGAGAACGCTCAACTCCGCGCGCTGATGCGCGTCAGCGACGAGATGCGGATTCCGTCCATCTCCACCCGCGTGGTCAGCGATCCGGGAGGACCCTTCGTGCGCGCCATCCTGCTCGACGCGGGCGCCGGCAAGGGCGTCGGCAAGTTCCAGCCGGTGATGGATTCCTCCGGCGTGGTCGGGCGCATCGTCACCGTGGGCCGCCAGTCGTCGCGGGCGCTGCTGCTGACCGACCTGAACAGCCGCATCCCGGTGTTCATCCGCCGCACCGGCGACCGCGCCATCCTGGTGGGCGACAACAGCGACCGGCCCAAGCTGGCCTATCTGCCCATGCAATCGTCGGCCAGGATCGGCGACGAGGTATTCACCTCTGGCGACGGCGGCATCTTCCCGCCCAAGCTGCCGGTCGGTGTCGTCGATTTCGTCGATGGCCCCACCGTGCGGGTGAAGCTGGCCGCCGACCTGTCGCGGCTCGATTTCGTCAACGTCATGGCCTATGTGCCGCTCGAGAAGCCCGAGCAGAGCCCGGTCGCCCAGCCGCTCGAGACGCTTCCGCAGGGTGCGTCGGTGGCGGTTGAGACCGGCCTGGACCGGCCGTCGGCGGCCGCCCTCCCGCCGGCCGATCCGGTGCTGCCCAGCCCGCCGCTGATCCCGGCGCCTCGGCCGGCCGCACCGGCTGATCCGGCGGCTCCGGCCGCATCGGCGTCACGGGAGGGCGCCCCGGCGCCGCCCGCCGCCGAAGCCGCGACAGACGACGCCGAGAGCCCCGACGAGACGCCGCCGCCGAGCCGGGGAGGCACCTGATGGCGGCGGCGCTGCACCGGGCGGTCATCGCCATGCGCACCGGCGTGCCCTTCGTGCTGGGGCTGCTGCTGGCCGTGCTGTCCTTCGTGCCCTACGGCTCGCCCGAGTTCAGCGTGATCATGCCGTCGCTGACCCTGCCGCTGGTCTATTACTGGACACTGTACCGGCCGGATGCCATGCCGCTCGCGGCCGCCTTCACCATCGGCCTGTGGCAGGATATCCTGGTGGGCGGGCCGCTGGGCCTGATGGCGCTGCTGCTGGTGCTGACGCGGGGTGTCATCGAAAACCAGCGCCAGGTGCTGCTGACTCAGCCTTTCGCGGTCGGCTGGCTGGGCTTCGCGCTGATTTCGGCGGCGTTGACGTTGCTCGCATGGGGGCTGGCCGGCCTGTGGTGGGACCACGCGTTCTCGGTGTGGCCGTTCATCGCCCACTGGGGGCTGGGCACGGCGGCCTATGTGCCGCTGGCCATGGGCTTTCGCCAGATCGACAAGCTGATGTACGAGCAGGCCTGAGATGGACATCAAGGGCGAACGCTACCGCAAGCTCAGCCGCCGCGCCATGATCCTGGGCGGCGCGCAGGCGCTGGGGCTGCTGACCCTGGTCGGGCGTATGGTGCATCTGCAGATCGTCAACGCCGACCAGTACAAGCTGCTGGCCGAGGAGAACCGCGTGGACCTGCGGCTGATCAGCCCGCTGCGCGGCCGTATTCTGGACCGGCACGGCAAGGAGCTCGCCAGCAACCAGCTCAACTACCGGGTATCGGTGATCCCGGAACAGGCGGGCGACTTCGAGGCAACGCTGGCGCAACTTTCCGGCGTCATCCCGCTGCCGCCGCACAAGCTCGAGGCGGTGCTGCGCCAGGCGGCGCGGTCGCGCCGGTTCCTGCCGGTGACCGTGTCGGACAACCTGACCTGGGAGGAATTCGCCCGTCTCAACAGCATCGCGCCGGAGCTGCCCGGCGTACAGCCGGACGCGGGCCGCAGCCGCTTCTACCCCTATCCCCCCGAGTTCGCCCACCTGGCGGGCTATGTGGGACAGATCACCGAGGATGATCTGGCAAAGCTGCCGGACGATCCGCTCTACATGCTGCCCGAGTTCCGCATCGGCAAGCGCGGGCTGGAGCACTATCACGACAAGACCCTGCGCGGCGTGCCGGGACTGCGCCGGGTCGAGGTCAACGCACTGGGCCGCGAAGTGCGCGAGCTGACCCGCGACGATGGCGTACCCGGGCAGGACCTGGTGACCAGTATCGACGCCGACCTGCAGCGCTTCACCATGCAGCGTCTGGCCGACCAGAGCGCCGCGGTGGTGGTGATGAACGTGCATTCCGGCGAGGTGATCACCCTGGCGTCGGCGCCGGGGTTCGATCCCAACGACTTCAATTTCGGCATCAGGACCGATGTCTGGAAGGCGCTGCTGAAGGACGAGCGCAAGCCGCTGATGAACAAGACCGTGCAGGGCCAGTATCCGCCGGGCTCGACGTTCAAGCCCATCGTCGCCATGGCGGCGCTAGAGGCCGGTCTGATCGGTCCGCAGGACACCGTGTTCTGCGGCGGCGGCATGCGGTTCGGCAGCCGCACCTTCCATTGCTGGAAGCGCGGCGGCCACGGCTCGATGAACATGATCAGCGCGCAGGAGCAGTCCTGCGACGTCTATTTCTATGAACTCGCCCGGCGCATGGACGTGGACACCATCGCCGACATGGCGAGGCGCTTCGGCCTGGGCCACGGACACGGCATCGAGATCGACCACGAGAAGGACGGTCTGGTACCGACGCGGGCCTGGAAGAAGACCCGCAAGCGGGACCGGAAATGGCACGACGGCGAGACGCTCAGCGTGTCGATCGGCCAGGGCTACATGCTGGCCACGCCGCTGCAGCTCGCGGTGATGACGGCGCGCATCGCCAATGGCGGCTACGCCGTGACGCCGACGCTGGTGAAGGCCAATGCCAAGCCCGGCCGCGCCGCCGACAACTTTCCGCCGGTCGGCGTGACGCCCGAGGTGCTGAAGGTGGCGCAGGACGGCATGATCGCGGTGATGGAAGGCGGACGGGGTACCGCCGGCCGTGCGCGGATCCGCGACTGGCCGCGCGGGCTCGCCGGCAAGACCGGCACCTCGCAGGTGCGGGCGATCACCGCCGCCATGCGCGCGGGCGGCGTGCCCAAGAACGAGAACCGGCCCTGGCAGGAGCGCGACCACGCGCTGTTCATCGCCTGGGGACCCGTCGACGACCCGGCCTACGCCATCGCCATCATCGTCGAGCATGGCGGCGGCGGCTCGGCGGTGGCGGCGCCGATCGCCCGCGACATCATGCGTGAGGCGTTCATCCGCGATCCCTGCGGCCTGACCGGCGGGCGGCCCATGGTCGCCGAGGCCGAGCTGCACGAGCGGTTTCTCGACGGTCACGACCATCACGACCACGACGAGCATGGCCATGGCTGACGCGCGCGCCGCCCGCAACCGCTACCGGCTGCTGATGTCCAAGGTGATGGACCTGCATGGCAGCATGATGATCGTGCTGCTGTGCATCGCCGGCATCGGTTTCGCCATGCTCTATTCGGTGTCGTCGGGCGACTTCGGCAAGCTGGCCGGCCGCCAGATGGTGGTGTTCGCCATCGGCTTCACCTGCATGGTCGCCATCGCCCTCGTCCACCTCAGGTGGTGGTGGAAACTGTCCTACACCATCTACGGCGTCGGCCTCGTGATGTTGATCGCGGTGGAGATCATCGGCGATATCGGCGGTGGCGCCCAGCGCTGGCTGGACCTGGGCTTCGTGCGGCTGCAGCCGTCCGAGATCATGAAGATCGGCCTGGTGATGGCGCTGGCCCGCTACTATCACGGGCTGACCCTCGACGAGGTGAAGAACTTGAAGACGCTGATCATGCCGGCGTTGCTGATCGGCCTGCCGTCGGTGCTGGTGCTGCGCCAGCCCGACCTGGGCACCATGCTGCTGATCGCGGCGGGCGGCACCACGCTGCTGTTCGTCGCCGGCGTGCCGCGCAAGGTATTCCTGGTCGGCGCGGTGATCGCGGCGGCGGGGGCCGTGGGCGGCTTCTACCAGCTCCACGATTACCAGCGCGACCGGGTGTTCACCTTCCTCGATCCCGATAGCGATCCGCTCGGCACCGGCTATCACATCCAGCAGTCGAAGATTGCCCTGGGATCGGGCGGCGTCGGCGGCAAGGGCTTCATGCAGGGGACCCAGTCGCACCTGGATTTCCTGCCGGAGAAGCAGACCGACTTCATTTTCACGGCGCTGGCCGAGGAGTTCGGCTTCGTCGGCGGCTTGACGCTGGTGATCCTCTACACGGTGCTGATCGGCTACGGTTTCCTGATCGCGCTGTCGGCGCGGAACCATTTCGCGCGGCTGATGGCGGTGGGTGTCACCACCACGTTCTTCCTCTATGTGTTCATCAATATCGCCATGGTCATGGGGCTGATTCCAGTGGTCGGCGTGCCGCTGCCGCTGGTGTCGTTCGGCGGCTCGGCGATGATGACCCTGCTGATCGGCATGGGTCTGCTGATGAACGTCTACGTGCACCGCAACGTGGTGCTGTCGCGCCAGGGGACAGTTCCGCTGGCGCGGCAGGGAACCGTCCTCTGACCCCGCGGATTTTTGCGCGTTTTCGTTGTCGACACGGCGGGGTCATTTTTGTATAAGCCGCCTCCTTGGTGACGGGCATGTAGCTCAGGTGGTAGAGCAGCTGACTCTTAATCAGCGGGTCCAAGGTTCGAGTCCTTGCATGCCCACCAACCTCCGCGCAGAGAGCGAGGTTGCCGCGCCTAGGCCTGAAAGGCGAAAGCGGACCAAGAAACCAGCGAGCTTCGGCCTGGGCCACCCAACGCTAGTCGTCCTGCTGGCCCTCGAGCGTGCCGTCTTCTCCCAGAGCGTAGTGATACCGTGACGGCGGTCCGACGCGGCTGATGACGTCGATCATGAACCGGCGCTGCTCGCCAGTGCGCGGCCGAACCTCGATGACGGCGGCCTCTTCCCGTCCGACGAACACGCGGTGCGCCCTGCCCATCGCCGGGTGGGGATAGACCCGCCGGAAGTCCTCGATGGCCTGCTGGACGAGTGGCTGATGCTTCATGGCTTCCGCGCCTATCACTAGCCCGTGATCTAGTCGTGAACCACATGATTTGCAAGGCCGAGCCCCGATGGCCTGTGGTGCCGGCATGGCGAGGTGTAACCGCAATCGTTCTAAGGGTTATACAGGAAGCGCGGCTGGCAGGAATGCTGCCAAAAACAATAAAATCCCATCTCGAGAAAGTTGATCACAAAACGACACAAATTGTCGGCACTCTAGTGGTTTCCAATTGTGTAGACGGTGCGTCGTAAAGATGGCCAATTTAAGCCGGCTCGATTGGAGTCGATCTGATTATCGGTCATCTGAAGCCGCTGGATATCTTGGAGGATGAAAGTGCTTCGCTCAATTCGTAACCTTCTGAAGGACGATACGGGTGTGACCCTGATCGAGTACGGCCTGATCGCGGCGTTGATCGCGGTTGCGCTCGCGGCGATCCTGGGAACGGTCGGCGACAACCTGAACACGCTGTTCACCACCGTCTCGACCAAGGTCTGAGGCCAGAAGCCTCGACAGCCAGCTGCACCACAGAAGCGCCGTTGCGATGCGACGGCGCTTCTTCGTGTGGTCAGAGGCTTGGCCGTAGCGCCTTGCCAACCGGCTGCCAGATGGGTTGGGCGGCGGTGACGCAGCCGGAGGCCCGCAAGCCCGGCCATGCCGATGCCGAGGAGGAGCGGCACGCCGGGTTGGGCTGCACTGGTGCCGTCACGCAGGACCGCTCGTCTCGAGAAACGCCATGAGATACCGGGAGCACCTGATTGACGAAAATTCCACGAAAAATCGAAATATTGTCCCGGACACAACCGCGTGAGCATGAGCGGACTTTTCCCCTCGTAATTGCACAAGTTGGGGCCGCCGCGCCGCGGCAGTCACACAGACGGGGTCGCTCCGGGACAGCTCGACAAGGCGTCACCTCAAGGTGACTTGTGTGTGAGCGCGCGCATGCCGAACATGACCATGGCCTTGGAATCAGGCGGTAAACCGGATGCTGGTGTACACACAGACGGAAGGCCCGGGCGCTCTGTCAGCTGGTTGAAGCCACTCTTTGCAGTAATGCCGGATAGACTTCCCGTACTTTCCGAAATCGTGAGTGAGACGTGAAGTAATTGTGATGAGTATTTTCGAATACCACTCATGCGTGAATCTAATGTTGAAAATAAACTTATAGGTTGCAGACTCCGACCGGCACTCAGGATCTTGCTGAGTCAACGGCTGTAGGGAGTTTGGCCATGAAGATTGCACTCACGAAGCCACTATCAACGGGATTGGCGATCCTTGTACTTGCCGTTCCGGTGGCCGCGACGGGCAAGGGAAGCCCGACCGCCATTCCGCCGGCGGCCGTCGCCTGGAATCCGCCGGCCGGTGTTGGCCAAGGCGTCGGCGCCAATAGCCGTGTTAACGCCCCTGTTGGTGCACCGCCAATGCTCCATCCCGGCGATCCGGTATCCCCGACGCTGCCCTACGGCCTGAGCAAGCGGGACGAGTTGCCGCCTGGGCTAGCCAAGCGCGATACACTCCCGCCGGGTCTGGCCAAGCGGCTCAATTAGAGCGCTTTCAGCCAAGCCGGCATGCGGGTTGCGGTCGTCACGCGGACACCGATCCGCCGCGGGCGATGGTCTGGTTTCAGGCAGGATTTCAGGGATAGCAGGCCGTCGCGGTCAGCGGGATGCTGATGGTCCTGACGTAGATGTTCATGGCGAACGTCGCCGTGCCGGTTACCTGCTGGCCGCAGGTGGTGGCGACCGCCGTGAACACCGGCGTCACGCCATAGCCGCTGAACTGCGTCTGCGCATAGTTCTGCGTCGCCGTCGTGCTGCTGCAGACCGAGGTCTGCACCTTGGCGCAGCGTGCCGCGCGCTCGACGGCATAGTGCAGGCCGCCCGCGGTGAACAGCATGAAGGCGCAGAAGAAGCCGCCGATCAGCAGGGTCAGGAACATCGGCAGCACCAGCGCGAACTCCACCGTCGCGGTGCCGCGACTGTCGGCGAGGTTGCTGGCCGAGGTGCGCATGCCCTACTCCAGCCGTACCAGCGCGGAAGCCGACATCGCCGTATTGAGCAGGCTTCCGACCGTGGTGTTGCTCGGGAACACGGGAGAATAGGTGTACTGGGTTTCCACCCTGATGTAGTCCCCCGGCTGCAGGCTGGCCATGCCCGCGCCCGAGCAGTCGGCCGGCTTGCTGTTGTAGGCGCTCATATACTGCAGCGCGTTCGACGAGTTGATGCAGTACCAGCCTTCCGATGGCGAACCGGCCTTCAGGGTCACGCGGCTGCCCAGCGCCGTGCTCTGAATGCCGCGCAGGACCGCGGCGCTGAGACCGGCGCACTCGCTGGTCGCCGGCAGGTCGTCGCTGTCACAGGCCTCGTAAGCCGCCTGGGCACCCATCTGGGCGGCGTTCTGCACCTGCATGCGGGTGTAGGCGTAGATCGATATGTCGGCCACGTTCATCACCGAATAGGCCATGAACAGCGTCGTCAGCGCCACCTCGATGGTCGCGCTGCCCCGGCGGTCCACCACGAAACGCCGAATGGCGGACGCCAGGTGCACCAAGCGGTGGATCAGGAAGTTTTGAGCCGCCATGGGTTCCGAAGTCCTCAGTCGACCAGTGCTGCCCGCTGCACAACGAGATTATACGGTAGGTCCAGCCCGGCCATGTCGCATTGGCCATGGGCGAGAATGGCGTTGGTACCCGAGAACAACAGATTGTCGACGACGAGGCCGAAGCACGAATAGCCATAGCTCGCCTTGTTCACGATGCCTTTGAGGGTAACGGATGCATGCGGCAGGTAAACCATGCCGGTGATCTTCCACGCGGGGCTGTTGCCCGCCTCTGAAATGTCCACGCCCGTGGTGAGGGTCGGAATCTGGTACATCGCCATGCCGCTCCAGGTTCCGGAGGTGGGTGCGGCGAAATCCAGGATGCCGTTGCGATCGTCGATGGGGGCGTGCTTGAAGGCGCCGTTGGTTCCGGCGAACACGATCGTCAGGCCAGAGCCGCTCGTGCTCTGCAGCGTATACCCGTTGGTATCGAGCCGGCCGTTGTAGATGACCAGCACTGCGTTGGAAGGCGCACTGATTGACACATTACCCATCAGGCGCACGTCACCGCAGGCAGAGACATAGCCGCTGAGGGTCAGGGTGCCGGCGACCAGCAGGTTATTGACGGTAGCGCCGGCGGGGCTGGTGTAGGCAAGGCCCACTTGGGATGTTTGCGCGGGATTGCCGTTGTAGCTTCCCTGCGGATGGGACGTGCACGGAGTCGCTGGAATGTTGCTCGCCAGCGCCGTATACGGGTCGGACACCACCGGCATGTTGGAATTCTGCTCGTCACCGCAGCCATTGTTGGTGCCGGCGGCGTCGCCGATGTCGACGTTCAGGTTGTGGCCGTTGCAGGTGGCGTTGGTGTTCGACATGATGTCGCAGCCGGGCAGGTCCGCCTGCGGCGCGCCGTTGGTGCGGATGCCGTTGCTTTCGCCGCTGCTGGCGAGCGCAAGGATGCAGTATTCGCGTGGCTCTGTGGTCTGCTTGGACATGGCCGAACTGGTCAGGTTCTGCATCCGCTGGCCGTTGACCGTCGTGCTGCCCGTGAAGCCTACCATGCGGCTGAGATACAGCTCCGTCGGCTTGCTGATGGTGACCTGGTAGCAGGTGTTGCCGCCGCCCGGACAGGTCGCGGTGTTCGTCGCCGTCACGCTGACGTTGCCGCTGCCGTTAGTGAAGCCGTACTGGGCCGAGACGGCGCGGGCCTCCGTCAGGTAGTTGCCGTTGTTGTTGGCGGCGGCGATCACCGCGGAATCCGCGGCGTTCTGCATGTTCCATTTGACCATGTACCACTGGCCCAGCTCGAAGCCGAGCGCCAGGGACGCCAGCAGGATCGGCAGCGCGAACGCGACGATCATGGCGATGTTCCCGCCGCGATCGCGCTGGAAGGCGCGCACGCGTCCAACTTTCGGCGCTGGCATGGTTAGCCGTTTGCCTGCTCTCGAAATGTTCAGCATGATTCCCAAGCCCCACATGCGGACAAGCCCGCAGCGGCAAAGTTAACCTATCTATCTTAACGTATGTTTACTTGCGTTGCAGCATGAATTGGGTTCGAGGCCGCCCGAGCACAAAAAGTTGATCGATCGTCAGAGGTCGATTTGACGAGATTTTTTTGGCGGGCATTGTGAGTTGCGCGACTGGATCGCCGTCATTTGACGAGTTTTCCCCTGCCGGGAACGTGGCGAAAGGGCAGTACCAGCCCGGCATCGCCGCAGGCATCGAGACTGAATCCTGTGCCGTTCACGCGAATGTTGTCCATGACCATGCCGAAACAGGCCTCGCCATTGGTGGCCGATTTGTTGACGGCGCCGCTGAGGGTGACGCTGGCGTGCGGCAGATACACCATGCCGGTCAGGTTCCAGGTGGGCTTGTGGCCCGCCTCCGAGATGTCCACGCCCGACGTCAGGGTCGGCGCCTGATAGATGGCGATGCCCGACCAGTCGCCGGTATTGGGTGCGCTGAAGTCCAGTGTCCCGTTTCCGGTGGGGGCGTGGACATAGGCGCCGTTGCTGCCGGCGAAGACGAGGGTGAGATGGCCCGCAACGGTCCGGAGCGTCTTGCCATTGGTGTCGAGCTGGCCATTCCAGATGATCAGCACGCCGCCGTCGCCGGTAGAGTTGGTCACGTCGACATCGCCGGCGAGCTGCAGATCGCCGCAAACCGACACGTTGCCGTTGATCGTCTGGGGTCCCGACCACTGGTTCGACATCGGGAGCTCGGGATCGCTCTTCCTGGCCGGCAACTGCGGATAGGCGCCGCCGCACGGGTCGGCGGGGATCAGCGCCGCCAGTCCCTCATACGGGTCGTCCACCTGCGGCTGGTTGGAATTCTGCTGGACGCCGCAGCCATTGTTGGTGCTGTAGGCATCGCCGATGTCGGCCTGGGTGGTGAAGCCGTTACAGGTGGCGGTGTTGTTGGACATGATGTTGCAGCCGGTCAGGTCGGCCATCGGGCAGCCGTTGCAGCGGAACCCCTCGGTGTTGCTCTGGCCGGGCAGGCCCGCGAGCGCCAGGACGCAGTATTCGCGTTTCTTCAGCGTCTGCTCGGCGGTGGCGCCGCCACTGACCTGCACCATGGGCTCGCCGTTGACGGTGATGTTGCCCTCGTAGCCGATCATGCCGATGAGATAGAGGGGCGTCGGTTTGCTGATGGTGACCTGGTAGCAGATGGTGGCGCCGGACGGACACGTCACGCCGCTGGTGACCGCCACGGTCACGTTGTCGGTGCCGTGGACGTAGCCGTACTGGGCCGCCATCGCCCGGGCCTCGAGCGCGAAGTTTCCATCGACGTTCATCGCCGCCGCCATGGAGGCCGAATCGGCGGCGTTCTGCATGGCGCGCTGGGCCATGTACCACTGCGCGACCTCGAAGCTGAGGCCCAGCACGGTAATGAAAACCGGCAGGCTCGCCGCGACGACGATGGAGATGTTGCCGGTGCGATCGATCAGCAGTTCGCGCGCCCGGCGCATGCTCCGCCGCAGAGCCGATGATATGACGCGCTTCATTCAGGTCGGCCCGGTTCTGGACACGCAACCGCCACAGAATAGCCCAATACCTGGCGGGTGTAACCGCCGGTTCGTCAACCGCTCCTCAAAGTATGGTGAACGGACGTGGAGCGTTGGCGCTCGAGCGCCGCCATTCCCGGTCGACGAAGGCGGCATGCGCCAGCCTCCATCATCGCAGACCTGACTCCGGAACCCAAGCGCCGGAACGATGGGTGCGACGGCCCTCAGGCCGCCTTGCGCCAGCCCTGTACTTCGGGCAGCACCTTCTCGGCGAACAGGCGCATGCTGCTTTCGGCGTTCTCCAGGCTCATGCCGCCATAGCTGACCTGCACGGTGAGGTCGAAGTCGCCCAGCGACTTCTGGCGCTGTTCGAGCTTGTCGAGGATCTGCTGCGGCGTGCCCCAGGTGTTGATGTCGACGAAGCCGTTGGCCGCGTCCGCAAGGCCGGTGTCGCGCAGGATCTCGGCGTTGCTGGCGTAGTCGCCGTAGCCCTTCATGTTCTTGAAGTGGTCGCCGGCCATGTCGTAGTGCTCCATGACCGTCAGGTAGTAGTTGGCCATGTGCTCGCGGGCCAGCGCCTCGGCGCGCTCGCCGCTTTCGTCGCAGCACATGAAGTCGACGCACACCGGCGACGGCGCCGGACGGCCGTGGAAGTCCTGGAACATGGTGCGGTAGGTGCCGAAGTGGCCCGCCATCTGCTCCCAGGGCTTCTGGGCGAAGCTCATCATCTTGCCGCCCAGGCGCGCGCAGACCGGCACCGAGTCCGATGACATGGCAACGCAATAGAAGCGATCCTTGAAGGTGGCGTAGGGCCGCGGCCGCACTTCGGTGCGCATCTGCTTGTAGTAGGGGCCGTCGCCTTCGACGACGCCGCTCTCGAGGCTGCGCAGGATCAGCTCGGCCGACTCGTCGAAGCGGTCGCGGGCCTCGTTCATGGAAATGCCGAAGCGGTCGTATTCGCGCTTGGCGAGGCCGCGGCCGATGCCGAACAGGGCGCGGCCGTTGCTGAGGTGGTCGAGCATGATCATCTTCTCGACGACGCGCAGCGGGTTGTTCCACGGCAGGATCACCGCGCCGGTCAGCAGCCCGATGCGGCTGGTCTTGGCCGCCATGTAGCTGAGGAACTGCATGTTGTCGGGCGCCATGGCGTAGTTGAAGAAGTGGTGCTCCACCGCGCCCAGCGTGTCGAAGCCGAGCGGTTCGGCCAGCTCCGCCAGGTGGACGTCGCGTTTATAGACTTCGTGGTCGGTCGCCCCGTCCATGAAGTTCTGGAAGACCATCAGCAGGCCTACTTCCATCGTCCGCTCCTGATTCCCGGTTTCACATGCCCTTCCCCAAGGGCGTTTCGACTGCCTACGCTAAGACACTTGTTTCGGTCTAGCAAGTGAACAAATGCGGCGTTCCGGCCTTATCGCGGCGCGCGGCGCCGCTCGGTGATCTGCGCCAGAACGCCCTGCTTGTACTCGCTGAACGCCGTCTGGATGTCGATGGCCTCGGGCCTTACCAGCCACTGGTAAATGGTGCCGAAGATGAACGAGCAGAACTGCACCGACAGCCGCTCCGGATCGACATACGGGCGGATGAACCCCTCGGCGATGCCCTCGCGCACCCACCGGACGATGTCGGCGCGGTAGGCCTCGTGCTGCTCCGCCAGGCGCTCGCGCACCTCGCTGTGGCTGGTGATCGACTCGTACCACAGGATGTACATGGCCTTCATGTATTCGGGCTGCTCGATCAGGAAGTCCTCGACGGCGTCGAGCGCGGCGATGAAGGCGGCGAGGCCGGTGCGGCCGCCGACGAAGCGTTCCAGCTCCTCGACCCATTTGTGGTTGAAGAACCGCACCAGGTTGCCGAACAGGGCTTCCTTCGAGCCGAACCGGTAGCTGGCGAGGCTGCGGCTGTAGCCGGCCAGTTCGCCGACGTCCTTCAGGGTGGTGTTGTGGGTGCCGTGCCGGCCGATCAGCTTCATGGCCGCGTCGTACATGCGCTGGTCCGACAGCGCGGTGCGCTCGGCCTGGGTCATGCGCTTGCGCGGCGCGGGCTTCTCGTGTTTCGTCATCGGGAGGATCGCCTGATGGATCGGCCGCGGGGGCCGAAACGTAATATCCTTGTTGCTGACTAGCAAGTGTGATTTCATGCGGTGGAACCGGGGAAAAGCGGCGTTGCGCCTTGATTTAAGGCGGTTCGCATGGCCTCCTTCGCGCGGGGAGGAACCACGATGGCACGTCTCGAAGGCAAGGTGGCGCTGATTTCCGGCGGCGCCAGCGGCATCGGCGCCGCGCATGTCAGGCTGTTCGCCCGCGAGGGCGCCAAGGTCGTTTCCGGCGACATCCAGGAAGAGGCGGGCAGGCGCGTCGTGGCCGAGGCCAACGACGCCGGCGGCGAGGCCATTTTCGTCAGGCTCGACGTGACCAGTACGGAAAGCTGGACCGCCGCCGTCGCGGCCGCCGTCGCACGCTTCGGCGGGCTGACCACGCTGGTCAACAACGCCGGCATCTATCATCCCGGCGGCGTCTCCGAGGAGACCGATGCCGGCTGGCAGCGGATGATCGCCATCAACCAGACCGGCGTCTGGTATGGCATGAGGGCGGCGCTGCCCGAGCTGGTGAAGTCCGGCAACGCCGCTGTGGTCAACATCTCGTCGCTGTTCGGCATGGTCGGCAGCCCGGGCTCGTTCTCCTATCACGCCACCAAGGCGGCGGTGCGGCTGATGTCGAAGTCGGCGGCGCTCGAGCACGTCAAGCAGGGCGTGCGGGTGAACACCATCCTGCCGGGCCAGATCCGCACGCCGATCCTGGGCGACCTGACGCCGGAGATGGACGCGGCGATCAAGGCGTCGATCCCCATGGGCCGCATGGGCGAGCCGGAAGACGTTGCCTGGGGCTCGGTCTATCTGTGTTCCGACGAGGCCAAGTACATCACCGGCGCCGAGCTGGTGATCGACGCGGGCTGGAGCGTTCCCTGATGGCGTATCTTGAAACCGAACCGGGACGGCGCGTCTATTTCGAATATTATCCGGGCGACAGGCTGCCGGTGGCGCTGATCCATGGCTGGGGCATGAGCTGCCGGCTGTGGGATACGGTGCTGCCGCTGCTGACCGGCGCCGGCCACGCGGTGCTGAGCTTCGACCAGCGCGGTTGCGGCAAGTCGGACAAGGATTTCGCCGACGTCTCGATCAACAGCGCGGCGGCCGACCTGGTGCTGCTCGCCAACCACTTGCGCATCGACCGGCTGGCGGTGAACGGCTGGTCGCTGGGCGGGCCGGTCGCGGTCGAGGCGGCGGTCCGGCTGGGCGCGCGTTGCCGGGGCGTGATCTCGACCGCCGGCGCGACGCCGCGCTACGTGCAGGCGCCGGACTTTCCCCACGGCGGCGCGCCGGGGTCGGTCACCGAGACCGTCGCCATGCTGCGCCAGGACCGGGCGACGTTCCTGCATGGCCTGGCGCATGCCATCTGCGCCCGGCCGGTGAGCGATGCGCTCAAAACCTGGATGTGGTCGGTGTTCATGGAGAACGCGCCGTCGGCGGACCGGGCACTGCTCGATCTCGATACGCTCGACCAGCGCGACGCCCTGCGCGGGCTGGCCGTGCCGTTCCTATCGGTGGTCGGCGGCCAGGACGTCATCGCGCCGCCGGGTATCGGGCGCAGCGCCGCCGAGCTGGCGCCGCTGGGAAGGCTGGCGGAATTCCCCGAAAGCGGTCACGCTCCCTTCATCGAGGAAGCCGGGCGCTACGGCAAGGTGCTGCTAGGCTTCCTCGCGGAACTGTCCTGACGGGGGAGGCGGCGCGTGGTGAATTTCGGCCTTTGGTACGACTTCCGCAATCCGGAACCCTGGGCCATGCCGGCCGAGCGCTTCCACGCCCGGGCGCTGGAGCAGATCGTCGCGGCCGAGGCGGCGGGCTGGGATTCGGTGTGGCTGACCGAGCACCATTTCATCGACGACGGCTACACGCCGTCGCCGCTGGTGATCGCCGCCGCCATCGGCGCGAAAACGACGCGGATGCGGATCGGCACCAACCTGATGGTACTGCCGCTGCACGACCCCATCCGCATCGCCGAGGACGCGGCGACGGTGTCGCTGCTGACCGGCGGGCGGTTCGACCTGGGTGTCGGCGGCGGCTACCGGCAGGTGGAGTTCGCCCAGTTCGGCCGTGACGTGCGCCACCGGCCCAGCCTGATGGAAGAGGCGGTCGAGATCATCCGCCGCGCCTGGTCGGGCGAGAAAGTCGAATTCCACGGCAAGCGGTTCGACGTGAACAATCTGCGCGTCACGCCCGCGCCTGAGCACATTCCGAACCTGCTGATGGGCGGCCTGAGCCCGCCGGCCATGGCGCGCGCGGCGGCCATCGGCGACGGCTTCCTGTCGACCGGCGGCATCGGCCACGACGTCTACGTGGATGCGCTCAAGGCCAATGGCAGGCAGGACGGCGCCATCTATGCCGGCCACTGGGCCATTGTCGCCGACGACCCCGAGCGCGAAGCCGCGAATGTCGCGCCGCACGTGCTCTACCAGACCAACGCCTATATCGGCTGGGGCGCGTTCGGCCCGCCCGAGACCACGCCGCTGTTCCCCGACGGCCGCGCCGCCATCGAAGGCGGGCTCTATGTGCTGTGGGACCCGGAAACGGCGGTGCGCGAACTGACCGCCATGCTCAAGGCCTGGCCGCAGATCAGGGACGTCCACTTCTGGGCCAAGTTCCCCGGCGAAAGCTTCGAGAGCGGCTGGGCGCGGGTCGAGCTGCTGATGGGAAAAGTGCTGCCCCGAGTGAAGGCGGCTTTGGAGTAGGCCTTGTCAGCAGCGCTGGAAAGGAATAAATTTTCCCTTGAAAGGGATCAATAATGCCATCCAGGACGCAATCGGGATTCGAGGACGGCCTTACGCTCAACGAAGTCGCGCTTCTGGCCGAGGTTTCGGAACGCTCCGTGACGAAGGCTCTGGAGGAAGGTGTCCTTGTAGCGCTTAAGGCTGCCGCTGGGGCCTCGGGCGTGACTGCGGGCAGGAAGACGCTGGATGTCCATGCGGTCGGTTATTTTGGCCTGATGAACGGCTTGAGGGAAGGTGGCTGGTCCATTCCGATCGAAAGCAAGAAGCGCATCGCGCGCTATGTCGTCGATCTGTCTAGCCGCAAGGCGACGGACGATCTGGAATTGAACGGACCCGTGGTGCTGAAAAAATCCAAGTCGTTCCCGGTCGTTCGACGCTATATGGCCTCGGCGGTCCGGTATTTATCCGCCCGTCGCCGATGGATCGTGACGGATGACTCGGTCAAGGGCGGGACGCCGGTCATCCGCGGATCGCGCATGACGGTGTATTCCGTGCTGGGGCGGATCGATGGCGGCGACACCCTGGACATGATCGTCGAGGACAATCCGGATATTCCGAGGGGGGCATTGGAAGCGGCGTTGCTGTTCGCCCGTGCCAATCCTATGCGGGGGCGTCCGTCCGGCCGGCCGTGGAAACAGGCGGCCTGAGCTTCTTCATCGATGAATGCCTGTCGCCCCGCATCGCGGAGCGGCTGTGCGAGGCCGGCCATGATGCGGTCCATCCGCTCCATACCGGGCGCAGAGGCGAGCGGGACGATACGGTGTTGCGCCGCTGCATCGATGAGAACCGCATCATCGTCACGGAAAACGCCGCCGACTTTCGCGCGCTGGTCGGACAGGAGGAACTCCATCCTGGCCTGATCATCCTGCCCTGCGCGAGCCGCGAGGAAACGTGGAGGTTCCTGATGACGGCAATCGACTTCCTCTCCAGCAAGGGAGCCGTGATCGACGTCATGGTCAATCATCTGCTGGAAGTCGACAGTTCGGGCGAGATGGCTCTGTTCGCGCTGCCGGGGCCAGGCGCCTAGTGCCGCCGCTCCTCGGCCATGGCCGCTTCGCTGACCGCGACCACGGTCTGCTCGTCGTCGGTGAGCCGGACATAGCGCCAGTCGCCCTTGACGTACCAGATCAGGGTGATCGTGGTGACGGCGACGTTGGCGATGGGGAAGGCCCACCAGATGCCCGCGGCGCCCAGCCCGGTGTGCTTCGACAGCACATAGGCGATGGGGAACATCAGCACCCATTGCGACACCAGCGCGATGATCATGGTCGCCAGCATGTTGCCGCTCGCGCGCAGCACGCCGACCAGGCACAACTGCAGGCCGATGAAGCCCCACGCCAGGGACTGGGTGCGGGTGGAAGTGCTGATGGGCAAGTTGCTGCCTAGGGTGAAGGTTGCTATTCCCTAAACCCGCACGGTTTAATCAGAATAAATAAAATGTATCGTTCAAAGGTGAGTGGCGGTTCCGCGCAAAGAAACCTGCCAACCTGGGGATTGTGATGCTATCGGGTTTCTTAGCTGGATCATGCCCATTGGTTGTTTAATAGACCGGATTTTAATCTTGTGATCTCTTAAAGTTTTTTCGACTACTGGATCACGCCGCGCCGCAGCTATCATTCTACTGTGCTGTGCCGTAATGTAAGCGTTCGGTGTCAGACCGTTCAATCGATTCACGTCATCCGAGGTGGGCAGGCCGATATTCTTATTCCAAGGTGTTAAAATTGCGAAAGCGTCAGCAGTAAGGAGTTGAGTCCATACTTGCGGGTGGTGACCGGAGCGAGACCCGTGGTGTGCTACCTTATAAACATCTGCCCTACCTCCCGGTCGGGTTGTAGAGCTTACAATTGCGGACCAACCTACGCCATTAACACCTGTTTCCTCTAAATCTGACCCGAGAACGACCGACCTATTTCCAATCTGTATCCAGATGACTACGGCGGAATCATTGGGCGCGATTGACTGACACCTTGTCTTTGGTTGCCCTGCGATAGGCACCAGGCTCCCGATGCTTTTCATAAACCGTCGGTATTCGGAATCCGATGGCGACAGAGCATGAACCTCTACTAAATTTCCATGGCCCGAATTTTCAGCAGGCAGTCTATAGAGTAGCCTATCACTCAGGGATGGACGCACCACTCCTCCGCGAGCCACGACAATTTTCAAAACTTCGTTGATCTCTCGCACGCCCGAGGTAGCCTTTGTAAGCGGCCTCTTTTCATAGGCATCAACCATGCTAAGAAACTCCTGCTCGCCCAGTGCTGCCGAACAAGAGAATGTTGCTAGCTCCGAAGCCTCCAATACCGCGCGAAGGCCGCGTACGTGGTCATCATGCCAATGGGTGGCAACAACTAGATCGATCGAGGTTGCGGGGGCGATGCCTATTGTTGCTAAATAGTCCAAGGCTGCGGGGTTGCCTGTCGAAGAATCGATGCAACTATCCACCAGCATCCAATGTCCTCCTCCCAAGTGGGCGACTATAGATTCGCCGTATCCTGGGCCGAGGAGCGTTATCTCTATTTCATCGGGTTCGGGAGCGATTCCCATTTAAGCTGAGATCCAAGCTTGGAGGCGCTATCCTTCGCCTCAAGAATTTCTTTGTTTGTCCAGATAGGTAGTCTGCGAAACACAATCTGTGAGACACGCCGTTTAGAGCCGCGGGTTCGCAGATATCCGATGGACCATCGAAAAATAGCACCTAGCCTAAGTAAGCGCAAATCGTCCGACTCTATATCAGATTTTAGAAACTCAGCTTCCTCACCTTCAATTGCATGATCAGCGTTTAAATCTATAAGGGAGGCTGTAAAGGTGCTTTGATCTATGGCCGTAACGTAGCCCTCCCATTCTTGAAGGGCATAAAAAGTAATTTCGTATTTGGAAGGAGTTGGCACAAACTCAGGAATATTAAGCGCTGAATCGAGATTTGTCTTCTCGTATTGAGATATGGAAATCGTTCTGTTTATAAGATTTTCTCCGGGAAAAGCTGGATCGACGGAGGAGAGTGATTCACTCGTGGGAATATTAGTCAAATATCTTTCCCACAATTTCGTGAATTGTGGTTCTCCGTTGCTGGCATCCAGTTTTGCCTCATCTGGTAATGTGTTGTTGTGTCGATGCTTTAAGTTTTGAGACATGCGGCGCTCACACAATTTTCATAATCTGGTTGATAATCCATTCGGAGCGCTTTATTGAGAGATCAAATTGCTTTTCTAGCACCGTAATAATCTCGTCGCACCCATTTGGATCGCTAGATGTGTCTAATTCATAGTGGTCATTTATCTGCATGAAAACTCCAGAAACACCGTTCAGTATCCGGGTCGATGGCTCAATTTTAGCGTTTATGGACCCTTTCTTTCTGTCGGGAACCTTATTCTGGCGCATTGTCATTGAGTTGAGGCCGCCATATTCTTCCGGTGATATGCCGTCCAACTCTTTAGCCCATTCGCCCCACGGTTCTACGGGAGCAAGTTTTCTACCCAGAAGATTACGCTGATCGAATGAGCCGGCATCAAAATGAACCAACCTGTTGATACCTAACATTTGAATTGGCGTGTGAGACAGTAGCTGCCGGAAGATAGATACCGTGAAGTCATATATCCGAACGAATGGCGAATTTGACGTGTCAACGACGAAACGCTCACGTTCGACCCTCACGCTCATCCACTCAAATTCAATGACGGAAATTTCGGGGTGTATAACTTTGACCTCAGCAGAGGCTGCGTCAGATTCACCTATCAACTGGTGCCGTAGCAGCCAGTCTGGAGTGAATATATGGGGGTTCAGCTTGCCCACTAGGACAATTGAAGCTCCGCTGATCTCTGGTTCGATTACCACGGCTCCTCCTGTGGATAGCGATATCGCATCGTGCAGAAACCTTCAACAGTTACCTAGCCGTATGCGCCGCAAACCAGGGATCACAGCATAGCGCAAGAGTTTGAAGTGGTTATCCAGCGGTCAAGTCGGTTACATCAGGCCAGCCAGCCGGAAATGCTGGGAAAACTGGACTATTGCCTAGTGCCGCCGCTCCTCGGCCATGGCCGCTTCGCTGACCGCGACCACGGTCTGCTCGTCGTCGGTGAGCCGGACATAGCGCCAGTCGCCCTTGACGTACCAGATCAGGGTGATCGTGGTGACGGCGACGTTGGCGATGGGGAAGGCCCACCAGATGCCCTCGGCGCCCAGCCCGGTGTGCTTCGACAGAACATAGGCGATCGGGAACATCAGCACCCATTGCGACACCAGCGCGATGATCATGGTCGCCAGCATGTTGCCGCTGGCGCGCAGCACGCCGACCAGGCACAGCTGCAGGCCGATGAAGCCCCACGCCAGGGACTGGGTGCGCACGAACGCGGTGCCGTCGGCGATGACGGCCGGGTCGCCCGGAATGAACGTGCCGATGATCGCCGGGGCGAAGATGAACGCGACCACGCCCAGGAAGGTGAGCCCGGCGAAGCCCAGGATGGCGCCGGTGCGGGCAATCTCTCCGGCGCGCCTGGAATTGTGGGCGCCGATGTTCTGGCCGACCAGCACCGAGATGGCCATGGCGAGGCCCATGGCCGGGATGATCACCACCTGGAAGATGGTGGTGCCGACGCCGTAGGCGGCGATGGTCTTGGTGCCGAAGCTGGCCACCAGGAACGACAGCACGATGACGCCGAGCGCCCGGGTCGACATCTCGATCGAGGACGGGAAGCCGAGCACGAAGGCGCGCTTCATGTAGGACATGTCGGGCTTGAAGTCGGACCACGACACATGGATGCCGTGGCGGCCGCCGAACAGCACCAGCATGGCGATGGTGGCGGCGACGCCCTGGGTGAACAGGCTCGACAAGGCGGCGCCGGTGACGCCGTGGCCCTGGATCGGTCCCCAGCCGAAGATCAGCAGCGGGCTCAGCACGCCGTTGAGGCAGACGGTGCCGAGGATGACGTACATCGGCAGCTTGGCCTCGCCCACGCCGCGCATCACCGCCTGGAACACGGCGAAGCTGAAGCTGAAGAGCAGGCTGAGAAAGGCGATCCGCATGTAGCTGAGCGCGCCGGGATAGACGTCGGCGCCGATGCCCATGGCCCGCAGGTAGCCGGGCGCGATGGCATAGCCGATCAGCCCCAGCAACGCCGAGACGACCGCCACCAGCAGCATGGTCTGCGCTGCCACCCGGTCCACCATGGTCTGGTTGCGGGCGCCCACATACTGGGCGATCAGCGTCGAGCCGGCGATGGAGAAGCCGGCGCCCAGCGCGAACATCAGGAAGGTGATCGGGAAGGTGATCTGCACCGCCGCCACCGCCGCGGCGCCCAACCGGCCCACCCAGAACGCGTCGAGTAACTGATAGGCGGACTGCAGCAGGTTGCCCGCCACGATGGGAATCGCCAGGGTCAGCAGCGCCGAGAGGATCGGTCCTTCGTAGGCCGATCCGGTGCGCTGGCTGGGCAGGCGAGGGTCCGGCGCGTTCATGCGATCATCGCCCGGGCGCGGCCGGCGGCGATGGTTGGGTGGCCGGTGCACGGGCGCCGCCGTGCCGTGAGGTCCAAGCTAGGCGCGAGCGCGGCGATGGTGGTCAGCGTGAGCCCTGTGGCCGCGCGGGCGGTAACGGCCTGAAGTTGCATGAGTGTTTCCCTCGAAGGCGCGAGTCTAGCCGCATGCCCGGGACTTGGAAAGCGCCGCGGCGGCGGCCATGAGCGGCAGGTACTCCAGGAACGCCGCAGGTTCCCTTGGCCGCATGACCGCGTCACGCCTGCCGCGCGCCCGGCCATCGCGCCCGGCCTGGGATGGCGCTATTGTCTGGCGCTATGGGCAAACAGGTATGCGGAGGCTCCCTCGTCAACATTCATGTCACGACTTGTCCGCCTGCTGCTGCCCGGCGACCGCGTCGAACTGGGCGTGCTGGCGGCGCTCTTCGTCGGCGCGGTGTCCGTCCTCGGCTTCGCGCTGCTGACCTCCGAGATGATCGACGGCGAAACGGTGGGGTTCGACAGGGCGGTGTTGCTGGCGTTCCGCGATCCCGCCAACCTGGCCAATCCGATCGGTCCACCCTGGCTGGCCGACGCCGTGCGCGACGTCACCAGCCTGGGCAGCACCATCATGCTGACGCTGATCGTCATCGCGTCGGCGGGCTACCTGCTGCTCGACGGCAAGCGCGCCTCGGCGGTGCTGCTGCTGGCCTCGGTGATCGGCGGCGCGGTGCTCAGCCAGGTGATGAAGGTTTTGTTCGGCCGCGCCCGCCCCGACATCGTGCCGCACCTGATGGGCGAATCCTCGCTGAGCTTTCCCAGCGGCCACGCCATGATGTCGGCGGTGCTTTACCTGACGCTCGGCGCTCTACTGGCCCGCGCCCAGGACGGCCGGCGGCAGCAGATCTATTTGTTCGGTGTCGCGGTCTTCGTCGCCGTCGCGGTGGGGTTGAGCCGCCTCTATCTGGGCGTGCACTGGCCGACCGACGTGCTGGCCGGCTGGAGCGTGGGCGCGGCCTGGGCCATGGGCTGCCTGCTGGCGGCGAGCTGGCTGGAGCGCGGCAGGAGATAGGCGGCATTTCTGGCGCAAGCGAGCTCACCGGCGGTATACAGGCATCATGACGGGGACCAACGCCCAGATGGGGAACAGAACCGGCCTGTTGCTGGCGGGCGGCGGTGCGCGCGGCGCCTATCAGGTGGGCGTGCTGAAGGCCGTGGCCGAGCTCTGGGGCGACGGACCCAATCCGTTCCCGGTGATCTGCGGCGTGTCGGTGGGCTCGATCAACGCCGCCTATATAGCCAGCCGCGCCGACCGCTTCAGCGCGGGCGTGGGCGAGCTCGAGCGGATGTGGCGCGATCTGCGGACCCACAAGGTCTACCGCACCAGCGTGTCGACCGTGACGGCGACGGCGCTGCACTGGCTGGCGACCCTGACGGTCGGTGGCTTCGGCAGGGGCAATCCCCTGTCGCTGCTGCGCAATGAGCCGCTGACCGACCTGTTGAAGGCGAGCATCGATTTCGACCGCATCGAGACCTGTCTGGCGAGCGGCGCGCTGGAGGCGCTGGCGATCACCGCCTCGAGCTATGCGAGCGGGCGGGCGATGACGTTCTTCCAGGGGGCGGCGTCGCTGCCCGACTGGCAGCGCGCGCGGCGTGACGGCGTGCATTGCGACATCACGGTGGAGCATGTGCTGGCTTCGGCGGCGCTGCCGGTGATCTTTCCGCCACGAAAGGTGGACGGAGAATATTTCGGCGACGGCTCGCTGCGCCTGACCGCGCCGCTCAGCCCGGCGATCCATCTGGGCGCCGAGCGCGTCCTGGTGGTCGGCACGCGCGACCGGCGCGTCGAGGAAGGGCAGGTCGAGGCGCGCCGGCACCGGGTGCCGACCCTGGGCGACATCGCCGGCCACATGCTCGATCTGCTGTTCAACGACAATCTCAACGAGGACGTGGAACGGCTGCGGCGGATCAACCATACGCTGTCGCTGCTGTCGCCGGAGAAGGCGTCGGAAAGTCCGCTCCGCACCGTCGAGGTGCTGATCGTGCAGCCGTCGAAGGAGATCGGCGAGATCGCCAAACGCCACGCCATGGAGATTCCCTGGACCATCCGCGGCCTGCTGCGCGGCGCCGGCGCCTGGGGCTCGGGGTGGCGGGTGCCCAGCTACCTGCTGTTCGAGCCGTCCTTCTGCGGCGAGCTGATCGACCTGGGCTATCAGGACGCCATGGTGCGCAGGGGCGAGATCGCGGCGTTTCTGGGCGTCACCGCCTCCGTCTGACCTCAGCCGAGGAAGCCCGGACCTGTCGGCCCAAACAAGGGTGCGAGCGCCGCGCCCAGGCCGCGAATCTCGTCGATCTTCCGGTAGAGCGCCGACCAGTCGTCGGTTTCGGCGATGGGCGACCAGGTGGCTTCCATCTCGTCGATGAGAATGGTGCAGGGGCCGTCACCGTCGAAATAGGGATGGGCCAGCGCCGTGGCCGCGGCCGGCGATAGCCGCGCGCCGCGCAGCATGGCGATGACGCCGGACCATGGCCCGCCCGCATAGGTCTCGCGGTGCGGGCTGGCGGCGATGCGCTCCGGCGGCGCGCCGCCGATCAGGTCGAAGAAGGCGCGTTCGTAGGGCACCTGGCTCTTGTGTAGGGCGTCGTAGAAGCCCTGGACCAGCTCGCGGGCACCGGCGCCGGGAACGAGGCCCAGCTTGGCGTGGGTGCGGGATTCGAGCTGGTTCAGGAAGGCGGGCTGGAAGGCTTCCAGTCCCTTGACCAGTTCGGCCTCGCTCGACAACTCGAGCAGGCAGCCGGCGAGGCGCTCGCAGTTCCAGAACAGCTGTGGCGCCTGCCGGCCGAAGGCGTAAAGGCCCGAATGGTCGAAATAGGCGGCGGTGAAGGCGGGATCGAGGGTCGGCAGGAAGCGCCAGGGGCCGTAGTCGAAGCTCTCGCCGGTGATGGTGGTGTTGTCGGTATTGAGCACGCCGTGGACGAAGCCGGCGACCCACCAGTCAGCGCCCATGCGCGCGATGGCTTCGACAGCGAGGGTGAAGAACGCAGCGACCGGGTCGGCGGCGCCGGCGGCGCCCGGCCAGTACTGCTCGATGCAATAGTCGACGAGGCGCTTCAGGTCGTCCTTCTGCTCCAGCGCGGCAAGGCGCTGGAAGGTGCCGATGCGGACATGGCCGTGGCTCAGGCGCACCATCACCGCCGAACGGGTGGGCGACGGCTCGTCGTGGCGCGCCAGGTCCTCGCCGGTTTCGATCAGGCTGAAGGTCTTGGAGGTGTAGACGCCCTGCGCCTCCAGCATCTCGGTGGCGAGGATCTCGCGCACACCGCCCTTCAGCGTCAGACGGCCGTCGGCGGTGCGCGACCACGGCGTCCTGCCCGAGCCCTTGGTGCCCAGGTCGAGCAGGCGGCCATCCACATGATCGCGCATCTGCGCGAACAGGAAGCCGCGGCCATCGCCCAGGTCGGGGTTGTAGACCCTGAACTGGTGGCCGTGATAGCGCAGCGCCAGCGGCTGCGGGATGTTGCCGGGCAGCGGCTCGAACCGGGCGAAATGCGCGATCCATTCGTCGTCGGTCAGCGTGTCGAGCCCGACCCTCGCAGCCCAGCGGTCGTTGCGAAACCGCAGGGTGGCCATGGGAAAATCGGCAGCGGCGACCACGTCGTAGAACGCGCCGCCCAGGGTCGGATGGCGCGGGTCGGGATGGTAGGCGTTCGAAACCGGCACGGTGTCTCCTTCCATGCAGCGCCCTGTGTGGCGGACGAGGGTCCATGCTGTCAACGGCCCATCTTGTCCGGCGCCGGGCGAAACCAAAAGTTCATGGAAGCGCCCCTCGCAGGCCATGAAACCAGGTCTATATCCACCTCAGCAAGGCACCCGATCAGTTCAACCGGCACAGGGAGTGGTGGAATGACGACGCTCTACCATCTCACGGCGCGGAACAACCTGCGCCGCATCCTCAGCGAAGGCTTCCGTGACAGCGCGGCGGGCTACCGCTCGCGCTCGGGCTATGCGGGCGTGCGTTTCTCCGACCGGCCGGCCACCGACGACATGGACGGTCCGTTCGCCGCCGTCGAGATCGAGTTGATGTTGAGCGAGCAGGAGCTGACCGAGTTCGAATGGGTCGGCGGCGACGCCGGCCGGCGCGAGTTCCTGATCCCGGCCGACCGGGTCAACGACCACTGCCTGCTGCACGTCATCAGCGAGGCGGAAGCCCACGCGCTGGCGGCCCGGGCCTCTCTCTAGAGAACCGGCCTGCCGTTCGACCGAACGATTCCCCTATTCCGCGGCGGCGAGCGTGGCGTGATGGTCGGCCTGCAGTTTCAGCACGATCGGGTGATGATCGGACGAGCCCCGGTCGAGGATCGAGCCGCGCAGGCAGCGGACGCCGCGCGCCAGGCAGCGGTCGAGCCGCAGTGGTATCATGGTGCCGCACATGTGGGTGTGGCCGCGCGGCCCGATATCGCGGAAGCCCGGCAGCATGGTCGGCCCGACGGCATTGAAGTCGCCGATCACCGCGGCCGGACCGCGCAGGGCGTTGGACAGCCGCATGAGCTGCCAGCGGTTGAGCCACTGGCCATGGGACAGATGTACGTTGGCGAAGGTGATGTCACCCACATGCAGCAGCTGGGCGACGCGCGGCGGCAGGCGCCCGGGCATCCGCGACACCGGCAGGGTCATGGCCTCGCGGGGCTTGACGTCGTGCGGGCTCCAGGCGGCGAGGCCGTACAGCCGTGACGGCATGGGTTCGTGGAACAGGGTGCCGCCGATCATGTCCGGCAGGCTTTCCACGTCGCGGAACGCTTCCTGCAACAGCACGAGGTCGGGCTTCTGCTCCTCTATCAGCGCGGCGATATCCTTCACCGTCGCACCGCCCTGATCGAGGCGCAGGAGATTCCAGCTGACTACCTTCACGTCGGATTCCTTAGAGCGCTTTCAGCCCAGGCGGAATCGCCTTGGCGTCCGAAAGCCGCGGTAGCAAGACGCCAGAGCGGTTCAGCGTCGGCTGAAACCGCTCCAAGGCGGGCACGTCGCCAGGTTGATGGCACGAGGTTAATCGCAAATGGGGAGCGAAGTTCCCGCCCGCAAGACAATCAGCGCGAGCCGGCTCAAAGATAAGGCAGCATCAGTCTGGTGGCGGCGTCGCGGAAGCGGATCGGCAGGCTGCGGCTGGAAAGCTTCTTGGCCGACAGGATTTTCGCCCTGGCGATCTTGCCGTCGATCAGCCGGTCGATGACCGCGGCGGTTTCCTCGCCATAGCATTCCAGGTTGAACTCGAAATTCAGGCGCAGGCTGCGCACGTCCCAGTTGGCGCTGCCCAGCAGGCTCCAGGCGCCATCGACGGTGATCAGCTTGGAGTGGTCGAACGGCGGCGGCGTCATGTGGCAGGCGATGCCGACCTGCAGGAACTCCTCCAGATGCGACCGCATGGCCCAGTCGACGATCGGATGGTCGGACCTCTCCGGGATGACGAGCTGGACGTCGACGCCTCTGAGCGCCGCCAGCAGCAACGCCGACGCCAGCCGCTGGTCGGGCAGGAAATAGGGCGAAACGATGCGGATGCGGTGCTTGGCTTCGCACACCGCCACCGCCATCACCGATTCCAGTTCGCCCAGCCGGTCGTCGGGTCCCGAGCTGACGCCGCGCGCCATGACGCCGCCGGCGGATGGGATGTCGGGCCACCAGATCGGATCGTCGAGCACCTCCCTGTGGGTGAAGAACCAGTCTTCGGCGAAGGTCAGCATGAGCTGGCCGACCACCGGCCCGGCGACGCGGAAATGCACGTCCGTGACCTGGCGGCG
Source organism: Sphingomonadales bacterium (assembly GCA_022844405.1). Lineage (GTDB taxonomy): Bacteria > Pseudomonadota > Alphaproteobacteria > SMXS01 > SMXS01 > RI-34. The sequence goes on along the minus strand of JALHLV010000003.1, from coordinate 165,731 downwards.
GCGGTGCAGGATGCGGGTGTTCTCGTTGCCCAGGTTGAGGCCGCCGGTGAAGCCCAGCACACCGTCGATCACCAGCACCTTCTTGTGCGAGCGCATGTTGAGGAAGGGCATGCGCCACGGCAGCACGTAGTGCATGAAGCGCTCGACCGGAATGCCTGCCGCCCGCATGCGCCGGACCGCCGGCGACCAGAGATAGCCTCCGCCGATGCCGTCGACGAGGACGCGGATCTCGACGCCCCGGACCCTGGCGCGGGCGAGCGCGTCGATGAAGGCGGTGCCCACCTCGTCGGCGCGGAAAATGTAGGACATGACGGCGATGCTGGCGCGGGCGTTCTCGATCGCCGCCAGCATGACCGGATAGGCGTCGTCGCCGCTTTCCAGCAGGTCGACGCTGTTGCCGGGGAGCAGGGGCAGCTCGGTCACCTTGGCGGCGACGGCGGCGATGGTGGCGATCTGCTCGGGCAGCTGCTCGGCCACCATCTCCCGCTCCGTCGAGCTGGGATCCGGCCCGGCGCCGCGGCCGCGCGACGAGCGGCGCGGCGACGGCATGGGCAGGCGCAGCGCCCGGCGGGTCACCCGGTTGATGCCGAAGGCGTAGTACAGGAACGGGCCGATACCCGGCGACAGCCAGGCGACGCCGATCCAGCCGATCGCCGCGCGCACGTCGCGATTGTTGAGCAGCACATGCGCCGTGACGAACAGGGAGGCGACGACATGGGCCAGCGCGAGAGAGGCGTTCCAGGATGTCACGGTATTTCCCTACCGGGGCCGATCAAACGACTAACGTCATGATAGGGTATAGGTTCGATCCGCCCGCAGGCGCAATCAGACGTTCACGCTCTTGCCGGGCGCGGCGTCGGGTTCGGAGGCGTCGCGGTTCTGCGGCGCGCGCCGTGCTTCGGTGCCGTGGGTATAGAACTCCACCCGGTTGCGGCCGTTCTGCTTGGCCAGGTAGACAGCGGCGTCGGCATGGTTGAGCAGGTCCGAGATGGTGTCGGTTTCCCCGGCAAGCACGACGCCGATGCTGGCGGTGAACGGCGGCGAATCCTTGGGCTTGTCGGCCTCGAACGACCGGCGGAGCTTTTCGGCGACGATGCGGGCCGCGTGCCGGTCGACACCCGATAGGACGATCGCGAACTCCTCGCCGCCCATGCGGCCGATCAGGTCGCTGCGCCGGACGGTGCTGCGCACGATCTCGGAGAAGCGGCGCAGCGCGGCATCGCCGGCGCGGTGGCCGAGGGTGTCGTTGATGCGCTTGAAATTGTCGAGGTCGAGGGCGAGCACCGCCGTGGGCGACGTGCCTCGGCGCGACATCAGCAACATCTGCTGGGCGATCTCGAGGAAGTAGCGGCGGTTGTACAGCCCGGTCAGGCTGTCCCGTGTGGCGAGTTCGGTCAGACCGGAAATATACCCGCCAAGGCGAAGCACCAGTGGGCGGAAGATCAGGATCGCCTCGGCCGCCAGGGTCGCGAACAGCACCGTCAGGATCACCCGCTGGGCCCGCTGTAGCCACGTGATCCGGTCGTTGGCCTGGGCCGCGAACACGGTGACCGCGTTATCGAGGAGGGGCGGCAGGGTATCGCGTGCCGACAGCCTGACATGGCGCAGCGCCAGGGCGACATCCTGTCCACGTTCCGGATGGGCGATCAGGCGGGCCTGGGCGAGGAACTGGCGCACCGCCGGGTCGAGCGGATCATCGCCCTGGAAATAGAGGGCGTAGGCGTCCTCCGACGGCGGGCCGACGATATCGAGGTCGCCGCCATGGATCAGGGCGTTCTGTGACCGCTCCATCAGATTGATGGCGTCGGTCAGCGGTTCCCGTGCGGACTTGTCGCCGGCCGACAGGTCGCTGGACAGCAGGGCGATGCGCTGCGACAGCATGCGCTGATGCCCGGCGACGGTGATGACGTTGGCGGAATCGCGCTGTTGGCTGATGACGATGTCGAGCACGCCGTGGGAAATGGCGGACAGCAGCGCGATCAAGGCGACCGCGAGCACATAGGCAAGCGTGAACCGGCGCGCTACGAGTCTTTCGGCGTCGCCTCTGATGCCACGGTCGTAATTGATCATGTCGCTATAGCGCCGACGGTGTGCTTCATGCGCGCCCGCCCCCGCAGGCTTCCTTCATCAATCAATCGCACATCCTGTCGCATTTGCCGGGCGGCATGGAGTCAAATTTCGGAACGGCCCTTGAAGTCCGCGGGAAATGGCGCGTTGACCAGCCCGGCATCCTCGGCAACCATTGGCGGCGACAGGCGGATTTTCGAAATCGGGGAGGTTTGCGATGCCCAATGTCACGACCCGGGAGTATACCGATCCGGTCACGGTCGGCGCCGCGCAACCGGGCTGGGCGGACTGGCGCGGTCTGATCACGCCGGAAATTCGCGAGCAATACAAGCGCGATGGCGTGGTGTTCCTGCGCCAGGCGCTGCATCCCGAATGGCTGCTGCTGATCGAGCTGGGGCTGCAGCGGGTGCTGGGAAGCGGCGCCCAGTTCAAGCACAAGTTCTTCCAGGGCGAGTCGGGCGAGTTCACCGAAACCGTGCGGAATTTCGAGCACAGCTTCGAATTGCAGCGGCTGATGTACGATTCTCCCATCGCCGACATGATGTCGCTGCTGCTGGGATCCGAGCGCATCTGGTACTACTCGGACGAGTTCTTCATCAAGGAAGGCAAGGGCAACCGCACGCCCTGGCACCAGGACATGCCCTACTGGCCGCTGGAAGGCGAGCAGATCGCCTCCATGTGGATCAGCCTGGACCCGCTGCCGAAGGAGCTGTGCCTGGAGATGATCCCGGGCAGCCACCGCACCACCCGCTATGACGGCTTCAGCCCGAAGGACGTGTCGGTTGACCCGACACGGCCCTACTATGGCGAGGAGCTGCCGCCGCTGCCCAATATCGAGGCCGAGCGCGACAAGTGGAACATCGTGTCGTTCGACATCGAGCCGGGCGACGTGATCCTGCTGCATCCGGGCGTGCTGCATGGCGGCGGCTGGACGCCCGAAGGCGGCAGGCGCCGGGCGATCACCATACGCTGCTACGGTGAGGACATCGTCTATGCCAGGCGCCCGGCGTCGCGGCCGACGGTGCCGCTGACGCCCGGCCTGTCGCTGCAGCTCAAGCCCGGCGATCCGCTGCGTTCGCCCTGGTACCCGCAGCTCCGCCCCGTGCCGGAGCACCAGCGGGCGCGCTGAACGCGCGGCCGGGCTACTTGGTCTCGTGCAGCGGGTTTTCGCCCTTGCTGCCGGACTCCTGATAAAGCGGGTTGGTCTGTGCGCCGCTCATCCGGTCCTTCGAGGTGGCCTCCGGCGCCATCCACTTGACCGGACCCACATCGGATTTGGTCGGCGCCGTCTTCTCGCCGCCCTTCCCCGCCGACGCATCGGATGAGTGCTTCGTGGCGGACTCCCGGTAAAGCGGGTTGCTGTTCGCCGAACTCATGCCGGATTTCCCGGTGGCGGCTTCATCAGCCGCCACCGCCGGCGTTTCGACGGCGGTCAGCACGCCGACGACGGCGCCGCAGAGTAGCAAAGTGCGCATGAGGTTCCTCCCTGGCCCAGCCGCCGGTACGGGTGGCTGTTGGGTCAGTATGATCCTGTATCCGGGCAGTGTCAGCAGGCTCGGTCGTCGAAGAAGCGGGGCCTCGCATTGTCCGTCTCGGCTTGGAGCGCCCGATCAGGCGCGCCGCGATCCATGACGGCCGGAGCGCATGTGCGTCTGGGCCGCGAATGCGACGCCGGGCACCACGGCGAGGATGGTCGGGGCAAGGAGTGCGTGACGCATGATGGTGCCTTTGGCCGCCGATGATGGTCGATCGGAACCCAAAGCGCGCGCCGGCGCAAGGATCGCCGTTGTCGTCCGGGCGCCCGGTTCGTATCCTTGGGCCATGGCCAGCCGGAGCATTTCCTTTGGATGACGGCGCCGATCACGCGAGCCGTGGCGTCGTCGGACGCTATTGGCGGGGCGAACTGGGGCTTTCCCGGCTGCTCTGGAAGCCGGTGGCGGCGGCGGCCGCGGTCATGGCGGCATGCCTTGGACTGGTGGTCGCTTCCGGGCTGTTCGCGCCCATGCCTGCGTTCTTCCTCGGCCTCGCCGCCTGGACCGCGGCGCTCGCTGTCGCCGCCTGGCTCTGCCTGGGGTTGTTCCGCTCCGGCATGACGCATGGCCGGCGCGGCGGGCGGGCGCTGGGCTATGGGGTCGCCGCCCTCGCCGGCCTGGCGGTCATCGCCGTGGCGGCGAGGGGACCGGGTCTCGTCCGGGCAAACCTGGAGCCGTCGTTCGCGCGGGTGCAGGAGAGCCTGCCGAGCAGCGTGGCGATCCGGGCGATCCATGGCGGGACCGAGCTGGTGCTCGACGGCTACTTCGACAACGGTTCCGCGAAGGCGCTGCGCGAAGCCGCCGCGAAATATCCGGCGGTGACGCGCATCAGGCTGGGCGGGGCCGGCGGCGAACTGCGCGAGTCGCGGTGGATCAGGGACTTCATCGCCGAGCAGGGCTGGGATACCTACACGTCGACCGAGTGCTGGTCCGGCTGCGCCATCGCCTTTCTGGGCGGCGTCCGGCGGACCATCGGCCCTGGCGCGCGGCTGGGGTTCCATTCGGCGAGCATCTGGCCGCTGGGCAACGAAGCGAAGGAGCGGGCGGTCAACGAACAGATCGCCCTGGAGATGATCGAACGCGGCGTCGACCCGGTCTTCGCGCGCAAGGCGTGGAGCAAGCAGCATGGCGGCATGTGGTTTCCGTCCCACGAGGCGCTGATCCGCGCGGGCCTGGTGCACGCCGCCGCGGCCCTCTAGATTCTTTTGCCGCGGCTTTCGGGCGGCAAGGCGATTCCGCCTTGCCTGAAAGCGCTCTAACAATCGTATCGACAAGCCTCCGGGCGAGGCGGACAATGACGCGGGCATTTGGGGGCCGCCGCGAGGGGAGGGCTTCCATGAACTATGACGGTGTGACCGACGAGATCGCCAAGGGGCTGATCGAGTTGAAGGAACGGATCGCCAGGGCGAAGATTCCGTCGTCGAAGATCGACGAGACGCTGAACATCGCCACCTGGAACGTGCGCGAGTTCGGCAAGAAGCCGCGCACCAAGGCGGCGCTGTTCTACATCGCCGAAATCCTCAGCCAGTTCGACCTGATCGGCCTGGTCGAGCTGCGCGACAATCTGGCGGACTTGCGCAAGGTTATCGACATCCTCGGCCCGGAATGGCGGGCGGTCTATTCCGACGCCATGCTCGATCCCGGTGGCAACCGGGAACGGGTCGCCTACCTGTTCGATCGGCGCGCGGTCACCTTCAACGGCCTGGCGGCGGAAGCGCAGCCGCCGCGCGTCAAGCAGGGGACCGAGTACCTGTCGAAGATCTCGTGGTGGCGCAGCCCTTACATGGGCTCGTTCAGCTCGGGCAATTTCGACTTCGTCTGTCTGACGACGCATATCCGCTGGGGCGACAGCGAGGCCAACCGGCTGATCGAGCTGGACGCGCTGGCCCAATGGGTCGCCGACAAGGCGGCCGAGCCGACCGCCGAGGACAAGGACATCATCGTCATGGGCGACTTCAACATCCCCAGCGAGACCAGCGACCTGTTCAAGGCGATCACCTCCAGGGGATTGATGGTGCCGGACAAGCTGCTGAAGGCCGATCTGGGCAGCAACCTGGAGAGGAACAAGCGCTACGACCAGATCCTGCACCGGCCGATCTACGACGAAAGCTTCTGCAACGCGGGCGGCGTGGTCGACTTCTACCAGGGCGACTACCAGAAGCTGTTTCCCGCCATGAAGAGCAAGCAAGCCTTCACCTACCAGATGTCCGACCATTTGCCGCTGTGGATGCAGATCAACACGGATACCGACCTGCAGCAGCTCGAGCAGTTGATCAGGGGGTAGGGGCCGGCACGGGCTGAAGGCGGCCGGACCGGGCGTTGTAGGCTCGCCAGCGGCGAAGACCTTGGCGGACCGTCCAGCCAACGAAGGCGATCAGCGGAATCCACGGCAGCATCGTTGCCAGGAAGCTGACGAGGCTGGCGGCCGATCGGATAACGGTCTGGCCGGCATTGGTGATGGCTAGCGTGACAGGGGCGAAGTTCAGGCCGGCAACCTCGGCTTCCTTGCCCTGGTAGCTAATGTCGACGAGGACGGTTTCCGTGAGAGTCCGGAGGTGCTTTTGCTGGGCGATCGTGGTTTCGATGTCCCCCTGGACCTGCGCCAGTTCTTTCTCGACGGCAGCCAGGTCGGCGGCGTTCGTGGTGCCGGGGTCGGTAAGCATCCCCTTGAGCCTGTCACGCAGGGCGATCTTCGGTTCTAGCCGCTTTTCCACCTCAAGCACGGGCAGAGTCTGATCCTCGGCCTTCTCCGTCCGTGAACTCACCGTAGCCGGCGCGGCCGAGACGATGCCGGCGAAGGACTGGAAAGACTTCGGCGACAGCCGGATGGACGAGTTGGCAATGCTGGTCTCCTGCCAGCGAAAGATGCTGGTCGAGACCACCTTGCAGCCGAGCTTGCCGCATTCCGCCAGATGCTTTTTCTGGATGGCTTCGATCTGATCTGCGGGAACCTCCAGCGCAAAGCTATAAGAAACCGCGATATGTTCCCGCGTCTGTGCGGCAGCCGGTGCCGGGGGCTTGAAGTCCGGAGGCGGCGGTGGCGGGGGCATGTCGTCGAGGATATCGGTTTCCATCGGCCCCGACAGCATTTCCGTCCGTGTGTCGGACGGCTGGTCACAAGCCGCAAGGATGCTCATGAGAAGAATAACCGGCATGAGCCGGGGCAAATACGTTGCATTAATCATCTCAAATCTCCTTTTGATGACAACAGGATACGCCTGCCGGAGACACAGTTTGCGTTAAATAAAATTAAGGAATCGGAACTAAAGCCGAGGCAGTGTGTTGATTCTTTATCCCTCCCTGGGATACCGCAATCGCGGTGACTTCCTGAACGAGCCGCTTTCCGCGCGGAAACGGTTGGGGCGCCCGGAATCCCCCCTCGCGGGCGCCCCTTTTTCCTTCCTAGACCGCTTTCCTTGGCGTCCGCCACCGGCGCCACAGCACCCTGATGAGCCAGATCAGCAGGGCGACGAGCGGTATCCAGGGCAGGGCCGCCGCGACAAAGACGATCAGCCCCGCGACCGAGGAGGCGAGCGTGTCGTTGATGGAGCCGAGTGCGTAGCTGATCGGGCTGAAATCCATGCCGCCGACCTGGGCCACCGGGCCCGAATAGCTGACGAACACCTTCACCGTTTCGGTGACCGTGCGCAGATAGTCGTATTCGGCCTGTGCTGTCTCTATGTCGTTCTGGACCTGCGCCAACTCCTTCTCGATTGCGACGAGGTCGGCAACGGTGCGCGTGCCGGGTGCGGTGAGCATGGTCTTGAAGCGTTCTCGCAGCGCGGCCTTGCTCTCCAGAAGCTTCTCAAGTTGGAGCATGGGGACGGCCTTGTCCTCGGTCTCCTCGGACCGGCGGATGACCTCGACCGGCGGGGAGGAGATGATCTTCACGAACGCATCGAAGGCTTCTGGCGCGATGCGAATGGACGCGCGTCCCTCGAAGCGGTCGCCGATCTCGCGGGCAAGGGTCGTCTCGATGATGGTGCATTTGAGACGCTGGCATTCCTCGAGATGCCGTTTTTGGATGGCGGGAACTTGGCCTGCCGGCATCGACAGGTAGAAGGAATACGAGCGGGCGATGCGCTTGGGAGCGGAAGACGTCTCCCCTGATTGCATCTCCTCCATCGGTGCGCTTCGGCGGTCCCAGACCGCAGGCACGAAGTTGGCGCGCAGTCCGTATGGCGACTCGTCCACCTCGGGCTCGCTGAACGTACCCCGCTCGGCGAGCGGTTCGCCGCACGCGGCTAGACAAAGGACCAGGAGCGGTAAAATCGCCCGGCGCATCAATCCGGTCATGAATGGCCTCCCCCAACATCAATCGGCAAACTGTACAATGCCGGATTGCGGGGCACCACACATTCAACGGCCGCGCGACCGGCATTCCATCGCGAAGCGCCAGGCTTCGGGATCGGCGGTGCACGCGGAATCGTCCCCCAGCATCACCGTCTGCCAGGCGGCACGTCGGCGTGCCGACTCGTGTTCGGCGGGCGTGCGCGGTGCGGGGCGGATCAGGCTGATCGTGATGTCGAACTGATTGCCGTGGGCATCGCGCCACGCGAAGCCGCCGCGGCAGCGGGACGCGCCGGACTCGGTCCAGGGGTCACTGCCGCCGGCATCGTGGCGCAGCCGGGCGACGGCGGATCTTGTGGCGTCGGCATCATCCATCCTGTGTGCTCCTCGGCGCTATCGCGAGGAGGCAACACCGCCTTACCCTCCCTTCACAACAAATAACCTAAAGTTATACTTGTTGCTGTAGCTTGCCGATGATCCTATAAGATATGTTCCTGTTTTGTTCGAAAGGAGAGTCGGTTTGATCGAGCAGACGATCCTGGCGCGGCGCGCGTCCCGGCTGCTGGCCATCCGTCATCTGGGCCGGGCGGTCGCCGCCTGGTACGACCTGGATACGGGCAGCGTGCTGGACGATGCCGCGCGCTTCGCCGGCGAGGGGACGCTGGCGGACGTTCCGTGGGAGATGCACAAGCCGGTGATGGATTATCTGTGCGGCCGGCTGCTGTTGCCCGAGCGGCGCGCCCCCTGGGTCTAACCCTTTATTTCTATTATATTCCGGTAAAGCCGGACGGGCAGGCCGGCCTCGTCGCCGAAATACAGATAGTCGACCGTGGCGCCGGTAAGCTGGCGGATGCGGCCCAAGGTTTCGGGCTGCGGATAACTCTCGCCGCGCTCGTATTTCCGGTAGGCGGCCTCCTCGATGCCGAGGGCCAGGGCGAAGCCGCGGCGCGAGGCATAGCCGCAGGCTTCGCGCACCAGGCGAAGCCGTTCGGCGAATCCCGAGAGCTGGTCGAGCACGGTCCTGGTCATTTGCGCACCCGCATAACTTGCGGCAATGGTTGAAAAATCCCATTACACGATTGGAGAAGTAATTGAAAGTTATATTGTGGGCTGGCACGGCGCGGCTAGGGCCGTCTTGGCAGCGCAGCGCGTCCACCCGCGCAGCGCCGGCCTTCGGGCCCCGCCGCCGTGCCGCCGGGGCCGGACCTGCCCACTCCCCAGGTCCGGCCCCGGCCCCCTTTTTTGCAAAAGGACCATCTATGCCCGATACACCCGAAACGCGCGAAACCCGGCTGCACCGCGAGGCGGTCGATCTGCTGACCTTCCTGGAACGGCAGGAACGGCTCACCTGGCTGCATCCGGCCGACGGGCTGACGCTGGCGGGCGGCGAGCGCGAGCGCCAGGCGGCCATCGCGCGGTTCCGCCGGCTCGGCATGCGCGGCGGCGTGCCCGACCTGATCGTCGCCGCGCCCGGCGGACTGACCGGCTGGATCGAACTGAAGACCGGCGGCGGAAGGCTGTCGCTGGCGCAGGCCGGCTGGTCGGACGGCCTGCACCGGCTGGGCCACAACCACAAGGTCGTGCGCGACATGGGCGGGCTGGTCGCCATGCTGCGCGGCATGGGCGTGATGGCCTGAGGCGCGGCGATGACGGCAAAGCGCAACATGAGCCCCGAATACCGCCGCTACCTGGCCGGCCGGCTGATGCAGATGGCGGGTTCCGGCCGGACGCAGGGGCAGGCGGGCCGTGCCATGGGGCTGACGCCGCGCGTCACCGGCCTGATCTGCCAGCAATACGGCATCGAGTTTCTGGCCATCGGCCTCAGGCGGCGGACCGATCCGGTGCCGCGCGTGGCCGCGCCTGAGCTGCAGGCGGCGGTCGACGAACTGCGCCGCCACCATGCGCCGGTCTGCGCCGAGGCCACCATCCGCCGGCCGCACATGGTGCCGCGTCCCTACACGGCGCGGACCCTGTTCCGGGTGGGCGACGACTGGGGCGTGACCGCCGACGAGGTGATCCGCATGGCAGCGGACTATCGGCGCCTGGCGGCCTGAACCGTATCAATCATGGGAGACCTGCATGGCGAGACGCGGCCGACCCCGCGACCCGAACGCGAAACGGCGCCAGACGACGCTGGCGGGGCGCGTCCCCACCGCCGATCACGGCACCATCCAGACCCAATTGCGGCGCGCCGAGGCAGTGGGCGCTTTGGTGCTGGTGGTCGAGAACGGCAAGGTGGTCGCCGACATCGACCCGGCGCTGTCGCGGTCGCGGCTCGCCGTGCTGCTGGCGCGCGGCGTCATCGACCGGCGCCGGTTCGACGCGGGCGAGCGCTACCAGGAGTTGGCCTGGGCGGCCTATGGCAGGCCGTTCGCGCGCGCCGTCGATGTCGGGCGGCCGCGCGGCGACATGCCGGGAAGCGCCGAGCCGGACACGCCCGATACGGACGACCGCCGGCGCAGCGGCGCGCGCAAGGCGCTGGCCCGGGTCGACGCGCGCTTGGCGTCGCTGGGGGCCGAAACGGTGCAGGCGGTCAAGCGCGTCTGCCAGTTCGACCAGCCGGCGAACGACAGGCTGATTGTCTTCTTGGACAATGGCCTGCGGGCGTTGGCACACCTGTGGGGTTTGTGACATCCGCACGGACAGTGGAGATTGGTACAATGATAGCCGGAAGATTGTACTTTAGGGCTCTAGAGTATAATCTTGTCCCTCACTTAGTACCGGTGGACCATGAAGCGTCAGACATTCCAAGCTAGCTCACCTGGTGAGTTGGTTCCGACGATCGAAGGACAAGTGGCCTTCGTGCCCGCCCCTCTGCCCCCCAAGCTCGAGTTGGGGGACATCGCTTTGTCAATGGCCACGGCCATGCAGTCGATCGGGGAACTTAAGGGTGCCTGTCGGCGCCTTCAAAATCCGTACATCCTCATCCGTCCGTTGCAACGTCGTGAGGCCCTAACTTCCTCGGCCATGGAAGGAACCTTCACCACTACAGATCGCCTTTTGCTTGCAGAGGCCGGCGTAGAAACTCCTCATGACGATTCCACCCGCGAGGTTATCAACTATCTAACCGCATTGAACTCTGCTCTGAGCATGCTGCGCGAACTCCCGCTGTCGCATCGGATCATCAGACGCTCGCACGAAATACTCCTTAGCGGTTTGACCGCCGCGCGTGGCGCACGAAAGCGGCCGGGCGAATACAAGCGTGACCAGAATTGGATTGGTGGCTACACGATCGAAACCGCACGCTTTGTTCCGCCGCCTCCGGTAGAGACGCAGCGCTGCATGGATCAATTGGAGAAGTATATCAATCGCCAGGGGATCGATGGGCCTGCGCGTCTCATAGATCTTGCACTGGTTCACTATCAGTTCGAGGCAATCCACCCTTTCGCCGACGGCAACGGGCGCGTAGGTCGCATGCTCATAACTGCCATGGCGGTTCATGGGGGCCTGCTCGATATGCCCGCGCTCTATATGAGCCCTGTTCTTGAGCGTCAAAAAGATGCCTATATCGACCGCTTGTATAATGTATCGGCAAAAGGCGAATGGAGCGCGTGGCTTAACTTCTTTTTCGAAAGAGTCGCGGAGAGTTGCGCGGAGACCATCGCGACAATCGACCGCCTGCTCAATCTCCAAGAGGTCTACAGGCAACGTACCGCCACGACCGCGAGATCGGCAAATGCAATCACGGTCGTTGACATGCTCTTTGAACAACCGTTGCTGACGGTTCGTGATGTTCAGGAAAAACTTGGTGTTACCTATCGGGCGGCGAGTAAAACCCTCGATAAACTTGTCGATTTGGAGATATTACAAATATTTCCTGATAGGTACCCCAAGATGTATCTTGCCAGCGCGATCACGGAAATTTCCCGCACCACATCGGATGCCGCAGGCGCGGAAGCGCGCAGCGACTAAGGGACGGCCTTCCTAGAACTGGTCCTTGAAGCCGCCGAGCGGCTTGGGCCGGTAGGTTTTCACGGCCCGCCAGCGGGCGCGGGTATAGTCCGAGACGTCACGGAAGCTGGGCGGCGGCGGTCGGTCGGCAAGGCCGGCGCCGACGAAGAAGTCGCGCAGCGAGGAATCCTGCTTGGCGAAGGTGCCCGCCGGATTGGCGCCCTTGGCGTAGCTCGTCAGCATGGCCGTGTCCCAGACCAGCCCGGCCTGCGCCGCGCCCTCGGCGATCCAGCACAGCGGGCCGAGCGACAGGCCCTTGTCGCTGTCGCCGCCGCCGACGCTGCCATGGGTGCCGGGAAACCAGTGCTGCTGGTAGGGCTGCTGCTCCAGGGGAAGCTTGGCGCCGCCGCTCTCGGCGTTCAGCTTGTCCATGTTGGTCCACAGGGTGGGCTGGAAGGTGTTGCGGCGTTCGTCGATCGACACGGCGTGGCGCGCCCGCTCGACGAAACTGGACAGCTCGGTGTCGTGGAAGCGGTACTTGTCGTTCACCTGGTTGGCGAAGGGCAGCACCTGGGGCACGCCCAGCGAGCCGACGGTGTCCCAGACGCCCACATAGCGCACCCTGCCGCGGGTATCGACCGCGCTGGCCACGTTGGCGGCGGCGGCCACGGCCTGGCTGTTGCTCTTCTTGAAGTCGAGCGTGGCCTGGTCGTTCACGCCCACCTTGCGGTTACGGTAGAGGGCGATGGCGTTGCCCAGTTCGCCGATCCGGTCGCGCCGCAATATCCAGCATTTGCGCAGCAGCCCGGCCAGGCTGCGCGCCGTATAGGCGCCGCGCGAGAAGCCGAAGACGAAGATGCGGTCGCCCGGCGCGTAGTTCAGGCACAGAAACTGGTAAGCCTGGCCGATCTTGGCATCGAGGCCCTCGCCAAGGCCGCCGCCGACGACCTTGACCACGTCGTCGAGCACACCCTGGCCGACGCCGACGCCGTCGTCGTAGAACACCACCTGCGGCATGGCCGGATCGGCCGCGGTGGCCGGGCTTTCAGGCGCCACGCAGCGCGCGAGACGCGAGACGTTGGTGGGATTGGGCTGGCCCAGGCTCTGCCAGGTGCCGTCGCAGAAAACAGCGATGTTCTTCATGTGCAACCCGCGATTGGGGCGCCCCCACGCCGGAGTATGGCGCTGGTTGTGACCGTTGGGAAGGGGCGCGGGCGGTTGGTGCGACCTTGCGTTGTGACAGGCGGCAATCTATATTAGCCAGAGTTAGCCAAGGAGGCCCGCGTGGCGACCGTGAATATGCTTGATGCGAAAACGAACTTGTCTCGACTGGTCGAAGCCGTCGAGAGCGGCGCGGAGACCGAGATCATCATCGCACGCAACGGCAAGCCGGCGGCGAGACTGGTGCCTATCGGCCCGCCGGTCGATACCAGCAAGCGCCTTGGGTTGCTTGCCGGCAAATATCCCTCCCTGTCGCTTGAGGACTTCAACTCGACCGATGAAGAAATCGCCGCGATGTTCCTCGATGACGAGGAAGGCGATCTCGTGTGAGGCTGCTGCTCGACACGCATGTGGCGATCTGGGCGCTCACCGATCCAAGGCGCATTGGCCGGGAGGTTATCCCCTATCTCACCGATCCCGCGAACAGCCTGTATGTATCCGCGATCAGCGTTCTCGAAATATCGATCAAGCGTCGCCTTGACAAACGAGGCGCGCCGCCGTTCTCGGGCCGGGCGGCGATCCGGCATTTCGCTAACGCCGGTTATAGCATCCTCGGCATATCTGCGGAGCATGCCGCAACGGTGGAGGAATTGCCCATGCTTCATGGCGACCCGTTCGACCGGTTGCTTGCCGCGCAAGCGCTGGCCGAGCCCATGCGCCTTGTCACGCATGACCGGAAACTGGCCGCCTACAGCGATACCACGATCACCTGGTAGCCATCCCTGCTTGCTCCGTCCGCTCCCGGCGTCATACCCTGCGCGCCGACTCGGCGGGCAATGTCCGCGACGGCAAGAACTATGAAGGAAGCAATATATGCGGGCGTGGCGGGCGGAGAGTTTCGGGGAAGCGGTCGATGTGCTCAGGCTGGTCGACGCGCCGGTGCCCGAGCCGAAGGGCAATCAGATCCAGGTGAAGGTGTCGGCGGCGGGCGTGGGCCTGCCCGACGTGCTGATGATCCGCGGCAACTATCCGGCGGTGTCGACGCCGCCGGTGACGCCCGGGCAGGAGGTCGTCGGCGTGGTGACCGCTGTTGGGCCGGACGCCGATGTGAAGGTCGGCGAGAAGGTGATGACCTCGACCAATTTCGCGGCGGGCGCGGGCGGCTTCGCCGACTACACGCTGGCCTCGTCGTCCTCGGCCATGACGATCCCGAAGAATTTCAGCGACGAGGAAGCCGCCGGCTTCTACGTGTCCTACCACACCGGCTATGTGGGCCTGATCCAGCGCGGCCAGCTCCAGGCGGGCGAGACGCTGCTGGTGCTGGGCGGCGCGGGCTCGTCGGGCTCGGCGGCGATCATGCTGGGCAAGGCCTGTGGCGCGACGGTGATCGCCACCGCCAGCAACGCCGCGAAGGCCGAATTCTGCCGCAAGCTGGGCGCCGACCACGTGGTGAACTATGCCGAGCAGCCGATCCACAAGGCGGTGCGCGAGATCACCGGCAACAAGGGCGCCAACCTGGTCTACGATCCGGTCGGCGGCAGCGCCTACGAGGCGGCCACCAAATGCGTCGCCCAGCATGGCCGCATCGTGCTGATCGGCTATGGCAGCGGCGAATGGGCCAAGGTCGATCCGCTGCATGTGGTGCTGAAGTCCTATTCGGTCGTCGGCGCCTTCGCCGGCGCTCGCACCACCGAGGAAACCCGCGCCCATCACGCCGAGCTGGTCCGGCTCGCCGAAGCGGGCAGGATCGGCGTGCCGGTCGACCGGGTGTTCGGCTTCGACCAGGTGCCGCAGGCCATCGACCGGCTGGCCAAGGGCGAGATGCTCGGCAAGGTCGTGGTGAAGGTCTAGCAGTGCCGGCCATGGACCGCTTCGACGACTACAACGACATCGCCGACCGCCTCGCCGGCCACGCACGGGACGGCACCACCGATTCCGCGCCCGGCGTGATGCGGATGAAGGCGTCCTACTATCTGGACCCGGCGCAGTGGACGCTGGAGGTCGAGCGCATCTTCAGGCGGCTCCCGCTGCTGCTCGCCTTCACCGGCGAGCTGCGCGAGCCGGGCCGCTACAAGGCCATGAAGGTGGTGGGCGTGCCGGTGGTGATGATCCGCGGCCGCGACGGCGTCGTGCGGGCGTTCATGAACGTGTGCCGGCATCGGGGCGCGCGGGTGATGGAGGAAGGCGCCGGCAAATGCGTGCGCATGGTCTGCCCCTATCACGCCTGGAGCTATGACGACCACGGCGCCCTGGTGAAGGTGGCCGACCCGGAGAAATTCGGCGACTTCGGTGTGGACGGCGAGGGGCTCACCGAACTCCCCTGCGCCGAGGTGGCCGGGCTGATCCTGGTCAGCCTGACGCCGGGCGCGGCGATCGACGTCGATGCCTGGCTGGGCGGCTTCCGCGGGGAGCTGGAGAAGCTGGAGATGGACAAATGGGAGGTGGTCGCCAGCCAGCAGCTCGAGACCGCCAACTGGAAGCTGGCCCACGACGGCTATGTGGACGGCTATCACATCGCCTCGCTGCATCCGAAGACCATCGCGGTGTTCTCGCAGTCCAACGTGCTGACCTATGACGCGTTCGGCCCGCACCAGCGGATCGGCTTCGCCCATCACGACATCCTGCCGGCGACCGGCAAGCCCGCCGCCGAGCGCACGCTGAACGACGGGCTGACGGTGATCCGGACGCTGTTTCCGCATGTGTCCTTCGCGGTGCGCCATGGCGAAGGCGGCGTGGTGTCGCAGCTCTTTCCCGGCGACCGGCATGACCGGTCGGTGACCACCCAGGTTTTTCTCGCCGCCAAGGCGCCGGAGACCGAGGAGGAGAAGGCCATGGTCGCGATGCGCGCCAAGATGCTCCACGACGTGGTCAAGGACGAGGACTACAAGACTGTGGACGGCGTGCAGGAGGGCCTGGCCTCGGGCGCGATCCCGGACGTGATCTTCGGCCGCAACGAGCTGGGCAACCAGCGGCTGCACCGGTGGATCGCCTATTACAGCCAGGAAAACCCGGATCCGGCGGACAAGCCCGATCTATAGCGGGTGATCTGCAGCCCGCTCAGTTCAGCGTGCCGCCGAGCCGTTTGCCGAGGGCGATGACCGCGTCGCGGATGCTGTCGAGATGCGGGTGGATGCGCAGCGCCTCCTCGAACGCCACCAGCGCGCCGGCCTCGTCGCCGCGGCGCAGGCAGATCTGGCCATAGCCGGACAGGGCGCCGAAATGGCGCGGCTCCAGCTTCAGGGTCTGGATGATGTCGGCGACGCTCTCGTCGTCCCGGTCCATCAGGAACAGCACGGTGGCGCGCTTGTTCCACGCCTCGGCCCGCAGCGGAAAGCCCGCGATCAGCCGGTCCAGCTCGCGCTCGGCCACCTCCCAGGAATGGGCGTGCATCATCCGCAGCGCGCGGCCCATGGCGTCGGCGGCGTCGGGATGTGGATGGGATGTCCAGGCGCTCCAGATCATGCCCTCGGTGTCGTCGACCGGACGGGGCAAGGGGTCCGCCGCCAGATCGGCGAACAGGGAGTCCAGCAAACGCGGCAAGCCGCCAGCCGGCTTGCGATCGGGCGCGGTGACGATCAGATCGATGACCTGGCGGTATAGATCCATCGGCGCACCTCCCAACGCAGCCACCATTTCAACTTACGCCTATATGGAGCTGGTGGAAAGCTGACCACAGCCGATGCTGTCGTTTGGGCGACCGCTGAGGCTGTGGCATGATGGTGCTTTCTCATCCGCCGAGGCCCGCATGGCGAAACTGAATTTTGTCCTGATCGACTACCAGAATGTCCAGCCGAAGAATATGAGCCTGCTGCTGGGCGGCCCCTTCAAGGTCAAGGTTTTCGTTGGGGCGGAGCAGACGAAGGTGCCGTTCGAGACGGTGAAAGTGCTGCAGCATATGGGCGCTGACGCCGAGTATATCGAAATGGAGGGATCGGGGCAGAATGCCTTGGATTTTCACATCGCTTACTATGTGGGAAAGCTATCGGCGGAAAATCCCGATGCCTATTTCCACATTATCTCGAAGGACACGGGTTTCGATCCGCTGATGCGATATCTCGCGAAGCACGATATCCGCTGCCAGCGGCGTTCGGCGCTTCTCGATATTCCGCTGCTTGCGATCGCAGCCATGACGACGCCGGTCGAGCGGGCCGATGGGATCATCGGACATCTGAAGAAGCTCAAAGGAGGCCGGCCAAGAACCGCCAAAACCCTCGGCACGACCATCAATGCCTTGTTTGGGAAAAAGCTCTCCGACGCCGAGGTGGCTGAACTGCTCAAGCAGCTCAAGGCCAGAGGCGTGATCAAGGAAATCGAGGGCAAAATCACCTACACGCTGGAGGACTGAACCCCGGCAGAATGGTAGCGCGATGGATCACGCCACCTTGCCGGCGCTCCAGCCGGACGACCAGGCCCACTGGAAATTGTAGCCGCCGAGCCAGCCGGTGACGTCGACGGCCTCGCCGATGAAGAACAGGCCGGGGACGGTGCGGGCCTGCATGGTCTTCGAGTCCAGATCCCTTGTGTCGATGCCGCCGGTGGTGACCTCGGCGGTGCGGTAGCCTTCGGTGCCGGCGGGGACGATGCGCCAGTCGTTGACCGCGGCCTCGAGCTGGCGCAGGCGCTTGTCGGACAGGTCGGCGATGTTGCCCGCCGTGCCTTCGCGCTCGGTGATGGCCTGGGCGAGGCGTTTGGGCAGCAACGCGGAAAGGGCGGTGTGCGGCGCCTGGCGGCCATTCGCCGTGCGCGCGGCATGCAGTTCGGCGAAGACATCGGTGCCGGGCAGCAGGCTGACGGCGATCTCCTCGCCGGGCTTCCAGTAGGACGAGATCTGCAAAATCGCCGGGCCGCTGAGGCCGCGGTGGGTGAACAGCATGGCCTCGTCGAACCGCGTCTTGCCGCAGCGGACCGAGGCGGCGTCGACGGCGACGCCGGCCAGCGGTTTCAGCCGCTCGAGGGTGACCGGGTCGAAGGTCAGCGGCACCAGCGCCGGGCGCGGCGCGACGATGCCCAGGCCGAACCGCCGCGCGACGTCATAGGCGAAGCCGGTCGCGCCCATTTTCGGGATCGACAGGCCGCCGCTGGCGATGACGATGGACTCGCACCGTATGGCACCGCCCGGCAACGCGACGGAAAATCCGTCGGCGGTCCGCTCGATGCCGGAAACCGCCGTGGCCAGGCGCAGCTCGGCGCCGTGCCGCTTCATCTCCTTCACCAGCAGGTCGATGACCTGCTGGGACGAGCCGTCGCAGAACAGCTGGCCCAG
Source organism: Sphingomonadales bacterium (assembly GCA_022844405.1). GTDB lineage: Bacteria > Pseudomonadota > Alphaproteobacteria > SMXS01 > SMXS01 > RI-34. Next base: position 147,527 of record JALHLV010000003.1, on the reverse strand, counting down.
CGTCTTCTCGTGCCAGGCGATGCCGTGCCGGTCCACCAGGGCGATGAAGTCGCGCTGGGTATAGCGGCGCAGCGCCGAAATGCAGAACCCCGGATTGGCCGAGATGTAGTTGGCCGGGCCGGCGTTCAGGTTGGTGAAGTTGCAGCGTCCGCCGCCGGAGATGCGGATCTTCTCGCCCGGCGCGCGGGCGTGCTCGACGACCAGCACCGACCGGCCGCGCCGGCCGGCCTCGGCCGCGCACATCATGCCGGCGGCCCCGGCGCCGATGACGATGACGTCGACCTGCTTCACCCCGCCTCTCCCTGGACCGACGCAGTGTATAGCCCCATGTCCGCGGCGATGACAGAGTTGGGTGACGGCAGGGGCGGGGTCTTGAATCCGCCGGGGCAATCGCCATTTTTCACAATACTGGGTCCGGGCCCCTCTGGCGGTTCTCCAACCGCGATGTCGGACTCTTCCACCTGACGGGCGCAGGCGCGCCTGAATTCTGGGAGCAGCCCATGGCCTACGCCGGATCCGCCAATTACCAGACCTACACCAGGGACGAGCATCCGCACGCCTCGGCGCGCGCCCGGCTCGATGCCGTCGCCCGGCTGATGGACAATGCGTTCGTGGTGCCCGGCACCAATATCCGCGTCGGCGCCGACGCGCTGCTCAACATCGTTCCCGGCGCCGGCACGCTGTTGGCCACCGGCGTTTCGGCCTATCTGGTCTGGGAAGCGCACCAGCTCGGCGCGCCCAAATCCTTGATGGTAAAGATGGCCGCCAATGTCGGTATCGATACGGTGATCGGCATGGTTCCGCTGGTCGGCTGGGTCGGCGACGTGTTCTTCCGCGCCAACGCCCGCAACGTGAAGCTGCTGCAGCGTCACCTCGACAAGCTGGCGCGGCTCAAGGCCGAGGACGGCTCCATCACCACCTCGTGGAAGGTCGTGAAATGAAGATCTTTATCTGGGTCGTGGCGCTGATCCTGCTGGTGCCGTGGAGCGGCGCGGCGTGGCTGGCCTATGCGCTGGTCGACGTCTCGGGCGACTGGATGTCCGGCAACGCCGACATGCTGGCGGCCGAACCGCAGGTGGTCGAGACGGTGTCGTGGATCGGCCGGATGCTGGCGGGCGTCGGCGAGACCGTGATCATCGTCGTGTGGGCGCTGGGCGTGCTGAGCGTGTCGGCGGTCGCCTGGATATTCTGCAGGCTCGTCGACGGCAACCGGCGGTCGAACGCGCTGCGTTGGCACCCGGACGATCCGCGCGCCGCCGGGGATCAGCGCATCCCGTAAATCAGTGATGCATGTGGTGGTCCATGCCGCCATGGTCCATGGGCGCCGCGGGACCGGTCGTTCCCGGCATGGCGGGCGCCGTGGCGCCGGTCGCCTCGACGGTGAACTCGACCGCGACCTTGCCGGCCTTCTCGAAGGTCAGCGAGCCCGGGAACGTCTCGCCCTGCTTCAGCGGCCGCTTCAATCCCATGAACATGATGTGCCACGAACCGGGCTTGAGCGTCAGCGTGCCGCCCGCCGGGACGGCGACGCCATCGACGCGCTTCATGCTCATGACGCCGTCCTTCATGCTGACTTCGTGAATCTCCGCCTTGGCAGAGATGCCGTCGGCCGCTGCGGCCATCAGCCGGTCGGGCGCCTTGTCCTTGTTAACAACGGTGACGTAGCCGCCCGCGACCTTGGCCCCGCCCGGCGTCGCCCGCGACCACGGATGGACGATCTCGAGCGACCCGGCCTCGACGACGTGGTGGTGCTGGGCGAGCGCCGGGGCGGGAAGCAGGATGCAGGCCGCGAGGACAAGGATGCGGACAGTCGAGAACATGCATGGTCTCCGAACTTGGTTGTCGCAAAAACTAATCCGTCCTGCGTGACGCCGCGACCCCAATCTGCTCGCTTGCAAACCAGCGCGGTTAGACTAAACTAAGTAAACTTAGTTCAACGAGGCGAAGATGAAGACGGTGAACATACACGAGGCGAAGACCCACCTGTCGCGCCTGGTCGACGAGGCGGCGGACGGCGAGGGGTTCATCATCGCCAAGGCAGGCAAGCCTCTCGTGAAGGTGATGCCGCTCGATGCTCCGGTCGCCGGCGCGAAACGACGCATCGGCTTCATGGACGGCGAGTGCGACATCCCTGACGACTTCGACCGGATGGGTGCAGAGGAAATCCAGCGGCTGTTCGAGGATGGTGCGTGAAGCTTCTGGTGGATACGCACCTCGTGCTTTGGGCGGCTTTCCGGTCGGACAAGCTGCCAGGCACAGTGCGCACGCTACTCGGCGACGAGCGGAACATCCCGGTTTTCAGCGTGGTCAGCCTATGGGAAGTAGCCATCAAATCCTCGCTGGGAAGGAGCGATTTCCAGGTCGATCCCGGTCGCTTGAGACGAAGTCTGCTGGACAACGGCTGGGAAGAACTCCCGATTGCCGGTCATCACGCCACCGCGACCATCAGGTTGCCGTCGTTGCATAGAGACCCGTTCGACAGGTTGCTGATCGCGCAGGCTATGGTGGAGGGACTGATGCTGTACACGGCCGACAGGATCGTCGCCGGATATCCCGGCTCGATACGCTTGGTCTGAAGGCGGCCGTCAGTCCTGCTTGGCGTCGTCCCGGCGGGCGCAGACGTCATAGAGCATGGCGCAGTCGTTGTGCATCTGCGCCTGGGTGACGTTGCTGCCCGGCGGCACGCTCTGGGTCAGCCAGACATTGCCGCCAATGACCGAGCCGGCGCCGATGGTGATGCGGCCCAGGATGGTGGCGCCGGAATAGATCACCACGTCGTCCTCGACGATCGGATGGCGCGGAATGCCCTTGATCAGCGCGCCGTTCTCATCGGCGGGGAAGCTCTTGGCGCCCAGCGTCACCGCCTGATAGAGCCGTACCCGGTCGCCGATGATGGCGGTCTGGCCGACGACGACGCCGGTGCCGTGGTCGATGAAGAAGCTCTCGCCGATCTCGGCCGCCGGATGGATGTCGATGCCGGTGTTCGAATGGGCGATCTCGGTCATCAGCCGCGCCGGCAGGGTCGCGCCGAGACGGTAGAGCGCGTGGGCGACGCGGTAATGGATCACCGCGGCCATGCCCGGATAGCAGACCAGGATCTCGGACAGGTTGGTGGCCGACGGGTCGCCCCGGTAGGCGGCGTGCAGGTCGCTGACCAGCATGTCGCGGATGGCCGGCAGCAGGTCGCCGAACTCGCGGACGATGCGGGCGGCGCGCTGGCGGATGTCCTCGTCGCTGTCGTTGTCGTGATCGGTCGAGAACATCAGGCCGCGGCGCACCTGCTCGGCGAGCAGGGTGAACGCGCCGTTGAGGGTACTGCCGACGAAATAGTCGATGCTGTCGCCGGTCAGGTCGGCGCGGCCGTAATGGGTCGGGAACAGGGCGGCGGAAATCTGTTCCATGATCCGCGAGATGGTCTCGCGGTCGGGCAGTTCGCTGATCCGGCCGCGGAAGCGGATGTTGTTCCGGATCTCGCGGGATTCGCGCAGGCCGGCGACGATGCCGTCCAGGTTCCAGTCCTGCGGCACGGCGTCCCGCGACCGGGGCTTGGGCGCACGGGCGCTGGTCTTCATCTTCACTGACATGGCGGCTTCCGGCACATGAACGAATGCCCGGTATCATCAGTGAACCGGGCATCCTGGGTGGCACTGATTTTACCGGAGATAGCCCAGACACGGCTAGAGGCAATGTGGCGGCGCGCGTTTCGGCCCGGCATCCGGGCAACGAGCGCGGGCGGACAGGCCCGGGCCATGCTTGAAATATTCGTAACGGGAGTATATATACTCCGGAACAGGAGATAAAGATGCAGCCCCAGCAATACCCCGCCAGCCGTCACGATCCGTCGCCCTTCGTCGATCTGACGGCGCGCCCGGAGCGGGAGCGTCTGAGCCCGTCGGCGTTGAAGGCGTTCTTCAACATCATGGAGCGCTGGTCGGTGCGCGACGAGGACGCGAGGGCGCTGCTAGGCGGCATGTCGAACGGGCCGTATTACGAGTTGAAGAAGACCGGGCGCCGGGTGCTGGATGCGGACCGGCTGACCCGCATTTCCTACCTGGTGGGCATCTTCAAGGCGCTCAACATTCTCTACTCGGAGAGCCTGGCCGACGCCTGGGTGAGCCTGGCCAACAGCAACCGCATCTTCGGCGGCCGGACGCCGCTGGACTTCATGTGCCGGGGCGGCGTGCCCGCGCTGCAGACGGTGCGGCGGCTGCTCGATGCGAGGCGGGGCGGCGCGTGAGGCTGCCCGCGGCCAACGCCATCCGGCAGAACGATACCCACCGCCTGATCCCGTCGCGCTACATCGACGGCGGCGACAGCGTGCTGGCGCGGATCGCCGACGATGACGTCCACCTGAAGGATATTTTCGACCTGGACCACGCCACCAACGACCGGCTGCTGGCCGAGAACGACCGGCTGCCCGGCATCGGCACCCGCGAGCTGGTGTTCGGCGTGCCGCACTACCGGATCGTCAACGCCGCGTTCTGCCACGCCCATCCGCTGGGCAGCCGGTTCAACGGGCCCGAGCGCGGCGCCTGGTACGCGGCGTTCGACCTGGCGACGGCCAAGGCCGAGATCGCGTTTCACAAGGGCGTGGAACTGGCCGAAATCGGCGGCTGGCGCGAGACCGCGACGTATCACGACTATCTGGCGGATTTCGGCGGCACGTTCCACGACCTGCGCGGCGACGCGGGGTTCGCCGAATGCCTGGCACCGGAGTCCTACGTGGCGTCGCAGGCCTTGGCCGATATCTTGCTGGAAGATGGCTCGGCGGGCGTCGTCTATCCCAGCGTCCGGCGTCGCAGGGGCACCTGCGTCGCCTGCTTCCGCCCGGCGATGGTGGCCAATGTGCGCAGGGGAAAAACCTGGCGGTTTACCTGGGACAAGACGGGCGCCGTTTCCATAAGCGAGGATGGGGCCGGCGCCTGAACGGCTCACTTGCCGTGGGCAGGACATAACTCTCACCGTGTCCCTGAGCTTGTCGAAGGGCCTTGCACGAACGCCGATGCCAGGCCCTTCGACAAGCTCAGGGACACGGTGACAGGAGTGACCCGCATCAAACCTTGAGTTTTCGCTATTCCATGATAACCAAGAAGCTGCTTGACGTTCATCCGTTATTTCGGCAATTATAGAAATATGGAAATGGAATCGGCAATTCAGGCTCTCTCGGCGCTGGCGCAGGACAGCCGGCTGCGCGTGTTCAGGCTGCTGGTCCGGCAGGGGCCGGACGGCATGGCGGCGGGCGACATCGCCCGCGAGCTGGACCTTCCGGCGAGCACCCTGTCGACACATCTGTCCGTCCTGTCCAACGCGGGGCTGGTCGGGTCCACCCGCCATAGCCGGTCGATCGTGTACGCGGTCGACGCCGCCGCCATCCGTGGCCTGCTGGGCTTCCTGGTGGAGGACTGCTGCCAGGGGCGTCCGGAAATCTGCTCGCCGCTGCTCGACAGCGTGCTGGCGGGATGCTGCGCGCCGGCCGCGTCGGCCGATTGCCGCGAACCCTCTAACAATGGAGTGATACAATGAAGCGCTTTCATGTGAATGTCGCCGTCGCCGACCTCGACCAGTCGATCCGGTTCTATTCGAGCCTGTTCGCCGCCGAGCCGTCGCTGGTGAAGCCCGACTACGCCAAGTGGATGCTGGACGATCCGCGGGTGAACTTCGCGATCACCACGCGGGGCGACACCAAGGGCATCGACCATCTCGGCATCCAGGTCGAGGACTCCGCCGAGCTGGGCGAGGTCTATGGCCGGCTCAAGCAGGCGGGCGGGCCGCTGCTCGACCAGGGTGAGACCACCTGTTGCTATGCGAAATCGGAAAAGACCTGGATCCGCGATCCCGAGGGCATCGCCTGGGAAACCTTCCTGACCACCGGCGAAAGTCCGGTCTATGGCGACGACATCGCGGCGACCGATGTACCGAAATCGGCCTGCTGCGCCAAGACGCCCGCTGCCGAAGCCGCACCCGCCAAAAGCGCCTGTTGCTGAGGAGTTACCTCGATGAGCGATCCGTCGATCTACAACGTGCTGTTCCTGTGCACCGGCAATTCGTGCCGGTCGATCATGGCCGAGGCGATCATGAACCGGGAAGGCCTGGGCCGCTTCCGCGGCTTCAGCGCCGGCAGCGACCCGAAGGGCGCGGTGCACCCCTATGCGCTCGACCTGCTCGCCTCGGTCAACCATCCGACCGGCGACCTTCGTTCCAAGTCATGGAACGAGTTCGCCGCGGCTGGTGCGCCCAGGCTGGATTTCGTGTTCACCGTCTGCGACAACGCCGCCAACGAAGTCTGCCCGGTGTGGCCCGGACAGCCGATGAGCGCGCATTGGGGCCTCCCCGATCCGGCGACGGCGGAAGGCACCGAGGCGGAAATCCGCCTCGCCTTCGCTGATACCTACCGGATGCTCACCAACCGCATCTCGATCTTCGTCAACCTGCCGATGAAGTCGTTGGACCGGCTGACCTTGCAGAAGCGGCTCGACGAGATCGGCCGCAAGCTGCCGGAAGCATCGTAGCTTGGCCCGCCAGGCCGGCGCCGCGGCAGTCACGCCGCCCACCCCGACCCTGCCGCGCCGCCTCGTCGCCGAGGCGCTGGGGGCGGCGCTGCTGCTCGCCATCGTCGTCGGTTCCGGCGTCATGGGCGAACGGCTGGCTGGCGGCAACGTCGCCGTCGCGCTGCTGGGCAACACGCTGGCGACCGGCGCCGGCCTGATCGTCCTGATCACGATTTTCGGGCCGCTGTCGGGCGCGCATTTCAATCCGGCCGTCACCATGGTGTTCGCCCTGAAGCGCGAGCTGCCGGCCGGGATCGCCCTCGCCTATGTGGCGGCGCAGATCTGCGGCGCCGTTCTCGGCGCCTGGGCGGCCCACCTGATGTTCGAGCTTCCCGTGCTGCAGCTGTCGGCGAAGCTGCGGGCCGGACCGGCGCAGGCGTTCTCCGAATTCGTCGCCACCTTCGGCCTGCTGGCGACCATCCTGGCGACGGTCCGGTTCAAGCCGGATTTCACCGCCGCGGCGGTCGGGCTCTACATCACCGCGGCCTACTGGTTCACCGCATCGACCTCGTTCGCGAACCCGGCGGTCACCATCGCGAGAAGCCTGTCGGACACCTTCGCCGGCATCGCCCCGTCGTCGGCGCCGGTCTTCATCGCCGCCCAGCTCGCCGGCGCGGTGGCGGCGCTGGCGGTTTTCCGCTGGCTGTTGCGGGTGGACCCCGAACCGTGACCCGCATGCCGGTCCGCGGCGCCGGCTGACGGCGGCGAACGGCCCGGCCCGTCGCGCGCCGGGGTTGCGCCGGTATCGCCCAGCCATATCTCCTTGAAACGCCGTTGCCCCGGCCGGGCGGAACTCCCGGGCCGGGCATCCGGGCAATGGCCGCATTTCCGCCTCGACGGGGCCGTAAAGACGCAAGAGATTGTACACATCGAGTTTGTTGTTTCGGGTGTGGAACCTTTCCCGCGTCCCGACAGTTTACAGGTCTTACAGACGATTTCTTGTGCTGCAGTGCCGCAAGCCGGTGTAAGAGAATGCTTTATAATATTACGGTAACGAATTGATATTAAAACGTAATTTGTCAACAAAGGATGCATTTTTTTCTGGCGCTCCCGATCCTGCCTCCTATGTTTTGTGAAAATGGCCGCACCAGCCGGTTTTCACAATCCATTGGGTCACTAGCAAAAAGGGAGTTCCCATGAAGCGCTTGGATAACAAGCTCAAACTGTCCGTGTCATTGCTCGCGTTGATGAGCGGCGGGGCGATGATCGCCTCCACCGCGCACGCCGTGACGATCTCGGGCGCGCAGAATTCAGTGGTCATCACCACCGCCATTTCCGACCTCGTCGTGGACACCACCGGCGACGTCTCGCCCGGCGGCATCCTGGTGCAGGGCGCGGTCGCCGGCGCGGTGACCAACAACGGCATCATCGAGTTCATCGACACCCCGACCGCCGGCGACGCCGATTTCGTCGATGCGGACGCCATCGCCCTCGAGGTGTTGGGCGGCATCGGCGGCAGCTTCAGCAACACCAAGACCATCCTCGCCATGGCCGACGCCACGGTCAGCGTCATCGGCGATTTCTCCGGCGACGCGTCGATTTCCGAGGATGCGCCCTCGGGCGCCGATGCCTTCGCGTCGGGCGTCTCGCTCGACGACGTGAAGGGCGACTTCAGCAACACCGGCAGCATTACCGCCGACGCCAAGGCCGACGCCTCGTCGGATATCTCCGCCAAATCCGCCAAGGGCAGTTCGCACATCGACGGCGGTTCCGGCACCTTTGCATCGGCGTTCGGCGCCGAGGGCACCCTGGACACGGGCGACTTCACCAACGCCAAGGGCGCGACCATCAAGGCGACCGCCAGCGCCTCCAGCGACGTGATCGCCGACGTCAGCGGCACGACGGCCACGCTGTTCGACGTCGATAACATCGAGTCCGGCGCGTTCGCCGTGGGCGTGTTGCTCGACGGCGGCGGCGACGCGATCGTCAACGGCGGCACCATCGCCGCGTCGGCCGGCGCCACCTCGGTGTTCGACGGCACGGCGACCGGCACCACCGGCGACGCCATCATCGGCGGCGAGGACTTCGGCGTCGACGCCGAGGCGACCAGCGTCGGCCTGTGGATCGGCGAAGACGCCACCAGTGTCGCCAACACCGGGACGGTCAGCGCTGACGCCAAGGCGTCGGGCACCCTGACCGCTGTCGCCGACGGCGCGGGCACCGCCGTGATCGCTGGCGAGGACAACATCCATGCCGATGCCTACGGTATCGAGGTCGATGGCGGCCTTGCGTCCTTCACCAATTCCGGCCCGGTAACCGTCACCGGCGCGTCGACCCTCGTGGTGGGCGCCACCGCGACCGGCGACAAGGGCGCCACCGTCGTCCTCGACAACGAGGTGGGCGGCGAAACCTTCGGCGTCGTCATCGACCGGCTGGAAGGGCCGTTCAGCAATTCCGGGGCGATCTCGTCCACCAACACGGCCGACCTTAAGGTCGTGGCCGACGCCGGCGCCGCCGATGTGGCCTCGGGCGTCGTCTCGGTCGGCAGCTTCGTCAATGCGGATGCCTGGGGCGTGCTGATCGACGACTTCGACGGCAGCTTCACCAACACCAAGGATGGCAAGATCGTCGCCGATGCTTCGGCGACCTCGACCGTCGATCTCGGCGCCACGGGCGCCAAGGTGGCGGCCTCCGACGGCGTCGCCGTCGCGGAAACCGTCACCATGGCCAACGCCATAGGCGTCGCCCTGAGCGGCGGCGAGGACACGGTGGAGGATCCCGACACCAACACGGTGACCAATGCCGGCACCATCTCGGCCACGGCGGATGCGGTGTCGACCGTGACCGTCTCGGGCACCTCGACGGGCACCGACGCGAGCGGCGTCGGCGTCGGCGAGAGCCTGACCGGCGCGCTGGCCGTGGGCCTGCTCGACATGGGCGACGCGACCGGCTTCGACAACGCGGGCACCATCACCGCGGCATCGACCGCCTCGCAGACCATCACCCTGACGGGCAACGGCGCGGCCGGCAGTGCCGCGGCCAACGTCGGCATCCTGTACTCGGCGGCGGTCGGCGCGGCGTTCGAGGAGCCGATCGACGGCAACGTCAACAACGCCGGCACGATCTCCGCGTCGGCGACGGGCGCCTACGACCTCGACCTGCTCGCCAACGACAAGGCCGATCTGGGCGAGATCGTCTCGGAGAACCTGGCGGGCGTCGCCGCCGTCGGCCTCTACGCCGACATCGAGGCGCCGGCCGATGCCAAGGACACCGCGAGCACCTTCACCAACAGCGGCACGATCAGCGCCACCGGCAGCCTGAAGATCGACATCACCCAGCCAGCCGCGAGCAAGGCGGTGACGCCGGAACAGGAAACGCTGGGCGGCCTCGTGGTGGCCGGCGCCGTGGTCGCGGGCGATCCGTCGACCGTGACCAACAGCGGCACCATCTCGGCCACCGGCTCGCTCAACGCGACCGGCATCGCCGGCGAGGACAGCGGCACGGCGGCCGGCGCGGTCGGCCTGTGGCTGCCCGAGGCCGACGATGGCCTGGTGGTCAACAACAGCGGCAAGATCACCGCCGAACTCAGCGGCAATGCCGATGAATCGGCCGCTGTCGGCCTGCTGCTCGGGACGCTTCCGGACGGTCTGCTCGTCGACCTGCTCGGCGAGGACAGCGTGCTGCCGGACGACATCCTGCTGCCGCTGGCCGGGGATGATGCCGACGCCGAGGCCCTGGCGGCCGGCGTGATCACCGTCAACAACACCGGCACCATCTCGGGGATCAACAAGGTCTCGGGCGGCCTGGGTTACGGCATCTTCGCCGAGACCGCGGCGGTGCCGGTGGTGATCAACCAGATGGGCGGCCTGATCGAAGGCAGTACCGCCGCCATCGCCATGGATCAGGGCAAGGGCGACACGCTCAACTGGTCGGGCGGCACCATCAAGGGCCTCGTCGACGCCGACAGCGCCGATGTCGTCAACGTCATCCAGGCGACCAAGGACGGCAAGGGCGTGGCCACCACGGTCACCGCCGGCACCGACTTTACCCTGGAAGGCGCGGGCGCACTCAACATCGGCAACAAGGGCGCGCCCGTGACCTTCGTGATGAACGGCCTGGTCACCAATGTGGGCGAGACCAACCTGAACACCGACGGCAAGCTGGTCGTCGGCCCGACGGGCAAGATCGATACCGGCACGTTCAACCAGAAGGACGCCAGCACCCTGGTGATCCAGTTCAACCCGACCAAGGCCGGCCTGATCACCACCACGGGCGACTTCAACGCCGACGGCACCCTGCAGACGCAGGCGCTGCCCGGTCTCTACGGCGACAAGGGCAGCCACATCGTGATCGATGCGGGCGGCGTGGTCGCCGGCAAGTTCGACAGCGTCGGCGCCATTGGCGACACGCTGCTGATCGACTTCACCACCAAGGTCAATCCGACCGACGTGGTCGTGTCGTGGGAGCGCAACGGCTTCGACGAGGTCGACGGCCTCAGCGACAACTCCAAGTCGGTGGCCGGGGTGATCGAGGATACCTACGACCCGGCCCGCCCGCCGTCGAAGAACACGCCCGAACTGAACGACCAGCTCGGCGGCCTGTTCACGCTGACCGACGCCGGCCTTTACGACCGGGTGCTGAACTCGTGGTCCGGGTCGGAGCATGCCCAGGTGATGCGGGCGGCGACCAATCTGTCGGAGCCCTACCTGATGGCGATCGGCGAGCACCTGAACGACAACCGCAACACCGGGTTCAAGGAACAGAACGTGGTGATGCTGCGTCCGAAAGGCTCGTCCAACTCGATCGCGCCGGCCTCGTCGGTCGGCCAGTCGGGCGCCGAGGACGGCCGGATGTCGTTCTGGGGCCGCGGCTTCGGCCGCTGGGCGGACACGCGCGGCGACGCCAACGCCGACGGGTTCAAGGAAGACACCTACGGCGCGGTGCTGGGCATGGACTTCAACCTGTCGCCCACGTTCCTGATCGGCGTCGCCGGCAGCTACATCGACGACAGCCTGGACTTCGATGACGGTGACCTCGGCAAGATCCGGCGGTGGAGCATCGGCGGCTACGCCTCGGCCACGTTCGACGCCTTCTACGTCGACGGCTCGTTCACCTATGCGAGCGACGACTACAAGGTGAACCGGACCATCCTGGTCGGCGGCGCCGGGTGCCTGACCTACACCTGCACCACCGGGGCCGCGTCCAAATACAGCGGCGACGGCTGGATCGCCCACGCCGAAGCCGGCTTCAACTGGCGGGTCGGCGAGACCGCCAGGCTGCAGCCGTTCGCGGGCCTGAACTACGTCAGCATCGACCACAACGGTTTCAGCGAAACCGGCGGCGGCGATCTCGGCCTGATCGGCCTCGACGGCACCGGCAAGTCGCTGCAGTCGCGCCTCGGCGCCCGGCTCTCGGGCGAATGGGCCTCGGGCGGCGTCAAGTGGGTCCCCGAGCTGCGCGGCGAATGGCGCCACGAGTTCGAGGACAACCCCGCCTGGATCCAGGCGTCGCTGGTCGGCCTGCCCGACGATCCGTTCGTCACGGTCGGTTCGCGCACGGGCCGCGACATGGCCGTGGTCGGCGCGGGCATCACCGCCCAGATGGCCAGCGGCTGGGGCCTGTTCATCGACTATCAGGGCGCGTTCGCGTCCGGCTACTCCAGCCACATCGCGCAAGGCGGAGTCCGCGTCAAGTTCTGACGCGGCCGACACGGAGAACCGGCGGGTAATCTCGGCTCCCGCCCGCCGGCCCTCCAGACACAGCAGCAGCCAGGGCACGGCGCACCGTCACTCGACGGTGCGCCGTGTTCGCGTTTGGGGAGCGGCGACGACGGCCATATCATCCGGGGCCGCGTTCGGGTAAGGTTCCGCTCTCGGCAACCGGAACCGGGCGGCCATAACCAGCTCCACTGGATCCAACCGGAACCGGATACCACGCGGGCGCGGCGTCCCCATTTCGAGGGGCGCCGCGCCCGTACTTTTCCAAGTGATTGCAGTTTGTTGCAGCGCCGGGCCTGTGTCCTGACGGCAACGTGATCGGATATTCGTTACGCATGTGCAAAAAGCCATTGCGGTAATGGAACAACATTCGTCATATTTGCATCGAATTCAATCGAGGGAGGCCCGGTCAACGGGCGAGGGGCCATATGAAGCATCTGAACAGCAAGCTGAAATTGTCCGTTTCCATGGTCGCGCTGATGTGCGGCGGCGGCTTGGCCGCGTCGCCGGCGCTGGCCGTCACCTATAGCGGCGCCCAAACCGGCGTGGTGATCGGCAGCAATCTGACCGAAGACCTGATCGTCTCCTCCACCGGCAGCATCACCCCGGACGGCCTGCTGGTGAACGCCAACATCACCGGCAACCTGACCAATGCCGGCCTGATCGAAACATTGGCTAGCGGTTCGTCCCCGGAAGCGTCGATTTCCGTCGCCGCGCTGGATGTCAACGGCACAATCAATGGCGATTTCGTCAACACCGGCACCATCCGGGCGCAGGCGACCAATGACGTGGCATCGACCGCCACGACCGCGTACTACTCGAACTATGCCAACGCGACGGCTATCGCCGTCGAAATCAGCAGCCTGACGGGCGATTTCACCAACACCGGCACCGTTTCCGCCGTCGGATCGGCGGATCTCGCCTACCAGGCAGGCACGGCCGCAACCCCGGCAACCACCGCCTCGATTTCCGATTCCGCTTACGCGTATGCCGGCGGCGCCGTGATCTTTGATGCGAATGGCACCATCACCAACGGTGCAGGCCACAGCATCACCGCGTCCGCCACGGCGACGGCCGACTTCCAGATGGCCGTCGAAGATGGTTACGTGAGCGCGTTACTCAACGACGGTACGGCAAGCGCCACGGCGACGGCTCTCTTCGTCGCCAACGGCACGTACGATGTGGTCAATGTCGGTACCCTCAGCGCTACGGCCAGCGCGACCGAAACCGTCGGAATCGCCGCGGTGGCCACGACCGAAACCGGTTACGTCGAAGTGAATGCCTATGTGAGCGCCGAGGCCTTTGGCGCGTACCTGGCCGGCACTCCGACAGGCTTCGACAATTCCGGGACGATCACGGCTTCGGCCGCAGCGTCGCTCACCGATACGATTACCGCCGACGGCGCGACCAGTGCGAGCGTATACCTCTCTCACACGGTATCCGCGACGGCCTATGGCGTGTATGTGAATGATGACCTGCAGGGCGATTTCAGCAATTCAGGCTCGATCTCGGCTGTCGCCACCGCCGATCTGGCCGCGACGGCGAGTGTGACGGACGCCAGTTCCTGGGCTTCCGTCAGCCTCACCAACACGGCCAATGCCGAAGCGGCCGGCGTGTACATCGAGAACCTCGACGGCACGTTCGCCAACGCCGGCACCGGCACCATTTCGGCGACGGCTGCCGCCGACTCCAGCTATGACCTGTCGGCCGTCGGGCCATCTGCCGGCGTCTACGTGGACAGCGCGGAGGTGAGCGCGACGGCCACGGGCGTTCTCGTCAACAGCGGAACCTTCGACTTCTCCAACTCGGGCTCCATTGCCGCCAATGCCGGCGCATCCCTGTCCATCGGGGCGACGGCGACGGGCGCGACTTCCGAGGCCAGCGTGACTGCCTCGGCGGAAGTCTCGGCCTACGCCTACGGCGTCTTGCTCTATGGAGAGACCACGGACTTCAACAATTCCGGCACGATCACCGCCACCGCGAGCGCGACCGTGGTCGAGACGCTGTCGGCGGCGGCACAGACGTCCGCGACCGTCTCGGTTTCCAACGACGTGACGGCGAGCGCCTCGGCGGTCTTTGTCGCGACCCTGGAAGGCGACTTCACCAACACCGGCACCATCACGGCCACCGCCGCGGCCGATCTGGCCGTGGTCGCCGATGCGACCGACGCCCTCGACTATGCCTATGTGACCATCAACGACGACGTATATGCTTACGCCAACGCGGTCAACATCGGGCCGCTCAACGGCAGCTTCTCCAACACCAGCGCCCTGTCGATCACGGCATCCGCCACGGCGGCGGCGAGCTACGACCTGTCCGCCACCGGTCCGCAGGCGACGGTAAGCCTCGACAACGTGTCGATGTCGGCGACGGCGACCGGCGTCAGCGTCAATAGCGGGGAATACGATTTCACCAATTCCGGGTCGATCTCGGCGACCGCCTCGGCCGCCCTCGACGTGGTTGCCGCGGTGAATGCCACGGACACCTACGGCTACATCTGGATGGATGGCGAGCGCAGCGCCTATGCCTATGGCGCGGACCTGGACGGCACGGTGACCTCGTTCACCAACTCGGGCAGCATCACGGCGACGGCGAGCGTGAGCGCCATCGAGACCCTGACGGTGGCGGCCGGCACTGAAGCCACCGTGTCGATGAGCAATACGCTGACCGCGTCGGCGACGGCCGTGTTCATCAACAGCCTGACGGGCGATTTCACCAATTCGGGAACCATCGCGGCCACCGCCTCGGCGAACCTGGCCGTGACGGCCTCCAGTTCGGTCGCCGCGTCGTCGTCGGCCGAAATCTACGTCTATGACACTCAATACGTGTTCGCGCTGGGCGTCGACATCAACGACATGGACAGCGGCGACACCAAGAATCCGGCGGTCTTCAGCAACAGCAGCGCCCTGTCGATCACCGCCGCGGCAAACGCGGTCGCGAGCTACAACCTCTCCGCGATCGGCCCGTCCGCCTACATCTCGATGGAGACGCTGGATCAGACCCTGTCGGCCTACGGCGCCAACATCGACGGCGGCGAGTACGCCATCGTCAATTCCGGCACCATCTCGGCGACCGCCAACGCCGCCATGACGGTCGTCGCGTCAGCCGTCGGGTCGGTGAACTATGGCGAAATCTACCTGGGCGACGTTAATCAGAACGTGTTCGCCATCGCCGTCGAAGCCGACGGGGTCCTGACTGGCTTCGACAACTCCGGGACCATCACGGCCATCGCCTCGGCCACCTTGACCGAGACGATCACTGCCAGTGGCGTGACGTCTGCTTCGGTGACGATCGACAATGAGGTCAACGTAGCAGCCTACGGCGTCATGCTCGACGACGTCACGGTGGTCAACAACTCCGGTACGATCGCGGCGACGGCCTCGGCGGCGGTTACCGTCACGGCGAGCGCCGCGATGGGCGCCGACCCCGGGTTCGTCGAGGTCGACAACGCGGTGTCGGTGATCGCCATCGGACTGGGCCTGGAAGAGCCAACGGACGGTCTGGTGATCACCAACAGCGGCACGATCAGCGCGACCGTCACGGGCAGCGCCGACAAGTCGACTGCTGTCGCGCTGCTGATCGGCCCGTCCACGACGGAAGACTCGTCGCCGCTGGTTTCGCAGGCGACGGGCGTGATCACCGTGACCAACAGCGGCACGATCTCGGCGACCAGCGAGCCGGGCACGTCCTACGGCATCGCCGCGCCGTTCGCGCCGCTGCCGCTGGTGATCAACCAGCAGGGCGGTTCGATCTCGGGCGACGTCGCCATCGAGCTGGTCAACGACAACGCCGATACGGTCAACTGGACCGGCGGCGCGATCCACGGGATCGTGTCGGCGGACGAGCGTGACGTGGTCAACGTGTTCTCGGGCACGGGCACGCCGGCGAACAACACGGTGACGGCGGACGCCGACTTCGCCCTGGTGGGCGGCGCGGCGCTGAACATCGGCCTCGACGACAAGGCGGTGACGTTCTCGATGGCCGGCACCACCACCGGCACCGGCGAGGTGAACCTGAACAAGAACGCCAGCCTGGTGATGCAGACCACCGGCTCCATCGGCGCCGGCACGTTCAACATGGATCCGGCGTCGGCGCTGACCTTCATCTTCAACCCGACGGACGCGGGCGACATCAAGACGACGGGCGATGCGAATATCGACGGGACGCTGAACGCGGTGGCGCTGCCGGGCCTCTACGGCGACAAGGGCAGCCACGTGGTGATCGCCACCGGCGGCGACGTCGTCGGCACCTTCGACAACACCAGCATCAACGGCGACACGTTGCTGATCGACTTCACCGCCACCGTCAATCCGCAGGACGTGACGATCTCGTGGAAGCGCAACGCGTTCGACTCGGTGGCGGGCCTGACGATCAACTCGACGTCGGTGGCGACGGCGCTGGAGGAGGGCTACGACACCAAGCGCGTCGCGTCGAAGAACACGCCGGAGCTGAACGACATCCTGTCGGCCATGTTCACGCTGAAGGACGCCGGGTTGTACGACCGGGTGCTGAACTCGTGGTCCGGCTCGGAGCATGCGCAGGTGATGCGGGCGGCGGCGAACCTGTCGGAGCCCTATCACATGGCGATCAGCGAGCACCTGAACGACATTCGCCACACCGGCGGCGCCGACGGCCAGGTGGTCATGCTGCGTCCCAAGGGGTCGTCGGTGTCGGTCGCCCCGAACTCGGCGGCGGGCGCCTCTGCCCCCGAGGAGTCGCGGTTCGCGTTCTGGGGCCGTGCCTTCGGCCGCTGGGCGGACACCCGCGGCGACGTGGAGGCCGACGGCTACAACGAGGATACCTTCGGCGCGGTCCTGGGCGGCGACTTCCAGGTGTCGCAGAACGTGACCCTCGGTGTCGTCGCCGGCTACATGGACGACAAGCTGGACTTCGATGACGGCGATCTCGGCAAGATCAAGCGCTGGACCATCGGCGGTTACCTGTCGGCGACGATCGACCGGTTCTACATCGACGGCTCGCTGACCTATGCCAGCGACAACTACAAGGTGAACCGGACGATCCAGTACGGCAACACGGCGTGCCTGGCGTTCAACTGCACCACCGGCGCCACCTCGAAGTACAATGGCGACGGGCTGATGGGCCACGCGGAAGTGGGCTATCTGTTCGACCTGGGCAACGGCACCGAGCTGCGGCCCTTCGCCGGCCTGAACTATTCGACCGTCGACTCCGATCCGTTCTCGGAGACGGGCGGCGGCGACCTGGGCCTCGACGTCCTCGACGGTACCGGCAAGTCGTTCCAGTCGCGTCTCGGCGCGCGCCTGTCGGGCGTCTGGGGCGATGGCTCGACCAAGTGGATCCCGGAACTGCGCGCCGAATGGCGGCATGAGTTCAAGGACAATCCGGCGTGGATCGCAGCCAACCTGAACGGCCTGCCGAACGACCCGTTCGTCGCCATCGGCTCCAAGGTCACGCAGGACCTCGCGGTGGTCGGCGCGGGCATCACCGCGCTGATGAGCAACGGCGTCGGCGTGTTCTTCGACTACCAGGGCGCCTTCGGGTCGGGTTATAACAGCCATGCCATCCAGGGTGGCGTGCGCGTGAAGTTCTGAGGCCAGCGGAAACGCCTCGGAAGATCGGTGCCGCGGGATAGGGTTCGGCTCCTCGTCCCGTGACCCCGAAGCGGAAAACGCAAAGCGCACGGCGCATCCCCGGGGATGCGCCGTGTCTTTGTTTGAAGCGGTCATGAGGTGCGCCGAGTGCCGGCCAGGCGAGCCCCACGGTTTTACCGGATGCAGGAATCGACTTTGGAACAGAACCAGCAGACAAAGAAGCGGCTCAAGCGCGAGGACGCCGTCGCCCTCGCCATCAACCTCGCCAACCAGGGAAAGCTTCCTGCCGCCGACTCGTTGTCCGCGCAGCTCATCGACCAGTTCCCCAACGACGCCAATACCATCGCCATGCGCGCGTTCGTGCTGCACCGGCTCGGGCGGCTGACCGACGCCATCGACGTCCTGGAAAAGGCCATCACCGCCGACCCGAACCTGCCGGTGTTTCACAGCAATCTGTGCGAGATGTACCGCCAGGCCGGCAACCTCGACCGCGCGGTCGAGCACGGATTGAAGGCGGTCGCCCTTGCGCCCAACTATCCGGACGCCCGGAACAATCTGGGCATCGTCCAGTTCGAGCGCTCGGAACTCGACGCGGCGGAAGCGGCCTACCGGCACGCCCTGAAGCTGAAGCCGGATTTCGCCGAGGCCCACAACAATCTGGGCAACCTGTACCGGGTGCGGGAGAATTCCGAGGCCAGCCTGCGCTGCTACGAACGGGCGATCGAGCTGCGGCCCACCTATGTCGAGGCGCTGGCCAATGCCGGCAAGGCCCATATGGCGCAGCGGCAGTACGATGTCGCCGAGAAGCTGTTCCGGCGGGCCAGCGACATCCGGCCGGACTACATGGAGGCGCTGACCGGCATCGCGTCGGCCTCGCACGCCCAGGGCAACGGCAACTACGCGCTGACCCTGCTGTCGCGCATGACCACCATGTATCCCACCAGGGTGGAGCCGTTGATCCTGCTGTCCCAGCTGCTGCAGGAAGATCACAAGCTCAACGGCGCCCTGGCGGCGGCCGAGCAGGCGCTGGCGCTCGATGGCGCCGATCACCGGACGCTGGCGCTGATGGGCCGGGTGAAACGCGAGATGGGGCAGACCGCGGAAGCCATCGACTGGTTCCGCAAGGCGCTCGAGGCCCAGCCGGACTCGGCCGAGCTGCTCAACCAGCTCGGCGTTTCGCACATGGAGCTGGGCGAATTGGACGAGGCGCGCGCCTGTTTCGAGAAGGCCATCGCCATCGCGCCCGAGGCGCTACGGGTCTATACCAACCTGGCCAACGCCAAGAAATTCACCAAGACGGAAACCCACTACAAGAACTTCATCGCGGCGTCGAAGGGTATCGACACCCTGTCGGACCACGAAAAGATCGGCGTCTATTACGCGCTGGGCAAGGTTTACGACGATGTCGGCGAAAGCCGGCAGGCCATGACGGCGTTCATGGCCGGGGCAAAGCTCAAGCGCGCGGAGCTGAACTACAACAAGCAGGCCAGCCTGTACCTGTTCGACCGCATCCGGGAGGTGTTCACCCGCGAGGCGCTCGACGCCAAGCGCGCGCTGATCAAGGGATCGGACACCCGCGCGCCGATCCTGGTGCTGGGCATGCCCCGGTCCGGCAGCACGCTGACCGAGCAGATCATCTCCAGCCATTCGCAGGTGTTCGGCGCCGGCGAGGTGCGCACGCTGAACCAGAGCATGACCGAAACCATCGTCAAGGACTTCAGCGAGTCGGTCCGGTTCCCCGAAGTGTTCCAGTTCGTGTCGCAAAAGCACGCGGACGCGATCGTCTCGGGCTATCTGCGCGACGTGCCCAACTGGGGCGGCAGCACGCCCTACTTCACCGACAAGATGCTGACCAACTTCTTCTATATCGGCCTGATCAACGTCATCATGCCGAACGCCAAAATCATTCATATCAGGCGCAATCCGGTCGACAACTGCATCTCGTGCTTCACCCGCCTGTTCCGCGAGGACCTGCCCTATTCCTACGATTTCGACGATCTCGCCGACTACTATGCGAAATATGCCGGGCTGATGGATCACTGGCGTTCGGTGCTGCCCGAGGGATCGTTCCACGAGCTGAAATACGAGGAGCTGGTCGCCGACACGGAAGGCAAGGCCCGCGAGCTGCTCGAGTTCATCGGCCTGCCCTGGGAAGACCGCTGCCTGGCGTTCTACGACGCCAAGCGGCCGGTCAAGACCGCCAGCGTCACCCAGGTCCGCGAGCCGATCTATACCAGGTCGGTGGACCGCTGGAAAAAGTACGGCGACGCGGTCCAGCCGCTGATCGACCGGCTGGCGGCACTGGACCGGTAACGCGCCGCGGCGCCCCTCATCCGGCGCTCCGCGCCACCTTCTCCCCGGGCGGGGAGAAGGGTTTATGTTTCAGTCGCACCAGCCAAATCCCCTCGCCCCACCGGGGAGAGAGTTGGGGTGAGGGGGACCGCGAAGCGGTTCGCACCACCAGGTTTCCGCACAGCAGCGATCGTTGTTAGGATGGATCGTCCGGCCAAAGGGGCACAGATGAGCGCGCAACCCGATTTCCCCGCGTCGTTCCTCTGGGGCGCGTCGACGTCCGCCTACCAGATCGAAGGCGCGGCCCGCGAGGACGGGCGCGGACCCAGCATCTGGGACAGGCGCTGCCTGATCCCGGGCAAGGTCGCCGACGGCAGCTCGGGTGACGTGGCCTGCGACCATTATCACCGCTGGGCCGAAGACATCGGCCTGATGACGGAGATGGGCATCGGCGCCTACCGGTTCTCGGTGTCCTGGCCGCGGGTGCTGCCGGCCGGACAGGGCGCGGTCAACGAAAAGGGCCTGGATTTCTACGACCGGCTGATCGACGGCGTGCTGGGCGCGGGGATCGAGCCGTGGCTGTGCCTCTATCACTGGGACCTGCCGCAGGCGCTCGAAGACCTGGGCGGCTGGACCTCGCGCGACAGCGCCGGCTGGTTCGCCGACTACGCCGCGCTGGTCGCCCATCGCTACGGCGACCGCGTGAAGCGCTGGGCGACCTTCAACGAATTCAACGTGTTCACCATGTTCGGCTATGCCATCGACTGGGCGGCGCCGGGCATCACCGACCGCACGGCGCACCTGAAGGCGATCCACCACGTCAACCTGGCCCATGGCGACGCCGTCGCGGTGCTGCGCGGTGCGGTGAAGGACGCGCAGGTCGGTGCGATCCACAACATCCAGCCGGTGATCCCGGAAGACGACGCGCCCGAAACCGCCGCGGCGGCGGCGCTGCTCGACGAGCACTGGAACCTGGCGTTCGCCGACCCCCAGGGGCTGGGCCGCTATCCGCCGCTGACCGCGCTGGCCATCGCACCCTACGTCCAGCCCGGCGACATGGCGCGCATCCGCCAGGGACTTGACTGGTTCGGGCTGAATCATTACGGCCCGATCTTCGCCAGGGCCGACCCGGACACGACCTGGGGTTACGGCTGGGGCAGCGTGCGGGCGGACGTACCCTCGGTCGACATCGGCTGGACGATCCATCCGGATGCGTTCCGCGAGACGCTGCTCGGCGTATCGCGGCGCTACGGCCTGCCGGTCTACGTGACCGAAAACGGCTGCGGCGATCCCAACGGCGCCGTCGACGACACCGGGCGGGTGCTGTTCCTCGCCGAGTACGTCAAATCCATGCGCCAGGCCATGGAGCAGGGCGCCGACGTGCGCGGCTATTTCGTCTGGTCGCTGCTCGACAATTTCGAATGGGGCTCGGGCTACACCACGCGGTTCGGCGTCATCCAGGTGGATTTCGCGACGCTGGAACGCACGCCCAAGACCTCGGCGCGCTGGTACGGCGCGCTGGCGCGCACCGGCAGGTTTCCGGTCTAGAGCAAGAGCCGCTCTGGTTGGCTCAGCGGGACAGCGTGCCGCTGACGCCGCGCCCCTCATCCGGCGCTTCGCGCCACCTTCTCCCCGGCGGGGAGAAGGGGTCTGATCGTGCCGCGGCCCAGGCGGATTCCCCTCGCCCCAACGGGGAGAGGATGGCCGCGACCTGTCCGGCGTAGCCCAACGGGCGAAGCCGGAAGCGGCCAGGTGAGGGGGACCGCGAAGCGGTTCCGAAACGGATCAGCTTCTCGGTCACTGGACCAGATTTCTACGCTACCACCCCTAAACCCGCTCCAGCCGGATGGTCCGGTCGCATTGGGGGCCGAGCGACGGCCGGTCGCCGATCACCAGGATCGCGGCATCGTGACGGGCGTCCCGGATCAGCCGCAGCATGTCCTGCTCGCTGTCGGCGTCGAGGGCCGAGGTGGCGTCGTGCAGCACGACCCAGCCCGGCCGGTGCAGCAGGAGCCGGGCGAAACCCAGTCGCTGCTGCTCGGCGAGCGACATGACCTCGTCCCACGCCGCGGAGCGCTCCAGATGATCGACCCACGACACCAGGCCGGCGCGGGTCAGGGCGCTGATGATGCTGACGACGCCGCAGGTGTGCTTGGCTTCCGGATAGCACATGGCGTCATGCAGCGGCCCCAGCGGGATATAGGGCCGCTCCGGCATGAAATAGACCATGCCCTCGGCCGGCAGCAGGATCTGCCCCTGTCCCCAGGGCCACAGCCCGGCGGCGGCGTGGAACAGGCTGCCGGTAAGGGCGGGGTCGCCGGTTACGGCGACCTTCTCGCCGGGCTGGATGGTCAGGTCGATGCTGTCCGTGAGCGGCCTGGCCTCGGCGTCGCGCAGCACCACGCCGCGGAATTCCACCGCGTCGCTGGTGCCCTCGACGGGCGCGATGTGCCCGGTCCGGCTGCCGTTGCGGCGCAGGTCGCGCAGCGCGTCGTGAAGCTGGCGCGCGCGCTCGGCCGAGGCGCGCCATTCCGCCGCCTTGGCGAGATTGTCCACCGGCCAGGACAGGGCGGCGACGACCTGGCCGAACGCCTGGGCCGACTGCATCAGCACGCCGAGGGTGATGTTGCCGGTAATGTAGCGCGGCGCCGCCACCAGCACCGGGAATATCTGGTTCAGCAGCGGCCAGGTGGCCATGTAGTAGTAGAACCGCCGCAGCGCGGCCGTCTGCCGGTTCCACGCCCGGAAAGCGCGGTGGAACAGCCGCACGAAGCGCCGCCGTTCGTCGGGCTCACCCTGCATCAGCGCGATGCCCAGGCTGTGGGTGCGCGCGCGGGCAAGACCGAAGCGGAAGTCCGCCTCGGACGCCTGCCGCCGGTTGGCGGCCCGGGTCATGGGCCGGCCCAGCCGCAATGCGATCCAGGTGGCAATAACCGTGTAGACGACCGCGACCCAGACCAGATGACCGGGAATCGACAGGCCGATGCCGAACGGCGCCAGCTCGATGGTGCCCGAGACGCCCCAGAGGATGTTGACGAAGCTGACCAGCAGGATGCTGGAATAGAGGCCGGAATGGCCGATATCGACGGCGTATTCGGTGGCGATGCGGATGTCCTCGGCGATGCGGCCGTCCGGGTTGTCGTGCCTGCCGGGCATGAGCGACAGGGTGTGGTGGCGTCCGGCGATCATCCAGTCCTGCATGACCCGCCTCGTGAGCCAGCGCCGCCAGTTGGCCTGCAATCGGCGCTTGGTCTGGAGATGGGCGATGGTAACCGCCACGTTCGCCAGTATGATCAGGATGAAAACGCCGATCAGGGTGAGAAAACTGTCCAGCGCCTTCTGCTCGAGCGCGTCGAAGAACCGCAGGTTCCAGAGGTTCAGCGCCACCGCGACGCCGACCTGCATGGCGGTCAGCATCACCAGTGCCGCGCTCATGACGACGGCCTTCCAACGCTCGCGCGAACTCCACCAGCCGCCGGCGAAGACCCAGAACGCGCGCAGGAAGGCGAGCCACCCCAGGAAGCCTTCGGCGGCCGCTCTGGATGTCGATGTTGGACCGGACGTCATGGTGCCTTCTCCGGCGGCGCGTGTGCGTTTGGTCCCCACTTGGAAGATAGGCTGTTTCGCGAGGGAAACGAAAGCGTGAAGGGGCTAAGGCCGTGATTCTGGCTGGCGATGTGGGCGGCACCCGCACGCGGCTGGGGCTGTTCGAGCGGTCCGGCGGCACGCTGGCGCCGGTCTGGAAAACCACCGTGCTCAACGCCGGCTACGCCGGCATCGCCGATGTACTGGAACGCTGTGGCCGTCCGCGCGAGGCCACCGTCGAGGCGGCCTGCTTTGGCGCCGCCGGCCCGGTCGAGAACGGCGTCTGCCGCATGACCAACCTGGACTGGATACTCGACGCGGCGGCGCTGACCGCGTCGGCCGGCATCGGCCCGGTGACCGTGGTCAACGACCTGACCGCCATCGCGGTCGCGGTCGCCCATATGCCGGAAGACGGCTTCGTGGTGCTGCAGAGCGGTTCGCATCCCTGGGGCCGGGGCAGCATGGCCGTGGTCGCGCCCGGGACGGGGCTGGGCGAGGCGGGGCTGCTGTGGGACGGCGCGCGGCACCGTGTGATGCCGTCGGAAGGCGGCCATGCGGACTTCGCCGCCGCCGGCGCGGTCGAGGCGGAGCTGCGCGCCTGGCTGGCGGGGACGGATGGCGGGCATGTGAGCTGGGAACGGGTGATCAGCGGGCCGGGGCTCGCCGCCATCGCGGCGTTCCTGGTGGAGTCGGGCCGCCACCGCTGGCCGGCGGAGCTTGCCGGGTTGCCGCCGGACAAACGGCCCGAGGCCATCGCCGGGCGGGCGCTGGAGGGCGGCTGCGGCCTGAGCGTCGCGGCGCTGGCGCTGTTCACCGGCGCACTGGCGCGCGAGGGTGGCAATGCCGTGCTGCGCTACATGGCGGTGGGTGGGCTGTGCTTCGCCGGCGGCATTCCGCCCGCCATCCTGCCGGCGCTGCAAAAGCCCGGATTCATCGACACCCTCACGGGCAAGGGCCGCATGGAAGGCCTGCTGCGGTCGGTGCCTGTGAGGGTGTCGATGGATCCGGATGCCGGACTGTTCGGGTCAGCCCGGCTCGCGGCCGACAGCCTGGCCTGATTTGCGGAACGACGGCCGCTTGAACTCCGGCATGTGCATCGCCGGTATCTGGAGGCCCTGCAGCGACCTGCGGACCCGGGACGCCGACGGCAACCGCGCCAGCGCCTTGTCGATGGCGCCGCGAGCGCTGGCGAGCGAGCGCGTGACGGTGCCGTGGCGGCGCTGCTGGACGATCAGCACCGCCGCCAGCGTCGCGACGCCGACGGCGGCGAGGACGAACAGGGCCGGCTTGCGGTACTGGATTGCCTGCTGCTTGAGCGCCCTGAGGCTCTCGCTCCTGGAGATGTCGTCGGAGAACCGTTCGACGACGCCCTTCATCTGGCGCTGCTGGCGCTTGAGGAAGCCGTGGACGGCGTCCGGCAGGGTTTCGCGCAAGGCCCTGTCGATGCTCTCGATGAACGCACCTTCGCCGCGGATGATGCCGGTGACCGCGCCCCGCATGTCGCCCGACTCCAGCTTGTTTTTCAACTCGTCGAAATGGCGCCGCAGCCGCTCGCCGATGCCGCCATGGTGCCCGGTCTCGATGCCGAGCGAGCGCAGGGTGAGCGCGAGTTGGGCGGCCATGGCGTTGCGCCGCCGCGCCATGCCGTATAGCCGCGCCTTCATGGCGCCGCTGCTGGCGGACTCGGCCGCCTCGCGGTAGCCTTGCGCGCTGTCGCGCGCCGCGGCGTAGAGATCCTCGAGCAGTCTGACCGCGTCCTGCGACAGCATGCCGGCATCATCGGCGAGCGCGGCGCCGGTGCGGGTGAGGACCGTAACTTTGTCGGAACGGCTCATCGATACCTCCTGATGATCTGGGTGTGAAGAGATAAAGGCTGCACGCGGCCATAAGTTCCCTTTTTCAGCTGCTTCAGACCACGGCCACCAGCATCTCCTCGGTGCTGGACGGCCGCAGCCCGTCCGTTCTGCCGGCGAAGTAGCGCGACGCCGTCTCGGCCGCCGAGAGGTGGCGGGCTTCCCGGAAACCGGCGTCGCCGGCCATGGCGAGGATTTCCGGCGGGCTGAAGAAGCTGATGAACGGCGTGCCCATGGCCCGTGCACCCTCCATGGTCCGCTCGCGCGCCGGGCGTTCCTCCGGCTCGAGCAGGTCGATGGGCAACTGGAAGGTCATGGCCAGTGTGGAACCCGGGGCAAGCGCGGCGGCGTCGCGCAGCAGGGCCGCGACGGCGCCGCGCGTCAGGTACATGGAAAGTCCCGTGGCCGTCACCAGGGCCGGCTTGCCCGCGTCGAACCCGGCGCCGTCGAGCGCCTCGCGCCAGGACGTGCCGGCCTCGAAGTCGACGGGCACGAGCCGCAGCCAGTCCGGCACGCCGAAGCCCAGCTCCGTCAGGCGCCGCCGCTTCCAGGCCTGCGTGCCCGGCCGGTCGATCTCGAAGATAGTCAGGCCAACCTCCGGCCGGCGCTGGGCGAAGCTGTCGAGGCCGGCGCCCAGGATGACGTATTGCGAGACGACGCGCCCGGCCTGTTCCACCGCCAGGTCCTCGACGATCCGGGCGCGGGCCACGACGCTGGCGCGCACGCGGGCTCGGGCTGCGGGGTTCATGTCGGGCTGGAGGCGCCAGTGCTTGCCCGGGTCCACCAGGCGCAGGCCCACGTCGTCCACGAGCACGTGGGGCGGTTCATCGGCGTAAAGGTGCAGCGCCCGCCAGAGCGCGACCCGCACCGCCGTGGGGTCCGGTCCCGAACTGTCCTGCATGGTAATCCCCCGGCGGCAAGCGGCTCCGGTTCATATGATACCGCGCCGCCCGTCAGGCCGCGATGCGGCTCTCGCCACCGTCCATCAGGCCGCGCAGACGCTCGCGGGCGCGGAACACCCGCGACTTGACGGTGCCGATCTCCAGCTTCAGGTGGGCGCCGGCGGCGGCGTAGGAAGTGCCGTCGATGCCGACCATCTGCAGGATCTCGCGGTCCTTGGGCGCCAGCGCCGTGAAGGCCCGGTCGAACTCGCGCATCTCGATGGCTTCCTCCTGGCCGCCGCGCACGCCCGGATCGAGCCAGTCCTCGAGCGGCACCGCGTGGCCGCGGCGGGCCCGGCGCCGGATTTCGCTGATGAACTCGTTGTGCAGGATGGTGAACAGCCAGCTCCGCAGATTGGTGCCGGGCTGGAACATGTGGAAGTTGCGCAGCGCGCGCTCCAGGCACATCTGGACGACGTCGGCCGCGTCATCCGGGTCGCGGGCCAGCTTCTGGGCGTAGCGCCGCAGGGCGGGGATGTGTTCCTCGAGACTGGCCAGATCGTTGTGGAGGGTAGATGTCCTCGACATGGGAATCCTCTCTCGCTCTATCGGTCAGGTGTCCCCGTACCGGTGTTGCTGATACCTGTCCCAACGCACGAAATGTGGCCGAAATCTGGCTTTGGTTCGGTAATCGGGTGCTCAGGCTGATTTTTTCCGGCGCGGTAGCGGGCTTCTTTGTGGCCACCGGATGGCCGTCCGCGGGACGGGGCGTCTTCGCGCTTCATTCAACGGGACAACTCGACCGCCGGGGATAAGTTCCCGGCTCAGTCGAGCGCGTTGATCCATCCCCACGCGGGCTTGCCGGCCGCCAGATCGGCGCCTTCCGCGCGCAGCCGGGCGTTCCAGACGGCCAGCTCCTCCAGCGAGGCGCGGCGAAGCGTGAAGTCCTCGCCGGCCGCCGCGTCCTCGAACGCGACCGCGCCGTGCCAGTCGGCGGTGTAGCGGTACCGCTGGTCCTTCAGGATCGCCAGCATGGCGCCCAGATCGGCGGCGGCGCGCGACAGCAGGTCGACGCGGGCGCCGTAATGGCTGCGATAGGCGTCCTCCTCCCGGCCGAAACGGGCCTCGACGCGGCGGCGCAGCGGTTCGGCGAGCGGGGCGACGATCCCGCGCCGACGGTCGGCGAACCGGCCGAGGATCGTGTCATAAGTCTTTACCGCGCCCCGGATTTCGGCCGTTCTGGCGGCCAGCGCCGCCGCCGCGGCATCGACGGCGGCGGGATCGTTGATCCGCGGCGGCGTCAGCGCGTCCATCAACGGCCAGGGGCCGAGGACGGCGGTGTGCGCCTCCAGGCGCGCGAGCGCCTCGCGTTTGGCGGCTTCCAGCTCGGTGGTCATCCGGAACGCCTTGCCGGGCAGCGCGGCGGCCAGTTCCTCGTCGGATTTCGGCGGCTTGGCGGAAAGCGCCGCCGCCGCCGGCCGCAGCTCGCGGAGCTGGCCGATGGCCTCGAGGTTGGCGACGACCACGACGCCCGCCACCACCAGCGGCAGGTAGTGCCAGCGGATGGGCGCGTTGCGGTTGCGCGCGGCGAGGAAGGCGACCAGCACGACGAAGGCCGCGGCGATGCCGGCCTGGACGCCGATCGTCCGCTGGATGGCGGGCGAGAGCCGGTCCAGATACCAGCCGATACCCGCGGCGATTGCGACGGCTACGGCGAGCGAGGTGAGCAGGGCGAAGCGGTCGGGCCGGTCATGGGCGGCGCGAAACGCCTTGACCCTGGCCGACACCAGCAGCGCCCAGAGACCGTAGATACCGGCGGCGAGCAGCGGCGCGGTCTGGAGGAGAGAGGCGGGTTCCGGCGCGCGGATCGACAGCACGAGGTCGATCACCGTCCCGGTGCCGACGACGACGGCGCAGGCATAGAGCACGACCGCGCCGAACCAGGCCAGATCGGAGCCTTGGCGCAACCGGACGGCGGCCAGGATCATCAGGCCGTAGAACGCCGCCTCGAGCCACCAGCCCGATGCCGGCCCACGCCGCGCCACGTCCAGCGCCAGCCACAGCAGGCGTGCGGCGCCCAGCGCACCGATGACGAGCGCCGCGAGGCGCAGATGCCGTTGGCCGGACATGGCGTTTCCCGTTCAGAGCTTGTCGAAGGCGATCTCCAGCCGGTTCGGGCCGTAGGCGAAGAAGTGGGTCTGCCAGCCGACGCCGTCCTCGCCGCGCGCCAGCCGCAGATTGCCCATGCGGCGCAGGATGCCGGCGATGGCGACGCGCAGCTCGCCGCGCGCCAGCTGGTTGCCGACGCAGAAATGGGCGCCGACACCGAAGGCGAAATGCTTGCGGGCGTTGCCGCGGTTGACGTCGAAGCTGTCGGGATCGGCGAACACCTCCGGATCCCGGTTGCCGGCGCCGTAGCGCAGCACCAGAACCGCGTCCTTGGGGATGGGCGTGCCGCCGACCACCGTGTCGCGGGTCGCGCGCCGCCACAGTCCCTGCACCGGCGCGTCGAGCCGCAGCACCTCCTCGACGAATTTCGGGATCAGCGCCGGATCGGCGCGGAGCTGCTGCTCCAGGCCGGGCGTGGTGACGATGCGGTACATGGCCGAGGCGAGCGCGCCCACCGTGGTGTCGCTGCCCGCCGGCAACATCTGCTCGACGATCTGGATGATCTCCTCGGTGGACAGGCGGCGGCCGTCGACCTCGGCATGCACCAGGTCGCTGAGGATGCACTCGCGCGGCGCCAGCCGGTATTCCTCGGCGCGGGCGACGATGAAGTGCTGCAGCTCGCAGATGGTGTGGGTCAGCTCGACCTGGCGTTCCTCGCCATTGTCCGGGTCCATCTCCTGGACGATGGCGTCGGCCCAGCGCTTGAAGTCGGCGAAGCGCTCGCGCGGCAGGCCGATCTGGTCCGACAGCACATGGTTCGGGATCTTCACCGCCAGGTTGAAATAGAACTCCACCTCGCCGGCGTCGATGATCTCGTCGATCATCTCGTCGACGACGCCTTCCAGGTATTCCTCCATCTTCCGCACGCGGGTGATGGTGAACACCTTGTCGACCAGCGCGCGGTGGATGGTGTGGATGGGCGGATCGGACGCCACGAGCGCGGTGACCGGCATGTAGCCCTGCTCGCGGTAGATGGCGTCGATCTTCGCCTGGTACGGCGCGTTCTTGACCATCAGCTGGCCGGTGACGTTGGAGAACGTCGCCGGATCGGACGCGGCCTTCCGGATCTCCTCATAGCCGGTGACGATGTAGAAGCCGCTGCGCGGGTCGAGATAGACCGGCCCGGCCTTGCGCACCTCGGCATAGGCGGCGAAGGGGCAGCGCTGCACCTCCGGATCGCTGAAGCTGATCGGTTCCGACGACATTTTCACCTCCCCATGACTCCCCGGAAGAATTCATAGCGCATCGCGGACGGAATTTCGCGCGGTTCGTCGCGGCCGGGCTTGTGGTTGCGCGCCCCTGGGGCCGATAGTGGGACCCAAGGCGAGGGAGGCGCCGCGACCATGCAGGACATGCTGAACGAGGTGATCGACCATCACCGCATCCGCCAGACGCTGGAGCGCTATTGCCGGGGGATCGACCGGCTCGACGCCGCGCTGATCGACAGCGTCTACTGGGAGGATTCCACCGACAACCACGGCATCTATGTCGGCCCCGGGCCGGACTTTTCCGCGTTCATCATTCCCATGCTGCGCGAGGCGTTCACGGGCACGATGCACTTTATCGGCCAGTCGAACATCGCCGTGACCGGCGCGCGGGCGGCGGCCGACACCTATTTCGTCGCCTATCACACGCGGCGCGAGGGCGACGGCACGGTGGTGGACGTGGCCGCCGGCCGCTATGCCGACAAGCTGGAGCGCCGCGGCGCCGACTGGAAGATCAAGGACCGCACCGTGGTGATGGACTGGGTGGAGACGCGCCACGGCCTGGACCGCGCGGCCCTGACGCTGGACAGCTTCGTCACTGGCCGGCGGGATGGGGAGGATTTGAGCTATGGCGCCTATCGCTGGGGAGTGGGCGAGGGTGGTTGATGGGGGCGGCATTGCCGCACGAGGAGGTCGTGTTACTCAAGGAGGCCAACCCGATCTCGTCACCGATCAAGGCCAGGGGCGCGGGGGAATCGGGGATTTGCGGCGCGGGCGCGGCCGTGGCCAGCGCGATCCATAACGAGAGGGGGTGGGCGGGGATAGCGCAAACGGGTTGGCGGCCGTCCTACTCAGCCGCCTCGACCGCATGTGCCTGCATATCGACGCCCAAATGTTTGCGGACCGCGCCGAAGATGGCGGCGAGGTTGTCCATGGCGGGATTGCCGTTTTCGGAGAGCATGCGATGGAGACTCTTGCTCGGCGTCCCGGTTTGCGCCGCCAGCGTCTCGAAGCCGATCGAGGCGTTGACGAGGTCGCGCAGGATCAGGCGCGCCATGTTGGGTTCGCCGTTGAGGAACAAGGTGGCCGCCTCGTCGAGCATGGCCCGGGCGAAGGCGGGATCGCGCAGCAGGCGCTCCTTCACGGTGTCCTTGAAATCGCGTGTCAGCGCCATGCCGCTACCTCTTCGCCTTCTTGTTCGCCGCCGCCTTGCGCGCCTTGTATTCCGCGAGCAAGGCGCCCGCTCGTTCGATATCCGCCTGCTGCCGCTTCTTGGTGCCGCCCAGCAGCAGGATGATGAGGGTGTCACCGTCTCCGGCCAGGTAGAGTCGGTAGCCCGGCCCCCAATCGATGCGGTATTCGCCGAGCCCGCCGCCGATCCATTTCAAACTCGAAATGTTGCCCAGTTCGAGCCGCAGGATCGCGGTGGCCACTTTCGCCGCCGCCTGGGGATCGAGATCGTCGAACCACGAGCGGAACGGGCTGGAGCCGTCTTCCCTAATGTATTCCTGGACGATCATGCCACGGCCATATAAGTAACATATACGTTACCATATATCCAGTGGTAACGGCCAGTTCAGTTTCCCGTCATATCCGCATTCGTCAGCCCCACAACCTCCGCCATCACCGGGCCGATCTCGTCGTTGATGACCAGGTCGGCCAATCCGCCGCGGCCCGGTGGGCCCTGAAAGCCGACGCTCGTTCATGTGGGGTAATGAGTTCGTCGCTATCGGCTTCAAGCGGCCGCAGCGTGACTCTAGCCGATGTCGAGCCGCAGGGTCTTTTCGATTTCGTCGACGAAGTCGGGGCGCACGCCGATCCCCGTGGCGACCTCGCGCCAGTGCGACACGGCATCATTCACGTCGCGGGCTATTCGTTCTGCCGCCCGCCTCGATAGGCCAGCCACCGCTCCACCGGCGGCGAGGTCGTCGAGCGTGAAGAAATCGCGCTTGCCGCCGAGTGACATCTGATGCTGGTTGGTCCAGGCACCAGAGGGATTGTACGCCCAGGAGATGTCGAATGCCGGCGCGAGCCGCCATTGGCCGCGGCGGTCCATGAGGAAGGCGATGTTCTTGACATGGTCGTCTTGATTTCGAGCGACGATGTTGAACACTGCTCGGCGGAATAGCTGGGTTAGTGTGCCTTGGCCGAGTCCCAG
Organism: Sphingomonadales bacterium; assembly: GCA_022844405.1. Taxonomy (GTDB): domain Bacteria; phylum Pseudomonadota; class Alphaproteobacteria; order SMXS01; family SMXS01; genus RI-34. Next base: position 115,609 of record JALHLV010000003.1, on the reverse strand, counting down.
CTCACGGATTGTGGTGAACGCCTGCTCATAGCTATTGGCACGCGGCTGGTTAAAATCGAGATGCGACATCGCGGCCAGTGACTGCATGTGGAGCTTGTCGCCGTCGGCGAGCCGGTCGAAGCGCCTGGTCATGAAGTGACGGCGCGGGCCTTCATCGAATAATCGGCAGTCGGCCATCTCAATGCCGGCCTTGGCGGCCATCAGCGAATAGGCATATTCAATCGCGCCGTGGCCCAGAGGGTCGGCGAGGTCGTGGTCCTTGTTTTGGTCAACGCCATCAAACTTCATCAGCCAGTATTCGAAACCGGCCGGGGCAGCGACCTGGCCCGAGCGCACTTCGTTGGTATCGGGATTCCAGGCGATGATCGCCTTGGCGCGTGCGCCGCCCGCCGAGGTGCCGACGCGCAGGATCTCGCGCAGCGCCTCGGCCTTGGCGGGGCCGGCAAAGGTCGCCTTGAGTTCGGAGCGGTGGACAAGCACTTCGGAGGCGAGCTTGACCAGTTCCCCGATCTCGATCTTCTCCGCGGTGGTCGCGGCGGGCCCCTGCGCCGGCACGAACTCGAGCGCGCCCATGCCGCGCGATCCGGTGTAGCAGAGCCGCTCGACGGCGTTGAAGTCGGCGCCGGTGCGCCCCTGAGTCGCGAGCCAGGCGTCGATCAGCGCGTTTCCGTATTTGTCGGGAAGCGAGTCGGCGAGCAGTCCCGGCAGCCCGTGGAAGCTCTCGGGCGCCAGCGCTGGGAAGCGGTAGATCCGCCCGCCCAACGGCATCATCAGCGGCGAGAGCTCGATGCCGCTGCGCTGGAAGTCGGGATCATATTCGAAGCTGGCGAACCGCTCGCCTTCGGGCAGTGTGACCGCGCCGACGCGCGTGCCCCAGAGCCAGACCTCGGAGGTCGTCACTTCTTGTCACCCCAGACCCAGCCTTGCCCCTTGGGGGCCGTGTCGCGGCGCTTGTACGAGCGTTGACGGACCTCGACCCTGGAGCCCGCCAGCTGGATCGGGCGGATGCTCGCCTCCGGGATCAGCTGGTCGAGATTGGTGGACAGTCGAAGTGCGCGGAGAATGCGAATGAGCGTGTCGAGCTGAACCGAGCTGCCCGCCTCGAGCCGCTCGATCGTCCGCTGCGACACGCCGGCATTCTTCGCGAGCTCGGCCTGGGTCAGGTTCATGCCGACCCGATACTGCCGGGCACGCTCGCCAAGTTCGGTGAGCGTGGTCGTCTCAGGCATGGTCAGCGTTATCTTCATAATTCGTCATATATGGCGTATTATGGATTATTTTCAACTATTATTCGTCGAAAGTGACGAGAAATAAATCCATGTTTCACTCCTGGTGAATTTTCGTCACTTTTGACGATAAATACCAGAATTGCCCATACAATTAGCCATTTTTGACGAATTAGAATGAAGATTTTGGCCACACACTATGAAAGGACTTACGCGCTCATATCCGCATTCGTCAACCCGACAACCTCCGCCATCACCGGGCCGATCTCGTCGTTGATGACCAGGTCGGCGAGGTCGTCCAGGTCGGTGGGGTCGCGGTTGAGGATGACCAGGGCGGCGCCGTTGCGGCCGGCCATGACCGGGAAGCCGGCGGCCGGGTAGACCACCAGCGACGAGCCGATGGAGAGGAACAGGTCGCAGTCCAGGGTGGCGTCGCGGGCGCGCAGCATCTCGTGCTGGGGCATGGACTGGCCGAACGAGATGGTGGCGGTCTTCACCACGCCGCCGCAGCCGCAGCTGGGGTAGGCGCCGTCGTCCAGATACGCCCGGCGCAGATCGTCGATCTCGTAGCGGGTGCGGCAATCGAGGCACAGCGCGTAGGTGGCGTTGCCGTGCAGCTCGATGATTTTCTCCGGCGGAATGCCCGAGGCCTGGTGCAGATTGTCGACGTTCTGGGTGACGATGTGGGTCACCTTGCCCTGGCGCACCAGCTTGGCGATGGCCATGTGGCCCTTGTTGGGGCGGGCGTTCTCGAAGGTGCCGTCAGTGTCGAACTTGCGCCGCCAGGCCTCGCGCCGGATGTCGGGCGAGGCGATGTAGTCCTGGAACATGATCGGCTTGTTTTTCGTCCAGTAGCCGCCGGGGCTGCGGAAGTCGGGGATGCCGGATTCCGTGCTGATCCCGGCGCCGGTGAAGACGACGACGCGGCGCGCCTCGTCGATCATGCGGCGCAGGGTGTGGATGGCGGTCACGGCGGGGCTCCCTGGGTTTGGTTCGTTCAAGATACCGTTTGGCGGGTTTCGGGCAATGGTTGGGTGTTGTGCGCGTAGGGCAGGGTCCCGATGATGGAGCATCAGAATAAATACAATAAAACGCCGTCATTCCCGCGCACGCGGGAACCCAGATGGTCACAGAGCGCGATCATCGCCATGGGCTCGGTCAACGAAAAAATGTTTGTTCGTGACGGAGCAGTTGAGAGGGCACGTGCCTGCCCCAACTGGGTCCCCGCGTGCGCGGGGATGACGATAATTATTATGAGATACTGGTTTTTGACACCCTCTTGAGCGGGATAAAATGGAACGGCGGCGGGCTTTACTTCGCCGGATCGAACCGCACATGGATCTGCTTCAGGGCGCGGAGCCAGAAGCCGGGGATGTGGGTGTAGTCGTCCTTTTCGGGGACCGGGCGGAGGTTGTCGATGCGGTCGAGCAGGGTGTTCCAGGCCAGGTTCTGCTCGAAGCGGCTGAGCGCGGCGCCGGGGCAGATGTGCTCGCCGATGCCGAAGGCCAGGTGGGCGGCGGACGCGCGGCGGTCGAGGTCCGGGCGGTCGGGGTCGGGGTAGCGCTCGGGATCGCGGTTGCCGGCGCCGTAGCGGACGTGGACCACGGCGCCCTTGGGAATGTCGACGCCGCGCAAAGTGGTGTCCTCGGCGGCGATGCGCATCAGGCCTTGGGTCGGGGATTCGATGCGTAGCGCCTCCTCGACGAAGACGCGGACCTTGGACCGGTCGGCCTTCAGCTCGGCGTAGACGTCCGGATAGCGGAACAGCAGCCACAGGCCGCTGGCCAGGGCGAAGGTGGTGGTCTCGTTGCCGCCGGTGAGCAGGTGGTCGCTGATGCCGATCACCTCGGCGTCGGTCAGCTTGCGGGTCTGGCCGGTGAGCGGGTCGTCATAGTCGCAGGTCGCGAGATGGCTGATGACGTCGTCGGTGGGGTTGGCGCGCTTTGCCTGGGCGGTCTCGTGGATGTAGTGCTGGAACTCGATGTGGGTGCGGACGCATTCCTTCTCCTCGTCCAGCGTCAGGCCGCGCGACCACGGCTTCACCCAGGCGGCCGACCAGCGCTTGAGCCGCGGCAGGTCGACGCGGGGGAACCCCAGCGCCTCGGCGATGATCGCCATGGGCAGGGGCTCGGCGAAGTCCTTGATGAACTCGATCTCGCCCTTGCCGATCCAGCCGTCGATCAGCTCGTTGACGCGGGCCTGCACCAGCGCCTCGCGCTTGCGGACGGCGATGGCGGTGAAATAGGGATCGACCAGGTCGCGGAACGAGCGGTGCTCGGGCAGGTTGGTCGACAGCGGCATCAGCCGGGGCCAGCCTTCGGTATGGTAGAGCTTCTGCGCCTCGGGATGCTGGATCAGCGTCTCCTGCGCCTCGGCGGAATAGTCGTTGGGGAAGCCGACCGGGTCCTTCAGCACCCTGTCGAGGTCGTCATACTTGGTGACGATGTACATGCCCAGGTTGGCCATGTGGTAGACCGGCGCGTCGCGGTGCAGGACCTCGTAGGCCTCGAACCAGTTCTCCTGGACCACGGGGTCCATGAAGTTGATGTCCTGCGGCTTGGCGAACGGGCACTGCGACATGGGCTCTGCTCCTTGGTCGGGTGGCCAGTATAGAGCGCCGGCGGGCGTTGGCCAGAGTTGGAAAACGCCGGCCCGATCCCCATCTAACGGGAAGCACTCGAAACCACGGGACAGACAGATGGCGACCGGCTGGGCGCGCGACGGCGCGGTGCAGGATCAGATCGACGACACGGTGAAGGATGGCCTGCTGCATGCGCGCTCGCGCCTGCCTTCGGGCGAGAGCGAAACCCACTGCATCGAGTGCGGCGACGAGATCCCCGAAAAGCGGCGCCAGGCGCTGCCGGGCGTGAGGACCTGCGTCCAGTGCCAGTCGGCGCGCGACAAGCGGCCGGCGAACCAGGGATTCAACCGGCGCGGCAGCAAGGACAGCCAGTTGCGGTAGGGCCTGTCCGGCGGCATAAAGTCATGCTTGCCGGTTCGGGAGGGCTGATCTAGTTTGGCGCGGGGTTTCGACACGGTTACACCGGCGCCCGCCAGGATGCCGTGACGGGGAAGGCATCTGCCGACATGCATGACCAGGTAAAAGCACCGCCCGCGGAGGCGCCGTGGCCGAACCAGACCTATGCCTGGTACGTGGTCATCGTGCTGTATTTCGGGGCGGTCATCTCGTTCCTGGACCGGCAGATCATTTCTCTGGTGGTGGCGGACATCAAGGCCGACCTGGGCCTGACCGATTTCGAGATCGGCCTGCTGCAGGGGCCACCCTTCGGCATCTTCTACGCACTGATGTCGGTGCCGATCGCGCTGGCCGCCGACCAGCACAGCCGGCGCAACATCATCATCGCCGGGGTGACGTTCTGGAGCATGGCGACGGCGGCGTGCGGCCTGGCCAGCGGCTTCTGGCACCTGTTCCTCGCCCGCATCGGCGTGGGCGTGGGCGAGGCGACGCTGTCGCCGTCGGCCTATTCGATCATCAGCGACTATTTCCCCAAGCGCAAGCTGGCCATGGCGATGAGCGTGTTCACCATGGGCAACCTGACCGGCGTCGGCGTCGCCATGGTGCTGGGTGGCGCGCTGATCGCGGCGCTGAAGCAGATGGGGCCGCTGGATGTGCCGCTGCTGGGCGAGCTGCGGCCGTGGCAGGCGGCGTTCGTCGCGGCGGGCATTCCGGGGCTGGTGCTCGCGGTGCTGCTGCTGACGGTGCGCGAGCCGCTGCGCCGGGGCCGGACGTCGCATGGGGTGAGCAGCCGGCAGCAAATGGGGGAGTTCGGCGCCTTCGTGAAGGCGCACCGGGGAACGCTGACCACCCTGTTCGTCAGCTACTCGCTGCTGGTGCTGGTGGCGTATGGCAATTTCTCGTGGATGGTGGTGTTCTTCTCGCGCAGCTTCGGCTGGACGGCGTCGGAGGCCGGCTATGTCTACGGCATGGTGGTGCTGGTCTTCGGAACGGGCGGCGCGTTCTTCGGCGGCTGGTACGCCAGCTGGCTGGAACGGCGCGGCTACCGCGACGCGCCGTTCCGGGCGACGCTGATCTGCGCCATACCGACCGCTCCGGTCGCCGCCGGCGTGTTCCTGTTCGCGCCCGACGCATGGTGGGCGGCCGCCTTCCTGGCGTTGTGGCAGTTCCTGGCCGCGGTGCCGGCGGGCCTCAGCGGTGCGGCGATGATGTCGATCACGCCCAACCAGATGCGCGCCAAGATCTCGTCGTTCTACCTGTTCGTGAGCAACATCGTCGGCATCAGCCTGGGCGCGACCTCGGTCGGCTTCCTCACCACCTTTGTGTTCCGCGACGACCAGCTGCTGGCGTGGTCGCTGGCGGCGGTGAACTGCGCGCTGCCGCCGGTGGTGTGCGTGCTGATGTATATCGGCCTGAAGAAGTACCGCAAGAGCCTGGCCGAGACGGAAGCGGCGGCGGCGGCATGAGAGGCTGCGGCGGCGCGGCAGGCGCGCTATCCTGCGGCGGAATTTCGGGGAGGATTTCATGAGTGCCCAGCCGACCATGCCGTTCAACCTGATGGACCGGGAGGTGCAGCAATGCCCGTACCAGGCGTACAACTGGCTGCTGGAGAACGCGCCGGTCTACCGCGATCCGAACACCGGCATGGCGATGGTGACCGGCTACGACCTGCTGCGCGAGATCGTCCGCGACCCGGTCACCTATTCCAGCGACCTGGACTGGATCGCGCTGCGGCCCGGCGGGGTGCCGGAGAAGAGCGAGCGGCTGCTGCGCGAGAAGGGCTTCAGGCAGTATCCGTCGCTGTCGCGCATGGACGACCCGGTCCATAAGTCGAAGCGGTCGCTGGTAGACGCGGTGTTCGCCGGCTCGCGGATCAAGAAGATGACGCCCGACATCGACGCCATCGCCCATGAACTGATCGACGCGTTCATCGATCGGGGCGAATGCGAGTTCATGCGCGAGTTCGCGTTCCCGCTTCCCTGCATCGTCATCGCCGGCCAGATCGGCGTGCCGCGCGAGGACATCCATCTGTTCAAGGAATGGTCGGACGCGTCGATGTCGCGCATCTCCAACATGCTGACCGACGAGCAGGACTACCAGGCGGCCGAGTTGCTGATCGAGGCGCAGTTCTACATGAAGCGGGTCGTCGACAAGCGCCGGGCGGCGCCCGAGGACGACATCATCTCGGGCCTGATCTTCACCAAGCTGCCCGAAGGCCGGTACCTGGATGACGCCGAGATCCTGTCGATGCTGAGCGAGATCCTGGTGGGCGGCAACGAGACCACGACCAGCGCCATCGGCGCCGGCATGAAGATCATGCTCGACCGGCCCGACGTGGTGGCCGAGCTGCGCGCCGAGCCGGCGCTGATGAAGAACTTCGTCGAGGAGGTGCTGCGGCTGGAGACGCCGATCCAGGGCCTTTACCGGGTGACGACGAAGGACGTGGTGCTGGGCGGCGTGCCGTTATCCAAGGGCACGCCGATCAACATGCGCTGGGCGGCGGGCAACCGCGACGAGGCCGTGTTTCCGGGCGCCGAGGATATCGACCTCCGGCGCAAGAACGCCGGCGCGCATGTGACATTCGGGTCCGGCATCCACCACTGCCTGGGCGCGACGCTGGCGCGGGTGGAGATGGCGTCGTCGTTCTCGGCGATCGTCGGCCGGATGGAGGATTTCCGCTATCCGGCCGGGTTCGAAGGCGTCACCTACCTGCCGAGCCTGCTGCAGCGGACGATCATCGAACTGCCGATGGCGTTCGGCAAGCGGGGCTGATCACGCGGCGTTCGGACTACCTCACCGTCCCGGCGGCTTGCCGGCCAGGTAGTCGTGCAGCACCTCGTGGAAGCGGCGGACGCGGGTTTCCTGCGCCGCCAGGTATGGCTCCTGATAGCCGCGCGAGCGCCAGCCGGCCTGCTGGCCGGGGCTGAGTCCCCAATCCTGGAACACCACCCGGTCGCTCAGGTCGGCGACGGCCTCGGGACCGGTGTAGACACGGCAGTCGAGCTCGGCTTCCTTCATCTCCAGCGTGGTCTGGGTGAGACGGCCGCGGTAGTGGTTCTTGGCCGGATAGGCGAACTCCCACAGGTCGAAATAGCATTTCTCCGGGTCGTCCGGGTGCGGCTCCCAGCGGAAGAAGCCCATGCCTTCGGCATTGGCGCCGAAGGCAATGTTGGGGAACACGACGCCGAAGGGGCTCTCGGTCATTTCCTCGTCGGTCAGCCGGGCGAAATGGTCGTAACCGCGCTCCGGGCCGAGCTTGCGCTTGGCCTCCTTGAGGTCGATCCAGCCCTGGATGGCCTTTTCTTCGAAGGTCGCGTAGCGGGCCGGATCGATGTCCCAGGCGCGCAGCTGGTCGTCGAACGGGTGCGGCACGCCCTCGGGCAGCCGGTCGCGCAGCGACGGCCGGCCCATCTGGATGATGCGGGCGTGGCCGTTGGGGAAAATCTCGAAGCGCGAGGTGAAGTGGTCCTGGTCAATGATCGGCGGCACCTGCGGATGCGCCGTGCGGGTGTGATAGGACTCGTTGAAATTGTCCGACGAGAACTTCCAGTTGCAGGGAAGCTCGACCCGCACGCGCAGGACGCGGACCAGCTTCTCCAGCGGGAAGTTGCGGTGGATGTCCGGAATGGGCTCCAGGTACTTGAGCAGCGGCGGCGCCTCGTTGTCCATGGTGTACCAGACGAAGCCGCCCCAGGTATCGACCCGGACGTCGATCAGGCGGATCTTGCCGACCGGATCGCCCTGGGGAAAGTCGTCGCGGTCGCAGGCATCGAGCAGGCTGCCGTCGGTGCTCCAGACCCAGCCGTGATAGGGACAGGTCCAGCTGTCCTGCGAGCCGTTGCCGCGCACCAGCTTCTGCGCCCGGTGGCCGCAGGCGTTGTAGAAGCCCTTCAGCGAGCCGTCGGACTGGCGGGCGATGACGACCGACTCGTGCATGAAGTCGTGGACGATGTAGTCGCCCGGCTCGGGCAGCTCGTTGACCCGGCCGGCGATGTGCCAGACCTTCGTCCACAGGTGATCCCATTCGCGCTGCATCCACTCGCGTGAATAGTAGCGGTCCTGCGAAATCCGGTCGCCGCGCGCGTTGCGCGGGTCCTTGCCGTCGATGGCGAGGGGGTGGGTGATGATTTCCGTCATGTCCGTCTCCCGTTTCGTCCGAACGATGGTCTCGCCCGATGCCTGCATGGCCGGCGGGACCGTTGGCGGCCTGGCTGAGAAAATCGCTTCCGAGAAAATCGCTGGAAACAGCGGCGCCGGTCTCTCGACCGCGGCCGGCTCGATCGTTCGATCAGGCTAATGTCTAATGCGGGACGAGGCGAGAAAATTTGTCGTGCCATGGTCCAACACCCGTTACATTGACAATCCGGCCTCCGAACCCGATGATCTTGCCGTCGCGGGGAATGCCGACCGGATTTTTCAGGAGACGCAGGATGGATAGAGCCACGCTCATCGAGATGACCAAGGATGCGCTGGAGCACGGCAAGGCCGGCACCATGCGGCTGGCACCGGAGGTGTTGAAGGTGAAGGCCGACATCTACACCGACGCCGAGCGGTTCGAGCGCGAGAAGAAGCTGATCTTCCGCCGCATGCCGCTGATGCTGGCGCCGACCGCCGAGCTGCCGAACCCGGGCGACTACAAGGCCATGGACGCGGTAGGCGTGCCGGTGCTGCTGACCCGCGGCAAGGACGGCAAGGTCCGGGCGTTCCTCAATTCGTGCACCCATCGCGGCACCGCCGTGGCACAGGGGACGGGCAACGCGTCGCGGTTCATCTGCGGCTATCATGGCTGGACGTTCAACCGCGACGGCGAGTTGATCGGTGTCGCCTCGCGCGACGACTTCGGCGAGGTCAATACCGACGAGCTGGGCCTGAAGCCGTTTCCGGTGCTGGAGAAGGCGGGCCTGATCTGGGCGATCCTGGACCCGAACTCCACTCTCGACATCAACGCCTTCCTGTCGGGCTACGACACGCTGCTCGAGGGCTTCGGCCTGGAAAGCTGGCAGTTCTTCCAGAGCCGGACGCTGAAAGGCCCGAATTGGAAGATCGCCTATGACGGCTACCTGGATTTCTACCACCTGCCGGTGCTGCACGCGGACACGTTCGGGCGGAACATTCCGAACCGGGCGCTGTTCTATTCCTTCGGCCCGCACACGCGGGTGAGCGCGCCGTCGACGGTCCTGCCGATGCCGGAAGGCCTCGACCTAGCCGACCTGGCGCAGAAGGACACGAGCGAGTGGCCCACCGAGGCGCTGATGAACGGCGTGTGGACCATCTTCCCGCATATCTCCATCGCCACCTTCTATGGCGGCCAGCGGGGCGTGATGATCTCGCAGCTGTTCCCCGGCGACAAGGTGGGCGAGAGCTTCACAACCCAGATGTACCTGTCGGAAAAGCCGCTGACGGATGCGACCCGCCAGGGCCTCGAAGACCAGTTCAAGCTGCTGGAATATGTCGTGCAGCACGAGGACTACGGCACCGGGCTGCGCCAGCAGAAGGCGCTCGATGCCGGCATGACCGAGCACGTTTATTTCGGCCGTAACGAGGGCGGCGGGCAGGTGTTCCACGGCTGGGTGCAGAAGCTGCTCGACACCAGCAACGACGACCTCAACAGCCTGTTCGCGCCGGTCCGCCAGGCCGCCGAGTAAGTATCGCATTTCACAGATAGCGGGGCGCCGGCGGTAGGACCGCCGGCGCCCTTTGCTTTGGCACACGGGCTTGCGCGTCACAAATCAGCGGTTAATATAGCTGCCTAGGCAGTTGTTGTGCAGGCAGTTAATGACCTCCGGCCACTACACATCCGAAACATTCACCGCCCGCAACGCCGTGGGCTACCTGCTTCGGTGCACGCTGAATCTGCTGCAGCCCCGCATGGAAGCGCTGTTCACGGATCGCGAGTTCACCTTCGTGCAATGGTGCGTGCTGATGCAACTGCGCGACGGGCTTGCCAACCGGGCGGCCGACATCAGCCGCAACCTCAATCATGACAGCGGCGCGCTGACGCGCGTGGTGGACCAGCTCGAAAGCCGAGGTCTGATCGAGCGGACCCGCAGCACCGAGGACCGCCGCATCGTCGAGCTGGCGCTGACGCTGGAAGGGCGCCGGGCGGTGGATGCGTCGGTCCCGCTGGTGGTCGATCATGTCAACCGGCTGCTCGCCGATTTCAGCCGCGAGGAGATCGAGATGCTGGTGAGCATGCTCAGGCGGATGATCGACAAGCTGCAGGAAGGCGAGAAGGGCGGGCAGCCATGAAGCGGACGCTTGCGCTCGTCGTGGCATCCTGCGCGCTGGCGGGGTGCGTACCGAATACGCAACCGAAAGGCCAGATGCTGCAAGCCGCCCAGCTTGGCCTGAACGGCGAAACCGCCCCGTCCGCGCCCGCCGCCTGGTGGCGCGACTGGGCCGATCCGCAGTTCGATGCGCTGGTGACGCGGGCACTCGCCGGAAATCCGCGGCTCGCCGAGGCGCTGGCGCGGGTGAGCGCGGCGCAGGCGTCGGCGGCGGCCGCGCGCGGTGACGCGCTGCCCCGGGTGACGCTCGACGGCGACGAACAGTTCCAGCGTTTCAGCGAACGCTTCATCTATCCGCCGCCTTACGGTGGCGGGCACTACTGGCTGGGCTCGGTGCAGGGAAATTTGTCTTGGGACGTGGATTTCTGGGGCCGGCAGAAGGCGCTGATCGAGCAGGCGCGGGCGGGTGCGGCGGCGGCCGAACTGGACGCGGCGGCGGCGCGCCTGGCGCTGACCGGCGCGCTGGCGGAAACCTATATCGGGCTCGACCGGGCCTATGCGCTGCTCGACATCGCCGACCGCACGGTGGCGCAGCGAACGCGGCTGCTGGAGCTGGCGCGCAAGCGGGTGGCCGCCGGGCTCGACAGCCGGATCGAGGAAAAGCAGGCGGAAGGCCAGCTCGCCCTTGCGCGGGTTTCCCGGCAGCAGGCGACCAACGAGCGCGACAACGCGGTGCACGCGATCGCCGCGCTGACCGGCCGGGGCGCGGACGCCTATGCCGGCATCGTGCGGCCGACGCTCGATCCGCAAGCGGTGCTGCCGCTGCCCGAGACGCTGCCCGTCGACCTGCTGGCGCGGCGGCCGGACATCCTGGCGGCGCGGCTGCGAGTGGATGCGACCTATTCGGGGCAGCGGGCGGCGAAGGCGGCGTTCTATCCCAACGTCAACCTGGCGGCGTTCGCGGGCTTCCAGGCCATCGGGCTGAGCCATCTGCTCAGCGGCGCGGCGGGCGTCTACGGCGCCGGACCGGCGGTGCACCTGCCGCTGTTCGACGCGCGGCTGAAGCCCAACTACGAGGGCGCGGTCGCCGAGATCGACATCGCCATCGCCGGCTATAACGGCGCGGTGGTGTCGGCGGTGCAGCAGGTGGCCGACCGGCTATCGGGCATCGAGTCGCTGCGGATCGAGCTGGCGGACCAGGCCAAGGCGCTCGATGCGGCCGAGCAGGCGTTCGCGCTGGCCGAACGGCGCTATGGCGCCGGGCTGTCGACCTACCTGGCGGTGCTGACCGCCGAAACGCAACTGCTGGAGGCGCGCCGGCAACTGGCGGTGCTGAATGCACAGCAGGCCGTCGAGCGGGTGAAGCTCCTGGTGGCGGTAGGGGGCGACTTCGTGCCGCCGCAACTGGCAGAAACGCAAGCGGCGGGACTGAACCGATCCGCCGTGAGGGAGTGACGAGATGGCTTCCCCTGAAACCAATCGCCGCCGCGGCCTGACGGCCATCGCGATCATCGTCGTGGTGGGCCTGATCGCTTATGGCGCGTACTGGCTGATCTACCTGTCGCATTACGAGAGCACGGACGACGCCTATGTGAGCGGCGACGTGGTGGCGGTCACCTCGCTGGAGAACGCGACGGTGCTGGCGATCCACGCCGACAGCACCCAATCGGTCAAGCGTGGCCAGCTTCTGGTCGACCTGGACCCGGCACGGGCCAATATCGAGATGGCGAACGCACGGGCCGAGCTGGCGCGGACGGTGCGCGACGTGACAGCGATGTTCTCGCGGGCCAACGAGCTGCGGGCGCTGATCCGGCAGCGCGAGGCGGAAGCGCAGCGGGCCGAGTCCAGCTACAGGCGGCGCGCCGACCTGGGTGCCGACGGCGCGGTGGCGCGCGAGGACATTGACAACGCCCGCGACGAGGCGGCCGAGCTGCGCGCCCAGGTGTCGGTGGCGCGCGAGCAGCTCAACTCGACGTTGGCCATGCTGGGCAGCACGGAGGTGGCGGACAACCCGGCGGTGCTGGCGGCGGCAGGCAAGGTGCGGCAGGCGGCGCTTTTGGTGTCGCATATGCGGATCATCGCGCCGGTCGATGGCACGGTCGCCCAGCGCACGGTGCAGGTGGGCCAGCATGTCAGGCAGGGCGAACCGCTGATGGCGGTGGTGCCGCTGTCGGAGGTCTGGGTCGACGCGAACTTCAAGGAAGTGCAGCTCACCGACATGCGGGTGGGCCAGCCGGTCGAGCTGGAAGCCGACATCTACGGCGGTGACGTGATCTATCACGGCAAGGTGGCTGGCTTCTCGGCGGGCAGCGGCAGCGCCTTCGCGCTGCTGCCGCCGCAGAACGCGTCGGGCAACTGGATCAAGATCGTCCAGCGGGTGCCGGTGCGCATCCTGCTCGATCCGGAAGAGGTGAAGAAGCATCCGCTGCGCATCGGCCTGTCCATGCAGGCGACCGTCGACATCAAGGACAAGTCTGGCCAGGTGATCGCGACGGAAGTCCGGCATGGGCCGATTCCGTCAAAGCCGGTCGACGACGTGGGCCCCGACGTGGAAACGCTGATCGCGGAAACCATAGCGGCCAATTCGGGCGACGGCCAGAAGCCGTGAGTTCGCAGGCGCCAGCCGCGGTCAAGCCGCTCACCGGCATCAAGCTGGGCGTCACCTCGATCGCACTGGCCATGGGCACCTTCATGCAGGTGCTCGACATCACCATCGCCAACGTGTCGATCCCGACCATCGCCGGCGACCTGGGCGCCAGCGCCGACCAGGGCACATGGATCCTGACGTCGTTCGCCATCGCCAGCGGCATCGCGCTGCCGCTGACCGGCTGGCTGATGGGGCGCTACGGCGCGGTGAAGGTATTCGTGTGGTCCATGCTGCTGTTCACCGCCGCCTCGCTGCTCTGCGGCATGGCGTGGAATCTGAGCGGACTGGTGGTGTTCCGGGTCATCCAGGGCGCGGTCTCGGGTCCGCTGGTGCCGGGGTCGCAGGCGCTGCTGCTGATGATCTTTCCGCCGCACCGACGTGGCACGGCGCTGATCATCTGGTCGATGACGACGCTGATCGCGCCGATCTGCGGCCCCATCCTTGGCGGCCTCATCTCGGACAACTATCACTGGTCATGGATCTTCCTGATCAACATTCCCGTGGGATTGATCAGCGCGTTCCTGGTCTGGCGGAACCTGGGCGACTTCAGGACGCCGATCCGCAAGCTGCCCATCGACCTGGTCGGCCTCCTGCTGCTGATCGTCTGGGTGGGATCGCTGCAGATCATGCTGGACACGGGCAAGAACTCCGACTGGTTCTCGTCCAATACGATCGTCGTCCTGGCGGTGGTGTCGGCGGTGGCCTGCGCGGCGTGGGTGGTGTGGGAATGGACCGACAAGCACCCCATCGTCGACCTTCACCTGTTCAGGATCAGCAGCTTTTCCGTCGGCACGGCGGCGTTCTGCCTGGGCTACATGCTGTTCTTCTCGAACCTGGTGATCCTGCCGCTGTGGCTGCAGACCCAGGAAGGCTACACGGCGACCTGGGCGGGGCTGATCGCGGCGCCGAGCGGGCTGGTGGCGCTGATCCTGTCGCCGTTGGCGAGCAAGCTGATGGCGCGGGCCGACATGCGCTGGGGCGCGTCGTTCGCGTTCCTGATGTTCGCGATCTCGTTCTTCATGCGCGCGGGCTACACGGCGGATGCCAGCTTCTTCGACTTCGCGGCGCCGCTGCTGGTGCAGGGCGTGGCGCTGAGCACGTTCATGATATCGATCGTGTCGATCACCGTGCAGGGACTGCCGCCCGAGAAGATTCCGTCGGGTTCGGGCATCATGAACTTCGCGCGCATCACCGGCGGCGGCATCGCCGCCTCGATCGCGGTCACGTTCTGGGACCGGCGCGAGGTGCTGCACCAGAGCCGGCTGGCGGAGTCATCCAGTGCGTATGACCCGGCGCTGCGTCATGCCGTGTCGGTGCTGCGCGAGCTCGGGCTGTCCGACACGCAGGCGGTGGGCATGCTGGTGCGCGAGATGGTGTCGCAGGCCTATCTGTTGTCGACGACGGACCTGTCGTGGATCTCGGGCTGGGCGAGCCTGGCGCTGATGGTGATGCTGTGGATTCCCAGGAAGCCGAAGGCCGAAGGCGTCGCCGCGCCGCCCATCGCGGTCGCGGACTGATGACTTAAATATATCATGGTATAGTTATCTGCTTGTCGCCGGCACGACGCGGTGCTACCTTCGGACATGCCCGGGAGTCGGTGCGTCCGGCCCGCACGCTTTCAGCCATGGGGAGATGGGTGCATGAACGTCCAGGTGAAAACTGAAATCCCGCGTTGCCCGGGGGCGCCCACCTTCCAGGAAATCATGCGCTCGGACGGCGGCATCATCAAAGACGTGCTCGTCGCCCAGTCCAATCCGCCGCAGAGCCGCGACGATATCCCGTTCAACAAGTACATCAGCCAGGACTTCGCCAACCTGGAAATGAAGAAGGTCTGGGAGAAGGTCTGGCAGTATGTCTGCCGCGAGGACCAGGTCGCCGAGCCGGGCGATTACCTGGTCTACGACATCGGCCATCATTCCATCGTCGTGGTCCGCGCGGACGACGGCGCGCTGAAGGCCTATCACAATTCCTGCCTGCACCGCGGCACCAAGCTGAAGCCGTCGGAAAGCAGCGGCTGGTCCGCCACCATCCAGTGCCCCTATCACGGCTGGACCTGGAACCTGGACGGCACGCTGAACGAGGTGCCGTGCGCGTGGGAATTCCCGCACCTGGACTACGGGAAGAACCGGCTGCCGGAAGTGCAGGTGGATGTGTGGAACGGCCTCGTGTTCATCAACATGGACAAGGATGCGCCGCCGCTGCTCGAATATCTCGGCGTGCTGCCGGAGCACTTCAGGGACTGGCCGTGGACCGACTGGTATCTGTTCATGCACCTGGAGAAGGAGCTGTACTGCAACTGGAAGACGGCGCAGGAGGCCTTCATGGAGGCCTATCACACGCCGCTGGTCCATCCGGAACTGACCCAGGTGGTCGGCGACTGGAACATGCAGCACGACGTGTTCGATGACCATGTGACCCGCGACCTATGCGCGCTGGCGGTACCCAGCCCGGCGGCGAAGAAGACGATCAGCGAGCAGGAGCGCATCGACCGGGTGCTGCTGGGCGGCCGTTCGCCGGACGGCAAGTCGGTGACGCTGCAGGAAGGCCAGTCGGCGCGCAACGCCATGGCCAAACAGGTGCGCAAGGCGATGGCGGACGGCTTCGGCATGGACACCTCGAGCTTCAGCGATGCCGAGATGATCGACTCCATCAAGTACAATTTGTTCCCGAACATCTTCCTCTACACCGGCATGGCGCTGCGCTCGATCCACCGGGTGAAGCCGATCAAGCACGACCCGAACCGCTGCACCTTCGAGGTGCTGATGATGCGGCCGGTGCCGAAGGGCCAGCCACGGCCCGATCCGGCGCAGATGGTGAAGATCCCGGAAGCGATGCCGTATGTGGACGTGAAGGAGCTTGCGGCGTTCCCGCTGTCGCAGATCACGTTCGACCAGGACACCGGCAATCTGCGCGCCCAGCACGAAGGCATGCTGGCCAGCGCCAAGGGCGCCGAGACGCTGTCGATCTACCAGGAGTCCCGCATCCGCGCGTTTCACGACACGCTCGACAAGTACATGGCCAAGTAGAGCTACAGCCGACCATTTCGCGTTCAGCGCCGGTAATAGGCGAGGAACAGCGCCACGGCCTGCTCGGCTTCGTGGCGGCTGACGGCGGCGGCGTCGCCGCCGGTGTAGATGGCGCGCACATGCAGGTCATGCAGGACGAGGCTGATGAACTGGCGGGCGGCGAGGCCGGCGTCGGGGATCCTCAGCAGGCCTTCTCCATGCCAGCGGGCGAACAGGGCCACGTAGCGGTCGAGGAAGCGCATGTGGACGTTCTCGAAGAACTTCTGGCCGAACTCGGGAGACCTGAGACTCTCCCCGATGACGAACCGCATGAACCGAACCATGTCCGGGGCAGCCAGGTATTCCTGGGAGCCGAGGGCGATGTCGAGCAGAGTCTCCGCGGGCGAGTTGTCCCGGCCGATGATGCCGTCGAGCGCGCGCATGTCGCGCTCGAACTGGGATTGCATGACCTCCTTCAGCAGGCCGCGCTTGTTGCCGAACAGCCCGTAAAGCGTGCTGAGCGAGCCGCCGGAGCGGGCGACCACATCCGATAGGCTCACCGCATCGTATCCCTGTTCGAGGAATAGGGCGCGGGCGGCGTCGAGCATGGCGTCGCGCCGCCGTTCGCGGCGGGGGTCATTGGCGGTTAAGCCCTCGCGTTTCGTCATGGCTGTCCCGTCGCAAACGGTCTGGCGGAGATGGATTGACACCAAGTGTAACCCATATTACACATGCGAGGAAACAATTGGTTCGTTTCGTCGTTCAAACAAAAATCGGAGACATGCACGCCGCCGCCCGACTAATTTACGGGTGGCCCGGCGTCTTCGGCGTTCATTGTTGCGGGAGAGTTGCGTGTTCAAGCAGGCAGTCAAATGCCGCGTCGCGCCCATGATGGCCTTCTATGCCCTGGCGCTCGCCGCCTGCGGCGACGGCGGTCCCAAGGCGCCGCCGCCGCCCGAGGTAAAGGTCTACACGGTCAAGCCGGTGGAGATTCCCCGCGTGGTCGAGTTGCCCGGCCGCGTCCAGGCGGTCCGCACGGCCGAGGTGCGGGCGCGCGTCGACGGCATCATCGAGCGCCGGCTGTATCAGGAAGGCACTGACGTCAAGGTGGATGCGCCGCTGTTCCGCATCGACCCGCGTGAGAAGCAGGCGGCCTACGACCAGGCGGTGGGCGCGCTCAGCCGCGCGCAGGCGTCGGCCCGCAACACCAAACAGGTGGTCGACCGATATCAGCCGCTGGTCAGCAGGGAAGCCATCAGCAAGCAGGAATTCGACGCCGCCGTTGCCGCGTCGGCGCAGGCGGACGCGGATGTGATCTCGGCGCAGGCGCAGGTGGAGCGCGCGGCGCTAGACCTGGACTACACCACCGTGACCGCGCCGCTATCGGGCCGCGCCGGACGGGCGCAGGTGACCGAGGGCGCGCTGGTGAAGGGGGCGGAGGGAACGCTGCTCACCACCATCGAGCAGCTCGATCCGATCTATGTGAACGTCACCCAGTCAAGCGCCGAGCTGCTGCGGCTGCGCCGCGACATCGAGGAGGGCAAGGTCAAGTCCGTCCCGCTCGATCGGGTGCGGGTGATTCTCACCCTGGAGGACGGCAGCGTCTACGAGAAGGAAGGGCATCTCAACTTTCTCGACATGGCGGTGGATTCCTCGACGGGCTCCATCTCGGTCCGCGCCCAGTTCGACAATCCTGGCCGGCTGCTGCTGCCCGGCCAGTTCGTGCGCGCCCGTGTGGAGGGCAGCTCCATCTCCAACGGCATCGTGGTGCCGCAACGGGCGGTGCAGCTCAAGCCGGAAGGCGCGACCGTTCTCGTGGTCGGCAAGAACAATCTGCTGGAGAGCAAGCCAGTGAGACTGGGCGTACTGCATGGGACACTGTGGGTGATCCAGTCCGGCCTGAACCCGGGCGACCGGGTGGTCACCGACGGACTCCAGCATGCCCGCGTTGGCGCGCCGGTCCGGGTCGAGGGCGAAGCGGGGATTCCCCCGGTGCCCGCGGCCAAGAAGCCGAACTGACCGCGCGGTAGGGAACAGAAACCGGCATGCCCCGCTTTTTCATCGACCGGCCGATCTTCGCTTGGGTCATCGCCTTCACCATCATGCTGGGCGGCGCGCTGGCGCTGCGCGATCTGCCGACCGAGCAGTACCCCTCGATCGCGCCGCCATCGCTGACGATCTCGACATTCTACCCCGGCGCCGACGCCTCGACCCTGGAGAAGAACGTCACCTCGGTGATCGAGCAGGAACTGAACGGTGTCGGAGGATTCCTCTACATGTCCTCGACCAGCCAGTCGGATGGCTCGGCCTCGATCACGGTGACGTTCCGGTCAGGCACGGACATCGATGTGGCGCAGATGGAGCTGCAGAATCGCCTGAGCCGGGTGGAGCCGCGTCTGCCCGCGGAAGTTCGCCAGCAGGGTGTGCAGGTCAACCAGGCCAACTCCGGCTTCTTGATGATGATCGCGCTGACCTCGCCCAGCAACAGCATGACCCAGCTGGCCCTCAGCAACTATGCGTCGAACCGGCTCATCGACGAGTTGAAGCGGGTGCCCGGCGTGGGCGACATCATGCTGTTCGGTTCGCCCTATGCCATGCGTATCTGGCTCGATACCCAGAAGCTCACCGGCTACGGCATATCGGCCGCCGAGGCGCTGGCCGCCGTGCGCGAGCAGAACAGCCAGACCGCGGGCGGCCAGATCGGCGACCAGCCGACCGTACCGGGAACGCAGCTCAATGCCGTCGTGATCACGCAGAACCGGTTCACCAACCCGGAGCAGTTCGGCGCCATTATCCTGCGCGCCAACCCGGACGGCTCGACCATCAAGCTGCGCGACGTGGCGCGGGTGGAGTTGGGAGCGCAGACCTACGGCAATCGCGCGACGCTGAACGGGCGGGAAATGGGCGGCATGGCGGTGCAGCTGCAGACCGGCGCCAATGCACTGGCGACCGCGAACGCGGTGAAGGCGCGCATGGCCGAGCTGGCCAAGGACTTTCCGGGCGACATGACCTGGAGCGTTCCCTACGACACCTCGCCGTTCATCCAGATATCGATCGAAGAGGTCGCCAAGACGCTGGTCGAGGCCGTCGTCCTGGTATTCCTGGTGATGTACCTGTTCCTGCAGAACCTGCGCGCCACGCTCATTCCGACCATCGTGGTGCCGGTGGCGTTGGCGGGTGCATGCCTGGGCCTGGCGACGTTCGGCTTCTCGATCAACGTGCTGACCCTGTTCGCCATGGTGCTGGCCATCGGCATCCTGGTCGACGACGCCATCGTGGTGATCGAGAACGTCGAGCGGTTGATGCGCGAGGAAAAGCTGTCGCCCAGGGATGCGACCATCAAGGCCATGAGCCAGATCACCGGCGCGCTGGTCGGCATTACGCTGGTGCTGGTGGCGGTGTTCATACCCATGGCGTTCTTCCCCGGATCCACGGGCGGTATCTACCGGCAGTTTTCGGTGACGCTCGCGGTCTCCATGGCGTTCTCGGCGCTGATGGCGCTCACCTTGACGCCGGCGCTATGCGCGACCCTGCTGAAGCCGCACAAGGAGGGGGATCGCCGCAAGGGGATGCTGGGCCCCTTCTTCAGCCGCTTCAACCGGGTGTTCGAGCGCGGCACGGAACGCTATGAGGGCGCGGTCGGCGGGATGCTCGGCCGGCCGCTGCGATGGTTGGGTGTATTCGTCCTGCTGTTCGCATTGATGGCCGTGGCGTTCGTGAACATGCCGTCAAGTTTCCTGCCCGAAGAAGACCAGGGCTTCGTGATCGGCGTTGTTCAGGCACCGCCGGGCGCCACCTTCGAGCGGCTCGACGAGGCGGTCACCGCGGCGCAGGCGATTATCCTCGCGCAGCCCGAGGTGAAGACCGTGGCCGCCATCCGGGGCTTCAGCTTCTTCGGCAACGGCCAGAACGCGGCAATGATGTTCATCACGTTGCATCCCTGGGACGAGCGCACCGATGGAAACAACAAGGCAAGCGTTCTGGCGATGCGCCTCATGATGGGGCTGCAGCAGGTCAAGGGCGCCCAGGTTTTCATCTTCAACCCGCCACCGATTCCGGAACTGGGCAATGCCAGCGGCTTCAGCTATCGGCTGCAGGACAAGGCCGGCGGTTCCTATGAAGGGTTGCTGGCGGCGCGCAACCAGATGCTGGGCATGGCCATGCAAAGCAAGGTGCTGGCCGGCGTGCGTCCTGAAGGCATGGAGGATGCACCGCAGGTGAAGGTGCTGATCGACCGGGTGAAGGCGCGGGCGCTGGGGCTACAGATCAACGACATCAATCAGACCTTGTCGATCGCCTTCGGCTCGGCCTATGCCAACGACTTCAACTATCAGGGCAGGGTCTTGCGTGTTCTGCTGCAGGCCGACGCGGCCGCGCGGATGACGCCCCAGGACATCCTCTCGCTCAGGGTGCGCAACGACCAGAACCTGATGGTGCCGTTCTCGGCGTTCACGACGGCCGAATGGACGGCCGGCCCGCCGCAACTCAAACGCTACAATGGCTATCCGTCGATGAACATCTCCGGCACGCCGGCGCCCGGATACTCGACAGGCGAGGCCATGGAGGAGATGGCGCGGCTGACCGATCGACTGCCGGACGGCTATGGTTTCGAGTGGACGGGCCTGTCCTATGAAGAGCAGCAATCGCGCGGGCAGGTCGGCGCGCTCCTTCTGCTGTCGCTGCTGATCGTGTTCATGGTCCTTGCGGCGCTGTACGAGAGCTGGGCGATCCCGGTGGCGGTGCTGCTGATCGTGCCGCTGGGCGTGTTGGGCGCGCTGGCGCTGACCTGGGCGCGCGGCCTGTCGCTCGACATCTATTTCAACGTCGGCATGATCACCATCATCGGCCTGGCAGCCAAGAACGCCATCCTGATCGTCGAATTCGCCAAGGACCTGGAAGCCGAAGGCAAGGGCACCATAGAGGCGATACGGGAAGCCGTGCGGCTGCGGCTGCGGCCGATCATCATGACGTCGATGGCGTTCATCCTGGGCGTGCTGCCGCTGGCGCTGTCGTCGGGCGCGGGCTCGGCGAGCCGGATCGCGGTGGGCACCGGCGTCGTCGGCGGCATGATCGCCGCGACGGTGTTCGGCATCTTCTTCGTGCCGTTGTTCTACCTGGCGACGAGGAAGTGGCTGATGCGCAAGAGGCCGTCCGTGCCGGGCGCGCCGCGGGGGGCCGGCGATGAGTAGCCGGCTCGCCGTGGCGATGGTGTCCGCGGCGCTGCTGGCGGGCTGCACCATGGCGCCCGCCTACAAGCAGCCGCCGATGCCGACCGCGCCGGCCTATCCGACGGAAGGCGAGCCGGAAGCGGGCGAGTTCGAGGCCACGGCGATCGGCTGGCGGCAGTTCTTCGCCGATCCGCGGCTGGTGCGGCTGGTCGACGCCGCGCTGGTCAACAACAGGGACCTCCGGATTTCGGTGGCCCGCGTCGAAGAAGCCCGCGGCCAGTTCCGGATCCGGCGCGCCGATCTGCTGCCGACGGTGGACGCCACGGCCTCGGCCCAGCGGAGCCATGGCGGTTCGATCTCGTCCGCCGGCGCCGGCGCGGCGACAACGATCGAACGCTACAGCGCCGGCGGCGGCATCAGCAGCTTCGAGATCGATTTCTGGGGCCGGGTCCGCAGCCTGAGCAACGCGGCGCGCGCCAGCTACCTGGGCACTGTCCAGGCCGAGCGCGCGTTCCGCATCGGCCTGATCGCCGACGTGGCTGGCGCCTATCTGGCGCTGCGCGAGGCCGAGGAGCGGATCGCGCTGGCCGAGGCTACGGTGGACAGCCGCAACCGGGGGCTGGAGATCGCCCGGCTCCGGCTGGACGCGGGCGTGACCTCGGCGCTCGACTACCGGCAGTCCGAGACGCTGCTGACCCAGGCTCAGACCGAGCTTGCGAGCCTGAGGCGGGCGCGGGCGACGACGCGCAACCAGCTCGAGGTGCTGGTAGGCGGCCCCATCGACGGGCCGCTGCCCGACCCGATGCCGCTGGTGGCGCAGGGCATGAGCGATCGGCTCGGCGCCGGCTTGCCGTCGGACCTGCTGCTCAACCGGCCCGATATCCTCCAGGCCGAACAGCAGCTTCGCGGCGCCAATGCCAATATCGGCGCGGCGCGGGCGGCGTTCTTCCCGAGGATCATGCTGACCGGGTCGGGCGGCTACGAGTCCATCGAGCTCAAGAACGGCGTCGGCCAGGATGGGTTGAGCTGGGGCTTCGGCCCGGCGTCGTTGACCTTGCCGATTTTCGATTTCGGCCGCAACCAGGGCAATCTGGATGTGGCCAGGGCGCGCAAGAACATCGCCGTCGCCAGCTATGAGAAGGCCGTGCAGACCGCGTTCCGCGAAGTGGCCGACGCACTGGCGGCGCGGCGGTATTTCTCCGACCAGGTGGAGGCGCAGGAGCAGGCGCTGGTTTCCCAGCGCAACAGCGCCGAGCTGGCGCAGCTTCGCTACCGCAACGGCGTTGCCAATTACCTCGAGGTGCTGGATGCAGAGCGCAACCTGTTCGACGCCGAGCAGTCGCTGGTCGCGACGCGCCGCAGCCAGCTCGACAACCTGGTGACGCTGTATGTGGCGCTGGGCGGCGGCCTCACCGAGTAGCCGCTTCCCGGAAGGACGCCAGCAGTCGCTGCCAATGTTCGGCCTGGCGCTGCTGGAACGGACCGAGCGGAAAGCCGTGGCGGGCGGCGTGAGGCTGGGGAATGGCGTCCCAGCCGCTGTGCACGACGGTGACGCGGGTTTCGGCGCCGACCGGATCGAAACGGACTTCCACGCGGGTTTCCTGACCACGGGCGAAGCTGGCCTGGCGCCAGGACAGGGCAAGGCGGCGGCCCGGCTCCCAGGCGGTTACGCGGCCGATCTCGAAGACGTCGCCGTCCTCATAGACCTCGATCAGCCGGCCTTCGGGACCCGGCTCGAAGCGCAAGACGCCCGTCTGGCCCGTGTCGAAGGCGAACAGGCCGTCATGCCGCCACCACAGGCCAATGTCCCGGGTGAATACCGCGAACGCCCGTTCCGGCGTGGCGGCGACGCGGAGCGAGACCATCACCCTGGACGTCACCCGCCGCCCTCCAGGTGGGCCTTGAACGCCGCGAGTTGGCCTGTCCAGAACCGCTCGGTCTCGTCCAGCCATTCCTTGATGCCGGCCATGGCGCCGGGCCTGAGCCGGTAGATGCGCACGCGCGCGTCGAATGCCGGATGGGATTCCTCGATGACGCCGGCGACCCGCAAGCTGCGCAGGTGGCGGCTCATGGCCGGGGCGCTGAGGCCGGCCGCTTCCGCCAGCTCGCCGGCGCGCCGCGGGCCATGACGCAGCAGGTCGACGACCCGGCGGCGGTGCGGATCGGCGAGGGCGGCCAGCGTGTCGTCGAGCGCGGTTCGCGGCAAGGCGTTCCGGGCAGCCTGGGCGCTCAAACCCAGCCCTCGATGTTCAGGCCGCTCGCCTGCTCGGCTTCCTCGCGCGACACGTAGCGCAAGCTCTGGGCGAAGCTCCAGACATGGCCTTCGGGGTCGCGCGCCGAATAGGTGCGGTCGCCGTAGAACTGGTCCTCCAGCGGGCGGACGACGACGGCGCCGGCGGCGACGGCACGGTCGCAGTGGGCGTCGACGCCGCCGTCGAGGTGGACATGGATGGACTGGGTGTTGCGGCCACCGGTCGAGGCGGGACTGGCCACGTAGTCCGTCCACTCGCCGCCGATCATGATGTAGCCGTCGCCGAACTTCATCTCGGCATGGCCCAGATTGCCGTCGGCATCGGTGATCACCATGGTGCGCTCGAACCCGAACGCCTGTTCCAGGAAGTCGAGGGCGGCGAAAGGATCCTTGTAGAACAGGGCCGAGCCGAAGGCGGGCCGGTTGAACGGATTGGACATGGCATTTCCTTCCGGGATGGAGAAATATTTAATCCAATTGTTAATTAAATCGGCACCCATTGCAAGCGCCGAGACGGCGGGGAACAAGCGGCAGGGCCGCGGCGTTCATGCCGGCATCACATTAGGAGGATTTCATGCGTTCCATCGTATGCATGGCGATGGCCGCTGTTCTTCTCGCACACGGCGGGGCCAGCGCCGGAGAGAAGGTCGCGACGGTGTCACAGGCGGTTACGCCCGGCGAGGAGCAGGCCGCCGCCGCGTTCGCGCGGGACGCCAGCCTGGCCGGGCTGTTCGATGTCGAGGTGGCGCAGCTGGCGCTCGACCGGGCGATGGACGCGGACGTGCGCAAGCTGGCCCGCGAGATCGTCGAGGACCAGTCGCTGGCCAATTCCCGGCTGGCGGCGTTCGCCCCGAAATACGCGCAGACCAAGCTGAACGCCGAATACACCGCCCGGGTCGACCAGCTCAAGGCCGTGAAGGCCGAAGAGTTCGACGCGGCCTTCCTGGCCATCCAGCAGGCGTCGCATGACTACAGCGTGAAGCTATTGGCGGATTACGCGCAGGGCGGCGGCGACAAGATGCTGAAATCCTATGCGTCGGAGGCGCTGTCGTTCGTCGCGCTGCATCGTTCGCGGATCGAGAGCCTGCGCTAGGGTGGGTCACCTGTTGTCCGGCTGCGACCGCACCGCAAGCCGGCCCTGCAGCGAGATGCGATAGGGCGCGCCGCCGCGGGATTCGATCAGCCGCCGGCCCTTGAGCCGCCGGAATACCGGAAGAGTGCAGTCGGTGAGCAGGTAACCGTCCCTGGTAAAGCATTCGACGGCGGTCACATGGCCCTTGCCGTCGCGCGCGTGGCGGATGATGCCGCCTTGCGCCAGCACGTGCAGCACGCGCTGTTCGGTCCTGGAAATGTTCATGGAAGAGTCTCGCAGACATCGTCGCCGGACGCTCCGCGGCGGACAGGCGGCAACGCGCGCCGGCCCGGACTGCGGGAGCGTGGACATGCCTCGCATCAGGCGAAGCGGTCAGCGGATGGCTGCGGACTCTGACATAAATCCCTCGATCGGGTGAGGCGCCGGTATTTGCTACCGGACGGGCGCGCTGTCAAGACGCTCGTCGCGGCGCAATAGCTGGCCGCGCGAGACGGCGATGCCCATCTCCAGGCTCCGGGCGATGCGTTCGGCCCGGTCGATGAACAGGGCGGCGGCGGTCGGCGGGCAGACATCGGCCGCGGTTTGCCGGAACAGTGCCAGCCATCGGTCGAAATGGGCGCCGCTTACCGGCAGCGGCGCATGGTGTTTCATGGGCTCGCCGTGATACGCCCCGGTCATCAGCACCACCGACGACCAGAAGCGCCGCATGGTGGCGAGGTGCTCGTCCCAGTCGGCGACGCGTTCGTCGAAGATCGGGCCGAGAACCGGATCGGCGCGGACGCGGTGATAGAACGCGTCCACCAGCCGGCGGATCATCGGTTCGTCGATGCCGGTCTGCCGGACCGTCTCGTGGGTGGTCGCGCCGCGAAGGGAACGGACTGGAATCGTCATGCTCTTACCCGGAATTAAGATGTATATAATATACATCTATATCGGAGACGTTTCGAGACCAAAGATGCAGCGGACACCGGTAAGTGCCGAAAGCCACTAAAATTTGCAGGTGACCGGGTTGTATTTGACATGACGGAGGCCTGTCAGTTCATGCATTGTTACGGCGGGGGCGCTAGGGAAGGTTGTACGACATGGATCGCTTGTGGGACGGCAAGCCGACGCAACCCCGCGCGACGAGCGAAGCCCCGTCGCCGTCACGGCGCGGGAACCGCCGGCTGAAGGTCGCGACCCAAGCCGAGTTCCGCGACAAGTCGCGTATCTTCGTCTACGAGATGTCCGAGTGTTTCTGCAAGATACTGCCGACCTATAGCCAGCAGATGCAGAACGACCTCGCCAAGCTGCTGATCCTCCATGCCCTCGGTGCCTCGAACATCCAGCGGCTGATGGCGAGGCCGCAGCGCGCGCCCTACGAATCCATGGATGTCCGTATTCCGCCGGAATTGCAGACGCCCTCGAATGCGCTGTCGATCGCGGATTCGACGGGGCTGCCGCGCGAGACGGTGCGCCGCAAGCTGAAGGAACTGGTCGCGGCCGGCATTGTGATGGCCGACGAGCGCGGCGGCTACCGGCTCAAGCCGGGCGCCGTCCAGACCGACGAGTTCCATGCGGCCTTCTATGCCAGCTTCAAGGCGATGATGGCCGTGTTCGAAGCGTGCCTCGAAGCCAAGCTGGTCGAGGTCGAATAACTCATAAGGGATGGCTCGGATTGGGCAGCCTGATGGAGACGCGCCGCCCGAGGCTGAACTAAACCATGCTTGATCAACCCGAGGTTGAGTGGGGTTCTTGACCGTCGCCTCGTGGACCTGATCGAGCGGCAGGCTTCTCTCGCTCTGCCTGACACATGGCCGAAAGGTATTCCGACCATCGCCTGGGACCCTAGGAGCTCGACAGCGGCCGGGCCAAAAAAAAATGCGGCGTGTGACCGATCAGCCGCTTGCCGGCGCTCCGGTCCCGGTCCTTAGGGCGCGGTGACGTCGCCCCACGCCAATCCGAAGCGGGCAAGATATTTGCGCAGGCGGTCGGCGTCGTTATGCGTCGACTTCTCCCGGCGGGAAGCAGCGAACAGCTCACGCCCCGCAGCGCTCAGGGAACGATGGCGCCGGCAGGTCTCGATCACGCGGGCGAGCTGGGGCCGGTCGAACGGATCGACGGCGTCAAGCCGCTCGGGGGGCAGGACATCGGCGAGCACGGCTTCCCCGCCGGAAGTTTCGGCGCCGCGCCACAGCAGCCGCAGGCGTGCGATCTCCTCGGCAACCACGTCCTCGGTGATCCGCCCGGACGGCGCGAGGGTCGCCATACGGGTGATCGACGCGGCCAAGTCGCGGAAATTGGCCGACCACAGCGACGCAGGATCAAGGGCGAAGGCGAGGAAGCGGCGTTCAGCCTCTCGGTTCATGGTAACGTTGCGGCCGGTTTCGCCGCGATGGCGTGCCAGCTCGAAGGCGATGTTGGGCTCGATGTCCTCGCGCCGGTCGCGTAGTCCGGGCAGGTGGAAGGTCCACAGGTTGAGCCGCGCGTAGAGATCCTCGCGAAAGCGGCCTTCGCGAACCGCCTGCCCGAGATTGCGATTGGTGCCGGCGATGAGCTGGAAGTCGCTCTGAACCGGCTTGTCGGACCCGACGGGCAGAAAGGTGCGGTCCTCGATGGCGCGCAGGATCATGGCCTGCTCATCGAGGCCCAGTTCGCCGATCTCGTCGAGGAACAGCATGCCGCTGTCAGCGGCGCGCAGCAGGCCTGGCCGCGCGCCGACGGCGCCGGTGAATGCGCCTTTGGTGTGGCCGAACAGGGTCGACATAGCGCCGTCGCCACGCAGAGTGGCACAGTTGATCTCGACGAACGGGCCGGCGAGCTGGCGCCGTGCCTGTTTGAGCTCGTGGATGCGGCGCGCGAGATGGGATTTACCCGCGCCCGTCGGCCCCATCAGCAGGACCGGCGCCGAGGAGCGGATGGCGACATGCTCGATCTGGTCGATCATGTGGTTGAAGGCCGCATTGCGCGTGGCGATGCCGGACTTCAGGAATGAAGCGGCCTCGTCGCGCTCGGCTTCGAAGCGGGTGGCGATGCGGTCGTAGCGGGACAGGTCGAGATCGATGATCGAGTAGGTGCCGGCGATCAAGCCGCTCCGGCCGCGCGGCGGCGACAGCTGCAGCAGCCGGCCGGGGAAGTAGTGGGCCTCGGTTAGCAGATACATGCAGATCTGCGCCACGTGGGTGCCGGTGGTGATCTGGATCAGGTAATCCTCGGTTTCCGGGTCGAACGGATAGGCGCGGGCGAAGTCGTGCAGCGCCGCGTA
This sequence comes from Sphingomonadales bacterium, assembly GCA_022844405.1. Taxonomy (GTDB): domain Bacteria; phylum Pseudomonadota; class Alphaproteobacteria; order SMXS01; family SMXS01; genus RI-34. The sequence goes on along the minus strand of JALHLV010000003.1, from coordinate 87,771 downwards.
AACCTCTTCGAAATCCCAGGGATCCCTTAGGTCCATGAGCTGGGGGCGCACCTCGGTTTCGGGCGACACCATGGCGATGTCACGCCGGACGGTGGTCAAGAGCGTGGTGATGCGCTTGTCGTAAATCAGTTCAAGGCGATCGATGACCAGGTCGTCCTGCTGGCACATGCCAATATTGGGACGCCACTTCTCCCACCGGCGGGCGTGGGTGCCGGAATCGAGGACGCTGCCGAGAAAGCTGATGACGACCTGTCGCTTCATGTCCGCAATGTGATCCAAACAGATATTTGTGTATATTATATTCTATAAAGATGTGGAGTTCACCATCCACGGAATACTGACTCGAGAATCTGATTAAAGTTTTTATTAATGTAATACCAATGGTTTATAGAAAATATGCCGACTCTTGCGCTGATCTGGCACGCCCGTTGCTACTGGGAAGGTGTGAAATAGAGGATGAGAGCAATGGCAAACAAATCCGTGTTTGCGTCAATCAGAGGAAAGCTGCTCCCGCGGCCGGATGGCCGGAACCGGGAAGGCGCTCCGGCCTTCGTCTATACGCCGCGCCATAGACTGGCGCAGCTGGCGGTGACCGGGTGCCTGAACGGAACCTTCTATGCGGAAGCGCGGGAGCAGCTGGCGGGGGTGCTGGACGCGGCCCAGGCGGTCGATCCGGCATTCGTCGCCAGGACGGCGGTCTATGCCCGCCGGCACGGCTTCATGAAGGATGCCCCCGCGCTGCTGCTGGCCTACCTGACGGTGAACGGACCCGAATTCGCGGCCCCCGTGTTCGACCGGGTCATCGACAACGGACGCATGCTGCGCACCTTCGTGCAGATCATGCGCTCAGGCGCGATGGGCCGGAAGTCGCTGGGTTCGCGGCCGAAGCGGCTGGTCGCCGACTGGCTGATCCAGGCTTCCGACGACCGCCTGATCGCGGCCGCCGTGGGCCAAGATCCGTCGCTAGCCGACGTGATCCGGATGGTGCATCCGACTCCAGTCGATCCGGGACGGGAGGCGCTGTTCGGATACCTGATCGGCAAGCCGCACGACGCAGCGCTGCTGCCGGAGGCGATCCGCCGGTTCGAGGCGTTCAAGACGGGCGAAACGGCCGAGGTGCCGGACGTCCCGTTCCAGATGCTAACCGCGCTGCCGCTGGGCCGCGAGGCCTGGGCGGCGATCGCCCGCAACGCACGCTGGCAGACGCTGCGCATGAACCTGAACACCTTCGCGCGCCACGGCGTGTTCGAGGTAGAGGGCATGACCGCGCTGTTGGCGGAGCGCCTACGGGATCCGCACGAGATCAAGCGGGCGCGGGTGTTCCCGTACCAGCTGATGGCGGCACGGATGGCGACAGGTTCCGTGCCAGCAGCGGTGCTGGAGGCGCTCGATGCGGCGATGGAGACGGCGGTGCGGAACGTGCCGGCCTTCGCGGGCCGGGTGGCGGTTTGCCCCGATGTGTCCGGCTCCATGGCGTCGCCCGTGACCGGTCACCGGCGCGGCGCGGCCACGGCGGTGCGGTGCATCGATGTGGCGGCACTGGTGGCCGCGGCGGTGGTGCGCAAGAACCCTTCCGCTAGGGTGCTGCCGTTCGAGAACGACGTGGTGAAGGTGCGCCTCGATCCGGAGGCGAGCGTGACGGCGAACGCCGCCGCGCTGGCGGGGATCGGTGGTGGCGGAACCAACTGTTCCGCGCCGCTGCGGCGCCTGAACGACGAGAACGCGACGGTGGATACGGTGATCTTCGTGTCGGACAACCAGTCCTGGGTGGATGCGGCTAGGCCGCAGAACACCGAGACCATGCGCCAGTGGCGCATGCTGAAGAACGCCAATCCGGAAGCCCGGTTGATCTGCGTCGATATCCAGCCTTACGGCACGACACAGGCGCAGGGGTCGGCTGACATCCTGAATATCGGCGGGTTTTCCGACGCGGTGTTCGAGGCGATGGCCGCCTTCGCGACGGGTGAAACCGGTCCCACCTATCTGGTGGACCGCATCGAGGAGATCGATCTGACAGACTAGCACTGCGCCGGGCGGATGCGTGCATGACTACATAGGGGTAGTCCCCGGGCCACTTATAATGGTCCTAAACTTAGGTCATGCACAATCTTGCTGCTCGGCGCTCAGCGGCGAATGCAGGTGGAACTACATGGATTGTACATCGCCGGGTTGCGGGTTCGAGTCCCGCCGGGCCTTCGGGTCCGTAGCTCAACGGTAGAGCAGGAGTGTTTCACCGAAACCTTGTCGCCGCGCCCTTGTCTGGCGGATCGAATGGAAGAACGAACAGAGGAAAGGACGATCGTTTGACGGCTCACGACATCGGCGGCGCGAATGCCCGCGGGACTACATGGTAATCACTTCGGTGAGAGAAGGTTCGAAGCCTTCGTCCGCCGCTCTCACGAGGGGCGGAAATGTCTCGCACCAGCTTGTCGCGCCTACGGTCAGCGGCGAATGCAGGTGGAACTACATTGGACTTTCGTGGCGCGGGTTCGAGTCCCGCCGGTTTTCCCCAGGGAGACCGTAGTTCAGCGGCAGAGCAGAAAGCGAGGTTTCACCGGTCCCTTGTCGCCGCGTCCTGTCGGGCGGAATGAACGAGACGGAGGAAAGAAAATGGCTGAGCATACATATGAGACCATGACCGAAACCGGTGGCGTGCCCATCAAGATGTGGACGCACGGCGTGCCCGTTGAGGACGGCGCGCGCGAGCAGCTGGTGAAGACCGCGCGGATGCCGTTCATCCACAAGTGGCTGGCGGTGATGCCGGACGTGCATCAGGGCATCGGCTCCACGGTGGGCAGCGTGATTCCGACCAAGGGGGCGATCATCCCCGCGGCGGTCGGCGTCGACATCGGCTGCGGCATGATGGCGGCGCGGACGACGCTGACGGCGTCGGACCTGCCCGACAGCCTGCGTGAGATGCGTTTCGCGATTGAACGGGCGGTGCCGCATGGGCGTTCGGTGGGACGCGGCAAGCGCGACACCGGGTCGTGGGGCGAGCCGCCGGAGCGGACGCTGAAGGCCTGGGCCGTGCTTGAGCCCGGTTTCCAGCGGATCGTCGACGGCCAGCGCAACCTGAAGGGCGCGAACACCGTGACCCATCTGGGAACGCTGGGAACCGGCAACCATTTCGTCGAGGTCTGCCTCGACGAGGAGGACCGGGTCTGGTTCATGCTGCATTCAGGCTCGCGCGGCGTGGGCAACGCCATCGGCCGCGCTTTCATCGAACTGGCCAAGCAGGACATGCGCCGGATCGAGGCGAACCTGCCGGACGAGGACCTGGCGTACTTCCCCGAAGGCGCCCGGCACTTCGACGACTACGTCTTCGCCGTGGAATGGGCGCAGGCGTTCGCCATGGCCAACCGGCAGCTGATGATGGCCAACATCGTCGACGCCATGCGGTCGGTGATCGCCAAGCCGTTCGACGCGGAAGTGGAGGCGGTGAACTGCCACCACAACTACGTGACGCGCGAGCATCATTTCGGTGAAGAGGTGTTCGTGACCCGCAAGGGTGCGGTGCGCGCCCGCAAGGGCGACCTGGGGATCATCCCGGGAAGCATGGGGGCACGGTCCTACATCGTGCGCGGGCTGGGGAACGACGAGAGTTTCCATAGCTGCTCGCATGGCGCGGGGCGGGTGATGTCGCGGACGAAGGCGAAGAAGCTGGTGAGCCTCGAAGAGCATATCGAGGCGACACAGGGTGTGGAGTGCCGCAAGGACGCGGGCGTCATCGACGAGACTCCTGCCGCCTACAAGCCGATCGATGCGGTGATGGAGGCGCAGAAGGATCTGGTCGAGATCGTCCACACGCTTCGCCAGGTGGTATGCGTGAAGGGATAACCTTTTTCACGCATGGTCCAGGCGGCGCGCGCGGAGATCCCGCGCGCGCCGCCGTCCATTGTTTGGGAGTAGGAACAATATAGTGATTACCATCGACGGGTCGGAGGGCGAAGGCGGCGGGCAGATCCTGCGGACTGCCCTGGCGTTGTCCATCGTTACCGGCCAGGCCTTTCGGATCGTCAACATTCGCGCCAAGCGGGAGCGGGGTGGCCTGATGCGCCAGCACCTGACCGCGGTCAACGCGGCGGCGGCGATTTCGGACGCCGAGGTCACCGGCGCGGGCATCGGCTCGCGCGCGCTGACGTTCGTGCCCGGCAAGGTGCGCGGCGGCGACTACACGTTCTCGGTCGGCTCGGCCGGAAGCACGACGCTGGTGTTTCAGACCGTGCTGCCCGCGCTGCTGCAGGCCGACCGGCCATCGACGCTGGCATTCGAGGGCGGCACCCACAATTTCGGCGGGCCGCCCTTCGAGTTTATCGACCGTGCGTTCCTGCCGCTGCTGCGGCGCATGGGGGTGACGGCCGAGGCGTCGCTGGAGCGGCACGGCTTCTATCCGGTCGGCGGAGGGCGGTTCACGGTGACGTTGTCGCCGGTGAAGTCGCTTGCCCGCCTCGACCTGCCGTCGCGCGGCGCGGAGACGTCGCGGATGGCGCACGCCCTGATCGCCAACCTGCCCCGCGACATCGCCGACCGCGAACTGAAGGAAGTCGGCATACGGCTGGGGCTGAGCACGGATGCGTTGCACCTCCAGGGCGCCGAACGGAGCCCGGGTCCTGGCAACGTGCTGCTGGTGACCCTGGCGTTCGAGCAGGTGACCGAAGTGTTCGCCGGCTACGGCAAGGTTGGCGTGCGCGCCGAGCACGTGGCCGAACGGACGGCGGCCAATGCGCTGCGCTACCTGGCGGTGGATGCGGCGGCCGGCCCGCACCTGGCGGACCAGTTGCTGATCCCGATGGCGCTGGCGGGCGGCGGGCACTTCACCACCCTGCGTCCGAGCCTGCACACCCGGACCAACGCCGACATCATCAGGCGTTTCCTGGATGTGGACATCGCCATCGCCCCGGCGACAGAGAAGGCATGGGAGGTGACGGTCGGCTAACGCAGGCTGTCATTCCCCTCGAAGAGGTGCCTACCCGTCAGGAGCCGCAGGCGTGTGGTGGCGAGCGGTCATAGCGAATAGGCAGAGGGTCTGCCAAAATTGTATCCGTCTATAAAAAGCGTTGTGGACCACGGTGTTGAAAAATTAAGCACGCACCGTCAAAAAAAATAATCGTTGATTAACTCTCGGGCCAAGGGCAGGCTTGGTCGCATTGACCGTCTGGCATGCTGCGGGCACGAGGTTTCGCCATCGAATGCGAAGTCCGATGCCCAAGGTTGCCGTCCCGGCGGTCGCTTTTGGGGAGGAAAACCACGATGACTTACAGGCCACGCTCGCCTCGCGAGTTCTCGCGCGCCGCCAGAACGGCCGCGTTCGCACTACCTGTTCTGTTGCTGCCTTTCGGGGCGTCCGCGGCGGAGACCATGCGCGAAACACCGGCGCCGGTAACCGCGGTCAGCGGCGAGCAACTCGCCCAGGCGACGCGGACGGCCCCGCGCGTCGACTCCGTGCTGGTGACGGCACGAAAGACCGAGGAATCGGCCCAGGACGTGCCGGTCGCGATGACCGCGATCAACGCGGAACTGAAGCTGGCCACGGTGCGCGACCTGAAGGATCTGAATGGATATTCGGCGAACGTGCGCATCGACAACGATCCGTCGCGCGCCAGCGCCGCCTCGATCACCATCCGCGGCATCAGCCCGACCCGCACGGACGACAACTCGTTCGATTCGCCGATCGCCGTCATGATCGACGGCATCTATCTGGGCTCGCTGTCGGGTCAGGTGCTGGAGAATTTCGACATCGAGCGCATCGAAATCCTGCGCGGCCCGCAGGGCACGCTGTACGGCCGCAACACGGTCGGCGGTGTGCTGAACGCGATCCGCAGCCGGCCGACCGGCGAGTGGGGCGCCAAGCTGCAATACACCTACGGCCGGTGGGACACGCACGAGTTCCGCGGCGTGTTCAACATCCCGATCGTCGAGGACAAGCTGGCGGCCAAGGCGTTTTTCACCTCGCTGAACAGCAAAGGCTGGTTCTACAACGAGTTCCGTGACGAGCGGCAGCCGCAGCGCGACTACATGAACTATGGCATCACCCTGCTGGCGACGCCGAACGACCGGTTCGAGGCCAAGCTGACCATCGAGCGGTTCGAGGACGACAGCCAGGGCGGCGCCGGCCTGACCAGCTGGAACTTCGCGCCGGGCGTGCTGCCACCGACCGACCGGCCCGAGGATCCCAATTACGCCGGCGGTTTCCTGTCCTGCTTCTTGCCGGGCCTGATCAGCGCGGTGCCCAGCGTGCCGTGCCGGACGACGATTCCGTACGACCCGAAGAACATCTCGACCGACCTGCCCAATCCGGGCCGGGTGCGCACGACGGCGTTCACCCTGGACGCGTCCTACGAGTTCAGCGACGAGTTGAAGCTGGTCACGCTGCTCGGCTACCGCGACATGAAGGAGTACCGCAAGTACGACTTCGACGGCACCGAGGTGGACCACATCACCATCGAGCGCGACAACCAGTTCGAGCAGTTCAGCGGCGAAGTCCGGCTGGAAGGCAACTGGGATACATCGATGGGCAAGATCAACGCCTTGATCGGTGGGTACTACTGGTACAGCGACTTCAACCAGAACTGGGTGACCGGCGGCGACTTCTGGACGTTCATCGGCGCGCTCAGCGGCTATTCGCTGGCGTCCAACACCTGGCTCAGCCCCCTGGCCCAGGCGGCGCACCCGGGCTTCACGCCGGTCGGCGCCTGTCTTGCTCTGCGGTTCGGCAACGTACGCTGCGACACCGCGGCGGGCGACACAGCCTATGGCCCCAAGCTGGTGCAGAAGCTGTTCGAGGACCAGAAGACGACCGCGCAAGCGCTGTTCGCGCACGCGGACTGGGAGTTCCTGCCCGGACTGACGCTGGAAGCCGGCGTCCGCTATAGCCATGAGAAGAAGCACTTCGTCGCGGCCCAGGCCTATCTGGCGCCGGTTTCGCGAGCCTACGAGTTCAACTACCCTGAGTTCGCCGACCTCGAGAATAGCTGGAACGACATCTCGCCCAAGGTGGGCCTGTCGTGGAAGCCGACCGACGATATCCTGCTCTATGGCAATTTCTCGAAAGGCTGGCACTCGGGCGGCTTCTTCGGCGTGAACCAGAACGTCGCCGACTTCGAGCGCGACCAGTACGATCCCGAGACCTCGCGGTCGTTCGAAATCGGCGTGAAGGCCCAGTGGTTCGACAACCGGCTGCAGACCAACATCGCGCTGTTCCACAACACCTTCAAGAACAAGCAGGAACAGGCGGTGCAGTTCGACGAGTCGACGAATACGGTCGCGACGGTGTTCTCCAACGTGGCGAACGTGATCTACAAGGGTATCGAGGCCGAGGTCCAGGCCGCCGTGACCGATCAGCTCAACCTCTTCGGATCGATCGGCCTGCTGGACGCCCAGTACAAGGACTTCTTCACCGACGTCAACCCGAACGACACCTGCACCGGCAAGCCAGAGTGCGTCGTCGACGCTTCCTATCTTGAGGTCCGGAACGCACCGAAGCTGACGGCGGGCATCGGCGGCGTCTACACGGTGACGGTCGGACCGGGCGACCTGCAGCTCAACGTCAAGTACGCCTATGTCGGCAAGGTCCAGGGCAATCTGCTCAACCAGACGCTGGGCGCTGTTCGGCCCCGCGACGACCTGAGCGCGTCGGTCAGCTACATCTGGGACAAGTACCGGGTGACGATGTTCGGCCGCAACCTCACCAACGAGCGGAACGAGGTTCCCACAATCATCGCGCCGCTGTTCGCGTCCAGCACTATCGGGCCGGGCTGGAGCTGGGGCGTCGAGCTGGCCGCGGAGTTCTGATCCGCGCCACTTCGAGAGCTTGAAGAACGGGAGGTGCGCCGGCGACGGCGCACCTCTTTTCGTTGCAGAGGCGTTCTGTTTCAAACGACTGAGGAGATGTTAACAATACGGCCGGAACAAATAGTCGTTGATTAACGCCATTGGCGGGTGCACGCTTTTCTCATCGATCGCCGGGTCCGCGACGGCACGAGATTTCCACCATGGAATGTGGGAACCGATGCAATAGCGGCCGTCAAGGGCGGTCGTTTTTTTGGGGAGGGACCTGCCATGAAGCGATTTGTCGCGGTTGGACGCATTGCATCCTGTGCCGCAACGTCACTAGCCACCCTGCTCGTCGTGACCGTTCCGACCATCGCCGCGGCGCAGCCGGCGCCGGACGCGGCCGCCGCGCCACCCCAGAAGGTCGCAGACAATCCGCCGCCTAAATCCTCGCCCAGAGTGGAGCAGGTGCTGGTCACCGCTCGCAAGACCGAGGAAACGGCGCAGGAAGTGCCGGTCGCCATGACCGCGCTGACCAGCGAGTTGAAGCTGGCGACCGTCCGCGATATCCGCGACCTGAACGGCTATTCGGCCAATGTGCGCATCGACGCAAATCCAGAGCGCGCGGGCGGCTCGTCGATTACCATCCGAGGCATCAGCCCGACCCGAACGGACGACAACTCGCTGGACTCGCCGATCGCGGTCATGATTGACGGCATCTATCTGGGCTCGCTGTCTGGGCAGGTGATCGACAATTTCGACCTCGAGCGTATTGAAATCCTGCGCGGCCCGCAGGGAACGCTTTACGGCCGCAATACGGTAGGCGGCGTGCTCAACGTGATCCGCAGCCGGCCAACCGGGGAATTCGGCGCCAAGGCGCAGTACACGTTCGGTCGGTGGAATCAGCAGGAATTCCGCGCCGTGATCAACGCGCCGGTGGTGCAGGACAAGCTGGCGGCGAAGGCGTTCTTCACCGTCCAGGCCCGCAATGGCTGGTTCAGGAACACCTTTCTGAACACCACACAGCCACAAAAGGACTACAAGAACTACGGCCTGACCCTGCTGGCGACGCCCAACGACTGGTTCGAAGCCCAGTTCACGGTGGAGCGGTTCGAGGACCATGGCCAGGGCGGCGCCTACCTGACCAACTGGAACTTCGCCGCCGGTGTGCGTTCCAAACCCACCGATCCCCGCGAACCGGATTTTAGCGGCGGGTTCCTCGGCTGCTTCCTGCCGGGCGTCTTCGGCATCCAAAACGTGCCTTGCCGCACCACCTTGGCGTTTCCGCGAAAGGAGATCGCCACCGATCTGCCCAATCCCGGGCGCGTCAACACAACGGCTTATACGCTGAGCATGTCGGCTACGCTGAGCGACGAGGTGAAGCTGGTGTCGGTGACCGGCATCCGCGACATGCGCGAGTACCGCAAATACGACTTCGACGGCTCGACGGCTGACTTCATCACCATCGAGCGTGACAACACCTACAAGCAGTGGAGCGAGGAATTCCGCCTCGAGGGCAACTGGGATACCTCGCTCGGCAAGATCGACGCGGTCGTTGGCGGGTATCTCTTCCACAGCAAGTTCGACCAGAAGTGGGTGACTGGCGGCTCGTTCTGGCAGTTCGTGTCGTCGCTCAGCGGCTATTCGCTGGCGACCAATACCTGGATCGACCCGTCGCTGGCGACGCTGACCGGTTTCGCCACGCCGGCCGCCGCCTGTCTCGCGCCGCGAACCACGCCTGGGCTGAAGGCTGTGTTCGGTCAGGTAAGATGTGACTCCGGTGCGGGCGACGTGGCCTACGGGCCCAACAGCCCGAACAAACTCTTCGAGAGCCAGACGACCTCGTCGCAGGCGGCCTTCGCGCATGTGGACTGGGAGTTCATCCCCAACCTGACCCTGTCGGCCGGTGTCCGCTGGACCCGGGAGAAGAAGCACTTCATCGGCGCCCAGGCCTACATCACGCCGCTGGATCGTGTCGGCATCGACAACTTCCCCGAGTTCGCCGACCTCAGGAACAGCTGGACCGACGTTTCGCCGAAGGCCGGCCTGTCCTGGAAGGCCACGGACGACATCCTGGTTTACGGCTCCTACGCCAAGGGCTGGCATTCGGGCGGCTTCTTCGGCGTCAACCAGAACGTCTCCGACTTCGTGCGCGACCAATACGATCCCGAGACCTCGCAGTCCTTCGAGGTTGGCGTGAAAGCCCAGTGGTTCGACAACCGGCTGCAGACCAACGTGGCCCTGTTCCGCAACAACTTCCACAACAAGCAGGAACAATCGGTTCAGTTCGACCCGACCACCAACACGGTGGTGACGGTGTTCAGCAACGTGGCCTCGGTTATCTATCAGGGCGCCGAGGCGGAACTCCAGGCGGTGGTGACCGACAATCTGAGCCTGTTCGCCTCGGTCGGCTATCTGGACGCCACGTACAAGGATTTCCGGACTGACGTGAACCCGAACGACAGTTGCTCGGGCAGCATCGAGTGCATCGTCGACGCCAACTTCCTGACCCCCCGGAACGCGCCGAAATGGACCTGGGGCATCGGCGGTACCTACACCATCGCCATCGGCCCCGGCGACCTGCAGCTCGGCGTGAAGTACAGCGTCATCAGCAAGGTGCAGGGCGACCTGCTCAACCTGGCGACCGGACTGGTGCCGTCTCGTGAAGATCTGAACGCCTCGATCAGCTACAGCTGGGACGGTTTCAAGGTGGCGGTGTTCGGCACCAACCTGACGAACGAGCGCAACGAGTTCCCGGCGATCATCGCGCCGCTGTTCGCGGCTGGCACGGTGGGACCGGGTCGGGCGTGGGGCATCGAGTTGACCGCGGAGTTCTGATCGGCGCCACTTCGAGAGCTTGAAGACCGGGGCGTGGCGAGGCGCCGCTACTTGCCCGTCAGCCGCGCCACGACGGGTGCGAACGCTTCGCCGTACTGGTCCTGGACGTTGATGTAGCTGATGCCGAATTCCTCGCGCAGGCGCTGCAGGTCGTCGCAGACGCTGTCGACCGAGCCGATCAGCGCGTGGGGGCAGTCCTTCAGGTCGTCGAGGGTGATGTCGAACATTTTCGCCCAGATTTCGGCGGCGGCGCGCTGGCTGTCGTCGAGCGCGACGAAGATCATGCCGATCTCCAGTTCGATGTCGTCGAAGCGGTCGCCGGCGCCATCGCGGATCCAGCCGATCTTCTTGCGGGTCTCGGCGGCGGTGGAGTTGGCGAGGGATTCCGGGCCGATGCGGCCGGTGTGGTTGTTGAAGTTGATGCTGACGATGTCGGCCTCGCGCCCGGCGACGCCCAGCACCCTGGGTGCACCGCCGCCGACGATCAGCGGCACGCGGCCGCGCGGCGGGACGGGGACGGCTTCGTAGCCGACGGCGTGGACGTGTTCGCTGTCGAGGTTCAGCATCTCGCCGCGCATGGAGGCCTTGGCGAGGCGGATGGTTTCCTCGAGCCGCTTGATGCGGGTGCCGGCGCTGGGGAAGGGGATGCCCATGGCCTCGTACTCGTTCCTGATCCAGCCGGCGCCCAGGCCCAGCTCAAAGCGGCCGTCGGACAGGAAGTCCAGGGTCATGGCCTCCTTGATCAGGATCGGCGCGGGGCGGTAGCCGGTGCAGAACACGCGGGCGCCGACATTGATGGTGCTGGTCGCCTCGGCGGCCATGGCCAGCGCCGGCACGGCGGCGATGTCCTGGACCGGATGGTTGGTGGCGGCGAGCGCCGGGCCGGGGCCGATATAATGGTCGGCGACATGGAAGGTCGAATAGCCCAGCGCCTCGGCGCGGCGGGCCTTCTCGCGCCACTGCGACGCGGAGGTGGCGTTGAACGCCTGCCAGGAAAAGCGGAACGGTTTCTTGCTGGCCATGCGGTGTCTCCCCTTCGACGGCAGCACTGTGCACGCAAAACGGATGTCACAACAAGGGCCGCCTCCGTGCTAGACTTTGGGAGAGCGCGCGGACGGGTCGGGGAGAAAGCGTCGATGCCGCAGACCAATACCTATATCGATTTCGCCGACGGGCCGCCGGCGACGCCGCGCGCCAGGGCGACGCTGGACGCTGACCGCTATACGTCGCGGGCCTTCATGGCGCGCGAGTGGGACGGCATGTGGACGCGGAGCTGGCTGCTGGCCGGCCTCGAGTGCGACGTGGGAGAGGCCGGCGACTATTTCGTGTTCGACATCGGCCGGGAGTCGATCATCGTGACGCGGACCGACGCGGGCGCGCTGTCGGCGGTCTACAACGCCTGCCAGCACCGCGGCAACCGGATCATGACCAACGAGCGCGGCTCGGTGCCGGCCATCGCCTGCCCGTATCACGGCTGGACCTACGAGCTGGACGGCGCGCTGAAGTCGGTGCCGGACTCCGAACGGTTCGCGCAAGGGCTGCCGTGCGAGGAGCTGTCGCTGAAGCCGGTACTCGTGGAAACCTGGGGCGGGCTGGTGTGGATCAACATGGATCTGGAGGCCGGGCCGCTGTCCGAATTCCTCGGCGTGGTCGAGGAACAACTGGCGCCCTACCGGTTCGATGACATGGTGCTGGTGAGCGACCAGACCGTGGCCCTCGACGCCAACTGGAAGACGTGCATCGACAATTTCAACGAGCAGTACCACGTAGACTTCATCCACCCGCAGCACGCCAGCTTCGTCGACTGCTGCAACGCGGGCAACGAACTGTGGCCGTTCGGACACCGGCGGGTGCTGGTCGAAGGCTATGTGACCAATCCGCGCTACGGCACGCCGGACGAGGTGCCGCCGATCCTGCAGGCCGCGATCCGGCCGCTGGGCCTCGATCCGGCCGACTTCAAGGGGCGGGTGCCCGACATCCGCAAGGCAGTGCAGCGGCGCAAGCGCGAGGTGGGCGAGGCGCTGGGCTTCGACTATTCGGGCTTCACTGACGACCAGGTGTCGGACGTGCTGCAATACGACCTGTTCCCCAACGTCATCATGACCATCAAGCCGGAGGAGCTGTGGGTGATGCGGCCGCGGCCGCATCCGACCGATCCGGACAAGTGCCTGTTCGACAAGTGGACGCTGCGGATCGACGTGCCGGCCGACAAGGCGCGCGGGCTGAGCCTGGTGGGCGACCCCAAGGCGGCGCCGGGCGAGGCGGCGGAGCGGCCCGAGCATGCGGTGTTCACCCAGGAAGACGTGATCGCCGGCACCCATTCCATGACCATCACCATCGATCAGGATATCCACCTGCTGCGCGACATGCAGGCGGGGATGCACTCGCGCGGCTTCAGCCGGGCGTGGCTGAACGAGGACGAGGCGCGGGTGCAGCACTTCCACGACTGGCTCGACGTCTGGCTGGATGGAAGCCCCATGCGCCGCCGGGAAACCGCAGCCCGGGCGGCGGAATAGCGCCAGTTTTCCATCAAAAGCGAAACGACCTCCGCAACAATACCTTGCGGCAGTCCCAATCCCGCCACAGTTCGACGCGACATTGCGGTTGTTGGCCTCGTCAGTCGGGCCGCCGCACTCGGATCTGTAGCCCCCAAGCCCATTCCGATTGCAGCGGCCCGACGCTTATTCTGGGTCCGGCAATCTTCCCAACATTCCGAGGTATCAACGCGGCTTGCGCCGGAGCGGGCGGTCGCCTGACGCAGTGCGGCTGTCGTCGCGCTTGGGGTTGAAGCGTTTTGGCCGGTCGGTGCCGGGCTTGCCCTTGCCGAACGCGGGTTTGCCGGCGCCGGCGGTCTTGTTCCTGAACGACTTGTCGGGACCGGCGTCCTGGCGGTTGGGCCGTTGCGCGGGCTGCGACGGGTCGCGCGCGGGGCGGACGGGGGCTTCGGGCGCCGCGGCGGCGCGGGGACCCTGCTTCCACGGCTTGGGCGTATAGCCGCCGCCCTTGCCGGGGCGCTCGTGGTGCGGCTTGTCGCGGAAGGTTCTGTCCTGGACGGGGGCCGGGCGTTCGGCGCGGGGCTCGGGCGTGGCGCGCTCGGTGTATTCGCGGCGGACCTTGGCGTCGCGGCGCTTGGCGCCGTCCCAGCGTTCCTTCTTGCGCGCGGGCTTCTCGCCCCCGTGCGGATCGAAGGGTCCGCGCTCCTCGCGCTTGTATTCGACCGCGGGCGCTTCCTCGCGGGGTGCTTCGGGAGCGGCTTCCACCGCGACGGGAGCAGGAGTGTCGATTCTGGTCTCGGCCACGGTCTCCGCGACGGGTTCGGCTACCTGGACCGGGGGCTCGCGCCATTCGCGCCGTTCGGGGCGGGGGGCGCGCTCTTCGCGCGGGGCGGGGGCCTCGGCGGGCTGGATGGTGAATTCCTTCTCCTCTGACTTGTCGAGGGCCGCCCGGAAGCGGTCGGCCACGTCCCTGGAAATCTCGAACTTGGTCTCCCGGTCGAAGATGCGGATGGCGCCGATGTCGCGCTTGGTGACGTGGCCGAGGCGGCAGAGCAGGGGCAGGATCCATTTCGGATCGGCGTTCTTCATGCGGCCGACATTGAGCCGGAACCAGACGGTCTCGCCAGCAGGGCCGCGGTCGTTGAACTGGCGGGGCTCGCGGGGCTCCGGGGGGCCGCGCTCGTCGCGGCGCGGCTCGCGGGCGCCGCCATTGTCGAACAGGTCCTCGGGCTCGGGCAGGCGCGAGCGCTGGATGCGCGCCAGCGCCAGGGCGAGCTGCTCGGGGGTGCGGCCTTCGAGCAGCGGCTGGACCAGGCTGAGGTCCTCGTCGGGGCCGGGCGCGTTGAAGATGGGGTCCAGCAGGAAGCGCTCGTTGTCGCGCTTGCGGATTTCCTCGGCGGTGGGCGGTCCGGACCAGACGGCTTCGACGCCGGCCAGCGACAGCAGCTGCTGGGCGCGGCGGCCTTTGGTGTAGGTGACCAGCAGCACGCAGACGCCCTTGCGGCCGGCGCGGCCGGTGCGGCCGCTGCGATGGAGCAGGGTGTCCTTGTTGTTGGGCAGCTCGGCATGGATCACCAGGTCGAGCTGGGGCAGATCGAGACCGCGCGCGGCCACGTCGGTGGCGACGCAGATCTTGGTGCGGCCATCGCGCAGCGACTGCAGCGCGTTATTGCGCTCGTTCTGGGTGAGCTCGCCGGACAGGGCGGTGGCGGCGAAACCGCGTTCGACCAGGCTGGCGTGCAGATGGCGCACCGCCTCGCGGGTCGAGCAGAAAACCAGCGCCGCGGCGGCGTCGAACAGGCGCAGCACGTTGACGACGCCGAGCTCGACCTCGTTGGGGGCGACGCGGATGGCGCGGTATTCGATGTCGGCATGGGGCCGGTTGCGCTGGACCGTGTCGATGCGCAGCGCGTCGCGCTGGTAGGCGCGGGCGAGCGTGGCGATTTCCCGCGCGATCGTCGCCGAGAACATCAGGGTGCGCCGGCTGGCGGGCGTCGCGTCGAGGATGAACTCGAGGTCTTCGCGGAAACCCAGGTCGAGCATCTCGTCGGCCTCGTCGAGGACGACGGCGCGCAGGGCCGAGGTGTCGAGCCGGCCGCGTTCCATGTGGTCGCGCAGACGGCCCGGCGTGCCGACGACGATGTGCGAGCCGAAATTCAGCGCGCGGGCTTCCTGGCGCGGGTCCATGCCGCCGACGCAGGTGACGATTTTCGCACCGGTCTCGTCGAAGAGCCAGCTCAACTCGCGGTGGACCTGCAGCGCCAGTTCGCGTGTCGGGGCGATGAGCAGGGCGAGCGGCGCGCCGGCCTGACCGAAGCGTTCCTCGTCTCCGAGCAGGGTGGTGGCGAGCGTCAGGCCGAACGCCACGGTCTTGCCCGAGCCGGTCTGGGCCGATACCAGCAGGTCGCGTCCCTCGGCGTCCGCTTCCAGCACCGCGAGCTGGACGGACGTGGGCTCGTCGTAGTCGCGGGCGGCGAGCGCGCGGGCGAGGGCGGGATGGGTGGCGGGGAACGGCATGGATTTCGTACTCGTGTGGGCCGCGAGACGGCAAGGGCGCGTTCATGCGCCCAACGGCGGGCGGGCGCAACCGTATTATGCCTGTTTGTTATGCAGATGGCGCGTGGCAGCAGAGAAGCATGGCCCAAGGACACGAAGTAAAGCGCGTCCAGGGGGCGGTGTACAGCATCTGCGTTCTCTCGACGCTCCGGAGACACTCGCGGTTTCGCGTGGCGGCGCAGTGACCGCGACCTAAGTCTTGCCTATGGACGGATCGTGAGTTCATATCGTGCCATGCGCCGCTTTATCGTAGCCTTGGCCATCGTCGCGTTGCTGAGCGTCAAGTTCGGCGATGTGGTCGCCCATGTCTGGAATGACGACCATCATCACGAGCATGGCGCGACGCAGGTCGTTGCCGTGATCGAGGCAGACGATCATTGCGGCCAGGATGACTTCCACACGGCAGCACATTGTGCGAGCCATATGGCTGATACCATGCAGCGCTCGCAAGCGTCGTCGATCGAGCGCGGCGCCGTCTTCGGTGACGCGGTGCTGATCTCGTCGCACCAGCTACGGGACGGGCGAAGCCTGATTCCGCCAATCCCGCCGCCTCTAGCCTGATTTTTGGCAGATGATGTTGGGCGTCCATGCACTGGGCGCTTTCCTGTCATGGCGAAAGATCAATCATGCGTATCACCGTTCTGGCGGCCATGGCCGCCATTGGCTGGGCGATCAGCCCGGCCGCTGCTGCCTCGCCGCTGACGCTGGAGGATGCCATCGAGCGCAGCCTCCAGACGTCGCCCCTGCTGAACGCAAGGGAGGCGGCCATCGCCGCATCCGGCGCGGGGATCGATCAGGCGCGGGTGAGGCCCAATCCCACGCTGGAAGTGGAGATCGAGAACTTCACCGGCAGCGGGCCTTATTCGGACTTCGGATCGACCGAGACCACGGTCACCTACAGGCAGGCACTGGAACGCGGCGGCAAGCGCCGGGCGCGGGTGGCGCTGGCTGAGTCGGACCGTGGCATCGCCCGGCTGGAGCGGCGCAAGTCGGCGGCCGAGGTGGCGTTCGAGACGCAGCAGGCGTGGAACGCGGTGCTGGAAGCGGCGGCGGCCGCCGGCAACGCCGACGAGCGCCTGCGGCTCGCCGAGGAAATGGCGGCCATCGTCCAGCGGCGGGTGAAGGCCGCGCGCGATCCGCTCGCCGCCGGGCTGAAGGCGGATAACCAGGTGGCCGACGCGCGGACGGCCGTGATGCAGGCCGGGCTGCAACTGGACGCCGCGCGGTCGGCGCTCGCGGCGCTGCTGGGCGAGGACGCGCCCACCGTCGACGTGGATGGGCGCGCGTTCTTCCTGATGGGGGGTGGGCCGGACGGGGGCGTCGCGCCGGACCTGGCGGTGAGCGAGGCGCGGATCGAGCGGGCCGGGAAATCCTACGAACTGGAGAAGGTCCGCGCCAAATCGGACCCGACCATCGGTGTCGGCGTGCGCCGCTTCGAGGATGGCGGCGACGTGGCGGCGGTGCTCTCGCTGTCCATGCCGCTGGCGTTCTTCGACAAGAACCGGGGCAACATCGACCGGGCCATGGCGGAACGCCAGGAGGCGCAGTGGCTGCTGGCGGAGGACCAGCGCAAGTATGCCGCCGCGCTACGTTCGGCGCGGGCGCAGCAGGCGTCGGCGCGGGCCGAGGCCGCCGCGATCCGGGACGACATGATCCCGCGCGCGGCGGAAGCCGCCAGGAGCGCGCGGGACGGCTATGACCGGGGCGCGTTCGCCTATCTGGAAGTCGCCGACACCCAGCGGGCGCTGGCCGACCTGCGGACGCGGGAAATCGCCGCGCTGAAGAAGTTTCACGAGGCACAGGCGTTCATCGACCGGCTTACCGGGCGCTGGAGCTTGTCCACCGCCGCACAGGAGTTCTGAGCATGCGTATTCGTCTCAAAGCGGTGTTGCTGGGTATCGCGGTTCTGGCGCTCGCTGCGTGTGGCGGCGAGGACAAGGAGGGCCATGAGCATGGCGAAGGAGAGGCGCATGCCGAAGCGGAGATCGAACGCGGTCCGCATGGCGGACGCCTGCTGCGGGATGGCCCGTTCGCCCTGGAGGTGACGATCTTCGAGGCTGGCGTGCCGCCGCAGTACCGGCTCTATGCATTCAACGGAGACAAGACGCTGGCGCCGTCAGCCGTGGCGGCGAGGGTCGTGCTGACGCGGCTCGGCGGGTCGGTCGACACATTCTCGTTCCGTCCCCAACAGGACTACCTGGCAGGCGACGGCGTCGTGGCGGAGCCGCATTCATTCGATGTCCGGGTGAGCGCGGACCACGCAGGCAAACGCCATACCTGGACCTATGAGTCCTATGAGGGGCGCACGACCATAGCCTCGGCCGCCGCGGCGCAGGCGGGCATCAAGACCGAAAAGGCCGGCCCGGCGACCATCGCCACGACCGTGGAGGTGCTTGGCAGGGTTGCGTTCGCGCCCGGCGCGGAGGCGAGCGCCAAGGCGCGCTTCCCGGGTAAAATCCTCTCGATGACCAGGAATGTCGGCGATGCGGTGCGCGCCGGCGAGGTGCTGGCGCGGGTCGAAAGCAACGAAAGCCTGCAGTCCTATTCGGTCACCGCGCCGATCGGCGGCGTCATCGTCGAGCGTGGCGCCAATCCCGGCGACGTCGCCGGCGACGAGCCGATCTACCGCCTGGGCGATCCGGGCAGGCTTGTCGCGGATTTCCACATCTTCGACCGGGACATGGGCAAGGTTCGCCCGGGCCAGGCCGTCAATGTGACGCCGATGAACGGCGGTGAAACGCTCCCGTCGCGTATCGCGACTTTCCTGCCGGTCAAGGAAATCTCCAGCCAGACCGTGGTGGCGCGCGCGCCGCTGACGGTGCCGAACGCGGGCTGGCTTCCGGGGATGACGGTGCGAGGGCTCGTGGTGGTCGAGGAAGCCGTCATTCCGCTGGCCGTGCGGACGACAGCGCTGCAGCGCTTCCGCGATTTCGAGGTCGTCTTCGCCAAAATGGGCGATACCTACGAGGTTCGAATGCTCGAAATCGGACGCCGGACGGAACTCTGGGTCGAGGTGCTCGGAGGCCTGCGGCCCGGCGAGGAATACGTCACCGAGAACAGCTTCCTGATCAAGGCCGACATCGAGAAGTCGGGTGCGTCCCATGACCACTGACAAGCCTTCGGTTTTCGAACGGATCATCCTGTTCTCGATCCACCACCGGTTCATCGTGCTGGCGGTGGTGTTGGCGCTTGCAGGGCTGGGGGCGTGGAATTTCACGCGGCTGCCGATCGACGCGGTGCCGGATATCACCAACGTGCAGGTGCAGATCAACACGGAAGCGCAGGGCTATTCGCCGCTCGAGGCCGAGCAGCGCATCACCTACCCGATCGAGACCGCCATCGCCGGACTGCCGGGCCTCGACTACACAAGGTCGATCTCCCGGTACGGGCTCTCCCAGGTGACGGTGGTGTTCAAGGACGGCACCGACATCTATTTCGCGCGGCAGTTGATCAACGAGCGGCTGCAGGAGGCCGGCGGCCAACTGCCGCCGGGGATCGAACCGAGGCTGGGTCCGATCTCTACCGGTCTTGGCGAAATCTACATGTATGTGGTCGAACCCAAGCCGGGCGCGCGCAAGCCGGACGGCAGCGCATGGACGCCGACGGACCTGCGAACGGTGCAGGACTGGGTGGTCCGACCACAACTGCGGAACATCCCGGGCGTCACCGAAATCAACACCGTCGGCGGCTTCAAGAAGGAATTCCACGTCACGCCGCATCCGCAGCGGCTGGCGGCCTATGGCATCACGGCACTGGACGTGGTCGAGGCGCTGGAGCGGAACAATGCGAACGCCGGCGCCGGCTATATCGAACGCAATGGCGAGCAGGTGCTGATCCGGGTGCCGGGGCAGGCCGCGACCGATCGGGATCTTGCCGGGATCGTGGTGACCCAGCGGGACGGCGTGCCGATCCGGGTGCGCGACGTGGCCGACGTGGCGCTGGGCCGGGAACTGCGGACGGGCGCGGCGACCGAAAACGGCGAGGAAGTGGTGCTGGGCACGGTGTTCATGCTGATCGGCGAAAACAGCCGAACGGTGTCGCGGGCAGTGGCGGCCAAAATCGAGCAGGTGAACACCAGCCTGCCGGCGGGGCTGGTGGCGAAACCGGTCTATGACCGGACATCGCTGGTGGACCGGACCATCGCCACGGTGCGCAAGAACCTGCTCGAAGGCGCGGTGCTGGTGATCGCCGTGCTGTTCCTGCTGCTGGGAAACGTGCGGGCGGCACTGATCACCGCGGCGGTCATACCGCTTTCCATGCTGCTGGCGGTCAGCGGCATGGTCGCCAATCGGGTGTCGGGCAACCTGATGAGCCTGGGCGCGCTGGATTTCGGCCTGATCGTCGACGGCGCCGTGATCATCATCGAAAACTGCCTGCGCCGGTTCGGCGAGGAGCAGCACCGGCTGGGCAGATTGCTGACGCCGCATGAACGGCATGTGCTGGCTGCCAAAGCCACGAGCGAAGTGGCGAAACCGAGCATCGTCGGGGTCGTCATCATCACGGTTGTCTACGTTCCGATTTTCGCGCTGACGGGCGTGGAAGGAAAAATGTTCCACCCGATGGCATTCACGGTCGTAACGGCCCTGCTTGCCGCCCTGCTGCTGTCGGTAACGTTCGTGCCGGCGGCGGTCGCGATGTTCATCAGCGGCAAGGTGGACGAAAAGGAAAACCGGGTGATGCGCCTGGCCGGCAAGGGCTATCGACCCCTGCTGGATTTTGCCCTGGCGCATGGCAAGGCCATGGTGGCGGGCGCGCTGGTTCTGGTGGCTTTGAGCGGGCTGCTGGCTTCCCGGATGGGCACCGAGTTCATCCCGAACCTGGACGAGGGCGACATCGCGCTGCATGCGCTGCGCATTCCTGGCACCAGCCTCACACAGGCGGTGGGCATGCAGGCGGCGCTGGAGAAGCGGCTGAAGCAGTTTCCCGAGGTCGAGATGATCGTCGCCAAGATGGGGACAGCGGAAGTGGCGACGGACCCGATGCCGCCGAGCGTGGCCGATACCTTCATCATCATGAAGGACCGCAAGGACTGGCCCAACCCTCGCAAGACCAAGTCGCAACTGGTGGCGGAGATGGAAAAGGCGGCAAAGACCATCCCCGGCAACAACTATGAGTTCACCCAGCCCATCCAGATGAGGTTCAACGAACTGATCGCTGGCGTGCGCTCGGATCTGGCGGTCAAGGTCTATGGCGACGATCTCGACCAGCTTCTGGAAACCGGCGAGGCCATCGAGGCGGTACTGAACACCGTTCCAGGCGCCCGCGATGTGAAGGCCGAGCAAGTTACCGGGTTGCCGCTGCTGTCGATCATTCCGGACAGGGAGGCTTTGTCGCGATATGGACTCAACGTGGCAGACGTCCAGGATGTCGTGGCCACCGCGCTCGGCGGCCGGGTGACCGGTCAGATCTTCGAGGGCGACAGGCGGTTCGATATCGTGGTCCGCATGCCGGAGGCCCTTCGCGGTAATCTAGAAGCCATCAAGCGCATACCCGTGCCGTTACCCCGTGAAGGCAGCGGGGACGGAGGGCCAACGTTCGTGCCGCTTTCCGAGGTGGCGTCGCTAGATATGGCGGTTGGTCCCAACCAGATCAGCCGGGAAAACGGGAAGCGCCGGGTGGTGGTCACCGCGAACGTTCGGGAACGGGATCTGGGGTCGTTCGTCAGCGAAGTACGCAGCGAAGTGTCCGCGAAGGTCACTCTGCCGGCGGGGTACTGGATCGAATATGGCGGGACTTTCGAGCAGTTGATCTCGGCCGCCGAACGGCTGCGGATCGTCGTGCCCCTGTCGCTGCTATTGATCTTCGGGCTGCTGTTCACGCTGTTCGGCTCGGGCAAGGACGCCGCCATCGTGTTCTCCGGGGTGCCGCTGGCACTTACGGGGGGCGTGGCCGCGCTGTGGCTACGGGATATTCCGCTGTCGATTTCGGCGGGCGTCGGGTTCATCGCGCTTTCCGGCGTCGCGGTGCTGAACGGCGTGGTGATGGTGTCGTTCATCAAGTCCCTTCGGGAGGGTGGTTCACCGCTGGACGAGGCGATCCGCGAAGGCGCGCTGACGCGGCTGCGGCCTGTGCTGATGACGGCCCTCGTGGCGAGCCTGGGCTTCGTGCCGATGGCTCTCAATGTGGGCGCCGGCAGTGAGGTGCAACGGCCACTGGCGACGGTGGTGATCGGCGGCATCATGTCGTCGACCATACTGACGCTGCTGGTGCTACCGGCGCTATACCGGATCATGCACGGCGCGAGGCGAGAGTAATTTCTACTAAAGAAATTTCCGAGCGCAGAAATTTTCCAGGCAGAAAATCACTGTTGACGGTTTGTCGCGCCGGGTGTTTCTAGCAATCCCATGGCAACAGCGGCATCCCAGACTTCGTACCAGTTGCAGACCGTGTCCCGGGCGCTCGAGACCATGCGCCTGCTGGAGGGCGCGGGCTCGCCACTTTCTCAAACAGAAATTGCTACCGCGCTTGGCGAACCGGTTCCGGTGGTGTTCCGCATCCTGCATACGCTGGAAGGACACGGTTTCGTCAATCGGCGACCGGACAAGCGCTATTCGCCGCGCGGTGGCGCCGAGCCTGATGGGCTGGGGCTGCCGCTCGACATCCTGAAGCTGCTGGCGACCGCCGGGCCGCGCGGGGTGCGCAGCTCGGAACTGGCGGCGCGGTTGCGCGTCGAGCGGGCGCGGATCGACGAGGCGCTGGCGGCGCTCGCGGAGCGGAAGCTGGCGAGTATCTCGGAGCAAGGCGTATGGACGCCGGGGTTCGGGCTGCTCGAACTGGCCCGGCCGCTGCTGCGCGGGTCGCTGCGCACGGCGATTCGGCCACTGATGGAGCGGTTGCGCGACGAGAGCGGCGAGACGGCGACGCTATTCGTCACATCGGGCCGGCAGCAGGTGGTGGTGGATATCGCCGCGAGCCGGGAGCCGCTGCGCTACGAACTGGAGATCGGCCGGGCCTTTGATCTGGCGAGCGGCGCCGCAGGCAAGGCGGCGCTGGCGGCCATGGACGACTTGAAGATCCAGCAGGTGCTCGCCGAAGCGGCCATGCCCGCCGACGAGCAGCGCCGGATGATGGGTCAGATCGCGACCGTCAGGGCGAAGGGCTATGCCATGTCGACGGGCGAACGCATCGAGGGTGCATCGGCGGTGGCGGCGGTGATCCGCGACGAGAGCGGCCGGGCGCGGGGGGTGATGGGGCTGATGATGCCCGCGTTCCGCAATCCGCCGGACCGGCTGCAGCATCTGGGCAAGGTGATAGTGAATCAGCTGAGCAAGCTGCGGCTGCCCGAGGACATGGCGTCGAGCGAACATAATGGAGACGGCCTTTGATCAGGAATCCGGACGAGTTCGAGCGCTTCCTCGCCGACGTGCATGACTGGGTGCGGACTTATGCGATCCCCAACGAGGAGCGCGTGGCGCAGGGCGAATACATGCCCAAGGACATCTCGGCGGAGATGGCGCGCAAGGGGTTCTTCGGCTGGAGCATTCCCGAGGAGTATGGCGGCGCGGGCCTGACGGCCGAGGAACTGGTGCTGGGCGCGCTGGAGATTTCGCAGTGCTCGGTGGCGTACCGGGCGCATGTAGGTACCAACACGGGCATCGGATCGGAGGCGCTGGTCGTCGACGGCACGCCGGAGCAGAAACGGAAGTACCTGCCGAAGATGGCCAGGGGCGAGTTGATCGGCTGCCTGGCGGCGACCGAGCCGGACGCGGGATCGGACCTGACGGCGCTGAAGACAACGGCGCGCCGCGACGGGAACTTCTATGTGCTGAACGGCAAGAAGGCGTTCATCACCAATGCGCCGGTCGCCGACCTGTTCACGGTGATGGCGCGCACGGACGAGAGCGATCCCGGGGCGGGCGGCGTGAGCGCGTTCTTCGTCGAGCGGGATTCGCCGGGCCTGCGTACAGGCGCCCCCTACAGGAAGATGGGCCAGGAAGGCGCGCCGGTCTCGGAAGTGTATTTCGAGGACTGCCGCATTCCAGCCGACGCGCTGATCGGCGGCGTCGAGAATGTGGGTTTCAAGACGACGATGAAGGTGCTGAACAAGCAGCGGCTGCACCTGGCGGCGCTGTCGACGGGCCCGGCGATCCGGATGCTGGACGAGGCGGTGAAGCACGCGATGACCCGCAAGCAGTTCGGCCAGCCGATTGGCGAGTTCCAGCTCGTCCAGGGGCTGATCGCCGACTGCCAGACGGAAATCCATGCGGCCAGGGCGCTGATCATGGAAACGGCGCGCAAGCGCGACCGGGGCGAGGACACGAGCATGGAAGCGTCCATGTCGAAGTACTTCGCGACCGAGATGTGCGGCCGAGTCGCCGACCGCACGGTGCAGATTTTCGGCGGCTCGGGCTATATCGCCGACTATAGCTGCATCGAGCGGTTCTACCGCGACGTTCGGCCGTTCCGGCTGTACGAGGGCGCCAGCCAGATCCACCAAGTGACCATCGCGCGCATGACCATGAAGCGGGCGGCGGCGGGGGCGTAATGGATGGTTTCGTGGACAATCTCATCAAGCAGGACGAGATGATCGCGGGCCAGACCCGGGTAGAACCCTGATCCTCTTCCCCTAAGTCATGATGCTGGCGACGGTGCCGCCGTCCATGACGGTGTCGCGGGGATGGGTCGCGCAGAACTCGCGGACGGTGCTGTAGAGCGCGCGGATGCCGGGAGAGTCCTTGTAGATCTCGATCATGTGGCCGTTGACGGTGCTGGTGTCCATGTAGGCGGCCATGCCGCCGTCGGGCAGCTCGAAGAGCTGGGCGCAGGGGCAGCCTGCGGCCTCGAAGGCGGCGTAGGCCTCCTCGAAGTCCGGCACGAACATGGCGGTGTGGTGGAAGCCCTGCTTGCCGACCGGATAGATGTCGCGGTAGCAGGACGGGCCAGTGCTGTGGACCTGGATCAGCTCGATCTGGACGTCGCCTGCCTGGGTGAACGCGCCCGACATGTCGATGACGGCAGGTTGGCCGCGGTAGTGCACGCGCGGCACCTCGATGTGGCGCAGCATCAGCCAGGGTCCGTAGCCGGCCTGGCGGGCGAGGCGGCGGACCGCCTCGTCGAGATCGTTCACCAGATAGGCGTTCTGGATCACCTGGTATTGGGGCAGGGCCATGGCGGCCTCCGTCATCTGGCGGTGAAGAAGTCGGCGCGCGGGGTGCCCGAGGGGTCGTAGACCGGCTCGATCAGGTCGACGCGGAACTTGCGGATCTGCGAGCCCCTGCGCGGGAACCGGCGCAAATGGCCGCCCATGTCCTTGTACCAGTGATTGTCGAAATGGTACTGCAGGTCGGCGGTCTCGGCCCACTCCTCGTAGACATGGATGCGGCCGGGGACGAAGACGTCCTTGGTCCAGATGTAGTGGATGCAGCCGTTCTCGGTGTAGGCGCCGTCGATATGCGCCTTGGCGCTGGCGATGATGTCGGTGACGTCCTCGACGTCCAGGTCGATCCAGCCCGCGATGATGATGGCCATCGGAATCCCCTTTCCTGCGTGTTCCGGCCGCCCGTTGATCGGCCGATCAGGAGAGTGGGGGAGGCGGGGGATGTTTGGCAAGGCCGTAGCGGACCTCAAGCTTGCTTCGGCTCCACCAGTTCGATGATGTTGCCCTCGGGGTCGGCGAAGAAGCAGAGCCGCAAATCGCGGTCCTTGGCGATGAGGGCGCGGTCGGACTTCAGGACCGCGCCGGCGGCTTCGGCGGCGGCGAGGGTGGCGTCGAGGTCGCTGCAGTAGAAGGTGAGGTAGGAGATGCCGGTGCGGGCGCTCATCCATTCGGGGGTGGGCGGGATGGTGGGTGGCATCGGCGGGCGGACCAGCTTGATGACCTCGTTGCCCGGCGTTTTCAGCCAGATATTGATGTAGCCGTCGGGGGCGACGCCGAGGCTGCTGCTGAGCGAGGCGGGGATGTCGGCGCGCCGCGCCTCGGTGCAGGACAGCACCTGGGTGTAGAACGCGTACATCCGGTCGAGGTCGACGACCGGGATTCCCACTTCCAACGGCATGGTCTGTCGCACGGGCAATCCCCTTTTCTGCTGGCGCTCGAGCGGCGGCGGATGTCTTGCCCCTGCCGCGACGCACGGTTCTGTCGGGATGTTAGCCGATGGCCGGCCCTCCGGCCAGCCGCCGCGTCCAGGACCGGGTTCGCCGCGGCGATGCGGCCGGCATTTTAGTGCACTGTCACCGAAACTACCCGAATTGACCCGCTGGCAGGATCATCTATGGTGCTGCCTGAACGGGCCGACGGTGAAGATCGGCGCCGATGAATTTCAAAAGGATGCACATCATGAGCAAAGAGAGCCGTCAGTGGGTTTTGAAGTCGCGTCCGCCGGGACTGGTGGGGCCTGAGCATTTCGAGCTGAAGACCACGACCGTCCCCGATCCGGGGCCGGGCGAGATCCTGGTGAAGACGCTGTATCTGTCGTTCGATCCGACCCAGCGCGGCTGGCTGAACGAGGGACCGGGCTACATGGACCCGGTGAAGATCGGCGCGCCGATGTTCGGGTCGGGCCTGGGCCAGGTGGTCAAGTCGAACGATCCGGCGGTCAAGGAAGGCGACGTGGTCAACGGCATGATGCCGTGGCAGGACTATGCGGTGCTGAAGAACGGCGAGGGCCTGATGCCGCTGCAGGTGGTGTCGCGCGACTATCCGCTGACCTGGGCGTTCTCGGTGTTCGGCATCACCACGCTGACCGCCTATTTCGGCCTGCAGGAGGTGGGGCAGGTGAAGGAAGGCGACGTGGTGCTGGTCTCAGGCGCGGCCGGCGCGACCGGCTCGGCGGTGGCCGAGATCGCCAAGATCCGCGGCGCCAGCAAGGTGATCGGCGTGGCGGGCGGCGCGGACAAGTGCAAGTGGGTGGTCGAGGAAGGCGCCTGCGACGCGGCCATCGACTACAAGAGCGACGACATGGAAGCCAGGCTGCGCGAGCTGGCGCCGGGTGGCGTCAACGTGTTCTACGACAACACCGGCGGGCCGATCCTGAACGCCGCGCTGGCCAACCTGGCGCAGGGCGCGCGGGTGGTGATCTGCGGCGGCATCGCGTCGGGCTATTCGGGCTGGGGCATGCCGGAGGGTCCCAACAACTACCTGTTCCTGATCCTCAAGAGCGCGCGGATGGAGGGCTTCCTGCTGTTCAACTACGCGCACAAGTTCCCGCAGGCCATTGCCGACATCGGCAAGTGGGTCAAGGAAGGCAAGCTGAAGGTGCATGAGACGCTGTCGGAGGGCCTGGAGAACGCGCCGCTGGCGCTGCAGGGCCTGTTCACCGGCCAGAACAAGGGCAAGACCATCCTGAAGGTCGCCGATCCGGCGTGAGAGTCTCCTGGCGGTGCGTCAGCGCGGCCGGGCCGCGCGGCGCGCCGCTTCCTTGGGCGCCGGCTCGGCGTCGAGGCTGAAGCGCAGCAACTCGATCATGAAGACCTCGTCCTCCTCGGCGAGGCGGCGCGACAGTCTCAGCCAGACCAGCGCGAACACCGCCATGAAAACGGGCACGATGGCCGCGGGCCAGAGCGGCCTGTCGATGCCGTGATCGACGCCGAACAGGTCGAACGCCACGGTGAAGCCGACTCCGAGGCCGAGGATCACGAAGAAAAACCAGACGATCAGGAAGATCACCGCGGCCGGATGCATGCCGAAGCGGCAGCGGATGCGGGCGCCGGCGCCTTCGCGCTCCATGGTGGCGAACAGGAAGGTCTGGAACGAGTTGCGGTAGGCGAGGCGGCGCCGCAGCCGCATCGCGGCGTCGGTGACGGTGCCGATGAGCGGGTTGTTCCTGCGGGATCGGCGCCGTGGATCGGTGACCATCCGCAGCCGCCGGGCGCATTCCTCGGGCCGGAACGGCGAGAGAAGGTCGATGGTTTCCGATGCCATGGCACGTCCTCTCCACCTGTGTCGAGGTCGCCTCGAATAAGCCCCTGTAAAAAAGCATAAGGTTGCCCAAGCGCCTTTGGCTAGCTTCGTCGTCGCGGGTTTCGGACGGCAGGCGATCAGGCCTTGCCTGAAAGCGCTCGATGGGCCGTCTGGAACGGCTGCTTCAAAATCGCAACAGGACCTGAGCGAAAGCACGTTCCCGGGTGGTAAATTCCGCTGGAAGAGACGCGCGGGCCATGCTCTAACTGCGGCAACGCGCCGTTCCGGCCGGAATATCACTGCGAGAGAGACGGGAGCAGATCATGACCGAAGCATGGATCATCGACACGGCGCGGACGCCGCGCGGCATCGGCAAGGTGGGCAAGGGCGCGCTGGCGGATGTTCATCCGCAGCGGCTGCTGTCGACGGTGCTGACCGCGCTGGGCAAGCGCAACAACC
This sequence comes from Sphingomonadales bacterium, assembly GCA_022844405.1. GTDB lineage: Bacteria > Pseudomonadota > Alphaproteobacteria > SMXS01 > SMXS01 > RI-34. Next base: position 59,814 of record JALHLV010000003.1, on the reverse strand, counting down.
TGAACACCGACGAGGTCGACGATGTGATCGCCGGCTGCGGCTCGCAGGTGGGCAAGCAGGGCGCGTGCATCGCGCGCATGGCGGCGCTCGACGCCGGCTGGAGCAATCTGGCGACCGGCTTCTCGATCGACCGCTTCTGCGGCTCGGCGCTGACGGCGGTGCAGCTCGGCGCCATGGGCATCATGTCGGGCATGCAGAACCTGGTGATCTCGGGCGGCGTGGAGTCGATGTCCTATGGTTCGACCCAGCGCGGCGGCCTGCCGACCATGGACCGCGACAATCTGCATCTGCGCGCCATCCATCCGCAGCCGCACCAGGGCGTCTGCGCCGACCTGATCGCGACGCTGGAGGGCATCACCCGAGAGGATACCGAGAAGCTGGCGGTAGAATCCCAGAAGCGCGCCGACTACGCCATCAAGAACGGCTACTTCGACAAGAGCGTGGTGCCGGTGCATCATGACGACGGCAGCGTGGCGCTGGACCGGGAGGAGTTCCCGCGGCCGCAGACGACGCTGGAAGGCCTGGCGCAGCTGAAGCCGGCGTTCACCGACCTGTACCAGTATCCGCTGAACGAGGAAGGGCTGACCTACCGCAAGCTGGTCGAGGCGGCCTATCCGGACGTGAAGATCGACTTCATCCACCATGCCGGCAACTCGTCGGGCGTGGTCGACGGCGCGAGCGGCGTGGTGCTGGCGTCGCCGGACTATGCCAAGGCGCACGGCCTGAAGCCGCGGGCGCGCATCATCACCGTGGCGACCTCGGGCGACTCGCCGGAGCTGATGCTGAACGCGCCGGTGCCGGCGGCCAGGAAGGCGCTGAAGCAGGCCGGCATGACGCTGGGTGACATCGACCTGATGGAGGTGAACGAGGCGTTCGCGGTGGTGCCGCTGAAGTTCATGCGCGACCTGAACGTGGACCCGGAAAAGGTCAATGTGAACGGCGGCGCCATGGCGCTGGGCCACCCGATCGGCGCGACCGGCGCCATGCTGCTGGGCACGCTGCTGGACGAGCTGGAGCGCCGCGACCTGGCGACCGGCCTGGTGACCATGTGCACCGGCGGCGGCATGGCGCCCTGCACGATCATCGAGCGGATCTGATCCTTCCCCACCATTCTCCCTTCCCGGCGCTGCCGCGCCTGGGAAGGGGATGGCGGCGCGGGCTGGCTCGAACCCGATCTAGAACTTCAGCTTCTTCACCGTCTCGCTGACTTCGAGGCTGTATTCGACGCGGTCCTGGCCCGGCCGCAGCGGAATAATCAGTTCGTTGCCGGCATACATGCGCACGGCCTGGAGGTCGCTGCAAGTCCGGCCCGCGGGATCGCAGGCCTTGCCGTCGAACAGAAATCCCGCGGAATTGCCGGCGTTGCGCAGGATCAGGCTGCCACCGGAGCGCGACCCGACGATTTCGGTCGTCGCGCCATCGGGCCGGGCCATCACCAGCACATTGTATCCGACGACGACCTTGATGACCGACTGGGTCGCCGTGATCTCGCCCACCACCGGCTTGATCTCGACGCGGTAGATGCGGTCGGTTTGCGTTGGCTGCGACACGCTGACCAGCCGCACGACGCGGGTCTGTCCGGGCGCCAGAACCAGTTGGGCCGGCGCGGCCAGCAATCCGGACTCGTCGGGCGACTTGCGCTCGACCCATTTTTCTTCAGGCGTGCCCGGATAGGTCACTTCGAAAACGGTGACCTGCACGTAGATGGTCTCGGCTTCCGACAGGTTCGAAACCTGGAGGTCCTTCTTGAAGGCGTTGCGTCCCGTCAGTTCGGCGACGATGGGATTGACCGTCATCTCGGCGCTGGCCGGCAGGGCTCCAGCGGCCAGTCCAAGGAATGCCAAAGCGGCGATCAGCCACCGGGCCGGAAAGCGCGTCATTTGATGTCCTTATGGTCTTGTGGGGTAGCGATGGGCCGGCAACGTCGTTCGCCGACATTTCTGTAGAGAGCGACGGCGGCGTCTCCGCCGCTCGCGGGCGGCAGGTCGAGGGTGCAATCCCGGCCGTCCGGCAGGCGCAGGGTGATCGCGGTGCCGGGCCGGGCGTCGATCTGGAAGTAACCGGCCCGGTCGGTGAAGGCGAAATCCTCGGCACCGATGATCTTCGCCGTCGCCAGCGGCGCGCCGTCATCGCCGAGGGCGCGTCCGAACAGCGCGACGACCGTGTAGGCATCCCAGTCGAGCTCGGCGGTATTGCCGGGGTACAGCGTCACCTTGCGCGCCGCCGTGTCGACGGTGACCGAGGCAGCGCCGACGGGCTGCAGGTGGACGCTGTAGGTATTGTAGGCGGGCACCGGAATGACGAGGGTGCCGCTGCCCTCGATCTGGCCCGAGGCCTGCCCGTTGACCAGAACGTCGAACCTGGACGTCTCGTCGGTGCCGCGCAGGCGGACCAGCAGGGCCGCGTCGTTGCCGTAGCCACCGCCGAGGGCGATGCCGCCCCGGTTCAGGGTGAGCGCGGTGGAGAAGCTGGCGGACAGCGAGGTCGTCAGGTTGCCGCCACGGGCCCGGTGTTCCTGGATTTCGCCGGTCGCCAGGCCCAGCGGACCGTCATGCTCGCCGGAGAGGAAGGCCGTGGCGTCGCGGTCGGGACCCAGGTCCGCGCCGGCGGTCGCGCGCAGATCGTCCGGAAACAGATCGCCGTCCTGCCACTGGGCCTGAGCGCTTGCAACCGGCGCGACGCCCTGGTGGCCGCTCGAACCCTCGGCCGGCGAGCTGATGCCCGCCGCGCCATTGAAGCTCCAGCGGCTGTCGGCGCCGCCGAACTGGAACAGCCGCAGCTTGACGAAGCCATAGACCCCGTTGTCACCGACGGTGATTTCGGCGTCGATGCTGGCATTGGTCCGGCTGCCGGAGAACAGCTGCCAGCTGAGCCGCGGGCCGATGGCCCATTCCGAGGTGTCCAACGCGGAGGCACGCCAATAACCGCGCACCGACAGGTCGAGCCTTGGCGTGACGGGATAGGAGAGCGAGACACTGGCCTGGCGGTAGCTTTCGCCCAGAAGATCCTCGTCGAAATCCCGGCCGGGCTCGAACTTGTCCGACCGCTCGAGAATCTGGGCTGAAACGCCGTAGCTCAAATCGCCCGCGAGCTGACCATAGGCGGTCAGCGATCCGCCGTAATCGCCATCGGCCGAACCCAGCACCGTCGCGGAGACGACACCCATGCGGCTCATCCAGGTGCCGCCGACCGACCCGACGGTCTGGCGGTCCGAGGTGAGGATATCGGCGAAGACCGCGAGATCGCTGGCGACGCGCAGCGCGGTGCCGACGCGCGCGATGGGAATGCCACGTATGTCGGGCATGTCGCGCCGCTCGTCGCTGACCAGCATCCCGGCCTGCAGGATTATGGTCGGCTGATCGACCGGAGGGATTCGCGTCGAGCGGGCGAAAAAGCGCGTCTCCTCGGTCACGCCGCCCGAGCTGTCCTGAATCCGCAGGGTGACGTTGTAGCCGCCTTCCGGCAGCCCTTCGGTATCGAGCATCTGGTTGCCCGCGGGGTAGACGCGGCGGGAGATGAGCCGCCCGTTGACCAGCAGATCAACGGTCGACCGGGTCGGCAGATAGACGAGCAGTTGACTGCCTCTCGCCTGCGCCAGGTCGATCCTGGTCTGGGTGGTCGTCGTGGCGCTGACGCCGAGAATCCGTTTGCCGCCGGTGAGGTCAAGTCCGACGGTGCGCTGCAGGCCGGCTTCGTAGAGCCAGCCGGGACGGACATGGAGGACCGACGCATTGTCCAGCGAGAATCCCGGGTCGAGGCTTTCCCGGGGGGAATCCTGCTCGCCGGAGGGCTGGCTGTCGTCGAGATAGCTCGTCTCCACCTTCATGGAGTAGGCGCCTTTCGACAGATAGCTGCGCGAGGTAAACCCCAGGCTCTCGTCCCAGCCGTCGGGTCCATTGTTGGCGCCCAGGAACACCGAAACCGGACTGTAGAAGGTCAGGCCCTGCTCCGTCGGCGGCGGGATATGCCGGGACGCGCCGAACGTGCTCTGGGGTTCGAGCAGGCCGGGATTGACGAACAGGTCCAGCCGCAGATTGGCCTCGTCGAAGATGACGCCGGCGACGGATGGCTCCAGCGATCCGCAGCCCAGCTTGCGGACCGGATAGCAGGCGTTGCCCACATGGGATTCAACCTGGCCGGACAGGGCCTCGGCCAGGGTCCGGGCGGCGCCGGGCTTGAGCGGCGGCAGCAGGCCCAGCACCGCCGCGGGGTCGCGAAAGCTCAGGGTACCCGGCCGGTAGCGAATGGCGGCGGTGCCGCGCCGCTCGCCGGTGACATAGACATCGACGATCGCGTCCTGCGGCGCGCCCAGTCCCTCGAAGCCGGCCGGGGTGCCGACATCCACGGCGATTTCCATATTGGCAGCGTGGAGCACGCCGGGCGTGGCCAGCGCCACGGGGTGATGACCCCACAAGGCCAGAAACACCGTCGCCGCGACTTGGCCGGCTCGCCGGAGCCGGTTCACGGCGCCCCGACGAGCAGGGTCAACACGCCCGTATACGTGCCAGCCGTCGCCGCGGCCATGTCGGCCGATTCATAGCGGATGATCAGGGAGGCCTGGTTGGCCGTGCCGCCGCACGCGGCGCCGACTGTGTAGGCGCCGGGTACGAGCTGCGCGCCAGAGAAGGTCTGCGGGATGTTGTGGGTCATCTGGGTCGCACTGGCCGACGAGGTCACGCCGTTGGTGCCCGCCCAGTAGACCTTGTAGGGCAACAACGCACCGCCAGGGCCCGACAGGTTGAATCCTCCGCCGGCACTGCCGTTGGCCTTCAGCGAATACTGGGTGCTCGAGCCGACCGCCGGGATCAGTTTCTTGCGGACCCGGATGGCGGAATCAGCGGCCTCTATCGTTCCCGTGGCGGGGTTGTAGGTTCTCGTGAGGTCGTTGAGCTGGCTGACGCAGAATATGTCCGCCCGCGCCGGGTGGGGCGTGAGGCACGCGACCATGGCCGCAAATAGCCCGGATGCGACTCTGGACAGCGGCAACTATGCAAGACTCCCGTCGGTGCAAACTGAGCAGACTCCGCCCACGTCGCCGTGGGCGGATTTGGCCGCTCATCTCAAAGAGGCGTAACCAGCAGTGTCAGCGTATCCGTGTAGGCGCCGGGGTTGGCGTCCTGGAGGGCGGCTTCCAGGGCCTTGACCTCGATGGACGCATTCGCCGCGCTGCAGGTGGCCAGACCGACGCCGGTGTACTTCGTGCCGGTGTAGGGTCCGGCGGCTTCGACGGCGTTGTCGAGGTTGGTGCCGCCCGCCGGCGTCGTGCTGTCGTCGAACGTCACGTCATAGACGATGAAGTCCGAGCCGGCCTTCAGCCTGAAGTCAGTGCCGGTTCCGTTGGTCGAGGTCGCCCTGATCTTGTAGGTACCGGCGGAGGCATTGTTGTGGACGCAGAACGTCTCCGAGCCGGTGACGTCGCTCGTGCCGCCATAGGTGCCCAGAGCGATATCGGTCAGGCCGAAAATTCGAACGAGCTTGGGAATCGTCAGGCTGAGGTTGACGGTGCCGGTCGAGGTCGAACCCACGGTGCCCTGGGTGGCCGCGACGGCGATGCCAGCGCCGCCCAACACGAGGGCGGCGGCGGTGCAGATGGTCTTGCGAAAACGCATCGAAACTCTCTTGTTTGTTATGCCCAAATAAATCCGCCTCTTTGGCTGAGCGCAGCGGTCACCGGAGGCGGCACGGTGAACGCAATAGTCATGCTGCGCGCGGTGAGCGGCGCATTTCAGTTAGATAGTTCCCATTAGCCCTGACATGGATTTACATATAGTTGGGCAATACTGTCCATAACTCACGTACTCAATATGAGCCATCGGGTTGACAGGATAGTGGAGAGATTGAATTGTTTACGGATGTCATAAGTTAATGGGGAGTGATCGAAAAATCATTCAAATATGCAATTCACATCACTGACACAGTTGTCAGTATGGGGTATTTAACAAAAACTTGGGCTGCTTGTCTGCGGGGCACGCGTTAGAGCCGTTCCATCCTACTACCGCCGGTCGATTCTTGGCGGCGCAGCGGTGTTCTTTGCCTAAAGCACCGGCAGGAGCGGGGACGCTATTGATCAATACTTCGGCGGAAGGTTTCGGGAAGGAAGACCAGGCCGATGACGACCGTCGCAGCCGCCACGACGACCGGATACCAGAGGCCGTAGTAGATGTTGCCCGTCGCGGCGACCATGGCGAATGCGGTGGTCGGCAGGAAGCCGCCGAACCAGCCATTGCCGATGTGATAGGGCAGCGACATGGAGGTGTAGCGGATGCGGCTGGGAAACAGCTCGACCAGCATGGCGGCGATCGGGCCGTAGACCATGGTCACCAGCAGAACGAGGTAGAACAGCACGGCGACGACCGTGATCCTGTCGATGCGCGCGGGATCGGCCCTGGCGGGATAGCCGGCGTCGGCCAGCGCCTTGCCGATACTTGCGCCATAGGCCTTGATCTCCGCGGCCCGATCCGCGCCGGAGGTCGTCGCCGGGTCGGGCGCGGCGAGCTCGACGCCGCCGATGGAGATCGAGGCGACGGTGCCGGGCGGCGCGGCGACGTTGCGGTAGTTGACGCCGGCCTTGGCCAGCCAGGACTTGGCGATGTCGCAACTGGTCGCGTCGAACCTGTTGCGGCCGACCGGGTCGAACTGGAACGAGCATTCGCCGGGATCGGCCGCGACCGTCACCGGCGATCTCGCCGTCGCGGCGCTCAGCGCCGGATTGGCGGCGTCCGACAGCATATGGAAGGCCGGAAAGTAGGTCGCCGCCGCCAGCGCGCAGCCGCCGAGGATGATGAACTTGCGGCCGATGCGGTCGGAAAGCCAGCCAAAGAAAATGAAGAACGGCGTGCCCAGCACCAGGGCGGTCGCCACTAGGATGTTGGTGGTGACGCCGTCGACCTTGAGGGTTTTCTCGAGATAGAACTGGGCGTAGAACTGGCCGCCATACCAGACCACCGCCTGGCCGGCCACCGCGCCGAACAGGCAGATGAGAACGAATTTGAGGTTACCCCACCGGCCGAAGGCTTCGCTCAGCGGCGCTTTCGAGGTGGTGCCGGCGTCCTTCATCCTGCGGAACACGGGGCTCTCGTCGAGCTTCAGGCGAATCCACAGGGAGATGCCCAGAAGGACGATCGAAATCAGGAAGGGCAGCCGCCAGCCCCAGGCGGCGAAGCTTTCCTCGCCCAGCCAAACCCGGAAGCCGATGACGACCAGCAGCGCGGCGAACAGCCCGAGGGTCGCGGTCGTCTGGATAAAGCTGGTGTAGAGCCCGCGCCGGCCGTTGGGGGCGTGCTCGGCGACATAGGTTGCCGCGCCGCCATACTCGCCGCCCAGCGCAAGGCCCTGGAGAAGCCGCAACACCACGAGCAGGACCGGCGCCGCGATGCCAATGCTGTCGTAGCCGGGCAGCAGGCCGACCGCGAAGGTCGACAGGCCCATGATCGCCATGGTGACCAGGAAGGTGTATTTGCGGCCCACAAGGTCGCCGATCCGCCCGAAGACCAGGGCGCCGAACGGCCGCACGGCGAAGCCCGCGGCGAAGGCGCCGAGGGCGAGGATGAAGCCGGTGGTCTCGTTCACGCCGGCGAAGAACACCTTGGAGATGGAGGTGGCGAGCAGCCCGTAGAGATAGAAGTCGTACCACTCGAAGACGGTGCCCAGTGACGCGGCGGCGATGACGAGCTTGTCGTCGCGAACCACTTCGTCTGGTTTGCCATTGCCGCCGTCAGTGGTCACAACCGTGGCTTCCTCGCTGGATGCCTAAAGCGCCGGATAGTCGGTGTAGCCGGCGGGGCCGCTGGCGTAGAAGGTCTTGACGTCGGGCTCGTTGAGCCCGGCGTTCTCGGCGAAGCGGCGGGGCAGGTCGGGGTTGGCGATGAACAGCTGGCCGAAGGCGATGGCGTCGGCCTCGCCGGCGGCGAGAGCGGCTTCGGCGGTTTCCCGGGTGTAGCGCTCGTTGGCGATGTAGACGCCGCCGAACTGCTTCTTCAATTGCGGGCCGATGCGGTTTTCGCCGACATATTCGCGGACGCACAGATAGGCCAGGCCGCGCCTGCCGAGTTCGGCCGCCACATAGCCGAAGGTGGCGGCGGGGTTCTCGTCGCCCATGGAGTGCGCGTCGCCGCGCGGGGCGAGATGCATGCCGACCCGGTCGGCGCCCCAGACGCCGGCGACGGCGTCGGCGACTTCCAGCATCAGCCGGGCGCGGTTCTCGATGGCGCCGCCGTAGAAGTCGTTGCGGCGGTTGGAGGCGGTCTGGAGGAACTGGTCGACCAGGTAGCCATTGGCGCCGTGGATCTCGACGCCGTCGAAGCCGGCGCGCAGGGCGTTGCGGGCGCCGTTGCGGAACGCCTCGACGATGCCGCCGATCTCGCCGGTCGCCAGCGCGCGGGGCGTGGGGAAGGCGGCCTTGGGCCGGACGTGGCTGACATGGCCCTCGGCGGCGATGGCGGTGGGCGCGATGGGCTCGTCGCCGTTGAGGAACATGGGGTGGGAGATGCGCCCGACATGCCAGAGTTGCATGGCAATGCGGCCGCCGGCGTCGTGGACGGCGGCGACGATGCGCTTCCAGCCGTCGACCTGATCGTCGGACCAGATGCCGGGCGTGTCGGCATAGCCGACGCCCATGGGCTCGACCGACGTGGCTTCGGTGAGGATGAGGCCGGCGGAGGCGCGCTGGACGTAATAGTCGCGCATCAGCTCGTTGGGGATGCGGCTGGCGCCGGCGCGGGCGCGGGTGAGCGGCGCCATGATGATGCGGTTGGGCAGGCGGAGGGGGCCGATGTCGATGGGATCGAGAAGCGTGGGCATGGGGGATGGGCCTTCGGAATTGCCGGAACGGGATGCGCCGGTTTTGCCGGCACCTTGTTGTTACCGACAGGTTAATGGGCCTGCCGGGGATGGCAAGCGTGCCTTTTCGATGACTGTGCGTGCGGCAATGGGGTGTGCCCGCCAATTTGGTGCGCCGCCTTCGAGTCGCCACCATCGCGAGGTGCGACCGCCTGCATCGCCGATCCGGTCCATGGATGTGAGTGGCCTGATGCAGCATGTGCCCCTTTTTTTAGCTTCGCGTGCGAGACAGAAGCCTCATGAGGCGTGGCTATGTCCGAGCGATGCGCAGGACCAGAGGCGGCGCTCGAGAAGGGAGGCGACGACGACAAGCTCCGTTCGCTCGTATTGGCTAATCCGCGGCTTCGGTGGATCGGGAAAAGGGAGCACCTCTGCAGCATGGAGCAGCAACGCTGCACGGTCTTCCATGAGGACGGTTATGCGATGGTCCGGGACGGCGCGCATCTCACCTTCCGATCATACGAGGCATTCGGGGCATTCCTGGCGTTGCAGATGGGCGTCAAATAGCCCGGTCGACCCGCAGGCGCGGTGTCGCGCCGGCAATTTGCGCTCGCTTTCCAGCCGCAGATTGTTCTTGAAGCGGTACCGAAAGCGGGTCGATGTTGCGTAAATCAGGCTGGAAATCCGGGTGTCGAGCGCACTCCAACCGGACGGCCTTCCCCAATGAGATCGAGGTGACCGATGGCGCGCACCTGGCATCGGAACCAGGCGCTGGCCCGGCAGACGACGACGAGCACCACCTATGCGGATGTGGTCGGTCTGACGTACGTGTTCGGCGCGGCATGGGAGGATATCAGCATGCGACGCAGCGAGTCCTATGGCCGGGAATACGGCTCGTCCTACTAGAGCCGCCGGACCGACACTCATCTCTCAAATCAAGAGGTTATCTGATGTGGCTCACCTTGGTGCGCTGGATCGGCGCACATTGGATTGTGCTGGCGGCGGCGGCGGCGGTCGTGCTGCTGGGCGGACTCGCCTGGGGCGTTTGGGCGATCCGCAATGACGGCTACGAGACAGGCAAGGCCGAAGTGCAGGCGCGCTGGGACGCGGCAGTCCGTAACGCCGACCGGCGGGCGAGGGCGGAGGAGCGGCTGGTGCAGCACGCCGTCGACGCCATCGGCGCGCGGCTGAGCGCGGATCTTTCCCGGCTGCGGATCGAACACAAGACCATCAACAGGAGGATCGTCGATGAGGTTCATAGCGTGCCTGTTTACGGCGAGTGCCGTCTTACTGAGCGGGTGTGGCGCGGCCTCAACGAGCTGCGTGCGGCCACTGGTCCCGGCGCTGCCGCCGGAAGCGGCGCAGCCATGCCCGCCATTGCCGCCGATCGCTGACCCGTCCATGGGCGCGCTGGCCATCGCCGACGGCGAGGCGGTGGCGGCCTATGCGGAATGCCAGCGGCGCCACGCCGCGGCGGTGGCGGCCCATGAGGCTTCGAGAGCAACCATCAATGGAGAAAAGCGATGATCGGCAAGCCCATCAAGTGGTGCGACTTCAAGTATCTGGCGAAGTTCGCGGAGTTCTGGACGGCGCTGGCGGTGATGGCCGCGGCGGCGTTCCTGCTGGGTCTGGCCGCCGCGTAGAACGGGTGTTCCTCTTGACTCCCGGTCTGCCGCGGATTAGAACAAAAAGAGAACAAACGTGGTGTGACCAGCGATGCCAGGGACCATGAACAGCAGTGCGGTGGCGGTGTTGCGTGACCGTATCCGCCGGATCGAGGGCGTCGGCCAGGCGGCGGGGCATCCGGTGCTGCCGCTCGGCATGAAGCCCATCGACCGGGCGTTGCCGGAAGGTGGGTTGCCGCTGGCCGGGGTGCATGAGGTGCATGGCGACGGCGCGGCGACCGGGTTCTGCGCGGCGCTGCTGGCGCGGCTTCACGTCATGGACGGCAGGCCGGTGCTGTGGCTTGAGCGGGGGAACGACCTCTACATGCCGGGGCTGGCGCGGTTCGGGCTGAAGCCGGGGGCGGTGCTGACCGTCTCGGGGATCAGCCGGGACGCGGACATGCTGTGGGCCATCGAGGAAGCGCTGAACTGCGGCGCGCTGTCGGCGGTGGTGGGCGAGATTCGCGCCGCCGACTTCACCGCCAGCCGGCGGTTGCAGCTGGCGGCGGAAACCGGCGGGGTGACCTGCCTGCTGCTGGGCGAGACCGGGCGCGGCGGCGCGGCGACGGCGCTGAGCCGCTGGCAGGTGACGTCCATGCCCAGCCTGCCGGATGGCGCGGGCGTGGGATGGCCATGCTGGCGGGTTGAACTGATCCGTTCCCGGGGCGGACGCCCAGCGGCGTGGACGGTGGTCTGGAGCCCGAAGGGCTGGACGGCGATTACCGAGGCAGGGGAGACGGAAGTTCTGCCTGATGACATCAGAATTGCCGGGTAATGCCATGAAGAAAGGCCATAAAAGGCGCATCATGAATGTCTGGTTCCCGTGGCTGGTCAGCGAGCGGCTGGTGCGGCGGGAGCCGGAACTGGCCAAGCAGGTGCTGGCGGCCATCGAGGAGCGGCGCGGCCGGCTGGTGCTGGCGGCGGTCAACCGCCGGGCGCTGCATGGCGGTCTGAAACCCGGCATGGTGCTCGCGGACGCGCGGGCGGTGCAGCCGACGCTGCAGACCCGCTTCGTCAACGCGGCGGCTGACCGGGCGGCGTTGGTGCGGCTGGCCAGCTGGGCGACGCGCTACACGCCCTGGGCGGGGCTGGCGGAAGGCGACAGCCTGTTCCTCGACATTTCCGGCTGCGCGCATCTGTTCGGCGGCGAGGCGGCGCTGGCGGCGGACCTGGTGGCGCGGCTGAAGGGCTTCGGCCTGACGCCGCTGACGGCGACCGCCGATACACCGGGCGCCGCCTGGGCGGCCTGTCGGGCGCGGCAGCAGGAAACGGCCATCCTGCCGCCGTTCGACAGCCTGACCGACGCCATGACGGCGCTGAAGACGTTCCCGCTGCCAACCCTGCGGCTGCCGGGCGATACGCTCGACAGCCTGACTTCGTTTGGGCTGCGGACGCTGGGCGCGCTCTATCCGCTGGAGCGGCGGGCGCTGGCCGAGCGGTTCGGGGCCGAGCCGGTGCAACGGCTGGATCAGGCGCTGGGTGTGGTCGACGAGCCGATCTCGCCGATCGCGCCGGTGCCGGCCCACGAGGCGCGGGTCGCCTGCCTGGAGCCGCTGATGACGCGCGACGGCGTCGAGACCGGGCTGCGGACATTGTTGGACGAGCTGTGCCGGAGTCTCACCCAGTCGGGCCAGGGCGCGCGGCAACTGACGTTGGCCTGCCACCGGGTGGACGGGACCACGGCGCGCATCCATGTGGGCACCAGCCGGCCATCGCGCTGGGTGGAGCCGCTGTTCCGGCTGTTTGCCGAAAAACTGGATGAGGTAAATCCGGGGTTCGGGATCGAGGTGGTGACGGTCTCGGCGACCCGCGTGGAGGCGCTGAAGCCGGCGCAGGAGAATTGGCAGGTGAAGGGCGGCGGCGGCGCCGGGCTCGCCGAGCTGGTCGACCGGCTGGGCAACCGTTTCGGCTTTGGCCGTATCACCCGGCCAACACCGCGCCAGAGCTGGCTGCCCGAGCGGGCGGTGGAGGATGCCGCGCCGTTCTCATCCTCCGCTGCGACGGAGTGGCCGGCGGGACGCGAGCGGCCGCTGCGGCTGCTGGCGGTGCCGGAGCCGGTGGAGACCATGGCGCCGGTGCCCGACGATCCGCCGGTGCTGTTTCGCCGACACGGCAAGGCGTACCGGGTGAAAGCCGCCGACGGTCCGGAGCGACTGGAAGGCGAGTGGTGGCTGAAGGACGAGCCGCCACGGGACTATTACCAGGTGGAGGATGAGGAAGGCCGGCGTTACTGGCTGTATCGGCAGGGCCTGTATGACGCCGGGGTCCAGCCGCGCTGGTTCCTGCACGGGGTGTTCGCGTGACGGCATATGCCGAATTGCAGATCACCAGTAATTTCAGCTTCTTGCGGGGTGGTTCTCATCCATATGAACTGATCGGGCAGGCGGCGGCGCTGGGCATGGAGGGGGTGGCCATCGCCGACCGCAACACGCTGGCGGGCGTGGTGCGGGCGCATGTGGCGGCCAAGGAGTACAATATCCGGCTGGCGGTGGGGGCGCGCCTCGACGTGACGGATGCGCCGGGCGTGCTGTGCCTGTCACGCAACCGGGCGGGATATGCGCGGCTGTCGCGGCTGATCACCAAGGGACGGCGGGCGGCGCCCAAGGGCGAGTGCCGGCTGACCCGCGCGGATGTGTGCGAGGCAGCCGAAGACAACCTGTTCATCGCGGTGCCGCCGGTGGTGCTGGACGAAGCATATGAAGCCGAGCTGAAACTGTGGCGAGATGGGCTGCAGGCGCCGCTCTATCTGGCCGCGACCCATTACTACCGGGGCGACGACGCCAAGCGACTGGAGCGGCTCGACGCGCTGGCGGTGCGGATGCGGACGCCGATGGTGGCGACGGGCGACGTGCACTATCACGAACCCGGGCGGCGTCGCTTGCAGGACGTGCTGACCTGCATCCGCGAGCGTTGCACGATCACCACCGCCGGCTGGCGGCTGGCAGCCAATGCCGAGCGGCACCTGAAGCCGCCCGACGAGATGGCACGGCTGTTCCGCCAGCATCCCGAGGCGGTCCTGCGGACCATGGAGGTATTGGAGCAATGCCGGTTCTCGCTGGACGAGCTGCGCTACGAATATCCCCACGAGATCACAGAAAACGGCCGCAACCCTCAGGAAGAGCTGGAGTTTCTGGCCTGGAAGGGAGCCGCGTGGCGCTATCCGGATGGCATCCCTGACAAGGTGAGAAAAGGCATCAACGACGAGTTGAAGCTGATCGCCTACAAGGAGTATGCGCCCTACTTCCTGACCGTGAATGATGTGGTCAGGTTCGCCCGCAGTCAGGACATCCTGTGCCAGGGCCGTGGATCGGCGGCCAATTCGGTGGTCTGCTATTGTCTGGGCATCACCTCGGTCAATCCCGTCGAGGTCGAGCTGCTGTTCGAACGCTTCGTATCGGCGGACCGGAACGAGCCGCCGGACATCGACGTGGATTTCGAGCACGAGCGGCGCGAAGAGGTGATGCAGTACATCTACGAGAAGTACGGCCGCGAGCGGGCCGGCATCGTCGCGACCGTGATCTGCTACCGCAGCAAGGGCGCGATCCGTGATGTGGCCAAGGCCATGGGACTGAGCACGGACCTGATCGACAAGCTGTCGAGGACCATCACCCGGTGGTCGGGTCCTCTGGACGAGGACAAGGCGCGGGAGGAAGGGCTCGATCCCGGCGACAAGACGCTGATGCAGGCGCTTGAGCTGGCCGGGGAGCTGCGCGGGTTCCCGCGGCATTTGTCGCAGCACACGGGTGGATTCGTGATGTCGCGCGGGCCGCTGTGCGAGGTGGTGCCGATCGAGAACGCGGCCATGGAGGGCCGCACGGTCATCGAGTGGAACAAGGATGATCTAGAGGAATTGGGCCTGATCAAGGTCGACGTGCTGGCGCTCGGCATGCTGACGGCGATCCGGAAGACGTTCGAGTTCATCCGTAAACATTATGGACAAACCCTTGATCTCGCGACAGTTCCCCAGGACGACAAGGCCGTCTATGAGATGATTCAGAGAGCGGACACGGTCGGTGTCTTCCAGATCGAGAGCCGGGCGCAGATGGCCATGCTGCCGCGGCTCAGGCCCAAGACCTATTATGATCTGGTGATCGAGGTGGCGATCGTGCGGCCGGGGCCGATCCAGGGCGACATGGTGCATCCCTATCTGCGGCGGCGGAAGAATCCGGAGCTGGTGGACTATCCCAGCAAGGAACTGGAGGAGGTCCTGAAGCGCACGCTGGGAGTGCCGCTGTTCCAGGAACAGGCGATGAAGATCGCCATCGTCGCCGCCGGGTTCAGCCCGTCGCGGGCCGACAGGCTGCGGCGCGCCATGGCCACCTTCAGGCATCTGGGCACGATCGATCAGTTCCGCGACGAGTTCATCGAAGGGATGGTCGGGAACGGTTATGAGCGGGAGTTCGCCCAGCGCTGCTTCCGGCAGATCGAAGGGTTCGGCGACTACGGCTTCCCGGAAAGCCATGCGGCCAGCTTCGCGCTGCTGGCCTATGTGTCGTCGTGGCTGAAGTTCCATTACCCGGAGGCGTTCACCGCCGGGCTGCTGAACTCCTATCCGATGGGATTCTATGCGCCGGCGCAATTGGTGCGCGATCTGCGCGAGCACGAGGGCGAGGTGCGGCCGGCCGACGTGAACCTGTCCGACTGGGATTGCACGCTGGAGCCGGTCGATGGTTCGCGACCCGCGTTGCGGCTGGGGCTGCGGCAGATCAAGGGATTAGCCAAGGCCGAGGCCGGGAAGCTGGTTGAGTGCCGTGGCAGCGGCTACCGGTCGCCGCTCGACCTGTGGCAGAAGGCCGGGCTGATGCCGAGGACGCTGGTGCGGCTGGCCGAGGCGGACGCGTTCCAGTCATTGGGGCTGGACCGGCGGCAGGCGGCGTGGGCAGTGAAGCGGCTGACCGAGACCAAGCCGCTGCCGCTGTTCGAGGCACTGGACTACGGCGCGAAGGTCGAGAAGGAACGTCATCTGCCCGGGATGGGGCTGGGTGAGCATGTGATTGCCGACTACCAGACCACGCAGCTTTCCCTGAAACAGCATCCGGTGGCACTGCTGCGGGAGCGTCTGACGGCCGCCGGCGCGCGGCCGACGCGGGACCTGTTGACGGCGCGCAATGGCAGCAGAATCGTGGTGGCGGGTGTGGTGCTGGCGCGTCAGCGTCCCGGCACGGCCAAGGACGTGATGTTCATCACCCTGGAAGACGAAACCGGCGTGGCCAATCTGGTGGTGTTCCCGGGGGTCTATGAAAAATACCGGCGGCCGACGTTGACCGCGCGACTGATGGCCTGCGAGGGCAAGATCGAGAGCGCCGAGGGCGTCATCCACTTGATCGTCGAGAAAGTCGACGAGATCAACGGCTGGCTGACCCTACTGACCGACCAGCGCGTGGAACGGCCGGAAGCGTTCCTGGACAAGGGCCGGTTCTTCCACTGACAAGCTTGCCACGGCCGGCGGCACCGGCCACTCTGCGGTCGAGCGCACGCAGGAGCCGCCGATGAAAATCCATGCCTCACCCGCATCGCCCTATGTGCGCAAGGTCCGCGCGCTTGCCGTCGAGCTGGGCGTGCCGATCGAGGTGGTGCTCGCCGACGCCGCGGCGGCGGACTCGTCCTATGGCAGGATCAACCCAATTCACCGCGTGCCGGCGCTGGAGCTGGACAATGGCGAGGTGCTGTTCGACAGCCCGGTGATCTGCGAATACCTGGACGCGACCCATGGCGGCGGGTTCTTTCCGCCGCCGGGGCCGGAGCGCTGGCGAGTGCTGAAGCTGCAGGCGTTGGGCGACGGCATCATGGACGCGGCGGTGCCACGGCGCGGCGAGGTGTTGCGCCCCCAGCCGCAGCAGTCGCCGTCACGTATTGCCGCCTACGAACGGTCGATCCGGCAGGTGCTGGACGTGCTGGAGACGGACGTGGCAGGACTGGACGGCGTCAATATCGGCACCATCGCCGTCGCCTGTGCGCTGGGCTATCTGGACTTCCGCTTCCCGGACGACGCATGGCACAAGAGCCGGCCCACCCTGAAGGCGTGGTACGACGCCTTCGCCCGGCGGCCTTCAATGGCCCAGACCGCTCCGTACTGAAGGCTAAAGCGCGGTCATGATGTCACCGATTCTTCCCGGCTGAAGCCGATCGCGACCTCGGCCTGATCGCTGTCGATCCTGCCCGTCGTCGATGTATCTCGAGCCGGGACAGGCGCTCCGGTTGTCCAAGCCCGGCAATGAAGCTCATGAGAGCCCTTTGAACGATTGCCGGGCACGAGACGCCGCAGTAGTGTGCCGCGCATCCACCGGGGCGTAGCCGCCTCCATCGCAGGCGGGGATGCGCCGACAGACCTGGCTTCTGCCATGGCGCGGCCGGCCCAGGGAACAGTCATGGAATCCCTCCTCGTTTCCACAGGCGTCGTCGCGATTGCCGAAATCGGCGACAAGACCCAGCTTCTCGCCCTGCTGCTCTCGGCGCGCTTTCGCAAGCCGGTGCCGATCATCCTGGGGATCCTGGCGGCGACGCTGGCCAATCACGCCATCGCGGCGATGGTTGGTATGGCCTTATCGAATTGGTTGCGGGGCGACTTCTTTCAGTGGGTGCTGGGCGCCTCGTTCATCGTCATGGGGCTGTGGGCGCTGAAACCCGACACGCTGGAGGACAACGAGCGACGGCGGATCACCGGCGCCAGCGCGTTCCTGGTCACGCTCGTGGCCTTCTTCTTCGTCGAGATCGGCGACAAGACGCAGGTGGCCACCATGGCGCTCGCCGCTAAATACCAGAGTGTGATCTGGGTTACCGCCGGCACGACGCTGGGCATGATGCTGGCCAATGTGCCGGTGGTGCTGGTGGGCGAGGCGGCGGCGTCGCGGCTGCCGCTCAAGGCTATCAGGATCGCCGCAGCGGTCGTCTTCGTGCTTTTGGGCATCTTGGTGTTGTTGAGACACGTCATCGGCTGACTGTCGGCGGGGACGGTTTCGAGCTAGCCTCACCCAGAGGGAAACGGGAGCCGTCTCATGGAACTGCCGGCGCTGAACTTCGGCCATGGCGAAGACATCGACATGCTGCGCGACAGCGTCCGGCGCTTCGCCGCACAGGAGCTGGCGCCACGGGCCGCCGCCATCGACGCGCGCAACGAATTTCCGGCGGATATCTGGGCCAAGCTCGGCGCGCTCGGCGTGCTGGGGATCACCGTGCCGGAGGCCGATGGCGGCGCCGGGCTGGGCTATCTGGCGCATGTGATCGCCATGGAGGAGATCTCGCGGGCCTCGGCCAGCGTAGGCCTGTCCTATGGCGCCCATTCCAACCTGTGCATCAACCAGATCGTGCGCAACGGCACGCCGGAGCAGAAGCGCCGATTCCTGCCCGGCCTTATCGACGGCAGCGTGGTCGGCGCGCTGGCGATGAGCGAACCGGGTTCTGGCTCGGACGTGGTGTCCATGCGGCTGCGCGCCGACAAGCGCAATGACCGCTATGTGCTCAACGGCGCCAAGATGTGGATCACCAACGGGCCGGACGCCGGCGTGCTGGTGGTCTATGCCAAGACCGATCCCGCGGCCGGCCCGAAGGGCATCACCGCCTTCCTGATCGAGCGGGACATGGCCGGGTTCTCAAGCGGCGCCAAGCTGGACAAGCTCGGGATGCGCGGCTCGAACACCTGCGAGCTGATCTTCGAGGATTGCGAGGTGCCGTTCGAGAACGTGCTGGGCGAGGAGGGACGGGGCGCCCGGGTGCTGATGTCGGGGCTGGACTATGAGCGCGTGGTACTGTCGGGCGGTCCGCTGGGCATCATGGCGGCGTGCATGGACGCGGTGCTGCCCTACGTCCACCAGCGCGAGCAGTTCGGCCAGCCGATCGGCATGTTCCAGCTGATGCAGGGGAAGATCGCCGACATGTACGCCACCTGGAGCGCGTGCCGGGCTTATGTGTACGCTGTCGCCCAGGCCTGCGACCGGGGCAAGGCGACGCGCAAGGACGCGGCAGGCTGCATTCTCTACGCCGCCGAGAAGGCGACGTGGATGGCGCTGGAAGCGATCCAGGCGCTCGGCGGCAACGGCTATATCAACGACTATCCGACCGGCCGGCTGCTACGCGACGCCAAGCTCTATGAGATCGGCGCCGGTACAAGCGAAATCCGGCGGATGCTCATCGGTCGGGAGCTGTTCGAGGAGACGGCGTGAGCCGCAGTCGGCCTCCTTCCGGGCCTTGCGCCCGATGGAACGGCCCTCGGCAACCGCCGGAGGACTTTTCAGTGAAGCATGGGGTCGAGCGCGGTTCGCACCTTGGCGGCCAGCGTCTGGAGCGTATACGGCTTAGAGAGCAGCTCCACGTCGCTTTCCAGGCGTGACCGCATCGCCAGATCGTCACCGATATAGCCCGAGGTGAACAGTACCTTGCCCTTCGGGAAAATCTCCAGGAACCCGTCGGCCACGTCGGGACCGGTCATGCCGCCCGGCAGCACCACATCGGAAATCAGCAGGTCGATCTTGCCCGATTCCCGGGCGACCTGCATGGCCTCGGGCCCGTTCTCGGCGGACACCACCGAATAGCCGAGGCGCTTGAGTGCATTGACGATGAACTGGCGGACGTCGGGATCATCCTCGACAACCATGATCCTGTCGCTGCCTTGCTGCATCTCACGCAAGTCGGTCATCTTGTCCTCGGTATGTGCCTCAAGGTCTTCTGCAAAGGGCAGGAGCAGCGTCACCGTGGTGCCCTTGCCCGGGATGCTCTCGATCTCGACATGCCCACCGGACTGGGCCGCGAACCCATAAACCATGCTTAGCCCCAGGCCGGAGCCGGGAACGCCCGACATCTCGCCCTTTTTGGTGGTAAAGAACGGCTCGAACGCTTTCTCCATCACCTCCTGGCTCATGCCTGTTCCGGTGTCGCTGACGGCGATGGCGACCAGGCGGTCTGCCAGGCCGGCATGCAATCCTGCACGACGCGGGTGGGCGCGTGTGGAAATGGTCAGCGTGCCGCCTGCCGGCATGGCGTCGCGGGCGTTGAGCGCAAGATTCAGGATGGCGTTCTCGAGTTGGCCAGGATCGATAGCGGCACGCACGGGCACGGTGTCGAAATCCCGCGCGATGGAGATGTTTTCCGGCAGGGTGCGCGCGAGCATGCCGGTCAGGTCATCCAGCAGCGCGTGGACATCGGTCGGCCGTGGACGGAGCGCCTGCTGGCGCGAGAAGGTCAGCAGCCGCTGCGTGAGTTCGGAGCCGCGTTCGGCGGCTCGCGCCGCCGACTCGGCATAGAGCCTTAGCTGTGGGTCGTTCTCGACGCGCTCGACGATGAGGTCGATGTTGCCGAGGATCGTGGTCAGCAGATTGTTGAAATCATGGGCGACGCCGCCGGTCAGGCGGCCGACAGCCTCCAGCCGCTGGGCCCGATCGAGCCGCTGCTCGATGTCGACCTGGCGCTTGATGTTCCGCTCGAGCGCATGCTCCGCGGCAATGCGGGTGGAAACATCCAGCGCCACGCCGACGATGCCGGTGATCGTGCCGCCGGGGCCGTGGCGCGGGCTGATCTGCGCCTCGAACACCACCGAATCGCTGCATTGCCACTCGAACCGCGCCGGCTTGCCGACCAGCGCGCGCGCCACGTGCCGCCTGATCTCCGGCACATTGTGGAAAAGCTCGTAGATCGACGTGCCTGGGGCCGGCCTGACGACGCCGGCGCCGTCATCGGCCAGTTGCTTGATACGATCGAGACCACGGCCGCAAACGAGGCCGATCTCACCGCCAGCATCGGCCGTCCAGAGCAGGATCGGTGCGCTCTCGACCAGATTGGTGAGCAGCGAATTGCTGAAGCGCAGCTGCCGTTCCTTCTCGCGGCCGTGGCTCATGTCGGCGAAGGAGCCGATGATGGCGGTCGGTAGGCCCGCGGAATCGTGGGTCAAGGAGGCATGAAGGTCGACTTCCTTGCTGCTGCCGTCGGTGCCTCGGGCGATGACTTCGCCCCGCCAGCTGCCCTTGTCGCGGATGATCTCCAGGATATCCCGGGCTCTTTCGGGGTCGAGAAAGAACTCATGGGCGTGACGGCCCAGCACATCCTTGAGCCCGTTCGCGCCCACCAGCGTGAGAAACGAGTCGTTGGCGTATTGGAGCTTGCCGTCCAGGCCGGCGATGGCGACGCCGCTGAGGGAATTGCCGAGCGCGGTTTCCTGGATACTGCGCTGCTGCCGGTACTGGGCGGCCAGCAGCACGGACAGGAGCATGGGGATACTGCTGAGCGTCAGCAGCAGTTGGCTGCCGCCGAGCGACGCAATGTCGAGGCCCGTTAGGTCGATGAATCCAGCCTGCAGACAGGCGGCCAGAGCAATCAACAGCAGCGACGCTGTGCCGAACAGAATCCGCATACTGCGGATGGTGATCAGCACGTAGAGGGATACGCAAGCAGTGGCGCCCCAAACGATTGCGCCGACGGCGTTGATACCGCCTAGGTTTGCGCCCTCAAGCATTCTAAGCTGGCCTCTTGTCGGACTTCGTCAAGGTTAGGGCTATACTCAGGCTACAATTAAGGCAAATGTATCTTTTTGTCTAAAAATTGTACTAATTGGGCCATAATTTGTCTTGACTGCGGTGAGCCCCTATTCGCCGACGGGATCCGAGGGGCCCAGTACCGACATCAGCGCGTCGATGGTTCCCTGGCCGGGCCAGCCCATGGCCGTGGAGACGGTGACAACGCGCTCGGAGCAACGGGCGGCCAGCGCGCGCATGAGGCCGGGGGCCGGCAGGTCTTCCCCCAGGACCGTCAACAGGCAGCGGTCGACCGGAAAGCCGAGCGCCGCGACGCTGTTGGGGGTTACGCAGAGCAGCGCGGCATCGCAGTCGCGGTTCTGCAGGAGCTGCCGCACATGGATATGGCTCGACCTGCCCGCGGGCACGAGCCTGGTCGCGCCGACCGTCATTTCCCCATTACCCAGCAGGCCGCACCGCCAACCCGGCGAGGGATCGAGCGCAGCGCGGACCCGCGCGAGCAGCGCGGCTTGTTCCGCCAATGGCGCGATGACGACCGCGACCGGTATCCTTCCGATGCCATCGCCGAGGACGGCCATGCCGATCTCAGCCTCGCCAAGACCGCTGATGATGTGGACGTCGAGGCCCGGCGCCAGATTGATCTCGATGATCGCGCCGCCCGTCTCGGCCCATGACCTGGTAATGTCCGTGGTGATGTAGTCGATGCCCAGCGCATAGACCTGGGCGTTGCGTGATATGGCTTCCGCCATGGCCCGGACATCGGGGTGCACGGCGGGCATGACGTCGGTCGGCGTGCCGCCTGTGCTCACATTGGCATTGCCGCGAAGCCGCAGACTGACGCCCGACGCGGGGATCGACTCGAGGTCGGCGCCCTGCCGGCGCAGTTCCTCGTCCAGCGTCGCGTCGACCGGGATATCGGAACCATACATGGCGATAACCGGATCGGCGGCACGGCGCTCGCTGAACTCGGCGATCAGTTGCCGGACTGTTTTCTGGCCGTCGCCCGTGACGGTCGCCGGTTCACGCCGGGCGGCCGCGACCAGCTTGCCGCCGATCACCAGCAGGCGGTGGTCGCTTCCGGGCACGAACCGCTCGACGAGGATCGGGTCGCTGCTCCATTCCCTCGCGCCGGCGAAAGCGGCGCGGATTTCTTCCTCGCTTTCGATGCCGACCGCGACGCCGCGACCCTTGCCGCGGTTCGCGGGTTTCACGACGACCGGTCCGTTCATCTTTGCGGCGGCCGCCACCGCGTCGTCGGCCGAAACGACAGGTATATGCGCGGCCGTTGGAAAACCAAGGCTGCGCAGGAACTCCCGGGTTACCCGTTTGTTCCTGGCGATCTGCTGACCGATAAGGCCGTCCCCGTTGCTCGTGCATTCGAGATGGAGGCGGCCGGCGCGGCCCCAGCCATAGTGCCAGTAAATTGAGTAGAAGAGGGAAGGCTCGTAGGGAATACCATGAGCGCGGGCGCCGACGGCAAGTGGCCGGCTGTAGCGACCGGGATGGCGGGAGGCGGACTCGGTGTCGAAGTGCCGCCGGGCCGTGGCAAGGTCGGCGTCGGCGATTTTTATTCCCGCGGCGCTGGCGATGGATGCGGCGGCGATATCGAGCGCGAGCCGCCCGACCCGTTCGTCGTGAAATCCGCACCAGCCGACGACCCGGCCGACCGCGATCACGGTTGCTCCCGCCTCGTCGATCAGGCCGTTGGCGGAGTTCTGCAGTTCCTTCGCCCAGGCCGCCATGAGCCCGATCGCCCTGAGAATCGGGTCGGCATCCGCGGCCGCAAGTGGCGGATTGGCCTCAGGATAGCTGGCCTGGAACGCGGCCGAAGCTGCGTCGGCCAGGACGGGCGCCATGCCTGGTTCAACATCGAGCGTCCACAGGATCACCGGATGCAGCGAGTACAGGCTGGGTCCGTAATAGGTCCGCAATATCCGGACAACGGGCACGGTGCTCATGGTGATCGGGGCTTCAACCCGGGAAGAGTTTGATCACGAAGCCGACGAGAGAGCCCAGCACGAGGATATAGACCGCCGGCATGCTGGCCAGCAGGCCGGGCCGGCGCGCGGGGGCCGACCGGTAATAGCCGTGGGCGTAGAACAGGCGGGCGGGCAGCCAGGTCGCACCGATGGCGGCTCCCCATACCGGATCAACGGCGTAGGAGAAGAGCCACAGGCCAGGCAGAAACAGCACCAGGTGCTCCACCGTGTTCTGATGGGCCCGGACGTAGCGTTCATATTCTTCGGGTCCGCTGTGCGCGGGCGGCTCGATTTTGAAGCGGCGCCGGGCTACTCCCGACCGCAGCAGGGTGTAATAGCAGACGAGCAGCGCCAGGCTGCTGACGATGCCGGGATAGACATAGGCGTCCATGAAGCCCCCTCCAAGGTGTTGCTCGTCATACTATAGAGATGGCGGCCGCCGGGTGTCGCCGGCTAATCCGAACGGCCGGCGCAGGCGGCCCGTCAGACATTCGCTTCAGATGCGCGCCTGAAAATCGCCGCTGATGCAGTTCCCGCCATTGGCATGGGACGCTGCCGTGGCATTATGGCGCGGGATCGAACCGGGAGGAAAGCATGGAGCAGGTCAACGGCCGCGTGGCGGTCATCACTGGCGGCGCGAGCGGCATCGGCCTCGCCACGGCGCGCCGTCTCGCCAGGGAGGGTATGAAGCTGGTGCTCGCCGACATCGAGCAGGACTCGCTCGACAAGGCCGTGGCCGAGTTCACCTCGCAGGGGACGCCCGCCATCGGCGTCCGGACCGACGTCAGCAAGCGGGACCAGGTCAAGGCGCTGGCCGACGCGGCCTGGAACGAGTTCGGCGGCGTCAACGTGCTGTTCAACAACGCGGGCGTGGCCGTCTACGGACCCGTGCAGGAGATGAAGCACGAGGACTGGGAATGGTCGATCAACGTCAATCTCTGGGGCGTGATCCACGGCATCGAGGCGTTCGTGCCGCGCATGCTGGAACAGGGCGACGAGGGCCACGTGGTCAGCACCGCATCCTTCGCCGGGCTGGTTCCCAACAGCGGACTGGGGGTCTATTGCGTGACCAAGTACGGCGTGGTCGCGCTGTCGGAATGCCTGTACCGGGACCTGCGGGGCACGAAGCTCAGCGCGTCGGTCCTGTGCCCCATGCTGGTCAAGACGAACATCGGCGACAGCGCCCGCAACCGGCCGGCGGAACTGGGCGGCTCGAGCATGGTCCGGCGCCGCAACCAGGAGGAGCAGAGTTCCCTGCAGGGCCGGACGCTGGAGACACCGGAAGTGGCGGAGCGCGTTCTGCGCGCCATCCGCAAGCAGGAGCTCTATATCATTACCCATGACGAGAGCCGGGAATTCGTCCGGCGGCGCTTCGAGCGCATCGACAGGTCGTTCGACGCCGGATGAGCCTGGCGGGCCGCCGGCTGGGCGGTCGCCGGTAATTGTTGCGCCATGCGGCAAGTGCGTTCATGCTCGGGGCAAAAGTCACCGCTGCTGAATTTTTAGACGATACAAGCGGCGGAGGATCGGGTATATCTAAAGTCATGCGTGATGGTCCGCTTGAAGCGGTCGGGGCGCAGGAATGATGGAGGCAAGGTGCATACCGCGATGACAACAGGCCGCGTCCGGTCCCGCGCGGGGACCCGGCAGGCGGAAAAGAGCGACCAGACCCGGCGTCTGATCCTCGACGCGGCGATCGTCTGCCTGAGCGAGATCGGTTACACCCAGACGACCATGACGATGATCGCCAAGACTGCCGGCCTGTCGCGCGGGGCCATGCAGTATCATTTCGAGACCATGACCGATGTGTTGCGGGCAACACTCGCGCATATTCAGGAACTGCGACTCGGAGCCTTGCGACGCACCGCGAGGGAAACGGCGCGCGGCGCTGAAGGCGATGGTTTCACGGCGCGGGTCGAAGGACTCTGGCGGTTCATGTTCGAGCCCGTCAGCATCGCCTACTTCGAAATCTCCGTGGCCTCGCGCACCGACACCGACCTGGCGTCGCTGATGCAGCAGGCGCAGCAGTCGTTCTGGGACGCGTGGGTCGCCACAGCGCTCGAAGCTTTTCCCGAGTGGGAGGGCCGCCAGAGTGACCTGGAACTGGCTTGCGGGCTGGCGCACGTGGTTCTGGAGGGCCTGGCGCTGCAGGAATTGACCCATCGGGGCGCCATGGTCCGGTCGGAGCGCGTTCGCGCATATCTGGTCGACAGGGTGCGCGAGATTTTCGAGCACGGTACGCCGGGCACTTTCCGCAACTGATCGTCTCTGGTGTGCGGCAAAAATCGGTCGCGGAACCGAGCGGCAGCAGAGAAAAGCATCGCCGATGAATTTCTCTATTGCTTCCATGCGCATCTCGGTGGAACATTCCTACGTCTGACAGACATTGAGCGCGGCTCTCCCCTGTGCACGCGCGAAGAGCCGCCTGGAGCAATCCAGGCGGCTCTTTTTTTGTGTCTGGTCGGTGGCAGAGGTGGGGATCCAGCCTTTCAGCCGACGTCGACCACCAGCTTGCCGAAGTTCTCGCCGCTGAACAGTCTCGCGAAGGCGGCGGGCGCGCTCTCGATGCCGGCGACGACAGTCTCCCGGTACTTCAACTTGCCGTCGCGCAGCCAGCCTGCCGCTTCCTCGATGTATTCGTAGATCTCGGCCGCGTGGTCGCGGACCGAGAAGCCCCGCATTGTCAGCCGCTTGGTGATGAAGTCGCCGATGTTGGGAACGCATGGGCGCGGCTCGCGCTCATATTGCGAGATGGCGCCGCAGACCACGATGCGGCCGCCATACCGCATGGTGCCGAACACGGCGTCGAACACCATGCCGCCCACGTTCTCGTAGTCGACATCGATGCCCTCGGGGCAGGCGCGCGCCACGGCCTGCGCCAGGTCCGGCGCGGTGCGGTGGTTGAAGGCGGCGTCGAAGCCCAGCTCGTCGAGCAGCCAGGCCACCTTGTCGTCCGTGCCGGCGCAACCGGCGACCCTCAATCCCCTGATCTTGCCGATCTGACCGGCGACGGAGCCGACCGCGCCCGAGGCGGCGGAGACGAACAAGGTCTCCCCCGCGCGCAGGGCGCCGTAGTGCTTCAGGCCCGACCAGGCGGTGAGGCCGGTGAATCCCAGCACGCCCAGATAGGCGGAGGCGGGCGCGATGTTCGTGTTCACGTGCCGGGCGGCAGCCCCGTCGACCAGCGATACCTGCTCCCAGCGCCCCATGGCGAACACCCAGTCACCCTCGCGGAAGTCCGGATGGCGCGACGCGATGATCTGGCCCACCACGCGGCCCTCGATGGGCCGGCCCAGGTTCTCGACATTGTTGAGCGCGCTGCGCATGTAGGGGTCGAGGGACAGGTAGCGGTTGCGGATCACCACCTGTCCGGTAGCCGGCTCCGGCACCGGACCGCTGATTATTTCGAAGCTGTCGGCACCAACGGGCCCTTCCGGGCGTTTGATGAACCTGATCTGACTGTTGTCAGGGCTGGACATGGTGTTCTCCCGTTCAGGTCGGTCCTATGGGCGGCTGCCCGAATCAGTAACGGAGTGAATGATGAAGATCACGACATGGATTGCCGCGGCGGCACTTCTGGGAGGCATGGCGCTGGCTGGCTGCGATAAGGAGGGTCCGGCGGAAGCGGCGGGCGAAAAGATCGACAACGCCACCGAAGGCGCCCGTGACGCCACCAACAACGCCGCCGAGCAGGCCGGCGATGCCGCCGAGCAGGCCGGCGAGAAGGCGCAGGATGCCGCCGAGGACGCGGCCGATGGCGCGGGAGAAGCAGCCGATGATGCCGCCGCCGAAGCCGGCGAGGCCGCCGAAAGGGCGGGAGACGCCGCCGAGAAGGCCGGTGACGCAGCGCACGACGCTACGCACTAGGGACCGGTCGCGTAGGGACGAAGTAAAAGGGGCGCACCTCGCGGTGCGCCCCTCGATACGCGTCATGCCGAAAAAAGGCATTCTGTTGAAGCCGGTCGTCCCGACGGGATTTCTCGCTTCTGCGCATCAGCCAAGGTCCACTCTCGCCGATCACTCGGCGCCGCGGCAACCTAGCCGCTTCCGTAGTATTTGCCGCGAAATCGCCACCGAATTGCCGCAGCTATTCTCCGGGCGCCAGCTTGGGCGGCGGCTGCGCCGCCGCGAGGGGCTTGAGCAGCAACATGGCAAGCATGGCCGGGATCAGGATCACCAGGAAGACGTTGAGCGCCAGCGAGAAGTCGCCGGTGCTGTCGCGGATACGCCCAGCGATCCAGGGGCCGGTGCCGGTGATGATGGTGGCCGGTCCGAACATGCTCATCACCCGGCCGAAGGACTGCGGTCCGAACCGGGTGCTGATCAGTGACGCCAGCAGCGGCAGGAACGCCCCGCCGCCCAGGCCGAGCATGACAGCCGCCAGCAGCATCAGCGGATAGACCGGCTGCATGGCGAACAACAGCAGGCCCAGAGTCAGCGACGAGTTGGTCACCCAGAACAGCACCCGCAGATCGACCCGGTCCGCGGTCATTCCAACCAGGATCTTGCTCAGCAGCGCACAGCCCGAGAACAGCGAGACGAGGAAGGCCGCGTTCATCGGGCTCACGCCGACCTGCCGCGCCAGCGGGCCGATATTCTGCGCCACGGCCGCCAGCGCCATCGCCATGGGCACCAGCGACGCGACCATGACCCAGAAGGTGCGTTCGCGAAGAATCTGGACGACCGTCCATTTCGGAAACACGCGGGCGGCGGTCCGAGCCGCGCTGATCTCGCTTTCGGGTTCGGGTTCTATCCCCATCTCCTCGGGCGAATTGCGCACGACGAACCAGACCGCCGGCACGATCAGCAAGATGGCCGCGGCCGCGAGGATGAGGTGCGCGTCACGCCAGCCGACGGCGAGAAAAAGCTGGGTGACGACGATCGGCATCACGATGCCGCCGATGGAGGCGCCTGCGGTCGACAGGCCGATGGCCAGTCCCCGCCGTCCGCGAAACCATTTCACCGCCAGCGTCTGCGCGGGCAGCAGGCCGGCGAGCAGGACGCCCGTCGAGATCAGCGTGCCGTAGACCGCCAGGATCTGCCACACGGCGGTGACCATGGACAGCACCACCATGCCCGAGGCGGCCAGGACCGTGCCGGTGATGATCATGGCGCGGATCGATGTGCGGTCGATGAACGTGCCGGGGATCGGCGCCAGCAGGCACTGGACGGCGGTGAAGATCAGGATGGCAACCTGCAGATCGCCGATGCCGGCATTGAACTCGCGCGACCACTCGGTGATCAGCAGGGTGAACGACGAGGCGGTCGAGCCCAGCAGGATGCCCTGGAAAAGCACGGTGACCGCCAGGACGTTCCAACCGTGATACCAGCGCATGGCGACTCCCGCATCCTTGGAACTCACTGGGCGGGCACGATCGCTGGCTTGGGACGCTTGTCTTCCTCTCGCAGGAAGGCCACCGCGATGCCGGCGATCACGATCATGCCCAGGAACACCTCGAACGCGCGCACATAGCTGCCTGTCACATCGAAGATATAGCCCGCGAGCGGCGGCCCTAGAACGGCGACCGGCATGGTGAACGGCCCGAGCAGACCCATGACACGGCCGAAGGCCAGATGCCCGAAACGCCCGGCGACGACGGCGCCGATCAGCGGCAGGAAGCCGCCCGTCGCCAGCCCCAGCAGCCCGCTGGCCACCATCAGCACCTCGAATCCGGGGCTCAGTCGCAGCAGCACCAGCGCCGCCGCCAGGATCGTCGAGGTCACGTAGAACAGCAGCCGGTGGCTGAACCGGTCGGTCGCCGCGCCGAACAGAATCTTGCCGACGATGCCCGCGAACGCCAGGATCGACATCAGGATCGCCGGGTTCTCGCCAACGATGGCGCGGTCCTGCACATAGGGCACCAGATGCGCCTGCACGCCGCCGAACACCATGGTGAGAAAGCCGAAGGCGATGGCAGCGGCCCAGAAGCTGCGGTCGCTCAGGATGCCGCGGGTGGTCCAGTTCTTCGCCATCGCGGCCTGCGCGATGAGATGGGGCTTGGTCGATTCCGGCTCCGGCGCGATGCCCTTGTCCTCGGGGCCGTTCGCCACCACCAGCCAGACCAGCGGGATGATGCCCACGAGGACGATCAGCGCCATGGTGTAATGCGCGTGCCGCCAGCCCTCGCTCGCAATCAGCCATGTCACCGCCGCCGGCATGGCAAGCCCGCCAATGGACGTGCCGACCGATGACCAGCCGATGGCAAGCCCGCGCCGGGCGCGGAACCATTTTGCGGCCAGGGTCGATGACGCCAGCGGACCGGCCATCAGCACACCCAGGGAAACCAGCAGTGCGTAGGCGGCCACGAACACCCACAGCGCGGGCGCGCTGCCTGCGACGGCGAAGCCGGCCGCCATGGCGACCGCACCGCCGATGATCAGCAGGCGGATGGGTTTGATGTCCATGGCGCGGCCGGCGAACGGCGCGACGAGGCCCATCACGACGTTGAGCAGCGTCAGGCCCAGCATGATGTCGAACCGGCTTGCACCGAACTCGTCGGAAAGCGGCTTTACCCAGAAGCCATACACATACACGGTGAGGCCGAACGTGATCGCCTGGAAGGTCATTCCAACGCCGACCACGTTCCATCCGTAATACCAGGGCATCCCGCTTTTCTCCCCGGATAAGCGTGAGACCAAGCTTAGGCAGGGCCATCAGGCCCCGTCCACCGTTATGTGTGCTTATTTACCGCTCGGTAATCTTCGGCGTCGTCGCCTTGTAGACCACCATGGCCACGGTCTTGCCATCGATGGAGTCGGTCATGTTCAGCTTGCCGCCGCGTACCGCGCTCATCAGGCCGCCCATGGCCGCGTCGGCGTCGCCTTCGATCTCGTAGACCGCCATGTAGCGGTTCGGCCCGTCCGCCGACAGTTGCGCCGGCGCGAAGCGCTGGGCCGAGACGAAGCCGGGCAGGGCGAGCACTTCCTGCATGTGGATGGTTTCGTACCAGGTGTTGTACTCGGCGTCGCGTCCCGGCTGGGCGTTGCTGATCGCCACCAGCAGATGATCGGCCATGGTTGTCTCCCCTTTCTGGCTGAACTCCCGTGGCACGTTAGCGGAAGCGGGGAGGCCGCGGCTAGATTTCTTCGGTCTTGCGGATAACCCGGCCGACCACCTCGACGCCATCGACCGGAACGATTGGCTGATAGTCAGGATCGCTGCTCTGCGGCTCCAGCCGCTCCGGCGGACCCTTGCGCCAGGTCTTGAAGGTGGCGCGGCCTTCGTGGCGGAACACATAGTGCCTGCCATCGACGAGGGCGCGGTCGCCCAGGTCGACGATGACGATGGTGCCTTCCGGCGCCACCCGGTCCATGCTCTGGCCCTTCACCCTCAGCGCGATCAGATTGTCATGCTGGTGGACCACCGGCAGCCACTCGGCCGCGTCGCCCGGCATGTAGGGCTCCAGCGCGTCGGCCAGGCCGCCGGCTTCCACCCAGCTCACCAGGGGTACGCGGACGATGCCGGCCTGCGCCCTTGCGATAGCGGCCGGCGCGCCGCCCTGTCCCGACAGCCATGCCACGTCAACCTCCAGCGCCTCGGCCAGCTCCAGCAGGTAACGCGGCGCATCGACACCGCCTTGCTCGAGCTGGTTGACCGACTGCTGCCTGACCGTGCCCTTGCCTCGGGCACGGCGGCGCGCGCTGACCCGCCGCGCCAGCTCGGCCTGACTCCAGCCGCGGGCTTCGCGGGCCTTCGCCACTCTTTCCGCCAGATCGTTCATGGCCCATAGACTACAATAAAACTTGTGGTTATGCAACCATTTTAGACGCCAAAGACTACTAGAAAATTTGTTGACCGCGACGCGGCGACTCGCCTAGCATACAAATGTTCTTGTTATGTTCCAATTCATGGAGGGGCCATTGAAGCAGCCTGCGTACAAATCCTGGGCCCGTTCGAAAGAAATGAAAGTCCGCTGCCGCCTGTGCCAGATCGTGCTGGTGAAAGGCTGGCCGCCAAGCCCGTGCTTTCGCGCCGAGTGCCGCTTCGCGACACAGGCGCCGGTCCGCGAGCCGGCCAGCGCGATGCCCAGTTCGCTCGGCGGCGGCGATTATTCGGAAATCCGCTAGCAGGGCATGGCAGGAGCGGGACGAAGCACCTAAACTATGGTCAATCACCAACAATGACCGGAAGCCGTGATGAAGGGGAAACGCTCCACGCGCATTGTGTGCACCATGTTTGTCTGCCTCGCGGCCGTACCGTCCCTGGCGCAGGCCGCGCCGTCCGGCGGTATCGACGTCCAGTTCCGCATGGACGACCTGGTCGAATCATACGCGGCGTCGAAGACCTCGCTGGCGTTTCTGATCCGCGACGTCAGCTTCGGCTACGAGCTCTCGGGCACCGGCCGCGGTGTGCTGGGGGCGCAGAAGTTCAACAAGCCCCGGCAGGACGTGGACCAGGCGATCACACCGGGCAAGGAGCCGCGCGGCATCATCCTGACCAAGGGCGCCGGTGGCCAACCGGTACTGCGCATCCGGATTACGGGGCAGAAGTCCGACATCGGCGTGCAGGGTAAGTTCATCAGAAGCGACTGGAACATGCTGGTGGAAGGCAAGACGGTCACTATCATCGCGCCGGCGGAAGGACTCGGGATTCTGCCGTTTGTCCTCAACCAGATCGGCGGCGCGCTCAACAAGGAAGTCAGGGAGCAATTGACCAATGTCCCGCCGGCCGGCCTCGAAAAGCTGGAACTCCGTACCAACCGAACGGAAGGCGGCGACCAGGTCATCATCCAGGGCAACAAGATGGGCTTCACCATCAGCTATCCGGCGGTGACCGCCACCTACAGTTCCGAGCTGAAAGCCGCGCCCTGAAACAGTTCCGATCGCAGACGGTGCTCCGCGTGCTGGCGCTTGCCGCCATGGCGATGACGGCTGTTCCCGCCGTGGCGCAGGAGGCGGGTATCGACGTCCATATCGCCGTCCGCGGCCTCACCGAAACCTATGTCAGCGACGCGACGCCGCTGCGTTTCGCGGTGACTCGCGCCCGGGTGCAATACACGCTGTCGGCCAACGGCAGCGGCTTCCTGGCGAGCCAGCGCATCGGCAACGCGCCGCAAACCCGCGATGACAGCTTCGCGCCGGGACAGGAGCCGCGGGGCTTTACCCTGGCCAGGGCGCGCAACGGCCAGCCGCAGCTGCGGATCTGGGCGCGGGAGCTGCCGAACGAGGTCACGGTGCCGGCGCGGTTCGTCAAGGGCGACTGGAACGCGCTCTCCGCGGGGCGCCGGGTGACGCTGGCGGCGTCGGCGCGGGACCTGCAGCGCGCCCATGGCGTGACCCGGCGGATCGGCCAGACCGCGACCCAGTGGCTGCGCCAGAACTTCAGTGACGCCGTCCCGTTCGTGAGCATCCGTATCGGCAACCTGGCGCTGAAGCGCATGGACCTGTCGCGCGACGACGTGATCATCGACGGCGCCGGCGGCCGGCTGACCGTGACCTATCCGGACGGCGAACTCAGCTACGGCGCGCCGGTTTCGGTGGGCCGCTAGGTCAGGCCGCCGGGCCCGGCCGCTCCCGCTGCAGCACCAGGTTGGCGATCACGAAGATCAGGAAGAAGCCCGCCAGGCCATAGACCATGCCGTTGGGATCGATCAGATCCATGGCCTGTCCGAGCACCGGCGTTCCGCCCATGGCGCCCGCGTTGTAGGCCATGATCAGCGCGCCGTTGGCCGAGGCGAGGGCCAGGCCGGTATATTTCTGCCCCAGCATGGTCAGCGCCACCGTGTACATGCCGGTAATGGTGCCGCCCCACACGAATAGCAGCGGCCACATCAGCACTGAATCCTTCAATCCCGGCAGCAGCGCGGCGCCCAGCAGGCCAACCACCGCGCACAGCGCCAAGACCCGCCGCGGCTCCGTCCTGTCGGCCAGCCAGCCCACCGGATACTGCAGCAGGATGTTGCCCGCGGCGATCACCGTGAGTTGGGCCGCGGCCGTGGTTTCGGAGAAGCCGGAGCGAACGCCGTAGACCGGCAGCAGCCCGAATATGCCGGTCTCGATGGCGCCGTACATCAGCCCGGCCAGGATGGCGAGCGGACTCTGCCTGACATAGGGCCAGGGCGACCTGTGCCCGTGCGTGTCCAGATAGGGCCTCTCATTGCGAGCCAGGGTGATTATCGCCATGGCCGCCAGCACCAGGGCCGCGCTGGCCAGGAATGGCGGCCAGCCTCCGACGCCGGTGAGCTGCAGCATCAGGGGACCCGCACCGAAGCCGGCCGAGATGGACGCGCCGTACAGCGCCAGCAGCCGTCCCCGGTTTTGCGGCGTGGCGATCTGGTTGATCCAGATCTCGCTGATCAGGAACGGCACGACGACGGCCACGCCCATCATGAAACGCAGCGCGAACCATATCCTGTAGTCATCGAAAATCTTGTAGCTGAGCAGCAGGAGCGCAGTGGCCACCAACGTGGCGAACAGGATGCGGAACGCCCCGATCCGCACGGCCAGTATGGGAATGAAAGGCGTGAACACCAGTGCGCCAAGCGCCGTCATCGCCCCGTTCAGGCCGATCGTGCGCCCGCTAAGCCCCTGGCGTTCGAGCAGCAGGTTCAGCAGCGGCCCGGTCAGGCCGAACACCAGTCCAACGACCGAAACCATGCCCAGAATGGCCGCCAGCGTTCGAATGGACGAGCGGCTGGGCATGAATGAACTAGCTGTCGCCGAGAACCTTGGGCTCGTTGCCGAAGCCGTGCATCTGCTTGGCCCACTGGAACGCCACCAGCGCGCCCTTGATCCGCGGCAGCAGGATCAGGCAGGCGGCGAGCGTGCCGAACACCGCGAACAGCATCTGGTGCCACAGCGGCGGCATGGTCATGCGGTCATACACGATCATCAGCGGCACGATGACGTGGCCGACGATCAGGATGGTGAAGTAGGGCGGCGCGTCGTCGGCCCGGTGGTGCGACAGCGCCAGCCCGCAGACCTCGCAATCGTCGCGCACCTTCAGGTAAGCCCGAAAGATGTGCCCCTTGCCGCAGCGTGGGCACTTGCCCAGCCAGCCGCGCTTCAGGCTTTCCCCGGTGAGGCGCTCGGCCTCGCCGCCGAACTTCAGGGTGGTTTCGTCGGTACTGGCCGTCATTTTTTCCTCACCGTCGGCGCCGGGGCGGACCGCCTGATTTCCGAGGCATTCCGCGGGAGCGGCGTGGGCCGGCATCATAGATGACTTCAAAACGAAGGCCACCGGTTATTGGCGCGGCCTCGGCCAGGCGCACGTCCACCGGGTCGCCCAGCCTGAAGATGTGTCCCGTCTCGCGCCCGACAAGGGCGTGCGCCTTTTCGTCGTGGGTGAAGAACTCCCAGCCCAGCGAGCTGATCGGCGCCAGCCCTTCGGCGCCGGTATCGCTTAGCGCAATGAACAGGCCGAAGCGGGAAACCCCGGAAATCCGCCCCTGGAACTGGCTGCCGACCTTGTCCGACATGAACTGGGCCATGTAGCGGTCGTTGGCATCGCGCTCGGCGACCATGGCGCGCCGCTCGGTCATCGAGATGTGCTCGCCGATCTCCTGGAAGTTGCCGCCTGCGTCGTCGCGAAGGCCGTCCTGCCCGAAACGCAGGGCTCGGATCAGCCCGCGATGGACCAGCAGGTCGGAATAGCGCCGGATCGGCGAGGTGAAATGGGCGTAGCGCTGCAGCGCCAGCCCGAAATGACCCTGGTTGTCCGGGCCGTAATTGGCTTGGCTCTGGCTGCGCAGCACCACGGTGCTGACGATGTGCGACTGGGCGGTCTCATGCGACTTCTGCAGCACCCGGTTGAAGTGGTGCGGACCCAGCTTCTGCCCCTTGGGCAGTTTCAGGTCCAGTGTCTCGAGGAACTCGCGCAGTGATGCCAGTTTTTCCTCGGACGGCGGCTCGTGGACGCGGTACATGCACGGCGTCCGGTGTTTCTCCAGCTCCTCGGCGGCCGCGACGTTGGCCGCGATCATGAACTCCTCGATCAGCCTGTGCGCGTCGAAGCGTTCGCGCAGGGCGATGCGCTTGACGGCGCCCAGCTCGTCCAGCTCCACCTTGCGCTCGGGCAGGTCCAGGTCGAGCGGGCCGCGCCTGGTGCGCTCCTTCACCCGCGCGTAGTAGGCCGCGTAGAGCGGCTTGATCACCGGCTCCAGCAGCGGGCCGGTCTCGTCGTCCGGATGGCCGTCATAGGCCGCCTGCACCCGCTCGTAGCTCATGTTGCCCGCCGAGCGCATCAGGCCGCGTACGAATTGGTGCGCCAGCTTGTTGCCGTCGGCGTCGAACCACATGGAGACGGCGAGGCAGGCCCGGTCGACGCCCGGCAGCAACGAGCACAGGTCCGACGACAGCTCGTGCGGCAGCATGGGTACCACGCGGTCGGGGAAGTAGACAGAATTGCCGCGCCGGTAGGCCTCGCGGTCGAGCGCGCCGCCGTGCGTCACGTAATGGGCCACATCGGCGATGGCGACGATGACGTGCCAGCCGCCGGGGTTCTTCGGGTCGGGGTCCGGTTCGGCCCAGACCGCGTCGTCATGGTCGCGGGCGTCGGCCGGGTCGATGGTGACCAGCGGCACGGCGCGCAGGTCGGTGCGGCCATCCAGTCCGACCGGTTTGGCGGCGTTCGCCTCGTCGACGGTGTCGCGGGGGAATTCGGTCGGAATGCCGTGGGCGTGGATGGCGATCAGGCTGGTGCTGCGCGGTGCGTTCAGGTCGCCCAGCCGCTCGATGACGCGAGCGTGTTTCAGGCCCAGCCTGTTGCTCTTCGATCCCCGAATTTCGACCAGCACCAGCTCGCCGTCCTGGGCGCCGCCGCTGTCTTCCTGCTCGACGATCAACTCGCTGCGCTCGCGCTTGTCGGTGGGAACCACGCGCGCGTCCTTGCGGCGGTAGACGCCCAGCATGCGGTCGCGGGTCGCTTCCAGCTTCTTTAGGATGGTCGCCTGGTAGCCGTCGTGCAGGCGCTCCAGACGTGCCAGCACGCGGTCGCCCGCGCCCAGATTGCCGGTCGCATGCTTGCCGGGCGCCACCAGGATGCGCGGCGGATCGCTGTTCTTGTCGGTCCACTTGACCGGTTTGGCCAGCAATTCGCCATCCACGTCCTGGCCGGTGATCTCGACGACGGTGACGTTGGGCAACGCCGCCACCGGCTTCAGCGAGCGGCGGTGGCCCCGTTCCAGCAGTCCTTCCTGCGCCATGTCGCGCAGCAGGTCCTTCAGCAACGCCCGGTTGTCGCCGCGCACATGGAAGGCGCGGGCGATCTCGTTCTTGCCGACGAGGCCCGGGTTCTCCTCGACGAAGCGGATGATGTCTGCCTTGGTCGGGAAGGGCGCCGGTTTGGAACTGTCCTTCACCACCGGCCTTACTTCGCTTTCGCCGCCGGCTTGGCAGCCTTTTTGGCGGCGGGCTTCTTCTTGGCCGCCGCCTTCTTCGGCGCGGCGGCGGCCCTGGGCGCGGCCTTGACCTTGCCCTTTTTCGGCTGGCCGGCCTTGGCTTCGAGCAGCGGGACCGCGTCGGCCATGGTGAATGCTTCCGGATCGGCGCTGCGCGGCAATGTCGCATTGACCTTGTTATGGGTCACGTAAGGCCCGAAGCGGCCCTTCATCACGTTGACCGGCTTGCCGTCGGCCGGATGGTCGCCCAGCGCCTTGATCACGCTGGAGCTGGCCTGGCGGCCGGGACGCTCGGCGGCCAGCATGTCGACGGCGCGGTTGATGCCGATGCTGAACACCTCGTCGCTCGACGGCAGGTTCACATATTTCTTGTCATGGTTGACGTATGGCCCGTAGCGGCCGATGCCGGCCAGGATCGGCTTGCCCGATTCCGGATGCATGCCCACCTCGCGGGGCAGCGCCAGCAGCGCCACCGCCTTGTCCAGGTCGATGCTGTCGACCGGAATGTCCTTGGGAATCGACACCCGCGGCGGCTTGGCGCCGTCCTTGGCCTCGCCCCGCTGCAGGTACTGGCCGAACCGGCCGCCGCGCAGGCTGATCTCGTCGCCGTCGGCCTCGCCCAGCACCTTGTGGCCGTTGGTGTCGCCGTTGGCGCCCTCGCCATTGGTGCCGAGCTGGCGGGTGAACTTGCAGTCCGGATAATTCGAGCAGCCGATGAACGCACCGAACTTGCCCAGCTTCAGGCTCAGCCGGCCGGTGCCGCAGGTCGGGCAGGCGCGGGGATCGCCGCCGTCTTCCGGCACCGGGAAGATGTGCGGGCCGAGGATTTCGTTGATCGCCTCGAGCACCTGGGCGACGCGCAGGTCCGCGGTGCCGGCGATGGCGTTGCTGAAGTCGCCCCAGAACTCGCGCAGCACGGCCTTCCAGTCGATATTGCCGGCCGAGATTTCGTCCAGCTTCTCCTCCATCTGCGCCGTGAAGTCGTACTCCACATAGCGGCGGAAGAAGCTCTCCAGGAACGCTGTCACCAGCCGTCCCTTGTCCTCGGGCACGAACCGGTTGCGGTCCATCTTCACATAGGACCGGTCGCGCAGCACGTCGAGGATCGACGCGTAGGTGGACGGCCGGCCGATGCCGAGCTCCTCCATCTTGCGCACCAGGCTCGCCTCGGTATAGCGCGGCGGCGGTTCGGTGAAATGCTGCTCGGGCTTCACCTTCTGGCGGCTGACGGCATCGCCGCTCACCAGCGCGGGCAGGCGGGTGTCGGCATCCGGATCGTCGCTGTCGTCGAGGCCTTCCTGGTAGAGCGTCAGGAAGCCGGGGAACGTCACCACCGAGCCGCGCGCGCGCAGCACCACCTGGCCGTCCGGCGCCTTGATATCGGCCACGGTGCGCTCGAACTGGGCGCTTTCCATCTGGCTCGCCACGGTGCGCTTCCAGATCAGCTCGTAGAGCTTGAGCTGCTCGTCGGTGAGCGCGCGCGCCACCTGCGCCGGACGCCGGTGCAGGTCGGTCGGGCGGATCGCCTCGTGGGCTTCCTGCGCGTTCTTCGCCTTGGCCTTGTAGATGCGCGGCTGCGGCGGCACGTAGCGGTCGCCATAGTCCCTGGCGATCAGCGACCGGGCGCCGGCGATGGCTTCGCCGGCGAGCTGCACGCCGTCGGTCCGCATATAGGTGATCAGGCCGACGGTCTCGCCGCCGATGTCCATGCCCTCATAGAGCTTCTGGGCGATGCGCATGGTGCGCGACGCCGAGAAGCCCAGCTTGCGCGCCGCTTCCTGCTGCAGGGTCGAGGTGGTGAAGGGCGGCGCCGGATTGCGCCGCGCCGGCTTGCTCTCGACCGTCGACACCTTGTAGTCGCGCGCCTCGATGGCGGCGACGGCGGCCTTGGCCGCGGCTTCATCGGCCAGGTCGAATTTGTCCAGCTTCCTGCCGTTCAGCTCGGTCAGCGACGCGGCGAACGGCTCGCCTGACGGCGTCTTCAGGTCGACGTCGACGGTCCAGTACTCGCGCGCCCGGAACGCCTCGATCTCCAGCTCGCGGTCGCAGATCAGCCGCAGCGCCACCGACTGGACCCGGCCGGCCGAGCGTGCGCCCGGCAGCTTGCGCCACAGCACCGGCGACAGGGTGAAGCCGACCAGATAGTCGAGCGCCCGGCGCGCCAGGTAGGCGTCGACCAACTCCTGGTCCACGTCGCGCGGATTGGCCATCGCCTCGAGCACCGCCGATTTGGTGATCTCGTTGAACACCACGCGCTTCATCGGCGTGGCGGCCAGGCCCTTCGTGTTTTTCAGGATCTGCTGGACGTGCCACGAGATGGCCTCGCCCTCGCGGTCGGGATCGGTCGCCAGGTAGAGCATCTCGACACCCTTGGCGGCGTCGGCGATGTCCTTCATCCGCTTCTTGGAATTGGCGTCGATCTCCCAGTCCATGGCGAAGTCCTCGGCCGGGCGCACCGAACCGTCCTTCGACGGCAGGTCGCGCACATGGCCGAAGCTGGCCAGCACCTTGAAGTTGCTGCCCAGGTATTTGTTGATGGTTTTTGCCTTCGCCGGCGATTCGACGATAACCAGATTCATGACGTCCGTTTCTGCGGGCTGGTCTCAGAGGGGTCCGGCTTCAGGCCAGAGAAACCTTGTTTCCTGAGTGCCGATCGAGGCGACCGGCCAATTCGAGTTCCAGCAAAATGGTCAAAACTACCTCGGGTGTCAAACCGCTTTGCCGGATCAGTTCATCCACGTCCACCGGCGTCGGCCCCAACTTCTCCATCAGCGACCCTCTGGCCGCATCGTCGGCGTCGGCCGGAGTCTGCTCCAGTTTCAGGCTCGGCTGCTCGACCGTCGCAGGTCGTCTGCGCCAGTCCGGAAGGTTATTCAGAACATCCTCGACGCCCTCGGTCAGCACCGCGCCCTGCCGGATCAGGTTGTTGGTTCCCCGGCAGCGCGGGTCGAGGGGCGAGCCCGGCACGGCGAACACCTCGCGGCCCTGTTCGAGCGCATAGTTGGCGGTAATCAGCGAGCCGGATTTCATCGCCGCCTCGACCACCACCAGGCCCAGCGACAGCCCGGAAATCAGCCGGTTCCGGCGCGGGAAGTGCCGTGCCTGCGGCTTGGTGCCCAGCGGCATCTCGCACACGATGGCGCCTGTCGCGGCGATGCTTTCGTAGAGCGCCTGATTCTCCGGCGGATAGACCACGTCGATGCCGCCGGCCATGGCCGCGACGGTGCCGGTGGGCAGCGCCGCCTGGTGCGCGGCGGTGTCGATTCCCCGCGCCATGCCGGAGATCACCGCGAAGCCCTGGTTGCCCAGGTCGGCCGCCAGTTGCCGGGTGAACCGGACGCCTGCCGCGGATGCGTTCCGCGCCCCCACCACGCCGATGCCGGGGGCGCTCAATAATTCCACTTTACCCAGCACGGTCAGCACAGGCGGCGCGGTCGAAACGTCGGCGAGCAGCGGCGGATAGGCGGAGTCGTCGAAATGCAGCAGCCGGGCGCCCAGCTTTTCGACGGCGGCGATCTCGTCCTCGGCCTCGTCGGCCGAACACAGCGCCGTGCCCTGGTAGCCGCCCTTGCGGATCAGCTCCGGCAGCGCGTCGAGCGCCTTGCCGGCGGTGCCGTAACGGGCCAGCAACTGCCGGAAGACGATGGGACCCACATTGGCGCTGCGAATCAGCCGCACGCGGTCGCGCAGATCACGATCCGTGAGCGTGCCCACCGCCATGCGCTATTTCTGTCCGATCTTGGGTTCCTCGCCGCGCAGCAGGCGGCGGATGTTCGACGAATGGCGCTGGAAGATCATCAGCGCCAGCAGCAGGAACAGCACGGCGGTCTCCAGCGGCGGCACCATCACCATGGCGTAGATCGGCGCGATGGTCGCGGCGGCCAGCGCCGCCACCGACGAATAGCGGAACAGCAGCCCGGTCAGCAGCCAGATCACGCAGCAGACGGCGCCCAGCCCCAGATTGATCGCCAGCGCGATGCCCAGGAACACCGCCACGCCCTTGCCGCCGCGGAAGTTGAGCCACATGGGATAGAGATGGCCGAAGAATGCCGACGCGGCGGCGATCAGCATGGCGTCGGGCGCGATCTCGCTGGCCGCGAACACCGCCAGCGCGCCCTTGCCCGCGTCGAGCAGCAGGGTCGCCAGCGCCAGCCACTTGTTGCCGGTGCGCAGCACGTTGGTGGCGCCGATATTGCCCGATCCCACCGCGCGGATGTCGCCCATGCCGGCCGCCTTGGTCAGCAGCAGCCCGAACGGGATCGAGCCCAGCAGGTAGCCGACCACGGCCGCGATGATGACTCCGAGTATGCCGTCCATCGGTTACCCCGCTTGGTAGACGGTGCGCCCGCCCACGACTGTCCGGGCGATTCTACCCTGTACCGGACGGCCTTCGAAGGGGCTGTTCTTCGCCTTGCTGCGGAATTGCGCCGGATCGATCCGCCACGGCGTGTTCGGGTCGAACACGACCAGGTCGGCCGGTTCGCCCTTGGCCAGCTTGCCGCCGGGAATGCCGAGGATTTCGGCGGGCCGCGAGGTCAGCGCCGCCAGCAGCCGCGCCAGCTTCACATGGCCGCCATGATGCAGCTCCAGCATGATCGGCAGGATGGTTTCGAGCCCGATCACGCCCGAGGCCGCCAGGTCGAACGGCAGCCGCTTGCTCTCCACGTCGTGCGGGTCGTGCGAGCTGACGATGACGTCGATGGTGGCGTCGGCCAGACCTTCCACCACCGCGCGCCGGTCCTCCTCGGTGCGCAGCGGCGGCGAGGTGCGCGCGAAGGTGCGGTATTCGGCGACGGCCAGCTCGTTCAGCGCGAAGTAATGCGGCGCGGTGCCGCAGGTCACCGGCAGCCCGGCCGCCTTCGCCTTGCGGATAGCGTCGACGGCGGCCGCCGTCGTCACCAGCCCGACGTGATAGCGGCAGCCGGTCAGCGCGACGAGGCGCAGGTCGCGCTCGATCATGATCACTTCGGCGATGGAAGGAATGCCGGGGAGGCCGAGCCGCGTCGCCATCTCGCCCTCGTTCATCACGCCCTCGCGCGCCAGCATCGGGTCCTCGGCGTGTTGGATCACCAGCGCGTCATGGGCCTTGGCATAGGTCAGGATGCGGCGCATGACCTGCGAGTCCGTGATCGCCTTGCGGCCGTCGGTAAACGCCAGCGCGCCCGCCTGCCGCAGCAGGCCGATCTCGGTCATCTCCTCGCCGCCCAGGTCCTTGGTGGCGGCGGCGATGGGATGGATGCGCACGCCCGAATCCTGCGCCAGCCGCTCCACATAGTCGACCAGCGAGGCGCGGTCGACGACCGGGTTCATGTTGGGCATGGTGGCGATCGTGGTCACGCCGCCCGCCGCCGCGGCCTTGGCCGTGGTATCGACGGACTCGCCCAGGAACACCTGCATGTCGACGAAGCCCGGCGTCAGGCACATGCCCTTGCAGTCGACCACCTCGCTGCCGTCGGTGATGCCGTCCGCGAACAGCGCGGCGCCCAGATCCCAGATCTTGCCGCCCACGGTCAGCAGCGCGCCGCGCTCGTCGCGGCCACTCGCCGGATCGATCAGCCTGGCGTTCATGTAGACGACGCGGCGGTCGGCGGCCATCAGTCGTCCTCCTCGGCGTCGAGTTCACGGCACAGGGCGTCCAGGCAGGCCATGCGGACGGCGACGCCGGTTTCGACCTGCTCGCGGATGGCGCTGCGGTCGATGTCGTCGGCCACCTCGGTGTCGATCTCCACGCCCCGGTTCATCGGGCCGGGATGCATGATCATGGCGTCTGGCTTGGCCATGGCCAGCTTGTCGGCGTCGAGGCCGTAGAAATGGAAGTATTCGCGCGTCGACGGCACGAACGCGCCCTTCATCCGCTCGGTCTGCAGCCGCAGCATCATGACGATATCGGCGCCGTCGAGGCCGCCGCGCATGTCGTGGAAGACGTCGACGCCCAGCCGGTCGACGGCGACCGGCATCAAGGTCGGCGGTGCCACGACGCGGACGCGGGCGCCCATGGCGTTGAGCAGGTGGATGTTGGACCGCGCCACCCTGGAATGCAGGATGTCGCCGCAGATCGCCACGGTCAGACCCTCGATGCGACCCTTGCGCCGTCTGATGGTCAGCGCGTCGAGCAGCGCCTGGGTCGGGTGCTCGTGGCGGCCGTCGCCGGCGTTGATCACCGCGCAGTTCACCTTCTGCGCCAGCAGCGCGGCCGCGCCCGACGATCCGTGCCGGATGACCAGCACGCTCGGGCGCATGGCGTTCAGCGTCATGGCGGTGTCGATCAGCGTCTCGCCCTTCTTGATCGACGAGGTCGAGGTGACCATGTTGATGACATCCGCGCCCAGCCGCTTGCCGGCCAGCTCGAACGACGTCGACGTGCGGGTGGATTCCTCGAAGAACAGGTTGATCTGGGTCCGGTTCTTCAGGACCTTCTTGATCTTCTTCCCGCCCCGATAGCGCTCCAGATAGGAATCGCCGAGGTCGAGGAGCGCAGCGATCTCCTGCGGTTTCATCCCCTCGATGCCGAGAAGATGCCTGATGCCGTCCTTCGATGTCATTGAAGCCGGTTGTATAGGCGCAAGAGGGTTCTCCGGCAAGTGTCAGTTGCGGCGCAGAAAATCCAGCGCGCCCTGCAGGATATACCCGGCGGCCATCTGGTCAACGACCTTGGCTCGTTTCGCCCGCGTGACATCCGCGTCGATCATCGCCCGTTGCACGGCCGCGGTGGAGAGCCGCTCGTCCCAGAAGGCGAGGGCGATGTCGCGGATGCCCAGCAGGTTGCGCGCGAATTGCCGCGTCGACTGGCAGCGCGGCCCTTCCGTCCCGTCCATGTTGACCGGCAGCCCCACCACCAGCCCGGCCACCTGCCGCCCGTCGACGATGGCCAGCAGCTTGGTGGCATCAGCGGTGAATTTGGTGCGCTGGATGGTCTCGATGGGGCTCGCCACCATCAGCGCCCCGTCGCTGACGGCCAGGCCGATGGTTTTCGAGCCGAGGTCGAGGCCCAGCAGACGGCCGCCGCGTGGGAGTGCGGCCTTCAGGTCGATCAGGCTCATCTCGGGCAATTGCGGCGCCTTCCGATTGGCGGGCGGTGGGCGATCCGCTTGGATCGCCGGCCCGCCTCAGTATATCTGCAGTCGGAGCGTGAAGGTGCTGATGTTGTTCTTGGCCAGCGGGCTGACAACCGGCGAGGCGCCGGTCACCGGATCCCGCAGGTCAAGGGCATCGCGAACCGCGGCCCGCCCGTAGTTGGCCTTGATCACCATGTGATCGTTCAGATACCAGTTGATGCCGGCGATATACATGAGCTGCTCGCCGCCATATTGCTGCGTCGCATCGCCCACCAGTTCCTCGTAGTCGAGGCGAACCGTCAGCGCGACGGCGCCCCAGCCGCCCTCGAACACGGGGCGGAGCACCTTGGTGCGCGTCAGCAGGCTCTTGTCGTAGCCGCGCTTCTCGCCGGTCAGGAACCAGCCCAGGCCAAGATAGCCGCCTTCATAGGTCGCGCGCGGCGTCGCCTTTCCCTGTAGGTCGTTGAGCTTCAGCCAGCCATATTCCGATTCCCAGAAGAACGGGCCCCAGAACGCGGCTACTTCCACGCCGAAATACAGGTCGCTGGCCACGTTCAGGTTCAGGGTGTCGTTGTAGAAGAGCCTGGACAGGTGGGCCAACGGGCGCACTTGGTAGCGGACCGTGTTCGTTGTGGCCGGACCGCCGTAGTCCCGGTACAGGATCGACGCGCCGAAATGCAGCTGCAGGTCATCCGATACCTTGGGGAAGGTGGCGAACCGCGCGGCAACAGCGTATCCCGTCTTGGAGTCGATGCCCGTCTTTACGGTGGGACCGACGTCATAGATGCCCAGATCGGCACGCACCAGGTCGTCCAGCCAGGTGACGGACGCACCGAGCCTGCGGTCGAAGCCGAATGCGTCGCTGAAATTGTTGGTTTCGACCAACGTCAGGTTGCGCAGATCGGAGAAATTCTCCAGGCCATTCGGCGTCTTCATATGGCCGACTGTCAGCCGCACGGGTCCCAGCCCGGTATACTGCAGGTAGGCATCCTCCAACTCGACGTCATCATCGACCAGCGCGCCCTCGATCTTGTAGTTGAAGTCGCGTCCGGCGGTGCCTTCGAGGGCGAGCGCGAATTTGCGGATCTCGAAATCGTTCAGCTTCTGCTTCTTCTGCTTGTCCGAAATATGCCCGAAGTCGGCCATCACGAGACCTGTCAGGCGCATGGAGAACGGACCGTCGGCGATCTGGATGGACGGATCGAAATCCCAGGACGTATCGCTCGTCTCAGGCGCATCCTCGGCGAAGGCAGGCGCTGCGAAGAAGGCGGCGCAGACAAGGCTGCCGCCCCATAGCAGCCGTCTCACCCGCTGGAAGTGTCGGTTATGCGTTCCTGAAGACAACGCCCTCTCCTTGCTCGTCAATCACCCGGTACTTCGTCAATAGATAACGCTGAATTAAACCGAGTGATATCAGACGGATCCGCTTCTGTCGATTTGCGACAAGAAGCGCCGTTGCACATCTGTGGCGGCGCTTTCGGCGGAGCACTGCGGCCGCGCCCGAAATCCTGCATGCGCCGCCGAGTGCATTAATTCTGTCAGGTGCTTAGCGGCCTGCCGGCTTCCTGGGAGCCTGGCTCGCCAGGGCCCGGGCGGCGCCTTCGTCGATCGCCTCTCTG
The DNA here is from genome assembly GCA_022844405.1 of Sphingomonadales bacterium. Taxonomy (GTDB): domain Bacteria; phylum Pseudomonadota; class Alphaproteobacteria; order SMXS01; family SMXS01; genus RI-34. The sequence continues at coordinate 14,922 of JALHLV010000003.1, read as the reverse complement.
GTACTTCGGTGCAGGCGGCGCATGCTGTCCAGTGAGATCAGGATCAGCATCAACTGCAGCAACGCCGGGCGGATCAGCGATCCCACACCAATCCCGAACTGAAGATAGACGGGTTGCTGCGCGAAATAGCTGTATGCCGGAAACGCAGGGATGGTCCCGAACGAGATTTCGCCGGGGATGCAGAGCACATAGGCGATGACAAGCACCGCCTTCTGAAAGGCGCTGTCCCATTTTTCCATGAAGATAAAGAACAGGATCAGGATTTGGGTATATCCGCCGGCTTCCGTCGACAACAGCGCGAAGCTGATGCACAGCAAGGCCAGGCGATTGGTGCCGAGAACCCGGGGCCGGAAGAACGACCAGACACAGGTGAGGGCGATGATCGCCTGGGTGAACCGCAACAGAAGCGGTACCGCGACTTCAATGAGCTCCACCCATGTGGAGCCAATATAGTTGGTCAGCGGAAACGGCCCCTGCGCGAGCGAGACCATCGGGATGTATGTGCCGGAATACCACAGGTCCAGCACGTTGATGGCTTGGTAAAAGCCCGCAAAATCAACGATGTTGCGGTACAGCTTGAAGGGAGAACCATCACCCAGGATGACCCAGGTGACGCCGTAAACCGCGGCGGTCGCAAGCGCGCAGCCCTCGAACCGGGACCAGCGGCGCTTCAGCAGGTGCGGGAACATGGCCACGATCAGATAGGGCTTGAAGTTGATCGCGATAGCCGTGGCAATCCACCTGCCGCGCGCCGAGGTCAGAATGTTCCCGAAGGCAAGCACCACGAAGGTGAAGCAGATGATCAATAGCTGCCCACGGTTCAGGGCATACAACATGGGCAATCCGGCTCCCATGGCAATGGTGCGCCATATGGCGGTCTGGCGATCGAACTTGAAGTAGGCACGCGCGACTAGGCCAATGTTCAGCAGGAAGAACCCGTGCAGCGTGGCAAGGCCCACCCAGTCACAAAGCCGCGCCAGACCCGGCGTAGAGGCGATATAGCATTTTCCCAGCGAGAAAATTTCGAGGAAAACGAACGAGATGGGTGGGTAGATCGTATTGAACGTATCGAAGGCGCCGCCATTATTGGCCCAGTAAGCGACGTTGAACCAGTCCATGAAGGTATCGTCCGCCGCGTAGAAGAACGGCTGCGGCAGAAAGTAGTTCTCGGACAGATACCACAGTGAGTAGGCGATGCCCGCGAGCACGCATACGCCGAAGATCGGTTCCAGAAAACGGTTGATTCCACGCTTGTTGCTAGACACCGCGATGTTCACCGTCTCTGTGAAACACACAGTATTTGAGGATGAAGAACATGACGATCGAACCGCACAGGGTGGCGCCGACACCGGCCATGTACGGTGAAACGATGAAAAAACTGACGAGGTAGAGCAGGGTGAAATTCAACAGCCCGCTGAATATGTACGAAAGCAGGAAGCGAAATTTGGCGCCCGGCGCCCGAAACACGTGCCAGCTATACGTGAAGTAATTGAACGTCATCCCGATTATATGGGATATGATCTGCGCATAATACTTATTGACACCAAAATAGATCAGTGCCGCGTACAGCGACAACCCAAATATCGTGTTCAGTAATGCGGCCTGATAGAAGCGGAATATGGTCCATAAAGACTCCTTGGGTAAGACCGCCGGGATCTTCATTTTTTTGGGCCCAGGTTGATACGCTCCTTTTCCACCACAAGGGGCGTGCCGCGGGTTCGCTCCGACATCAGGCGGATCTGATCGCCCAGCAGGCCAATGAAGATCAGCACGATGCCGACATTCGCCTGGATGATCGCCCAGAGAAAGAACGGCCATGCGGCGTAACGTCCGATCATGGCGAGCGCACCCGCCAGCAGCAGTACCATCGCCAGCACTTCGCTGAAAATCCCCAGATACATGGGAATCCGCAGTAGCCGTTTCCCCATGCCGGCCAGCGCGGACATGGCGAAATCGACCAGGGTGAAGAAATTGTTGTTGGACCGGCCCGCCGATCTGGCGGGCCGATCGTAGGGGATCAGGGTGAACGGGTAGCCGAACTCCACGAGCAACCCGCGGAAGAAGGGTTCGGGCTCGTCAATGGACGACAACGTGTCCACGACCTTTCGGTCATAGAGCCCAAAGCCCGTCGCATGGGGAATGACGGCGTGGTCGAAGAAGCGGTTGGCGAATGCATAGGCGCAATGCCGGAACATCCGTAGGACCAGGCCGTTGCGTTCCGCCTTTCGTACGCCCAGAACGATCATGGACCCCTGCCGCCAGCAGCGGATGAATTCGGGTATCAGCGCCGGGGGATCCTGAAAATCCGCGCACAGGTTGATCACCGCCGCTCCGCGCGCCTGGTAGATGCCATAGGTGGGCGAGCGCATCTGGCCAAAATTCGCCTGGTTGACGATCAGGCTGATCCGGGGGTCTTCAAGGCACATGGCCTTGATGATGGGCACCGTCGCGTCGGTCGAGGCGTTGTCGATGAAGATCAGTTCAAAGTCGATCTGCAGCTTTTCAAGTTCGGCCGCGACCGCCGAGGCGATGGCCCTTGCGTTCTCTTCCTCGTTCCGTGTCGGAATGACGACCGAAATCTCCGGTCCCGACCATTCACTCGGCTGCATGGACGCGCCGCTCTGGCAAGCCAGCCCTGGGGCTGAAGAGGTTGAACTCCATGGCCGCTGCCAAGGCCAGGACAAGCGCGAGCAGGCACAGCGGGACCAGGTTGACCTGGTAGTCCGGGTCCAGATAGGGCTGCTCGATCACCCGCAGGCTGCCATCCGATACTAGGTCTTCGAACGACGTGCCGTCGATGAGCCGCTTGTAGGAATCGTACAGGTCCTGTGCATAGTCCCGCTCGCGGGCGAGATCGTCGAACTCGGTGCGCTTCTTGATGACCCAGTCAACCGTCTGCTGGTCTTCCGGGCTCTTCGTCGTGGCGACCTTGATCTGGCGGTTGATCTCCTCGATTTCGGCGAGGGTCATCTGGATCTGATAGCCGCCATCCGTCTGGAACTGGCGCATGACCTCCAGCTGGCTTTGCTTGTCCCGCAGTTGGTTGCGCAGCGCCGGCACGCGTGCGGCGACCGTGTCCAGCGCGCTGTCCGGCGCCGGCATGCCATATTTCTTGCTGAAGGCCGCAAGGTCGGCTTCAGCCTTCAGCTTCCGCTCCGTCGCGTCCTTGAATCGATCGCGCAGGACCTGCCGCTTGAACGCGGTCTGGTTGCGGATCAACTGTCCGGCGCGGATGCGCACCACATCCGAATAAACGGTGACGAGTTGCAGGCCGAATTCAGGGTCATGGGTCTTGGCTTCAACCTGGATCATGCTGCCGCGCATGGCGCGAAGCGACACGATCCGGTCCAGCCGGCGCATCATGTAGGCCTGATCATCCGTATCCCAACGCTCCGACAGCTTCAGCTTGGCGATGACATCTTTGCGCACCTCGACGCCGCGCGAGAGCTTGAGCAGGACGTCCACGACCTGCTGGGACCCGATAAGGCCCGCGAAGGCGCCGACGGTGCCGGCGGCAGCGGCAAGGCCACCTGTCGTCTGGTCTGCCGGCGTCAGCGTGACATAGGCTTTGTATGGCTGGGGGAAGAACGTCAGGATCGCGAAAATGACAGCCAGCACGCCGAACAGGATCCGCCGCTTGCGCGTTTCGGCTAGCCAGGGCAATCCGCTAAAGCGGCCCATAATTCCGTAGTATGGCTTCATGGTGCCAGCACCGCGAACGCGGCGGCCCCCAGTCCGAGCTGGAGGATGATGGTACTGATGTCGCGGATCTTCGACCAGGCGGACGAATACTGCGACCGGACTGGGACGAATACGAGATCCCCTTCGACCAGCGGTTCGTTCAGCGCGCCCCTATTCTTCGGAATAACCTCGCCATTGGCCCGCATCAGGAAAATGGCGCCCTTGTCGGCGAAGCGGGTGGGGCCGCCGGCGCGGTCAACCAGATCTTTCACCCTCAGGCGCGAGTCGATCTCGAACGATCCCGGCCGATATACGGACCCGAAGACGCCAACGGTCGTCGGCCGGGGAGGGATGTAGATGTGGTCGTTGTTCTCCAGGGCCATGGCGCCGGGCAATGTCGCCGTGTTTGGCGTGATCGACAACACGATGCGCCCGTCCGGTTCGGCTTCCTTCAGCTTGGCGAGCACTGCCTGGGCTGCCGCCACCTGCCTTGCCGCGGCGCCCGGATCCTGCAGGTCATTGCCCTTCAGCGGCGCGCTCAGCAGTGCGGTTTCCAATTGGTCGACCGCCTCCTTGTAGCTCTCTCGCTGCTGTTCCCTGACCGACACGCGGGTAAATTTCGTGCCATAGACGAACGCCCGGTCCGTCAGCCCGCCGGCAAGGCCCAGGACCTCCTGCATCGAGGTGTTTGGCGCCACGTAATAGTCGCCGGGCCTGTCCACTTCGCCATCGATGCGCACAAGGACTGCCTGCTTCTCGAGAGGCCGGGCAATGCTGCCCACGGAGAGGATCTGAACGATGTCGCCGGCCTGCGCCCGCGTCGCGCCAGCCTCGTCCATGGTGAGTTCCTGGCTGCCTTTGGTCTTCAGATATTCGACGCGGTACAGCATGACACGCGTGGTGTCGGCCAGCGCATTCAGTCCGCCGGCATAGCGTTCGATGATGTCGGCGATGGTTTCGCCAACTTTGGCCTCATAGATGGCTTCTTCGTTGATGCTGCCGGAAATCGCGATCTGGGCGCCAACCGACGGAATCACGATCATGTCCTCGTTCTCGAGGACGGTATCCTGCGACTGGTCGCCACTGCGCAACAGGGTGTAGAGGTCGAATTCCCGGATCAGCCGGCCCTGGCGGATCAGCTGGATCGAACGGAAGCTGCCGCCGCCCGATGGGCCGCCCGCCGCGAGTACCGCATTGGCGAGCGTGGAAAGGCTGCTGATCGTATAGGCGCCCGGCTTGTTTGCAAATCCGGTAACGTAGACCCGCATTCCCCTGAGCTTGGGTATGGTCACCGTCACGTCGAATTTGCGGTAACGCGAACTCATGGCCTTGCTGACCACGGTCTCCAGATCGGCATACCGGGTTCCGGCAACCTGCACCCGGCCAATCGTGGGCATGAAGATGGTCCCGTCACGCTCGACCTTCACGTCGAAATTGGCTTCCACGCTGCCGGTCGATCTCACCGACAGCCAGTCGCCGGGATTAACGACATATGACGGCGGAATGGTCGTCGACGGGGAGACCGCGAAATCGCGGGCTTGGGGAATCAGCAGGTTCGCGCCGTATCGGGGCAGCTTCCGGCCCAGCTGGCGTTCGACATAGCGCTCGAACTCGCCAGGTTCGGCGGGTTCGATGGGAGCCACGTCATCGAGAGCTGCGCCCTCGGATTCGCGCAGCCTGTCGCCGGACAGTTCAACCGGTCCCTTGGCCAACGGCGTTGTCAGTGCTTCCGGTTCGTCGGGGTCACTTCGATCGGAATCCCGATACCGGTCGGAACGGCTGTTGCTTCCGTTGCGGTCCTGGTCCTCGGAATCATTTTGTTGGGTTCGTTGACTGCCGACCTGCGCATGCGCGGGCAGGGCGATGACCAAGGTGAACGCCATCGCCAGGCCAAGAAGTCCCAAGGGACCGCGACCAGCTGCCGCGAAGGCGTTGGAGATCAACCCGCGACGGAAAACCGGAGCGGCGTCGGGCGTGGGGGAACGAAGCCGCCGGAACGGATCGTTCTTCGGCATCATCAACAAGTGGCTCCCCCTAATCTGGCGATAATCCCGCGCAACGATTGCTCCAGCGTCACTGAACACTCAAGGCCCAGTTGATGACGGGCCTTGGCTACAGAAGGCACATACCGGTCCACCACTTCCGACGTCAGCGGCGGTATATGCGCGGTCGTTCCAAACAGCCCGGCGACGGTTTGAGCCGCCTGCTGCACACTTATGCTTTCATCGGCCCCCACATTGTAGGCAGGGCACGATTCATCAGCGGCGACCACCATCGCCATCAGCCAGCGCACCAGATCATCGGCGTCCATGTAGCTACGATACACTAAGTGGTTTGCCTGAACAGTGATAGGACGAGAAGCCAGCCCGTCGCCCAGAAAATTGCCGATCGCGAAGTGCTGGTCTCTGGGCAGATGCACGCCCACGAAGGCGAAGCAGCGCGCGACGGTAACCTTGATGCCGTCCTTGCCGAGACCAGCCAATTGCTGCTCGACGGCGCGTTTCGCTTCCGCATAGTCCCGCTTGTAGGCGACCATGTCTTCCACGGCCCCGGCGGCATAGGTTTCGTCGATATGGCTCACGGATGCCGGCTGCTGGCCGTATACGGCGCCACTGCTGGTGTAGAGGATCCGCGCACCGGACAGCGCTTTCCTGGCGAGCCGGTTGAAGTTTTCCAGCGACGCCAGGATGTTTGCGCGTTCCTCGGCAGCGTGCGTAACGTAACGCCGCGCGTCGGTTGAGCTTGCCGCGTGAATGATCAGGTCGGCCTGCGGCAGGCTTTCACAACAGGACACATCAAGGTCCACCAGCTGCACCGTCGCGCCTGTCAGGGCCGGGTGCGTCCGGGTCAGCGAACTCGCGTGCCGCGCGACGACGATGACCTTGTCGATTCCCCATGGCGCAAGTCCCCCCCGCTGGAACATGTCCAGGAAGGATTTCCCGAAAAAACCGGACCCTCCAAGCAACATGAGGGTCTGGTCCCGCGGTGTGTCATGGGCCGGCGACGAGGTCACAAATTTGCCAGGTAATCGATCTCAGGCGTCATCCGGTCGATCGGGTTGGACTCCATCGATCCGCTCGCCGTGATGCGGCTGGAGATTTTCGGGAAATAGGTCTGCTCGGGATCGATCGGCACGATGAATGCCGCCGGTCCTTCATCATTGATCATCGACTGGAAGGTCGGTGACTGTTCGAAGTCCAGCGGCAGAAGCATCACCGGGATGGACCATGCCGCGAACAGCTTTTCCCACTGGGGCAGGCCAAGTCCCGAAGGCCGGTCGCAGCCGAGATATTTCCCGTTGAAATAGCTTCGCTGGGTCATCCGGATGGATGCATGACCCTGATCGTGGAAGATGAATATCTTCAGGTTGCAGCGGTTGACATCGACGGTCCCCAGTTCCTGCATGTTCTGGGCAAAGCCGCCATCGCCCTCGATCAGGATGGTGCGATGCTTTCCGGCGCCGGCGATCACGGCGCCAATGGCGCCGGACAGCCCATATCCCATCGATGCGAGAGACTTGTTGGTCAGCATCCGCTGCCCGTATTTCTGCTGATAGAGCTGCATCGACAGGGTGAAGGCGCTGCCGCTGCTGCAGGGTATGACAAAGTCATCCGGGCGCGTCAGGCGCTCGAGGCGGAGGATGAAATCATAGGGCGAGATATATCCTTCGCCCGTCTTGTTGACATCCTCGACGCGGGGAACCGCGCGCCGGATCGCCCGGGCTTTTTCAAGCCAGCTATCCTTGCCGGCCAGATCCGCGGCGACGAAGCGCTGGATCAGGTCGTCGGCATCGACCTGCAATTGCCAGTCAGTGCGCGGATGGCCCTTGTGCAGTTCGCTTGGGTCGATGTCCACATGGGCGATACGTGCCGCGCGCCCAAACTCCTGCCAGTTGAAGCCGGTTTGCTGCAGGCCGAGCCGCGTGCCGAGCGCGAGGATGAAATCCGCGCTCTGGATGATGATGTTGGAGCTGCGCTGTCCCCAGGTGTTCGGCCGGCCCAGGTAGTTGGGGTCGTCGCTGCCCATGCGGTCCGCGCCATTATAGGTGGTCATGGTGGGAATGCGCTTGGAGAGGAACTGCTCCCGAATCCCGGTCATCGCCCCATAGGACACGCCGCCACCGATCAGGACGACCGGTTGTTCGGCCGCGTTATAGGCGGCCACCAGTTCAGACAGAATGGCGTCGGACGCCGTGGGCAGCGCCACTGGCGCATTGGCGGCCAGAGGCTGCTCGTCCACCTGCGTGGCCTGCACGTCAAGGGGCATTTCCAGGAAGACAGGGCCCTTGCGGGGCGTCCAGCTCTGGCTGATCAGGTCCAGGAACTCCCGGGCGCTGGCCGGCGCCACCAGCCTGTGGGACAGCTTGCATGTGGCGGCGACTAGACTGACGCCATCGACCTCCTGGATGCCCCTGGAGCGAAGCTGTTGATTGGCCAGGTCGGCGGTTTTGACCTGCCCGCCGATGACAAGCAGTTCACGGCTCTCGAGAAAGGCGCCCGACAGGGCCGTCACGATATTGGTCAGGCCGGGACCGGCGGTCACCAGCGCCAGCGCCTTCACCGGCGCGGCCAGTTCGTTGAAATATTCGGCGGCGATCCCGGCCGCGACCTCATGGACCACCGGCACGCCTGTCAGACACCGATCGAGGCTCTCGGTGAGATGCATGATATTGCCGCCGCCCACATAAAAATAATGTGTGTAGCCGGCCTCGCGGAGCCACTGGCCGATTTGGTCGCTGTACTTGATGGTCATGAAGGGCTGCCGCTTGGTTGGGTTTCGTTCAGTTTTATCAGGGAGTCGAGGATCATGAATATCTGGCTTGCGCTCATGCTCCCGGCATTTTGCGTGTCGTACCCCCAGCCTGCATGAAGCGGCAGGTGCGCCTTCTCCCTGAAGGGCTTGAGATGATCGCTCATGTCGTCGACGTAAACTGAAAAGCAGGCATCCTGTCGAAGCCAGCCAGCCATCTCGGCGACGGCGACTTTCGATCCATGGCGACGGATGTCTTCCTGGCCGAAAATCTCGACAGAATCGGCGCTAAAATAGCGCATGGTCGATTTGATCGAGGCGACGTTCCGTGTCGACAAGATCGCGAAGTTGGCCGGATACCGGATCAATAGCGGTCGCACCAGGAAGAAGAAATCATAGGGAGACATGATTTCCGGCCAATCAGGGTCGGCCATGATGGTTTCTCTGGCCGCAAAGAATGCGCTGGAGAAGGTCCAGTCATCGGCGTCCGGTGGAATTTCGCGCAGTTCCGCCACGTTGTTCAATTTCCTGGCAGGATTGTAAAGCCGGTTATATTGCCACGCATCGGTCACAACGGAGCGGAACGCTAAAAATTGATCGTATGTGACATCCTGCCTCAGGGCCGGATTGACCTTGGCGTATTGATTGCAGACTGAAAACGCTTCAAACGCAGAATCGAACAGCACACCATCGAAATCGAGGATGAACTGGAGCTTCATGCATCAGATCCGGCTTCGTATCACGTTGATCCGCTTGTTGGCATCTTCCGAGCGCTTGTTGGAGACCACGGTGCGCAAGTTCAGCAGCTCGTGTTCCGCATCAATCGCGGCCTCGAGCGCGCCGTTCTTGATGAACTGCGTGACTGACAGGACAGCCTTCCGCGTTTCAATGTGGTTCAGCACTGACCTCAACTCGCCATCGGCGCGCAATATCTCGCGGGTCATGTTGTTGATGCTGCCGCCCATGGTCACCGTCAGTCCGCGTCGCTTCGCGGCGCGGGCAACAATCTTCACCTTGTCGATGATCTCGGGATTGTGAACATTCTGACCGCGCATCGAAGCGGTCAGGTCCGTGCGACCGATCGTCACATTGGTAAGGTGCTTCGCGGCCTCGAGGATTTCCTCGATGTTGTTTACGGCCGTGATGGTTTCGATGGTCACGCCCACGGTATCGAAGTATCCGACCGGGATCATGGCCATGTACTTCTCCATGGCGAACCCGGTTTCGATCATCGGTGCGACGATGTTGGTGATGCCGACCTGCTGCAGGAAGATGCAGTCGGACTTGGCTTCGCAGCCACCGATTTTCACAAGGTACTCAAGGCCGTGGCGAGCGGCGAACAGCGCCTCCGCGGCGATCTCGTCGCGTGTCAGCCCTTCCGCCTCGAATTCTCCCTTAAGAGAAATGAAGTGTGAATAGATGGGTTCTGCGTACACGTCGTCGGCCAGTTTGTTTGACATGCCGTCTATCATTTTAAAGCCTCATGATCTTTTTTTACCGACATTTCCATATGAACCCGGACTTTGGGTGGCACCTTATCCTTCACATCGACGCCTTGCAATCGGAGGCGTTGTCTTGTCTGCCCTGCTTTGTGCGGGACAGTAATCGCCTTTGGCGAGCCGTCCTCAACCTTCATTACCACGGCCCACACCACTTTTGCCTGCGGCGTCGACATTATGCGTTCGCCTGTGACCGCCGCTCCTCGCCGGCGCGGGCCGAGCCATGGACGAACTCCGAGATCATATCCGTCAGATATAGGAGATGGTTAGTCCCCAGGCCGGGATACAGTCCTATCCAGAAAGTTTTCTCGGTGATTGTGTCCGCATTACTCAATTCGCCCACAACGCGGTACTGGCGCGAGCGCATATAGGGCTGCCGGAGCAGGTTTCCGCCAAACAGCAGGCGGGTGCCAATGCGCTTGCTGTCCAGGAACTGCACCAGATCGTCACGCGAGAAGTTCAAGCCGGGCCGCAGGGTGATCGGGAAGCCAAACCACGACGGATCGCTGCGCGGTGTTGCTTGCGGAAGGATCATGACATCTTCCAGCGGTCGAAGCGCTTCTGTCAGGATGCCGAAATTCCGGCGCCTCGCCGCGATGAAGTCATCCACCCGGTCCAACTGGGCCAGGCCGACCGCCGCCTGCATGTCGGTAATCTTCAGATTATAGCCGCAATGGCTGTACGTGTACTTGTGGTCATAGCCGAACGGCAGATTACCCAGCTTGCGGCCGAACCGCTTGCCGCAGGTGTTGTCCTTGCCCGGCGGACACCAGCAGTCGCGGCCCCAGTCGCGAATGGATTCGATGACGCGGTTCAGGCGCGGCTTGTCGGTGAACACGGCGCCGCCTTCGCCCATGGTGATGTGGTGCGCCGGATAGAAGCTCAGCGTGCCAATGTCGCCGAACGTGCCGACCGCCTTGCCGTCATAGGTGGAGCCAAGCGCATCGCAGCAATCCTCAACCACGAACAGATCGTACTTCTTGGCCACGCGCATCACTTCGGCCAGGTCGAACGGGTTGCCCAGGGTGTGCGCGATCATGATCGCGCGGGTCCGGTCGGACACCGCCGCCTCGATCATCTCGGGACGGATGTTGTAGGTGGGGATGTCCACATCGACGAAGACCGGCACCAGGCCATATTGCAGCGACGGATTGACGGTGGTTGGAAATCCGGTGGCCACCGTGATCACTTCGTCGCCCGGCACGAGCGCGCGGTCGCGCAGATAGTGCGAGGTCAGCGACGAGAGGGCCAGCAGGTTCGCCGATGAACCGGAGTTGGTCGTCAGCGCATGTTTCACGCCGATCATGGCGGCGAGCCGGGATTCGAACGCGTCGTTGAACCGGCCGGTCGTCAGCCAGAAATCCAATGATGAATCCACCAGCGAGCGCATTTCGGATTCGCCATAGACCTTGCCGGACACAGGCACCGGGCTATCGCCACGCACGAATGGCTTCGGCGCGTGCGCGGTCCTTGCGTAGGCGCCGGTCAAGTCGAGAATGACGCGGCGCAGGCCCTCGGGGCCTTCCTCGGCCGTGACCCGCGCGATGAGATCGTTCAATGACTCGTCCATCAGGTCGTTACCCTTGTTCCCAGGCCGCGCTCGGCAGGGGCGCGTCCATAGCGGTGTATGTGTTCAAGCGTGATGGTGCGGGCGTCCGCGCCCGCATCATGGGCCTTGTGCCATTCGGAGATGCTGGCCAGCGCCGTGTCGAGCGGTATGCCGGGGCGCCAGCCCAGCTTCAAGCGCGCCTTTGCGCAGTCGAGTTTGAGCGTGATCGCCTCATGGGGCTGGGCCCGCAACGGCGCGAGCCATCCGCCGCTACCGCCCCAAAGCGCGGTAAGGTGGTCGACGATCGCGCGTACCGGACGTGTGTCCTCGTCAGACGGGCCGAAGTTCCAGCTGTCGGCCAGCGCCGTTTCTCCTGCCAGCATGGCCTCGGTCAATTGCATGTATCCGCCAAGCGCATCCAGGACATGCTGCCATGGCCGGATCGCGTCCGGCGAACGGATTTCAGGCTGCTTGCCGGCCTGCATGGAACGGATGATGTCGGGGATCAGCCGGTCCGCTGCCCAGTCACCGCCGCCGATCACGTTGCCCGCGCGCACCGACGCGAGGCTGACACCATGGGCCGACACATTGGCCGGATCGAAGTAGGATCGCCGATAGGCGGCGATCACCAGTTCGGCGCAGCCCTTGCTGCTGCTGTAGGGATCGTGGCCACCCATCGTGTCTGTCTCGCGGTACGGCCAGATCCATTCCCGGTTTTCGTAACATTTGTCACTGGTCACGCAGATCACGGCCCGCACGCCGCCTGTCTGGCGCACCGCCTCCAACAGGTGGACCGTCCCCATGACGTTAGTGGCGTATGTTTCCACCGGCTCCACATAGGACTGCCGCACCAGTGGCTGCGCCGCCATGTGGATCACTACGTCCGGGCGCGCCGCGCGCATGGCGGCGGTCAAGACGGCCGCGTCGCGGATATCGCCTTCGATGTGATGCAGCACCTCGGCCACGCGGGCTTCGGCGAACAGGCTGGGTGTGGTCGGCGGCGGCAACGCGAAGCCGGTCACGCGCGCACCCAGTTCCGCCAGCCAGAGCGCCAGCCAGCTCCCCTTGAATCCCGTGTGTCCGGTCAGGAACACCTGCTTGCCATGCCAGATCGTCATGTTTGCCAGGTCTTCCAGGGGGCGGCGCCGGAGGTCCAGAGCTCCTCGAGGCGCTGCTTGTCCCGAAGCGTGTCCATGGGCTGCCAGAACCCGTCATGATGGAATGCCGCCAGTTCGCGGTCGGCCGCCAGACGTTCAAGCGGCCCGGCTTCCCAGGTTGTGTCGGCGCTCTCCACCAGGTCCAGCACGGAAGGGTGCGCCACGAAGAAGCCGCCATTGATCAGGCCGCCGTCACCAGCCGGCTTTTCGCGAAAGTTCTTGACCAGATTGCCATCGAACTCCAGCGCGCCAAATCGCCCGGGAGGTGATACCGCAGTGATGGTCGCCTTCTTGCCGTGGCTGTTGTGAAAAGCGATCAGCGCGCCGATGTCGATATCCGCGACACCATCGCCATAGGTGAAGCAGAAGCATTCATCGTCTGTCAGGTAGGGCCTGATGGCTTTCAGCCGTCCGCCCGTCATGGTTTCAGCACCGGTTTCGACCAGCGTGATACGCCATGGTTCGGACCAGTTTTGGTGCACCTCAACGGAATTATTCCGGAGGGAAAGCGTTATATCCGCCGTATGCAGGAAGTAGTTCGAAAAGTACTCTTTGATGAGGTAGCCCTTATAGCCCAGGCAGACGATGAATTCATTTACCCCATAAGTGGAGTAAATCTTCATGATGTGCCACAAGATCGGCTTCCCGCCGATCTCTACCATTGGCTTTGGGCGCACGGACGTTTCTTCGCCCAAACGGCTGCCAATACCACCAGCTAATATTACGGCCTTCACGTGTCTCGCCCTGTTGGTTAATTACTTTTGTCCGGCGTGCTTCTTGGCCAGCACATAGGTTAATGTAGCATTTGCACAATATGTTGCCATGGCGCATTCGGTTAGACGGTCTTTGGTTGGCGCTGGATTTCCGGCACTTGTAGGGAAGTAGGACACCGAGGCCTCATCACCATACTCAGCGCTCATGCCCGCCGCGCGACCGATCGCCTGCGCGTGGAGATGAATTAGTCGATGATGGTGGAATATGTCAATCGACGATGGCGTGCCCGACAGGGGAATCGCATTTGAGAAATAGGTGTGGCGCTATCTGGTGAATTGGATTCTGCAGGGGTCCTTCTTTCGAGGGAGACCAAGGCGTCGTTGATCACGATTTTCCAAGAGATGCCGGACCCGCGGCGCGGCAACGCGCAGCGGCACGAGCTTCTCGACATCCTGATGATGGCGCCGGCGTGCTGGCGATCGCGGCAAGACACTGCGGCGCTCCTTCGACCGGGCGGCGGGGCGCTCGCCGCTGCACGCGGTGACCGCCTTCGGGGCGGACGCGCGGCTGAGCGTGGGCCAGCGCGATGTCGCGCATGCCCGGCAGGTTGCGCTCGAACTGCCGCGTCGACTGGCAGCGCGGCCCTTCCGTCCCGTCCATGTTGACTGGCAGCCCCACCACGATCCCGGCCACCTGCCGCCCATCCACGATGGCCAGCAGCTTGGTGGCATCAGCGGTGAATTTGGTGCGCTGGATGGTCTCGATGGGGCTCGCCACCATCAACGCCCCGTCGCTGACGGCGAGGCCGATGGTTTTCGAGCCCAGGTCGAGGCCCAGCAGACGGCTGCCGCGCGGGAGTGCGGCCTTCAGCTCCTGAAGGATCAGCTCAGGCATGGGCCGTGCCCTTGATGCCGGCCCATTCCATGGCCGCCTGTTCCAGCCGATTCACCCAAGCGTTCTTCTCCCAATTGTAGGCGATCGAGTCGCCGGGATGGATCGCCGCGGCGCGCCGTTTTTCTGCTTCGTAGTCCCGCGCCGCCGCCGGATGCGCCCTCAGATAGTCGCGGACACAGAGATGCCGAGCGACCTGCTCCGACTCCTGCTGGTAGAAGTGCAGGTGAACGGAACGCTTGCCATCCCGTGTCAGCGTGTTGAACCGGCGCCCCGAGATGCCGAATTCCCCGAACCATTCATAACCCGCCGCCTCGACCTGCGGCCGCCTCCAGTCCAGGTCATCCAGGCTCACCACGATCCCCATTAGGTCGATCACCGGCTTGGCGGCGAGTCCGGGAATCGAAGTTGAGCCGAAATGCTCCCACCGCAGCAATGTCGGCCCGACTGCGGCAGTTAGCCGCGCGCCCTCCAGCATGGCGATCTGTGGCCATGCCGGATCGTAGGGAGCAATGACGACGGGATGTGCAGGCGGCTCTCGCATGGCGAGACCATACCCTTTCTTGTCATCCCGGCGAAGGTGTTGTGTCCCGGAAGGTTAGCCAAGATTTCGGCAGGTGCCTTGTGTCCGAGGCATCGCAGTCTGGTTCGATTGTAGTCCCTGACGAAGGTGTGGATGAAG
>JALHLV010000002.1 GCA_022844405.1 Sphingomonadales bacterium | reverse complement strand
TGGCCGAAATCGTCAGCGCTGAACGGCGGCACGATGCGCGGCCTGGGCTTGCCGTCCGGCCCGGGCGACAGGTCGGCCCCGGCGCAGAAGCCCTTGCCCGCGCCGGTCACCACGATGGCGCGCGCCCCGTCGTCGGCGGCGGCCCGCTCGATGGCGGCGCGGAAGGCGACCTCCATGTCCGGGCTCCAGGCGTTCATCTTGTCGGGCCGGTTCAGGGTGATGGTGGCGACCTTGTCGGCCACGTCGTAAAGGATGTCGTCGGTCATCTGGCTCTCCCTCGGTATCGTGACAGCTAGCATGGCGGCGCGATCCGTTGTCAAATGGCGGCTTCGGATACGGGGAGCATTCGATGGACCAGGACAATACGCTGGCGCGCTACAGCCTCATGGACCATGCGGTCCAGAGCGATCCCTATGACTTCCACGCCCTGCTGCACGAGCGCTGCCCGGTCTACCGCATGCCGGAAACCGGTTTCTACGTGGTCACCAAATATGACGATCTGCGCAAGGTGCTGATCGACACGAAAACCTTCAGCAACAGCCTGTCCAACCGCCGGGCGCTGAAGGGCGACCTTGGCGAGCTCTACGAGCGGCTGGTGGCCGAGCGCGGCTGGCGGCATGTGGACACGCTGCAGTCCACCGACCCGCCGGCGCACGCCCGCTACCGCAAGGTGCTCGACGCGGTCTTCTTCGGCAAGCGCATGAACGCCATGAAGCCGCATGTCGAGGACGTCACCCACGGCCTGATCGACGAGTGGATCGGCGACGGGCAGTGCGACTTCAACGCCCGGTTCGCCATGAAGCTGCCCGGCATCATCACCGCCGAGCAGATGGGCCTGCCGCGCGAGGATATCGGGACGTTCAAGCGCTGGGCCGACAATCTGCTGATCGTCGCCGCCACGCCGCAGAGCGAGGACGAGGTGCGCCGCAGCGCCGAGACCACGCTGGAAATGCAGCACTTCATCGCCGCCGAGCTGGAGAAGCGCCGGATCAATCCCTCCGACGACATGCTCTCGGACCTGGTCCACGCCCACGACGGCGAACCGCTGTCCATGGAGGAGCTGCAGAGCGTCATGGGCCAGCTCATCGCCGGCGGCTACGAGACGGTGCAGAGCGCGCTCGGCCACGGCATGTGGCAGCTCGTGCGCCACCCCGAATTGCAGGACCGGCTGCGTGGCGACGCCGCCGCCATCAAGAAATTCTGCGAGGAGGTGATCCGCATCGAAAGCCCGGTGCAGAGCCTGATGCGCCGCGCCACGGCCGACGTGGAGCTGGGTGGCACGCTGATTCCCAAGGACAGCCTGATCCTCGCGCGATACGGCGCCGCCAACCGCGACCCGGAAAAGTTCGCCTGCCCGCACGCCTTCAACATCGACCGCCCGAACGTGGGCGCGCACCTGGCCTATGGCTCGGGCCTGCACTTTTGCGTCGGCGCCACGCTCGCCCGGCTGGAGATGAACGTGGCGTTCACGGCGCTGCTGGAGCGGCTGGAGACCATCGAACTGGCGCGCGAATTGCCGGACCCGGTACACCGGCAGAGCCTGCACTGGCTGCCGATGCGGGAGCTGGTGATCAGGTTCGGGCGGCGCGGCGCTCGTCATGGGTCAGGCGCAAGTTGCGCCGGACAAAGCTGACAACGCCCCTCGCCGGTTGAGTCGACCCCTATAAAGCTCGTCCTTGCGAGGAGCGAAGCGACGCGGCAATCCAGTCCGTCCTTGCGAAAACCGTGCGGCGGAGAAACTGGGTTGCCGTGCTTCGCCCGCAATGACGGAAGAGAGAAAAGCGCCTACTTCTTCTCCGGCTCCGGCTCTTCCCCGGGCAGGAACAGGCTGTTGCCCTCGGGAGCGTCGCGCATGGTGGCGGCTTCGGTGCAGAACTCGGTCAAATTGTCGGCGTTCTCGGCGGCGAAGATGCCGGTGGCCGCGCCCAGATGCATCAGCAGCGAGCCCTCCAGGTGGTGCTTCTGTTCCGGTGTCGCCTTGTCGCCGGCGGCAGGCAGCAGCCCGGCGAGCAGGGCGCCGAGCTTGGCGTCGTCCACCGTCACTTCGTTGCACAGCGAGCCGGCGGCGTTGTTGTAGGCCGCCCAGATCAGCTTGGCGCGCTGGTCCTGGTTGAGGGTCGGCGCCATGGCCTGGTCGAGCCATTTCCAGGCGGCGTCCTCGCGGTCCTGGGCGGCGGCGGGCGCCGTGGCCAGGATCGGGGACGTGAGCATCAGCGCGGCGGCGGCGTAGCGGATCGTCGGTTTCATCGCCATTCCCCTCAATTGCCGAACTCGCGGGCGGTCCAGTTGGGCGCATAGCCCTTGCCGTCCTTGTAGCAGGTGCGCTGCCAGCGGTAGCAGACCACGCCCGGCGTGGGGCTGTACTGGTCGTAGTCCGGGCGGGCGCCGTAGCGGTATTCGTCATAGCGGTCGTAGTCGCTCGACCGCTTGTCCGACGACGCGGCCGCCGCGATGGCGCCGATCACGATGGCGGTGCCGACGATGGCGGCGGCGGTCGTGGCGCCGCTGTTGTTGCCGCCGCTGCTGCCGCCGCCCCAATTGTCGATGTTGACCCGGCGCACGTCGCCATTGTTCACCCGGCAGGTGAACCAGGCATCGCCGCCGCGCCCCCGCGCATAGCCGGTGACGTTGTATTTGCTGCCGCCCAGCGAATCGACGTTGACGCCGCTGGTGTCCCAGGCGCCGCGGTCGCGCACCGCCTGCTTGCACATCTGCCTGGCGTCGCGCGGGCTGTACTGCGCCAGCGCCGGCGTGCTCGCCATGCCGGCGAAGATGAGCGAGACCGTGAGGCTCGCCGCGATCACTCTACGCATGAACTGTCTCCCTCCTTGCCCCCGCACGATGGTACGTGGGTAAGGGTTTGCTGACCATCATGTTTGCGAGCGTAGAGGGGTCGAGCCGATCTCGGGTTCAGCGGTAATAGTACGCGGGCGCCGGGGCGCGGTTGGGCAGGACGGCGATGGTCTCGTCCACCTCGCGGTAGAACACCGATGCGAACAGCTTCCGCTCGATCGCATCCAGCTTCGGCGCCAGGTCCGGATCGGCACGGCCGGCGACGAACTGCTCCGGCCGGTCGAACCACAGCTCGGCGATGCCGTCGAAGGTGTCGAAGAACGCCTGGCGGCGGACGGCGCCCGCCTCGGTGAAAGCCTCGGAATTCGGCGGGAAGAAGCCGGTCATGGCGTCGAGCCCGGTGCGGAAATTGACGATGTGGCCGCGCAGGCCCGGGATGGTGTTCATGTGCGCCGCATAGCGGCCGGTCCAGATGGCGCGGAACTCCTCGGGCGACATGGCCGCGGGGCGCTTGCCGAGCTGCACCAGCTTGAACAGTTTTCTTTCGGGCCGCCGCACCGGCTTGGCCACGTGCTCGTCGATGTGGAACTGGAACGGCGAGCCGCTATAGAGGTAGTCGCCGTCGCCGCCCACATCTGCCACCTTGGGGTCGTCGGCGAGGCCGTTCGGCCCGGCGCGGTCGCGGGACGGGCTCTTGCCGGCCAGGTATTCGGTGAGGTCGTCGAACATCAGCTGGCCCCAGCCGTCGGTCATGGCGTCGAACCCGGCCGGTTCGTTCCGCGTGATGCGGGCGGCGAGCGGACCGAGGCTCTCGCCAACCGGCGTGTTGGACCAGACGTTGAGGATGTAGCCGCGGATGCCGGGAAGCCGCCGGCCATAGGAATTGTGATAGCCCACATGGGCCGCGCGGTACTCGTCATGGGTGAGCTTGGCGTTGCGCCGGACGAAACCGAAGACCTTCAGCATGGGCTGCCTCCTCTTGCGGGAGTGCCACTGGCGCGGCCCCCCTCACCCTGGCCCTCTCCCCGGCGGGGCGAGGGGACGCCTTTATCAATGTCAGTGATCCATATTCCCCTCTCCCCGCCGGGGAGAGGGTAGGGTGAGGGGGCCTTACCAGCTTGGGACATGGCCCTTTTCACCGGTAGTAAAACGCCGGCGCCGGATTCCGGTTCGGCATCACGATCACGCTCTCGTCCACCTCGACATACCACACCGCGTCGAACAGGTGGCGCTCCAGCGCGTCCAGTTCGGGGGCGATGTCCGGATCGGCGCGGGCGGCCCTGAATGCGTCCAGGCTGTCGAACCACAGCTCGTTGGCGCCGTCCCAGAGGCCGCAGAACGCCTGCCGCGCGGCACGGCCTTCGCCGGTGAAGCGCCAGTCGTCGGCGGCGTAGAAGCCGGTGATGGCGGCGTCGATGTCGCGGTCGCGGAAATTTGCGATGTAGCCGTTCAGGCCCTTCATCCTCGCGGCCAGCGGGCCGTGGCGGGTGAGCACGCCGGCGCTGAAGGCGTCCTCGGAAACCGCCGGGTTGCGGCGGAAGAACTGCACCAGCTTGACCTGCTTGTACTCCACCCGCTCGACCGGCAGCATGACGTGCTCGTCGAGCCGCACATGGTTGGAGCGGAACTGTCCGCCGCTGTCGGGGACCACGTCGAACAGGTGTGGTCCGTCATCGGGTGTCCGGTCCGGATCGACGACCAGCCCGTCGGCGGTGGCGCGGGTCTTCTCCGGCTCGCTCGAGCCGACCCAGGTGGCCCTGCTGTCGAAATGCACACAGGGGAAGCCGTCCCACTGGTCGAGGAAACCGGCCGGCTCGCCCCGGGTGATCGCGCCGTGCAGCGGCCCCAGAGCCTGCTTCAGGTCGCGGTTGGCCCAGACGTTGACGCAATAGCCGCGCATGCCCTTCATGCGCCGCGAGTGCCCGGAATGGTAGCCGATATGCCCGGCCCGGTACTCGTCGTGCGTCAGGCGAGCGTTGCGCTTCAGAAACGCGAAAACCTTGAACATGTCCATGTCTCCCCGACGCGGATCATTCCATGCCCCTCTTCGGTTGTCACCCGGGAGTTGTGGTCCTATCCCTCGTTGTCATCCCGGCGCACGCCCATAGGCGTCAACTTAAGGGATGAAATGCCTGCCCTCGGCGAGAAGAGCCGCTTCGCGGCCACCCCTCACCCTACCCTCTCCCACAAGGGGAGAGGGGAAGAATATGAACGTCGTCAATGGCATCGCACCCTCTCCCCTTGTGGGAGAGGGTTGGGGTGAGGGGACCTTTCTCACTGCCGCAATGTCGCTTCAGAACAGGGCCAAACCATCCACCGTGCCTTAAGTTGACGCCTATGGGCATGCGCCGGGCGTGCGCCAGGATGACGATCAGCTTTTGATGAACGCCAGCAGATCCGCGTTGAACTGGTCCGCGTGGGTGGTCGCCAGGCCGTGCGGGGCGCCGGGGTAAACCTTCAGCGTACCCTGCTTCAGCAGCTTGACGCTCTCCAGCGCCGACGCGCCGATCGGCACGATCTGGTCGTCGTCGCCGTGGGCGACCAGCACGGGAATGTCGATCTTCTTCAGGTCCCCGGTGAAGTCGCTTTCCGAGAACTGCTCGATGCAGTCGTAGATGCCTTTGATGCCGCCCAGCATCCCCTGCAGCCAGAACGATTCGCGCGCGCCTTCCGAGAGTTTCGCACCCGGCCGGTTGTAGCCATAGAACGGCAGGGTCAGGTCCTTGAAGAATTGCGAGCGGTCGTCCCTGGTGCCCTTGCGGATGCCGTCGAACACGTCGATGGGCAGGCCGCCCGGATTGGCCGGGGTTTTCAGCATAAGCGGCGGTATGGCGCCCAGCAGCACGGCCTTCCTCACCCGCGACGTGCCGTGGCGGCCCAGATAGCGCGCCACCTCGCCGCCGCCGGTCGAGTGGCCGACCATGACGATGTCCTTCAGGTCGAGCTGCTCGATCAGCTCGGCCAGGTCGTCGGCGTATTGGTCCATGTGGTTGCCGTCCCAGGTCTGGGCCGAGCGGCCGTGGCTGCGCCGGTCATGGGCGATGACCCGGAAACCCTGCTGGCCCAGGAACAGCATCTGCGCGTCCCACGCATCGGCGGTCAGCGGCCAGCCGTGCGAGAAGGTGACGACGGGGCTCTTGCCCCAGTCCTTGTAGAAGATGTCGGTGCCGTCCTTCGTCGTGATGAAGCTCATTGCCGTGCTCCCTGCTGAGGTAGCCGGATGATGACTCCGAAACATGACGGGAAAAAGAGCGGCGGATGGCGTATTGCCATCCGCCGCTGGGCGCTACCGCCGTCCCTCGATATAGTCGTTCAGCACCTCGTGCCAGCGGCGGACGCGGGTTTCCTGGCTGGACAGGTAGGCGTCCTCGTAGCCCTGCGAGCGCCAGCCGCGCTGCTGGCCCTCGGCCAGGCTCAGGTCCTGAAATACGATCTGGCCGTGCATTTCGGGCACGCCGCGGCCGCGGTCGAACGCGCGGCGCTCGTAGGCGGCATCCTCGACCTTGCGCGGGCCGTGCATGGTTTCCACGTTGGTGATGCCCTCGACCGGGAACACCATATGCCACAGGTCGAAAGTGCATTTTTCCGGATTGTCCGGGTGCGGCTCGGTCCGGAAGAAGATCACGTCGTCGGGCAGCACCGACAGGGTGACATTGGGGAACACCACGTTGTGCGGACTGTCGACCAGCTCGCCGTCGACCAGATTTTCGTAGTGCAGGTAGCCCTTCTCGCGCCACAGCCGCTTCTTGGCCTCGATCAGGTCCTTGTAGCCCTGGGTGACCTTTTCCTCGTAGGTGGCATACTTCGACGGGTCGATACCCCATGGCGTGAGGAAGCTGTCGAATGGCGCGGCCTCGCCTTCCGGCGGCACGTCACGCAGCGACGGCCGGCCCGGCTGGACGATGCGGCCGTGACCCATGGGGAACATCTCGAATACCGAGGTCCAATGATCCTGGTCGATCCAGGCCGGCACCTGCGGATGGGCGGTGCGGGTGTGGTAGGACTCCGAGAAGTTCTCGCTGGCGAACTTCCAGTTGCACTCCATCTCGACGGTCAGGTTGGTGACCCGGACCAGCTTTTCCCACGGCCAGTTCTTGTACAGGTCGGGGATCGGCGCCAGATACTCCAGCAGCGGCGGCGCGTTCGGGTCCATGCTGTACCAGATGAAGCCGCCCCAAATGTCGCACTGCAGCTCCTTCAGCCGCAGCTTGCCGGTGGGGTCGCCCTGCGGGAACGTCTCCGGGTCGGGCGCGTCCCGCAGCAGGCCGTCCTTGCCCCAGACCCAGCCGTGATAGGCGCATGTGAACGCCTCCTGGCAACCGTCGTTCCAGACCAGCCGCTGGCCGCGGTGGCGGCAGGCGTTGTAGAAGGCGCGGATGGCGCCGTCGTCCTGCAGCACGCAGATCACCGATTCGTGCATGAAGTCATGGATGACGTAGTCGCCCGGCTCCTGCAGCTGGTTGGTGCGGCCGGCCACGTGCCAGACCCGCTTCCACATGTGGTCCCATTCCTTCTGGGCGAACTCCTTCGACCAGAACCGGTCGCCGGTGATGGGATCGCCGCGCACGTTGCGGATGTCGCCGCCGTCCAGCGCCATTGGATGAATGGTCGGAAGTCCCATGGGTTTCTCCGTTTCGGTAGGCTTGCCCCGCGCCAATACTGACAATTATGTTAGTTTAAGCGCCGAGCAACGGCAATGGCGCAGATTCCGGGGCTGGTCTAAGCTTCACGCCGGGAGGATCAGCCATGGGTGTCTATGAGAGATTCAGCCTTGCTGGCAAGGTGGCGGTGGTCACCGGCGGCGGCAGGGGAATCGGCCGGGCCATCGCGCTCGCCTTCGCCGAGGCCGGTGCCGACGTCGCCGTGATGGCGCGCCGTCAGCCCGACGTGGACGCCGTGGCTGCAGAGATTGCCGCCATGGGCAGGCGGTCGCTGGCGATCACCGGCGACCTCACGCTGGACCGCACCATTCCCGACGCTCTCGACCGGGTGATGGCCGAATTGGGCGGACTGCACATCATGGTCAACAACGCGGGCGGCAATCCGGATGGACTGGCCCATCCGGTTGCCGAGATGTCGCTGGAGAAGTGGGACGAGCTGCTCGCCCACAACATGCGCCACAAGTTCTGGGGCTCGAGCCAGGCGGCGAGACGCATGGGCGAAGGCGGACGGATCATCAACGTGGTCTCGCGCGCCGTGGTGTCCGCGACGCCGGGGAGCGGCGCCTACGCCGCGGGCAACGCCGGCATCGTCGCCATGACGAAGACCATGGCGGTGGAGCTGGGGCCGAGCAGGATCACGGTGAACTGCATTGCGCCCGGCGTGGTCGAGACCGACTACCTGAAGGCGCACGCCGCCGTGCGCCTGGGGCTGACCGACCTGACGCCGGAGGGACTGCAGGCGTTCCAGCCCTTCGCCGCGCCGGTCGGCCGGATCGGCCGGCCAGACGACATCGCCGCGGCAGCGCTCTACCTGGCGTCGCCCGCCGCCGAATGGATTACCGGCGAGTGCATTATGGTCTCGGGCGGGCGGTGAGGTTCGACGTCTATCTGGATGCATGGGGACTGCTGCCGGACGGCGAGCCGATCTACACCCACAGCAGCGATCTTCTGCCCGTGCGGCGGAACGGCGAGCCGGCCATGCTCAAGATCGCCCGTAGCGAGGAGGAGCAGCGCGGCAACCGGCTGATGGCGTGGTGGAACGGCAACGGCGCGGCGCGCGTGCTGGCGCATCGGGACGGCGCCGTTCTCCTCGAGCGGGCGAGCGGCGGATCTCTGGTGGACCTGTGCCGCGACGGGCGTGATGACGAGGCCAGTCGGATCATCTGCGCCACGGTTGCCACCCTTCATGGGATCGGTGCGTCCGATCCGCCGGACCTCGTTCCCCTGAAAGTCTGGTTCCGCGACCTGGAGGAAGCGGCGGGCCGCGGCGGCATCTTCGCCAGGGCGGCGGCGACAGCCCGGACCCTGCTGGGAGCGCCATCCGACGAGACGGTGCTCCACGGCGACATCCACCACGGCAACATCCTCGACTTCGCGGATCGCGGATGGCTGGCCATCGATCCCAAGGGGCTGCTGGGCGAGCGCGGTTTTGACTACGCCAACCTGTTCTGCAACCCCGATGACGAGACAGCGACCGACCCCGCTACGTTTCGCCGCAGGCTCTCACTCATCGCTACCGAAGCGGGGCTGGATCGACGCAGGCTGGCCTGCTGGATTCTGGCATGGGTCGGATTGTCGGTGCTCTGGCCGCCCTCCAATCCGAAGCGCACCGAGACGGTGCGTTGCCTCTCGGAGCTGGCCGCCACCGAGATCGATCAGTAGCGCGCCATGTCCGGCTCGACAATTTGGGCCCAGGCGTCGATCCCGCCCTTCAGGTTGAGCGCGCCGGCGTAGCCGTTCTGGCGCAGGAAGTTGGTGATCATGCGGCTGCGGCCGCCGTGATGGCACATGACGACAATGGTGCCGTCCTTCGGCAGGTCCGACAGCCGCTGCGGCACCTGCTGCATGGGAATATCGACGGAACCGCCGACCTTGCAGATGGCGACCTCGTGCGGCTCGCGCACATCGAGCAGGGTGTGGCTCTCGCCGCTGTCCCGCATGTTCTTCAGCTTCAGCACGTCGATTTCCATGGCCGGTTCCTTTCCCGTCGTCATTCGCGCGACCATAGCCAAGCCGCGCGTCCGCGCATAGGCTTGGCGCATGGGGAAACGGAGGGAGGCCGCTTCGCATGGACCGCTACGACTATATCGTCATCGGCGCCGGATCGGCGGGCTGCGTGCTGGCCAACCGGCTGACGGAAAACGGCACCTGCACGGTCCTGCTGCTGGAGGCGGGCGGCCGGGACGATTCCCTGCTGGTGCGCATGCCGGCGGGCGCGGGCCAGCTGATCAAGGAGAAGGGGCCGTACAACTGGGGCTTCTGGACCGAGCCGGAGCCGCGCCTGGGCAACCGCAGGCTGTTCTGGCCGCGCGGCAAGGGCTGGGGCGGTTCGTCCTCCATCAATGGCATGATCTACATCCGCGGCCACGCCCGCGACTACGACCACTGGCGGCAGATGGGGCTGCGCGGCTGGTCCTATGCCGAGGTGCTGCCCTATTTCAAGCGGTCCGAGTCGCTCGACGGCGGCGGCGACGCCTATCACGGCGAGGGCGGACCGCTGCACATCTCCAACGCCGCGACGCCCAACCCGATCTTCCAGGGGTTTGTCGCCGCGGGCGAGCAGGCCGGGCACCGGCGGACCGCCGACTTCAACGGCTACCAGCAGGAAGGCTTCGGGCCGTACCAGCTCACCATCCGCGACGGCCGGCGCTGGAGCGCGTCGGCGGGATTCCTGCGCCCGATCCTGGGTAAACGGCCCAATCTGTTCACGCAGACCGACGCGCGCACCACCCGCATCCTGGTCGAGGGCGGCCGCGCCACGGGCGTCGAGTTCGCGCAAGGGAAGGATCGGCGCCGCCGCACGGTCTACGCCAACGCCGAGGTGCTGCTCTGCGCCGGCGCCGTGCAGTCGCCGCAGATCCTGCAACTGTCCGGCATCGGCGACCCGGAGTCGCTGGCGGCGGCGGGCATCGAGACGGTGCATCCGCTGAAGGGCGTCGGGCAGAACCTGCAGGATCATCTCGACGTCATCCTCGCCTGGGAATGCCCCAGGCCGATCACCGCGTTCACCCATAACCGGGGCCTCGCCAAGCTGACCACCGGGCTCAACTACCTGCTGCGCGGGCAGGGGCCTGGGCGGCAGAATTTCCTCGAGGCCGGCGCGTTCCTCAAGTCACGGCCGGACCTGGACCTGCCCGACCTGCAACTCCACTGCGTGCTGGCGCTGATGCAGGATCACGGCCGGGTGCCCATGGACCGCGACGGCTTCTCGGTCCATGTCTGCCAGCTCCGGCCCGAAAGCCGTGGCAGCATCGGGCTGCGCTCGACCGATCCGTTCGACGATCCGGCGATCCGGGGCAACTACCTGGACTCGGAGAACGATCGCCGGTCCCTGCGTGACGGCATCCGCATGGTGCGCCATGTCATCGCCCAGCCGGCCCTCGACGGCGTGCGCGGGCCGGAGGTCAATCCGGGCATCGACCTCCAGGACGACGGCCAGCTCGATGCGTGGATCACCCGGGCCGCCGAAACGATCTATCATCCGGTCGGCACCTGCCGCATGGGCGTCGCCGGCGATCCGATGGCGGTGGTGGACGACACGCTGAAGGTGATGGGATTGGCCGGCCTGCGGGTGGTCGATGCGTCGGTCATGCCGACGCTGATCGGCGGCAACACCAACGCCCCGACGATCATGGTCGCGGAGAAGGCCGCCGACATGATCCTGGGCCGCGCGCCGCCGGCGCCGGAAGAGGTGCCGGTGTTCGGCGATGTGCTGGAGCGGCGCAGCGCATGAGGGTGTTCTGTTGACCCCGCCCGCGGCGTCAGCGCATCGTGACTTCCAACGACAACGGGGAGAGATCGCATGTCGGAAGAAAGCTGGAAGAAGATCGAGGACCGTCTGGCGCTCGAGGACGTGCTGAACGCCTATTGTGCCGCCATCGACTCGCTGTCCGACATGGACGGCCTGCTGGCCTGCTTTACCGAAGACGCGGTCCTCGACCTGGGAGGCATCAATCTTCCGCGCTTCGATGGGCATGCGGGAATCCGTCATTTCTTCACCCAGGTGTTCGACGACATGACCCATCACGCCCACTTCGTCAGCAACTTCACGGTCCAGAAGATGGACGCCAACACCGCGACTTGCACCGCCTATGTGATGGGCATGGGCGTGGCCCGCGACGGCCAGAGCGTGCTGGTCTACGTCAAATATTTCCTCGACTACGTCCGCACGCCGTCGGGCTGGAAGCTGAGCCACTTCGCCGAGAGCGGACTGATGCCGCTGCCGGAATCGCTCACCGGCATCCACGGCCGAGACTAGAGCGAACGCGGGGTAGGTTGGGTCGTCCGGATGGCAAGCCGCTGGCGCGGCTCACCCCTCATCCGCCGCTTCGCGGCACCTTCTCCCGCGCGGGAAGAAGGGCTGCGTCGAGGCACCAGCCAACTCCCTTCTCCCCGCCGGGGAGAAGGTCAGGATGAGGGGGGCCGCGAAGCGGCTCATGGTTGGCGAACTGCTCAAATAGCCGTCGGCGAACCAGCCTTCGCGGCTACCCTCTATTTTCCAGTCAGCCTTTCGACCACCGGTGCGAAACCGTCGACGCAGCGGTCGAGAATGCTGACATAGGAGAACCCGTAAAGCTCCCGCCGGCGCTCCAGTTCCTCGCAGATGTAGTCGACCGAGCCGACCAGGGCGTGCGGAAACGCGAGGAACGCATCGGTGTCCATGTCCATCTCTCGCGCCATGGCCTCGGCGGTTGCCCGCTGGTTGTCGGTGACCGCGCCGTAATAGATGCCGATCTCGATCTCGATGTCGTCGAACCGGTCGCCGGCGCCTTCGCGGATCCAGTTGATCTTGTCCATGGTGCCGTCGGCGGAGGAGTAGGCGGCGATGTTGGCCGAGTCCATCCTGCCGGCCTTGTTGTTGAAGTTGAGGCTGGCGATGTCGGCCTCGCGGCCCGCAAGGCGCAGCACGCGGGGCGAGCCGCCACCGATCATGATCGGCACCGGCCCGCGCGGTCGCGGCGTGCCTTCGTAGCCGACGGCCTGAGCCTGCTTGCCCTGCACGTTCATGATCCCGCCGGTGCGGTGCGCCTTGGCGACCTGGATGGTCTCCTCCAACCGGTCGATTCGGCGGCCGATGGGATCGTAGGGCACCCCCATGGCCTCGTATTCGCCCTCGATCCAGCCGGCGCCCAGGCCCAGTTCCAGCCTGCCGTTCGATAGAAAGTCGATGGTCATGGCCTCCTTGACCAGGACCGCCGCGGGCCGGTAGCCGGTGCAGAACACCCGGCAGCCGATCTTCAGGGTCGACGTTGCCTCCGCCGCCATCGCCATGGCCGGCACCGCGGCCAGATCCTGCGGCGGATGGCCCGACGCGGCGGGGCCAGGACCGAGATAGTGATCGGCCAGATGGAACGCGGAAAAGCCCTGCGCCTCGGCGGTCTGCACCTTGCGGCGCCAGTCCTCCGGCGTCTCGGCGTCATAGGCCTGCCAGGAAAAACGGAACGGCTTCTTGCTCGGCATGGGTGACCCTCCCCGGTCGTGTGCAACACCTGTTGTTTAGCCCTACAACATAGTAAGTGATTATTCTATATTTCCGAGAAGGCCGCGATGGCGGCGACCGGAACGGGGAAGACCATCATGGTTGCGATCACACGGGTCAAGGAAAGCATCATCACGCCGGCCGAGAAGGCGCCGGAGCCCAACCTGGGGTCGGAGCTGATCCCGAAGGAGCGCTACACCACGCCCGAGTTCATGGCGCTCGAATGGGAGAAGCTGTGGACCAAGGTGTGGCTGGTCGGCTGCCGCGAGGACGAGATACCTGAAACCGGCGACTACATCACCACCGACATCGGCACCGAGAGCCTGCTGATCGTGCGCGGCGAAGATGGCAGGGCACGGACCTTCTACAACGTCTGCAACCACCGCGGAAACCAGGTCAAGTTCGATCATTCGGGCAATTCGCGCACGCTCCAATGCGCCTATCACTTCTGGGAATACGACCTGACCGGCCGGCTGGTGAGCGTGCCCGACGAGCAGGATTTCACCCAGGGCTGGCCCAAGGACCAGCTCAGCCTGAAGACGATCAAGACCGATATTTGGGGCGGCTGGGTGTGGTTCTGCCTGGATCCGGACGGCGAGTCGCTGCAGGAGTATCTGGGCATCATCCCGCATCACCTGGGCCCGTACCATTTCGACCGCATGGCCATGGTGATGAACGTCACCGTCGAATCCGACTGCAACTGGAAGACCTCGGTGGACGCCTTCAACGAGGTCTACCACGTCCAGTGCATCCATCCGGAGCTGTCCTACACCATCGACGACGTCGACGTGCAGATCGACCTCTACGACAGGCACAACCGCTACCTGGTGCCGTACCACACCTACAGCCCGCGCCTGGGCTACGAGCCGCACGAGGTGCCGGAGATTCTCTCGAACCAGCTCAAGGCGGTCGGGATGAATCCGGACGGGTACATCGGCCGGGTCGGCGAGATCCGCAACGCCATGCAGATCTACAAGCGCGAGAGCCAGCAGGCGCGGGGCGTCGACTATTCGGAACTGAACGACGACCAGCTCACCGACAACTACCACTACATGATCTTCCCCAACCTGACGCTCAACATCTTCTCGGACCGGATGATGCTGTTCCGCCAGCGGCCGCACCAGACCGACCCGAACAAGATGTATTACGACGTCACCGTGCATGTCCGGGTGCCTGACGGACAGCCGCGCCCGCCCATGCCCGACCACGAGCACGTCGCGTTCGGCGAGCGGTCGTTGGGTCTCGTTCTCGACCAGGACGCGGTTAACCTGCCGCATGTGCAGAAGGGCATGAACTCGGAAGCTTTCAAGGGCCTGTGGATCTCCAGCCAGGAGCGCCGTATCCGGCACATGCACCATACGCTGATGAAGTACATCGAGGCCTGATGCTGCACCGGATTCGACACGCGATGCGGCGCCGGGCAGGATGGAGTTACCGCTGAGTAAATCAACACACAGTACGCCATGGGCAAACCAATGACAGCCAAGCGCGCCGACGACCTCGAGACGCCCGCCGGGAGCGAGCGCCCCAAGCGCCGCAAGCGGCTGGCGGCGCCCGAACGGCGGGAACAGATCCTGAAGGCCGCGCAGCGGGTGTTCATCCGCGCCGGCCTGGGCGGCTCGCGCACGCGGGAGCTGGCGCAGGAGGCTGGCGTCAACGAGGCGACGCTGTTCACCCACTTCAAGACCAAGGAAGAGCTGTTCGACGCAGCCGTCGTCGAGCCGCTGGAGCGGCTGGTCGAGAAGGAGATGACCATCGATCGCAGCTACCGCCGCGCCACCTCGCAGGAGGAGCAGCAGCGCCTGAATCTGGAGGCGCATCAGCGGCTGCTCGACACCATCCGCGAGATCTATCCGCTGCTGGTGACCGCGTTGTTCTCGGACAGCGAGCGGGGACGGCAGTTCTACCGCGACCATCTCTATCCCTGGTTCCAGTCGCTGGCGCCAAGCATCCGCGAATCCTACGGCGGCCACCGCCGCAACAAGGATCTGGATCCACAGTCCCTGTCGATGATCGGGGTGGGCGCCTACCTGGCGCTGGTGATGGACCACAATTTCAGGGGTGCCGACATCGACGCGGAAAAGATGATCCGCACCGTCTCGACCCTGTTCGCCTCGGGCGTCTACGAACCGTAAGCCGACCTTACCAGACCTGCTCCAGCCGGTCGGCCTCGATGCCGCCTTCCAGCAGCTCCACCACTTTGGCCGCGGCCTTGGCGCGGTGGTCCGACGCCATGTGCGCCTCGTGGGCGGCCTTGTCGGCATAGACCTCGACGGCGACGAATGTCCGGGGATCGGCTGTGCGATAGGCGCGGTAGAACACGTTGCCCGGCTCCACCGTCTCCACGTTTCGCGCGACGCCGGTCACCATCTCCTCGAAGGCTTTGGCCATGCCGTCCCTGGTGCGGACCCTGGCGATCACCGCGATCATCTTTCCCATGACAGACCTCAGATCGGCGTGCGGAAACCCTGGTACCGGCGCACGGGCCACAGGAAGTCATAGCGGGTCTTCTCGAAGAACCACTTGCCGTCGACCTTGCGGTACACGTCGTCGTGAACGCCGATGACGCTGATGCAGTCGCCGATCTCCTTTTCGGTGGTGTGCAGCGACATGGCGTAGTAGCGGCCGTTGGCCGTGTCCGGACCGGTGATGCGGATGAACGGGTTGGTGGCGATGTGCAGATGCGCGAACGGCAGGTCGGCGTCCTTGTAGACCTTGGTCCAGTTCTCGAACATCTGCTGGTGGCCGGTCCAGTAGCCGCCCATGTGCTCGGGCCATTCGGCGACGCCGTCCGGCAGGAACAGGTCGACCATCTTCCCGATCTCGCCACTGTCCAGATAGAGCGCGTACAGGTGGCGAAGATTCTTGATTTCCTCGATCTCGAGCAGTTCCTCGATGGTCATGCGGTGCTCCCGTTGATGATGCGGATCGTCCCCATCCACAGGGTGTTAGATCGATCGACCAAATTCAACGGATATCGGCGATGCCGATCAGGCCGTACTGGATCCGGACTGGGCCAGTTCGCGGAAGCCGGCGCCGAAGAACCGCACCATGCGCTCCAGCACCGGGCTGAGGTCGGCGGCGGTGAACGCGCCCTGCGAAACGCGCTCGGCCAGGGTGCTCTGCAGCAGGATGTTGGCGAGCGCGGCTTCCAGGAACACGATGGACCAGAACACGTCGGGCTTGTCGGCATCGGGGAACAGCAGCAGGAACTCGTTGGTGTAGCGGTCCATGATCGGCTGGTAGGTCTCGACGAACGGCGCGATGAAGCTGGCGTCCTGATGCTGGTGCGAAGCGCGCGACAGCAGCTGGATGTAGTTGCGCCAGCCTTCGCCGCCATTGATGTAGCGGTGGATGATCGGTGTCAGCAGCGCGCGGATGACATCCTCGACGGCGACGGGATGGCGCTCCTGCTCCTCCAGCAGCGCCTGCAACGAGCCGGCAATGGCGCTGGCGTGCTCGTCGGCCCGGCGGCGCACCACCTGCCGGAACAGCTCTTCCTTCGGCCCGAAATGATAGTTCAGCAGGCTCATCTGCACGCTCGCCTCCTTGGCGATGTCGCGCAGCGACGCGCCGTAGAACCCGCGGCGCGAGAACAAGTGTTCCGCCGCGTCCAGGATCCTGTCTGGAGATGATTGCCTGTGCCTTGCGGTCGCCATGGTGGGAGTCGTTGATCGGGCCTCGACCGGTTATGCCGGCACGCTTCTTTTTAGCAGCTTCGCCAACGGTTTCGGCAAACATTTCGGACGGTTGACGGGCCGCTCGCCGTGGGGCATTGCACCCGGCGCGCAAACATGGCAAACATTGGTCGAAAGACCGAACTATGCACACACTAATTTCTTGGGGAGGATTTGATGGGACAACTGGACGGCAAGGTTGCGATCATCATCGGCGCGGCCGGCGAGGGCAATATGGGACAGGCGATCGCGCGGCGGTTCCGCAAGGAAGGCGCGGATGTGGTGGTCACCAGCCGGCGCGGCGCCGAGCTCGACGCCTTCGCTCGTGAAATCGGCGGCGCCGCTACCGTTTGCGACCTGACGAAGAAGGCCGACGTTTTCGCCTTGGCCGAGTTCACCAGGCAGAAATACGGCAAGGTCGACATAGCGGTGAATTCCACCGGCATCGCCGTGGGCGGCCCGTTCGAGGAGTTCAGCGAAGAGGATCTGGACAAGCTGATCGCCCTGCAGTTCAAGGGCTCGTTCTTCTTCCTGCAGGCCATGGTCGGCGCCATGGACAAGGGCGGCTCGATCATCCAGATCAGCTCGGCCACCGCCCAGCGCACCGGCACCGTCCAGGGCTATGAAGCCTATGTGGGCACCAAGGCCGGCATCGATCACGTGGTTCGCACGGTGGCCAACTTCTACGGCCGCAAGGGCATCCGGGTGAACACCATCTCGGCCGGCCATACCGATACACCCATGCAGAAGGTCCCGCTGCAGGACTGGCGCAAGGCGGCCTATGCCGACGCGACGCCGATGGGCCGTTACGGCACCTGCGAGGATGTTGCCGCGGCGTGCGTCTGGCTGGCCAGCGACGAATGCTTCATGACCGGCGAGGCGCTGCAGGTGAATGGCGGATTGACGCTGCGCCGCAACCCGCTGCCCGAGGACATCGCACGCTACGAGCGCGAGTGGGGTAAGACCATTCCGGCGAAGTAAAACGCCGCCGTCAAATCGCCACAGGATTTGTTGACCGTTCTGTCAATCTGGCGTTGACGCTAACGTTCTAAGTGCATTATTAGGACAGATGAACAAACAATAAAATTTCCGGGAAATCGGGAAAGATGCGAGCCAAGACTCTTTGGCGCACGGGTAGAACAGGCTGGCAGGCGCCAATCCGCGAAGACGGGGGGCGCCTGGCCGCTAACAGGGGAGGAACCCTATGAGTTGGTTCAATAACCGCACGGCGTCGCGGCGCGTCGCCCGCCGTGCCTTGCAGGGCGTGGCGGCCCTCGCATTCGCCGGCATGCCGCTCACGGCGCATGCGGTGATCGAGGAAGTCCGCGTCGAAGCGCGCGGCGAGGAAGAATCGATTCGCGATATTCCGGTCGCGATCACCGCCGTCGACGCGAAGACGCTGCAACAGTATTCGATGCAAAGCCTTCAGGACGTGGCGGCGCATACGCCGTCGCTGGAAATTCTCCGCATCCTCAGCGGCACCGGCACCAGCATCAGCATCCGCGGCGTGTCGTCGAGCGCGGGCTCGCTGGGCATCGAGCAGTCGGTCTCGGTAATTGTCGACGGTGTATACTTTCCGCAGGGCCGGGTGATCAACGAAGGTCTGTTCGACACCAGCCAGGTCGCGATCCTGAAGGGTCCGCAAGCTCTGTATTTCGGCAAGAACGCGACGGCGGGCGTGGTGTCGATCACCACCAACGACCCCGGCAGCGAATTCGAGGCCATGGCCCGCGCGGGCTACGAAGTACGGGCAGACCAGCTCGACGGCGAGGCGATGATTTCCGTTCCGGTCAACGACAAGTGGGGCTTCCGCATCGCCGCCGCCGGCACCAAGATGTGGGGCGGCTACTTCGAGAACACCGCCGGTGATACGAACTACACGACCCGGGACGCAGCGAAAGGTTTCGCGGCCACCCCTCACTTCAATCCGGCTCCCACCGACAAGAGGCTGCCGGGCGAAGAATCATGGAAAACCCGCCTGACGCTGAAGGCGACGCCTACGGACAACCTGACGCTGCGCCTGAAGGCCGGCTATGCCGACGTGCTGACCAACGCACCAGGCCTGTTCGAACTGGTCTCGTGCCCGACCTTGAACGGCCAGCCGCACCGCGTTACCGGCGTCGCGCCTAATCAGTCGCCCGTGCCCGCCGGAACCGGCGAGTGCAACAAGGACTGGAAGACCGGCTTCAACAACGAGCCGCCGGATATTGCCGCCACCGGTGGCGGCCCGAATCCCGACAGCCCCGGCCTGAACCGCTTCGGCAATGGCCAGCTCGGCGAAATGTACAAGTCCTTCATCATATCGGGCGACGCCGACTGGGACTTGGACTGGGCCGACATCAAGCTGGTGCTGAACTATCACCGTCAGAAGAACGCCTGGGTCGGCGACAATGACGGCGGCGCCGACACGTCGGTATTCGCCCAGGAATTCAATACCTTCAGCAACTACTCGGCAGAAGCCCGCATGGCGACCAAGTTCGAGGGTCCGGTCAACGCGGTGTTCGGCTTCTATTATCAGCAGACCCACCGCTACTTCGAGCAGAGCGTGCACTTCGCCGGAGCCGAGAACTCGGCCGCCGCGCCCTTTGAACGCTACACCGCCTATGACAAGTTCTCGGAGACCGACGGCGAGACCGTGTCGCCCTACGCCGAACTGAAATGGGCGATCACCGACGAGTGGACCCTGACAGGCGGCGCGCGCTACATCTGGGAAACCAAGGACTCGTATTTCACCCAGCCTTATGTGAACCCGGCGTTCGCGGGATTGTTCGTCGAGGACCGCATCCTCGCGGCAAACCAGAAGTTCGACGACATCATCCCGGAAGCCACGCTGACCTGGCAGCCGACCAGCGATCTGACGATCTTCGTCGCCTACAAGCAGGGCTACAAGTCGGGCGGTTTCGACAACGGCACCATCGACAGCACGCTCAACGTCAAGCCGCTTGATGATATCACCTTCGAGCCCGAGAGCGTGGAAGGCTTCGAGGGCGGCATCAAGACGCTGCTCGCCGGTGGCACCGTCAGCCTCGAATTCGACGCCTTCATGTACAAGTATAACGACCTGCAGTTGAACTTCTTCAACGCGCCGATCTTCGCCTACAATACGCTGAACGGCGACATGCGCACCACCGGCGCGGAGTTGCAAGTGACGTGGGCGCCGGAAAACGTCGAGGGCCTGACGCTGAACGCGGCTCTGGCATACAACGATTCTCACTACACCGACTTCATTGCCCCTTGCTCGGGCGGCCAGTCCA
This sequence comes from Sphingomonadales bacterium, assembly GCA_022844405.1. Taxonomy (GTDB): domain Bacteria; phylum Pseudomonadota; class Alphaproteobacteria; order SMXS01; family SMXS01; genus RI-34. The sequence goes on along the minus strand of JALHLV010000002.1, from coordinate 190,956 downwards.
TCGCCGAAGGCTGCAACATCGACCTGAACCTCCCGCTCAAGAAGCAGGACTTGGCGGGAGCGCCCCGCAACCTGGCACCGAAGTGGGCCGGCAACATGGGCTTCAACTACGAGATGCCCTTCGGTAACGGCTTCGTCTTCGGCCTGTCGGGCAATGTTAAGTTCAAGTCGAAGTACTCGCTCAGCGAGTTCATCCCCGAGGCCACGCAGAAGGGCTATGCCCAGCTCGATGCCGCGCTGCGGTTCGGAACCGAGGACGGCCGCTGGACCTTCGCGGTCATTGGCAAGAATCTTACCAACGAGTATGTCCTGGTCGGTGTCCGCGACGCGGCGAGCACCGGCGGCAACACCGGGACGAACAATGCCTTCCGGTCGGATCTGACCGGCTATTCGCTGCCGCCGCGCACGGTCAAGTTCGAGCTGACCTACCGCTACTAGGATCGTTCGCCCGGCCCGCGCCGACGCGCGGGCCGGGCGGCCCTCAAGCCTGAGCTGCGCGCCCCGACCCAACTCCCCAGGGGCGCATCTTTGGCGCCGGCGGCATCCAGCCTCCGGCGCTTCTTTTTTTGGCCGGACGGGCATGGCACGCCGAAAGCTCGATAGTGTGGAAGAGGCCGCGAGCACGGCGGCCGAGAAGATGGCGCTGCTGTTCGAGGCGGGAATCGCGAGGCTGGCGGAACTTTGAGCCCGACGGAACAGAATTTCCGTTGCATTGGTCGATCGTACAACTAAACTGGATGCGCTAAGGAACGGGTGCGAGGAAGACATGTCGACGACGCTCAACAGGCCGATTTCAGGCGGCGCCAACCGGGTCGTGCCCGAGGAGGTCCGCATCACCGGCGACCGCTACACCTCGCGCGAGTTCATGGAACTCGAGCTGGATTACATGTGGGCGCGGGTCTGGAACATCGGCGGCCGGTCGGCGGAGATTCCCGAGCCGGGCGATTTCGTCGTCCACCCGCTGGGCCGCGACTCGATCCTCATGGTGCGGCAGGACGACGGTTCGATCCGCGCCTTCCACAATGTATGCCCGCACCGCGGCAACCGGCTGACCCAGGCGCGCGAAGGCTCGGCGGATGCCTTCGTCTGCTCCTATCACGGCTGGACCTTCGGCCATGACGGCACCCTGATCAAGGTACAGGACGAGGAGGATTTCCCGCAGGGCAATCCGTGCGGCAAACTCGGTCTGACGCAGATTCCGTGCGAGGATTACGCTGGCTTCATTTGGTACAACATGGACGAGCACGCACCGTCGCTGGGCAGCTTCCTCGGCCCGGTGAAGACCTATTTCGACACCCACCAGCTCCAGAACATGACGCGGACCTTCTACCGGGTCACCGAGGTCGCGTTCAACTGGAAGGCGCTGCACGACAATTTCTGCGAGTCGTACCATCTGCCGACCGCCCATCCGCAGCTCGCCGACTACTATGACGACGACTACCGGAACACCACCTTCGAGCTGTTCGACGGCCACCACAGCCTGATGAAGATGAAGGGCTGCATGCCTTCGGTGCGCGGCAGCGATCCGGCGGTCGTCAACGAGACCCTGGCCGCCGAGATGCGCCAGTGGGGCCTCGACCCGAAGGATTTCGAGGGCCGCGCCCAGGACGTCCGCGAGGCCATGCAGAAGCACAAGCGCGCCACCGCCCAGGAGCATGGCTTCGATCATTGGCTGCGCGTCGAGGACAGTTGGCTGACCGACGCCTATCACTTCAACCTGTTCCCCGGCACGTCGATCACCGTGTCATCGATCGGCGCCTCGCTGCAGCGCTGCGAACCGCACCCGACCGACCCCAACCGCAGCATCTACGAACACTGGCACATGACCATCAAGCCGAACGCGGACGGCAGGGTTACCAGCCCCATCGGCATGATCCCATTCAAGGTCGCCGGGCGGGACGAGTTCCCCTATGGCGAAAAGACCGTGGGCTTCACCGCCGACCAGGATCTGCAGGTGGCGACCGGCCAGCAGCTCGGCTTCCAGTCGCGCGGCTTCAAGGGCGCGTATCTGTCGGGCCAGGAGAACCGCATCCAGCAGTTCCACAACGGCATCGACCGCTACATCGCCGAAGGCAAGACGCAGAAGAACCGCTAGCGGCAGACACGCGGGTCCGGCCTGGGGGGGCGAGCGCATTGCCGGGATCGGGGCCGCCGGACCCGCCGGTGGCGGCCATGCGCCGGTCCGACGAACCGCGAAACGGTTGGTGCGGCCCGACCCCGCTGCTAGTATCTGCCGCCGTTCCCCCACGGTAACCTCAGGACCGCGACCATTGGCCAGGAAATCCAGAACCGGCGCTGCCGCGGATTCGCAGACGGCAGGCAGCCAGAGCGCCAAGGAGCGCATCGTCGACGCCGCCGAGATGCTGTTCGCGCAGCAGGGCTACGAGGGCACCACCACCCGCGCGATCGCGCTGAAGGCCGACGTGCCGCTGGGGTTGATGAGCTACTATTTCGGCACCAAGGGCGACCTCTATTCCGAAGTCATCATGCGGCGCTCGGCCGAGCATGCGGCCGACATCGCCGCCTCGCTGCAGGCGGTGGCTGAACGCGGCAATCAGGCGAGCATCGCCGACATCGTCACCGCCTTCGTCATGCCGGTCGTGCGGCGGGCGCTCGATGGCGGCCCAGGCTGGGCGGCCTATGTCAAGCTGCTGTCGCTGGCGGCCAACACGCCGGGCTCCGAGCCGCATACCAAGGCCTTCGCACGCGAATACGCCAGCGTGGTCGAGGACTTCGTCGGCATGCTGCGCGGCAAGATGCCAGACGCGGCAGAGGAGGACGTCTACTGGGCGTTCTACATCCTCAATTCCGCGTTCATCCACATCCTGGTGGAAAACGGCAGCATCGACCGTCTGTCGGGCGGCCGGTGCAGGGCGTCGGACCTGGAGACGGTGGCGCAGAAGCTGGCGCTGATGTTCGACGCCGGCATCGCCCGCCTGGCCAAGGGTTGAACGCAGGCTGCCTCAGGGCAGCTTCCCGTCCATGTAGTCGTGCAGCATCTCGTGGAACTGTTGCACCCGGTCTTCCTGGTCGGCCAGGTAGGCGTTGCGGAAGCCCCGCGAATGGAAGCCCAGCTGCTGGCCGGAGCAGGCATAGAGGTCCTGGTCCGATACGCTGCCCATGGAGCCTTCGCCGAACGGGATCACCTCGCGCTCGGCCTCGCGGAAGGGAAACACGCCGATCGGCGTCACGATGTCGCGGCCGTCATGGGTCGGGTGCGAGAACCGCCAATGCTCGAATATGCACTTGTTCGGGTCGGTCGGATGCGGCTCGGCCCGCTGGAAGCCCAGCATCATCGGTGATTGCATGGTCATCGTGGTGCCAGGGAAGATGTTGAAGTGATGGGCGTCGGTGAGCTGGCCGTCCTCCAGGTCGAGGAAGTGGCCGAGGTTCCGCTGCGGCCCCAGCTTGCGCTTCTGCCGCTGGAGCGCGGCGCGCACCTCGCGCGGCTTGTCCCGGAACTCGGCGGGATTCAGCTCCCATTCGCGCATCTCGTTGGCCAGCGTCTCGCTGATGCCGCCGGCGTCGCGCATGGAAGGCAGGGCGCCCTTCATCTTCATCAGGTTGTGGCCTTCCCGGTACATGATGAACTGGGTGTTCCTGTAGTCGTCGTCCACGTAGCTGCCGATCTGCGGATGCAGAGTCGGCAGGTGGTAGGATTCGCAGAAATTGTCGTGGATGCACTTGTAGTTGAACGGCGCTTCCGTGACCCGGTAGAACACCCGTGTCATCTTGTCGATCTGATAGCCGTCCAGCTCAGCCTTCACGCCGCCCAGGAAGACGTCGAGCGGCTTGCAGTCCGGGTCCATGTTGTACCAGATGAAGCCGGCCCAGACCTCGCAGGGCATCTCGACCAGGTTCAGCTTGCCGCAGGGATCGCCGCGGCGGAAATCCTCGCGGTCCTGTGCCTGGATGAGCTCGCCGTCGCGCGCGAACGTCCAGCCGTGATAGACGCAGCTGAACGTCTCGGTCGATCCGCCGTCGCCATAGACCAGCCGGTTGCCGCGGTGCTGGCAGACGTTGAAGAATGCTTTCACCGCACCGTCGTCCTGCCGGACCATCAGGATGGATTCGCGGCCGAGCTGGTGGGTGACGTAGTCGCCGGGCTGGGGAATCTCGGCAGCGATGCCGCCGACGTTCCAGACCTTGGCCCAGACCATGTCCATCTCGCGGTGCATGAACTCGCCCGAAATGTATTCGTCGCTGGTGATCGGATCGCCGCGCAGCGCCACGCCAACGGTCTTGCCGAGCTGCCCGTCGCCCGTTTCCACAGGTTCAAGTCCGTCCATCGTCGTCTCCTGCCATGCCTTCGGCGCCGCGAGGCCCGCGCCGCATTTTAGCGGAGGCGGCGATCCCTGACAGCGAATAATTGGTCATTTGACAAAGATCGGCACCTCGCTCGTGATCAGGCCAGCGCGGGCTGCCCCTGACGCGCCTGCAGGTTGCCGCTGACCACCTTGCCGTCCTTGATTACCGCGACCAGGCGCTCGGACCGCGACAGCAGGGCGATGTCGGCCGACGGATCGCCATCGACGACGAGCATGTCGGCGAGCTTCCCCGGCGCGATGGTACCCAGGTCGGCGATGCCGGTCATGACGCCGCCGTTCCGGGTCGCCCACCGGATGACCTCGAGCGGATCGATGCCGGCATAGTCCACGTAACACGTCAGCTCCTTCGCATAGGTGCCGTGCGGCAGCTCCGCCGCGCCATAATCGTCGCCGGGCACCAGCTTCACGCCGGCCTCGATCGCGCGCCCCAGCATGGCGCAGCTGTGATCCAGGCTCGCCTGGTCGAAATAGCCCGAGCCGCCCTTGCCGCCGTTCCGGAGCGCCACGAACGGCAGGTAGATGCTGGGCACCATGAACGCGCCGGCCTCGGCGATGGCGTCGATGCAGGCGTCGTCCAGGCCGTCCGCGTGGTCGAGGATGTCGACGCCCACCTGGGCGCACCGCAGCACGTTGTCGCGGCCGGCCACATGGGCGCGGGTACGCACGCCGTGTTCGTGGGCGGCATCGACGGCGGCGCGCAGCTCGGCGTCTGTCATGTCGCGGCCGACGAACTGGCCGTGGCCCTCGCCGGCGAAGATCTTGACGACCTTCGCGCCCCGCCCGATCTCCAGCAGCGCGCCGCGCCGGAACGCTTCCGGCCCGTCGCATTGCAGGACGTGGGAGATGATCTGTCCGCTGTTGTCCTTGACCGTCGGCGACAGCGCCCGGCTCGCCGGCACGAAGCGCGGGCCGAGCACGTCGCCGGCGTCGATGCTGGCGGCCAAGGTCGCATCGATGGTGTCGAAGGTCGCGGCGCCGACCACGCTGGTCACCCCGGCGCGCAGCGCGACTTGCGCGTTGCCCAGCGCCCAGTAGGCCTGCTGGACGGGATCGGCGTCGCGGGTGTAGCCGGGCTTGCCGCCGGGCCGGCCATAGACCGCGTGGTAGTGGCCTGAGACCATGCCCGGCATCAGCGTGCGGCCCCCGAGATCGACGACCGAGTCGCCGTCGCGCGGCGGCACCGGCGTGGTGGCGGCAATGCGCCCGCCTTCGACGACGACGGTTGCGCCCTTGCGGGCCGGGTTCTCGCCGTCGAGCAGGGTGGCGTTGATGAAGATGGTGCGGGTCATCCGACGTTCCCTTGCGCCGCGCCCGGGCGGCGGCCGTTTTCAGCACCCATGCTAGTTTCTTGCCGCCGGGCGCGCAACGCTCGCGCGTTCGCGCTATAATGAACCGTCCAATGCCGGGGAGGAGCCAGTGAAACGCCTATGGTTCGCGATCGCCGCCGTCCTGCTGGCCGCGTGCCAGTCCGACAGCGCGCCGACGGCCGCCACCAGCGACAAGTCGCGCGAGGCCGCCGAACGGGACCGCAAGATCAACTCCGTACAGGAGCAGATGCGCAACATGAGCCACTGACGGCGAGCTTGGAAGGCGGCGGACGCAGCCTGGAGCGACCCCCTCTCATGCTGAAGTCCCCTGTTCTCATTTCCGCACGGTGACTTATTCGATACACTCTGATTGCCAGAACATTACAGCCGACGCTTTGGCGATCGTGTAGGATCGGCTATCTTGGATGTGGCAGCTTGCGAGAGGACAGCGATGAAAAAACTCAGGGTGAACGGGCAGGCCGTCGAGGTCGATGCCGACGAGAATACGCCGCTTCTTTGGGTGCTGCGTGAGCAGCTCGGTCTCACGGGCACGAAATATGGATGCGGAGTCGCGCAATGCGGCGCCTGCACGGTACATATCGCGGGCCGATCCGTCCGCTCCTGCGTCCATCGGCTGGCCGCCGTCAACGAAGGCGAGGAGATCACCACCATCGAGGGACTGTCGAAAGACAGCCGTCACCCGGTCCAGCAGGCCTGGGCGGAACTGGACATTCCGCAATGCGGCTATTGCCAGCCCGGGATGATCATGGCGGTCGCCGGGATGCTCAACCACAACCCCGATCCCAGCGACGAGGACATCGACCTGGAGATCACCAATATCTGCCGTTGCGGCACCCTGGCGCGCGTGCGCAAGGGCATTCACCTGGCCAAGACCAAGACATCCGCGGGAGAACCGGCATGAACGAGATGACAAGCCTCTCCCGCCGCGGCTTCATGATCGGCGTGGGTGTCGCCGGCGCCGGGCTCACCATCAGCTTCATGGGCGGCTTCGGGCCGGCGCTGGCGAAGGACGCCGGCACGGCGCCGGAGGTGAACGCCTGGGTTCATATCGGCCGCGACGATGTGGTCACGATCCGGATCGCCCGCTCGGAAATGGGCCAGGGCACGCTGACGGGTCTGGCCCAGCTGGTCGCCGAGGAACTGCACTGCGACTGGTCCAAGGTGGTCACTGAGTACCCCACGCCGGGCACGAATCTGGCGCGCGACAAGGTCTGGGGCGAAATGCTCACGGGCGGCAGCCGGGGCATCCGCAACAGCCACCAATATGTCCGCGAGGGCGGCGCGGCGGCCCGCATCATGCTGATCGAAGCGGCGGCCGCCCGGTGGAAGGTGCCCGCCGGCGAATGCACGGCCAAGGACAGCGTGATCACCCATGGCCCCACGGGCCGGACCGTCACCTTCGGCGCCGTGGCCGAAGATGCGGCCAAGCTGGCGCCGCCCACCAAGGTGCCGCTCAAGGATCCCTCGACGTGGACCATCGCCGGCAAGCCGGTCAAGCGCCTCGACACGGCGGACAAGCTGACCGGCGCGCAGATCTACGGCGCCGACGTCAAGCTCGACGGCATGCTCAACGCCTCGATCAAGGCGTGCCCGGTGCGCGGCGGCAAGCTGAAGAGCTTCGACCAGGCCGCGGTGATGAAGATGCCGGGCGTCAGGAAGGTGCTCGCCGTCCATGACGATGCCGTCGCCGTCGTCGCCGATACCTGGTGGCAGGCGAATTCGGCGCTCGAGGCGCTGCCCATCGAGTGGCAAGGCGGCACGCCCTACAACAGCGCCGACTTCGAGGCGGAGCTGGAGAAGGGCCTGCGCGCGAGCGATGCCTTCGTCGGCCACAAGCGCGGCGACGTCGAGGCGGCGTTCGCCAAGGCGGCGAAGATCGTCGAGGCGACCTACCGGGTGCCGCATCAGAACCATGCCTGCATGGAGCCGATGAACGCGACGGTGGTCTGGACCAAGGACTCCTGCAAGGCATGGGTGCCGACCCAGGATGGCATGTCGGCGCTCGCCTCCGTGGCGGAGGCCGCCGAACTGCCGGTCGAGAAGTGCGATGTCTACAAACTGCATCTCGGCGGCGGCTTCGGCCGCCGGGGCAGCAGCAGCGGCGACCATGTCAGTCAGGCCGTGAAGATCGCCATGTCGATGCCCGGCACGCCGGTCAAGCTGCTGTGGAGCCGAGAAGAGGACATGGAGCACGGCTTCTACCATCCGACGTCGCGTGCGTTGATCCGGGGCGCGCTCGACGCGGATGGCAATCTGACCGGCCTGCACATCAGGATCGCCGGGCAGTCGATCCTGGCCGCGCTCCGGCCCGAGGCGCTGAAGGACGGGCTCGACATGGTCACGATGCAGGGCCTGGCGCCCGCCGATCTGGCGCCCGGCATGGAGACGCAGGCGCTGAAATACACCTTCCCCAACCTGCTCGTCGATCATGCCATGCGCAACCCGCCCGTCCGGCCCGGCTTCTGGCGCGGGGTCAACGCGAACCAGAACGCGATCTATCTCGACTGCGCGCTCGATGAGTTCGCGCATGCGGCGGGCCGGGACAAGCTCGAGTTCCGTCTTGCGTACATGAAGGACTCGCCCGAATTGCAGGCGGTGCTGAAGGCGGCTGCGGAAAAGAGCGGCTGGGGCAAGGACGACGGCGTCCACCGCGGGCTCAGCGCCTTCTATTCGTTCGGCGCCTACACCGCGGCCTGCGCCGAGGTCACGGTGGACAAGGACGGCAAGCTCAAGATCCAGCGGATCGTCGCGGCGACCGACCCCGGCATGGCGGTGAACCCGCAGCAGATCGAGGCGCAGGTCGAGGGGTCGTTCGTCTACGGTCTCTCGGCCATGCTGTTCCAGGAGATCACCTTCGTGGGCGGCAAGGTGCAGGAGCGTAACTTCGACACCTACAACTCGATGCGGATCGAGCACATGCCGCTGGTGGAGACCATCGTGATGCCGTCCGGCGGTTTCTGGGGCGGTGTTGGCGAGCCGACGATCGCCGTCGCCGCGCCGGCGGTGCTCAATGCCATCTTCGCCGCCACCGGCAAGCGCGTGCGCCACCTGCCGATCAAGGACCAGAACCTGAGAGAGCTGTGATCGCGGCCGCCCGCAAAGTTTGCCTCATGACCGCCGCCGCGGTCCTGATCGCCTTCGGCTGGACGGAAAAGCAAGCAGAGAGCGGTGTTTTGGAGTCCCCCGAGTTAGGCAAGGCGGCGACGATGGCCGCGGCATGTGGCGGCTGTCACGGCAAGGGCGGCGACGCGATCGTCGGCCTCGACACCAGGAGCGCCGACGAGATCCAGTCTTTGCTCATGGCCTACAAGGCCGACGCGGCGGGCTCCTCCGTCATGCACCGTATCTCCCGCGGCTACTCCGAGGCGCAAATCCGGATGATCGCCGCCTATCTGGCGGCGCGCGAGGGCCGCTAGCATGGCTGCGCGCCCCGACCGACGCGCGGTGATCGCCGGGTTGGCGGCCCTCGCCGCCATGCCGAGCTTTGCCGCTGGCAACTCGGCGCGTGTGGTCGTGGTGGGAGGTGGCTATGGCGGCGCGACGGCCGCCCGTTTCATCAAGCGCCTGGCACCGGAGGTGAAGGTTACCCTGGTCGAGCCGAACAGGACGTTTACGTCCTGCCCGCTGAGCAATCTGGTGATCGTTGCTGCGCGCGATCTTGCGGCCCAGCGGTTCGGCTACCAGGCGCTGGCCCGCGAGGGCATCGACATCGTCCACGACCGCGCGACGGACGTGGATGCCGCGGCCCGAACCGTCGCGCTGGCCGGTGGCTCGACCTTGCGGTATGACCGGCTCATCCTTTCACCCGGGATCGATATCGACTGGAGCGCCCTCGAAGGGTACGGGTCCGCCGCCGCCGAGGCTATGCCCCATGCCTGGAAGGCCGGCGAACAGACGCTTCTGCTGCGCCGGCAGCTCGAGGCCATGGAGGACGGCGGACTCGTCGTCATATCGGTGCCCCGCGCGCCGTTTCGCTGCCCGCCCGGCCCGTATGAGCGTGCCAGCCTGATCGCCCATTATCTCAGGAACCGCAAACCTCGCGCCAAGCTGCTGGTCCTCGATGCCAAGGACGACTTCTCGAAGCAGCCCTTGTTCCAGGCCGAATGGGCGGCGCGCTATGGCGGCGTGCTGGAATGGCGCGGGGCGTCCGATGGCGGTCGGGTGTCGCGGGTCGATGCCGGCGCCATGACTTTGGAAACGGACTTCGAACGGATCCGTGCCGATGTCGCTAATGTCATCCCGCCGCAGAAGGCCGGCGAGATCGCGGCGCGGGCAGGGGTGGCCGATTCGACCGGATGGTGCCCGGTCAATGCCGTGGCGTTCGAATCGTCGCTTCAGCCCGGTATCCATGTGATCGGCGACGCCACCATCGCGGCGCCGATGCCCAAGTCGGCGTTCACCGCCAACATGCAGGCCAAGGTCTGCGCCGTTCAGGTGGCGCGCCTGCTGCGCGGCATGAGTCCCGAGCCGACGGTTCTCGTCAACACCTGCTACTCCTATCTGGACCCGGACGAAGCGATTTCGATTTCCGGGGTCTACAGCAACGAAGGCGGCGTGCTGGCGGATGTTCCCGGCGCCGGTGGCGTCAGCCCTGCCGCGCCGAATCCGCGCAGCCGCACGTCGGAGGCGGCGGAGGCCTTCGACTGGTTCCGCGCCATCACCCGCGAAACCTTCGGCTGATGCGCGCGCTCGGAACCTGCCTGCTGCTTGGAGTGGCCGCCGCGGCAACCGGCTGCGGCGAGCGCGCGCTGGTCGCACCCGATCGGTTTTCGGGCGACGCCATTCCCCACTCGCTCACCGGCATGCCCGGCGATCCCGAGGCAGGTCGCGCGACCTTCGTGGCGCGCGACGGCGGCCACTGTGTCCTGTGCCACGTCGTGGCCGGTCTGGACGTGCCGTTCCAGGGCAACGTCGGACCCGCGCTGTCGGATGTCGGCGCGCGTCTCACGCCCGGCCAGATCCGGCTGCGGATCGTCGATGCGTCGCGGCTCAACCCGGACACGGTCATGCCCGCCTATTACCGGGTCCACGGCCTCAATCAGGTCTCCCGTGGTCTCGAGGGCAAACCCGTCCTATCTTCGGGGCAGGTCGAGGATCTGGTGGCATATTTGGCGGCATTGGATGGCTGACGACGGCGAAAGCTATTGGGTTGGCCCTGTCGGCACGACGCGCCGTGGCGTTCTGCTGGGCGGCGTTGGTTGCCTGTTCGTGTCCCTGGTGCCGATCCGCTCCTTCGCGGCGCCGGCCGACATGCGGGCGGCCATCGCCGAGGCGTTCGGTGACCGCCCGCTTCGGCCGGGCGGGATTTCCCTGACGATGCCGCCCCTGGCCGAGAACGGGAATTCCGTTCCGCTCGCGATCGACGTCGACAGCCCGATGACCCAAGCCGACCACGTGCGGCGGATCGCCGTCTTCTCCCCGCTCAATCCGTTGCCGAACATCGTCCAGTTCGAGCTCGGCCCGCGGGCGGGGAAGGCGAGCGTGTCGACGCGCGTCCGGCTCTCCAGGACCCAGGACGTCCTGGTTGTGGCGGAACTCAGCGATGGCACGCTGCGATCGGCATCCGCCGGCATCATGGTCACCGTCGGCGCCTGCATCATCGAATAGAAGGGGCAGCCCTCATGAACACGATCCGCATCGCCGCGCCGAGGACCGCCAAACGCGGCGAGATCATCGAGCTCAGGGCGCTGATCAGGCACCCCATGGAGAGCGGCTTCCGGCGCGGCGCGAGCGGCGAGGTCATCGCGCGCGACATCATCGTCGCCTTCGAGTGCCTCTATGATGGCGAACCGGTGTTTCGAGCCAAATTCTTTCCTGCCGTCGCGGCCAACCCGTTTCTCACCTTCCATACCGTGGCGACCGAGAGCGGCAGGCTGGAGTTCCGCTGGACCGATCAGCACGGCGCGGTGTTCTCGGACGCCGCGGACCTGACGGTCGAGACATGAAACGCGGCTGCCTGGCTGTCGCTCTTCTTCTACTCTCGGCCTGCGGCGACGCGGCGCCGGATCCCGACCGCGCCGATCTCGATCCAAATGCCGTGGTTTCCGGCTACGCCTTCCTGACGCCCGAGACCCAGGCGCAGCAGGACGACGATTTCCTGAACCCGGGCTTCCTGTGGGTCGACCGTGGCGCGAAACTCTTCAGGAGCGGAGAGGCGGTGAGCGCGAGCTGCGCGAGCTGTCACGGCGCCGGCGGCAGGCCGCTTGAAGGAGTCGCGGCGCGCTATCCCCGGATCGACGAGGCGACGGGCAAACTGACCAACCTGGAAGGCCGGATCAATGTCTGCCGCACCCGGCACCAGGCCGCAAAGCCGCTTGCCCATGAGGGCGAGGACCTGCTGGCGCTGTCCGCCTATGTCGCCAGCCTGTCGCGCGGGATGCCGGTATCCGTCCAGCTCGACGACCGCCTCCGCCCCTACTACGAGCAAGGCCGCGACTACTTCTTCACCCGCCGCGGCCAGCTCAACCTGGCCTGCCATCACTGCCACGACCGGAACTGGGGCCGTTCCCTGCGCGGCGACACCATAAGCCAGGGCCACGCCAACGGGTTTCCCACATACAGGCTGGAATGGCAGACATTGGGCTCCCTGCATCGCCGTTTCCGGGATTGCGATACGGGCGTCCGTGCGGAGCCCATGTCGCTCGCGTCGGAAGAATACCTGGCGCTTGAACTCTACCTCGCCGTGCGCGGGGCCGGCCTGGCCGTCGAAGCGCCGGCGGTCAGGCCGTAAGCGAGCCGCGCGCTGCTCAATCCACTCACGCTGAAACGAGGGTCCAGAACCCGCTCTTTCTGGAGTGTTCCCTACGCAAAACTTCGATATAGGCGTCGTGGGTTGCGAAGTGGCCGAAGTCGCCGACCGACCGGGCCAGGCCCGCGCAGTCCATGAGATGTCGCGCGGCGTGCTTGTAGCGGCTCGATCGGGCCTCGCGCAGGGCGAAGTCTATCATCGCCCTCAGCAGTAGGGTGGCCGCGAGGGGGTGCTTGCCGGCCAGCGCGTCGGCGGCGGGCGTGAGGAATTCGTATTGGTCGCCGTCGAGTTCCATTGCCCGGGTGACCACGAGCCGGGCCGCTCGATCGTGCGCCGGCCAGGTGACGAGAAAGACCAGTGCCTTCAGCAGGCTGCGCTCGGCCTCGGCATGATCCAGCGCTCTGGATTCGGCATCGACGTCATCGAAGTCCGGCAGTCGCTTCAGGTAGTCCTTGAGATGCGCCGCCGACAGATGGGTCGCGAAGCATGCCCACCGCATTGCCTGCGCCTCTTGCGGGCGGCCCAGCGCCTCGAGAGTGGCGATACGGGCATCTTCCCATTCGAAGCCGCTCCATCCCTTGCTGGGGCGCTCCGCCTCGTCGAGAACCGTCAGTGCCTCCTGCGACCTTCCGCCCGCCAACAGCCGCTCGGCGATCTCGGCGGCGACACTCGGGACCTTGCGGGCTTTGGCATCGTATTGCGCCGCGAAGCCGTCCGCGTCGCCCGTGGCGTCCGCGATCTGCCGTAAGGCGTGGCGCACCATGATCCGGCGCGAGGTCTCGGCGATGTCGTCCTCATAGATGGGACCAGAGCTGGCCCAGCCGATCTGCCGCCGGCTGGCCGCGGGAGGCTTGGTGACCGGTGTTCTGGAGAGTGCGGTTATGCGTTGCTTCAGGTGGGCCATGCCGGCCTTGCCCAGTGCGGGAGCCAACGTTGGAATGAGCTCGTCATACTGGCCGTAATCGATTTCCTGCAGGGCCTGGAAGACGTCGTCGGCGAGCCGCTCCGGCTTGATGGCGGCACGCCCGGCGATGGAAGCGAGATCGTCAACGGCACCATGGAATACGCCGATGATCGAACCCCCGCTGTCGTCGCACCGCTCGAAGACCGACGCGGCCAGCCCCAGGAAACGCCACATCAGCTCCAGCCCCTCGGCAGGGTCGGCTTTGGCGACATGCTCCGTGATCGCACGGCGCTGGGTTTCGAGGTCGGCAATCAGTGCCCGCCTATTCTGCCAGTCAACAAACGAATGCGACCGGGCGATGGTGGCCAGTCGCTTGCGGACCTCCCCCGCCACTTCGCCGGGTCCCTCGGTGCCCGCCAGTTCAAGCCTCAGCCTGCGCTTTGCCGCCGCATCGCCGGTACTGAGTTCGATCAGCAGTTCGGCGAGGCGGCGCGCGCCGAGAGCTTCAAGGTTGGGGACGTTCAATGTTTTCCTGGAAGCCACGCGTCGTCTCGTCAGCCGGGGATTTGCGACACCATAGCAACCAGATGCGACGCCCCCAACCCGTAGGTTCGACAGGCCGGCAATTGAGGTGCTGAGCGGAGCTCGTGCCGGATGGGTCGGCTCTCGCGGCACGCCGCCGTGTTTGCCGGCCTATGGCCTCAGGATAACCCGGGTGCGCGAAATAGCCCGGCTGCCGACTCCCACGAACTCGGGACGCCCGAAGGCGGGATCCCATTCAAGCGCGCTGATACGATCCAGCAGCTCGTTGATTGCCACGGTCATCTCCAGGCGCGCGAGGTGCATGCCGGGGCAGATGTGGGGGCCAAATCCGAAGGTCAGATGGGTTTTCCCCTCGGCCGGCCGGTCGAGATTGAAATTGTCAGGCTCGTTCCAGGCGGCGGGGTCGCGATTGGCCATCAGCAGGTTGATGGTGATGGGCGTTCCCTGAGCGATGGGGCAGCCGGAAACCTCGCTGTCGGTCTTGGCCTTGCGGCCGATCACCGGGCCTGGTGGATTGAGGCGAAGGGTTTCCTCGATCAGGTCTGCGATCCGGGAGCGGTCGGCTTTCACGCGGTCAAACAGCCCCGGTTCCTCGATCAGGTAATAGATGATGTTGCACAGCGTCAGGTAAGTCGTATCGCTCCCGGCGAACAGGAAGAAGAACAGGTTGGGGACGATCTCGGCGGTCGACAACCTGTCCTCGCCGTCCCGCGCCTTGACCATCAGGCTGATGATGTCGTCGCGCTCGGACAGGTCGGCCTCGTCGAGCGCGCGTCGTTGTTCCACATGCGCCGCGAAATAATCCGCAATCCGGCGCTCCGCTTTTCGCCCTTCCTCGTTTATCGGCCCGGTGAACATCAGGAAAGCCATCATGTTGAAGGCATCGAGATCCTGATCACGCAGGCCCAGTACGGCGCCGACGGCAGTGCCGGGGAGCGGACGGCAGAACCCTTTCGCCAGGTCGACAGGCTCATCGAGCGGAAGCGCATCGAGCAGGCGGGTGACCACGGGCTTGACCATCCGGTCTTCCCATATCTTGATGGATCGGGGGTTGAGACCTTGTCCAAGAAGCCGGCGGAGGCGCAGGTGCTCCGCGCCCTCCAGCAGCGGCAATCCCTCGTGCGCCGGCTCGCCTTCCACGCTGGAATTGAAGCCGTCATAGAGCTTGCCGTTGAAGTTCTTCTGGTCGAACAGGCATTTCCTCACCGCCTCGTAGGACAGCGCCATCAGGGTCGGCGCTTCCGGCAGGGGAAAATTCCGGGCAACCGTCACGTCGTCGCCCACCTGGTAGCCGTGGCCGGGCGCAAACGCTCCGTAGGCTTGCAGCAGTCGTTGGTATTTCGGCAGGTTGTCCGGCTCGAAGCGCAGCACCATGGCGTCCATGATTTCCTCGGCCGCATCCAACGTCGTGACGGAAAGTCCCTCGGTCGACAGGGACGGCAGTGCGGTGCTCATGAAAGAACTCCCCTATGCGTTGTCGTGCTGTGGCCCGCTGTTTGTGCCGGCCCCACTAGCGGATTCCATCTCCACGTTCTTCTCATCGTCTCCGTTCCGACGCCAGGACGAGCGTAGCCTTCGCGATTGTATATCTCAACTGGTTAGTTGATAAATATCGGGGGACTCCGTGTCTCGATCTGAAGGGAAGCGATGGCTCGCCATCTGGCCGCGCGGCCCGAGAGGCATATGAGGCTGGGATCGCCGAAAGGGGAGACATCGGCATGGAAAGACTGACGGGAAAGATCGCCTTGATTACCGGCGGCGCGAGCGGAATCGGCGCGGCGACGGCGGAGCGCTTTCACCGGGAGGGCGCCTGCGTCGCCATCGCTGATATCGACGAGGGCCGGGGACGCGCGCTGGCGGAGCGTTTGGGAGAGCGCGCTCTCTTCCAGCGGCTCGACGTTTCCGATGAAGCCCACTGGCGGGAGGCCATCGCAGCGACGATCGACTCCTTCGGCGCCCTCCACGTCCTGATGAACAATGCCGGCATCGAGCCGGCCGGCACCATCGAGGACACCACGTTCGCCCAATGGCGCCAGCAGTTCGCCGTGCATTCGGACGGCGCCTTTCTCGGTTGCAAGTATGCGTTTCCGGAGATGCGCAAGGCCGGCTACGGCTCGATCATCAATGTTTCCTCCAGCGGCGCCGTGGTCGGCTATTCGTTCGTCCTCGCCTATGCCGCGGCCAAGAGCGCCCAGCACGCCCTGACCCGGTCCATCGCGGCCCATTGCCGCCTGCACAACTACCCGATCCGCTGCAACGCGATCCTGCCCGGTGGCATCCTCACGCCGATGGTCGTCGAGTCGACCCGCAGCCGCATGGACGTGGAGCGGCCCGAGGTGCAGGCCTATTTCGATCGGCTCGGGAAGCCGGCCGACATCGCCAACGTGGCGTTGTTCCTTGCCTCCGAAGAAGGCAGCTACGTCAACGGTCAGTGTCTTCTCATCGACGGCGCCATGACACTTTCCGTCGGCGACGGTCTGCATGACGACCGCCTCGGCCCACCAGCGCATTGAACCAAGGGAGGCATGGATGAAGACATCGACGCCGAGTGAGGTGTCGGTGGATCCCTCCGGATCGGCCACCATCCTCCCGATCGTGTAGGACGCATCCATATCTTTGCGTTCTCCCGAGACGGCCATCTCTCCCGCCCATTAACAACCAACCAAATGATTGACAGTGAGCAAGTTTCGCCACTAGCATGAAGGTCACGGGAAGGCGCGGAACCCGCCTCGGAGGCTGAAAGGCGCCTGTCCCCGCACAACCAGTACGGAGACTCGTGAAAAATGCCAGATGCCGAGGCCGACAGCGTGGAAGACATCGCGATCGGCGACCTCTTGGCTTTGGCGTCGCGCATGTACGACGAGGCGCTCAACGGCGACATGATTTCTCCGCTCCCGCAGTTGCGCGCGCTGCGGGAAGCGCAGGGGCCGGTGATCTGGGGTACGGGCCACGATTTCGGTGATCTTCACATTCCGCCGGTATTCCAGCGAATTGGAGGGGCGAGGACGGCGTTGGTGACGGACTTCGACGACGTCACCAGGGTGCTGCGCGAGGAGGACACTTTCCTCCAGGACGGCTACGCGGACATGGGCGGTGATACCCTGATCCATCTCAACGGCGCCGCGCACCAGCGGCTTCGCCGCCTGCTGATCCCCACGCTCGGGCCGCGGGCGGTTCGCGATTGGGAAGCCCAGTTCGTGCCGGATGTCCTGGCGGGCCTGCTTGAACCCCTTGCCCGCATGGAACGTTCGAACCTGCTGGATGCACTGTGCAATCCGTATCCGGTCCGGGTGTTCCGGCGCATCATGGACCTGCCTGAAGCCGATACCGACAAGGTGCATGCGCTGGGCGTGCTCCAGATCGCCGCTTCCGCATCGCCGGAGGCGCGTCGCTATGCGGTGCATCTGGCCGACTATGTCCGCCTGCATTTCCGTGCGCGCCGCGCGCTGCCGATCGAGGAACTGCGCGAGCGCAGGGATCTCATCAGCCTGCTCGCCATGTGCGGCGAGGGCGACGACCGGCTGGCTGAAGGCGAGGCCGTCGCCACCCTTCAGCTCATGGTCACCGGCGGCGTCGACACGACGGCGAACCTGCTGGCCAACGCGCTCTGGTATCTGCTCGACGATCATCGCTGGTACGAGAGGGTTCGTGATGACCGGGCGCTGGTACCGCGCGTCGTCGAGGAGACGCTGCGCCTTCAGCCGTCCGGCGGAAACTTCGAGCTCCGCATCGCGACGCGCGACACCGCCATCCAGGACGTGCCGATCCCGAGGGGAACACCGGTCTTCACCTGCGAGGCCACGGCCAATCGCGACCCGAAATACTGGCAGGACGTCGATACGTTCGATCCGAGCCGGCCGCCGCGCCAGCACCTGGCGTTCGGACAGGGGCCGCATACCTGCATCGGCATGCATCTGGCGCGGATGGAAGTGCGTGTCGCGCTCAACGCGGTGTTGGACCGCTTTCCGTCCCTGCGCCTCGACCCCGCTCAACCCCGCCCCGAAATCAGGGGCTTCATGTTCCAGCATCCGACGGCGCTGCCCGTCCTGCTGCGCTGAAGGGAAACGGTATGGGCACCGATCTTCTCGAGCGGAGCAGGCGCGGGACCGGCATGCAGGCCAGCGTCGCGTGCGGTGCGATCGAACATCTCCCGGCAACCGGAGGCAAGCCGCAATGAGTCCGAAGCTCGCGGTCGATCGCACGCGCTGCGGCGCCACCGGCAACTGCGTCTTCTGGGCGCCGAACACATTCGAATTGGGAGATGACGGGATTGCGACGGTCATCAACCACGCGGGCGACGCGCCCGGACTGATCGAGCAGGCCGTGGCCAATTGTCCGCTGCTCGCGATCAGCCTCGCGCTCGACGCAAACACCGGAGGAAACGGTGCCGAACGGTAGGGCCTTCCGGGACTGACAGGAGAGACGCGTCGCAATAACACCAACATCCGGCCGAACCGCCGGACCAAACGGGGGAGCAGATTATGGATACGCGCAGAGTAACGCTTTCACTCCTCGTCGGAACGAGCATGCTTGCCCCTGGCGTCGCCCATGCCCAAGACGCCGCGCCGGCTCCCGCGCTGCAGACGCCGACGAAGATCGAGGATGTCTACGTCACGGCGACGCGCCGCGAGGAGCGGCTCCAGGATGTGCCAGTCGCGGTGACCGCGCTCACGGCCGCGGCGCTGGACAAACAGCAGGTTCTCGACGTCTCCGCGCTCCAGCGCGCTGCACCGAATATCCTGGTTCTGGACTTCGGCGGGCGCGCCTCCAGCAGCCGCATCGGCCTGCGCGGCCCGTTCAACAATGACTCGATCATCTCTCAGGACAATCCCGTCGGCATTTATCTCGACGGCGTCTATATCGCCCGTAGCGCCGGCGCTAACCTGAACTTCCTGGATGTCGAGCGGGTCGAAGTGCTTCGCGGCCCGCAAGGCACGCTGTTCGGCCGCAATACGCTGGGTGGCGCCATCAGCGTCACGACGCAGCGGCCCACGGACGAGTTTGAAGGGTGGGTCGAAGGCGGTTACGGCAACTACGATGCCTGGCAGCTATCGGGCATGGTGAACGTGCCGATCGGCGAGAAGGCCGGCCTTCGCA
This sequence comes from Sphingomonadales bacterium, assembly GCA_022844405.1. GTDB lineage: Bacteria > Pseudomonadota > Alphaproteobacteria > SMXS01 > SMXS01 > RI-34. Next base: position 172,009 of record JALHLV010000002.1, on the reverse strand, counting down.
TCGTTGCCAAGCACGACGAACGCGACGGGTTCGCGCGCAGCAGCCTGACCGGGCAGGACATCGCGGACAAGCAGCAGGACTATGTTCGTGCCGCGTTCAATCTCGACATCAACGACAACTGGAACGTCTACGTCACCGGCGATTACACCCACGACAAAAACGGGGCCAGCCGGCTGGCGCTGCTGCAGACGTTTCCGATCATCTTCGGTCTCGACTATATCGGCCTGGCGACGGGTGGCCTTCAGTCGGGCGCCGACTACATCGACCCGTTCAACCCCGTGACCCAGACCCAGCTTCAGTTCTTCAAGGGTTGGGCGGCCGGCGGCTCGGTGACCATCACCGGCGAGATCGGCGACATGACGTTGAAGTCGATCACTGGTTACAGGAAGCTGAAGGAACGCAACGCGTCCGATACGGACAACACGCCGTTCAGCTTTGTCTACACGATCCCGGGCGCGGAGCGTCAGTCCAAGCAGTTCAGCGAAGAGCTGCAACTGTACGGAAACGCCTTCGACGACCGGCTCGACTGGATTGTCGGGGGCTACTATTTCGACGAGAGCGGCACCGAATTGACGCCCTTCGTCGCGCTGTGGCCAGTCTTCGGCACTGCCGGCCAGTCCACCCTGGGCAGCGCCAGCAATTCCTCGGTGGGTGCGTTCGTCCAGCTGACCTATTCGATCACCGACGCGCTGCGCCTTACCGGCGGTATCCGGTACACCCACGACGAGCGTTCGATCGTGTCGCAGAACTTCATCTTCAACGCCGGACCCGGTCCGGTGGTGCCGGTCTTCGGCCCGATCATCGCTTGCGCGCTAACGGGTGTCACGCCGGCTGACGGCTGCGCGGTCGAGGCTCCGAAGGCCAAGTTCGACTATACGCCCTTCACGCTGGGCGTGGACTTCAGACCCGTGGACAATCTGCTGCTCTACGCCAAGTTCAGCCGTGGCTATCGGGCAGGCGGCTACAATCTGCGTGCGACCGACCGGAACGGTCTCAACACGTTCGATCCCGAACGGATGAATTCCTGGGAAATCGGCGAGAAAGTCGATTTGTTCGATGATCGTCTGCGGCTCAACGTCAACGCCTACTACGATCTCTACAAGTCCATCCAGATCAGCACCGTGGTCCAATTCCCGGGAAGCGTGGCGCCAACGGCGATCATCGGTAACTTCGGCAATGCGCGGATCTGGGGTGTCGAGGCCGAACTCACCGCGGTGCTCGGCAACCTGACGCTGAATGCGTCATTGGGCACGGCGGAGGCGAAGTACACCAAGCTCGATCCGACGACGGGCCTGACGACGGCGCAGCCTTTCCCCTACACGCCCGACGTTACGGCGTCGCTCGGCGTGGACTACCTGATCCCGTTGTCGTTCGGCGATATCAACCTGCACGCCGATGCGGCCTACCGCGGCAAGGTCGTCTTCGCGACGACCGCCTTCGGCGCCACGCAGGCCATGACGACCACGCCTTCCTACTGGCTGCTGAACGCGGTCGCGACGCTCAACGTGGAGAGCTGGGGCGTGGAAGTCAGCCTCTGGGGGCGGAACCTGGCGAACAAGAAGTACTTCACCGAGATCGGCGACATCACCGCCGCGTTCTTCACCTACGCGAATATCGGCGACCCGAGGACCTACGGCTTCACCATCAAGAAGACGTTCTAGACTGCCAAGACGGGCGTGGCTTTCGGGCCACGCCTGACTAGGAGACGCGAGGTTTCAGGAACCCGCCCGAGAGCGGTCTCCAAGAATGCCGAATAGCTGGAGGTCCATCATCTTCTCGGCAGCCCGCAGGGTGTTCAGCTTGGTGCCCCGGTAGTAGCGGTCGACCGAATAGAAGAACCCGGTGGCAATCGTCTGGAGTGCGATCAGTTCCGGGTCCAGGCCGCGCTCCTTCCAGTCCGGCGTGCCAACCTGCACCATCCGTGCCTGTTCATCGACAAATGGCCGGAAGTGTTTGAAGTAGAACTCCTTTCCGCGCTCCCGGTTGTTGAACAGCGCCGCGGCAAGGAGCGGAAACATGCGGTCCATGATCTCCAGTTCATGCCTTGTGGCCGAAATCGCCGTCGAGCGTTTGCCTTCGGTGTTGGCTGCCGCGAAGCGGCTGGCTGACACCGTTTCGTCCTGGATGAACTCCTTCCACGGCTCGATGATGGCGGCCTCGAACAGGGCTTCCTTGGACTCGAAATAGTGAAACATGGTCGCCGGGTTGATCTTGGCCTCCGCGGCGATGTCCCGGGTGCGCGCGCCGTCGAGACCGTCGCGGATGAATACCCGCTGCGCAGCCTCGATGATCTCCCGCCGCCGTTCATCTGCCGGAAGCCGGCGTCTGCGCGCTTTGTGAGTGGGCGCTTCGGCCGGTTGTTTGGCGGTGTCCGCGGATACGGTGGAGGCCGGCTTTGCCGAACGCCGTGGCGCCATGTTGATGATTCCTCGTCGAATCGAAAATCTATCGAGCTTCAAGGCCGGTTATAGCCGTCCAGCCGCGAACCGGCAACGCGGGCGGATCGTCAGCGGAAGGTCGTATCTCACTCTCGCGAACATCAAGCATAAGCGCATGATCCGAATTTATCAAACATCTGGTTGATTGATTATATGGTCGCTTTTACAGTAGTTGGTCGGCGATGGAATTTCGAAGGGGAGCAGCCCGGTGAGCGAAAGTCAGGTCATCGAAAAAGTTTATTGGAGTACGCCGGGGGACATTCTGGCGATCTCGCATGGCGGGCAGATCTCGATGGATCTCATCCCGCCAGGGATCGCCAGTCTTGCGGGGACCGACATCGCGCATCAGCTGGTGGTGATGGCCAAGATCCGGGATGAATCGGGCAGGGAAATTGGCCTCCACACCGAGATAGAGACCTTCCCGCGGGATGGCTCGGACGAGTTCGAGGTCATCCTGACGGTCGTCATCGCCGGACGGGGCACGCTCGTGGTGCGCGAAATGAAGAGCTATTCGAACCCGATGATCATGGACCTCTTCAACGAGGCACTCGAAAAGGGCGAATGGCGTGGGGAGATCGACGTGCTTCAGACGACGGGCCCGGCACCGGGCGGATACGGACTCGTCATCGCCGCCACCGGCGAGTTCGAGGGGATGACTGGCCTCCAACGTCAGACCAGCACGTTCAGGCGCATTACGCCCGCCGTCTCCGATGTCGACACCTGCGAGACCTTCTGGCTGAGCCGATAGTGAGCGGCCCGAGACATAAGGCAGCATCGACACCGCCTGATCGACATAATCGACCACAAGCACGATCGTCTTTTCGTGATGCTGACGGTGCAGTCTGCCAACGTACTGGGCCAGCATGCCCTTCCAGGAGATCGGCGACTTCGCCCCCAAGCCACAGGGGCGGGGAGATGCGGGCGCGCCCGGTCTGAGAATATGCGGCCGGGCCATCAATTCGGCGACTTTGGATGGGCCTCTGCTCCGATCTGTCCGCAGATGCTGTGCATACCGGCAAGCAAGTCGAACAGGGAGTCTCGGGATTCGTGGGGCCAGCCAATGGCCTCAGGATAACCCGGGTGTGCGAAATAGCCCGGCTGCCGACGCCGACAAACTCGGTGTTCACCGTCAGCGCCAATGGCACAGCTTTGAGGTTGCGATTTAAGGCGGATTGGGGCTTCGTCGCAGTGACGAAGGTGGCTGTCGATCCGTCTCTGTATAGGGGACGATCAGAAATTGTGCCACGAGGGCAAGCGTACGGTCTTCGTTATTGGAAAGAACCTGTCTGAGTTTCAACAGCAGGTTGGCGGCCTGTGTCGTGGACCAGAACCAAACAGCAATGTCCTTTGCGGACGGGTTGCGACCATTTCGGCCCGGCTGCGCAGTTGCGCCTTCGGAGTAATAGGCTTTGATGTCATCACATGCGACACGCAGCAGCGTTGACGCGTCCATCTCGTTGTTCCCAGGCGGTTTATCGGGCATTTCGCCCTTAGTCCACGCAGCCAGGTACCTAGCGATTTCCTCTATCTCCATCCCGCTGGTGCCAACAGCCGTTCGGCCGCGACGGCGCCTCGCCAAATCATACCAGGACCGCATGGCCTGGATTTCGTCGAGCAATGCTGCATCCCCCTCTGGCCTCGAGTCAGGTACGGGCAGACTGATCGGACAAACCCAGCCTTCGCCGTCCTCCTCGGCACCCGACGGCGCATCTTCGAGGTAATCTTCCAGCACAGGACCGGCAGTTCGCTGCAGCAAGTCCAGAGCCGCACACAGCACGCGCGTTTGAAACGGGGCATCGTTGGGCACGCCCAATGGACGACCCAGCTCAAAGGGCACCCACAATGCTCGTGGCGGGCGGATCTTCTCGGTGTGAAGCCGCACCAGGCTAATCCCGACCGTCGGGATGCCTGCCGCTTCTAGAAAGTGGCCAAGCCCGCCAACGGCGCGCGTGCAAAACGGTCAGACCGGCGTGAGCAGAACCGCATCGACCTGATCCTGCTTCAGAAGACCTGCTATCTGACGTGCTGCGGTCTTCATGGTCATGGGGTCTGAAGCGCCCATGAACGAATAATGGTAGTCAGCCACCGAACCGATGATTCCGTTGGCAGCGAGTTCGTTCAGACGGTCGAGCGGAAAGATGACGTTCGTATCCTGCTGAAAACCAGAACGGTCAAAATTGGTCGATAGATGGCTGATCTGCAGGTTGCCAGCCGACTCTCTGGGAATGACCCGGTAGTCCGCCGCAGCAAAGCCAAAAGGCCGGTCGCTAGGCCGCTGCAACCCCGCGGTAGAAATAATCGCAACGCGCCGTTCCGGCAGCGGCGGTCCTTCAACCAGTGGTGTGTCGCCCAAATCTGGGCATTCCAAATGCTCGAGATGTCCCCGAAGGGTCTCGTCCATGTTCTCCAAGCGCGCCACTCTAGGACTCGCAACCCATCGTCATGTCGTCAACGCGTCCAAGATTGCCTCCAGGGTCTCGTCGGCCTTGCCGCGCATTTCATCGTCCGTGGCGTCCTGGATGGGATGCCTGACGAAGACAACCTTGGCATCCTTCATTCCCAGCGCGGTCGCTTGCACGTCGGCCGCGTCCACGAACTCCTCGGAGGCAACGGAAACGGAGGGAATTCCCTGGATTTCAAACCAAACCGTGTCGTGCAAACTGCACGTCGTACACGAGCCTCAATCGGCGAGCGCCTCAACAACGAAATTGCACTCTTGCTTGATTTGCAGCCGCAGATCATCGGGACATGGCTTGGTAAAGGTCGGCTTTGCATAGCGTCTGACCTCAACTCCGGGCAATCTGGCCCGAAGCTGTTCATCGAGCCGATCCAGAAATACGTCGCCACGCGGCTTGCGAATGTCGAGCAGACCGACAATGCCGGTGATCTGACCGCCACGCGCTGTCAATTGCCGTTCAACTGGAACACGTTCGTTCGTCGGGTCCAAGATCGTGGTCATGCCGAGCCTCTTCACGCTAACACAGGTTACTTGCGTTCAGTTTAAACGTCTTCAATCTTCCTGGATACAGGCATGGAGCCGATCTTGCCACTGGCCCAGCCATGGAAGGCGCCCGAAAACTTGCCGGCGTCGGAACCTGCGACAACAATGTGCAGGAACTCCTCGCTCGCGAATTTTGGCACCATACGATCCAGTTTTTCGGCGGACAATGCGGCGGCCCGGTCCCGCTTCAGGCCGATACCTGACTTCTCATCTTCCACCAGGTCGCGGAGCGGCCGCTCGGTAACGCTCTGAATGCGCTTGCGCAGGTCGTCCTTTGAATAATTTCCCCGGCTCAGGGTATCGACATGCTCCGGGCAGACGACCAACAGCGTATCGATCGCGGCCCGGTGAACCCTGGGATGAAAGACGCTTTCAAGCGACATGCCCATTGAACCCGCAACCTGTTCAGCATCGCGTGAATCCTGATCCACGATCAGGGTCGGACCGCTTGTCATCGCAAACACCGTCAGGACCGAATCCTCAGCCTTGAAACCGCGTTCCACATGCAGGGGGGCCCAATTGCTACGCTCCTCCCATTCGGCGAAACACATCGTAAACTTCATCGGATTGCCAAGTGTGGAGCGCTCTGTTCCGCCGGGCCGTGCGCCGCCAATATTGCGGATGATCAGCCTGAGCGCCCGGCCTATGGTTGCATTTGCCCGGTTGCCCTGGCCTAGAGCACCCATCTTCATATTCATGCCCAGCCTGTGACGGATTGGGCCGTTGACCACCATCACTGGCGCGGCGCCCATGGTGGTCGCCATGACCCCGTGAATGTTGAATTCGTCGGTACAGATCGCGTCAATGCCGGCGATCAGCACGGGCATGTACTCCGGTTTGCATCCCGCCATGACCGCGTTGATGGCGATCTTCTCCACCGTTACGTCGCCCATATTCGGCGGCATCCGGGCGATGATGTCCTGCGCATGTCGTTTGGTGCCACCAAGCATGCGGATCACGCGTTCCGGGGTTGGCGGGATCACTGGCAGACCGTCGGTAAAGCCCTGATCGAACATGAATTCGAATTCGTCATCGGCTGGCGCTATATCGATACTCCGCGCCCGCAACGGGCTGTTGGAGGCCTCGGCCCTAAGGCGATCCGCAATCGTGGGGTCAACGGAAAGAGAGCCGCAGCCGGGACGCCAGGCCGGCAAATCTTCCCATGAAATGTTTGCCGGTCCGGCCCCGGTGGACTTTCCAATTGCGGCATCCAGCGCCTGCCACTCCTCCCGGACAAATCCGATCACCGTGCTGATCAGTTCACCACCGGCATTTGCCCAGAACAAGGTCGGCACCGTATCGATGTCGTATTCGAAAGAGGTCTTCAGCGCGGAGTCATCCAGGATCGGGACACTCAGGCGATGTACCTCCGCCAGCCTGGCATTACCTGTGGCTGTCTGGCCGGCAACGAGGAAATCAACTTCCTGTCCGTAGGCCTTGTAAAGCGCCTCGAGGACCGGCATGACCAAATTGCAGGTTGGACAGTCTTCTTTAACAAACGCCACCAGCGCCTGCTGTCCGCCGGGGAAGGAATGTTGTGCACCGCCGGCATCCGTTAGCGCGAAGCTGTGCAACGTGCGCGTGTCGGGCAAGGTCTGTTCCTCTCTCGGCTTGCGTGCCGCAAGCAGTTGGCGGAGACGGATGGGAATCGAACCCACCACACGTATCGCTACGTGTCATCGGCTTTGAAGGCCGTGGAAGCCACCAGACTCCAGTCGTCTCCAAGCAATATGGCCGTTCGCCCTATGCGGGAGATCGTTCGCTACCTACGGGACCAAAGTCAAGGCGTGTGGACGCCAATAAGGTGAACCGCTACAAGTTCCGGGTGTTCAACTTGCAAGGAGTCATCAAGGCATGACGGATCGGGCTGACGTTCGCCTGACCCAATTTGCTATGTCGGCTGGTTGAGCCGGCAAGTTAGGGCCAGAGGACCTGTCGCAAGTTTTGCGACCATTGAAATTGATGTTTCCGCAAGCGGACTTCCCGGATGTGCTCAGAGGGTTGAGCGCACCCGACGATGCTGCTGTGCTGAAATTGGATGATAAGCAAGCCCTTGTCCTGACAGCAGACTTCTTTGCACCCATCGTTGATGACCCGTATGAATTTGGCGCGATTGCGGCAGCCAATGCATTGTCGGACGTCTACGCGATGGGCGGGCGGCCGGTCCTCGCGATCAATCTAGCCGCTTTCCCGAAGGACATGGACCCTCGGATTCTTGGCGACATACTGCGTGGCGGGGCGGACAAGGTGCTCGAAGCGGGGGCGGTCGTCGCGGGCGGCCACACGATAACCGATCACGAACCCAAGTATGGCCTGGCTGTCGTCGGATTGGTGGAACTCGATAAAATTTATCGGAATGAGGGCGCAAGGCCGGGCGATCAGCTACTGCTCACCAAGCCGCTGGGAACAGGTATCATCGCGACGGCCCTAAAGCGCGGTTTGGCGAGCGGCGAGTCCATACGAGCGGCCATCGACAGTATGACGCGCCTAAGCGCCCAATCAGTCAAGCTGCTCAGAACCAGCGGCGGTCTGGACGTCCACGCAGTCACCGACGTAACCGGTTTTTCCCTAGCCGGACATGCGCACGAAATGGCCGATCTGTCCGGTGTATCAATGCGATTCCGGCTGGCTGAATTACCTGTGCTGGCAGGCGCTGAAGGCTTGCTGGGGCAGGGCATTGGCTCAGGCGGGTTGGACCGGAACCGAGACTATTACGGTCAATGGGTGAGCCAGACAGCCAACGGACAGACCGCGCGGCACGGCCTGATATATGATCCGCAAACGTCTGGCGGACTTCTGGTCGCTGTCGCGCCGGAAGCGCTGAGCCGCGTATTGACGGCCTTCCATGAGGCAGGCGAACAGGTGTGGCATATCGGTGAGGTAACCGAGGGGCCAACCGGCACAATTGTTGCGGACTAATTGCCGTTGGAATTGCGCCTGCTTTGTCTAGGATCGTCGGGAGAAAGCGGGATACAATCAGTTCAATGGATAAGAAGCTCTTCAGGCGGATTCCCCAAGTCAACGAAGTGTTGGAATCGCCTGCGGTTACCGGCCTCCGTGAGCATTGGTCCCGTGCTGAGCTTGTCGCGGCGCTTCGGGAACTGTTCGACAGGGTCAGGCGCGATCTGACGGATGGAGGTAGTCTGCCCGATTTTGAGTCAGACACCTTTGTCAACCGACTGGAACAAGTGCTCGAAGCGAGAAGGCGCTCAAATCTCCGCCGCGTCATAAATGGCACCGGGATTATCATCCATACAAACCTGGGACGGGCACCGTTGGCCCCAGAGGCGATTGCCGCCATGGAGGACGTGGCCCGGGGCTATGCCAACATCGAATACGACCTCGAGAAGGGCGCGCGCGGCTCCCGCTACGATCATGTCCGGGATATTCTGTGCGAGTTGACCGGCGCCGAGGACGCGGTTGTCGTTAACAATTGTGCGGCGGCGGTGACCATCGCCATGGCTACATTCGCGCGGAACCGGGAGGTAATCGTCTCACGCGGTGAACTGGTCGAAATAGGCGGTTCATTTCGGGTGCCTGACGTCATTTCTCAGAACGGCGCTCGATTGCACGAAGTCGGAACGACCAACAGGACGCACCTTGCCGACTACGAAGGAGCCATAGGCGAAGAAACTGCCGTCATTCTGCGCACCCATACCAGCAACTACAGGCTCGTCGGGTTCACCACAAAGCCTTCGCTGGCCACCCTTGCCGACCTGGCCCACAAAAATGGACTTCTTCTTGTCGAGGATCTGGGCAGCGGCACTATCGTCGACCTGGCCGCCCATGGTCTTGGTGACGAGCCAACGGTTTCCCAGAGCATCCGGTCCGGGGTCGATCTGGTGACATTCTCCGGCGACAAACTGCTCGGCGGGCCGCAATGCGGGATCATGGTCGGAAGATCCTCATTGCTCGCGAAAATTCGCAAGAACCCGCTGTTGCGGGCGATGCGGGTCGACAAGCTTTCGCTTGCGGCTCTCGAGGCGACGCTGCGGCTCTACCGCGCACCACACAATCCACTCAAAGATATCCCTGTGCTGAGGATGCTCACAGCCGACCCATCGGATCTTGCAAAACAGGCCCGAAAGCTTGCAAAGGCGATCACTTCTGTCGCCGGAGCCAAGGCCGAGGTAGCGCATGTACAATCGAAGGCGGGGGGCGGGTCGCTTCCCGGGGTTGACCTTGAGTCCGTCGGCGTGAGGATTACGCTGGAGGGCATTTCCGCGGAGCATTTGACTGCCGCGTTAAGGGCCCACGAGCCAGCGATCATCGGCAGGATTATCGGCGAGTGTTTTACCCTGGATGTCCGCACGCTGATGGACGACGACATCGCTGACATCGCAGGCGCGATCGCCGCCATAGCCGACAGTGGCTGATTCCGGTGGATGAGCATCTGTCGATCGGCGTTATCGGCCATGTTGATCATGGCAAGACTACGCTGGTCAAAGCCTTGACCGGCATCGAAACGGACCGCCTTCCCGAAGAACGCGAACGCGGACTGACCATCGTACTGGGGTTTGCCTATCTCAAGACGTCTACAGGTCTGATCGACTTCATCGACTCTCCGGGACACGCTGATTTTGTCCGCACCATGATCTCAGGCGCGACGGGAATTGACGCTGCGCTCGTCTGCATTGCTGCGAACGAGGGGATCATGCCTCAGACCCGCGAACACCTTCGGATCATCTCTCTTCTGGGCATCACAAGGTCGGTCATCGCCCTCACTAAAACTGATCTGGTCACAGCCAGCGACCTGACGGTACGGCAAACGGCCATAGGTGAAGACCTTGCGCGCATGGGATTTGAAAGTGCGGCGATCGTTCCGGTTTGCGCGCGCACCGGCGAGGGGCTTGCCAGTCTGGTCGCCGCGCTCGATGACCTGTTCGCCGAAAGGACAAAACGGCCTGACACAGGAAAATTCTATCTGCCGTTTGACCGGGTGTTCACGATGCCAGGGTTCGGCACCGTGGTTACTGGAACATTGCGCGCCGGAAGTCTGGAAGTGGGCGACGAAGCCGAAGTGCCCGATCTGGGCATTGCTGCAAAGGTGCGCCGCCTCGAGGTCCACGGAGCGGAAGCAGTACGGGCGGCGCCGGGACAAAGAGTAGCGGTTAATCTCCGGGTCGAAAGCGGGGTCAGGCTAAAGCGAGGTCAATCGTTGGCGTCTCCAGGTTGGCTCGCCCGATCCGAATGGTGGACGGCGACGCTGCAGATGGCGCGCGACATAGAGACAAGCCTTCACAATGGTAAGCCCGTTCGGCTGCTTTACGGCACCAGGGAGACCATCGTCAACCTGCGCATACTTGACCGCGACGATCTCAATCCGGGGGAGAGCGCAATCGTCCAGTTCAGGATGAAACCGCCCGAGGCTGCGTGGGATCAGGACCACTTCATTGTCAGAACCATTTCGCCGCTCGAAACCGTCGGCGGCGGGCGTTTTCTGAATACACGCGCCACCTGCGTGAAACGGCATGATCAGACCGCCATTGCGCAGCTTTTGGCCGCCAGCGGTAGTGACCGGCAAAGCGCTGTTCTGGCCGTCGCGGAACAGGCTGGACCAGGCGGCACTACGCTGACGATGATGGCGGAGCGCTTTGGGACCCCTGTCGAGGACGTGCGATTCGCTCTGACCAATGGCCAGGCGCTTATCAGCATGGAAGGGCACGTTCTGGCGCCCCGCCAGGCCGAGATGCTCTCACAAATGGCGATCAAACTCGTCCAGGCCCATCACCTGGCTTTCCCGACGCGCATCGGAATTACACGCCTCCAGTTGGTCGAGAAACTTGGCATCTCCAAGCCATCAGGTGATCTTGTAATCGCTGCGCTTTGTGCCCGGGGCGACCTGGATTCGAATGGTGACCGGATTGGCGTCAGGGGTTTCGACCCCTTGGCGGGGCTTGACGGCACCGAGCGTGGCCGAATTCAGCAGCTGGAAGCCAAGATCCGGGAAATCCCGCTGATGCCCCCAACCATGGAGGAGGTCCTTGCAAACGACAAGCGCAACGCCTCCCGGATCGAACTCCTGATCGAGACCGGCCGCCTGGTGCCGTTGTACGACTTCAAGCGCAAAAACCTGTTTCTGTTTCATGTAGTGGATATCGAGCAGGCGGTAACGTCCCTGCGTAGGGCCTGGCCGCCTCCTGCCCAGTTCCGATTGGGCGAAGCACGGGAACATCTCGGCGTGACGCGCAAATATCTTCAACCGCTGCTTGAGTATCTCGACAAGAAAAAGATAACGCGGCGCCGCGAAGACGTCCGTATTTTCCAGGGTTAGCAGCTATACAGAACCACCATCGCGCAATCTCTTCCCGTGGCACTCCAATGATTGGTGCTGACGCCGATGGTGGCGTAAGATTAACCCTTGGGGTTCAAAGGGAGCGGGCAAATTCCATGCCGAGAACCGATCAGGTAGCCGATGACGCAATTCTTCAATCCGTCATTGAGGATATGGGCCATTGTCAGGTGCCGGTTCGCGACGACATCATTGGCGCTCACGCGCTGTTCCTGACTCGCCTTGCCATGCCAGGTGCGTGGTGGACCGGCGCGGAACGGGTCGCCATCGCGGCGAATTCGCGGACGGTCCACAAATGTAGTTTCTGTGAAGAACGCAAGGCCGCGCTGAGTCCCTATTCTATTGTGGGCACTCACGTAACCGATCCAGTCCATGACGGCGTGCTGCCGGTAGAGATTATCGATATTCTTCATCTCGCGATGACCAACCCCACGCGGATGACGGCCACGGCGATTGAACGCCTTGCAAGCGCAGGACTGAGCGACGCGCATTATGTGGAGGCTCTCGGCATCGGTGTTGCACTGCGCAGCATTGACCAGGCGTGTCGAGGTCTGGGCGTACCGCTCCATCGATTACCAGCACCCCTTGCCGGCGAACCCAGCCGCATTCGCCCTGAGGTCGAACCTGCCGGCGATGCCTTCGTGGCCATGATGCCGGCCCGCCAGCCGGCGCCACCAAATGACGATTTATGGGATGACAGCAGCATCTACTATGGACTGCGGGCCATGAGCCTGGTGCCCGATGCTGTACGCGACCTGCGCATTCTCAGCGCCGCCCAATACATTCCCCTTGACCGAGCGACTGACTTCTCGCACGGACGGACGCTCGGCCGCGAACAGTTGGAACTCCTCGCGGCACGCGTGTCTGCGATTAACGACTGTTTCTATTGAACCGCCTCGCACGCGATGATGCTCAGTTTGAGCATGGGAACAAAGGGCGAGGAGGTCGATTTGTCTGGCGTTGTCATTGGTGCCGATGCGGTAGATGACCGGGTGCCGCATGGCAAAACCCTCGCGCGTTTCGCCGAGGCCGTCATTTCGGGGAGCGACGGGGAACTGGCCGATGCCCGTGCGGCAGTAATTGCGGCCGTGGGGGGCGATGGATTCGTCGATGCCGCCGCCGTCGTAGGGAACTTCGAGCGCATGGTGCGGGTCGCCGATGCAACAGGCATTCCGCTTGACGCAATGGCGACTGATGCGACGACCGATCTCCGCGAAAATCTTGGCCTTAATTCGTTCGGCATGGCGGCCAGAACACCTGGTATCGACGGCGAATGAGGCAGCTCTGAAGCCTTCTCGGCGAGCCGTTCTCTTATCGCTGGCGGCACAAGTAAGGCCACGTACACTGCCGCATGCCTGGCGGCAAGCATTGCTCGAAGCAGGCGGTACTGTGGCGTGATCCAGCAGGGAGGTTAGATGATGTCGTTCACCGGAGGATGCCGTTGCGGCCAGATCCGCTACGAGGCGAGTGCCGAACCCATTTTTGCCGCGCATTGCCATTGCCGCGATTGCCAGTACGCCTCGGGTACCGGGTTCAGCTCGGTCCTCGCCGTGCCGGCTGCTTCGTTCCGGCTCACGGCGGGCGAGCCCAGGGCCTTCGACGTGGCCGCGGAATCAGGCAATGTTGTCAGTCGCAAGTTCTGCCCGAATTGCGGCACCCCCCTGTTCAGCGAGCTGAAGGCGGCACCTGGCATATGGATCGTCAAGGCGGGAAGCCTGGATGATCCAGAGATCATGAAGCCGTCCATGCACATCTGGTGCGAAAGCGCCCAGCCGTGGATGCCATCGAATGATGGGCTGCCCCGTTTCCCGAAAAATCCACCCATGGGCTGACTGCGGCCGGCAAGTCGGCGAGCGGCGGGATGCGACTGGCTGGGCCTGATCCATGGATGAACTGGAGCGCTTCCTTGAGCTGGCCATCAGAGGGCGTCTGGGATTTGATTGGGGACCAATCAAATGTGGGTCACCAATCCGCTCTCGCATCGGATATCCCCCAAACTGGAAGAAATCCCTGAACGATCAAGACGGCCTTCCCACTTTGAAGTCAAAAACAAATCGTGAAAACAATAGGATAGAACTGGCGGAGGGGATGGGATTCGAACCCACGAAGGGCTTGCACCCTTACACACTTTCCAGGCGTGCGCCTTCAACCGCTCGGCCACCCCTCCGCGAACGCGGCGCACTATAGCCGATCACGCGCCGCTGGCAATGTTTCCGGCCCGTTTCGCGGCATTTTGTTCGGGTTCCGGATTGGCGTAGTCTGGGGCGGCATCGCGGCAGGGGGAACGCCGGTGAAGTGGACGGCCATCACCGAGGACGACGCGCGGCTGCACCCGCTCCATGGGTTCGGCGGCTGGCTCTACGGCGTCTACGCGGTCGAGGTTCTCACCCTGGCGTTCACTCTCGAAGGCGTCGTGAGGGTGGCGCGGCACTACGGCATCGAGCAACTGGCCAACCCGTCCTTCGGCATCATGTGGCTGCAGGTCGCGCTCCACCTGCCGTTCCTGCTGATGGCGCCGATGACGGCCCGCGCCATGCCGCCGGTGTCGATCGCCTGCTACTGGGCGAGCGTCCTGTTCAGCCTGGGCGTGTTCGTCGTGCCCGGGCTGTTGATGGACCTCGAGGTCATCGCCCGTGCGCTGTTCTGGATCGCCTGGGGCGTAATGTTCACGCTCTACCTGCTGCGCTCGCGGCGGGTCAACGTCACCTACCGGCACCGGGTGCGGGCGGACGAGCCCGTTCTGGCGGTTCCGCCCGTCTAAGGCACGGCTGATCAGTCGTCCATCTTCAGGGCGGCGATGAAGGCTTCCTGCGGAATCTCCACCTTGCCGAAGGTGCGCATCCGCTTCTTGCCCTCTTTCTGCTTCTCCAGCAGCTTCTTCTTGCGGGTCACGTCGCCGCCATAGCACTTGGCGGTCACGTCCTTGCGCATGGCGCTGATGGTTTCGCGGGCGACGACCCGGCCGCCGATCGCCGCCTGGATCGGGATCTTAAACAGCTGCCTCGGGATCAGGTCCTTCAGCTTCTCGCACATGCCGCGGCCGCGGTTTTCCGCCTTGCCGCGGTGGACGATCATCGACAGCGCGTCGACCGGTTCGCCATTGACCAGCACCGACATCTTCACCAGGTCGCCTTCCTCGTAGCCGTCCAGGCTGTAGTCGAAGCTGGCATAGCCGCGCGAGACCGACTTCAGCCGGTCGTAGAAGTCGAACACCACCTCGTTCAGCGGCAGGCGGTAGACCGCCATGGCGCGGGCGCCGGCATAGGTCAGCTCGATCTGGCTGCCGCGGCGGTCCTCGCACAGCTTCAGGATCGAGCCGAGATACTCGTCGGGGACGATGATCGAGGCCTTGATCCACGGCTCCTCGATGCGGTCGATCTTCACCGGATCGGGCATGTCGGCCGGATTGTGCAGCTCGACCATGGTGCCGTCGGTCATGTGCATGCGGTAGACCACGCTGGGCGCGGTGGTGATCAGGTCCAGGTTGAATTCGCGCTCCAGCCGCTCCTGGATGATCTCCAGGTGGAGCAGGCCCAGGAAGCCGCAGCGGAAGCCGAAGCCCAGCGCGGCCGAGGTCTCCATCTCGTATTCGAAGCTGGCGTCGTTGAGGCGCAGCTTGGCCAGGCTGGTGCGCAGCTCCTCGAACTCGCCGGCGTCGGTCGGGAACAGGCCGCAGAACACCACCGGCTGGCTCGGCTTGAAGCCGGGCAGCGCCTCGGCGGCCTGGCGTTTTTCCTCGGTGATGGTGTCGCCGACATTGGTCTCGGCCACTTCCTTGATGGCGGCGTTGATGAAGCCCATCTCGCCGGGACCGAGTTCGTCGATGGATTCCGGCTTGGGCGTGAACACGCCGACGCGCTCGATGGTGTGGGTGGTTTTCGCGGCCATCATGCGGATCTGCTGGCCGCGCTTGAGCACGCCGTCGACGACGCGGACCAGGATCATGACGCCCAGATAGGGGTCGTACCAGCTGTCGACCAGCATCACCTTGAGCGGCGCGTCGCGGTCGCCCTTGGGCGGCGGCAGGCGGCTGTGGATGGCCTCCAGCAGCTCGTCGATGCCGACGCCGGTCTTGGCCGAGGTGGCGATGGCGTCGGACGCATCGAGGCCGATGACGTCCTCGATCTGCTCGCGCACCCGCTCCGGCTCGGCGGCCGGCAGGTCGATCTTGTTGAGCACCGGGATGATCTCGTGGTCGTTCTCGATCGCCTTGTAGACGTTGGCCAGCGTCTGCGCCTCCACGCCCTGCGACGCGTCGACCACCAGCACCGAGCCTTCGCACGCCGCCAGCGACCGGCTGACCTCGTAGGCGAAATCGACGTGGCCGGGCGTGTCCATCAGATTGTAGACGTAGGTCTTGCCGTCCTTCGCCGTGTAGTTCAGGCGCACGGTCTGCGCCTTGATGGTGATGCCGCGCTCGCGCTCGATGTCCATGCTGTCGAGCACCTGCTCGGTCATCTCGCGCGCGGTCAGGCCGCCACACGTCTGGATCAGGCGATCCGATAGCGTCGACTTGCCGTGGTCGATATGGGCGATGATCGCGAAGTTACGGATAAGCGAGGGATCGGTCATGGGCGGGGTTTGTACACGGGGGAAGTGCGCGTCACAAGCGGCGGATTCGCGGGGCTCGGAAGGCCCAGGAGAAATCAATTAGAGGCCTCTGGCCCTGAAATTGGTGTCGAGGAAGATCAAAGGTCCAACCCAGCGTGGGGCTTCCGGTTTTCGCGGATGATAGCCTCGAGGTCGATGTCGGTGCCGTACCGCGCCGACAGCCTTGCATAGAACGCGGCCGCTGGCTCGTATTCGGCTTCGCGCACTTCATACGCTTCCAGCGCACGCTCGACGATTTCGGCGATCGATCGATTTTCCCGCAGCGCAAGTCGGTGGGCAAGATCGCGCGCTTTCGCGCTTCGTACGGACAATTTCGGCTCGGCCACAAGAAACTCCCTTTAACCTCGCGACATAGGTCGACAACCTTCTACCAGCAAGTTGGGAAAAAGAATCATCATGGGCAACTCAGCCGCGTAGCTTCCCGCCCGTGGCCTTCTCGACGGCGGCGACGATCTTCTTCGACACCGCGTCGATGTCGGCGTCGGTCAGCGTCCGGTCGGTGGGCTGCAGGCGCACCGCGATGGCGAGCGACTTGTTGCCGTCGCCGACGCCGGGGCCGTCATAGACGTCGAACAGAGACACACTCTCGATCAGCAGCTTGTCCGCGCCGGACGCGGCATTCATCACGTCGTGCGCGGTGACGGCCTGGCCGACGATGAAGGCGAAGTCGCGCTCCACCGCCTGGAACGGCGACGCGGTCAGCGCGGGCTTCGACGTGCGCTTGCGCTCCTTCACCGGGATGTTGTCGACGAACACCTCGAACGCGACCACCGGCCCCTTGACGTCGAGCGCCTTCAGCACTTTCGGGTGCAGCTCGCCGAACTGGGCGAGGCAGTTCTTGGGACCCAGCATCAGCCGGCCGCTGCGGCCCGGGTGAAACCAGCCGGGCGCGTCGGTGGCGATGCGCAGATTGGCGGTCGCGGCGCCCAGCGCGTCGAGCACGGCGAG
The DNA here is from genome assembly GCA_022844405.1 of Sphingomonadales bacterium. Lineage (GTDB taxonomy): Bacteria > Pseudomonadota > Alphaproteobacteria > SMXS01 > SMXS01 > RI-34. Next base: position 154,719 of record JALHLV010000002.1, on the reverse strand, counting down.
GGCATCGGCCTTGGCGTCGAACACCGTCACCGGGCCGGTCGCGTCGGACCAGTGGCGCTGGTGGCCCACGCCGGAGCGCACGCCGCCCGCCACCGTCGACTGGTCCTCCGGCGCGTCGCCTGCATATTGCGGGCCGACCTCGAACAGGGCGACCGAGGTGAAGCCCCGGTCGGCGTTGCGGCCGGCGGCCTCGACCAGGTTGGGCAGCACGCTGGGGCGCATGGCGTCCAGGTCGGCGCTGATCGGGTTGGCGAGCGCCAGCGCTGGCGACCCGCCGCCGAACAGGGCGGCGCTGGCCGACGAGGTGAACGACCAGGTCACCGCCTCGTTCATGCCGCGCGCGGCCAGCACGCGGCGGGCGGCGCGGACCAGCCGCTGGCGGGTGTTGACCGCCGGCTTGATGGTCTCGCTGACCGGCGGCAGCATGGTCGACGGAATGGCGTGGAACCCGTGGATGCGGGCCACTTCCTCGACCAGGTCGGCCTCGCCCTCGATGTCGGTGCGCCAGCTCGGCACGCGCGCCTGGATGACGCCGCCGATTTCTTCGGCCTCGAAACCCAACGATTCCAGCCGGCGCACGGAGTCGGCCGCCGGGATGTCGATGCCGGTCAGGGTGCGCACCCGGTCGGGGCGCATTTCCGCGGTCCTGCTCCATTCGGGCACGGCGCCGGCGATCACCAGCTCGCTGGCCTCGCCGCCGCAGATCTCCAGGATCAGCCGCGTCGCGTCCTCGGCGCCGCCGATCACGTACTGGCTGTCGACGCCGCGCTCGAAGCGGTAGCGGGCGTCGCTGTTGATGCCCAGCATGCGGCCGGTGTAGGCGGTCCGCACCGGGTCGAACAGCGCCGATTCCAGCACCACCTCGGTGGTCTCGGGCGTGCAGCCCGAGCTTTCGCCGCCCATCACGCCGCCCAGGCCCAGCGCGCCGGCGTCGTCGGCGATCACGCAGACGCCCTCGGGCAGGGCGTAGGTCCTGCCGTCAAGCGCGGCCAGTTCCTCGCCGGGGTTCGACACGCGCACATGGATGCCGCCGGTCAGCTTGGCGGCGTCATAGACATGCAGCGGCCGTGCCCGGTCGTAGGACAGGTAGTTGGTGACGTCGACCAGCGCCGAGATCGGCCGCAGGCCGATGGACTTCAGCCGGCGCTGCATCCAGGCCGGGCTCGGCCCGTTGCGGACGCCGCGGATGGTGCGGCCGACGAAGACCGGACAGGCAGCGCCGTCGACACCTTCGAGCTTCAGCGAGATACCGACCAGGCTGCGGAACGTGCCCGGCACGGAAACGGAACCTGCCGGCTTCAGCGCGCCGATGCCGGCGGCGGCCAGGTCGCGGGCGATGCCGCGCACGCCCAGACAGTCCTGCCGGTTGGGCGTGATATTGATCTCGATGACCGGATCGTCGAGGCCGAGCACCTGCGCGAACGGCACGCCGAGCGGCGCGTCCCCGGGCATCTCGATGATGCCGTCATGGGCTTCCGACAGGCCCATCTCGCGCTCCGATACCAGCATGCCGTTCGAGGCGACGCCGCGGATCTCGCTGGGCTTCAGCGTCAGGCCGGTGCCGGGGACGGTGAGGCCGCTGCGGGCGAACACCGCCTTCATGCCGGTGCGCGCGTTGGGCGCGCCGCAGACCACCTGGACCGTCTCGGTGCCGGTCTCGACGACGCAGACCCGCAGCTTGTCGGCGTTGGGGTGCGGCTCGGCCTTCTGGACATAGGCGACGGTGAACGGCGCCAGCGCCGCGCCGTTGTCGGTGACGCTCTCGACCTCCAGCCCGATGGCGGTCAGCGTGTCGGTGATGGTCTTCAGGTCGGCCGTGGTGTCCAGATGGTCCTTCAGCCAGGACAGCGTGAACTTCATCGGCTGATCCCCTGTCCAAGGGTCGGTACGTTCAGTGAGGAGAAGCCATAATGGCGCAGCCAGCGCAGATCGCTGTCGAAGAACGCGCGCAGGTCGGGCGCGCCGTATTTCAGCATGGCGATGCGGTCGATGCCCATGCCGAAGGCGAAGCCCTGGTACTTGGAGGGATCGATGCCGCCGTGCTCCAGCACCTTCGGGTGCACCATGCCGCAGCCCATGATCTCCAGCCAGTCGTCGCCCTCGCCGATGCGCAGTTCGCCGCCGTCGCGGCGGCAGCCGATGTCGACCTCGGCCGACGGTTCGGTGAACGGGAAATAGCTGGGGCGGAAGCGCATCTTCACCTCGTCGACCTCGAAGAACGCGCGGCAGAACGCCTCGATGCAGCCCTTCAGGTGGCCCATATGGGTCGATTCGTCGATCACCAGCGCCTCGACCTGGTGGAACATGGGCGTGTGCGTCTGGTCGCTGTCGCAGCGGAAGGTGCGGCCCGGCGCGATGATGCGCAGTGGCGGCTTGGAACTCAGCATGGTGCGGATCTGCACCGGGCTGGTATGGGTGCGCAGCACGCGCCGCGTCCCGTCCGGCCGCTCGGGCAGGTAGAAAGTGTCGTGCATCTGCCGGGCAGGGTGTTCCGGCGGGATGTTGAGGGCGGTGAAGTTGTAGAAATCCTCCTCGATGTCCGGGCCTTCGGCCACCGAGAAGCCCATCTGGGCGAAGATCTCGGTGACCTCGTCGATCACCTGGCTCACCGGATGGATGGTGCCGCGCGCCTCGGGCAGCACCGGCAGGGTGACGTCGATCCGCTCGCCGGCGAGGCGGGCGTCGAGCGCGGCTTCGTCGAGTTTCTCCCTGGCTGCCCGGATGGCGGCGTCGACGTCATCCTTCAGGCGGTTGAGCGCGGGGCCGGCGGCCTTGCGCTCGTCCGGGCTCATCTGGCCCAGGCCGCGCATCAGTTCGGAGATGGCGCCCTTTTTGCCCAGGGCGGAAACCCTGATCTGTTCCAGCGCGCCCGCGTCGGTCGCGGCGGCGATCTGGGAGAGAAGGTCGTTCCGGAGAGAGTCGGTGTCCTGCATCGGAAAATTCCCATGAAAAAGGGGGCACACAGCCCCCTTTTCCGAAACACTAAGGCAAGGAGGCCCGGATCAGGCGGCCTTCGCCAGCGCGTCCTGCGCCTGCTTGGCCAGCGAAGCGAAGGTGGCGGGCTCGTGGACGGCGATATCCGAGAGGACCTTGCGATCGAGCTCGATGCCGCTGAGGACGAGCCCGTTGATAAATCGCGAATAGGTCAGGCCGTGCTCGCGCGCGGCGGCGTTGATGCGCTGGATCCACAGGGCGCGGAACGTGCGCTTCTTCGCCCGGCGGTCGCGATAGGCGTACTGACCGGCTTTCTCCACCGCCTGGGTGGCGATGCGGATGGTATTCTTGCGGCGGCCATAGTAGCCCTTCGCCGCATCGATGATCTTCTTGTGACGGGCGTGCGTCGTCACACCGCGCTTTACGCGTGCCATGCTGCGAGCTCCTTAGCCGTAAGGGAGGAATTTTTTGACGATACGCGCATCGGCATCACACAGAATGGTGGTGCCGCGCTGATTGCGGATCTGCTTGTTGGTCCGCTTGATCATGCCGTGCCGCTTGTTCGCCTGGTTGGAGCGAACCTTTCCCGACGCCGTCAGGCTAAAGCGCTTCTTAGCGCCCGATTTGGTTTTCAGCTTGGGCATTTCGCTTTCCTTTTGGTCGAATGTTGTTCAGCGATACAGATCGCCACGGCATGCCCTGCCGGCCGGGCGATCAAGGCGCGCTTTATAGCGTCGGCGTTCCGAGGTTGCAAGCGCCGTAGCGACGGGTGCCTGCCGCTGTCTATGATGCTCCATCGATGACGGGAGACACCGAATGCCGCACCGCTGGTTCATTCTGTTCGGGCTGCTGGTCGCCGCGACATGGGGCGGGCCCACCGCCGCACAGGCCACGTCCGAGGCGAAAGGCCCGGCGATGTGGACGCTGCGGACCGGCAACGCGACGGTCTACTTCCTCGGCTCGTTCCACATTCTGCCGCCCAGCATCACATGGCGCGACGACAAGCGCATCGGCACGGCGCTCGGCGAGGCCCAGACGGTGCTGTTCGAGGTGGACCTCGGCGAGATGGACAAGCCCGAGATGGCGGCGAAGATCGTCAGCCGGGCGTCGCTGCCCGACGGCAAGAAGTTGCATGACGTGCTGACGCCTGAAACCTACGGCGAACTGCAGTTGGCCGCCGGCAGGTTCGGCATGGACATGGCCCGGCTGGAGCCGATGCAGCCCTGGCTGGCGGCGAGCGGCCTGCTGGTCGGCTACATGGCCAGCAAGGGCGCCGATCCGGGCAGCGGCGTCGACAGCACGCTGACCCGCGACGCCAAGGCGGCCGGCAAGCGGGTCGGCGGCCTCGAAACCGTCGACGGGCAGCTCGACGTGCTCGCCACCCTGTCGAAAGAGGACCCGGACCTGATGATCACCGACATGATCCGGTTTCTCGACGACTCCACCGGCCTGCTGCAGCAGGTACTGACGGCGTGGCGGACCGGCGACGCGGATGCCATGGACCGGCTGATCCGCGAGGACCTGGACAAGCACGAGGGCGTCTACGACCGCTTCCTCACCCGCCGGAACGCCGCTTGGGTACTGAAGATCGACGCCCTGATCAAGAATGGCGGCAGCTATTTCGTCGTCGTCGGCGCTGCTCACCTGGTGGGCGACAAGAGCGTCATCGCCATGTTGCGGGCCAAGGGCTACGAGGTGGAGCGGTATTGACGGCTGGGTGAAAACACGAACCCCCGCGCGAGGCGGGGGTTCGGAATACGTGGCGATGAATCCGGCGCTTATTTCGGCGCCATCACCATGGTCATCTGCTTGCCTTCCAGCCGCGGGAAGCTTTCCACCTTGGCCTGTTCGGTCAGGTCTTCCTGGACGCGCTTGAGCAGATCGACGCCGATGTCTTGATGGGCCATCTCGCGGCCGCGGAAGCGCAGGGTGACCTTCACCTTGTCGCCTTCTTCGAAGAAGCGGTGCATGGCGCGGAGCTTGACCTGGTAGTCATGCTCGTCGATGCCGGGCCGCATCTTGATTTCCTTGACCTCGATGACCTTCTGGTTCTTGCGGGCAATGTTGGCCTTCTTCTGGGCCTCGTACTTGAACTTGCCGTAATCGAGAACCTTGCAGACGGGCGGATCGGCGTTGGGCGAAATCTCGACAAGATCGAGACCGGCGGCGACCGCGGTGGCGAGCGCCTTCTCGATGGTGACAACCCCGACATTCTCTCCGGCTGCGTCGATCAGGCGAACCTTGGGAACCCTGATCTCTTCATTGGCGCGCGGACCCTCCCGGTTCGGCGGCGCCTGCATTGGTGGTCTGGCTATGAAAGTCTCTCCCGTCGTGTCCAAATCGCTATGTCGCGGCGCGCGGGCGCCACGATGCAAGCGTTGAAGATAGGCTCAACCTCCCGGCAAGTCCAGCCGTTCAGGCAGGCGGCGCGGCTTCTTCGCGCAGGGCAGCGATGACCGCGTCGACGCCCTCGACCTTCTGGTCGCTGGAGCCCAGCCGGCGCACCGACACCGTCCGCTCCTCGGCTTCCTTGCGGCCGATCACCAGGATGACCGGCACCTTGGCGACGCTGTGCTCGCGCACCTTGTAGTTGATCTTCTCGTTGCGCAGGTCCGCCTCGGCGCGGATGCCCGCCTGCTTCAGCCCGGCCAACACCTCATTGGCATAGGCGTCGCCGTCCTGGGTGATGGTCGCGACCACCGCCTGTACCGGCGCCAGCCACAGGGGGAATTTGCCGGCGTAATGCTCGACCAGCATGCCGATGAAGCGCTCGAACGAGCCCAGGATGGCGCGGTGGAGCATCACAGGGCGGTGCTTGGCGCCGTCCTCGCCGATATAGTTGGCGTCGAGCCGCTCCGGCAGCACGAAATCGAGCTGCAGGGTGCCGCACTGCCACGACCGGCCGATGGCGTCGCGCAGGTGGAACTCCAGCTTGGGGCCGTAGAACGCGCCTTCGCCGGGCGAATAGGTGAACTCCAGGCCCGCCGCCGTGACGGCTTCGGCCAGCAGGCGCTCGGCCTGGTCCCAGGTTTCCTCAGTGCCGCCGCGCAGCGCCGGATTGTCGGGGCGGGTGGCCAGCTTCACGGCCACGTCGGTGAAGCCCAGGTGCTCGTAGACGCTGGCCAGCAGCTCGCAGAACGCCCTGGTCTCGCCGACGATCTGGTCGACGCGGCAGAAGATGTGCGCGTCGTCCTGGGTCATCTGCCGCACGCGCATCAGGCCGTGCAACGCCCCGTGCGGCTCGTTGCGGTGGCAGCAGCCGAATTCGGCCATGCGGATCGGCAGGTCGCGGTAGCTGCGGATGTCGTTCTTGAAGATCTGGATGTGCGCCGGGCAGTTCATCGGCTTGAGCGCCATCAGCCTGGCCTCGCCGGAGACGATCGGCTTGTCGTCGTCGACGCTGGGAATCTCGTCCGGCACCACGAACATGTTCTCGCGGAACTTGGACCAGTGGCCCGACTGCTCCCAGAACCGCGAATCCAGCAACTGCGGGGTCTTCACCTCCACGTAGCCATGGGCGGTCAGCCGGCGGCGCAGATACTGCTCCAGCGCCTGCCAGATGATGTAGCCCTTCGGGTGCCAGAAAACGGAACCCTGGGCTTCTTCCTGCAGGTGGTAGAGGTCCATCTCACGGCCGATGCGGCGGTGGTCGCGCTTCTCGGCTTCCTCGAGGCGAAACAGATAGTCCTTCAACTCCTTGTCGTCGCGCCACGCGGTGCCGTAGATGCGCTGGAGCATCTCGTTGTCCGAGTTGCCGCGCCAGTAGGCGCCGGCCAGCTTCATCAGCTTGAACGCCTTGCCGAGCTTGCCGGTGGACGGCAGGTGCGGGCCGCGGCACAAATCGATGAACGCGCCCTGGCGGTACAGGCCGATAGGCTCATGCGCGGGGATCGAGGCGATGATCTCGGCCTTGTAGTCCTCGCCGATCTTCCTGAAGAAGGCGACCGCGTCGTCGCGGTCCCATTCCTCGCGCACGATGGCCTCGTCCCGGTCGACGATCTCGCGCATGCGCTGCTCGATCTTCTCTAGGTCCTCGGGCGTGAACGGCTCCTTGCGGGCGAAGTCGTAGTAGAAGCCGTCCTCGATGGCCGGGCCGATGGTGACCTGGGTATCCGGGTACAGCTCCTTCACCGCCTCGGCCATCACATGGGCGGCATCGTGGCGCAGCAGCTCCAGCGCCGCCTCGTCCTTGCGGGTGATGATCGACACCCGGGCATCCCTAGCGATCGTCCGCGTCAGGTCCCATTCCTGGCCGTCGACGAGGACGGCGAGCGCGGCCTTGGCCAGGCCGGGGCCGATATCGGCGGCCAGCGCGGCGCCGGTGACCGGGCCGTCGAACTGGCGGGCGCTGCCGTCGGGCAGGGTGATCTTGACGGGGCTGTCTACTGTCTGGTCCATGGTCGCGAGGCTGCTTCGGTGAAGGCCGGACCGTAGCCTGATTTGTGGGGGTGTCAAGCGGCGGGCCGATTCGCGGCTATGTCAATCCGGGGCCGGCTGCTATCCTCGCGCTGGTTTCGGCACATAGTTTTTTGGGGGGAATCAGATGTCGGACATAATCGAGGTGGCGCCAGCCGCGCCGCAGCCGGATCGTCTGTCCATCAGCGGAAGTGGGGGAAGCCTTCTCGGCATCCACCTGATCGGCCTGCTGCTGTCGATGATCACGTTGGGCATCTACCGCTTCTGGTGGCGGACCAACGTGCGGCGCTATCTGTGGTCGTGCGTTTCCTACAAGGACGAGCCGTTCGAATATACCGGCCGGGGGCTCGAGCTGTTCATCGGGTTCCTCATCGCGTTCTTCTTCATCCTGTTGCCCCTGGGCGGCGTCTATTTCCTTGGCATCATGCTTGTCCAGTCCGGCCAGTTCCTGCTGGGCGCCGCTATCGCGGGCGGTATCTATGTCGGCTTCTTCGTGCTCTACGGCGCAGCCATCTACCGTGTGATGTTCTATCGGATATCCCGCACCCGGTGGCGCGGCATCCGCGGCGCGCTCGGCGGCTCGGCCTGGAGCTACGCGTTCAAATTCTTCGGGCTGTCGCTGCTGCAGATCGTCACCCTGGGTTTCGCCACGCCCTATGTCAGCACGCGGCTCTACGGCTATGTCATCGGCAATATCCGGTTCGGCAGCGGGCGCTTCCGGTGCGATCCCGACTGGAAGCCGTTGTTCAAGTACTACCTGATCCCGGGTATCATCCGGGTCATCGGAATTGTGCTCATTGCCATCGGCGCGATCGTCATGTTCACGAACATGCCGGCGCGCGGAGACATCGGCGGTTCAATACCGATGGAAATAATGATGGGCAGCGCGGTCTATTCCGTCGGCTTCCTGATACTCGGTATCTCGGTAATCGCCATGTTCTGGTACACGGCCGCGCTCTACCGGGTTCTGGCTGCCGCCAGCGAATTCGAGGGCGTCCGCTTCACGGCGCGGGTTCGAGGCGGACAATACGCGCTGTTCGTCATCGTCAACTGGCTGATGATCGTCTTCACGCTAGGCATCGCCTTTCCCTGGGTCCAGCTCCGCATCCTGCGGTTCGTGGCCGATGCGCTGGACATCCACGGCGAGCCCGATTTCGAGAAGGTCTTGCAGAGCACGGCCGATACGCCGAAATTCGGCGAAGGCCTCGGAGAGGTGTTCCTCTGAGCATGCAGGCATCGTTCCGCGGCACCTACAATGACGGGCGGACCGCTGTCGCGCACGGCTGCGCGGTTACCCTGCTGGCAGACGCGCTGAGCCTGCAGCTCGACAGCGGCGCCGCCCTGTGGTGGCCCTACGGCACGCTGACGCTGGTCTCCGACGATCGTGCCGCCGGACGTGTCGTCGTCGCCCCCGATGCGGCGTCCGACGAGCGGCTGCGGGTCGTCGGTGACGGCGCGCTGGAGGCGCTCACCTCGGCCGTGCCCCGGCTGAGCGGCCACCGCACCACCCGTGGATTCGGACGCTCGGCCATGGTGGCCGCCGCGATCGTCGCGGTGCTGGCGGCCTTCTGGTTCGGCTACCCGGTGATCAAGGACGGCCTGGTCGCGGTGTTCCCGCCGTCATGGTCGGACAGGATCGGCCGGGAGATGACGGCCGATCAGGCGTTGTTCGGCGAGCCCTGCACCGGCGCGGCCGGCCTGGCCGCGCTCGATGACCTGACACGCCGGCTCAGCGCGAACGCCGGTCTGCCGGAGCCGGTCCGGGTCCATGTCCGCTCATCGGATCAGGTCAACGCATTCGCCGCCACCGGCGGCCATGTGGTGTTGCTTAACGGCCTTATCCGGCAGGCGAAGACATCGGACGAGGTGGCCGGCGTGCTGGCGCACGAGATCGGCCACGTAAAACACCGGCATCCGCTGAAGCGGCTGATCGACGTGGCGGGCATCCAGGTGTTCGTGTCGGCCATCAGCGGCGACGTGGGCGCCGTCGGCACCACCCTGCTGATGCTGAACTATGGCCGCAGGCATGAGGCGCAGGCCGATCGCACGGCACTCGACCTGATGGGCGGCGCGGGCATCGACGTCGGCGGGCTGGCCGATTTCTTCGACCGCATGGAGGAAAACACCAGGAACCGCGGCACGTTCATCCCGTTCCTTGAAACCCACCCGCCGCTGGCTGAACGGTCGGCGGCGATCCGGGCGCACAGCGGCAACGGGTCGGTCGCGCCGGCGCTGACCAACAATGAATGGCAGGCGCTCCGCGAGGTTTGCGCCGGAGCCAGAAAGCCCTCCCTTCAAGTGCTTCCCCGGCCGCTGACGTCCTCATAGAGTGCCAGCATGCGCTGGCGCACCGCCGCCAGCGCGAACCGGCTCTCGATCCGGGCGCGGCCGGCCTCGCCCAGCCGGACCCGCGCGGACTCGTCGAGCGCGAGGGCGGCGTCCAGCGCCACGGCCAGCGCGTCGGGATCGGCGGGCGGTACCAGCCAGCCGGTCTCGCCGTCGACGACGATGTCGGGCGTGCCCCCGGCGCGCGTCGCCACCACTGGCCGGCCCATGGCCAGCGCCTCGGCGCAGATGCTGTTGAACGCCTCGGGGGTGCGCGACGGCACCACGACCACGTCGGCCAGCATGTATGCCACCGGCATGTCGGGCGCGTAGCCGACGAAGCGAACCCGGCCTTCCAGCTTCAGCTCGGCGATCAGCGTCAGCAGGGTCTCGCGGTATTTCGGATTGTCCTCGTCGCGGGCGACGATCAGGCAGGTGGCCTGCCTGTTGGTCATCCGCGCCATGGCCTTCAGCAGGATGTCGTGGCCCTTGCCGGGCGATAGCCGGCCCGGCATCAGGATCACGGAGGACAGGTCGTCGGCGCGCCAGTCCTGCATCTGACGGACCAGCTTCTCGGTGCGCACCGCGGCCGGATCGAACCGCGTCAGGTCGACGCCGCGCGGGATGACCTCGACCCGGGGCGCCGCCGGCAGTGCTCTCGGCACCAGCGAGGCGACGAAGTCCGAGGCAGCGACGATGGCTTGGGCAGCGGCCATCTCGGGCACCACCCATCGTTCCGGCTCATGCGCCTCGTTGGCGATGGGCGAGGCGACGAACGGCACGCCGGTCGCCCTCGACACAGCCCGGGCCAGCCGGGCGCCGCGCCGGCCATAAGCATGGATCACGGTAATGCGGTGGGCGATGACCGCGGCTTTCAGCCGCCGGGCGATCCGCCAGCGGGTCAGCGGCGAGACCGCGTCGAACGGCAGCGCCAGATGGATGCCGCCCGACTGGCGGAACTCGCCGACCAGCGCGCCGTTTCGCGACGCCGCCACGGCGCCACCGCCGGCGGCGATGGCCGCGCGGGCGATGTCGACGGCGTTGCGCGACGGGCCATCCGCGTCGAGGCGAGGCAGGATCTGCAGGATCCGCGGCGCGAGCCCGGCGTTGGGGCGATCGTGAAGGTTGAAGGCGGCCCCCGGCGCTGGCTAGATGGTGGGATGGAAGCGTCCCTTAGCACCATTTCCGTGGACGGTCACGAGCTTGCATACGAGGTCCTTCCGGGTCGTGCGCCGGGCGTGATCTTCTTGCCCGGCTTCAAGTCCGACATGACCGGCACCAAGGCCATGGCGGTGCGCGACTGGTGCACCGGTCGCGGCCAGGCGTTCACCCGATTCGACTACTCCGGGCATGGTCAATCGACCGGAAAATTCGAGGACGGCACCATCGGCCGCTGGGCGGCGGAGGCCGTCGCTATCCTCGACCAGGTGACGACAGGCCCGCAGATTCTCATCGGCTCGAGCATGGGCGGCTGGATGGCGCTGCTGACGGCGCGCGCAAGGCCCGAGCGGATCGCCGCGCTGGTCGGCATCGCCGCCGCGCCCGACTTCACCGAGGACCTGATGTGGGCGGGGTATCCGGATGAGGTGAGGCAGATTTTGCACTGCGACGGCGTCTATCACGAGCCGTCCGACTACGGCGAGCCCTACACGATCACCATGCGGCTGATCGAGGAGGGCAGGGAGCATCTGGTGCTTCGGTCGCCGCTGACGCTGCCGTTTCCGGTACGGCTGATCCAGGGCATGAAGGACCCCGACGTGCCGTGGCGCACAGCGCTGCGACTGGCTGAGCACATCGATGGCGAAGACGTCGAGGTTGTTCTCGTGAAGGACGGTGATCACCGCTTGTCGGAGCCGGCGGACATCGCGCGGCTAGGGAGGATGCTGGAGGGGCTTTTATTCTGAGATATACTCTAATGTCCGTCATTGCGAGCGCAGCGAAGCAACCCAGAATCTATCCGTTTCAGATTAATTCTTCGTACAGATCGCGCCAGTTCGGATTGAGGGTTTCAATGAGCTTCAGTTTCTTTTTACGGGAACCACTCTTGATCTGTTTTTCGCGCGCAATGGCGTAGATCATTTCAGTATGTACTTCGTACCAGACAAGTAGCTTGCAGCCATATTTCTGGGTAAAGCCCGGGAGAAAGCCTTCACGATGCTGCCATGCTCGCTGAGGCAGGTTCGATGTGACGCCAGTATAGAGAGTACCATTCCGCTTACTGGCCATGATGTAAACAGCGGGTTGTTTCATCCAATCGCCAAATGCACTGTTGCAATATAGCGTATGGTATCAAAGGTAAAATCACGCGGCAACATTCTGGGTTGCTTCGCTTCGCTCGCAATGACGATTCATGTTGTTTGCTTCAGTATTGCCTCCAGCCCATCCCGGTAGTTCGGATAGGTCAGCGTCACCCCCAGTTCCCGCTTCATCTTGTCGTTCCGCACCCGCTTGCTCTCCTCATAGAAGCTGCGGGCCATGGGCGTCAGGTCGGCCTGCTCGACGGGCGTCAGCGGCTCCACCGGCACGCCCAGCAGCTCGCAGGCATAGGCGGTGACGTCCTGCGGCGGCGCGGGCTCGTCGTCGCAGAGATTGTAGATGGCGCCGGGGCGGGGCTGGACCATCGAGGCGATCAGCGCGGCGGCGAGATCGTCCACATGAATGCGCGAGAAAAACTGCCCCTCCTTGAACACCCGCCGCGTGCGGCCGGCCTTCACGGCGTCGATGGCGCTGCGGCCGGGGCCGTAGATGCCGGGCAGGCGGAACAGATGCACCGGCACCCGGCCGACCTCGTACAGGCCCATCCAGCCCATCTCGGCCTCGGCGCGCTTGCGGCCGCGCGCGGTGGAGGGCGCGCGCGGCGTGGCCTCATCCACCCAGCCGCCGTCCTTGTCGCCATAGACGCCGGTGGTCGAGAGATAGCCGACCCAGGCGAGGCGCCCCAGCGAGGCGATGTCGGCGGCGTGATAACGCAGCACCGGATCGCCGGACTCGCCGGGCGGAACCGAGGCGAGGATGTGCGTCGTGCCCTCCAGCGCCCGCGCCGGGTTGTCGATCGGCCGGTCGCCGTCGAACAGGAAGACCTCGAAGCCCTGCGCCTCCAGCGCAGCCTTTGTCGCCGGCGTGCGGCAGGTGCCGGCGACCTTCCAGCCATCGGCGCGAAGCTGCCGGCCGGCGACCTGCGCGGTGTAGCCCAGCCCGAAGACGAAGAGTCGCTTCATGAGGTCCGATCTCCTATATGTTCACCAGCTTATGAAGCCATTCCCGGAACCTCACAAGGCTACCGCTTGAGAAAGATACTTGCCCTGCTGGGCGCCGGCGCGGCCGGCCTCGTCTCGCTTCCCGCCGCCGCCAACAACTACGCCGAATGCATGAAGCTGGTCGACATGGCGCCCAAGCGCGCCTACGAGCTGGCCGCCCAGTGGCGCGACTACAGCGGCGGCATTCCGGCCGAGCACTGCATGGCGCTGTCGCTGTTCGCGCAGGGCCAGTACGAGAAAGCGGCCGTCATGCTGGAGGATCTCTCCAGGCGCGCGCGGCAGCAGGCGAAGGCGTCAGTGCCGCAGGCCGCACCCGAGGTGAAGCTGGACAAGGACGGCAAGCGCGAAATGTCCGCCGAGCCAGAGGTGCTGCCGCCGGGCCTCGCCATCGATCTGCTGTCGCAGGCCGGCAATTCCTGGCTGATGGCCGAGAACAACGAGAAATCGTTCAGGGTGCTGTCCGAGGCGCTGGGCATGAACGGGATCAGCGACGACCAGGCGGCCGAGATCCTGATCGACCGGGCGCGCGCGCAGGTCGAGATGGGCAATCTGGAAGGCGGGCTGAAGGACCTCGACATGTCGCTCCAGCGCGGCGGGCCGCGTTCCGAGGCTTATTCCTACCGGGCCGCGGCGCACCGGGCGCTGGGCCACTTCGAGTCGGCCCGCGCGGACATCGACAAGGCGCTGATGCTCGACGCCGAAAACGTCGACGCGCTGCTCGAGCGCGCCAACCTCAACCAGGCCATCGGCAACAGCGACGCGGCCATCGTCGACTGGATTCAGGTGATCAAACTGGCGCCCGATACGCCCTCGGCCAAGGCGGCGGTTGACAGCGTCAACAAGGTGCGCGCCCATCAGGCCGAGGATGAACGGGAAGCGGCCAGGCCGTCCACTCCCGGCGCACGTCAGGCTCAGGTTCCGAAGCCAGCCGCGCCTGCCGCAGCGCCGCCGCCCGCGCCGGCGCCAGCTCCCTGAGTGCCCACGCCGCCATCGCCCGCACCAGCGGCGACGGGTCGTCCAGCAGGGCTTCGACCACCGGGATCGCCGCTGCGTCGCCGCTGTTGCCCAGCGCGATCAGCACGTTGCGCACGAACCGGTCGCGGCCGATGCGCTTGATCGGCGAGCCGGAGAACAGCGCCCGGAAACCCGGATCATCCAGCATGGCCAGTTCGGTCAGCAGCGGCGCGGCCAGCTCGTCGCGGGCATGGAAGGCGGCCTCGCGGGCCTCGCTGGCGAACTTGTTCCACGGGCAGACCGCCAGGCAGTCGTCGCAGCCATAGATCCGGTTGGCCATCGGCTTGCGGAACTCCACGGGAATGTGGCCATCATATTCGATCGTCAGGTAGGAGATGCAGCGCCGCGCGTCGAGCTGGTAGGGCGCCGGGAACGCATTGGTGGGGCAGGCGTCCAGGCAGTTGCGGCACTGGCCGCAGTGGTCGGCCTCGGGCCGGTCGGCCGGCAGGTCCATATCGGTGTAGATCGCGCCGAGGAACAGCCATGAGCCGAAGCCGCGCGACACCAGATTGGTGTGCTTGCCCTGCCAGCCCAGCCCGGCGGCTTCCGCCAGCGGCTTTTCCGGCACTGGCGCGGTGTCGACGAACACCTTCAGACCGGCGCCGTGGGTTTCGCCGAGCCAGCGGCCGACGCGCTTCAGCCGCTTCTTGACGAAGTCGTGATAGTCGCGGTTGCGGGCGTAGACCGAGATCACGCCCCGGTCACCGTGCGCCAGCCGCGCCAACGGGTCGTCGTCGGGGCCATAGTTCATGCCGGCGACGATGATGCTTCGGACTTCGGGCCACAGGATGCGCGGGTCGCCGCGCCGGTCGGCCTTTTCCGCCATCCACCCCATGACACCGTGGCGGCCCTCGCCGATGAATCGTGCGAGGCGATCGGGCAGCATCGGGATGCTGTCGGGCGTGGTGACAGCGGCCACGTCGAAGCCTTCCGCCAGTAGGCGGTCGATAATGTCCCGCTTGAGGCCGAGGTTCGCCGGCGCCTCAGAAATCGAGATTGTCATAGTGGGCCGGAGGCGACAGGCCGGGGATCCGGTCCATCAGCACCGGGCGGAAGCTGGGCCGCGACTTGACCCGCACATACCAGTCCTTGGCTTCGGGATGGCTGTCCCATGGCACATTGTCCAGATAGTCCACGCACGACAGATGGGCCGCGGCGGCGATGTCGGCCAGCGAGAACTCGTCGCCGCCCAGCCAGCGGCGGCGCTCGGTCAAATAGGCGATGTAGTCCAGGTGATAGCCGATATTGTGCAGCCCGGCGCGGATGGCGCTGCTGTCGGGCGTGCCCATCTTCATGAAGCGCTTCATTACCTTCTCGGTCACCAGATTGTCGGTGACCTCGCGGTGGAACTTCTGGTCGAACCAGCAGACCAGCCGGCGCACCTCGGCGCGGGTCAGCGCGTCCTTGCCGAACAGCGTCTTGCCGGCGACGGTTTCGTTCAAATACTCGCAGATCACCGCGCTGTCGGCGATGGCGGTGCCGTCGTCCTCGACCAGCACGGGCACGGTGCCCGCCGGGTTGAGCGCCAGGAACTCGGGGCGGCGTTCCCAGACCGGCTCGATCACCAGCTTCACGTCCATGCCCAGCTCGGCCAGGGCGATGCGGACCTTGCGGGAAAACGGCGACAGCCAGAGGTGGAAGAGACGGGGAGTCACGATGGGAACGGTCCTGTCACATGCCTGCCGACGGATACGACGATAGCGCGCGAAGCGTAATGGTCCGCGCCGAACCGGGCAGAACGCACATGAGACCCTCCCGAGACGGTGCAGACCCTAGCACAATTGCCGCGCCGGTCACAAAGCGCTCGCACCGGCTCAGGCGGCCTCGGCCGGCTTGGCAAACTCACCCTGCTTGCGGTAGCGCTCCAGGTAGCTGCCGACAATGGCCTCGGCGGGGGTCGGCTCGATGCCCAGGTCGCGCAGGGTGCGAGCGCCTTCGGCCACCACGTTGTCATGCTTCAGCAGCTCGACCTGGTCCATGGTCAGCGGCGCGTCGAAGGGCGACACCGCGAAGACCGCCTGCGCCATTGCCGCCACCAGCCTGGCCGCGAAGAACGGCACCGGCAGCATCATCTTCTCGCGCTGGGTCTGCGCCAGCACCAGCTCGAGGATTTCCCGGAAGCTGTAGACCTTGGGGCCGCCCAGCTCGAAGGTCTGGCCGGCCAGGCCATCCTGCGTCGCGGCGCGGGTGACCGCCTCGGCCACGTCGCAGACATAGACCGGCTGGAACCGGGTCTTGCCGCCGCCGATCAGCGGCAGTGGCAGCAGCGGCACGCAGGCCAGGCCGGCGAAGCGGTTGAAGAAGCCGTCCTCGGCGCCGAACACGATGGAAGGGCGCATGACGGTCGCGGCGGGGAAGGCGGCGCGCACCGAGATCTCGCCCTCGCCCTTGCTCCTTGCATAGGCCGAATCGGCGCGTCGGTCGGCGCCGATGGCCGAGAGCTGGACCAGCCGGCGGACGCCCGCGGCGACCGCGGCTTTCGCCACGGCCTCGGGGCCGGCCACGTGGACCGACTGGAAATCCTGACGGCCGGACGGCTGCAGGATGCCCACGAGGTTGACGACCGCGTCGGCGCCGTCGACCGCCCGGGCCACCGAGGCGGCATTGCGGATGTTGGTCTCGAGCAGCTGGATCTGCCCCACGTCGCCCATGGGCTTCAGGAACAGGGCCTCATTGGGGTGGCGCACGGCCACCCGGACACGATGGTTCTGTTTGGCCAGCAGCCGCACGACATACCGGCCGATGAAGCCGGAGCCGCCGATCACCGTAACGAGGTCACGAGTCATGAAGTCCCTGTTCGCGCGGGCGTGGAATGGACGCTAAAATACCGCCGGGTCGCAGGATTGCTACCCGAAACTTCCCGGCGCGGGCCGCATGACGGACCTGTTGCATGGATGTTGCGATTGGATTGTTGACAAGCATCGTGCCGGGCAATAGGAACTGCGTCCACCGTGACAGACACGGAGTTGCCCAGGTGGCGGAATTGGTAGACGCGCTAGCTTCAGGTGCTAGTGATCGCAAGGTCGTGGAGGTTCGAGTCCTCTCCTGGGCACCAATCGCCGAAGTTGTTTCGGCCCGCGGAAATCTCCCCCTATGACGGTTACCCTGCATCGCGGCGATCTCCCGTCCGGCCTGAGCTTCGGGCCGTCGGTCGCGATCGACACCGAAACCATGGGGCTCAAGCCTGGCCGCGACCGGCTGTGCCTCGTGCAGTTGTCGTCGGGCGACGGCTCGGCCCATCTGGTGCAGATCCCGCAGGGACCGGTGAACGCGCCGAACCTGATCGCGCTGCTGGCCGATCCGGCGGTGCTCAAGCTGTTCCATTTCGCGCGCTTCGACCTGGCCGCGCTGTTCGCCCGGCTGGGCGTTATGCCGCAGCCGGTCTATTGCACCAAGATCGCCTCGCGGCTGGTGCGCACCTATACCGACCGTCACGGCCTGAAGGAGCTGTGCCGCGAACTGCTCAACATCGACATGTCGAAGCAGCAGCAGAGCTCGGACTGGGGCGCCGCCGACCTGAGCGACGCGCAGCGCGCCTATGCGGCGTCGGACGTCCTCTACCTGCACGAGATCAAGGCCCGGCTCGACACCATGCTGGAGCGCGAGGGCCGCACGGCCATGGCGCAGGCCTGCTTCGATTTCCTGCCCACGCGGGCACGGCTGGACCTGGCCGGCTGGGCCGAGGAAGACATCTTCTCGCACGTGTGACGGCGCGCACGGCTTGATCGGGGCGCCCGTCGCCCATAGATAGTGCCTCTCACGAAAGTCGCTCTATGTCTAGGAATGGCGACGACCGTCCGGAGAACGCCCGTGGAGCACCGCTACGACCTCCTCGTCGATCGGGAGGATCACTATAGCCGCTACGTGCGGCTGATGAAGCGCGTGCTGCCGGCGGGCGCGGCGCTGCTGCTGGCGGGCATCCTGATCGTGCCGGCGATCCGCGGCTCCAGCAGCGGCTTCACCCTGGCCTTTTCCGAGCTCGAGGAGTCCGACGACAAGGCGCGCATGGTGTCGCCGCGATTCGTCGGAACCGATACCGAGGACCGCACGTTTTCGGTCACCGCCAATTCGGCCTATCATGACGCCTCGAACGACGAGCTGGTGATGCTCGATACCATCGCCGCCGACCTGAAGTCGAAGGACGGGTCGTGGGTGACCGTGGACGCGCCGCTCGGCACGTTCCACACCAAGACCGAGGTTCTGGATTTGTCGGGACAAGTAAATGTATTCTCGGACTCGGGCATGGAAGTCCACACGCCGAAGCTGACGATGCGCCTGTCCGAGGGCAAGGGAACGAGCAACGAGGCGGTGCATGGCCAGGGTCCGTTCGGCAAGTTCACCGCCGGCGGGCTCGACGTCGACACGAAAACGGAAAACATAACATTGCGCAATGGGGTGAAGATGACTGTCTATCCCCGCGCGGTCGACTGAGGCGGCGCGATGCTCGACGGCAAGATGCGGATTCACTCCAGGCTGGCGCTGGCGCTGCTGTTCGCGACGGCGCTGGCCGTGCCGGCGGCCCTGGCCGCCAAGACCGGCTTCAGCAATCACAATGCCAAGGACCCGATCGAGTTCTCGGCCGACCGGCTCGAAGTCCAGAAGGAAGGCAGCGTCGCCATGTTCCTCGGCAAGGTCGAGGCCATCCAGGGCGACATGACCCTGCTGAGCGACGAGGTGCGCGTCTACTACCAGACCGGCAAGGACAAGTCCGGCCAGGAGGAATCGAGCCTGACCGGCTCGGTGACCCGCATCGATTCCCGCGGCAACGTCCGCATCACCTCGCGCGGCGACAAGGCCGAGGGCGACTGGGCGGTGTATGACGTCGGCCGCCAGCTCGTCACCATGGGCGGCAGGGTGGTGCTGCACCAGGGCGGCAGCGTGGTGCGCGGCAGCCGGCTGGAGCTGAACCTCGACACGGGCCAGACCCGCGTGCAGGGCATGGCCAGCACGCAGGGCGACCAGCGGGTGCGGGGCGAATTCACGCCCGCGACCAAGACCAAGGAGGGGACGACCGACACCAAGCCGGCCGCCCCGAACAAGAACTAAGGCGGTTCCGTGACCAGCGAAGGCAAGCTCAAGCCCGGCGATCTGTTCGAACAGAATCCGTCCCGGGTGTTCGATACCATCGCCGCCACCGTGCGCGACGACGGCGTCGGGCCGCCGCCCGTCGATCCGGAGCGCCGCCGCGAAGGCCTGTTCGTCGCCGGCATCAGCAAGAGCTTCAAGGGACGCCCGGTGCTGAAGGGCGTGACCCTCGACGTGCACCGCGGCGAGGTGGTCGGTCTGCTCGGACCCAATGGCGCCGGCAAGACCACCTGTTTCTATTCCATCGTCGGCCTGATCCGGCCCGATTCGGGCGAGATCGTGCTCGACGGCCTCGACGTCACGTCGCTGCCGATGTACCGGCGCTCGCGGCTGGGCATCGGCTACCTGCCGCAGGAAGCGTCGATCTTCCGGGGCATGTCGGTCGAGAACAACATCATGGCGGTGCTGGAGTTGGTCGAGCCCGACCGCCGGACACGCGAGGAGATGCTCGACAACTTGCTCAACGAGTTCGGCATCCAGCGGCTGCGGCACGCGCCGTCGCTGTCGCTGTCGGGCGGCGAGCGCCGCCGGGTCGAGATCGCCCGCTCGCTGGCCGGCAAGCCCAACATCATCCTGCTCGACGAGCCGTTCGCCGGCATCGATCCCATCGCCATCGGCGACATCCGCGATCTGGTCGCCCATCTGAAGGACCGCGGAATCGGGGTTCTGATCACCGATCACAACGTGCGGGAAACCTTCGACATCACCGACCGGGCGTATATTATCTACGATGGCACTGTGCTGATGAGCGGTACGCCCGACGAGATCGTCGCCAACGAGGACGTTCGACGGGTGTATCTGGGAGAGAAATTTATCCGGTGACCTCATGCGTCCTGCCACCTGGCGGCGGCGCCAGGCAACCCGGCAGGTGGAGTTGAATGTCAACCGGATTGCGGCAAGTGCTACGGCAAGGCCAGCAGCTGGTCATGACGCAGCAATTGCAGCAGGCCATCAAGCTGCTCCAGCTCTCCAGCCTCGACCTTGTCTCCTTCGTCGAACAGCAGGTCGAATCCAATCCGTTGCTGGAATTCGACTATGCGCCCGCCGAAACCGCGCAGCAGCCTGCCGAGACATCGGCCGTCGCGCCGGCGGACGACGGCGATGCGCCGATCGACAGCCGCTACGACAACGTGTTCACCAACGACGACCGCGACATGGCGCCGGCGCCCCGCGACGACGACGGCATCCAGTCGCTGCCCGCCAGCCCGTGGACCAGCCCGTGGGGCGGCGGCGAGGCGGGCATGCCGGTCGATGCCTCGGCGCGCCTTGCCGTGCCGGTGACGCTGCGCAGCCACCTGTCCGACCAGCTCGGCATGACCGTGACCGACAGCCGGCAGAGGATGATCGGCCGCTACATGATCGACATGGTCGACGACGCCGGCTATCTGCGCGAGGCGATGGGCGACGTGGCCGAGCGGCTGGGCTGCAAGATCGCCGACGTCGAGGAGACGCTGGCGCTGTTGCAGCAGTTCGATCCGCCCGGCGTGTGCGCCCGCAACCTGTCCGAATGCCTCGCGCTCCAGCTCAAGGACCGCAACCGGTTCGATCCCGCCATGGCGACCCTCGTCGCCAACCTGGAGGCGCTCGCCGACGGCCGCACCGGCTGGCTCAAGCGCCAGTGCGGCGTCAGCGACGAGGACTTCGCCGACATGATGCAGGAGTTGCGGGCGCTCGATCCCAAGCCCGGCCTGGCGTTCGACAGCCCTCACACCGAGGTGGTCGTGCCCGACGTGCTGATCTCGCGCCGGCCCGACGGCGCCTGGGCGGTGGAACTGAACGCCGATGTCCTGCCCAGGGTGCTGGTCAACGCCCACTACTATGCCGAGGTGCGCCATGTCAGCCGCTCCAAGCAGGACCGCGCCTACCTGTCCGACTGCTTCAGCAACGCCAGCTGGCTGGTGAAGGCGCTCGACCAGCGGGCCAAGACGATCCTCAAGGTGGCGAGCGAGCTGGTGCGCCGCCAGGAGGGCTTCTTCGCTCACGGCGTGTCGCAGCTGCGGCCGCTCAACCTGAAGCAGGTGGCCGACGCCATCGGCATGCACGAAAGCACGGTCAGCCGCGTCACCGCCGGCAAATATCTGGTGTGTCCGCGTGGCACCTTCGAGCTGAAATACTTCTTCACCGCGGCGATCGCGGCGGCCGATGGCGGCGAGTCCCATTCGGCCGAGGCGGTGCGCCACCGCATCCGCGCGTTGATCGACAGGGAAGATTCGAAGGCGATCCTGTCCGATGACAAGATCGTCGAACTGCTGCTGGACGCCGACATCGAAATCGCCCGGCGGACGGTCGCGAAGTACCGGGAGGCCATGCACATACCCTCGTCCGTCCACCGGCGCCGCCTCAAATCCGGACGCTAGGGTGGGGAGTTTGACAGCGGCGGTCGACACCACTATGGTCCGCGCCTCCCGACGGGCGCATCATTGCCCCGGGAGTCGGCGGTAACACGTCCTGGAACTTACAGGGTGTAGCGAGCAGCATGGAAATTCAGGTCAACGGCAAGCAGATCGATATCGGCGACGCGCTGCGCGCGCATGTGACGGACCGTATCGAGGACCGGGTCAGCAAGTATTTCGACCGTGCGGTCGATGCCCACGTCACCTTTTCGCGCGATGCCCATCTGATCCGAGTCGACTGCTCGGTCCACGCGGGCCACGCCATCGCGATGCAGAGCCACGCCTCGGCCGGCGAGCCCTATGCGGCGTTCGATCAGGCACTCGATCGGATCGAGACCCGCCTGCGCCGCTACAAGCGCCGCCTGCGCAATCACCACAATGCCTCGAAGGCCGCTGCCGCCGATCTGGTGGCGGCGTCGAGCTACGTGCTGGAAGCCGAGGAAGAAGGCAGCGAGGAACCGGACGAACTGCAGCCGCTCATCGTCGCCGAGATGAAGATGGAAATTCCCACGACCACGGTCGGCGGCGCGGTGATGCGGCTTGATCTGTCCGACGCGCCGGTCATGATGTTCCGTAACTCGGCGCACGGCCGCCTGAACGTTGTCTACCGCCGTCCCGACGGCAATATCGGTTGGATCGATCCGCAGGGCCAGAGCTAGGCCATGCGGTGGGCACTGTCCCGCTGACGAACGGATGCGCCATGGAAATTCAACAGCTTCTATCGCCTGATTCCGTCTATTCAGGACTGAAGGCCGGCAGCAAGCGACAGGCGCTGCAGGAGCTGGCGGAGCGCGCCTCGACCGTGACCGGCATCCCGGCGCGCGAAATCCTCGAGACCATCCTGGGCCGCGAGCGGCTGGGAACCACGGGCGTCGGCCAGGGAGTCGCCATTCCGCACGGGCGGCTCGAGAAGATCAACCGGCTCTACGGGCTGTTCGCCCGCCTCGACGACCCGATCGATTTCGAGTCCATCGACGACCAGCCGGTCGACCTGATCTTCATGCTGCTGGCGCCGGAAAGCGCCGGGGCCGATCACCTGAAGGCGCTCGCCAAGGTGTCGCGTCTGCTGCGCGACCGCGCCATGTGCGACAAGCTCCGCGGCGCCGACGGATCCGGGGCGCTCTATGCGCTGCTGACGCAGAATCCGGCCCAGACCAACGCGGCCTGAACCGGTTTTAGTGGACGCTGACCAGGGTCATGTCGTGCTGGAGCGCGGCAGCGCGGGCAAGCTCGGGGCTTTCCATCAGCCCGATCGGCTGGCCGGCTGCCGTGTGCACGGCGAACGCCACCACGCCATCCTGCACGATTGGGCGCAGATAGACGGTGTTTTCGGCGCCCAGGGCCGCGAAGGCCTCCGGGGTCAATTGCTTCAATACCTCTGTAGTCGTCATTAGACCTCTCCTGTGAGCCGGTCCGAAGGTTCAGGACTTGGCGGCGATATCGATCTTGCGGATGACCGGTTGGCTCTTCGGTCTCGTCAGGTCCACGGTAAGCAGACCGTTTTCGACGCCCGCATGGACGACTTCGATGCCGTCGGCCAATACGTAACGCCGCTGGAACTGTCTGGTTGCGATACCGCGGTGAATGAACGTCCGCGTCTTGTCGTCGGGCTGCGCGCCGGCGATGACCAACTGGTTGTCCTCGACCGTGACGCTCAGCTGCTCGGGCAGGAACCCGGCGACCGCCAGCACGATGCGCCAGCCCGTCTCGCTGGTCTGCTCGATGTTGTAGGGCGGATAGCCGTCGTCCGCCGAGCGGGCGGCACGTTCGAGCATGCCTTCCAGCCGCTCGAAGCCGAGCAGGAACGGGCTCGACAACAAGGATACGCGTGTCACTCTGGCCTCCTTCTTCGAAGCGGGCAGTGATCGGGTCCCGAAGGCACCCTCTGGGTCGCGGCCCGGAAACCGGCGCCGCTTGCTTGCTATGTGGTTACGGCGCGCCCCGGTTCAAGGGTTTCGCGGACCCCGCCGGGCGCAGGAAGCCGTTGCGTAAATGCTTGGCGCACGGCTTATGTTGTGGCCTGGATGTTGCGTTGCCGCTATAAATGGTGCTGAACGACGAGCAACGGATTTTGCCCCGAATGGCCACGGATCACGCTATGCCAGTGTGTGGCGCCGGCATCGCGCCCGGCGCACGCCGCGTGATGGCGCGGTTTCTGGGTGCCGTCGTGCTGGCGCTTGCCGCGTCGGTATCGCCGGCCAGTGCCGATTTCCAGGCGGGCGCCGAAGCCTATGCGCGGGGCGACTACAAGACCGCGATCGACGAATGGCTCCCCTATGCCGCCAACGGCGATCCGCGCGCCCTGTTCAATCTGGGGCAGATGTACCGGCTCGGGATCGGCGCCGACAAGGACATGGTCAAGGCCGAGCAGTATTACCGCCGGGCCGCCGAATTGGGGCATGTAGGCGCGCAGGCCAATCTGGGCTCCATGCTCTACGACCGCAAGCCGCCGCAGGGCAAGGAAGCCGTAATCTTCTGGCGGCAGGCCGCGCGCGGCGGCGATGCCAAGGCCCAGTTCCTGGTCGGCATGCAGTATTTCAACGGCGACTTCATCACGCGAGACCATGTGCAGGGCTATGCCTGGCTGAGCCTGGCCGCCAAGGCCGGCGTCAGCGAAGCCGCCGACGCGCTTGCGACCGTCAAGACTCGGATGGAGCCAACGGCCATCGACGAGGCGACGAGGCTTGCCGCCACGCTCGTGGTTTCGCGGCCGGCGCCGGTTGCCGCGCCGCCGACGATGCAGGCCAGGCTGCCCGAGGATCTGGCGGCGCAGCTCGATGGTGCCGTGCTGAGGCACCCGGTCGAGGACCTGACGAAGGGCCTGTCGCCGGTCAGCCCGGACTCGGTTTCAGGCGCGATCCCGATTCCGCTGCCAGCCATGGACGACGATGTCAGGCCGCCGGTGCAGGCCGCGTCGCCTGAGGGCCCTGTGACCGCTCCGGCCAGGCCGCCGTCCGCGGACATGGCCGCCGACGGCCGGGACGTGGAATACCGCGCCCAGTTCTCCACCTTCGGCACCGAGGCCGAGGCGCGGGAACTGCGCCGGGTGCTCCTCGACGATCACGCCAAGTCGCTGGGCGGGGCGGCGATCGAGGTCGAGCAGATGCTGTCCGCCGGGGCGCAGGCGGTGGCCTACCGGGTGCGTACCGCGCCGCTGAAGGGCGAGGCCGCGGCGAAGTCGATCTGCGCCAGGCTCGAGCCCGGCGGCATCCCGTGCCAGCCGGCCAGGGCGGTGAAGATTCCGGTGAGCGTCAAGTCCGCGCCGGAGGCGGCGCCGGTGCAGGCTCCCAAACCACTGCCCGTGCCCGCGCCGCCGAAGCAGGCGGTCGTGGCGCCGCCGGCGGAGCCGCCCGTCGCCGCGCCGGTTCCACCGGACGACTCCGGCGAAGAGCCGGGGCCGCGCGCGGCGCACCCTGGCGACACCTGGCGTGTTCAGGTGGGGGCCGGGCGCACCGAGGAAGAGGCCCGGTTCCGCTGGTCACGGCTTATGGGCAGCAACGCCGACCTGCTCGACGCCGCCGAACTCTACATCTTCAAGGCCGATCTGGGCGCCAGGGGCATCTTCTACCGGGTGCAGATCGGCGGCTTCGCCACGCGGCCCGCGGCCATCGGCCTTTGCGAACGGCTCAAGGCCCGCAAGGTCGATTGCTTCGTGACGGCCACCAGGCAATAGCAGCGTGGCCCCTGTATTCAGCCCCAGCCGTCCATCCAGCGGTTCAGCATGCTGGCGGCTGCGCTTTCCACCCGGTCACGCAAGTTCTTTGTCCGGGCGCGCAACGCCGGGACGTCGATGCCGGCGGCGGACAGCTCCGCGGCGTGGCCGATCAGCCATTGCTCGATGCGGCGCGGATCGGCCTCGGCATGGAACTGCAGCGCGAGCACGGTGGAGCCGATGCTGAACGCCTGGTGGGCATAGAGGTCCGAGCTGGCCAGCAGCATGCCATTGGGCGGCAGGTCGAAGGTATCGCCGTGCCAGTGCAGTACCGGTACGTCGGCGAGGACGGCCAGGGCCGAGTGCCGGCCGTCCAGGCTGAGCTGGATGCGGCCCCAGCCGATCTCCTTGCGCGGGCCCGGATAGACCGGCGCGCCCCGCGCGGCGGCGATGAGCTGGGCGCCCAGGCACAGCCCCAGCGTGGGCCGGCCGGCAGCGACGCGAGCCTCGATGGCGGCCAGCTCGTCGAGCAGGAACGGGTAGCGGTCGGTTTCGTAGACGCCGATGGGTCCGCCGCAGATCACCGCCAGGTCGGCGGCGGCAATGGCGGCGGCGATGTCGTCGATTCCGGCATCGGCGTAGGTTACCGTCCAGCCGCGTGCGGCGAGCGGCGCGGCGAACAGCCCCAGGTCCTCGAAGGCGACGTGACGGATGACCCTGGCCTGACGCATCGCATTCTCCTCTTACTTCAGGCCGATGAACCCGTACTTCCCGAACCTGGCCCGCGATTCCGGTGTCAGCAGGAAGGCATGGAACGCCGCGGCGCCCGGCCTGGCACCCGTGACGATGGCGGCGGGATAGACGATCGCCGGGTGGCTGCCGGTTGGAAAGATGTCGACGACGCGGACCTTGTTCTCGACGCCCACGTCGGTCTGGTAGACGATGCCGAGCGGCGCCTCGCCGCGGGCGACGAAGGCCATCGCCGAACGCACGTTCTCGGCGCGCAGCAGCCGGTCGGCCACGTCGTTCCAGACGCCCAGGTTCGACAGCGCCAAGCGGGCATAGCGGCCGGCGGGGACGAAATCGGGGTCGCCGGTCGACAGGCGTCCGCCCTTGCCGAGGGCGGCGGCGAGCGCGAAGCCCGGCGCGATCCTCAGCGCCACCGTGCTGTCCGCCGGCGCGATCAGCACCAGCCGGTTGGACAGGATGTCCTGGCGCGTCCGGGCGTCGATCAGGCCGCGCTGCTGAAGGTAGTCCATCCAGGCCGTATCGGCCGAGATGAACAGGTCGGCGGGCGCGCCGGCCTCGATCTGGCGCGCGGCCGCCGAGCTGGAGGCGAACGAGAACACCACCGCCACGCCGGTCTTTTCCGTATAGGCCTTGCCAACATCCTGTAGCGCGTTGGTCAGCGAGGCGGCGGCAAACACGGTCACCCGCTGTTCGGCTTTTGCCGCGGCGACCGGCGGAAACGCCGCCACGGCCCATAGGGCCGCGGCCAGTCCGGCCAGCGCGCCGCGCCGCGTGACGTCGATCAACGGCATTGATCCTCTTCCAATCCGGTCGCGCCGTATCTGTCTGACTATGGCGAGGGCTGGCAAGGAGAAACCGCAGCGCGCGCAGAATCAGCCGAGGCCATCGACCTCGACGCAGGCGGCGCGGCGTCAGGAATATCGTCTCGCCGGCGGGTTTCTCAGGCCGGCATCGCCGCCGCGCCGTTGGCGCGCGCCGCCTGTGTCGAGGCCGGCGGAACATAGGCCGGCATGCGGGCCACCGCCACGGTCATGGCGGCGGCGCAGCCGGTGCAAAACACATAGAGGCCGATATAGGCGGGCGAGGCGAACGGGCCGCCATACCACAGCGCGCAGGCGGTGAACCAGCTCGCCACCATCAGCGTGTAGGCGCCCCAGATCAGCGGCGACGTGCCCGCCCGGTTGCCGCGCCGGAACAGCTGGGCGGCGGCCATGGCGGGGCCGACCAGGTTGGCAAGGTGGAAATAGTTGATGTAGAGGTCGTCGCCGATCATGCCCTTGATCAGCTCCCAGGCGATCCACATGGTGGCGATGCCCAGCAGCACCAAGAGGGTGAACTGGCTCTGGTTCAGGCCCGGTGCGAACTCCTTGCGGCCGAAGCGCAGCGTCATCCACACGAACACCAGTTCGCAGATGACGGTGAACACCAGCGCCAGCCAGAACAGCTTCACGTACCAGTGGCCGATGACGTTGAACCACAGGTCGAAGCGCATCACCATGGAGGCGTCGCCCGCCAGCCAGAAGAAGGTGCAGAACAGCGGCACCGGCACCACCTGGTCGCGGAAGCCCTGCCGCACGGCGGCGAAGAACCAGGTGTAGTTGCACAGCATGGCAAAGCCGCACAGGCCGATCACCGGCCACATGTTGCGGTCGAGCGACGCCAGCACCTCATAGGGATCATACATGCGCCTGACCCTCGCGGTTTCTGTTCCGATCTTGTGGCCGATGGCTCCCCAGCCGGCGGCCGTTCCCCGTTACCACACGGTACAGCAGGCGGCGACGGATGCAAAGACAGCCGCGGAAACCACGCTGTCGATCGCAGTCGGGACCTTTCCCGGCATCGCGGCAGAACCCTTCGGAGGCATGATCGCGTCAATCTTGCGGCAAATCAATGAGCCAGGGAACGCCGTCCCATACCGTGTGATCAGGAGTTGGAGAGTGCAGCCGCCGGGAACCCGCCACCGGAAAGATTCGTTCTTCACGATCTGGGATCAACGGCGAACATCACCCAGCAAATGTCAAGGAGATCAGCATGTTGTTGCCCCATGGAACCATCGTCGCGGTCATCGACGGACGCCACTTCGAACTGCACCGGAACAGCGGCAACGAGGCCGAGCCGGTGCTGTCGGGGATGGCGTCACCCAAACTCGACGAGCACAACAAGGGTGCCGGCGCCCACCACCATTCGAGTTCGGCGAACCCCACCGGGCATCTGCTGGACGAGGACGCGCATGTGGCGGCCGTCGCCGGATGGCTCAACGGACAGGTCCAGGGCGGCAAGATCGAGCATCTCGTGGTCATTGCCGCGCCGCGCGCGCTGGGCGAACTGCGCCGCCACTACGGCAGCCGCCTGGAAGGCGCGCTGTTGACGGAGATCGCGAAGGACCTCGCCGGCCGAAGCGGGAAGGACGTTCTCGAGGCTGTTCGGACGGCATAGCGGCCCGGCGGCGCTTGCGCTAACGCGACGACAGATGGGCGCCTTCGGATACAATGATCGGATCTGCAGCCAGGGAGATGGCTTTGACATCGCACCAATCGATCGCTCTCGCGCTTCGCGCCCGTCTCGACGAGTTGACCCGACGGGTCGGCGAACTCGAGGCTGAACTGCGCGAGCCGCTCGACGCCGACTTCGCAGAGCAGGCCGCCGCGCTTCAGGACGATGAGCCGATCGCGGCGCTCGAGAGTGCGGGGCGCGACGAGATCGACCGGATACGCGCCGCGTTGGCGCGAATCGACGACGGTTCCTACGGCACTTGCGCGACATGCGGCGAGGACATCGTGCCGGCGAGGCTGGTCGCGGTACCCACCGCGGTCCAGTGCGCCGGGTGCGCCGGAGCGACGCGATCGCACCGGGCATAGACAGCCGGCCGCAGCCGGGCCTGATCCGCGCCCTGAGTCTGACGCACGCGACCCTGTACGGGCTCGGTGTCACCATCGGCGCCGGCATCTATGTTCTCGTGGGTGTCGCGGCCGGCCGCAGCGGCATGCACGCGCCGCTTGCCTTCATCGGCGCGGCGCTCGTCATGGCGCTCAGCGCGGCGTCCTTCGCGGAACTCGGCACGCGCATGCCGGTGAGCGCGAGCGAAGCCGCCTATGTCCAGGCGGCATTCCATCGCAGGCGCCTCAGCCTCGCCGTCGGGCTGCTGGTCGTTGCCACGGCGATGATCTCGGCCGCGACCATCAGCGTCGGCAGCGCCGGGTACATCGGCGTGTTCCTTGATGTCCCGGACAAGGCGATCATCGCCGGCGTCGTCGTCTCGATGGGCGCTTTGGCGTGCCTGGCGACGGTTCAGTCGGTGACGTTCGCCGCCGTCATGACGGTGATCGAGGTCGGCGGTCTGCTGCTGATCGTCGCGGCGGGATTCTTCGCGGGTCCCGAGGCGGTCAATCGGCTCCCGGAGATGGTTCCCGCCGTAGGCGACCTGGCGGTCTGGGCCGGGCTGTCGGGCACCATGCTGATCGCCGTCTTCGCCTATACGGGCTTCGAGCATCTCGTGAACGTGGCCGAGGAGTTGAAGGAGCCGAGCAAGACGCTCCCGCGGGCGCTCTTCATCACGGTGGGCGTCTCCACCACCATCTACGCGGCCGTCATGTGGATCGCGGTCGTGACTGTGCCGCCCGCCGAGCTGGCGCGCTCGCAGGCCCCGCTTGCCATGGTGTTCGAGCGCCTGACGGGGATGCCGCCGCTGCTGATGAGCCTGATTGCCATCGTCGCGACGCTCAACGGCATCATCGTCCACATGATCATGATCGCCCGCGTGCTCTACGGCCTCGCCACGCAGGGCAATCTGCCGGGCGGGCTGGTGCGCCTGCATCCCGCGACCGGCACGCCGGTGCGCGCGACGCTGATCGGGATCGGCGCCATCCTGGCGCTCGCGCTGCTGGCGCCGATCGCCGGCCTCGCCGACTTCACCGCCCGCTTCACGCTCGTCATCTTCGCGATCGTCAATCTCGCGCTGATCGCCATCAAGCGACGGGGAGGGCCGCCGCCGCCCGGGGTTTTCGTCTGTCCGGGCTGGGTGCCGGTCGCCGGCCTGGCGTCGAGCGTGCTGCTTCTGGCCTCCGACGTGGCTGTGTCTCTCGGCCTTGTGACGCTCTGACCCGGACCAGGCTGGATATCATAATCACCTGCTGTCTCCACGGGGTGCCGTGGTTGGTTGGTCGCAACCGCGTGGCCATTCGCCTGTTGTGTGGCGGCGCGTTATGTCGCGGTCTTGGTGAGTGATGCATTTTTTGTGGCACGTTAACAGTTAATCGTGCCATATTATACGGCACAAAAGAGATAATCGCGACAGATAGGTGCCAGTGCCGAAGGTTATTCCATCCGAGGAGCTCGATGAGATGGCTGGCCTCATCGCCCGGCATCCGCAGGGTGTGGGCGTGGAACAGCTTCTCAATGAGCTTGGCGCCGGCTACTCGCGGCGCACTCTCCAGCGCCGCCTTGCCCAGCTTCTCACACAGCATCGGATTGCAACTAAAGGCGGGGGCAGAGCGCTCAAGTACCATATCAAGCCGATAACAGCGGGTGCGAACGTCACCCTTGAAGACGCCACCCTCTCGGCGACTGCCTCTGTCTATGTGCCAACCTCGCCCGAGGGCGAAGAGGTCAGGGCCTACGTGTCACAACCGATCCAGCAGCGTCGGCCGGTCAGCTACCGGATCGAGTTCCTCGAGCAATACCGCCCCAACCGGACCCATTATCTGCCTGATGCCTTGCGAGCCCAGCTGCGCACGATGGGGCGCTCCCCGGCCGTGCAGGCCCCGGCGGGCACCTTCGCACGGGACATCCTGACCCGCCTGCTGATCGACCTGTCGTGGGCTTCCTCACGGCTCGAGGGCAACACGTACAGCCTGCTCGACACCGAGCGGCTGA
The DNA here is from genome assembly GCA_022844405.1 of Sphingomonadales bacterium. GTDB lineage: Bacteria > Pseudomonadota > Alphaproteobacteria > SMXS01 > SMXS01 > RI-34. The sequence continues at coordinate 124,021 of JALHLV010000002.1, read as the reverse complement.
TCGAGTTCGGCGAGGCGGCCGAGGGCAAGGATGCGTTCGAAACCCAGATGATCCTGAACCATAAGGCCGCGATCGAATATCTCGTCGACGACCCCGCGCATGCCGTGGTAACGCCGGAGACGGTCATCGCCCTCCATGCGCTGCTCTCGGACGGACTGATGCGCGACCCCATGGCGTGCGGGCGTATCCGGCAAGGCCCGGTCGTGATCGGGGGCAGTTTGTACCGGCCGGTCGCCTTGCCGCAGCGTCTGGAAGAGCTGTTCGGTATCGTCGTCGAGATGGCCGCGGAGATCGCCGATCCGTTCGAGCAGGCGTTCTTCCTCATGGTGCATCTGCCCTACCTGCAGCCCTTCGAGGATGTGAACCAGCGGGTTTCGCGCGTGGCGGCAAACATCCCGTTGATCCGGCACAATCTGTCGCCGCTCTCCTTCGTCGATGTGCCTCGGCAGGCCTATGTCGACGGCATGCTGGGCGTCTATGAGCTCAACCGCGTCGACTTGCTTCGTGACGTGTTCGTCTGGGCATACGAACGCTCCTGCCAGCAATACGTCGCCGTTCAGCAGCAGCTGGTGCCGCCTGACACGTTCCGTTTGCGCTACCGCAAGGAGCTTGCCCACGCTCTGCAGGAGATTGTGAGAGCAGGGCTGGCGCCCGACGCGGCGACCGTCGCCGATGTCGCGCCGGGATCGGTTGCCGCGGATGACCATGAACGCTTCGTAAGCCTGGTTCTGGCTGAAGTGGCGTCGCTTCACGAAGGCAATGTCGTTCGGTTCGGCCTTCGCCCGCTCGAATTGAAGGCCTGGCGGGAGCGGCAAGATTACCGATCCGCAACCCCTGAACGAGCCTGATGCAAACCACGATTTGCCCCGCTGCATGCACTGCGGACTACCTTTCAACCAAGCACTGGCCTCGGCTGGTGAGCATGGCCTTTGTGACGATTGCCTGCATCGCGACTAGACATTTCAAACTAACCGACATCGGGCTGTCTATCTGATCGACTTCCCCCTGCGGAAATCCCGATCGGGAGAATTGATGGTGGATGTCTGGCGTCTGACAATATTGATCCCGATCGGGGTGAATTGAATTGTAACCGTGCTAAGATCGTTGTATTTACCCGATCAGGAAAATGATCGATATCACGCCCATAACCAATGCGGCCGAATTTGGCGCGGCCATTCGGCATGCTCGCAAGGCCCAGGGTCTGACCCAGGGCGAGCTCGCTCTTGCCGCGGGTGTCAGTCTGCGGTTTGTCAGCGAGCTGGAGCGCGGCAAACAGAGCGCCAGTCTTGAGCCGGCCCTACGCATCGCCGGGCTGCTGAATATCCGACTAAGCGCTTCGTTGCCGGCCTGACAATGCTGGGTGTCTGGTTCGAACAACAGCGTGTCGGCATCCTGGAGCGCGCCAGCGGGGGCCTGGCGTTCACGTATGACCGCGACTGGATCCGAGAAGGGTTCGCTATCTCGGTGTCAATGCCTCCTGTGGAAGGCGTCTACCCCATCGACGTGGCGACGCCCTGGTTCGCAAATCTGCTGCCCGAAGAACGTCAGCTTGAGATGGTCGGGCGGATCCTTGGCCGTAGTACGGGCGACGTCTATGGCATGCTCGAGGAGATCGGGCGTGATACCGCGGGAGCTCTGTCGATCGGTGGGCCGGAGGCGCCCGAGACGGGGCGCTACGAGGCGCTGGATGAGCACGCACTCGCGGAGCACATGCGACGGCTGCCGCAGCGGCCGCTCCTGATAGGTGATGAGGGCGTGACGCTCTCGCTCGCCGGCGCACAGAGCAAGATGGTCGTCGCCATCATCGACGGCCGTATCATGCTCCCTGTCGGTGGCGCAGCCTCGACACACATCATCAAGCCGGCGAGCGAGCGCCTGCACGCATCGGTGGAGAACGAGCTGCTGTGCATGAGGCTGGCTGGGGCGCTCGGCATTCCTGCGGCGGAGGTTTCCTATGGCGATGCGGAGGGCCGCCCGTACCTTCTGGTGCGCCGCTACGATCGAAGCATGACCGAAGACAGAACGGTGAGGCGGTCGCACCAGGAGGATTTCTGCCAGGCGCTTGGCCGCTATCCGACCGAGAAGTACCAGGCCTCCGGCGGGCCGACCCTGAAGCAGCTGTTCGACACGATAGTCCGTCACTCCACCGCGGCGGCGCGTGACCGACTGACGCTGCTCGACATGGTGATCTTCTCCAACTGCATCGGCGATACCGACCGTCATGCCAAGAACTACAGCCTGCTGCTGGATCGATCCGGTTGCCGGCTGGCGCCGCTCTATGACGCCATGACGTCGCTGATCTACGACAACATCACCCGCAACATGGCGATGAAGATCGCCGACAAGCCTCGCGCCGAATACCTCGAGCGGCGGCATTGGGAGCAGTTCGCCAGGTCTGTTGGCCTGGCGCCCGCCGCCACGGCACGGCGGGTGGAGAGCCTGGCTGACGAGCTCCTCCAACGGCTGACGGAGATCGCCGAAAGCCTCGACGGTGGGGTTCCGGCGATAATGAGCGCCGTTAAGATGTGCGCCGACGCCATCCGTGACCGCACGCACAAGGTCTTGGCGAACTGCCGGGTGTAGGGGAAGCGTTCGATAACCCTTGCAAGTTGGGCATGGCTTGGACACCCCCTGAAACGAGCAACGCCCTGATCGAGGATAACCTCGTCAGGGCGTTGAAAACTCTGGGGAATTCTGGTGGAGCTGAGCGGGATCGAACCGCTGACCTCTACAATGCCATTGTAGCGCTCTCCCAACTGAGCTACAGCCCCAGGAGTGGCTTCGACGGCCGCCGGGCCGCCAGAGCCGCGTCTATATGCGCGGGGTGCGCTTGAAGGTCAAGCGCCTATTTGTCCTCGTCCGCGTCGCTTTCCACATCCACGTCCACGTCGACGTCGATCTCGTCTTCCTCGTCCTCGATCTCGAGGATCTGGTCCATGTCGGCGTCGACGTCGTCCTCCAGGATGTCGTCCACATCGACCTCCGGATCCGGCTTCTTGACGATCTTTTCCTCGACCGGTTCGGCGGTCGGCCGGCGCGGCTTCAGGATGGTCTCAGGCAGGAAGTTCTGACCGCAGTTGATGCAGGTGATCGGATCGGACTTGCCGAGATCGTAGAATCGGGTGCCGCACTTCGGGCACTGGCGCTTGGTTCCCAGCTCAGGCTTGGCCACCTTTGTCCTCACTTTTCTGATCGGTCTTCGGAATTCGGCGAAACCCATTGCCACGCGCGGCACCGGGTGTCAAAGCACTATTTGGCCGCGAGCTCGGAATTGGCCCGCCGCACAGGCTGTGCTAGATGGAGCGCCGCAACCTCGAGGACAAGACAATTATGGGCGTCCGCACGTCACATCGGATCACCGGCCTGACCGGAACCTACGCCGCGCCGGGCGATAAGTCCATTTCGCACCGCGCGCTGATGCTGGGCGGGCTGGCGGTGGGCGCGACGCGCATCACCGGCCTGCTGGAGGGTGAGGACGTGCTGGCGACGGCGCGCGCCATGCGCGCGCTGGGCGCCGAGGTGGCGCGCGGCGCCGACGGCGCCTGGACGGTTCACGGCACCGGCGTGGGCGGCCTGCGCCCGCCAACGGATATCCTCGACCTGGCCAATGCGGGCACCGGCGTGCGGCTGCTGATGGGCGTGGTCGCCACCCATCCCTTCACCACCGTGTTCACCGGCGACGCGTCGCTGCGCAAGCGGCCCATGGAGCGGGTGATGGCGCCGCTGCGCCAGATGGGCGCCCGCTTTGCCGCCGCCGAGGGCGGCCGGCTGCCGCTCACCGTCGAAGGCGCGGTCATGGCCATGCCGATCCGCTACGCGGTGCCGGTGCCGTCGGCGCAGGTGAAGTCGGCGGTGATGCTGGCCGGCCTCAACGCGCCGGGCCAGACCATCGTGGTCGAGAAGCTGGCGACCCGCGACCACACCGAGAACATGATGCGCCATTTCGGCGCGACCGTGAGCGTCGAGCGCACGGACGGCGGCGACGTGATCGTGCTGGACGGCCAGCCCGAGCTGCGTGGCCGCCCCATGGCGGTGCCGGGCGACCCGTCATCGGCGGCGTTCCCGCTGGTGGCGGCGCTGATCACCGAGGGCTCGGAGATCACCATCACCGGCATCTCGGTCAATCCGCTGCGCGCCGGCCTGTTCGAGACGCTGGTCGAAATGGGCGCGTCGCTCGAGATCGCCAACCGCCGGGTCGAGGGCGGCGAGCCGGTCGCCGACATCACCGTGCGCTCCAGCGCGCTGCGCGGCGTCGACGTGCCGGCCGGGCGGGCGCCCAGCATGATCGACGAATACCCGATCCTCGCCATCGCCGCCGCCTTCGCCGAGGGCCGCACCACCATGCGCGGGCTGGGCGAGCTGCGGGTCAAGGAATCGGACCGCATCGCCGCCATGGCCAGGGGCCTCGCCGCCAACGGCATCGCCGTCGAGGAGCTCGAGGACGGCCTGATCGTCGACGGCCGGCCCGGCGACGTGCCCGGCGGCGGCACGGTCGAGACCCACATGGACCACCGCATCGCCATGTCGTTCCTGGTGCTGGGCTGCGCCTCGCGCCGGCCGGTGACGGTCGACGAGGACGAAATGATCGCCACCTCCTTCCCCGGCTTCGCCGGCCTGATGGCCAGCGCCGGGGCCAGGCTGGAGGCGGCGTGATCATCGCCATCGACGGGCCGGCATCGTCGGGCAAGGGCACCCTTGCCCGGAAGCTGGCCCTGCATTACGGCCTGCCGCACCTGGATACGGGCTCGCTCTACCGGTCGGTCGCGCGTCGATTGCTTCGCGAAGGTGCCGACCTGCATGACGTCGGGGCGGCGGAGAGCGCGGCGCGTTCCCTGACGCCAGCCGACCTGAGCGATCCCGCCCTGCGCGACGAGAAGACCGGCGAGGCCGCGTCTGTCGTGTCCGCCATGCCGGGCGTGCGGGCGGCCCTGCTGGACTACCAGCGGACTTTCGCGCGCCAGCCGGGCGGCGCGGTGCTCGACGGGCGCGACGTGGGCACGGTGATCTGTCCGGAAGCCGACGCCAAGCTGTTCGTGACCGCGGCGGCTCCGGTCCGGGCGAGGCGCCGCGCCGACGAACTGAAGGCGCGCGGCGAGCCGGCCGACGAGGGCCGCATCCTGGAGGATATCGAGGCGCGCGACCGGCGCGACGCGGAACGGCCGGTGGCCCCGCTCAGGCCCGCGGCGGACGCGCACTTGCTCGATACCTCGAATCTGTCTATAGAAGCCGCCTTTGCAGCGGCGATAGCCGTCATCGAGTCTGCCGTTCATCAATCAGCGGCAGAAAGACCGCCGGAAAAACCGGCTGGCCCGTAACATCTGAAGAAGCAGGAGCTTAAACAGTATGTCTACCAACACCGGCGCGGCCACCGCGCTTCGCGATGAGTTCGCGGCCCTTCTGGACGAAAGCTTCGGCGGCGGCGACGCCATCGAGGGCACCGTCGTCAAGGGCACCATCGTCGGCGTCGAGAACGACGTCGTGGTGATCGATGTGGGACTGAAGGCCGAGGGCCGCGTCCCGGTTTCCGAATTCGGCCCCGTCGGGGCGCGCCAGAGCCTGAACATCGGCGACACCGTCGAGGTGTTCCTCGAGCGCATGGAAAACGCCATGGGCGAGGCGGTGATCAGCCGTGAACGCGCCCGCCGCGAAGAGGCCTGGGACCGCCTGGAAGACGCCGCCGGCGACAGTTCGCGCGTCGAGGGCATCATCTTCGGCCGCGTCAAGGGCGGCTTCACCGTGGATCTCGACGGCGCCGTGGCGTTCCTGCCGGGCAGCCAGGTCGACATCCGTCCGGTGCGCGACGTGACGCCGCTGATGGGCATCTCGCAGCCGTTCCAGATCCTGAAGATGGACCGCCGCCGCGGCAACATCGTCGTCTCGCGCCGCGCCGTTCTCGAAGAGACCCGCGCCGAGCAGCGCAGCGAGCTGCTGTCGAACCTGCATGAAGGCCAGGTGCTCGACGGCGTCGTCAAGAACATCACCGATTACGGCGCGTTCGTCGACCTCGGCGGCATCGATGGCCTGCTGCACGTCACCGACATGTCGTGGCGCCGCATCAACCATCCCTCCGAGGTGCTGAACATCGGCCAGACCGTCAAGGTCCAGGTGATCAAGGTCAACCCGGAGAGCCAGCGGATCAGCCTGGGCATGAAGCAGCTCGAGACCGATCCGTGGGACGGCATCGACGTCAAGTACCCGGTCCGCGCCACCTTCACCGGCCGCGTCACCAACATCACCGAGTACGGCGCCTTCGTCGAGCTGGAGCCCGGTGTCGAAGGCCTGGTGCACGTCTCCGAGATGTCGTGGACCAAGAAGAACGTCCACCCCGGCAAGATCGTGTCGCAGAGCCAGGAAGTCGAGGTCATGGTCCTCGACGTCGATCCGTCGAAGCGCCGCATCAGCCTCGGCCTCAAGCAGGTCCAGGACAATCCGTGGGAATCGTTCTCCGAACAGCACCCGGTCGGCTCGACCGTCGAAGGCCAGATCAAGAACATCACCGAATTCGGCCTGTTCATCGGCCTCGACAACGATCTCGACGGCATGATCCACCTGTCGGACCTGGACTGGAACCGGTCGGGCGACGAGGCGATCAAGGACTACAAGAAGGGCGACACCGTGAAGGCGATCGTTCTCGACATCGACATGGAGAAGGAGCGCATCGGCCTCGGTGTGAAGCAGCTCGGCGGCGATCCCTTCGCCGGCGTGTCCACCAGCACCAAGAAGGGCTCGATCGTCACCTGCATCATCACCGCCGTGACCGAGAACGGTCTCGAGGTGAAGTTCGGCGACAGCGACTTCCCGGGCTACATCCGCCGCGCCGACCTGGCCCGCGACCGCGGCGACCAGCGTCCCGACCGCTTCGCCGTCGGCGACAAGGTCGATGCGCTGGTGACCAACGTCGACAAGTCGTCGCGCCGCATCACCCTGTCGATCAAGGCGCTGGAGATCGAGGAAGAGAAGAAAGCGGTCGCCCAGTACGGCTCGGCCGACGCCGGCGCCAGCCTCGGCGACATCCTGGGCGCGGCCATGGACAAGGCCCGCCGCGAAGCCAACGACTAAAGCGCTTTCAGGCAAGGCGGAATCGCCTTGCCATCCGAAAGCCGCGACGAAAGATACCGCTCCTTCGGGAGAGACGACGTCGGAAGCCCTCTCGCCTGTTCCTAGGCGTGAGGGCTTTGTCTATGATGGGCTCGCATTTCAGGGAGTGACGCATGGCCATCGATATCGACGAACTGCTTGCCCGCAGGAAACTGAAACGCCGGCTGGCGTTCTGGCGGGTGGCGGCGTTGCTGCTGGTGGTGGGCCTGGCGCTCGCGGTGTTCGGCAACAAGGGCAAGGGCGTGCTGCCGCACATCGCGCGCGTCAACATCGACGGCGTCATCATGGACGAGAAGAAGCGCGAGGTGATGCTCGACGACATCGCCGGCGACCATACGGTCAAGGCGGTGATCGTGAGCATCGACAGCCCGGGCGGCACCGTGGTCGGCTCGGAAATCATCTACCAGGGCCTGCGCAGGATCGCCAAGGACAAGCCGGTGGTCGCCGTCATCAGCGGCATGGGTGCCTCGGGCGGCTACATCGCGGCGCTGGGCGCCGACCGCATCTACGCCCGCGACAACTCGCTGACCGGCTCGATCGGCGTGATCTTCCAGTCGCCCGAGTTCTCCAAGCTGATGGGCAATATCGGCGTCGGCATGAACGAGGTGAAGTCGGCGCCGCTGAAGGGCGGCCCATCGCCGTTCGAGCCCATGTCCGACGACATGCGCCAGAGCATCAAGGTGATGATCGACGACGCCTTCGACTGGTTCAAGGGCCTCGTCCAGGAGCGCCGCAAGCTGACGCCCGAGGAGCTGGCGGCGGTCAGCGACGGCCGGGTCTATTCCGGCCGGCAGGCCATCCCGCTCAAGCTGATCGACGCGCTGGGCGGCGAGCGGGACGCCATCGCCTGGCTGGAGAAGGAAAAGAAGATCGCCAAGGACCTGCCGGTGGTCGATGCCGACAAGGACAAGGAGTTTCCGTTCATGGAAAACGCCATGGCCATGGTGTTCGGCGACAGCCACCTGGCCGACCGGCTTTCGCTTGACGGCGTGCTAGCACTCTGGCAGCCTTGACGTTTCCGAGACAAGAGGTAGAGCGAGACGTGCTGGGGGTCGGTCGTCTCTTGCCGACGGGGGTAAATTTACGTGATCAAGTCTGAGCTCATCCAGCGGCTAGCTGAAGACAACCCGCATCTGTACCAGCGCGCCGTGGAGCGAATCGTCTCGACCGTGTTCGACGAGATCACCAGCGCCCTGGCGCGCGGCGACCGGGTCGAACTCCGGGGCTTTGGCGCGTTTTCCGTGAAATACCGCCCATCGCGGCTGGGGCGCAACCCGCGTACCGGCGACGCCGTCGATGTGAACGCCAAGGCCGTGCCGTTCTTCAAGACCGGCAAGGAACTGCGCGAGCGGCTGAACGACAAGTAGCAAATCCCTCATCCGGCCGCTGCGCGGCCACCTTCTCTCCGGGCGGGGAGAAGGGAAGTGTGATCTCTTCTGGAGGACTTGCGTTCTGATCCCCTCGCCCCTCCGGGGAGAGGGTGCCGCGAAGCGGCGGGTGAGGGGCCTTCGTGCCGATGCGCTACCCTATCAGTGTCTTCCTGATCCTATCCGCTCTAGGCTAATGCCATGAGTCGGTTGCGCCTGTTCGTCACCCTGCCGCTGCTCCTCATCGTCGTGCTGTTCGCGGTGGTGAACCGCAAACCCGTGCCGGTCAATTTCTGGCCATTCCCCTATGCCGTCGACCTGCCGCTGTCGGCGGTGGCGTTCGGCGGGTTTTTTCTCGGCGCGTTGAGCGGCGGGCTTGCGGTGTGGCTGGGCGGCGTGCGAAAACGCCGCCGCGAACGCCAGCGGGTGGCCGCGGTGGCCACGACCGCCGAGAGCGTCGAGACACCGCCGAGGTTCTGATGACGCATGCGAACAAGGTCTTCGTCCCGCTGGATACGCCCTCGCTCGACGTCGCCCTGGACTGGGCTGGCCGCCTGAAGGGAACCGTCGGCGGCCTGAAGCTGGGGCTGGAGTTCTTCGGCGCGCAGGGGCCCGAGGGCCTGCGCAAGGTGGCCGCGACGGGCATGCCGATCTTCCTCGACCTGAAGTTCCACGACATTCCCAACACGGTGGCCGGCGCGGTCGCGTCGGTGACGCCGCTGGCGCCATTCATGATGACCATCCATGCGGGCGGCGGCCAGGCCATGATGCGCGCCGCCGTCGGCGCGGCGCGCGAGACGGCGGCCAGGGCCGGCGTTGCGCGGCCCAAGCTGCTGGGCGTCACCGTGCTTACCAGCCTGGACGACAACGACCTGCATGCCGCCGGTGTCGCGGGAAGCGTCGAGAGCCAGGTGGTGCGCCTTGCCCGGCTGGCACAGGACAGCGGCCTTGACGGCGTCGTCTGCTCGCCCAAGGAGATCGTCCCGATCCGCCGCGCCTGCGGCCCCGGCCTGATCCTGCTGGTGCCGGGCATCCGCCCGGCGGGCGCGGCGCCGGGCGACCAGAAACGGGTGATGACGCCGCGCGAGGCCGCCGACGCGGGCGCCACCTATCTGGTGATCGGCCGCCCGATCACCGACGCGCCCGACCCGCGCGCGGCGGCGCTGGCCATCGCGGAGTCGCTCGACGCCGCCGTCGCCGGTTGACCCGGCCGCAAGCCGTCCTATCTGCCCTGCAACTGCCGGACCCGGACATGACCATCGACGTCAAGATATGCGGCCTCACCACCGCCGACGGCCTGGCCGCCGCCGTGCGCGCCGGCGCCCGCTATGTGGGCTTCGTGTTCTATGCCCGGTCGCCGCGCAATGTCTCGGTGCGGCAGGCGGCGGCGCTGGCGCTGACGGTTCCGGCCGGGGTGCGCAAGGTCGGCCTGTTCGTCGACCCGTCCGATCCGGAACTCGCCGAGGTGCTGCGCGCCGTGCCTCTCGATGTCATTCAGCTTGCCGGGGACGAAACGCCGGCCAGGGTTGCGGAAGTAAGGGCACGGACCGGCAAACCGGTGTTCAAGGCGATCCGTATAGAGGGACCTGACGATGTGGCCCTGGCCCATACCTATGAAGACTCGGCGGATTTCTTGCTGTTCGATGCGAAACCACCTAAAGATATGATCCTCGCGCTGCCGGGCGGCAACGGGCTCGCCTTCGACTGGAAGCTGATCGCCGGGGAAACCTGGAGGCGGGGCTGGATCCTCGCCGGCGGACTGACCGCCGACAATGTGGCCGACGCCATGGAACAGAGCGGCGCCACCTTCGTCGATGTCTCGTCGGGCGTCGAGGACCGGCCGGGTGTGAAAAGCCCGGCGAAGATCGAAGCGTTTATCAAGGCGGCACGGAACGCGACACCATGAACAAACCCGAACGGCCCAATTCCTATCGCAGCCTGCCCGACGCCGACGGCCATTTCGGCCTGTTCGGCGGCCGCTACGTGGCCGAGACGCTGATGCCGCTGATCCTGGACCTGGAAAAGGCGTACCGCGAGGCCAAGGCCGATCCGGCGTTCAAGGCACAGATGGACGACCTGATGAAGAACTTCGTCGGCCGTCCCAGCCCGCTCTATTTCGCCGAACGGCTGACCGGGCATTTCGGCGGCGCCAAGATCTACCTGAAGCGCGAGGAGCTGAACCACACCGGCGCGCACAAGATCAACAACTGCATCGGCCAGATCCTGCTCGCCCAGCGCATGGGCAAGAAGCGCATCATCGCCGAGACCGGCGCTGGCCAGCATGGCGTGGCGACGGCGACGGTGGCGGCCCGCTTCGGCCTGGAATGCGTGATCTTCATGGGCGAGACCGACATCGAGCGCCAGAAGCCCAACGTGTTCCGCATGAACCTGCTGGGCGCGCGGGTGGTCCCGGTCCAGTCGGGCGCCAGGACGCTCAAGGACGCCATGAACGAGGCGCTGCGCGACTGGGTGACCAATGTGGACAGCACCTACTATCTGATCGGCACGGTCGCCGGCCCGCATCCCTATCCGGAGCTGGTGCGCGACTTCCAGTCGGTGATCGGCATCGAGACCCGCGAGCAGATGCTGGCGGCGGAAGGCCGCCTGCCGGACACGCTGGTCGCCTGCGTCGGCGGCGGCTCCAACGCCATCGGCCTGTTCCACCCGTTCCTCGACGACGAGAGCGTCGCCATGACGGCGGTGGAAGCGGCGGGCCGCGGCATCGAGACCGGCCAGCACGCGGCGTCGATCAGCGCGGGCAGCCTGGGCGTGCTGCACGGCAACCGCACCTACCTGCTGCAGGACGACGACGGCCAGATCACCGAGGCGCACTCCATCTCGGCCGGCCTCGACTATCCGGGCGTCGGTCCCGAGCACGGCTATCTGAACGATGTTGGCCGGGTCCAATACGTGTCGGCCACCGACAGGGAGGCGCTCGATGCGTTCCAGCTCTGCTGCCAGTTGGAGGGCATCATCCCGGCGCTCGAATCGTCCCATGCGCTCGCCCATGTGGCGAAGGTCGCGCCGGCGCTGCCGAGGGATCACTTGATCGTTGTCAATCTCAGCGGACGCGGCGACAAGGATATCTTCACCGTCGCCGACGCCCTGGGAGCGAAGATTTGACCACGACGCCTGGCCGCATCGAACGCCGCTTCGCCGAATTGCGGGCCGAGGGCCGCGCCGCCTTCGTGTCGTTCATCACCGCGGGTGATCCGAATCTGGAACAATCCGAGGCGATCCTCGCCGGCCTGCCGGGCGCTGGCGTCGACATCATCGAACTCGGCATGCCGTTCACCGATCCCATGGCCGACGGCCCGGCGATCCAGGCGGCGGGCCTGCGTGCGCTGGCTTCGGGCCAGACCCTGCGCAAGACGCTGGGCATGGTGGAGCGCTTCCGCGGGACCGACAACGACACGCCCATCGTGCTCATGGGCTATTACAACCCGATCTACAAATACGGCGTCGATGCCTTCCTTTCCGACGCTGTGCAGGCCGGCGTCGACGGCCTGATCGTCGTTGACCTGCCGGCCGAGGAAGATGCCGAGCTGTGCGAGCCGGCGGTGGCGGCCGGCATCCGCTTCATCCGGCTGCTGACGCCGACCACCGACGACAAGCGGCTGGAGCGGGTCATCGCCAATTGCAGCGGCTTCCTCTACTACGTGTCGGTCACCGGCATCACTGGCGCCGCCCAGGGCGCGCAGGACGCGGTGGGCGCCGCGCGCAAGCGGTTCGCGGCCAAAAGCGACCTGCCCGTGGTCGTCGGCTTTGGCATCCGAACCGCCGACGCGGTGGCCGAGATTGCCGCCGTGGCGGACGGCGCCGTGGTCGGATCGGCCATCGTTGACCGGATCGCGAAGAATCTGGGTCCGAGCGGCGGCCTGACTGATGGCGGCGTGCGCGACGTGCTCGGCTTCGTCGCCGATCTCGCCTCGGGCGTGCGCCGGGCGGAACAGCCGCTCGCCGCGGGAGGCGCCCGTTGAACTGGCTGAAGAAGGGCCGCGCCAAGCTCAGCACCATCTTCCGGCGCGAGCGTCCCGCCTCCGAGGAGGTCAAGTGGGATACCTGCGTCAATTGCGGCCAGATGATCTATCACAAGGAAATGGTCGCGGCGCAGTATGTCTGCCCGCATTGCGGCCATCACCACAAGATGCCGCCGAAGGAGCGCTTCGCCGCGCTGTTCGATGGCGGCGCCTATGATCCGATCGGTGTGCCGAAGCAGGCCGACGATCCGCTGAAGTTCCGCGACAAGAAGCGGTATGTCGACCGCATCAAGGCGTCGCGCGCCGAAACCGGCGAACAGGACGCGGTCTCCCTCGGCGAGGGCAAGATCGGCGGCGTTCCGGCTGTCGTCGCCATCCAGAGCTTTGCGTTCATGGGCGGCTCGCTGGGCATCGCGGCGGGCGATGCGTTCGTCGCCGGCGCGCTGCGGGCGGTGAACGAGAAATCCGCCTTCGTGATGATCACCTCCTCTGGCGGCGCGCGCATGCAGGAAGGCATCCTGTCGCTGATGCAGATGCCGCGCACCACCGTGGCCGTGCAGATGCTGCGCGAGGCGCGGCTGCCCTACATCGTGGTGCTGACCGATCCGACGACCGGCGGCGTCACCGCGTCCTATGCCATGCTGGGCGACATCCAGATTTCCGAGCCCGGCGCGCTGATCGGCTTCGCCGGGCCGCGCGTCATCGAAAGCACGGTGCGCGAGCAGTTGCCCAAGGGCTTCCAGCGCGCCGAGTACCTGCTGGAGCACGGCATGATCGACATGATCGTCCACCGGCACGATCTGGCGGCGAAGCTGGCCGGGCTGCTGCGGCTGCTGATGGACGGCCGGCGCGACGACAGGCCGCTGGCGCTGCCGTCGCCGGCCAAGGCCAGGCGCGGGACCGCCGCCAATTGAGCAGCGGCCAGTTGAGCAGCCCCCCATTGAGCAGCTCAACGAGCAGCGATGCGCTTCTCGCCCGGCTGCATACCCTTCACCCCATGCTCATCGACCTGTCGCTCGGGCGCACGCAGCGGCTGCTGGCCGCGCTCGGCAACCCGCATCTGAAGCTGCCGCCCGTGCTCCATGTGGCCGGCACCAACGGCAAGGGCTCCACGGTCGCGCATCTGCGGGCCATGCTGGAGGCCGACGGCAAGCGGGTGCAGACCTACATCTCGCCGCACCTCGTGCGCTTTCACGAGCGCATCAGGCTGTCGGACGGGCTGATCTCCGAGGACCGTCTGGTGGACATCCTCAACCGCTGCGAGGCCGCGAACGACGGCCAGCCCATCACCTTTTTCGAGATCACCACGGTGGCCGGCTTCCTTGCCTTCGCCGAGGACGAGGCGGACTACTGCATCGTCGAGGTCGGGCTGGGGGGGCGCTACGACTCGACGAACGTGCTGGAGCGCAAGCTGGCGGCCCTGATCACTCCCATTGGCCTCGACCACCAGAGCTTCCTTGGCGATACCATCGCGCGGATCGCCGGTGAAAAGGCGGGCATCATTCGCCGGGACACGCCGGTATTCTCGGCCGCACAGGAACCGGCGGCGCTGGCGGTCATCGAAGCCGAGGCCGCCGGAGCGGCTACGCCGCTGAAGGTGGGGGGCCGCGACTGGACGGCCTTGGCCGATGGCGATGGCTGGACGTTCGCCGATGCGGCTGGAACGCTGCGCCTGCCCATGCCGGCGCTTGCCGGCGCGCATCAGATCGGCAACGCGGCGTTGGCGCTGGCGGCGCTGCGCTCTCTGGGGATCGCGCCCTCGCCGGACAGGATCGAGGCTGGCTTGAGGTCCGTGACATGGCCGGCGCGGATGCAGCCCATCACACGCGGGCCGCTGCTCGACCTGCTGCGGCCCGGGACGCGCCTTTGGCTCGACGGCGGCCACAACCCGCACGCGGCCGCGGCGCTCGCGCACGCGCTGGCCGGCCGCAAGCTGGACCTTGTCCTCGGTATGCTGGAGGGCAAGGACGCCGCCGAATGCCTGCGGCTGCTGGCACCCGTCGCCGCGTCGGTGAAGGCCGTGCCCATTGCGGGCGAGGCCTGCCACGACCCCGGGCATCTGCGGGACTTCGCCCGCGGCTTCGGCCTGGAGGCGGCGGCGTTCCCGGATGTGCCATCGGCGCTGCGGGATTGTCGCTCATCGGAAGTGCTGATTTGCGGCTCGCTTTACCTTGCCGGGCAGGTTCTTGAGGCATCGGGAATGATCCCCGATTGAAACCCTCTCCCTTTGGGAGAGGGTAAAAACCCCCTACGCTTTCAAATACTTGTCCAGCGTGTTGTGCAGGTGGCGCAGGCGGGATTCCATGTAGTTGGAATAGGTGATCGCGCCCTTGACCGTGGCGTGGTTGCCCTCGTTCTGCCAGCGCATGATCTGGGTGTCCTGGTCGAACAGCAGGCCGAAGCCCGGGTCCATGCCGGGCACGTCGCGGTAGGATTCGTGCTCGCGCACATAGGTCACCGGCGCCGGGTCGGGGCGGACGCCATCCTTGGGCACCGGGCGCATGAACAGGATGTCGAACAGGCAGCGGTCCGGGTCGTTCCCCAGCGGCCGGTACTGGTAGAGAATGCGCAGCGAGATGCCGGTGAAGATGAACAGGTTGGGGAACAGGCTGTACTTGATGGAATCGAGCACTTCCGAGTTCGACATGCCCGACAGGTCGATGCCGAACTGCGTCCTGTAGGCGTCGCGCATCTGCCTGGCCATCACCTCGCGGGCGGTGCTGCCTTCCGGCACTCTCGGCTTCTCGCCGTCGACCAGCGAGCGGTCGCCCATCAGCATGCCGTCGAGCACTTCCTGCTCGGTCACCTCCACGCCGCCGCGCCGGGTCTTGACGCCGAGCGCGACGAGGTCTCGGCTGACATGGTCGCCGAAGATGTCGTGCTGCTGCTGGGCGGCGCTGCCGGACAGTTGCGGGTGGACCATGGGGCCGTGATAGCCCTCGATGAACGCCTCCTGCGCCGCCTTCCAGTTGCAGGCCAGCTCCTTGCGGGCGTGGACGCTGACATACCAGTCGGTGAAGTCCCAGGCCGCGCAATGCTCGGGCAGCACCTCCAGATAGTCGAGCAGCGGCGGCGCACTGAGGTCCATGTTGATGAACACCAGGCTGTTCCACACGTCCACCTTCACTTCGGGCAGCCGGTTCTTCTCATAGTCCAGATGCGGAAATTCCCAGGCGCACGGCACCTCGTTCAGCGTGCCGTCCAGGTTCCAGGTCCAGCCGTGATAGGGGCACTGGATCTGGGCGGAATAGCCCGACGAGTTGGACGGCTTCAGCTTGGTGCCGCGGTGCAGGCAGGAATTGTGATAGCCCTTGATCTTCCCCGACTCGGTGCGCACCAGCACGATGGAATGGCGGCCCAGATCATAGACATAGTAGTCGCCGGTCTCGGGCAGGTGCTCGTCGCGGCAGGCGTATTGCCACACCTTGCGCCACATCTTCTTCATCTCGAGATCGAAAAAGTCCTGCGAGGTGAAGCGGTCGAGCGGAATGTCCTCGCTGGTCTGCGGCACCCCGGCCTCGAGCTTCAACACCGGCGGCGCGTCGCCATCCTTCGCGATGATTTCCTGGTAGAACGGCCCCATCGCCTTGGCGGCCTTGGGCTGCCTGGACTCAATGTTCATCGCGCACTCCCCTGCAACGGCGGGCGAAAGCATAACACCTGTTATGCGTCGAGGGCAACGCGCGCCCAACCCCCATTCCGTCATTCCCGCGCACGCGGGAACCCAGCTCTTCGTAGGGCCGAAGCGCTTCAGAGCGGACTGTGTCCTTTCCCCATCTGGGTTCCCGCGTGCGCGGGAATGACGACTTGTCTTTATCGGTCGCCGTCGAGGTAATGCCTCAACCGCTCGCTGTAGCGGGGAACGAAATCCTCGCGGGTCAGCAGTTCGTCGATGTGCACCATGGCCCATTGCTGGCCTTCATCGCCGAAGATGATGGCATCGACCAATTCTCGGGAGAGGTTGCCGACAAAGAAGTGCGCGACCATGCCAGTGAAGTCCGCCGAGGGGTAGATGCGGTGCCAGAGGATCGCGCCGGGATCGACGCGGATGCCGAACTCTTCCTCCAACTCCCGCAGGGCGCATTCGACCGGCGTCTCGTCGCCTTCGCGGCCGCCGCCGGGGAGGTCCCACATGCCGGCATAGCGCAGGCCGGGGAAGTCGTCGCGCTGGTAGACCAGCACATGGTCGTCGAGAAAAAGCGCGATCTTGGCGCCGCTGAAATCACTCATTGCCCCAAACTCTCCAATACTCCCAATGATTGAGAAGGCGCTGTCGAGGTGGCTGGCTAGAGTATCCTCTGCCACCAGCCTACATCGTGAAACTTGCCAAACTTGAAGCCAACGTCGCGATAGACGCCTACCGGCGAGAACCCGACGCTTTCGTGAAGCGCGATGCTGGCGGGGTTGGGGAGCGCGATACCGGCGAACGCCGCATGATAGCCTTGCTGTTTGATCTGGGGCAGCAGTGCACCGTAGAGTGCCGCGCCGACCCCCGATCGCCGCGCGCATTCATCGATGTAAACCGAGACATCGACCGAGGTTCGATATGCTGCCCGCGCGCGGTGGGCACCGGCGTAGGCATAGCCGACGACCCTTCCGCCGCGCTCCGCCACCAGGAATGCGTGGGCTGCCCCGATCCTGTGCACCATTTCGTCGACCGTTGGCGGCTCCTCCTCGAACGATATTGCCGTATTCTCCACAATGGGCGCGTAAATGTCGCGCACGGTAGGCGCGTCGTCGGCCGTCGCCGGTCTAATCAATGGCGGATGCATCACGTATCTCAACCTCGTCCACGAAAAAGGGCGCCCGCGGGCGCCCTTCCGAACCGCTATGCGGACACGGTTCAGATCGACTCGTTGATCCACTGCACGATCTTGCTCTTGGGCTGGGCGCCGACCTTGGTGGCGCGCAGCTCGCCGTCCTTGAACAGCATCAGCGTGGGAATGCCGCGCACGCCGTAGCTGGTCGGCGACACGGGATTCTCGTCGATGTTGAGCTTGGCGATGGTGACGCCGTTCATCTCCTCGGAAATCTCGTCGAGCGCCGGGGCGATCTGCTTGCACGGGCCGCACCACTCCGCCCAGTAATCCACGACCACGATGCCCGATGCGTCGAGAACGTCGGCCTGGAAGCTGTCGTCGGTAATTTTCTTGGTGGCCATGGGGGTATTCCTTGATCACGGGATGTGCTTGGACACCAAACGTAGGGTCGGGCACCCGGTTGGTCAAGGGCGGGTCAGACCGCCGTCGAAACTTCCCCGTGTGGATCAAGCAACTCGTCGGGCAACGTCATCAGCGACGGCCCGTCGGTCCACAGCAGGGCGCAGCGCACCGGCCGGTCCGGGTAGATGCGGCGCAGCAGGCCGCGGTAGGCGGCCATCTGCCTCAGATATAGCGGCGGCACGTCCTCGGCGCGCACCGGCGGCGGCCGGTTGGTCTTGTAGTCGACGGTGACCACCTCGTCCTCGGTGACCGCGAGCCGGTCGATCTGGCCGCTGATCGCCATCGTCCCCAGCAGGCCGGTGACCGGCACTTCGGCGGCGCTGCCGGGGCCGAACAGGGCGGCGCAGTCCGGGTCGTCGAGAACGGTCATGACCTCGTCGGTCCAGCGCAGCACCGCGGTTTCGGCAAGGCCGTGGCCGGGCTGGCGCAGGAAGCGCAGCGCGGCGTCGCGGCGTTGGCTGGGCGCCATGTCGGGCAGCCATTGCAGCAGCCGGTGCAGCAGGGTGCCGCGCAGGAAGCGCTCGCGGTCGGCGGCCTCCATCGGGCTGCGCACCGGCATTTCGGGCAGCGACGGCCGCGACGGCGCCAGCGGCCGGACCGGTGCCGGCTCGGGCGGCGGCGGGGATGTGATCCAGGCCGGCGCGGCAAGCGCGAGCGAGCGGGAAGCAGCCGCCTTGTCCTTTTCGACCTTGCCGCCACCCAGGCGGAATCGGCGCACCGGGTTGCCGGCGAAATCCTCGGCGTCCTCGGCGCCCAGCCGGTCGAAGGCGTCGGCCACCAGATTGTACCAGCAGTTTTTGGGCGGCTTGTTCAAGGTCTCGTAGCCGCAGACATAGAGGCGATCGCCGGCGCGGGTCAGCGCCACGTAGAGCTGCCGGTTGTATTCCTCGTCGCGCTTGCGCTTGACCGCTTCCTTGGCGTCGGCGATGGCGCCGACGGCGTTGTCCTTGTTCATGGGCCAGGCGAGCACCGCCGGCCCGCCCGGATCGTCCAGCCAGTAGACGTCGCGGTCCTCGACCGGAATGCCGCAGGTGTCGGGCAGGAAGACGATGGGCGCCTGCAGCCCCTTGGCGCCGTGCACCGTCATCACCCGCACCTCGCCCTTGCCCTGCTCCAGCTCGCGCTTCACCTCGGTCCGGGCGGCCTCGACCCAGTGGATGAAGCCCTGCAGCGACGGCGGATGGCTGCGCTCGTAGTCGAGCGCGAGGGCGAGGAACTCGTCGAGCGGATCGAGCGCGTCTGGGCCGAGGCGCGCCAGCATGGCGCGCCGCCTGCCGGTATCGAGCACCAGCGAGAAGAATTCATAGGGCGGGATGCGGTCGGCGCGCGCCAGGCAGCCGTCGAGGAACGCCCACGCCGCCGCGAAGGCCGGCTCGTCCCGGCGATCCGAAAGCGCGTGCCACAGCCGTCCGTCGCGGCCATGGGCCAGCACGAACAGGTCGTCCTCGGACAGGCCGACCAGCGGCGACTTGAGCACCACGGCAAGCGTCAGGTCGTCCTCGGGCATCAGCACGAGCCGGCCCAGCGCTAGCAGGTCCATCACCGCGAGCTGCTCGGTCAGCACCATGCGATCGACGCCCGCGACCGGCACGCCCGCGCGCTTCAGCGCCCGCACCACGGCGGTGAAGAAGTCGTTGCGCCTTCGCACCAGGATCATGATGTCGTCGGGCCGGATCGGCCTGTCCTTCGACTCCAGCCTTTCACCGGAACTCAGCCAATGGGCGATCTGCCGGGCGATGCGCTCGGCAAGCCGCGTATCGGCCGGCTTTATGTCCCGGCGGGCGACCGGCGGTTCCCAGTTGCCGGGCGTTTCGACCTCCTGCGGCACTTCGGTGGGCCACAATTCGACCAGGCCGGACACATCCTTGCGATGGGCTTCGTGGGCGATGCGTGCTTCCTGTTCGCGGAAGACCAGGCCAACTTTTGCCTCGTCCTTCTCGAACACGGCGTCGACCAGCTTCAGCACCGCCTCGGTCGAGCGGAACGACAGGGTCAGCGCGCCGTGGTGGAACACCTGCTCGGCCTGGGTCACGCGGCGCTGGAACACCTGCCGCATCGCCTCGAACTGGGCGGGCTCGGCGCGCTGGAAGCTGTAGATCGACTGCTTGGCGTCGCCCACGGCGAACAGCGTTCGGTTGACGTCGCGGGCGCCGTCGCCGGTGAAGAATTCATGCGCCAGGGCGGCGATCACCGCCCACTGGTCCGGATTGGTGTCCTGCGCCTCGTCGACCAGGATGTGGTCGAGGCCCTCGTCCAGCTTGTACAGCACCCAGGGCGCGTTGCCGGTGACCAGCGCGCGCGCCTTGGCGATCAGGTCGTCATAGTCCAGCACGGCCCGCTGGCGCTTCAGCCGCCGGTAGGTGCGGGTCAGCACCCGGCCGAGCGTCGCCAGCGCCCGGCTGGCATGGGCGGCGCGCGCCGCCTTCAGCCGGTACGCCACCTCGATCAGCCGCTCGGCCTCGTCGGCGAGCGCGCCAACGGCGGCGGGCGAGGCGGCGGCCACGGCCTTGGTGGCCAGTGTCTTGAGCGGCTGGCTGAAGCCGGAGCCAGCGGTCAGGTACGCCCTGAAATAGTCCTCGATCCCCGCCGCCCTGGCGGTCACGTCCATGTCGAGCCACAGACTGATCTGGGCGCTTCGCTGCTGGTCCGTGCTGCTGCCTCGCGCCAGAGCCGCGCAGGCACTGAGCAGATCCGCGACGGCGATCACCGCGTCCTGGCACGCCGCTTCGGCGATGGCGATTGCCGGAGCATCGGCGTCGACGCCCAGCAGCCGGAAGATGGCCGAATGATCGGTGCCGGCGTCGAGCGCGTCCGGCCGGCCGTTGAGCTTGCCGAGCAGCTCTTCGAACTTCATGTCGGTGATATGCGCCGAGACGAAATCGAGCGCCTCGCGCAGCGCCGGATCGCGGCCCGACTGCGCCGCGACCAGCACGCCGTTGATCGCCTCTTGCATCAGCTCTGCCGCGGAGTGGTCGTCGAGTACCTGGAAATGCGGCGCGACCCCGGTCTCCAGCGGAAAGCGCGACATCAGCGACTGGCAGAACGCGTGGATGGTCTCGATCCTGAGGCCGCCCGGCACGTCCAGCACCTCGGCGAACAGGCGGCGCGCCTTGGCGATGCGCACGGCATTGGGCGGCACGCTTTCCAGTTCGGTCAGCGCGTCGTAGAGCTTGTCATCCGGCGCGGTCGCCCATTCGGCCAGGTTGGCGTTGACGCGGTTGGCCATCTCGGCGGCGGCGGCCCGGGTGAAGGTGAGGCACAGGATGCCCTGTGGCCGCGCGTCGGCCAGCAGGAGGCGCAGCACCCGGTTGGTCAGCATGTGGGTCTTGCCGGTGCCGGCCGAGGCGCCGACCCACGCCGAGACACCCGGATTGGCGGCGCGGTCCTGTTCGGCGGTCATTCGCCCCACTCCTTGACGCGCGCCAAATGGTCGTAGTCGCCGAAACCGACTTCCTGCGGGTTGGGGTGGGACACATAGGGCACGGCGGGATCGTCGAACGCGGTAATCAGGCGGCGCAAGCCCGCCTCGGCGTCGGCGGCCAGCGCGTCCAGCGTCGGCTCGCCCTTCAGGATCGCCGTGGCCTGCTTGATCTCGTTGAAGCGGGCGTCGCCCTTCAGCATCCACCAGGCCAGCTCGGCCACACCGGCGGCGGCGAGGCCGGGGAACGCGCCCGCCTTCGCCATCACCGCCTCCAGCGGCATCTGGGCCGCGTAGCCCGCCAGTATCCGGTCGCGGCTGGGCTCGCGGCCGGTCTTGTAGTCGATGATCTCCAGCCGCCCGTCGGCGAGAAGGTCGATGCGGTCGGCCTTGGCGGTCAGGGTGAAGTCGCCGCCGGGCAGCCCGCCCACGACGAGGGCGCCCGAATGCTCCAGCTTGGCGGGTACGGCGAGCCCGACGCGCTCGCGCTGACGGTCGAGGAACCAGGCGGCGATCTGCTCGAAGCGCGGCCACCAGAAGGCGCGGACCAGCGGCTTCTCGAGCACCGCGCCGAACGCGGCTTGCCCGAACGCCCGCAGCCGCTCCAGCGCGTCGGGCGGCGGCGCGCCCGGATGGGCTTCGAGATAGTGGTGCAGCGCCTGGTGGATGAAATTGCCTCGGTCGGCGGCGCCCGCGTCGGCGTCGAGCGGATCCATCACCCGCAGGCCGAGGATGTCCCTTGCATAGAGCGCATAGGGGTCGCGCAGCCAGTTCTCGATCCGGGTGACCGACAGCTTGCGCGGCCGGGCCGACAGCGGCGGCGCCGGCGCGGGCGGCGCCAGCGGCGTCGGCCGGTCCACATGGTCGAGCTGCCGGTGCCACGCCAGATGCGGCGGGCGCGGCCAGTTGTCGTGCCCGACCAGCGCGTCGAGCCGCAGCAGCCAGCGCGACGGCAAAGTCGGTGCGCCGCCGACCTTCTCCGCCCGCGTCAGGTAAACCAGCGGCGCGGCGGTGCCCTGCACGAAATCGTGGGCCGACAGGCCGATGCGCCGCTCCGGCGGCGGCAGGCCGAAGCGTTGCTTCATGGGCCGGCTCATCCACGGATCAGCCGACGCCTGCGGCGGCCAGGTGCCTTCGTTCAGGCCGCCCAGGATCATCACGTCGGCATGGTGCAGCCGCGCCTCCAGCGGCCCCAGGATGGCGAGGCGCGGATGCCGTCCATAGGCGGGACGCACGACCTGGTCCTGCATCGCGGCGTCGAGCAAGGCCGGATAGTGGCGTGCCCCGACCGCCGTGCCTTCGGCGGTGTGGATGAATTCCTCGAGAAACTCGGCGGCGGCCTCGCCCGCTTCCTCGACCCACAGCCGCGCGGCGCCGGTCTCGTCGGCGGTCGCGGCCAGCGCCTCGGCCATCCGGACATGGGCGCGGATCAGGTCGGGTAAAGCAATCTCGCCCTGCTCGAACAGAGACATGAACGGCTCGATGACGGCGGCCAGATCGTTCCACCACGCGATCAGCGCCGGTTGCACCGCCGGATCGGCGGTGGCGAGCGCCCGGCCCAGGCCGTCGAGGCCCGGCGCGGGCCGGGGACCGCGCAGCACGGCGCGTTCCAACTGCCGTACCCGGTTCCGGAACGGTCCGGGCTCCAGTCCGCCCGCCGCCAGCGGGTGTTTCAGCGCGGCGAGCAGCGGTACGGGCGCGGCGTCGTTCAGCGCCATGTCGGCGGTGAGGCGCAGAAACGCGGCGGCCTGGGTCTGCGGCAGCGGCGTGCCCGCCGAATCGTCGATGGCGATGTCCCAGCGGCGCAGCGCCGCCGCGACCCGTCGGGCCAGGTCGCGGTCGGGCGTGACCAGCGCCGCGGTCCGTCCCGGCGTCTCCAGCGCCTCGCGCAGGATGACGGCGATGGCGCCCGCCTCCTCCTGCGGGCTCGGCGCGTCGATGCGGTAGAGCCCGGACAGCGCGTCCCTCAGGTCGACGCTCAGGTCCTGCCAGGCGGCCGTGGTTTCGGCCGGGCGCATGGCCTCGTTGAGCAGCAGGGCGCGGGGCGACGGCATGTCCGCCGCTCCCGGCCAATGCTCGACCTCGGCGCGGTCCACGGCCATGCGGCCGAGAAGCTGCTTCATGCCGAATTGCGGATGGCTCGGCGCCAGCGCAGCCCAGCTCTCGTCGTCCATGCCGGTCTGGAAGCCCGGCAGCACCACGGCGCCCCGCGGCAGCCGTGCGACGACGTCGATCAGCTCGGCGCTGGCCGGGATCGAGCCGGTGGAGCCCGCCGCGATCACCGGCGTCCCCGGCGGGTTCGCCGTCCATCGCTCGGCCAGCAGCCGCAGCAGCCGGTCGCGGCGCTGGGCCGGGTCCATGGTGCCGTGCTCGGCCAGCACGCGGGGCCACTGGTCGATGACGATGCCGAGGAACTCGATGGTGATCTGCCAATGGGCGGCGAACTCGTCCGGCACCAGCGCGCGCAGATTTGCCAGGTCGCAGCCTTCGGTATGCACCTGGTCGATGAACCGGCCCAGCTCGGCGGCGAGACGGAAATGCTGCGCCGGGTCATCGGCGTCCTCGCCGCGCGTCAGCCGAACCCAGTCCCGCACCAGCCGCGACAGCAGCAGGGTGCGCTCCAGCGCCGGGATGGCGGGCGGGATGCCGAGCGCGTCGGCGCCGTCGCCGACGATCGACAGCTCGCCCTCGTCGACGTCGCCCAGCGGCTGCATCACCGGCAGGATCAGCGCCTTGCCGTCCGTCAGCCGCAGGAACGCCTCGCGCAATGTCCGCGCCGCGCGCCGCGTCGGCAGCACCACGCGCACCCGAGCCAGCGACAGCGGGTCGGCTCCGTAGCGCTCCATCAGCCCGCGCGCCAGCGCGTCGACGAACGAGGTGCCGGGCGGGATGGTGAAGATGGCGGGCCGGGTCATGGGGTGCCGACCCCACAATTTTCGCTGTCATCCCGGCGAAAGCCGGGACCCAGGGTGCAATGCACCACATTCACCGTGTCCCTGAGCTTGTCGAAGGGCCTTGCACCGGGGCTCGTGCAAGTGCCCTTCGACAAGCTCAGGGACACGGACGGGATTATGCCTGCATCAAGACTGGGTCCCGGCTTTCGCCGGGATGACACATCAAAAGAAGCGAAGCAGCAGCCGCTCATGCCTCACTATGGCAAAGCTCGCGCAGGAATGCTTCCGCCTTGTCGCGGCCGTCGGGGCTGCCGATGTGCAGCCACCAGCCGTCGTGCTCGATGCCGAACAGGCGGCCTTCGGCTTTGGCGCGGTCCCAGACGACGTTGGTCGAGAACGGGCCTGCCGGCGGGTCGCGGAACAGGCGCGGCGCCACGATCTGGACCCCGCAATAGACCCAGGGCGATTCCGGCGCGGGCGCGCGGCGGCGGAGCTGGCCGTCCGGCTCCAGGAAGAAGTCGCCCGGCCCGTCGAAGCCGATGGCGCGGGTCTTGGGCGCCACCAGCAGCAGCGCGTCCATGCGCTCCGGGTCCCACGCGGCGGCCATGCGCCTGAGCGTATCGCCGCGGCCGTCGGTCCAGACCACGTCGGCGTTGATGACGTAGAACGGCGCGTCGCCCAGCAGCGGCAGCGCCTTCACCACGCCGCCGCCGGTTTCGAGCAGCAGGTCGGTCTCGTCGGACAGGGTGATGCGCGGCGCGGCGGGCCGCCTGGCCAGATGGTCGATCACCTGGCCGCCCAGATAGTGATGGTTGACGACGGCCTCGAGCACTTCGGCCTGGGCGAGGGCGTCGAGCGCCCAGTCGACCAGCGTCTTGCCGCCCACGTCGATCAGCGCCTTGGGCTTGTTCTCGGTCAGCGGGCGCATGCGCAGGCCGAGGCCGGCGGCCATTACCATGGCCCGTTGCGGCACGGCGGTCACCGCGGTTCTCCCGGCAGCGCCAGGCGGCGCTGGTCCTTCGGGCAGTAGGCGTCGAACCACAGCTTCAGGTCGTCCAGTTCCGGATGCTCCAGGCCGCGCTCCAGCAGGCTCCAGACATTCGGGATCATTTTCGGGTAGCGCGGCTTGCCGTCGCGCTTCCACAGCCGGGTGAAGATGCCGATGATCTTGGTGTTGCGCTGGGCGCCCAGCACCCAATAGGCGGTCATGAACGCCTCGCGGTCCATCTCGGGCCGCGCCGACAGGTAGCGCTCCAGCATGGCCTCTTCCAGGCCGCGCGGCACGTCGCGCCGGCAGTCCTGCAGCAGCGAGACCATGTCGTAGGCGGCGGGGCCGACCCTGCCGTCCTGGAAGTCGAGCAGGCCGATGGCGCCGGCGCCGTGGCGACCGGGCAGGGCCATGAGATTGTCGGCGTGGTAGTCAAGCAGCACCAGCGTCTCGGCGCCCGCGCGCACCAGCGGAAACACCGACCGCCACAGCGCCTCGAACTCGGCGCCGGCGTCGGGCGGCGTCGGATGGCCGGCGCGCGCCGGCATGTACCAGTCGGGGAACAGCAGCACCTCGCGGGTCAGCGCGTCGTCGTCGTACAGCGGCAGCTCGAAGGGCGCCGCGCCGCGCACCGGCAAGTATTTCGGCGGCGCGATGCGGTGCAGCTCGACCAGCACGTCGACGGCGCCTTCGTACAGCGCCCGCTCCAGCCCGGAATCGCGGGCGATCAGCCTTGTGAAGGTGTCGTCGCCCAGATCCTCCAGCAGCAGGAAACCCTCGGCGATGTCGGCGGCGATCAGCCGCGGCGCGCTGAAGCCGTTCTCCACCAGATATTCGCCGATCGCCATGAAGGGGCGCACGTCCTCCTTGTCGGGCGGCGCGTCCATCAGCACCGTCGGCGGCTCGCCGTCGACGCGGAAATAGCGGCGGAACGAGGCGTCGGCGGCCAGCGGCCGCCACGGCGCGCCCGGTTTCCAGACTCGTCCCAGGAACGCGTCGATCTCGGCTTCGCGGCTCAACTCAGAGACTCTCCGATTTGCTGGAGGCGGCTGGTCCATGACGGGCCGCCGGACAGGGTCATGCTGCGCCGATCCTCCACCAAACCCAGCCCGATGGAAAGCCTGTCGGCGGGCAGGCGCGCCCCCATGCGCCCCGGCCACTCGATCAGGGTCACGCCGGTCTCGAACGCCTCGTCCATGCCTAGTTCGTCGATCTCGTCCGGGTTCTCGATGCGGTAGAGGTCGAAGTGCCAGACGGCGTCGAAATCCCGGCCTTCGACCGGATAGGTCTGCACCAGCGTGAAGGTGGGGCTGGGCACTTCATCCTCGACGCCGAGCGCCTGGATCAGGAACCGCGCGAAGGCGGTCTTGCCGGCGCCCAGGTCGCCTTCCAGCGCGACGACGTCGCCGGCGCGGAGCAGCGGCGCGAGCATGCGCGCGATCCGGGCGGTGGTGTCGATGTCGGGCAGGTCGAGGGTGAAGATTTCCAACGACGCACGCACTTCCAAAAGTCGTCATTCCCGCGCACGCGGGAACCCAGATGGGGAAGGGGCGCCAGCCGTCATGAGGGACTCGGCCCTACGAAGAACTGGGTCCCCGCGTGCGCGGGGATGACGAGGTTATTGAGGATGGAGCCCAAAATGACAACCCCCGCGCGACATGGGGTGCCCCACAGACGCTTGCAGGCTGAGGCCGGGAACGGTTGGATGGCTTGGCGTCATGCTTGCTGCTTGAATCGCGGCGGCCCTCTGGGCAAATTCGTATCCGGGATATCCAGGAGCGAGGCCAAGATGCTTGGAGCGCCAAAGACCGGACGCCTCGTCCTTCGGGAGGGATCGGTGGCACGGGCCTATTTGGTAAGCCCGGTGGCGGTTATCGCGGCGCTATGGTTCTGCCTTAATCTTGCTCAAGTTGCCCGCGGCGAGTTCAACCTGGTCCGAAGTCTCCTTCTGATCCCTTGGCTGTTCATGCTCGGGATTCCGGTCTGCATTGTCGTCGAGCTTGTAATCGTGGCGCCGATCCTGAGCGGCTTCAGGCGATATGGCTGGCGCTGGGTGAACGGTTGGTCGGCCTGCATCCTAGGGTTCGTGCTCGGTGCGGCGCCGATGGCCCTATTGGCCGTGCTCAACGAGTTGCCGTCACGTCCGCCGTGGACGGAGGCGCTCCCGGGCATCGCCCTTTATGGCTTGCCCGGCTTAGTAGGCGCGATCGTGTTCCGCCTCATTGCTTTCAAACGGTCTCGCTAAGCGGAAAGGACTCACGGGAACGAATGCCAAGACATCGTCCCCGAGAAACGTAGCCCTCATCCAATGCTTGAAAAACTCAGTAGCGGTAATGGTCCGCCTTGTACGGGCCGTTCGGCGTCACGCCGATATACGAAGCCTGGTCGGGCTTCAGCACGGTCAGCTTGGCGTTGAGCCGCGCCAGGTGCAGGCGGGCGACCTTCTCGTCCAGGTGCTTGGGCAGCACATAGACCTTCTTCTCGTAGTTCTCGTGGTTCTGCCACAGCTCGATCTGGGCGATCACCTGGTTGGTGAACGAGGTGCTCATGACGAAGCTGGGGTGGCCCGTGGCGCAGCCCAGATTCACCAGGCGGCCCTTGGCCAGCAGGATGATGCGCTTGCCGTTGGGGAACTCGATCTCGTCGACCTGCGGCTTCACCTCGTGCCACGAGTAGTTGTGCAGGCGCGCCACCTGGATCTCGCTGTCGAAGTGGCCGATGTTGCAGACGATCGCCCGGTCCTTCATCTCGTGCATGTGGTCGAGGGTGATGATGTCGATGTTGCCGGTCGCGGTGACGAAGATGTCGCCGATCGAGGCGGCCTCGTCCATGGTCACGACCTGGTAGCCTTCCATGGCCGCCTGCAGCGCGCAGATCGGATCGATCTCGGTGATCATCACGCGGGCGCCCTGGCCGCGCAGACTGGCCGCGCAGCCCTTGCCCACGTCGCCATAGCCGGCGACCACGGCGACCTTGCCGGCCAGCATGACGTCGGTGGCGCGCTTGATGCCGTCGATCAGGCTCTCGCGGCAACCATAGAGGTTGTCGAACTTGGACTTGGTGACGGAATCGTTGACGTTGATGCAGGGGACGGGAAGTCCGCCCTGCTTCTCGATCTGGTAGAGGCGCAGCACGCCCGTGGTGGTCTCCTCCGAGATGCCGCGGACTTCGAGCATCAGTTCGGGGAACCTGTTCATCATCATGGCGGTCAGGTCGCCGCCGTCATCGAGGATCATGTTCGGGCGCCAGCCGTCGGGACCCAGGATGGTCTGCTCGATGCACCAGTCGAATTCGGGCTCGGTCAGGCCCTTCCACGCGAACACCGGCACGCCCGAGGCGGCGATGGCGGCGGCGGCCTGGTCCTGGGTCGAGAAGATGTTGCACGAGCTCCAGCGGATCTCGGCGCCCAACGCCGTCAGCGTCTCGATCAGCACGGCGGTCTGGATGGTCATGTGCAGGCAGCCGGCGATCCGCGCACCCGCCAGCGGCTGGCTGGCGCCGTATTCCTGGCGCAGCGCCATCAGGCCCGGCATCTCGGTCTCGGCAATGGTGATCTCGCGGCGGCCCCACGGAGCCAGCGACATATCGGCGACTTTGAAATCGGAAAACGCGTTCATCGGTGTCCTGCCATAGCATGTGGTCGGACCCCAAGGTCCGGTGCGGCGGCAAGTATAAAGATATCCTTATATATTTCTATATATATTTCGCCGGCGGTCTCAGTCCTCGTCGAACTTGGCTTCCACCAATGATGCCAGGGCGTTGACCGCTTCGTCCGCCTGCGGGCCGCTGGCCTCGATGCAGATGCTGGAGCCCGGACCGGCCGCCAGCATCATCAACCCCATGATCGAGGTGCCGACGACCTTCTCGCCGTCATTGGGGCCGGTGACGTGCACGGTGGCCTCGAACTGGGCGGCCAGATTGACGAACTTGGCCGACGCGCGGGCGTGCAGCCCGCGGCGGTTGGTGATCGTCACCTTCTTGTGAGGAGGTTCCCCCGGCACTCAGTCCTTACCCGTCAACAGCTTGGAGGCGACATTGATGTATTTTCGCCCGGATTCCTGGGCCGAGGCAACAGCGTCCTCCAGCGAGCTGGAAATGCGCACGCTGGCCAGCTTGATCAGCATGGGCAGATTGATGCCGGCGATGACCTCGACCTTGGCCTTGTCCATGATCGAGATGGCGAGATTGGACGGCGTGCCGCCGAACATGTCGGTGAGCAGGACGACGCCCTTGCCCGAATCCACCGATGCGACGGCGTCCAGGATATCCTTGCGGCGGCGCTCCATGTCGTCCTCGGGTCCGATGGAAATCGCCTGGACCTGTCGCTGCGGTCCCACCACATGCTCCATGGCGGCGACGAATTCCTCGGCCAGACGGCCATGGGTAACCAGAACCAACCCGATCATTTAATCGCTATCCTGACGACGAGACGGCGACGATCCCGAGAACTCCACGTCGGCATCGCGGTGCACGGTGGTAACGCCGAAGCCCCGGTCGCGCAATAGGCTGCTGAGGCATTCGGCAAGGAAGACCGATCTGTGCCTTCCTCCGGTGCAGCCAAACGCAATGGTCAGGTAGGCTTTTCCCTCGCGGCCGTAGCTCGGCAGCAGGCTGAGGATGAGCTCGCTCACCCGCTGGAAGAAGCCCTCGAACTCGGGGTCCTGTCGGATGTAGTCCGCGACTCCGGCGTCGCGCCCGGTTAGCGGCTTCAGGTCGGGCACGTAATGCGGATTGCGCAGGAAGCGCACGTCGAACACCGTATCGGCATCGCGCGGCAATCCACGCGGGAACGAGAACGACGTCACGGTGATGGCGATCCCGTGCGGCGTCGCCAGGTCGAACTGCTTGCGGATCAACCGGCGCAGGTCGTGGCCGGTAAGGTCGGAGGTGTCGACCAGCACGTCGGCGAACTGGCGGATGGGCGCGAGCAATGTGCGCTCCTGGTCGATGCCGTCCTGCACCGGCCGGTCCATGGCCATGGGATGGCGCCGGCGGGTCTCGGTGAAGCGTCGGTTGAGCACCTGGTCGCTGGCGTCGAGGAAGATCAGCCTGGCGTCGAGGTCGTCGCGGGCGCGCAGCGTCGCCATCAGCCGCTCGAACCGGTCGGCGCTGAACGCGCGGGTACGGCAGTCGATGCCCACGGCCACCGCGCCGATGGCCTCATCGGCGGGGTCGTCGCCCGCGGGCTGGACCAGGTTGGGCACCAGCGAGAACGGCACGTTGTCGACCGCCTCGTAGCCCAGGTCCTCCAGCGCCTTCAGCGTCGAGCTGTGGCCCGCGCCCGACAGCCCGGTGACCAGGACGATCCGGGTCCGGGCGGGGGTCGCGCTCATAGCTCGTCGTCCTGCCGCGCGTGCGCCTTCACCGCGAGCCGGACTTTGGCCGCCGCCGACACCTCGAACGGCGCCACCTGGATTCGCGCGATCACGACGCCGTCGATGACCGCCGCATCCGGGTCGGGCAGGCGCTCGATCTCCGCCTCGGGCGCCAGATCGACCACCAGGCCGATGACGGTCCGGGGCTTCACCGGCATGGGCAGGATACCGATACCGCGGACCTCCAGCATTCCCTTGATGCTCTGGGGCGCGGTGGCGATCAGCCGGTCGCCGCGGATCTGGAGCACGGTGTAGTCGTCGGCCACGAGCTGCGCGCCGCCGTCGATCAGCCGAAGCGCCAGGTCCGACTTGCCCGAACCCGACGGGCCGCGCAACAGCACGCCCAGTCCGCCGATGTCGACGCAGGTGGCGTGGATGGTGCTCATGCGATCTCGGTCGAGGTCCGGTCCGCCGGCCTGGGTGTTTTCTGCTGCAGGCCCACGGCGGGCAGCGTGATGGTGAACCGGGCGCCCATGGGCGGACCGACCGGTCCTTCGGGGCTGTAGCGGTTCTCGGCCCGGACCGAGCCGTCATGCACGGCGACGATCTGGCGCGAGATGTTCAGGCCGAGACCCGAATGGCTGCCGAAGCCCTCTTCCTCCGGCCGCTCGGAATAGAAGCGCTCGAAGATCTCGTCGAGCCGCTCGTCGGGAATGCCCGGGCCTTCGTCGTCGACGGTGATGAACAGCGTGTCGCGGTTGCGGCGGACACCGATGGTGATCACGCCCCCGGGCGGGCTGAACGAAATGGCGTTGTCGATGAGGTTGCGCATGACCTGTCCGAGGTGGCTCTCGATTCCATACACCACAAGGTTATAGCCTTCCACATCCAACACGATTCGCGGCCGCCGGCCGCCCTTGCCCGTCAGGGCTTTCTCGTCGTGCGTGGCGTAGATGCCGATGATCTCGCGCATCATCGACGGCACGTCGATTTCCTGCATGTCGGCGCGCAGCAGCTCGGCGTCGAGGCGCGAGGCGTTGGAGATGTCGCTGATCAGCCGGGTCAGGCGGTCGACATCATGCTTGATGATGTGCATGAGCTTGGCCTTGTGGTCCGGATTCTGCGTCCGCTCCATGGTCTCGACGGCGCTGCGCAGCGAGGTCAGCGGGTTCTTGACCTCATGGGCCACATCGGCGGCGAACCCCTCGATGGTATCGATGCGCCGGTAAAGCGCCTGGGTCATGTCGCGCAGCGCCCTGGACAGGTCGCCCACCTCGTCGCGGCGCCTGGAGAAATCCGGCACGATGGCCTGCCTGCCGCGGCCCTGCCGGACCGTGTGCGCGAAAGCGGCCAGCCGCTGCACCGGCCGGGCGATGGTGCCCGCCAGCAGGAACGACAGCAGCATGGTGACCGACAGGGCGACCAGGAATATCTCCAGGATCGCCAGCCGCTCCTGGCGCACCACTTCCTCGATCTCGGTGGTTTCCACCGAGACCAGCAGCGCGCCCAGCACATGGCGGAAGTGCTCGACCGGGACCGCCACGGACAGCACCAGCGAGCGATCCGGCTTGACGCGCACCATCTGGTCCGGCTGGCCGGTCAGCGCCTTCAGCACCTCGGGATAGTCGGCGGCGGTCTGGTCGTAGCGCTCCTCGTAGAGCGGGTATTTCGGGTCCGACGACATGGCGCGGATCGAGACGGCGCGGAACTGCTCCCACAACGCCTGCGGCATGCTGATCTGCTCGCGCTGGCCGAGCGGCGGCAACGGAATGGTGACCACCTGGGTCGACGGGTTGAGCTTGCGGGTGTCGAGGGCGAGCGTGCCGTCGATTTCGAACAGCCGCACCCGGTCCGCCCGGTCGGCGGACAGGCGCCGCAGCAGCGACGCGGCCCGTTCGCGCTCCAGCGCGCCGGTCTCGGTCTCGCTGTCGACGGTTTCCGCCAGGGCGCCGGCCAGCATCTCGGCCTGGCTGCGCAACGCCGTCAGCCGGGTCTCGATCAGGCCGGTGCGGTACTGGTTGACATAGAGGATGCCGCCGACCAGGACGGCAAGGCCGATGACGTTGAGGACCAGGATGCGGCCGGTCAGGCCGGAGAAGGGAAGCCGGTAATAGGTCGACGCGGGCGCCGCGGGCCGGCTCGCGCGTCGCCTGAAGGATTCGCGGAGGTTCACCGCCCGGCTCCGCGCCCGCTCGCCTCAGGCCTTCTCCTCGGCATAGCGATAGCCGATGCCGTACAGCGTCTCGATGCCCGAGAAGCTGTCGTCGATCTCGCGGAACTTCTTGCGCAGCCGCTTGATGTGGCTGTCGATGGTGCGGTCGTCCACATAGACCTGGTCGTCATAGGCGGCGTCCATCAGCTGGTCCCGCGTCTTGACGTGCCCCGGACGGGTCGCCAGCGCCTGCAGGATCAGGAACTCCGTGACCGTGAGGGTGACCGGCTGGTCGTCCCAGGTGCAGCTGTGGCGGCCCGGATCCATCACCAGCTTGCCGCGTACCATGACCTTGTCGCTGCTCGGCGCGGCGGCGCGGCCCTCGGCGCGGCGCAGGATGGCGCGGATGCGCTCGATCAGCAGCCGTTGCGAGAACGGCTTGCGGATGTAGTCGTCGGCGCCCAGCTTCAGGCCCAGCACCTCGTCGATCTCCTCGTCCTTGGAGGTGAGGAAGATCACCGGCATGTCGGTGACGCGGCGCAGCTTCTGCAGCAGCTCCATGCCGTCCATCCGCGGCATCTTGACGTCCAGCACCGCCAGGTCGGCGGGCTGCGCGGTCAGCGCCGCCAGCGCCGACACGCCGTCCGAATAGGTGCGCACCGACAGCCCCTCGGCCTCCAGCGCCATGCCCACGGAGGTCAGGATGTTGCGGTCGTCATCAACGAGTGCGATTGTCGCCATTGCTATTCCCCAATCCGAACCGTGGCTCGGACAGCCCAGTTTCCGAGTGACTTGTATCTTGACGTTATGCGCGTTTTTGCAACCTTGGCAATCAATCGTGACCACATCAGGGCGAGACCTCACCATGCCGGCGGAACCAGATACCTCTCATGCGGCAAAGGCGGCACGGTTCCTGATCCGGTCGGCGCGTCACGCGTCGCTGGGCACGCTGATGGAAGATGGGTCACCCTACGTGTCGCTGGTGGAGATCGCGGCCGATGGTGGCGGCGCGCCGGTCGTGTTCATCTCCGATCTCGCGCAGCATACCATGAACCTGCGGCGAACACCCGCCGCAAGCCTGCTCGTCGACGGCGGTGGCGGCCTCGACGGCCCGCGGGTGACGCTGCTCGGCGCGCTGCGGCCGTCCGATGACGGTGCCCTCAAGGCGCGGTTTGTTGCGCAGCATTCCGGCGCCGGACGCTATGCCGGCTTCGCCGATTTCGGGCTGTGGCGCTTCGCGGTCGCGCGCGCGCATCTGATCGCCGGGTTCGGGCGAATCGCCTGGATCGACGCGGCGGAATTGCTGCTGCCCGAATCCGCCTGGACGGCGCTCGCCGACGCTGAATCCGGCATCGTTTCGCACATGAACGAGGACCACGCCGATGCCGTCGAGCTTTATGCGACGGTGCTGAAAGGCGCGGCGCCCGGCGACTGGCGGATGACCGGAATCGATCCGGAAGGCTTTGATATCGCCGATGGAACCAGGCGCCTGCGTCTCACTTTCGACACGTTCGTTAAGTCTTCTCAGGAGGCGCGCGCGGCGCTGGTCGATCTGGTCAAGCGCGCGCGTGTTGCGTCCATGTCATAAGGGCTTTGAACGCTAGTGTCACAATCCGGTAAATTCTGTCGTTGCCAGCCAAACGCGTCTGTGCCAATACCCATTCGCGAAATGGGGCGGACCTTTGAAAACGGCGTTCGACGCATCCACCACTCGTCATGACAGTTCTGGGAGATAGGCCCGTGGGCACCACGAACCCCCGTGTCAGCAGTTTCGGTTTGGAGAAACACGGCATCAGGCCCCGGCGCCCGGTGAACTGGAATCTCGAGTCCGCGATCCTGTTCGAGGAAGCGGTCCGCCGCGGCGAAGGCAAGGTTTCTGCGGGCGGCGCGCTCGTCGTCGAGACCGGCCAGCACACCGGCCGTTCCGCCAAGGACAAGTACATCGTCCGCGAACCCGGCTCGGAAGCCAACATCTGGTGGGCCAACAACACCGAGATGTCGCCGGCGGCGTTCGCCCGGCTCGAGGCGGAAATCACCGAGTATCTCGGCGCCCAGGAACTGTTCGTCGCCGACCTCTATGCGGGCGCCGATCCGGCCTACCGTCTGAACGTGCGCGTGATCAACCAGCATGCCTGGCACAATCTGTTCCTGCGCCACCTGCTGATCGAACCGCGCGCCGGCGAACTGCCGGGCTTCGTTCCCCAGTTCACCATCCTGCATGCGCCCGACTTCAAGGCCGATCCGGCGCGTCACGGCGTGCGCTCCGAAACCGTGATCGCGCTCGACTTCACCCGCGGCGTGGTGCTGATCTGCGGCACCTCCTATGCCGGCGAGATGAAGAAGTCGGTGTTCTCGATCCTCAACTACATCCTGCCGGGCAAGGACGTCATGTCGATGCACTGCTCGGCCAATGTCGGCCATTCCGGCGACGCGGCGATCTTCTTCGGCCTGTCGGGCACCGGCAAGACCACCCTGTCGGCCGACCCGAGGCGCACCCTGATCGGCGACGACGAGCACGGCTGGAGCAACACCTCGCTGTTCAACATCGAGGGCGGCTGCTACGCCAAGATGATCCGGCTGTCGGCCGAGGCCGAGCCCGAGATCTACGCCACCACCCGTCGCTTCGGCACCGTGCTCGAGAACGTGGTGATGGACCCGGCGACCCGCGAGCTGGACCTGGACGACGACACGC
The DNA here is from genome assembly GCA_022844405.1 of Sphingomonadales bacterium. Taxonomy (GTDB): domain Bacteria; phylum Pseudomonadota; class Alphaproteobacteria; order SMXS01; family SMXS01; genus RI-34. The sequence continues at coordinate 88,895 of JALHLV010000002.1, read as the reverse complement.
TGGCCGAGAACAGCCGCGGCGCCTATCCGCTGTCCTACATCCCCAATGCCTCGGACACCGGCGTCGCCGGCCACCCGGCGAACATCATCATGCTGACCTGCGACGCGTTCGGCGTCATGCCGCCGATCGCCAAGCTGTCGCCCGAGCAGGCCATGTACCACTTCCTGTCGGGCTACACCGCCAAGGTCGCCGGCACCGAAAAGGGCCTGGGCAACGAGCCGCAGGCGACGTTCTCGACCTGCTTCGGCGCACCGTTCATGCCGCGCCATCCGTCGGTCTACGGCAACCTGCTGAAGGACAAGATCGCCAACCACCAGGTCGATTGCTGGCTGGTCAACACCGGCTGGACCGGCGGCGAGTTCGGCACCGGCAGGCGCATGCCGATCAAGGTCACCCGCGCGCTGCTGAACGCCGCGCTGGACGGCTCGCTCAAGGGCGCGCCGATGGTCGTCGATCCGAATTTCGGCTTCGAGGTGCCGACCGCCTGCGCCGGCGTGCCGACAGAAATCCTGAACCCGCGCGAGACCTGGTCGGACAAGGCAGCCTACGACGCCAAGGCCCGCCATCTGGTCGAGCTGTTCATCTCGAACTTCGCCAAGTTCGAGGACTACGTCGACGAGAAGATCCGCGCGGCGGCGCCCAACGCGGCCTGATCCGCCGGTCACATCCGGTTGATGCAACGGCGGGCCTCGGCCCGCCGTTTCTTTTGGCAACGGCGCCGGTCACTCCCTATAAGAAGGGCCATGAGGCCACAACTGCACCGCAGGACGTTGCTGAAGGCGGCGGCCGCCGCTCCGCTGCTCGGCATGCTGCCCCGATCGGCGCGCGCCGGGGATTTCGAGCCGCCGATGACGTTCCCGCCGTCGCGGCTCCTGCCGCCGGAGTTGCAAAGGGGCGAGGCGTTCGAGGTGATCGGCGAGGTCACCGCCCAGGGCTTCTCGAACCGCTACATGCTGTCGACCATCTATGGCGGCTACGACGTGGTGACCCAGGACCTGCTGGAAAAATACGTCGCCGAAACCCGCGCCATCGCCCAGCTTCGCGGGATCAAGAGCACCAGGGCCTTCGCCTCGGGTTTCGCGTCGGCCGCCAAGAGCCCCTACAAGGGCGTCAAGGCGCTGGTCGAGGCGCCGGTCGAGACCGTCAAGGGCGTGCCCGTTGCGCTGTGGAAGTTCGGCCGCCGGCTTGGCGAGATGGCCTCGGGCAGCCGGGGCGACAAGGAGGACAGCTACCCGGCCGAGTTGCTCGGCTATTCGGCGCTCAAGCGCAAGCTGGCGTTCAAGCTCGGCGTCGACGTCTACTCCGCCAACGTCACCCTGCAGAAAGAGATCAACGACGTCGCCTATGCCAGTTTCGCCGGCGGTCTGGCGTTCAAGGGCGCGATGATCCCGGTCTCGCTGCCGGCCGTCGCCGGCAGGGCGTTGAGCGCCATCCAGTACACAAGGCAGGCGAACCAGATCCTGCGCGACATGACGCCCGAGGATCTGCGCATGCGCAACCGCAAGGCGCTCGAGGCCATGTGGGCGGAAACCGGGGAAATCGACGCCTTCATGGACAACGACTATTTCACGCCGCGCCACGAGACGATCATCGTCATGGCGCTCGAGAGCATGCAAGGCGTGATGAACCGGCAGGCGGTGATCCGCCGCGCCAGCCTCGTCGATTCCAACCTGGCCGCGCTGCTGATGCAGCGGTCGGTCGAGATGATGCGTGCCTATCATGCGACGGTGCATCCCGTCGTCCGGTTCGAGGAGATGGACGCCAACCTCGCCATGGTCACCGCCGACGGCGGTCTCGCCATGGCCATGCCGGCGGACCGCATCCACTGGACCGAATGGTTTGCCAGCACGACGGCCGCGCTCGCCGCCTACCGGACGCCGCAGATCAGGTGGCGCGGCGTGGTGGTCGCCGGCCAGCTTTCCGACCGTGCGCGGTCGGGCGCCCAGGCGCTCGGGCTGATCGTCGAATCGAATGCGCGCGACGCCCTGCTGCCCAGGGAGGAATGGGAAGCGCCCGAACCCCTCGAAGCCGAGGACGACACGCCGAGTGCGCCTGACTCGGCGCCCTCCTTGGAATCGCCGCCCTCCGCCGACCCGGCGCCAGCGGAGCCCGAGTCGCAGCCGGGAACCGGGCCGGAATGGCGGGACGTGCCGTCGTCGGGCGGGGTGATATGACCTTGCCGCGCTGCACCGCTGTCACGACATCATGGTAAATTCATTGGTCTATGAGTCGGACGGACATGGCACGCACTAAGAGTTGGGGTTTTCCGCGCTGGGGCGGATACGGCAATACACGGCAGGAAGCCGTGTCCGTCCGCATGTGCGACTGGGACGGCTGCAACGAGGCCGGCGACTGCCCCGCGCCCAAGTTCCGCGATTCCGAGGAGAAGTTCTGGTTCTGCCAGGAGCACGCCGGTGCCTACAACCGCAACTGGAACTACTTCAGGGGCCTGACCCAGGAAGAAGCCGAGCGGATGGCGCACGAGGACATCAAGCAGGCACGCGGCTTCCGCGACGCCGGCACCTGGCGCGACACCTCCAGCGGCGTGACCAAGGAAGAGCGCGAGCGCAACGCCGCGCTCGACGTGCTTGGCCTCGACGGCGCCGCCGACGCGGCGGAGATCAAGGCCGCCTTCCGCGACCTGGCCAAGAAGCACCATCCCGATGCCAACCCGGGCGACGAGGAAGCCGCCGAGCGCTTCAAAAGCGTGATCGCGGCCTACGAGCTGCTCAAGGCATAAGGATCAGTCCGCGGCCGGCGCGGCCCGCAGCAGCGCGCCGCCGACGGCATGGAGGGGCGCGACCTCGACATCACCGTCGAGCGGATAGCTCTCCCTTCCGGGATACACGACGAAGCGGCGGCTGGGAACGAGGTCCGCGCAAGCCTCGTGAAAGCCCCGCTCCAGCTTCGGAACAAGGCTTCGCTTGATCTCGATCGCCCACAGCGCCCCTCGGGGAAGCGTCAGCAACAGGTCGATTTCCGCGCCCGCCGCCGTCCGATAGAAGTGGGCGCTGGTGCCCTCCGGCGCCGCGGCGATCAACGTTTCCACGACGAAGCCTTCCCAGGTGGCGCCCGCGACGGGGTGGCCGAGGACGTCCTCGTGGCTCGCGAGGCCCAGCAATGTGTGCACGATGCCGCTGTCGCGCACATAGACGCGCGGCGACTTGACCAGCCGCTTCCCCGTATTGGCGTGCCACGGTGGCAGTCTGCGCACCAGCAGCAGATCGACCAGCAGGTCGAGATAGGCGGCGATCGTCTTGCCATCGACGCCGAGCGCGCGCGCCAGCGCGGCCGCGTTGAGCAAACCCGATTGGTGGTGCGCGAGCATCGTCCAGAACCGCCGGAGCGTCTCCGCGGGAATGCGCGGCCCCAGCATCGGGACGTCACGCTCCAGATAGGTGCGGATGAAGTCCTGGCGCCAGCGCTGGCTAAGGCGGTCCGTCGCGGCAAGGAAGCTGTCGGGAAAGCCGCCTCGAATCCAGAGCTTTTCCAAACTGTCGGCGGCGACCTCCAGACCGTCGATCGGACCCAGTTCGAGATAGCTGATCCGGCCGGCGAGGCTTTCGCCCGATTGCCGAAGCAGGTCCATCGAGGCGGACCCCAGCAACAGGAATCGGCCGGCACGCAGCCCCTTGCGCTTTCCCTTGTCGATGATGCCGCGCAAGGTCTGGAACAGTCCCGGGAAGCGATGGACCTCGTCCAGGATCACCAGTCTGTCCTCGTGGCCGGCAAGGTACATCTCCGGCTCGGAAAGGCGCGCCCGGTCCACGTCCGATTCCAGATCGAGATACAGCGAAGGCTGCCGGTCGCCGATCCAGTGGGCGAGCGTGGTCTTGCCGACCTGCCGTGGACCCAGCAGGGCGACGGCAGGGGCGCTGGCAAGGCGTTCGGTCAGCACAAGGGCAATGCGGCGATCAATCATCCTTGCATTTATGGAATTATATTCCAGATTTGCAAGGATAATATTGGCTAGCTTGCACTTAACCCGGGTGCGAGGCCGTCAGCTCGGCTCATGGCCGACCTTGGCGATGAGCCTGCCGAAGGTCTCGCCGAAGCTTCACGGCTTGACGAGCATTTTCCCCATGTTTCCGCCGGTGAACAGCTTCTGGAGCGCGATGGGGAAGCTCTCGATCCCCGGCTCGATGTGCTCGGGCATCTTCAGTTGGCCCGAGGCGAGCCAGCCGGCGAGTTCGGCGCCCGCCTCGGCGAAGCGTTCGGCGAAATGCAGCACGGTGAAGCCCTCCATGCGGGCGTAGTTTTCCGCGAGCTTCAGATAGGTGCTGGGTCCCTTGACATGCTGCTGGTCGTTGTACTGGGAAATCGCGCCGCAGATCGCGACGCGGCCGCGGGTGCGGATATTCGCGATCGCCGCCTCCAGGATTTCGCCGCCGACATTGTCGAAGAACACGTCCAGTCCCTCGGGCGCGAGCTCCTTGATCCGGGCGGCCACGTCTTCGTTGCGGTAGTCGATCGCCGCGTCGAAGCCCAGGGTCTCGGTCAGAAATCTGGCCTTGTCCGGACCGCCGGCGATGCCGATGACCCTGGCGCCCTTGATCTTGGCGATCTGGCCCGCGATGGAACCCACCGCTCCCGCCGCGCCGGAGACGAGCACGGTCTCGCCGGCCTTCACCTGGCCGACATCGAGGATGCCGAAATAGGCGGTCAGGCCGGTGGTGAGGCCCAGCGCGCCGAGATAGGTGGAGATCGGCAGGCGGTCATCGACCTTCTGCAGCATCGCGGCCGGGAAGGTGCCATAGGTCTGCGCGCCGAGCGGACCCGAAACGGCGTCTCCCGCGGCGAGCCCCGGCGCGCTGCTCTCGATCACGCGCCCCACGGCGAGCGCCGTGACCAGGCCGCCCAGCGGCACGGCCATGTGGAAGCCCTCCTGCTTGTTCAGCGAGGTGCGGATGAAGGCGTCGACCGAGATGTACTCGGTCCTGACGAGCACCTCGCCATTTCCCGGTATCCGCGCCGGTTCTTCGACAAACTCGAAGTCTTCCGGTTTCACCAGCCCGTCGGGATGACGCTTCAGCAGCCACTTCTGGTTGATGGGCAGGTTGTTTGCCGTGGACATGTCGTTCTTCCTTGCTGATGACTGCATGTTTCAGGATTGGCCACCGCTTCCGCGAGGCCGGCCGGCGTCAGTTTGGTTCGTGACCGACCTTGGCGATCAGCTTGCCGAAGTTCTCGCCGCGGAACAGGCCGACCAGCGCCCTGGGCATGTTCTCGATGCCCTCGACCACCGTCTCCCGGTACTTGATCTTGCCGTCCTTCAGCCAGCCAGCCATGTCGGCGGCGAAGGCGGGCATCATGTCGAAGTGGTCGGAGACGATGAAGCCCTGCATCCGCACCTTGTGGCTGACGATGCGGAAGATGTGCTTCAGGCCCGGGCCGGCCTCGTTGTATTCGGAAATCGCGCCGCACATGATGATGCGGCCGTGCGGCCGGATGTGATCGAGCACGCCCTGCAGCGTCGCGCCGCCGACATTCTCGAAATCGATGTCGATGCCTTCCGGGCAATGCTTGCTGAAGGCCGCGTCCATGCTCTGGGCCGTGCGGTAGTTGAACGCGGCGTCCAGGCCAAGCTCGTCTTTCAGCCAGGCCACCTTGTCGTCCGTGCCGGCGGAACCGACCACGCGGCAGCCCATGATCTTGCCCATCTGGGCGGCGATGGAGCCCACGGCGCCCGAGGCGGCGGAGACGTAGAGCGTCTCGCCCGGCTTGGGGTCGCCGATCAGCTTCATGCCCACATAGGCGGTCAGCGACGCGCCGCCGAGAACGCCGAGATAGTCCTTCCACGGGGCGACGCCGGGCTCGATCTTGCTCATGAAGCCACCGGTGTCGGCGGCCTGGTATTCCGCCCACTGCAGCATGCCCATGACCACGTCGCCGGGCTTATAGGCAGAGTTGCGCGACTCGACGACGACGCCCATGCCGCCGCCGTCCATGATCTGGCCGACCTCGAAGGGCGGGGTGTAGCTGTCCATCTCGGTCATGCGCGGGCGCATATAGGGATCGAGCGAGTGGTAGAAGTTGCGCAGCAGGATCTGGCCGTCGGCCGGCTTCGGCATGGGCGCTGATTCGACGGCGAAGCTGGTTTCGTCAACGAAGCCCATGGGCCGCTTCACGAAACGCACGACGGTATTTTCTGGCATGGGTGTTCCTGTTCGACTCACTGAGGTGGCTGTTATTTACCGCATGGGAACATTTCTCACCATCCGTGATTTTGCCATAAATACGGTGCCAAAATACGGTGACAGTGCATTTAATTGACGCCGTCCACCGCCCAGCGGTGTGGCGCTACGCCAGCAGGAAATTGGCGTTGGCCGCCGCGATGGGCTTCGACGGGTCGTCCTGCCAGGCTTCGGCGCGGACGTTGGCTACGCGGCGGCCGATGCGGGTGGCCCAGGCGCGGGCATGGGTGTCGCGGGCGGCGCCGGAGCGCATGTAGTCGATGGTGATGGTGATGGTCTTGGGCATCGCCTCGGTCTCGATCTCGTAGGCGATCTGGAACAGGGCGGCCAGTTCCAGCAGCGCGGCGATGGTGCCGCCGTGCAGCGCCGGCAGCGCCGTGTTGCCGATCAGCTTGTCGGCATAAGCCATGCTGGTGATGACCCGGCCGTCCTGCACGGCAAGCGAGATGCCGAGGAATTTCGCATAGGGAACCGCCAGTGGCAGGCCGGAGAAGTCGCCCGCCTGCTTCATGTGCCCGAAGGTGGCGCGGAAGCCGGTCATGGGTCCGTGGCCTGCGCCAGCTTGCCCTGGCCGGTGAACATGAAGGTGGCGGTGGCGTTGGCGATCGGCTTGGCCGTGTCGTCGTGATAGGCGAAGCCGCGCACGAAGGCGATCAGCCGCGTCAGCTTGTAGCATTCGGCGAAGGCGAACACGTCGCGGCCGGGCTCGGCCGGGCGCATGTAGTCGATGCGCAGGTCGAGGGTGGCGAAGGCGGCGGACTTCTCGACCCGGGCCACCACCGCCGAGCCGCAGACATTGTCGAGCACCGCCGAGATGGCGCCGCCGGCCAGCACGCCGGTATCCGGGTTGCCGACCAGATCCAGGCTGTAGGGCAGGCGGACCGTCACCGCGCCGGGCGCGAAATCTACCAGTTGCAGGCCGATGGCGCTCATATGCGGGATGCGGTCCAGGAATTTCTGGCTGCGGATCATGCGCTGGAATTTGTCGTCGTCGGTCATGGGCGCGGATTATGCATCCGGTGCCTGACGCGGCAAGCGCAATCCCCGGGGGACAAGCCTGCGCTCGGCGAGCTCGAAAAGGCCTTGGGTGACGAGCGCCAGCAGGGCGGCGGGCACCGCTCCCTCCAGGATCAGGCCGGTGTCGGCGAGGCGGATGCCGGTCAGGATCGGCTGGCCGTAGCCGCCGGCGCCGATCAGCGCGCCCAGCGTCGCCGTGCCGACATTGATGACGGCGGCGGTCTTGATGCCCGCCATGATCGACCGCGCGGCCAGCGGCAGCTCGATGCGCCGCAGGACGACACCGCGCGGCAGGCCCAGCACCTCGGCCGATTCCCGCAGCGACGCCGGGATGCCGCTCAGGCCCGCATGGGTGTTCCGGATGATCGGCAGCAGGCTGTAGAGGAACAGCGCGATCAGCGCCGGCGGGCCGCCGATGCCGACCAGCGGGATCATGAACACGAACAGCGCCAGCGACGGGATGGTCTGGGCGACGCCCGCCGCCGCCAGCACCGCCTGGCCCAGGCGCGGACGGCGGAAAGCGAGGATCCCCAGCGGCACGGCGACGATGATCGCCGCGCCCAGCGAGATCGCGACCAGCGTCAGATGCTCGGCGGTGGTGCGGGCGAGACGGCGCCATAGGCCGTCAGCGGGAGGCGCCGTGCCGGAGCCATCCTGCAGGAATGCGGCGGCGACCGCCTGCTCGGTCTTGCCGTGCAGGGTGACGCCGGCGTTCATCGCCTGCATGCGCGCCACATCGATGCGGCCTTCCAGGCGCTTCAGCGCGCCGACGGCGCCGGCGGGCAGATCGAGCCGGTAGAGGATCACGGCCTGGTACTCCGGGAACACCTTCAGGTCGTCGCGCAGCACGGTCAGCCCGTAGGCCGGAATGTTGGCGTCGGTGGTGTAGACGTCGGTGGCGTCGATGGCGCCCGAGCCGATCGCCCGGTAAGCCAGCTCGTGCTCCATGCCGCGCGCGTTGGTCTGCGGCAGGCTGTAGCGACCACGCAGCAGCGGCCAGCCGTCCTCGCGGGAGAGGAACTCGTTGCTGAACACCAGCGTCAGGCCGGGATGGGCGCGAAGGTCGGAAAGCGTCGCGATGCCCAGCGCCTCGGCCCGGTCGCGCCGCATGGCGATGGCATAGGTGTTCTCGAAGCCCAGCGACCCGGTCACGCCGATGCCGTCCTCGCGCAGTGCGGCGCGCATGGTCTCGTCGGTCGACGCCCGCCGTCCCGCGAGGATTTCACCCGAGATCGTGCCGGTATAATCCACATAGGCGTCGATATCGCCGCCCTTCAGCGCCTCGTAGACGATGCGCGTGCCGCCCAGCCCGGCGCGGTGCGTGGCATCGACGCCGGCTGCGTTCAGCGTGCCGGTCAGGATCTCGCCCAGGACGATACCCTCGGTGAATGCCTTGGAGCCGACGGTCGCGGCCCATGACTGGGCCGGCCAGGCGAGCAGCATCAGCGCGAGCATCAGGCGCCTCATAACGGCAGCTCGCTGCGCTGGGCGCGGATGAACTCGGTCACGAACGGATCGGCGGGATGCTCCAGCAGGTCGGCAAGGACGCCCTGCTGGATGACCGAGCCGTCGCGCATCAGCACGATCCGGTCGCCGAAGAACGCCGCCTCATGCATGTCGTGGGTCACCAGCACGATGGTCTTGGCCAGGCCGCGGAAAACTTCCCTCAGGTCGTCCTGCAATCCGCGCCGGATCAGCGGGTCGAGCGCGGCCAGCGGCTCGTCGAGCAGCAGCACGTCCGGATCGAGCGCCAGCGCCCGCATGATCGCCACCCGCTGCCGCTGGCCGCCGGACAGTTCCGCCGGCCAGGCGTCGAGGCGCCCGGCGGGAAACCGGGTGAGCGCGGCCAGCGTCTCGACCCGATCTGCCTGCGCTGTGGCGGTCCAACCCAGATGGGCGGGCATCAGGCAGATGTTTTCGCGCGCCGTCAGGTGCGGAAACAGGCCGCCGTCCTGAATGACGTAGCCGGTGCGCCGCCGGGCTTCGCTGAGTTGGCCCCAGAGCGGCGCGCCGTCGAACATCACGTCGCCTGCGTCGGGTGGCGCGAGGCCGATCAGCATCCGCAGCAGGGTCGACTTGCCGCAGCCGCTGGGGCCGATCAGCACGGTGGTCTTGCCTTCGGGAATCGTCAGCGACAGCGGCTTGACCGCCTGCGCCTCGCCGAACCGTTTCGCCACGCCCCGCAATTCCAGCATGGGCGGAGTGTAGGACGACGGCGGCGCCGGGAACACCGGGTTGTCGGGGTGCCGCCTCAGTGGCGCGAGAACTGGTCGATGAAACGGTTGACGTCCTCGGCCACGCCGGCGCGCCAGCGGAACATGTGCGCCAGCGCCAGCACGGTGCCGGCATGGCTGATGTTGGGATAGCTCTTGTATTCCGCGTGCACGCCCAGCTCGGTGAGGCGGGCCTGCAGGTTCTCGGAATTCACCGGCCAGACGATGGGATCGTTCTCGCCGCTCAGCAGCAGCGTCGGCGGCGCTTCCGAATGGGCAAAGGTGATCGGCTGGCTCAGTTCGGAATCGATGTGGTTGCGAAACACCTGGCTCAGCTCGTGGTCTTTTTTCAGCATGGGCAGGAAGTCGTAAGGACCGGACAGGCCGACGAAGCCGCGCAGCTTGCGGGCGTCATAGCCGCGCTGGTCGAGATATTCCAGGTTGAACGCCAGCTTGGCGGCCATGAAGGCGCCCGCCGAGTGCCCGACGAGGAAGATGCGGTCGGGGTCGCCGCGGTAGTCGTGAACATATCTCGATGCCCAGACCACGGCGGCGGCGGCGTCGTGCATGAAGCCGGGAAAGCGCACCTCCGGATACAGCCGGTAGTCGGGCACGACGACCACGTAGCCCATGGACGCTAGCCCCTGGCCGGCGAACAGATAGTCCTCGCGGTGCCCCTGCGTCCATTTGCCGCCATAGAAGAACACCACCACCGGCAGCGGGCCGGGGATGTCCGACGGCCGGTAGACGTCCAGCCGCTTCCGCTTGTGCTGGCCGTAGACGATGTTGCGGGTGATGGCGATGCGGTTGGTCGGAACCGAGGCGTTGAGCACGTTGAGCGGCGTGCAGACGAGCAACTGCCGGCGCAGATAGCGCAGGCTATCCTTGATCGAGATCGATGATTGCGTGCCCTTTTGCAATCCGTGCCAGCCCCATCGGCGGACGCCACGAATATGCAGGGACGCCGGCCAGCCCGCCGGTCTGGCGGGAAAGAATACTCCAACTCTCACAAGGGCTTCAGGCCCGGTGATCGGCCGATCGCCCCCGCGCTCCCCCAGATATGGGGCATATCAGGATTTAATGAAAGGACTTTGCTTTTGCTCATCCGGGTCGCGGCGGAAAAGTCACGTTTGACGGGACTGGCGCCGACCACCATGATGCGCGGGGAGACTTGCAGGGGAACGTCCATGGCGCTGGAACACGTGTTCAGTCCTCTCGTGATCAACGGGCTGGAAATCAAGAACCGGGTGCTGCGCACCGCTCACGGCACCAATCTGGGCGCCGACCTTTCGGACGACCTGATCGCCTATCACGAGGCACGGGCGCGGGGCGGAGTCGGCCTGTCGCTCACCGAGGCCTCCAGCGTGCACAAGACCGGTCCCATGACCATGCACGCCTGGAGCGACGACATCATCCCGCGCTACCGGAAACTCATGCAGGCGGTCAAGCCGCATGGCATGCGGATGTTCTCGCAGATCAACCACATGGGCTATCTGCAGGGGCCGCCATGGGCACAGCCCTGGTCGGCGTCGGAGATCCTGGTCAACCCGCTGACCGGCATGACCTCCCATTCCATGACCAGGGAGGAGATCGCCGAGGTGGTCGATGCCTTCGCCCAGGCGGCGCGGCGCGCGGTCGAGGGCGGGCTGGACGGCGTCGAGGTGCATGCCGCCCACAACTTCCTGTTCCAGCAATTCATTTCCGAGAAGTTCAACCACCGCACCGACGAGTATGGCGGCAGCTTCGAGAACCGCATGCGGCTGTTGATGGAGACCCTGCGGGCGGTGCGCGCCATGGTCGGGCCGAAATACCCCATGGGCCTGCGCGTCGGGCCCAACAACGCGCCGGGCTGGCTCAATGTCGAGGAGCACCAGCAGATCGTCGCGCGGGTGCTGCAGGAGGACCTGATCGATTTCCTCGACGTCTCGCACGGCGCCTCGGGGTCCAGCGGCCACAAGATCATCGGCGCCATGCACGAGGACACCGGCTACGAGCTGCACATGAGCGTGCCCGTCACGCGGCTGGCCAGGGACCGCATTCCGCGCTTCGTCACCGGCCGGTTCCGCACCCTGCAGGACGTCGACGACGCCATCGCCCGCGGCGACGCCGACATGGTCGGCATGACCCGCGCCCACATCGCCGACCCGGACATCGTCCGCAAGACGCTGGAGGGACGCGGCCACGAGATCAGGCCGTGCATCGGCTGCAACCAGGGCTGCCTCGGCGGTCTGATGCAGGGGCGGATCGCGTGCACGGTCAACGTGGTCGCGGGCCGCGAGCTGACTCTCGGCGAGGACCTGTCGCCCGCATCGCCGCCGAAGGATGTGCTGGTGGTGGGTGGCGGGCCGGCCGGCATGGAGGCGGCGCGGGTGGCGGCCTTGCGCGGCCACCGGGTGACCATCGCCGAGGCCGCATCCCGGCTGGGCGGCACGGTGCAGGTGGCGCGGCTGGCGCCCCGGCATGCCGGCATCGGCGACGTGGTCGACTGGCTCGAGGACGAGATGGACCGGCGCGGGGTGAGGGTGCTGCTCAACACCTGGGTCGACCGGGAGTACCTCGATGAACACCGGCCGGACGCGGTGATCCTCGCCACCGGCGCATCGCCGCGAATGGACGGCAAACAGGCCCCGAAACCTGGCCTAAATGTGTCTGGAGTGCGTCAGAATCATGTCGTTTCCACGGCGCAACTGCTTACCGGCCGCCATAATCAGGTCGGCGGCACCGCACTGGTGCTCGACGACACCGGCGGCTACGAGGCCATCGGCGCCGCCGAGTTCCTGGTCGAGAAGGGCGCGCAGGTCACCTTTGTCACCACCAAGGAGATGTTCGCGCCCGGCATGATGGTGTCCGGCGTCGCCGTCCCGGCCCTCGAGCGGCTGAACAAGGACGGTCGCTTCAAGCTGATGACCAAGGCCTACCTCAAGGATATAGGCGCTGACGATGCCGTTGTCGGATCGCTGGAGGGCTGGCCGGACATGGCGGTTTCCGCCGAGACCGTCGTGCTGGTGACGCCGAACCGGCCCAACAACGCGCTGGCCGCGGAAATCGAGGCGCTGGGCATTCCGGTCCATGTGGTGGGCGACGCCGTCGAGCAGGCCTTCCTGCCGCGCGCGTTCCTTACCGCCAACCTGGCGGCACGCGCTATCTGACCGCTATTCAGGCAGCTCGAGGCGGGCGCGCTCGTAGAACGGCCGGCCGATGAGCACGAGCAGCCACGCGATGGTCATCATGCCGGGCAGGATCACCAGAAGCGACTGCCGCAGCCCGCCTTCGACGAACAGATAGTCCGTGCCCAGCGCGATCAGCAACGGCCCCAGCGCCACGCCGAAGATGCCGTTGATCAGGTAGAGGAACGCGGTCAGTTGCCCGCGGAACTGGTTGGGCACGATGGCCTGCAGCGTACTCGGGATGCTGGCGACGATCAGCGGCATGATGAACATCAGCCCGGCGAGGCAGGCAAGGCTGGCGAACGCCGAGTCCACCGTCGGCCAGAGGACCAGCACCGGAATGCCGAGCACGATGCCGATGACCATGACGTTGAACCGGCCGCCGCGAGAGCCCCGATTGGCGAAGTAGTCGCTCAGATAGCCGCCGACCATGCCGCCGGGAAGCCCGGCAATGATGTTGATCAGGCCCAGGGTCGTGCCGATGGTGGCGACGGTGAAGCCGAAGTACCGGACATAAAGCGCGGTCATCCAGGCGACGACGGCATAGGACACGATCGCGACGAACCCGGCGCCCAGCATCAGGCAGAACAGGATGACCCGGTGGCGCCGCGCATAGGACCACAGCGTGACGCCGCCTACTGGCGTGTCCTCGGTGACGGGCTGCAGCACCGTCTCGCGCCGCGCCGGTTCGGCGATGAACAGCAGCAGGATGGCGATCAGGAAGCCGGGAAGCGCCGAAACGTAGAAGGTAAGCTGCCAGCCATAGGTCGCGCCCAGCAGCGGCAGGTCCACCTGCTCGGCGCCCGGAACGAGCTTGGCCATGCCGGCGCCGATCAGATACGAGCAGCCGGAACCCAGGGTGACCGACATGACGATGCAGGCCATGGCACGCCCGCGCAGCCGCGGCCGGAAATAGTCGGCGATCATGGAGAACGCCGCGGGCGCCAGGCACGCCTCGCCAATGCCGACGCCGGCGCGGGCGGCGAACAGCGTCCAGAAATCGGTCGCCAGACCGCACGCGAGCGTCATCACGCTCCAGGCGATCACCCCGTAGATGACGATATTGCGCCGGTTCCTGCGGTCCACCAGCCGGCCGATGGGCAGGCCGAACAGGGCGTAGAACACCACGAACGCCATGCCCTGGAGCAGGCTGATCTGAGTGTCGGTGATGGCCAGGGTCTGCTTGACCGGCTCGCTCAGGATGTAGAGCAGGTGCCGGTCGACGAACGCGAACACGGTCGCGATCGCCAGCACGCCGACGGCCTGCCAGGCTCTCGACAGCGGCGGAAACGGTGCGTCGGCGGCGACGGACGTGGGCGCGCTCACTCCGCGGCCGCCTGGTCGGCGACGAAGTCGTCCCGCAGCTTGTATTTCTGGATCTTGGTCGAGGACATGGGCCACTCGGTGACGAAGCGCACATGGCGCGGCACCTTGAAGCTGGCGATCCTGCCCTTGCAGAACTCGATGATCTCCTGCTCGGTGGCCTGGGCGCCGGGGCGCAGCTCGATGAAGGCGGCGGCCACTTCGACGAGCCGCGGGTCGGGTACGCCGACCACCTGCACCAGCTTCACCGCCGGATGGTTGGAGATGAAGGATTCGATCTCCACGGCGGCCACGTTCTCGCCGCCCACCTTCAGCATGTCCTTCAGGCGGCCGAGGAAGAAGATCTGGCCGGCGTCGTCCATCATTCCCAGGTCGCCGGTGCGGAACCAGCCGTCGCGGAAGCTCTCGGCGGTCTTGACCGGGTCCTTGTAGTAGCCGTCGAACACCGCGTAGCCCCGGATGACGATCTCGCCGCGCTCGCCGTCCGGCATGTCCGCGCCGGTGTCCGGATCGGTGATGCGGACCTCGATGCCCGGGAACGGCGTGCCGCAGGCACGGGTGCGGTGATCCTCGCTGTCGTCGGGATGGCCGAAGGCGACGACGCCGCACACCTCGGTCAGGCCGTAGGCCGCGGTCTGGCTGGCCTGCGGGAAGGCGGCCTGGAACTGGCGCATCAGGTCAGGCGGCGCCACGTTGTTGATGCGCTTCACCCGGCTCAGGTCGCGGGTCGTGAAATCCGGATGGTTGACCAGCGCGGCGGTGATGGTCGGGAAGGCGGCGAACAGGACGGTTGCCCTCTCTTCCTCGATGAGGCGCAGCGCCTTGCCCGCCTCGAAATGGGTCGAGGTGATGAAGGCGCCGCCGGCGTCGAACAGGGCGGCCAAGGGCAGGATAGTCGACATGTGGAACAGCGGCAGCGGGTCCCACATACGGTCATCCGGGCCCATCAGGTACTTTTCCCGGTTCATGTTGATGCCGTTGCGCACCAGCTGCTCGTGGGAGATCGGGCAGCCCTTGGGGTTCGCGGTGGTGCCGGATGTGTACATCATGATGCACGGGTCCTTCAGCGCCACGGCGATGCGCCGGCGCTCGACCTCGTCCTCGGTCGCACCGTCCTTCAGCGCCTCGAAGTCCCGCCAGTCCATGAAACCCTGCGGCGCGGCGCCGCCATACATCACGACGGTGTTCAGCAGCGGCGCGCCTTCTAGGTCGAGGCGACGCGCGTCGCGCTGGCGCTTCAGGTCGGGGAACGCGTCGCCCAGCACGGCGGCGAAATCGGCGTATTCGGAGATCAGGTCGCTGGTGAACAGCGCGACCAGGTCGGCGTTCTCGATCACATAGCCCATCTCGTGGGCCTTGAAGCGGGCGTTGATCGGCACCGAGACGACGCCGGCCATCGCGCAACCCAGGATCAGATCAACATAGGGCATGCAGTTGGGCATCAGGATGCCGACATGCTGGCCGGGCGCCACGCCCAGGGCGATCAGCGACCGGGCGATCTCATAAGCCTTGGCGACGGTTTCCCTGTAGGTGCGGCGGCTTTCCGGGAACACGATGGCGTCGTTGTCCGGCCAGTGGTCCGCGGCCTTGAGCAGCAGATCGCCGAAAGTGGTCGCCTCGATGCGATATCGGTTCATGCCCGTCCCCGTGTTCCCCGTGGAAACAGTAGGGAGCGCCGGTATGGAACACAACCGGCGTGCGGATCGTGTTGGGAATACCCACTTCTTCAGGCGGATGGTATTGGCCGCACGGCTGCGGAATGATACCGCCCGAGTCGACGACGCCAATTGCAGATTAAGTGAGGTTGCCCGTGGTTCGCCGCGCCATCGTGATCGCCGCCCTGGTCCTGTTCGCCGCCGGAGCGGCCTATGCCCAGCCTTTGTCCAGCGAACGTCTCGCGCCGCCGGGCGACGACGGCGGCTATGGCGCGCCTGTGGACGAGGGAGCCGACCCGGAAGAGAATCCGTATGCGGACCCGGCCGCCGGCGGCGCCTATGATCCATCGACGCGGTCGACCACCGCGCCGACGCCGCTGCCCGGGCCGCGCGGCGCGCCGTCCTACAATCCGCCGCCGGCCGGCCCCGCCGCGCCGCAGCGGTCCCATGCACCGGCCCCGGCTAATGTCCAGGCGGGCGTGAGCAGTTCGTGCGACGGCGTCGCGGCCGAGTTGCAGCGCTTCCGCGGCCCACCCGGCAATCCCATGCTGCCGCGCGACGAGGCCTGTGCCCCGGCGCGGGCAAGCGCCGAGCCCGGCCGGCCGAACCCCGCGTTCCGCCAGTGCTCAGACGACTTCTTCCGTGAATACGAGCGCAAGCGCGAGGAGCACCGCCAGTGCATGGAGCAGGACGCCGGCAAGGGCGACCAGCGCCTCGAGCAGCGCAGCCTGACCGAGGACGCGGCGCGCGACGGCTATGGCGGCACCGCGCCGCAGATGGCCGGCCCCTATGCACGGTCCGGCGCACCGGGTTGGCTAGGCGTGCAGATCGCGCCGGTGTCGCCGCAGTCCGCCTACCGGCTCGGCGCCGAGGGCACCCAGGGCGCCTATGTGCTGAACGCCGTCCTCGGCAGTCCGGCGCAGCGGGCGGGCCTGCGGCGCGGCGACATCATCATCGCGTTCGACGGCGAGGCGATCTCGCAGCCCAGGGACCTGCAGTATCAGGCGGAACGACTGCAGGCCGGTCAGACGGTGCGGCTGGACATCCTGCGCGGCGGCCAGCAGCAGACGCTGGACGTGCAGATCACGCCGCGGCCTTAGGCGGGCCTATTTCTCGCCCCTGACATAGCGCTCCAGTTCGTTGTGCCAGTGGCGCAGCTGCTGCTCCTGGTCGGAGTAGCGGGCGCCCCGGTAGCCGCGTGACTGCACGCCCTGATGGACAAAGCCCATCATGCTGGCATCCTGGTTGATGACGTAGCCCAGACCCTCGGCGCCGTACTCGATGTGCATGCGCTCGGGCCGGGTCTCGCCCGACAGGTCGGTACCGTCCTCCACGCCCATATAGGCGGGCACCTTGTAGTTGGGGTCGGCCACCGGTCGGATCAGCACCAGCAGGTCGTAGGTCATCTTCTCCGGGTCGGACCGGTGCGGCCGGAACCGCTGGATCAACAGACCCTCGGGATGGGCGTTCAGGGTGATGTTGGGGAAGAACGAGTAGTTCCAGTCGTCGGTGAGCTGGTTGTCGGTGAATTCGCTGTAGTCGATGCTCCGCTTCTCGGCCCATTTGCGCTTGGCTTGCTGGATCACCCGGCGCGCGTCGTTGGGCGACCGCTTGCCGAAGTCCTCCGGCGTGACCTCGACCTCGGAGAGCAGATAGGCGAGGCCGTCGTTCAGCGTCTCGTGGTCGTCCAGCTTGGGGCTGACCTCGCCGAACTTCAGCAGCTGGCGGCTCATGCCATTGGCATAGGTGTCCCACTGCACTTCGCGGTCGTTGAAGAAGGTTAGGATCTCCGGGTGCACCGCGTGGACGTGATAGACCTCGATGAAGGCGTCATGGCCGATCTTCCAGTTGCACGGCCACTGGGTCTCGAGGTCCTTCACCACATGCATGTTCTCGAAATGGAACGGCTGCAGATGATCGGCGACCTCGCCCAGGAAGTCGACCAGCGGTGCGGCGTCCATGTCCATGTTGATGAACACCAGGCCGGACCAGACCTCGCAGCGCACCGGGCTCAGCGGCGGGTTGTCGTCGACCACCGCGTTGCGGAAGGTCTCGCGGTCCTGAATGTTCTTCAGGGTGCCGTCCAGGTTCCATTCCCATGAGTGGAAGGCGCACTTGAACGAGCGGGCATGGCCGAATTCGCTCATCACCAGCCGGTTGCCGCGGTGATGGCAGACATTGTAGTAGGCCGAGATGTCGTTCGGGCCGGCGCCGTGCCGGGTGACGATGAAGCTCTCGGGACCCAGGTCGTAGCGGAAATAGTCGCCCACGTCCGGAATGTCCTTGGCGACGCCCGCCAGGGTCCAGACGCGAGTCCACATGTTCTCCCACTCGCGGCGCGCCCATTCGCGCGACACGTAGCGGTCGGTGGAATAGGTGCGGTCGCCGTAGTCCTGGTAGGGCGCCAGCGCTTCGGGCGAGCCGGGCTTGGCCTCGGGATTGAGCGCGAAGCTGCGGGCGGCCGGAAAGTCCATCTTGTTCATCGTGCGTCCCCGTTGAGGTCCCCGAACGCGAGAGTGGCAAATTCCGCTGCGGGATTCCAGTCGCGCGTGCTGAACGCCGCCAGCGCTGCCGGTCAGGACAGGTAGCGCCGGCGCAGATACCAGACCTCGACGATCCCCAGCACCAGCAGGATCAGGCAGACGCTCCAGAAGGTGTGCGGGCTTTCCGCCGCCGGAATGCCGGCGACGTTGATGCCTAACAGGCCGGTCAGCAGGGTGAGCGGCAGAAACACCACCGAGACCATGGACAGCAGGTACATGTTGGCTTGCATCCGGTCGCTGACTCGGGCCTCCATCTCCTCGTGGATCAGCTTGCCGCGCTCGCGGATGGCGTCCAGGTCGGCGACCGAACGGCTGGCGTCGTCGGCCACGTCGCGCAGCCGTCCACGGGTATGGTCGTCCATGTCGAGCACCCGCTGGTTGGCGAGGCGGGCAAGCGCCATCTGCTGCGGTCCCACATAGCGGTGCAGCGCCACGGCGCGCCGGCGCAGGCCGTTCAGCCGGGCGCGGGTGGCGGCGCCGCGGCCCTCGACCATATCGTGCTCGAGCATGTCCATGTCGTCGTCGATGGCGGTGATCGCCGGCTCGACCCGCTCGATCAACCGGTGGGTCAGCCGCGCCAGCAGCTCGCCGATGGACGACGGCGCATGGCCGGCGGCGAGCTGGTCGCGGATGTCGCGGGTCGCCTTGATGCGGTGGAGCCGCGCGGTGATCAGCCGCCGTTCCTCGATCCAGACATGGAGCGGCGCCATCTCCTCCTCACAGGTCGGATCCAGGTTGACGCCGCGCAGGTCGAGCAACAGGCCGTCGACGAACTCGGTGCAGCGCGGTCGCGACTGACGCGCCAGCAGGCCCTCGACGACGACGGGATCGAGCCCGCTTTCGCGGGTCAGCCATTCCTTGCTGTAGGTCGCGTTCTGCTGCAGGTGGATCCAGACGAATCCGTCCTGATTCCGCAGCGCCGGCAGGTCGTCCCAGCCGACCGGGCGCACATTGCCGCGGCCGTCGAAGTGATGGGCGGAGATCAGGCCGACGCGATCCAGCATGTGGCCGGTCTAGCAGCCGATTGTTTCAGTTCCGTGACGCCGCGCGGTTACTTTTCGTGTCTTCGGTCGCGGCGGCGCGTTCGCGCACGGGCCGTGTGAAAACATGCACGGGCGCATAAACGCACACCTGCGTTGCAGCGATGCTGGGTGGAATGGCCATTACACTTCGCTATAAACCGCGCCAGCAACGTACCCATGGAAGGTAGTACAATGAAGAAGATTATGTCTCTTGCCGTCGCCGGCATCCTCGCCGTCGCCACCATTGGCGCCGCCCAAGCCGCCGACATCCGCGGCCGCATCGAGAAGGTCGACGCCGAGAACAACGTCATCCGCCTGAAGAACGGTATCGAACTGTACTATGGCGATGACGTCAACGAGGCCGACCTGACGCCGGGTACCTCGATCCGCGCCAAGTACGAGTCGAAGAAGGGCCGGTTCGAGGTCACCTCGCTGAAGGTCACGTCGAAGCAGGATTGATCCCGGCCTTTGCCGGGACTGGAAAGGGCGCGCCGCGGCGCGCCCTTTTTCGTTGTCTCAGCGTGGCTCGTCGGCCGGGTTGGCCTTGATCTTCGACATGGGCGTCGGCTCGTCGAAACAGACCATCAGCACCATCGGGCCGTCCGAGGCGGCCGCGTGAAGGGTCTTCGCGGGGACGATGCAGAGGTCGCCGCCGTTCAGGTCATAGCGGATGCCGGCATCCTCGTCGAAGAAGCTGGCCGTGCCCTCCAGCAGGAACACATGGTTGTTGTAGGGGTGCCAGTGCGGCGCCTCGCGGTGCAGCGCCTTTTCGTGCACCGAGGTCAGCGGCCACAGCTTGCGCGCCTTGAGCTGGTCGTAGACCCCGTCGAGTCCCGAAAAGCAGTTCCGTTCCACCGTCATCGGCATTGCCAACCTCCCCGTTCAGTCCGCACACCCTAGCGTGGTTCGCGCCCCAAGGAAATCATCAGGGCTGCATTTTTTTCTTCGTGTTTGACCGGGCGGGGCGAGCGCGTCTAACGTCGGAGCACGTCACGAAGGGGAGATCATGACCGCATCCAGGCCAATTCCGCCCGAAGAGGAAATCCGTGCCATCGTCGGCCACGCCTTTCCTGGCGGCGTCTACACGGTCGAGCATTGGGAAAACTTCCTGCTCACCGAATGCACCGGCGCCGAACTGCTGCCCGATGGGATGGTGCATCCCGTCGTGCTGTTCCACATGCCGATCCTGGGCAGCAAGACCACCATCGGCGAGATGTTCGCCCTGGGACAGGCCGAGTCCGACTTTTCCATCGGCATCGAGAGCTATGACTGGGAAATGTTCGCGCCGCTGAAGGAGGACGTGCCCTACCGCATCTCGGGCAAGATCGTCTCGGCCGATCGCCGCATGTCGCGCAACGACCGGCCCTATGATCGCATCCAGTTCCAGTTCGAGGTCGCCCAGCCCGACGGCGCGCTGGCGGCGCGGACCACCATCACCTGGCATTACCGGAGGGGCGTGCTGTGAACGTCAAGGCAGGCGACAGGATTCCCGACTGGGTGATGGAAAGCGTGCGGCCCGAGCGGATGCGGACCATGGCCGCCATCCTGCGCGATCCCAATCCCGTGCACTGGGACCGGAATTCGGTGGCGGCGCTCGGTTTCGGCCAGCACACCATCAACCAGGGTCCGCTGGGCCTGAGCTACATGATCAACATGCTGCACGACTGGGCCGGTCCCGGCGCGATCCGGCGTCTGGTCATGACCTTCCCGATGGCGGTGCTGGACGGCGACCATATCACCGCCAAGGGCGTGGTGACCGGCGTGCGCGAGGAGGCGGGAAAGCGGCTCGCCGACTGCGACATCTGGCTGGAGCGTCCCGGCACCGAGCCGCCGCTCAAGGGAACGGCGACCGTGGAACTGCCGTAGCCGGGTAAAAAATCACCCTTGAAGGTTCTCCCTCTTCCCTTCGACGCCGTTTTGCCGCATGACTCCGGCACCGGCACAACGAGGGAGAATTCATGGTCGATTTCCGCAAGTCCTATCCGCTGTTCCAGGAGGCCTACCTGGTCAACGATCTGGAAGAGTCGATCGTGAAGTGGAGCCGGCTGTTCGGCGCCGGTCCGTTCCGAATGGTGCCGCACCACAAGACCGTGAAGTTCGAGTACCGCGGCACCGACACCGAGGCCGACGTTTCCTATGCGTTCGGATACCTGGGCAACATGATGATCCAGTTCATCGAGCAGCACGACGACAAGCCGTCGATCTACCGCGACATGTACAAGAAGGGCGAGGAGGGCTTTCACCACGTCGCCACGCTGGTCCATGACTTCGAGGGCGAGTTCAAGCGGTGGCAGGACATGGGCTTCGAAAGCGCCTGCCGGCTCTACGCCGACGAGGTCGACGCCTGCTATTTCGACACCCGCTCGGTCAATGGCGGCTTCACCGAACTGCACGGCGATCCGCCCCATCTGATGGGCCGCTGGATGGCCATGCACCGCGCTCACGAACTGTGGCGTCCGGGCGACAGCCCGTTCCTGGTCCTGTAGGAGGCGATCATGGCTGACCCACGCAACGGTTACCCGATGTTCCAGCAGGCCTATTTCGTCAACGACGTTGAGGCGCACGCCAAGAAGTGGAGCGAGCTCTACGGCGCCGGCCCGTTCCGCATCGCGGCGTACCACAAGACCGACAGCTTCGAATATCGCGGCAAGCCCATCGAAGCCGACGTGTCCTATGCGTTCGGTTACCTGGGCGACATCATGATCCAGTTCATCGAGCAGCATGACGAGCAGCCGTCGATCTACCGCGACATGTACAAGCGCGGCGAGGAAGGTTTCCATCACGTCGCCTTCCTGGCTCGCGACTTCGAGGGCGAGTTCAAGCGCCTCCAGGACATGGGCTTCGAATGCGCGTGCCGGCTGCATGCCGATCATGTGGACGCGGCCTATTTCGACACGCGCTCGGTCAATGGCTGCTTCACCGAGCTCCATGGCGATCCGCCGCCCAAGATGCGCGAGCGCTGGACGTCGCTGAAGCGGGCGCACGAGCTGTGGAAGCCCGGCGACCACTGGCTCGTCGACATCCGCTAGCTTTCGCCACCTCACTGGCGAGTGTTATGGTTTTCGCGCCGCGGACGGTCGTCCGCGGCGCAGCCATTTTGGGGAGAGACCGATGGGAACCGTGAACGTCGAACAGGATCTGCCGGTGCCGGCGGACAAGGTCTGGACCGTGCTGGCAGATTTCGCCGGCTTCCTGAAATGGACCGGCTCGGATCCCGCGCGCACCATCGAGACCACCGGCGGCCCGGGCGTCGGCATGACCCGTCACCTGAACCTGCCCGGCATCGGCACAATGGCCGAGCGGCTCGACACGCTGGACCATGCCACGCGCACGCAGGTCTACACGCTGGTGGCCGGCCAACCCATCGGCATGGGCAAGTACCGGGCGACGGTGGTGGTCAGCGAACGGCCGGGCGGCTGCCGGCTGAACTGGACGGGCGAGTTCGAAGCCGTGCCCGGCGCCGACGCGACCGCGGTAGCGAAAATGCTGGAAGGCTCCTACACCGGCATGTCGCAGATGCTGGCCGAAGCCGCCGGATAGGCATGGCGGCGATTCCGGTCACCGACTCGATTTCGATCGACGACGGCGAGCTCGACGAGAGCTTCATTCGCGCCGGCGGGCCGGGCGGCCAGAACGTCAACAAGGTGGCGACGGCGGTGCAGCTCCGATTCGACGTGCGCCGGTCGCCGTCGCTGCCCAACGACGTGGCCGTGCGGCTGATCGCGCTGGCCGGCAGCCGGATGACCCAGGACGGCGTGCTGGTGATCACCGCCCAGCGCCACCGCACCCAGGAACGCAACCGCGCCGACGCGCTGGAACGGCTGCTGGACCTCATCCGCAAGGCGGCCGTGCCGCCGGTGAAGCGGCGAGCCACCAGGCCAAGCAAGGCGGCGAAGGCGGAGCGGCGGCAGGACAAGGCCAAGCGCGCGGGGGTCAAGAGCCTGCGCGGCAAGGTGCGGGAGGAGTAAAGGGCTTGTTGGTTCCCGTCGCCGTTATTCCGGCGCGCCAGCCTGTGAATAGATCCAATAAAATACTGTCATTCCCGCGCACGCGGGAACCCAGGTGGTCGTAAAGCGAGTTGATTGCCATGAGCTCCGTCCACGAAAAAAGTTTTTCGTTCGATGGAGCGGTTCAATGGTTCTTGCCCTTGCCCCATCTGGGTCCCCGCGTGCGCGGGGATGACAAAGATTTATTTTGACAGATTGATTCTTTTACACGTTCTTGCACGGGAATGACGATGGTCTTTAGACGCCAAAACCCTCGAAGGCCGGCACTTCCTGGTACTTGATATCCTTGTCGAAATGCGCGCTGAGGATGCCGAACCACGAGTTCCGGATTCTCTCCTCTAACGCCGCCGGCAACGGCTCCACGCCTTGGCGGGTGATGATCGACCAGTAGGGCGGCCGGTGATCGGGGTCGATCTCGTCGACCCGGCAGGTGGCCAGCAGGATGTGGTCGATGGCGGGCCACTCGTCCGACGACGCGAACACGCGCGAGACGAAATAGAGCACGATGGCCGGATCGATCGGCACGCCGAGCGGCAGCACGTAGGCGAGCAGGCCGGGGGCCGTCCGCATGTTGAAGTCGATCCTGGCCTGCTTGATCTGCTTGTTGGCGGTGATCAACCCCGCCGGAAGGTTCCGCGTCGCGACGCGCCTGAGCTGCTCGATGCAATCGGCGGGGAGCGCGGCGGTGTCGATCTTGCCGCGCCCGGTCACCAGCGGCGTCTCGTAGGTGAACAGCCAGCGGTTGTACATGTCGTAGAGGCTGGAGACGAACTGCTCCTGGCCAGCCTGGTCGTCGTAGAGCATCCGCACCTCGGCGATGATGCCGTCGGCGCGGAAGATGACGTCGGCCTGCCTGCCGGTGGGCTTGTTGCCGGTGATGGCGAACGGCGTCTTGCCGCCCGCCTTCTCCAGCGCGAGCCTCATGGCGTCGTGAAGCTGTTCGATCCTCATCGGCGCTCGGACTGCGCCAGCCGGCTCATCTGGTCCGGGTAGCGCTCGCCGACGGCGACGCCGACCGGGAACAGCGTCTCGAGCTGGGCCATGGTGTCCTTGTCCATGACGATGTCGAGGGCGCTGACGTTCTCCTCCAGGATATCGACCCGCTTGGTGCCGGGGATCGGGGTGATGTCGTCGCCCTTGGCCATCACCCAGGCGAGGGCGAGCTGCGCCGGGGTGCAGTGCTTCGACAGCGCGATCTGCCGCAGCCGGGTAACCAGCGTCAGGTTCTTCTCGAAATTGCCCTGGCTGAAGCGCGGCAGGAGCGAGCGCACGTCGCCCTTGGCGAACCGGGTCGCCTCGGTCAGCGTGCCGGTCAGCATGCCGCGGCCCAGCGGGCTGAACGGAATGAAGGCGACGCCCAGCTCGCGGCAGGTGTCGATGATCCCGCCCTCGGGCTCGCGGTTCCACAGCGAGTATTCGGACTGCACCGCCGAGATCGGATGGATGCGGTGGGCGCGGCGCAGGGTCTGCGAGTTCACCTCGCACAGGCCGATGGCGCGCACCAGGCCGCTGGTCACCAGCGCGCCCATGACGTCCACGGTGTGCTCGACGGGCACGTTGGGGTCGACGCGGTGGGCGTAATACAGGTCGATGTAGTCCGTGCCGAGGCGCATGAGGCTTTCCTCGCAGCGGGCCCGAACCACCTCCGGCCGGCAGTCGACCGACAGCGCGCCCTTGTCGCCGGGCACGAAGCCGAACTTGGTGCCGATCTGCACCTGGCCGCGCACCGGACCGAGGACGCGGCCGATCAATTCCTCGTTGTGGCCCATGCCGTAGACGTTGGCGGTATCGAGAAAGGTGACGCCCATCTCGACGGCGCGCCGCAGGGTGAGCTCGGCCTGGCCTTCGTCCGGCGTGCCATAGGCGGCAGACATGCTCATGCAGCCCAGGCCCAGACTGGAAATCTCGACATTGGAAAATGGCAGTTTGCGGCGGTTCATGGTGGCACCTGTTTCGCGTTCTGGCTGAAATTTGCACCGTGTGTCGGGCCGGCGCAACCCGGCACGTCTAGGGTGTCTGGATGGTTTTCAGATAGGCGATCAACCGCTGGATGTCAGCGGGCTCCCAAGGATCGTCCGGCATGTCCGGATGGCCGGCGAAGATGCCCTCCGCGAGGGCTTCCTCGAGGTTTTCCACCGGATAGTTGCGCGCCAGCGCGCGGAACGGCGGCGCGCCGGCCAGCGGGCTTTCGCCGGTCGTCTCCACCGCGTGGCAGCCGCCGCAGCGGCTTATTGCCAGGTCCTGGCCGGACGTGATGTGCGACGGCCCGGCGGAGACGGCAGGGCTGCACGCGGCGAATGCGAGCAGGAAGCAAAGTCCGGCGGTGGGGCTGGGGAAGATGAGGCTCATGATGGTTCCACCCTATCCGACAAGGCGCTCGAGCGCGAGCGCCGACCGACGATTCGGCGGTCGGCGGCGCAACCTTCGCGTCAGGGAAATCAGCGCTCTGCAGATCGATCGCCCGGCCCGCTAGAGCCGCGTCTTCGAATCCAGGTTCAGCGTCTCGATGACGCGGAACAGGATGCCGATGTCGGCGATGAACTTGTCGAGCTGCACGTTGACCGCCTGGCCGGAATAGCCCTGCACCTCGAACTTGTTCTGGCCGTTGTTGGCGACGATGTAGAGGCTGTCGCCGTTGAACGCGGCCTGCATCCTGTCGCCCAGGCTTTCGCGCAGGTCCATGAGCCGCTGCATGAAGCCGGGCGTGAGCAGGTAGCGGGCTTCCACCTGGTCGGTGCCATAGACCTCGAAGCACTTCTCGAACGCCGGGTCCTCCAGCGTCACGCGCTCGCGGTCGCCCGTGCCGATGCCGCCGAAGAAGTTGCCGATCAGCGAACCGTCGGCCTTGATGATGGTGGTGCCGTTGAACCGCTTGGGGAACGAGAAGCAGAACACCGGCCCCTCGAACACGGTCACCTCGCGCCTGTCCTTGCCCGAGCCGCTTTCCTGGCGCAGGCGCAGGTCGGTCAGCGCCAGCCGCACGCCGGCATAGCTGCCCGAGACCTGGTCCTCGCGGGACTCCTTGTTGTGGCTGGGCAGCAGGCCGACCCGGCGCAACTCGGGAATCGGGTCGCGTTTCGGCTCCATGAAGTATTCCAGGCCGAAGAAGCCGCACAGCCGGGTGACCAGCGTCTGCTTCACGTTCTTCTGGTGCTGGATGATCGGGTACTGGATCCAGGCCCAGCTACCGCCCACCGCGAGGAAGACGGCGAAGATGAGGAAGTCGCCGGGCAGGTAGAGGTAGACCAGGCCCACAGCCAGCAGCGCCAGCGGGATCAGCCACGATGCCCGTTTCAGCGCCGCGCCCCGCGCCTCGTGGCGGGCCCGCTCCAGCGCACCGATCATGGGCTCGATCTCGCGGTCGCGGAACTCGTCGAACCCGGTCAGCCAGGGCGCTGCATCCTCGGCCACGGCGCGCCGCCTACTTCATGTAGTCGGCGACGTTGACCGGCGCGCGGGCAGCCGTGTCCTCGACCTCGTAGAACGGCATC
Source organism: Sphingomonadales bacterium (assembly GCA_022844405.1). Classification (GTDB taxonomy): domain Bacteria; phylum Pseudomonadota; class Alphaproteobacteria; order SMXS01; family SMXS01; genus RI-34. Next base: position 62,263 of record JALHLV010000002.1, on the reverse strand, counting down.
TTCTGCACGCCGACCATGCCGGCGACCAGGCTGGACGGGAAGATCTCCACCGAATTGTTCAGCTCGGTGACCGCCGAATTGTAGAAGCGCCGGGCCGCCGAGATGTGGCCCTCCACCTCGTTCAGGGTCTGCTGGGCGGTGACGATGGTGTCGGACGACCGCAGCTCCGGATAGCTCTCGGCGACGGCTAACAGGCGCCCGAGGCCGGCGGTGAGCTGCGACTCGGCCTCGAGATGCCGGCGCACGGCGCCCGGATCGTCGGCCCGGTATGGAAGCTGCGCCTGGTTGCGGGCGGCGACGACGCTTTCCAGCAGCTCGCGCTCGTGGGTCATGAACTTCTGCGCCAGGGTGACCACGTTGGGGATCAGATCATGGCGCTGGCGAAGCTGGACGTCGATGGTCGACAGCGCCTCGCGCGCCTTGTTGCGACGGGTGATCAGCTTCACGTAGAGCACGTAAAGCACCAGCACGACGACGGCGGCTGCGATCAGACCGTAGAGCATGGTTTCCCCCTTGTTCCGCGAACGATGGCGGATGGTTGCCCGCCGCGATCATCCGCTATACTGGCCGCGAACTCAATGCGGGGTAGAGACATGCGTTACCTACATACGATGATCCGGGTCGGCGACCTCGACAAGGCACTCGATTTCTTTGTGAACAAGCTCGGGCTCGAGGAGCTGCGCCGCAACGAAGTGCCGCAGGGGCGCTTCACGTTGATCTTCCTGGCGCCGCCCGGTCAGCCCGACGCGCAGGTCGAGCTGACCTATAACTGGGATGAAAAGGATTATGGCGGCGGCCGCAATTTCGGCCACCTCGCCTACGAGGTGGACGACATCTATGCGCTTTGCCAAAACCTGATGGACAAGGGGGTGACCATCAACCGCCCGCCGCGCGACGGCCGCATGGCGTTCGTGCGCTCGCCCGACAACATCTCCATCGAGCTGCTGCAGAAGGGCCCGTCGCTGCCGCCCGCCGAGCCGTGGGCGAGCATGGGCAACACTGGGGAGTGGTAGAAGGCCCATGAGCGAGATGGCGGGACGTCTGTCCGCCGTTGTGGCGCTGAAAGCCTAGGCTGGTCGCGTTCCCTGCCGCGGCGACGGCGCATAGCGGCCGGTGGCGATGCCGGAAAGGCGGGCGATGGTTGCCTCGGCTTCCGCCACCACGTCCCTGACGATGTCGCCCGCCGCAGGAATGTCGTGGATGGCGCCTGCGCCCTGTCCTGCCGCTGTCGCATCTCGGGCGCGGTCATAGCCGCTGGTATCGCCCATCAGCGGTCGCATGACGCCGGCGTCGCGCGCGGCGCGGCCCTGTTCGCCGAACGGCCTGATGTCCTGCGGGCGGGATTCCCAGTCGGCGGTCCAGTCGTTGCGGATCACCCGCATGGGCTTGCCGGAATAGGACCGGGAGACGACCGTGTCGGTGTCGGCCGCGTCGATGATCGCCTGCTTGTAGCCCATGGCGGCGTGGGCCTCGCGCGAGGCGATGAAGCGGGTGCCGATCCACACGCCCTGTGCGCCCATCGCAAGCGCCGCCGCGAGGCCGCGCCCGTCGGTGATGGCGCCGGCGGCGACCACGGGGATCCTGACCGCCTCGACCATCTGCGGGATCAGCGCCATGCCGGCGACCTGGCCGGTGTGGCCGCCGCCTTCGGTGCCCTGGCCGATGACGATGTCGACGCCGGCCTGCTCGCCCTTGACCGCGTGCTTGACCGCGCCGCACATCTGGATGACTACCACGCCGGCCTGGTGCAGCACGTCGATGATCGACGATGGCACGCCAAGGCCCGAGATGAAGGCCTTGGCACCTTCCTCGATGATGATGTCGACGGATCGGGTCAGCGACTCCGGGATGGCGGCCAGCAGATCGACGCCGAACGGCTTGTCGGTGAGGTCCTTCACCCGGCGCATCTGGTCGCGGATGCCGTCGGGCGGCACCGAGGCCATGCCCAGCGAGCCGAAGCCGCCCGCCTCGGACACCGCGGCGCACAGTTCCGCATAGGACACGCCGCCCATGCCGGCCAGCATCACCGGATGCTCGATGCCGAGGATGTCGCACAGCGGCGTTCTCAGAGCCATTGTTGGTCCCTCCCGATTCCCGCCGCGACATTACCACCCGGGAACACTTGTCGCCATTCCGCGAACCGGCCTAGGATGCCGCCACACATCATTGGGGAGAGGACCGGGACCGATGGCTTTCACTTACGATCAGATCATGGCGCGCACCGCCAAGGGCGAATATTCCTACGGCGACCGCGAGAGCATGCTCTATGCGCTTGGGCTGGGGATGGGCCGCGCGCCGCTCGATCCGCAGGAACTGCTCTATACCTACGAGAAGAACCTGAAGACGGTGCCGACCATGGCGGCGCTGTTCGGCGCGCGCGGCAATTTGCTGGAAGGCGTCAACTACACCATGGTCGTCCACGGCGAGCAGCGGATCACGCTGCACCAGCCGCTGCCGTGGAAAGCCGACCTGCTGGTCGAGGCGCGTGTCGCCGAGGCGCTCGACAAGGGTGCCGGCAAGGGCGCGGTGATCTACATGGAGACCAAGACCCGGCTGAAGGATACCGGCGCGCCCGTGTCCACGTCCATGTCCAGCATCTTCGCCCGCGGCGACGGCGGCTTCGGCGGCCCGAACGGCCCGGCGCCGGCCGAAACCCATCCGATCCCCGACCGCAAGCCGGACGCCACCTGCGAGCTGGCGACCCGCGAGGACCAGGCGCTGCTCTACCGCCTGTCGGGCGACCGCAACCCGCTGCACTGCGACCCGGACGTGGCGACGGCGGCGGGCTTCCCGAAGCCGATCCTGCACGGGCTGTGCACCTACGGCGTGTCGTGCCGGGCGGTGCTGCAGACCATCTGCGGCTACGACCACACGAAAATCACCGCGTTCGACGCCCGGTTCTCGTCGCCGGTCTATCCGGGCGAGACGGTGATCGTCGACATGTGGGTGGACGGCAACGTGGTGTCCTACCGCAGCCGGCTGAAGGAGCGCGACGTGATGGTGATCAACAACGGCCGCTGCGTGCTGAAGGGCTGATCCGGTGCGGCTGCTGCGCTATGGCCCGAAGGGACAGGAGAAGCCGGGGGTCATCGACCGGCACGGCGCCATCCGCGACCTGTCGGGTGTGATCCGCGATCTGGACGGGCCGAACCTGTCCGACGGCGCCCTGGCGCAAATCCGCTCGCTGGACGCGGAATCGCTGCCGCTGGTGCCGGGCAAGCAGCGCATCGGCCCGTGCGTCGCCGGCACCGGCATGTTCCACGCCATCGGCCTCAATTACCGCGACCACGCGGCCGAGACCGGCGCGCGGGTGCCGACCGAGCCCATGCTGTTCACCAAGTCGGTCTACTCGATCTGCGGGCCAAACGACGACGTCATCCGGCCGCGCGGATCGACCAAGCTCGATTGGGAGGCCGAACTGGGCATCGTCATCGGCACCACCGGGAAATACATCGCCGAGGCCAACGCCTTCGAGCATGTGGCCGGCTATTGCGTGGTCAACGACGTGTCCGAGCGGGAATTCCAGAAGGACCGGGAGGGCCAGTTCGTGAAGGGCAAGTCGGGCGACAATTTCGGCCCGATCGGCCCGTGGCTGGTAACCCGCGACGAAATCCCCGATCCGCAGAACCTGCGCATCTGGCTGGAAGTGGACGGCGAGCGCCGCCAGAACGGCACCACCGCCGACATGATCTTCGGCGTGCGGTTCCTGGTCAGCTATCTCAGCCGGTTCATGACCCTGCGCGCGGGCGACATCATCACCACCGGCACGCCGGCCGGCGTCGGCCAGGGCATGAAGCCGGAGACCTATCTGCGCCCCGGCCAGCGGATCAGGCTGGGCGTCGAGGGCCTGGGCGAGCAGAGCCAGCTGGTCGTGCAGGACGGTTAGGGTCAGTCCTCGCACGTTTGAATCTCTACCGTCAGGTGGCTGATCTCGTGCACCGGCGCCAGCAGCGCGCGGTAATGCGCGACGTTGCGCGGGGTGTGGGTGACCAGCGACACGATCGCCGCCCAGTGGCCGGGACCGACGCGCCATAGATGCAGGTCGGTCACCTTGTTGTCGGCGTCGGCTTCGATGGCCTCGATCACTTCCCGTCGCAGGCCCGCGTCGCTGATGTCGACCAGCGTGCCGCCGGCCTGGCGCATCAGTCCCCAGGCCCAGACCATGATGACCGCGCCGCCGGCGATGCCCATCAGCGGGTCGACCCACCACCAGCCGAAATATTTGCCCAGCAACAGTGCGGCGATGGCGGTCACGGAGGTGAGCGCGTCCGCCAGGACGTGGAGGTAGGCCGCCCGCAGGTTGTGATCGTGGGAATGGTCGTGATCGTGACCGGCATGATCATGCCCATGATCGTGCCCGGGGCTGCGCGCGTGGCCATGGCCGCCCAGGATCGCCACGCTGGCCAGGTTGACCACCAGGCCCAGTACGGCGACGGGCAGGGCCTGGTCGAAGCCGATCACCTGCACTGTCAGCAGCCGGGTGGCGGACTCCCAGATCAGCAGCGCCGCGACGATGGCAAGCGCCACCGCGCTGGCGAAGCCCGCGAGCGAGCCGACCTTGCCGGTGCCGAAGGCAAAGCGCGGGTCGTCCGCGTGCCGGCGGGCATAGGCATAGGCGAACGCGGCGATGCCGAGCGCGCCGGCGTGGGTCGCCATGTGCCAGCCGTCGGCCAGCAACGCCATGGAGTTGAACAGCACGCCCGCGGCGATCTCGACGACCATCATCGCCAGGGTGAGGCCGACGACGATACGCGTCCGCCGCTCGGCAACAGCTTCACCGCCGGTTTCGAAGCGGTGAGAGTGGGTCCAGCGGTCGAGATGTTCCGCGTGCATGATTCAATCTCCGGCCGATTGCAGGATATTCGCGCTGACTATCACAAGCGACAATTGTCACATTCGCTCGCGATAGAAAAGCCGGCCGAAAAATCCAGGGGCTTCGCCGGGTGGACGGCGACGACGGGCCTTTCATGTTCACGGCGTGTAGTTGCAAATCAAACGTTTTATTTGAGGTTGCACGACGAATTCGGCATGGATAACCTTCGAACACACCAACGGATCCAACCGGGGAAGGCGGGCGGGAGGTTTGTCATGAGCCGGATTTTCGGGCCTGTCATCCAGCAGGGCTACGTCGTGCCCAACATGCGCGAGGCCACCAGACACTGGATCGAGATCGGCGTCGGGCCGTTCTACGTCGACGAGCATCTGAAGCTCCCCGGCATCTACTACGGCAAGCCGTATGAGTTCGAGCTGTCGCCCGCCTTCACCTATTCGGGCGACCAGCAGATCGAGCTGATCCAGCCGCACGGGGACGCGCCCAGCATCTACAAGGACTATCTGAAGCGGGTACCGGAAGGCGGCCTGCAGCACATCGCCGTGTGGGCCGAGGAGCCGGACGATGTGGTGAAGACGCTGAAGGCGGAGGGGCGGCGGTTCGAGGTGACCCAGTCCTATGTCGACATCACCCGGACCAACCGCAACCGGCACGTCTACCTGGATTCGATCGATCATCCAGGCACGATGGTGCAGCTGATGATGCACGACCCGCTGTACATCACGCTGTTCGGCATGATCAAGCACGCGGCCGACACCTGGGACGGCAGCGATCCGATCCGGCCCATCGGCATCCTGCTGGAAAAGCTCCTGGCCGGCACCGGCGCCGACTGGAAGCACGGCACCGGCGATTGACCGCCGACGGGCGGCGCCGATCGCGGCTTGACCGCGCGGCGATACGGACGCATAAAGCCGGCATGAACGCGATGCGCCACAACCAGAGCACGACGACGACCACCGCCTCCGGCGGTTGGTCTTGTGGTCGCGCGCGGTAAACAACCACCGCATTCACCAGCAAAGGCCCCGCCGGCGACGACGGGGCCTTTTCTATTGTGCAGCAGAACGCCCCGCCGTGCCCCTCAACCCAAGGAGTACAGCACATGGACGATCTCGATCACCGGAGCCTGGGCAGCAGGCTCGAACTCTACCACCTGCAGGACGACGCGCCCGGCATGGTGTTCTGGCACCCGCGCGGCTACGCGGTCTACCGGGTGCTGGAGGATTACATCCGGCGGCGCATGCGACGCCTTGGCTATGCCGAGGTCCGCACCCCGATGGTGCTGCCGCGCGTGCTGTGGGAGCGCAGCGGCCATTGGGAGAAATTCCGCGACAACATGTTCCTCATCGAGGACGAAGGCGGTCGCGAGATGGCGCTCAAACCCATGTCGTGCCCGTGCCACGTGCAGATCTTCAACAGGGGCCTGCGCTCATGGCGCGAGCTGCCGATCCGCTATGCCGAATTTGGCCAGTGCCACCGCAACGAGCCCTCGGGCTCCATGCACGGGCTGATGCGCACCCGCGGCTTCGAGCAGGACGACGCCCATGTGTTCTGCCGCGAGGATCAGGCGGTGGAGGAGGTGGGCCGTTTCATCGACCTGCTCGACGAGGTCTACGGTGAGCTCGGTTTCCCCGACTACGAGGTGGCGCTGGCGACCCGCCCGGACGAACGCGCCGGCTCGGAAGAACAGTGGGACTGGGCCGAGGCGCGCCTGGCCGAGGCGGCACAGGCGCGCGGCGTATCGTTCGCCATCAAGCCGGGCGAGGGGGCGTTCTACGGCCCCAAGCTGGAATTCATCCTGCGCGACCGGCTGGGCCGGTCGTGGCAATGCGGCACCGTGCAGATCGACTGCATCCTGCCCGAGAGGCTCGGCGCATCCTACATCGCGCCCGACGGCTCGCGCGCCGTGCCGGTGATGATTCATCATGCGGTGTTCGGCTCCATGGGCCGCTTCGTCGGCGTGCTGCTGGAGCAGCATGGCGGCGCGCTGCCGTTCTGGCTCGCGCCGGAACAGGTGGCGGTGGCGCCGGTGTCGGACCGGCACGGCGACTACGCCCGGCAGGTCTGGGAGATGCTCGACCGGGCCGGCATCCGCGTGGTGATGCAGGACGGCAACGAGACCCTGTCGCGGCGCATCGTTGGCGCCCATGAGGCGGGGATTCCGGTGATGGCCATCGTCGGCGACCGCGAGGCGGCGGACGGGTCCGTCACCCTGCGGCGGCGGGACGGGTCGCAATCGGTGCTGAAGCTGGAGGCAGTGGCGGCGCAGCTTGGCGCTACGCCGCCTTCCTGAACGCGCCGCTACTTCTTGGCGCCGAGGCCGGGGCCGCCGGTGCCGGCGAACTCGGGGCCAGCTTCGTGGCCCAGCAGGATCTTGCCCAGGTCGGTGAACAGCGGATGGGCGACCCAACGGTGGGTGGCGCAGCCATGGGCGTCGCGCAGCTTGCGCTCCAGCGGGCTCTTCATCTGCATGCCGCTGGTGCCCGCCGTATTGTGCAGCAGATCGACCACCTCCATGCACGCCTGCGCGCCATGGGTGCAGGCGAGACGGGCGTTCTGGGTGGTCCAGGCGCCGGGGGCATCGGCGCCCTTGCGCAGCTCCTCCTCGACCTCGTTCATGGCGTCGAGCACATAGGCGCGGGCGGCGCGGAACTTGCCTTCCGCCTCGCCCATGCGCTGTTGGGCGACGGGCCGCTCGGTCAGCTTCGAGCCCGACAGGAACGGGATCTTGTTGTTGGCCAAGTCGACGAACGCATCGAGCGCGCCGCGCGCCACGCCCAGCGCCACGGCGACCTTGTTGTAGGACAGGCGCAGCGGGATCGGGATGCGGAACACCGGGTTGTCGTAGAACGGCGGCACGGTGACGAGTTGCACCTCGGCGAATTTCTCCGGCACCACGGCGCCGTCGGCGCGCACCGTGTTGGAGCCCGAGCCGCGCAGGCCGGCCATGTCCCACACGTCGATGATCTCGTACTGGGACTTGTGCATGAACCACATGCGCGCATCCAGCGGGCTGCCGGTGAAGCCCTGGCCCGCCGGCACGACGGGCGCGGCCATGAAGCACCACTCGGCGTTGTGCACGCCGGAGATGAAGGTGGCTTCGCCCCAGACCTTGTAGCTGCCGTCGGATTGCCGTTCGGCGCGCGAGGGCAGCGAGCCGGGGCCGCCGCCGCCGCACATGATGACGCGGGGATTGTCGAGATAGATCTCCCTGGCGAGCGCCGGCTCCATGCCGCCCGCCGCCATGGCGTTGATCTCGGAGCCGAGCATGACGTTCCAGCCGACCGAGGCGTCGATGGCCGAGATTGCTTCGAGGATTTCCACGGTCTCGCAGGCACTGGCGTTCTCGCCGCCCAGCTCGGTGGGAATGGCGAAGCGGAAGATGCCTTCGTCGACCAGCGCGTCCACCGTCTCGTTGGGCAGGCGGCGCAGCTTCTGCGCCTCGTCGCCGCCCTTGGCGATCACGTCCTTCAGCCGGGCGACGCGCTCCAGCGGCGTGCCGATCAGCGGCCGGGCGCCATTGCCCTTGGGGGCGGCGCCCGGAGTCCGGACGGCTTCGGTGGTTCCTTCCATCATGCGTCTCCATCAATACGGTTCGCCGGTGCAGCGCCCGGCATAGGCTCCCGCCGCGAAGCCTAAAGCGGTTTCCGGTGGAGCGAAACGATAAACCGATCCTTCTGGACGGTGACCCGGCTTCCAAGGGTTCATCGGGTGTTCACAATCCTGGAAGTAGTATTCCTCGGAGTCGAAATAAAAACGACGAAGTATGGTCTCTGAGTAACGGTACATCTTACCTTACGGGGTAGATACGACGTGATCTCAGGCGGAGGTTTTTGGGGAGCATTGTGTTTCAGGAAGAATATCCTGTTCATCATCTAATGACCTCTGACCACTATCAACCGAAAAGGAAAGTCCATGTCTTATCGTAACGTGATTGGTGCATCGCTATTCGCGCTGGGCATCGCCGTCGCCGCCCCGTCTCTCGCGGCGACCGCGGACAAGCCCGCGGCCAAGGCCGACGCATCGGCGGCGGCGCATACCGAGACCGCGAAATTCACCGACGCCAAGCTGGCCTCCTTCGCTGCCGCGCGCAAGAAGGTCGCCGTGCTCAACAGGCAGTATGAGGGACGCATCGGCGCCGCTGATCAGACCGCGAAGCGGCAGGTCGTCCAGCTGAAGAACATCGACCTGGCCGCCGCGGTGAAGTCGGAAGGCCTGACCACCCAGGAGTACAACGAGATATTCCTGGCCATGAAGGCCGATCCGGCACTCGCCGCCAGGATCGCCACCGTGAAAACGGCCGCGGCCGCCAGGCCGTCGGCTACCAGGATACAGTAACCCGAGCGCGGCTTCTCCGTTTCAGCGCCGGTTGGAGCGCAGATCGAACGGACCGCCCTTATCGATCGCGCGCAGATACGCCGGACGCGCGGTCATCCGGTCGAGGAAGCCGAGTATCCTCGGCCGGTCCTCGATCAGGTTCGATGCCTGCGCCATCTGCAGGTTGAAGGTGATGTGCAGATCGGCGGCGGTGAACTGGCCGCCGACGAAATATTGCCCGCTGCCCAGCAGGCCGTCGATATAGTCCAGGTGCAGCTTGAGCTGACTGTCGCGGAAGCCCTTCACCACGGGGCTGTCGATGCCGAACATGGTGACGATCATGTTGATCAGCAGGATGGTGTTGGCGGAGCCTTCCGCGTAGTGCAGCACCTCCAGGTATGTCGCATAATCGTCGGACGCCGGGTCGGGCATCAGCCTGCCCTTGCCGTGGCGCTGCACGATGTATTCGACGATCGCGCCGGATTCCGCCATCACCCGCCCGTCGATCTCGACGATCGGCGCCTTGCCGAGGGGATGGACAGTGCGCATTCCGGGCGGCGCGGCGAGGGTCGGCTCGCGCGTGTAGAACTCGAGGCGGTAGTCGAGGCCCAACTCCTCCAGCAGCCAGACGATGCGCTGGGACTTGGAATTGTTCAGGTGATGGACGGTGATCATCGATAGCCTCCCCGCTGAGCACGACGCGCGATCATGGTGCGCGGCGGGGCGCGAGTCAAAGGTGCCGCCGCCGCCCGGTGGCGGCGGGGTCACCAGGCTATGCGGAGGATCAGACCCGCCAGAGGAGCCGGCCGATGGTGTGGACCAGCACCACGGCGCCGATCGAGGTAACGGAAATCTGCTCGATCGCCGACCAGGTGATGTCCTGGATGCCGCCGTCCGGCGCGATGGTCAGCAGTCCCAGCGCGACGGTCCCCAGCACGATGCAGGCGCACTGCTTCAACTCGTGCGCCCGGGCCCTGAACCACTTGCCCACGGACGATGCCGAATCCGACTCGTAGGTCGGGAAATGCAGCGTCGCCGCCGCGAACGAGCTCAGCAGGAAAATATCGCTGAAGCCGCTTGCATAGTCATAGACCCTGATCCAGACCAAACCGAGAAGTCCGGTGCCGACAATGGCAATGATGGCGTTCATTCTCCCCTCCGTCTTCCGAAGTCTCTCCCGAGCCGGAGCCATTGCTCCGGCACAAAGTTCCACCGGCCCGGAATGAAGGGGATTTGCCGCCAGGTCGAGGGAGGCAAACCCCTCACACACTCTTTAGTCGGCGCAATCAAACCGTAACACAAAATGTGGACTTTCCTGACGGTATTTGATTCGTGTGCGCCTTTTTGTTCAGGACAAATGCAAGCGTATAGCAGCCGCCGCGTCGGCGGCACGCACCGCGACAAAGTCATGGTCTCCGCCGGGGATCGTGACCAGCCGCGCGTCGGGCAGCAGCCGGGCCAGGCAGGCGGCAACGGAGAGGGGGCTGATCGGATCGGCGTCGCCCCAGAGCAGCAGCACCCGCTGAGCGATGGACGGCAACCGGGCGCTCAGGTCGGGCCATGTGTCGAGGATCGACAGCCGGGCGTTCGGATACGCGGCGCGATAGTCCGGCCGCCAGTCGGCGCCGCCCAGCGCCGCGACGTCGAGGCCGCCCGAGGTGGCGGCGAGCACGATCCTGCGGATGCGGTCCGGCCGCTCGAGCGCGGCTTGGAGTGCGACGGCGCCGCCCATGGACTGGGCCAGCAGATCGGCGGGGCCGTCACCCACGGCATCATGGACCATGGCGACGAGATCGTTGAAGCCGCTGACGGCGTCGGACGGCGGCTGATCGCCCAAACCCGGCCATCCCAGATAGATACTCCCGCTCGCGGCCGGCAGCAGGTCACCCACCGGTCGCCAGAAGCCGGGATCACCGCCGGCGCCGGGCAGGAAGACCGCCATGGCTCCCATGAGCATCCCTTCATTCCGTGCGCGGCCTTGGCCAAACGCGATCGGTCAACTACATGATGGATATGGCCACAAAAGTAAAACAGCATGCCTCCAACGAGGCGCAACTCAACTCGCCTTCCTATCAATTGCCCGCGCTGGACCAGGATTTCCTGCTGGGCGATTCCATGCGCGGCGTGCGGTTCCTGCTGGAATACGCCAAGGCCGAGCAGGTGCTGCGCCAGTGGCACATCCGCTCGACCATCGTCGTGTTCGGCGGCGCCCGTATCCGCCTGGACGGACCCGGCAAGCACCCTCACTGGTACGAGCAGGCCCGAGAATTCGGCAGCATTGCCTCGCAGCGGGGTGGCGCCCTGATGCCATATGGCGATGCGCGGGACAACGTCATCGCTACGGGCGGTGGGCCGGGCATCATGGAAGCGGCCAACCGCGGCGCGCGCGAAGCCGGGGCGCCGACGGTGGGATTCAACATCACCTTGCCGGCCGAGCAGGCGCCCAACGCCTATTCGACGCCGGAACTGACCTTCCGCTTCCACTATTTCGCCATGCGGAAGATGCACCTGGCGATGCGCGCCAGCGCACTGGTGGTGTTTCCCGGCGGCTTCGGGACCATAGACGAGATGTTCGAGATTCTGACCCTGCGCCAGACCGGCAAGTTCCAGCCTATCCCGGTGCTGCTATTCGACCGGGAGTACTGGCAGGCGGTGGTGAACTTTCAGACGCTGCTCGACAACGGCATGATCGAAACCAAGGACCTCGACAGCTTCGGCTATGCCGATACCGCCGAAGGGCTGTGGGAGACGCTGCGCGCCGACGTGATGAATCCGCGCCGGCCGATCGGCTAGCCGGGGATCACGTCCGCGAAGACGAAGCCGTCGCGCTCGATCACCTCGCCGACGCTGACCGGTATCGGCGCCGAGAACATGGGTCCGGCGGTCACGACGGTGTGGAACTCGCCGTTCTCGCCACAGGGATCGACATCCGCCGGAAGATCGCCAAGCAGGGCCGCGTCGAACCGCCGACCCGCGAACGACCGGTCGAGCCGGCGCGGATCGATGCAGGTCAGGTGGGCGACGAGGCCGCAATCGATCATGTCGCGGGCCAGCGCCGCGGTGTCGCGCGCCCACAGCGGATAGACGCCGGTCATGTCGGCCTCGCGCAGCCGTTCCTCGCGCCAGGCGCGGATATCCTCGAGGAACAGGTCGCCGAACACCATGTGGGTGACGCCGTCCTGCCTGAGCCTCTCCGTCGCTTCGCGCATGCGCGCCTCGTAGATCTCGTTGGGGCAGGGGCTCGGGATGCTCACCTTCAGGCACGGCAGGCCCAGCGCGGCGACCTGGCGGTCGAGCAGCGCGTCGCGCACGCCGTGCATGGCGACGCGGGCATGGGTTTCGTTGACGGTCGTCAGCACCGCGACGATGTCGAGCGCACCAGCCCGCCGGGCCTCCCATAACGCGAAGGCACTATCCTTGCCCGAACTCCACGAGACGCAGGCCTTCGGTCGCGCGGCGCTCACGACAACTCGTTGCGCAGCTTGGTGGCTTCGATGGCGAGAAGTCGCTCGATATCGTTCATGGGGCTCCTGCGGGCGTGCGGCGGCGATAGCCTAACAGCCGCGCCCGAGTCGCTCCAGACTGCTTGTCCGCGCGCCATCGGGTAGAGCGATACCGGGGGGAAGGATATTGGGGCGCACCTGCGCAAGAGGGGGTCTCCGAAGCAAATGCGCCCCTGGAAACGATTAGACCTCGCTTCCAATGCTATCATGACAGTTCCGCAATGAACCGCAACGGCGGAAATCCATCGGTAAATCATCTTCGCGCCGTGCACGATCCATCCGCGAAGGCCCCGGGAAACACCACCAGCCGGCTTGCGGGTTCGACGCCGATCCTGTATCCATATATGACAGTCGTTATGTACAAGTCGGGGAGACTCTCTTGAACAAGCCGTTTTCGATCCTCGCGCCGGGCGAGGCGCGTTGCCCGGGCGACAGTGTCCAGGATGTGCTCGACGCCGACGGTGACAATCCGCCGCCCGTCTACCGCAGGCAGGCCTACCAGTATCTCGGCAGCGACGACCTGCCGTTCGAGCGCTATACCTCGAAGGCGTTCTTCGACCGGGAGATGGAGCGCATGTGGCCGCGGGTCTGGCAGTGGGCTTGCCGCGAGGAGCACATTCCGGAAGTGGGCGACTACTACGTCTACGATGTGGGGCTGCATTCGTTGATCGTCATGCGCACGGCACCCGACACCATCAAGGCCTATTACAACGCCTGCCTGCACCGCGGCACCAAGCTGAAGCCGTCGGGCTCGGCGGGCAGCTCGCTGTCGATCAGCTGCCCGTTCCATGGCTGGACTTGGAACCTGAGCGGCGAGCTGACGCGGCTGCTGTGCGAGTGGGACTTCCCGCATGTGAACAAGGAAGAGTTCAACCTGCCGGAAGCCAGGGTCGGCGTCTGGGGCGGCTTCGTGTTCGTCAACATGGACGAGAACGCCATGCCGCTGGAGGAGTACCTGGCGCCGCTGCCCGAGGATGCCAGGCGGGCGGCATTCGAGGACCGCTACGTCTCACTGCATGTGGAAAAGGAACTGCCCTGCAACTGGAAGGTGGCTCAGGAGGCGTTCCTCGAGGCCTATCACCTGCTGGCGACCCATCCGCAGCTCTTACCGGCGTCCGGCGACATCAACACCCAGTACGACATCCTGGGCCAGCATGTGGACCGGCTCTACAATCTGGTCGGCTCGCCCAGCCCGTTGCTGGAGCGCGAGGTGTCGCAGCAGGAGATCCTGGACAGCATGGTGCTGGGCGACCGCGAGCAGTTGGGCGGCGCGCTGCGCGTGCCGGACGGCGGCCGTGCGCGGGCGATCATGGCGCAGTATTTCCGGGATCTGGTGGGCGAGCAGTGCGGCCGCGACCTGTCGGATTTCAGCGTCGCCGAGGTGATCGACACGCTCGGCTACTTCGCCTTCCCGAACGCGCACTTCTTCCTGGCGATCTCGTTCCCGATCGTCTACCGCTTCCGGCCGCTGGGCACGGACCACACCAGGACGCTGTTCGACCTGCTGCTGCTGTCGCCGGTGCCCAAGGACGGCGTGCGGCCCGATCCCTACGAACCGGTCCGGGTGAAGATCGAGGAATCCTACGGGATCGTGCCCGGGATCGATCCGAGCATGGCGGTGATCTACGACCAGGACACCGGCAACATGGGCTGGCAGCAGGAAGGCTTCGGCGCCGCGAAGAAGAAGCGGGCGACCCTGGGCAACTACCAGGAAGTCCGGATCAGGCACATGCACCAGACCCTGGACAAGTACCTGGCGGACTGACGGGAGGGCTCGGAGCCGGTTTAGCCAAGGCTGCACCGGCTCCAGTTTGTTCGCCGCGGTTTTCGGGCGACAAGGCGTTCCGCCTTGCCTGAAAACGCTAGGCGTCCTCGACCTTGATGATGCCGGCTTCGATGCAGCGATTGACCAGCGTCGTCAGGGTCAGCAGCTGCTGATAATAGACGTCCAGCGCCTCGGCGGTCTGGAGCGTGCCCGGCTTCATCCGATAACCGCCTCTTTCGTCTTCCATCAGGAAGCCGTCGGCGATCATCTCCTTGATCTTGCGGCGCACCGTCTCGCGCGGGATGCCGGTGGATTCGGCAATCGACAGGGCATTGACCGGCACCTGAAGCTCGGGCGGCACGGTTTCGGAGAGCGTCTCGTAGCCGGTTGATTCCGGCCGCGACATCAACCTGCTGACGCTGGCGACGCCGATGGCGTGGATGATCAGTACCTTGGAGAAATCGGACTGGAAGGCCGATTGGTAGCGCGGGAGCAGTTCGCAGAGCAGGACGCCGAACTCGTAGGCGAAGATCCGCGACTTTTCGTCGAGCTTGGCGCGGTTCGAAGGAACCAGACGCTTCTTGTTCACCCGTCCATCCCTGGCTTGGGCCGGCATGAAACGCCAGCCCCGGCTATCGGGCACCGTGTTGCGTACTGACGTAGCGTCTGTCGACACCTCGATCCCCTTTCCGCACATTGCGGCACCTACAGTGGTTATGAGGCACGCGGGAGTCCGGAGCAACATATACTTTGAATTTTATCTAAATTAAAAGGTTAAGGACTGTGAAGATGCGATCGGCGGTGGACGCCAAGCGACTTTCAAACCTTTGGTTTCACGCGGAAAAAACATACAGACGCCGCGAAAACCGCGGCGGCGATCGCCAGCGCCTTCGCCAGCAGCCAGGCGACTTCGGCGGGTTCGAGGCGCGGTGAGTAGGTTTGCCTGGCGGCCTTCGGCGCGGCCGGTTCGCGCGGCGCGGCGCCCGCCGGATCCTGCCTGACGGCTTCCGCCATGACCGCTTTGACCTGCCGCTCCAGCGGCGCATAGGTGTCCGGATCGCGGTAGGTGTCGAACAGCTGGAAGGCGACCGGCCGGCCGAACAGCACGGTTTCGCCCTCGATGCCCGCCCGGGTCAGCGAGCCGCCCCACGGCATCGAGACCGGATAGGCCAGCGCCCGGTAATTGGCGGTGCCATCGCCGCCGATGAAGCCCGAGGTGAGGTTCGGCGACAGGAAGCCCATCTGGAACACGATTCCGGGCGTGACCACGGGCATTCCGTCGACGGACTGCTCGAGCGCCAGCGCTCTGGAAGAGCCGGCCGCGAGACGCCGCGGCACGCCGTTCTCGAGCTGCAGCAACCAGCGGCCGTAGGTCACGGCCGCGGCCGGGGCGGTGTCTTCGCCACAGGGCTCGACCATGGCGATGACGGCGTCGGCGGGCGGCTGCTGACGGGCGATGTCGGCATTGCGCGGGTCGTCGGCGAAGGCGCCGGTCGCGAAGCAGAACCCGCCGGGCGCGGGCAAATCGAGGTTGGCGCCGTCGACGTTGAAGGTCTCCGCCCGGGCCGGACCGGCCCCGATGAGCAGAAGCGCCAATACCGCGCGGCGAACCGGTCGATGCACGCCAACCCCCTTCGAACCGGCGGCCGGGGCCAACGCCCGGCCCGAGTCAGGTTATCACCGCCTCGCGGGTCCGTACACGGCCGCTGAGGTATTCGTTGAGCGGCCGGAGCGACGGGATGTGGCTGAAGATGACGTTCATCACCACCGTGATCGGCACCGCCATCAGCGCGCCGGGAATGCCCCACAGCCAGGTCCAGATCACCACCGACAGGAACACGATGACCGGGTTGAGGGTGAAGCGGCGGCCCAGCAGGCTGGGGGTGATGAAGCTGGCTTCCAGCACGTGGGCGACGGTGTAGATGGCGGGTGCCAGCAGCGCGTCGCCGATGCCGGGGAACTGCAGCAGCGCGGCCACCGTCACCAGGCTGACGCCGACCAGATAGCCGATATAGGGAATGAAGTTCAGCACCGCTGCCAGGATGCCCCAGAACAGGGCGTTGTTCAGGCCGATGGCATAGAGGCCGCCGCCGATGACGGCGCCCAGCGCCAGGTTGATCAGCAGGATGGTGATCAGGTAAGCCGACACCTCCCGTTCGATGTTGTTGATGATCGAAACCACGGCGCGCTTGTCGTGGAAGGTGGGCATCAGCCGCACGGTCTTTTCCTTGAACATGTCGCCGGCGGCCAGCAGGAAATACAGCAACACCAGCATCATCGCGAGATTGATGCCGATGTGCTGGATGCCGCCGACCATGCGTTCCATGATCGACGGCGAGGCGGCGACGATGGTGGTCGTCCGTTTCTTCCGGTCGGTGTTGGTCAGGTTCATGACGTCGGTCGATGCTTTCTGCACCGTGGCGACGGACTCGCGCACCGGCCGGAACTTCCGGTCGAGCTGCTTGGCGATCTTGGGCGCCCGCTCGATCCAGTCCGCGGCCGGCTTGGCGACAGCGGTCACCGCCAGCGCGGCGACGCCGACCAGCGCCGCGAGGACGACGGCGGCGAGCAGCGGCGACGGCACGCCGCGCCGCGCCAGCGGACGGATCAGCGGCCCGAAGGTGAACCCCATCAGGATCGCGCCGACCAGCGGGATGAACACATCGGCCGCGACGTAGAGGCCGGCGATTACCGCGCAGATGAACAGCCCGATGAGCGAGACATGCGCCCAGCGCTGCAGCTTTTCGGTCGGGGGCGACGTTGGCGTCATCGGGGTTCGTGACCGGTTTCGAGGAACCGCACAATAGCAGCACGGACGGCAGCCGCCCGCAACTATCCGGCCGCCGCGCCCGCAACGCCCGGGACCTGGCCGGTGTTCCGTTTGCGCCTACAGGTCCCGCGCGTTGAAAGTGTCGCAGGCGTCGAGCGTGCCGGTCTGCATGCCTTGCCGGAACCAGCGGACCCGCTGCGCCGAGCTGCCATGGGTGAACGCATCGGGGACGACATGGCCCTGCGACTGCTGCTGCAACCGGTCGTCGCCGATGGCGGTCGCGGCGGTCAGCGCTTCTTCCACGTCGCCCGCCTCCAGCATGTCACGGCTGCGCTGGGCGTGATGGGCCCAGACGCCGGCGAAGCAGTCGGCCTGCAGCTCCAGCCTGACCGACATGGCGTTGTCCTCGGTCTGGCTGATCTTGCCGCGCAAGCTATGGACCTGCTGGGAGATGCCGAGCAGGGTCTGCACGTGATGGCCGATCTCGTGGGCGATCACATAGGCCTGGGCGAAGTCGCCGGGCGCGCCGAAGCGGCGGCTCAGTTCGTCAAAGAAGCTGGTGTCGAGGTACACCTTGCGGTCGCCCGGGCAATAAAAGGGTCCGCTGGCCGACTGGGCGAAGCCGCAGGCCGACTGCACCGAGCCGCTGAACAACACCAGCTTGGGCTCCTCGTAGCTGCGGCCCATCTGCCCGAAGAGGGCATGCCAGGTATCCTCCGTGTCGGCGAGGACGGTGGCGACGAAGGCGCGGCTCTCCTGCGCTTCGGGGGTCCCGGGATCGACGGCCCGCGTCGGCGCCTGCGGCGCGCCGCCGCCGAGGAACACCGACGGGTCGACGCCGAAATAGAGGCCGGCCAGCACGACGACGATGGTGCCGACGATGCCCAGCTTGCCGCCGCCACCGCCGGGCAGCCGGAAGCCGCCCATGCCGCCCTGGCCGCGCATGTCCTCGATGTTGCCGCTTTCGCGGCGGCCGCGCCAACGCATGCAGCTCTCCCGAAATGGTCCGGTTCAACGGTAGTCGAGAGCATGGGCCGCCACAAGCAGCCCATGGTTCCGCGGCTATCCTTGGAACGGCATGCTACTTCTTCGGCCCGAACAGCAACCAGAGGATCAGGCCGAGCACCGGCAGCAGCAGGATGATGACGATCCAGATCGCCTTCGACAGGGCGCCGGCGCCGCTCTGCGCCACGCGGATGATGGCGTAGATGTCGAGCACGAGGATGATGACGCCGAGCAGGCCGGAATAGGGGAAGTCGAGCATGAAGCGGTTCTCCGGAAATGGCGGCGTCAGCCTAACCGGTTGCCGTGACGGAGGTAAGCGCGTTCAGTGAAGATCGCCCTCCACCCACGGCTCATGCGGACGGACTTCCTCTGCGTCCTTCCCGAGGGAATGGTATCCGAGCGGGCTTTGGTCGATACCGCAGACGTGGCAACGGGATTCCGTCCGGCCTGCCGATGCTCTAGGCTGGCGAAAACACTGTCCACGGAGGGACGATGCCACGCGCCCGGTTTGCGCTGATCCTGGTGCTGGCCGCTGCCCTGGCGGGCTGCGATCGCGAGGCACCGAAACCGCCGCCCGCGCCGGCGCCGGCCAAATCCGCGCCGCACGTCAAGGAAGCGCCGCCGCAGGCGGAGGCGCCGCCACCGCCGCCGGTCGACCTCGCCGGGCTCGACGAAGATGCCGCGCTGGTCGCGTTGATGAAGCATGAGGTGACCAATGATGGCGACGCGGATCAGCAGGCGCTGGCCCGGTTCGCCCCGGCGGACGCGGACACGCTGCTGGCGAAGCCGGTCGCGTTGCTGCCGGATTATCTGAGGCCGACCGCCGCCACCGCCGCCGCCGAACTGGCGCAGTCCAGCCTCCAGCTCGTCGAGCAGCAGGTGCCTGCCGACATCCGCGAGGCGATCCGCGCGAAAGGCAAGGTGAAGGTGCTGGTGGTCGAGAGCTGCGGCGCCGACGTGGGCGCGGCGGTCGGCGTGCCCAACGATTATGACGAAGGCTCGGCGCAACAATATCTGGACCAGGCGCGCTTCGACGCGGCGCTGGAGCGCGAGACGCTGAAGCCCCTGGCACTGCCCGCCGATTTCCGCGACGTGGAGGGCGACCGGGAATCGATCGCCGCCCTCAACCGTCAACTGTTCGAGCTACACGGGAGCGGCGCGACCAGGGATATCCTCGTCGTCCTCGATCTGTCCGCCGGATGCACTGTCGAGGAACGGCCGGTCACGCTGGTCACCGATCCGCCTTACGAAAGCCTGCGCATCCTGCCGGCGTTCTATTTCACGGTCTGCGGCCAGCGGGCCGAAGATCCCTGGTCGCCCGAGCAGTGCCGCTGGTGGGAGACCGTGACGCAGCCGCAGACCATGGGCGAGGGCACCTATTACTACGTGGCGAAGTGGCCGGACGGGCTGGAGAAGCGGGGCCGGTTCGTCATCGACGACCTGGTGACCGAGGCCGTCGAGGAAGGTCACGATACGCTGACGCTCGACATACGCTGACAGGTTTCGGCCGAGCACCGTCATTCCTGCCTAAAAACAGGGCACAAAAGTTTCCTGTTCAAAAAATGATCATATATTGCTACTAATGATGTCCGCACAGGCACGGCAAGACGATTCGCGTGCCAGGCGCAGTCCGGTTCCACGAGGGAACCCAAGGGGTTGGAAAACCCCGCGCGCTCTGGCACGGCCCTTGCTCGGTATCGTGCAGGCCTTCCGGTTGCAACGCGGCAACGTTGGCGCATAACCCCCGAACCCGAACTGCATGAGCCGCTCGCGCGGCTGTCACCCTTACGTGACGACAGGAAGAAAAATGCCCGCTAAGCAGAAACTGGTTGTGATCGGCAACGGCATGGCGCCCGGACGGGCGCTGGAAAAGCTGTTCGAGGCGGCCCCCGACGCCTTCGACGTCACCATCTTCAATGCCGAGACGCGCACCAACTACGACCGCATCCTGCTGTCGCCGGTGCTGTCGGGCGAGAAGTCGTTCGAGGACATCGTCATCCACGGCGACGGGTGGTACGAGCGCAACGGCGTGACCCTGCTGAAGGGCCACAAGGTCGTCGCCATCGACCGCGCGGCGAAGACGGTCACCTCCGAGCGCGGCATCGTCGCGCCCTACGACAAGCTGCTGATCGCGACCGGCTCGTCGCCGGTAATCATTCCGGTGCCCGGCCACAAGCTGCCCGGCGTGCTGACCTACCGCGACATGGACGACGTCAGCGCCATGATGGTGGCGGCCCAGTCGGGCGGCGCGGCGGTGGTGATCGGCGGCGGCCTGCTCGGCCTGGAAGCCGCCGCGGGCCTGAAGGAACGCGGCATGAACGTGACCGTGCTGCATCTGATGCCGACGCTGATGGAGCGCCAGCTCGATCCGACCGCCGGCCACATGCTGAAGCGCGAGCTGGAATCGCGCGGCATTACCGTCATCACCGAGGCCAACACCGAGGAGATCATCGGCGAGGCCTATGTGGAGGGCGTCCGGCTGAAGGACGGCCGCGTCATCCCCGCCAAGCTGGTGGTCATGGCCGTCGGCATCCGTCCCAACGCGGCGCTGGCCAGGGAAGCGGGCCTCGAGGTGGGCCGAGGCATCCTGGTCGACCCGTCCATGCGGACCTCGGACCCGGATATCTACGCGGTCGGCGAATGCGTCGAGTTCAACGGCAGCGTCTACGGCCTGGTGGCGCCGCTCTACGAGATGGCGGGCGTGATCGCCATGGGCCTGTCGGGCAGGGAGGCGGCGTTCGTCGACAGCGCGCTGGCCACCAAGCTGAAGGTCACCGGCATCAACCTGTTTTCGGCAGGCGACTTCGCCGAGGGCGAAGGCAGGGACGAGGTCGTGCTGCGCGACGCGCGCGCCGGTGTCTACAAGCGGCTTGTGCTGCAGGGCAACCGGATGCTGGGCGCGGTGCTCTACGGCGATACCGGCGACGGCCCCTGGTTCTTCCAGATGATCCGCGAGGGCACCGACGTTTCCGACATCCGCGAGAACCTGATCTTCGGGCCGGCGTTCGTCGGCGGCGGCAAGGCCGATTCCGGCGCCGCCGTCTCGGCGCTTCCCGACACCGCGGAAATCTGCGGCTGCAACGGCGTCTGCAAGGGCAAGATTGTCGGCGCCATCCAGGACGGCGGGCTCACCTCGCTCGACGACGTGCGCGCCCATACCAAGGCGTCGGCGTCGTGCGGCAGCTGCACCGGCCTGGTCGAGCAGCTGCTGACGCTGACCCTGGGCGACGGCTACAACCCGGCGGCGGTGAAGCCGCTTTGCACCTGCACCGACCTCAGCCATGCCGACGTGCGCCGGCTGATCGTCGCCAAGGCGCTGAAGACCGTCCCCGACGTCATGCAGGCGCTGGAGTGGAAGAGCTCCGGCGGCTGCGCCAAATGCAAGCCGGCGCTGAACTACTACCTGCTGTCCAACTGGCCGGGCGAGTATGTGGACGACTACCAGTCGCGCTTCATCAACGAGCGCGTCCACGCCAACATCCAGAAGGACGGCACCTATTCGGTGGTGCCGCGCATGTGGGGCGGCATGACCAGCGCCAGGGAACTGCGCGCCATCGCCGACGTGGTCGACAAGTACGACATCCCGGCGGTGAAGTGCACCGGCGGCCAGCGCATCGACATGCTGGGCGTGAAGAAGGAGGACCTGCCGGGCGTGTGGTCCGATCTCAACGCGGCGGGCATGGTCTCGGGCCACGCCTATGGCAAGGCGCTGCGCACGGTGAAGACCTGCGTCGGCACTGACTGGTGCCGCTTCGGCACCCAGGATTCGACCGGGCTGGGCATCCGGATCGAGAAGTTCATGTGGGGATCGTGGACGCCGGCCAAGGTGAAGATGGCCGTGTCCGGCTGTCCGCGCAACTGCGCCGAGGCCACCTGCAAGGACGTCGGCGTGATCTGCGTCGACAGCGGCTACGAAATCCATTTCGCCGGCGCCGCGGGCCTCGACATCAAGGGCACCGAGGTGCTGTGCCATGTGCCGACCGAGGACCTGGCGCTGGAGACCATCGTGGCGCTGACCCAGCTCTACCGCGAGCAGGGGCACTATCTGGAGCGCATCTACAAGTGGGCCAAGCGAGTGGGAATCGAGTCCATCAGGGAGGCCGTGGTCGTCGACGACGAGAACCGCGCGGCGCTCTACGAGCGCTTCGTCTACTCGCAGCAGTTCAGCCAGACCGATCCGTGGGCCGAACGGGTCGATGGCAAGGACGCCCACGAGTTCGCGCCCATGCGGCATGTCTCGTTCCGGGAGGCCGCCGAATGAGCGGGCTGTGGCGCGAGGTCGGCACCATTGGGGAAATTCCCGCCGCCGGATCGCGGGTGGTGCGCACCGACGCGGGCGACGTGGCCATCTTCCGCACGGCGCAAGGCGCGGTCCATGCCATCGAGGATCGCTGTCCGCACAAGGCCGGGCCGCTCAGCCAGGGCATCGTCCACGGCGGCAGGGTCACCTGCCCGCTGCACAACTGGGTCATCGACCTGGCGACCGGCGGCGTGATCGGTCCCGACGAAGGGTGCGTGCGTACTCTGCCGCTGCGGTTGGATGGCGAACGCATCCTCCTCGACTTTTCGGTGTTGGTTCGGCGCGCGGCGTAGGTAAGCGCCGACACCCGGGCGTTCTTCGCCCATGGCCTGGAAGGCGCGGGCTGGCGTTCAGGCCGGCCTCACCGGCGAGAACCGCAATCCCGCGGCGCCGAACCGGCCCAGTTCGGCGGTGCCCAGCGCCAGCGCCGGGGTGAGCACGCCGGCGCGGTCCGGCTTCTTCGCGTTGGGGTCGGCCAGGATCAGGGCGGCTTCGGCGATCATGTTGGCGGTGGTGCGGTAGCCGGGATGGCCGTCGGCGTCGAGCCGCATGGCGACGGCGCCTGCCGGGCCGCTGGCGCGGCCGGTGATGTTCCAGTGCCAGCCGTCCAGGTTCTCCAGGCTGGGGCCGTCACCGGGCTTCGGGAAGAACCGGTCGGCGACCGACTTCATGATCTGGCGCGGCGCCTTCAGTGACGTGCTCATCAGCCAGCTCATGACCGAGGCGTTGGCCGACATCAGATACGCGGCGGGCGCCCGGAAGGCGCCGGCGCGGTCGCCCATGCTGAGCCGCTCGCGGTAGCGCAGCGCGGTGGATATGGGCACTTGCTCGCGCCGCAGCAGCGCGAAGGTGCGGTTGACGACGGCGGGATGCAGGAACGGGCCGGGGAAGATCGGCATGGACCACGGCTCCAGATCGTCGGCCTTTGGCGTCATCTCGTAGGGCATGGCGCGCCTAATCTCGTCGCGGTCCGGGTCGTCGGCCGGGTTGAGCGCGGTCGGGTCCTCGGCGAGGCCGGAGAAGTCGTGCTCCAGCATCACCCGCATGGTCTCGGCCGTGCCGCCGGAGATCATCTCGCCCAGGCCGGTGGCGCCGGGCGGCGGCTGCATGGCGCCGCCCAGCAGGTCGATGCGCGCCGGGCTCGCACCGTGCCGCGTCATGTAGTCTTCCAGCAGGGTTAGCGTCATCAAGTCGAAGGGCAGCGCCTCGTAACCGGCAACCGGCGCAATCCGGGCGCCGCTCTCGCGCGCCGTGGCGTGAAAGCGGTCGATGATGCCGCGCACGAACACCAGCTCGCCGGTCAGGTCCAGATAGTGGGTGCCGGCCGCCGCGCAGGCGCCGACCAGGGTCTCGGCGCGTCCATAATAGGGGCCGGCCAGGTTGGCGATGACCGCGCCGCGCGCCGCCAGCTCGGCGGCCCCGCCCGGATCGGTGCAGTCGGCGGTGATGGCGCCCGAGGCGCCGTGCTGCTCGGCGAGCGGCGCCAGCACCTCGGCGCGCCGTCCGGCGACCGCCCAGCTCTGGCTGGTCTCGCGGGCGCGGGCGGCCAGGTATTCGCAGACCCGCTGGCCGGTATAGCCGCTCGCGCCCACGACGATGACGTCGAATTCCCGCATGATGTCCTCCCCGGCCGCGTTCGATGTCGGCCGTCCATCATAGCATTCCGGCGGCGGGTTGACTTGCGCGGTGCAGAGCGCATCTCATCGGTGGGCAGGACGCAGGAGCAGAGGATGAGCATCCAACTCAACCACACGATCGTCTGGTGCCGGGACCAGGAGAAATCCGCGAATTTCCTGGCGGAGATGCTCGGGCGGCCCAGGCCGACGACGTTCGCACATTTCCATGTGGTCGACCTGGACAACGGGGTGTCGCTGGATTTCTCCGGGAACGGCGGCGACTTCTCGGCGCAGCACTACGCCTTCCTGGTGAGCGAGACGGAATTCGACGCCATCTTCGGCCGCATCGAGGCGAAGGGCCTCGACTACTGGGCCGACCCCATGCGCAGCAAGCCCGGCGAGATCAACCGCCATGACGGCGGGCGCGGCGTCTACTTCCTCGACCCGGACGGCCATGTGCTCGAGGCGATCACCCGCCCCTATGGCAGCGGCGGCTGATTCCGGCGCTTTCCGCTTGTCTGGCGGGGACTTGCGGCTAATCTCGTAGTAACGGGCGCGAGCATGCGCCGACGGAAGCGGGAGCCATCGCCATTCGCCTCCTCGTGACGGGCAATCAGGGGTATATCGGGCCGGTCGTGACGCGGATGGCGCAGCGGCGCGGCCATCATGTGACCGGGCTGGATTGCGGCTACTTCACCGAGTGCGACGTGCGCGATATCGTCCCGGCCGATCTCGCCGGGATCGACGCGATCATTCATCTCGCCGGCCTGTCGACCGATCCCATGGGCGCGCTCGATCCGGGCCTCACCGACGAAATCAACCGGGACGCGACGATCCGGCTCGCGAGGCTTGCCAAGGCGTCGGGAATCGGCCGTTTCGTCTTCGCCTCGTCCTGCTCGCTCTATGGAGCGGCGGGAGGCGACGCGGCGCTTGACGAGACGGCGCCCATGGCGCCGGTTTCGGCCTATGCGGAATCGAAGGCAGGATCGGAGACCGGATTGCTGGCGCTGACCGACGCGGAATTCAGTCCGGTGCTGATGCGCAACGCGACAGCCTATGGCGTCGGCCCGCGCCCTCGTTTCGACCTGGTGGTGAATAATCTGGCCGGCTGGGTGCAGGCGACCGGGGCGCTGCGGGTGCTGTCGGACGGCACGCCCTGGCGGCCGCTGGTCCATATCGAGGACATCGCGCTGGCCGCGCTCTGCGCCGCCGAGGCACCGCGCGCCGCGGTGCACGGGCAGGCGTTCAACATCGGCCAGGCCGACTGCAACTACCAGGTCCGCGACGTCGCCGTTGCGGTGGGCCGGGCGTTCCCTGGCGCGACGCTCGAGATCACCGGCGAGACCGGCGGCGATGCGCGGTCCTACCGCGTGTCGTTTGCCAAGGCGCTCGGCGGCCTGCCCGGCTTCACGCCGCGCTGGACGCTGGAGGCGGGCGTCGACGAGGTGGCGCGCTGGATCCGCGACGGCGGTCTTGCCCACGACGATTTCCGGTCGTGGCGCTTCGTGCGGCTGGCGGCGCTGAAACGCGGCCTCGACGCCGGGACATGGGACGCGCGGCTTCGGGTCATGGCGAGGGCGGACGCCCGATGACGCAAAAGCGCCTGCTCAGCGTGGTGACCGCCTGCTTCAACGAGGAAGGCAACGTCGAGGCGCTTTACCGCCAGGTGCGGGCGGAATTCGAGGCCATCGGCCGCTATCGTTACGAGCACATCTTCATCGACAACTGCTCGACGGATGGGACGGTGAACGTGCTCAAGCGCCTCGCGGCGGCAGACGTCAACGTCAAGATCATCGTCAACGCGCGCAATTTCGGTCATATCCGGTCGCCGATGCACGCGATCATGCAGGCAAGGGGAGACGCGATCATCTCGCTGGTGGCGGACTTGCAGGACCCGCCCACCCTCCTCCCTCAGCTCATCGCCAAGTGGGAGGAGGGTTTCCCCGTCGTGCTGTGCATCAAGCGAAGCAGCGAGGAATCGCCGCTGATGTTCTGGCTGCGCAAGCGTTACTATGCGCTGGTCGAGCGGCTGTCCTCGATCGAGACCATCCAGAATTTCACCGGCTTCGGGCTCTATGACCGCCGGGTGATCGAGGAAGTGCGCCGCTATGGCGATCCCTATCCGTATTTCCGCGGCATGATCGCCGAAATCGGCCTGCCGCGCTTCGATATCCTCTACGACCAGCCCATCCGCAAGAGCGGGATCACCAAGAACAACTGGTACGCGCTCTACGACATGGCGATGCTCGGCATCACCAACCTGTCGAAGGTGCCGCTGCGGCTGGTGGCCGGCCTGGGGTTCGTGACGGCGGCCGGCTCGCTGGTCGTCGCGCTCGCCTACCTAGTCTACAAGCTGGTGTTCTGGAGCGAATTCGAACTGGGCCTCGCGCCGGTCATCATTGGTCTGTTCTTCCTGGGCGCGGTACAGCTCATCGCGCTGGGCATCATCGGCGAGTATATCGGCTCGGTACATACCACCGTGCAGAACCGGCCCTATGTGACCGAGCGCGAACGGATCAATTTCGACGCTGTTCCCCAGGCGCTCGACGCCGAGCCCGTGCGAGATATCAGCCAGCGGGCGTGACGCCGGGATGGAAATCGGCGCGCGGCACGCACACCGTCGCAGAACGCGGCTGTTATCTCGTATTTTAATCAAATTACAAGCATTGCGCTTTCCTGCAGATTCGCTTGCTGGTACCGTCATTCCTGGCTTTGGGGGCCACGAGGAAACGGAGGGAATACAGGTGCCGGAGCAGTTTTTTGGGCGCGTCATGGAAGACCACGATCAGGAATTCATCAGAGTCCTGGAAGACCTGATCGAAGTATTGGTGGCACAGGGTGTGATTACGCTGGATATGCTGCCCGGCAGGGCCGCGGCAAAGTTCCAGCAGCGGCGCAGCATGCGCGAACTGGCGCTCGTCAACTAGG
The DNA here is from genome assembly GCA_022844405.1 of Sphingomonadales bacterium. Lineage (GTDB taxonomy): Bacteria > Pseudomonadota > Alphaproteobacteria > SMXS01 > SMXS01 > RI-34. Next base: position 35,231 of record JALHLV010000002.1, on the reverse strand, counting down.
CGGAACCGCCTGGGCTCTGCGCGCGACCTGCCCCGCCCTGGTGGGACCGTCGATCACACCGGCGACGATGTCGTCACGGGAAAAGTGTCTGCCTGGTCAGGGATACTTCGCCCTCGGCAGCTCGTAGTGCGGACCGTCCAGGAATGCCTTCTTCCCCTTGGCGCGGCGGCGGGCGCCGTAGTCGGCGACGATGTCCTCCGGTGAGTCCTGGCTGGCGGTGAAATCGATGTCCCAGGCAGCGCCCCAGCGCAGCGGAATGCCCAGTTCCCTCGCGGCGATCCGGACCGCGTCGGCGATGCGGTAGATCGGCTCCCACTCCCAGCGCAGCTTGCCGTTCACATAGGGCACCAGGTCCACGGCATGCCCGGTGATGTGCCGGGAATCCAGCGTCTGGCTGGCGCCCGCCGCGATCAGCCGTTTCTGTTCCTCGATGGTCCGAAGGCCGTCATGGACGGCGAAATCCTGCACCGTCAGCGCGATGGCCCGCTTGACAACGGCGACCAGATCGGCGTGGACGCCGTTCAGTTCGGCCAGCGACTTCCTGCCGAGTAAAAAGTTGCCCATGTCGTGTCCCCTCGATGCGCTGAAAATCCGTCGCGCCGGCGCCAATGCCGATCAAGGATAAGCGATGTATTGATGCCGCCCAATGCAAAGTTGTCGGACATCACGAATTCGGCATCCGGAGCGCGGCGCGGGCCGCATTTCCACTATCGTCCGGCGCCATGAACGACCAAGATGCGGCAGGTGTTACAGAGGCAAGATCCGGTTTGCCGAGCCTCTGTACGATGCCGGTGCCCGGCACGCAGTCGAGGTCGGAGACTGAGGCCAACAGATGGAAGCCCGCAAATTCAACGCCATGGTCGGCGCGGCGGTCCTTGTCCTGACCGGGATCATCCTGGTCGTGCTGTTCTTCGTGGCCAGGGCCGACTTCAGGAAGGACTACACCTACTACACCATCTATTTCGACCGTCCGGTCAGCGGCCTGGCGAAGGCGGGCGAGGTGCGGTTCAACGGGCTGCTCGTCGGCGAGGTGCGCGAGATCGCCATGGACCAGAGGAAGCCCGGACGTGTCGCGGTGACGATCCGGGTCTATGCGAGCACGCCGGTCACCACCGATACGCTCGCCGCGCTGGAGGCCATGGGCTTCACCGGGGTCGCGTTCATCCAGCTCCTCAACGACGACCAGGACGGCAAGCCCGGCATGCCGCTTGCCGTCGCCGACGACGAGGAACATGCGGTCATCCGGTTGCGGACGGCCGGCACGCCGGGAGCCACGCGGTCGGCCTCGGAGATCCTCGCCTCGACCATGAGAACACTCGACGCAGCCGCCCGCTACATGAGCGACGAGAACATCGCCAGGGTTTCGGCCACACTCGAGGATATTGAGGCCGCGTCCGGCGATTACGTGAAGAAGGGCGGCGGCTACAGGCAGGCGATCCTGAATGCCCGCGACGACATGGCCGAGCTCAACCGGTTCGCCGCGGCGTGGGACGTCACCGCGTCGGAAACGCTGCCGGCCAAGATCGCCGGCCTGAGGCAAACCGCGAAGAACCTCGAGGACCTGAGTAACGACCTCGATGCGGCCGTGACGCAAAGGCGCGCGTCGCTCTCCGGCCTTTCATCGGGCGCGTTGCCTGAGGTCACCAGTTTCGCGAGCGAACTGCGGCGCGCCGCCGCCTCGTTCAACAGGACTCTCGAGCGCCTGGAAGATGATCGGGCCGAGCTGCTGTTCAAGCCGGACCTGCCGGAAATTGAAATACCGAAAGAGTGACGACCGCGGCGTCCGGTCTCGCCGTCTGTCCATCCGCGAAGCACCCATATTCACTTGATTGTGCTTCTGTTTTCGCCTTGGCGAGGCATTTTACCTTGCTGGGTTGCAGGGGTTTCTGTCCGGGATCCCGAGGGGCTGCCGGTTGGCCCTGCCGTCGTATTGGTATTATCAATTCTATGTATGGACAATATCAATACTTGAAGACCGGGACTCGTTCTCTGTCATTGCCCGGAGATTGACCTGCTACATCCATTTCTTGCGAAACTTGACCTTGAATCGTCCCGGCGCCACCCAACATAAGGCCCAACCCGTGGTCCGGGCCCCTCTGGCGGGATGTTGTCGGCGCTCCCGTGATGTCGGACCTAATTTCGATATCGCGCGCCGGCAATGGTGAGGGAGGCCCTTTTGGACCTTGAATTCCTGCTCGTCGACTGGCTGGGCAAGCCGCTATGGATGTGGCTCGCCTTCGTCGGCATCGTCATCACGCTGCTTACGCTGGACTTGGGTGTCCTCCACCGGGACAACCGCGAAATCGGCGTTCGCGAAAGCCTGGTGATGTCCGCCGGCTATATTGGGCTTGGCCTCGTCTTCGGCGGGTGGGTCTGGTGGTATCTGGGCGCCGAACCCGGAATGAACTACCTCACCGGATTCATGGTCGAGAAAACCCTGGCGATGGACAACGTCTTCGTCATCGCCATGATCTTCAGCTTCTTCGCCATTCCCCGCGCCTATCAGCACCGGGTGCTGTTCTGGGGCATTCTCGGCGTAATCGTGCTGCGGGCCATCATGATCGGGTTCGGCGCGGCGATCGTCTCCGAGTTCTCGTGGGTGCTTTACGTGTTCGCCGCTTTCCTGATCCTGACCGGCATCAAGATGCTGGCGTTCGAGGAGAAGCCCCGCTCCATCGGCGACAATCCGCTGCTGAAATGGTTCCGCAGGCGGTTCAACGTGACCGACGAACTGCATGGCCAGCGCTTTCTCGTGAAGCTGCCGCATCCCCAGACCGGCAAGCTGGTCTGGTTCGCCACGCCCCTGTTCATGGCGCTGATCCTGATCGAGATCGCCGACGTCATCTTCGCCGTCGACTCGGTACCGGCGATCTTCGCCATCACCACGGATCCGTTCATCGTCTACACCTCGAACATCTTCGCCATTCTGGGCCTGCGCGCCCTGTATTTCGCCCTGGCGGCGATCGTCGACCGGTTCCATTACCTGAAGACCGCGCTGGCGGTATTGCTGATCTTCATCGGCGGTAAGGTGTTCGTCGCCGACTTGACCGGCATCGAGAAGTTCCCCGCCACCCTGTCCCTGACCATTACCCTGCTCATCCTCGCCTCGGGTGTGGCGTATTCGCTCTGGCGCACCCGCAAGCCTGCCTCGGACAGTCTTGCGGGACGGCCATGAGCGTCCGGGAGGTGTACGCGGACGCTCCGGGAGGCAGCGTCCGGCCAGGTGGCGGCGAGCGGAAACCATCGCGGGGCGATGGGGCCCCGAACACGCAGAAAGGGTTGAACATGCCATATCGACGTTCACTCGGAAGATTCTCGAAGAAGTCCTGGGAAGACTTCAGCGGCGAGGTTCTCAGGGCTCGCAACGAACACCTCATGGAAGGGATCGTCGCCGGCTGCGCCATCGTCGCCTATGCCGACGGATGGGTGACGCAGGACGAGCGCCAACGGATGCTGGGCCTGATCCGCGGCTTCGAGCCCATCGCGGCGTTCGGCCTCGATGACGTCCTGGCGACATTCGAAGGGCTGAGCGACCGCTTCATCAACGACCACGACCAGGCCGAACGCGAGGCGTTCGAGGCTGTCGCCAGGCTGCGGGGCGCGCAGCGCTATCCCGCGCTGCTCGTCGAGGCGTGCTGCGCGATCGCGGCCGCCGACGGCGGTTTCGACGCCGAGGAGCGCGAGGCGGCCATCCGGATTTGCGACGTGCTTGGCCTCGACCCCGCCCAGTTCAACATCGCGGACGCGCCATGACCGGGAGAGACCGTTCCTGCCGGCCCCGCCGTCATTGGCCGGTCAGGGCGGTCACGCCGAGGAGGACCTCATGATCAACGACTTCGTCATGTACCTGGTGTCGATTTTCATTATCGAACCTTTCGATGCCAGGATAAGCGACGCGCTGCAGGGGGCGCAGGCCCCGGCCGCGGTCATGGAGCAGGTGCGCGGCTGCGTCGCCGCAGCGCCCGTCGTGCTCGCCGAGAAGGTGAGCGGCGACTGGGGATGGGCCATCGGCGCCGCGGTAACGGTGGCGGTTGGCGTGGATTCGGTCGAGGCCGTCGTTACCGACGCCGTTCCCCAGTGCGGCCCAGCCCTCGCGGCGGTGAAGCCCTATCTGACGGAGGCCGCCGGCGAGGCGTAACCGGGATGGAATGAACGCCATGCTTCCCCGCCAGTTTCAGAGGCTGCGCCCCGAACGCAAGCTCCCTTCCGGCCACCGGCCTCCCGACAGGCAGGTTCGGGAAACTCTGATCCGCGTGGGCTTGCCGCTGCTCGTGTCGCTGATGATTGCCACATGGCTGCCGTCGCCGTTGTTCCTGCCGGCCATGGAGGCGTTCGCGTTCTACGCGGCGATGGGCATGGGGCTTTCGGCCTTCTGGCGTCGCGAAAAACTGGCTGAGTCCGGCCGTTTCAATCGTTGGGACAGCGCCATGATCCTGATGGCGGTGAGCATGGCGTTTGCCGTGTTCGTCGATGAGGACGCTGTGCTGGCTTTCATCGAGCAGGCGATCGATGACCAACGCGCGCCCTAGTTCCGCTCTCCAGCGCTTCATCGAAGCAGGCGTGACCCGGGGCGCGATCATGGCGGTCATCGTCGTCAGTTCCGTCGCCCTGGGCATGGAAACCTGGCCCGCCGCCGCCGAGCGGTATGGCGGCGTTCTGCGCGCCATCGATGTGATCGCGGTTGCGATCTTCACCGGTGAACTCGCCATCAAGCTGTTCGTCTACCGCTGGGCGTTTTTCCGCGACGGCTGGAATGTCTTCGACTTCATCATCGTCGGGCTGTCGCTGGCCACGCTCGGCTCGGGGACCGGGATCCTGCGTGCTCTCAGAATCCTGCGCACCCTGCGCCTGCTCTCGCTGGTGCCGCGGATGCGCCTGGTGATCCAGGGGCTGCTGGGCGCCATCCCGGGTATGGGCGCGGTCTTCCTGCTCATCGCGCTGGTGTTCTACATCTCGGCGGTCATGACCACGAAACTCTTCGGCGCCAGCTTTCCCGAGTGGTTCGGTTCGATCGGCGCCTCGCTCTTTTCGCTGTTCCAGATCATGACGCTCGAGGCGTGGTCGGACGGAATCGTCCGCCCGATCATGGAAATCTATCCCTATGCCTGGATGTTCTTCGTGCCGTTCATCCTGATCACCGCGTTCATTGTCCTGAACCTCTTCATCGCGATCATCGTCAACGCGATGCATGGCATCGAGCGTGAGCAGGCGGTGGCCGGCGAGGATCAACTGTCGTGCCAGATTGCCCTGCTGCGCGAGGAACTGGCGGCCATGCGGACCCAGCTGGCATCCGCGAACCGCGGGCCAGCCGCCCAGCCCGTTGCCCATTCAACCTGACAACAACGGTCTCGAGGATATCGGTGCCATGACATCAACCGTTTCGAACGTCTCCGGAGACGGGTTCCCGAAACCCGCCCAGGCCTGGTACGCGGTTGGCGTGCTGGTGCTGGCGTATACGTTTTCGTTCATCGACCGGCAGATCCTCGGTCTCCTCGTCACGCCCATCAAGCGCGACCTCGGCATCGGCGATTTCGAGGTGGGCTTGCTCGGCGGCCTGGCCTTCGCGCTGTTCTACACGCTTCTGGGCTTGCCGATCGGGCGTCTCGCGGATCGTCACAACCGTCGCAACATCATCGCCGTCGGCATTTTCTTCTGGAGCGTGATGACCGCCGTCTGCGGCCTCGCGAAGTCGTTCTGGACGCTGTTTCTGGCACGGATGGGCGTCGGTGTCGGCGAGGCGGCGCTGTCGCCGCCCGCCTATTCGCTGATCGCCGACATGTTTCCCCCGGAGAAGCTCGGGCGGGCGCTCAGCGTCTACAGCATGGGCATATTCATCGGCAGCGCCCTCGCCTATATCGTCGGCGCCAGTGTCGTCCAGATCGTCGCCGACGCGCCGCCGATCCTTATCCCGGTCCTGGGCGAGATTCACGCCTGGCAACTGACCTTCTTCATTGTCGGGCTGCCGGGCATTCTGGTTGCGTTGTTGATGCTGACGGTCCGCGAACCCGTCCGGCGCGGTGGCGGGTCCTACGGCTCGCGGGAGTCGGCCAGCTCACCGTCGGACGCCGTGCCATTGCGTGAGGTCATCGCTTTCCTCTGGGCCCGCAAAGGCACGTTCGGCGCGCATTTCATAGGATTTTCGCTGCTGGCGGTCTTCGGTTACGGCACCGCGCTGTGGATACCGGAGTTCATCAGCCGTAATCACGGATGGTTCATCTACGACGCCGGATATGCGTATGGCTTCATCATTCTGGTGTTCGGCATCGCCGGCGTCCTGTTTGGCGGCGCCTTCAGCGATTGGCTGAGGAAGCGGGGGCGCACGGATGCCTATATGCGCGTCGTCATGCTGGCGGCATGCGCCCTGGCCCCAACCGCGATCGTTTTCCCGCTGGTCGGGGCCCAGGAGCTGATGCTCGTGCTGCTCGCCCTCGTGGTGTTTCTGGGCGCCATGCCGGCGGGCGTGGCGGCGGCGGCGCTCCAGACGGTGACGCCAAATCCGATGCGGGCGCAGGTATCGGCGCTCTATCTGTTCTTCGCGAACCTGATCGGCATGGGCGTCGGCCCGGGCCTCGTCGGGTTCCTGACCGACTACGTTCTCCTCGACCCCGACAAGCTGAATGTGGCGCTCAGTCTGACCGCTGTGATGACCATACCCCTGGCCGCGATTATCCTCATGCTGGGCCTGAAGCCATTCCGCGCCAGCGTCGAGGCCGCGGCGGAGTGGCGCTAGATGTGACGTCTCAGGCGGGAACCGACGGCTTTTCGGATGCCTTCGCCCGGGGGGCCGCCGGCTCTTCGACCATCTCAAGCGCCCGGATGATGTGCTCCGCCAGGCGTTCGATCGGCTTCGAGACGTTGCGGGTGGACCTGCACAGGGCGATTTCCGTGTCCTCCAGGTCCGGCATTCCTTCGTTTTCGCCAACCACCTGAAGACCGGGCGGCACCATTTCCTTGGGAAGGATCGTCACTCCCAGGCCGGCATGCACGGCCGCCTGCGTGCCGGCGAGGCTGGGGCTGGTGTAGGCGACGCGCCATTTGCGGCCCGCCCTGTCAAGCGCGGTCATCGCCCGGTTCCTGTAGACGCAGGGCTGCGGCGAGACGATCAGCGGCAACGGATGCTCCCGGTCGAACGATCTTCCGGGCGCCGCCGCCCAGACCAGCGGCTCGCGCCAGACCTTCGCGCCCAACACGGGCCCCATGGGCTCGCGCTTGACGAGCACCAGGTCGAAATCGCCGGCCTGGAAGCGCTCCATGAGATTGAGCGTGAGGTCGCAGGTGACTTCGAGGGCGACGCGCGGGTGTGCCTGGGCAAAGCGCGCGAGAACGCCGGGCAGGTGCATGGTGGCGAAATCCTCGGGGGTTCCCAGGCGCACCAGGCCTTCCAGATCCGGCTCGCGAACCAGCGACACCAGCTCGTCGTTCAACTGCAGCATCTGCCGGCAATAGGAGAGCATGCTCTCCCCCTCCGCGGTCAGCCGCACATGCCGGGCATTGCGCTCCAGCAGTTGCCGGCCGAGCTGGTCCTCCAGCTTCTTGATCTGAAGGCTGATCGTCGACTGGGTCCTGTACAGCCTGTCGGCGGCCCGGGTGAAGCTGCCGGTGTCGGCGATGGTCACGAACGCGCGTAACAGGTCGATATCCAGGTTGCGCAGAGTCGGCACGTGGGTTCCCTCGGTTGCTCGCCTCTGCACCATGAGCAAACTCGATGCATTTGGTAAGCAGAATTTGAAAATTTTTATGATCGAGAATGCCAATGATGGCTGATGCTCCCGACGGCTAGGATGGACCGGCCAGTCGGTCTGGCAACCGGGCGGGTCGGCCTTGAACACCTTCGAATCCCCATCGCGCCGCGGGACGGCCTGGCCATACCGTGGCGCCAGCATCTGCCTCGCGACCATGCACGGCAAGGCGCGCGCATTCGGTCCGCCTGTCCGACGTCATCTGGACGCCTCGCTGGTCGTGCCCGACATCGACACCAACCAGCTTGGAAGTTTCACCGGCGAGGTGCCCCGCGTCGGCACGCCGGCAGAGGTCGCCCTGCGAAAGGCCGGCATGGGCATGGCGGCCGCCGGCACGGCCGCGGCGTTCGCCAACGAGGGCTCGTTCGGCCCGCATCCGCACCTCTACCTTCTCCCCTGCGATCACGAGGTGGCCGTTTTCATCGATAGCGCATGGGGCATCGAACTCGTGGAATCCGTGGTTTCGCTGAAAACCAACTTCGCCAGCATCAGCGTCCGGTCGGCCGACGAACTGGGCGCCTTCCCGGACAAGGCGGGTTTCCCCGGCCACGCCCTCACGGTCGTGCCGGAAGTCTGCAACGGCCCGTGGCGCGCCAGCACGGGCCTCGTCGGCCACGACGCCCTCGCCCGCGCCATCGGGGAGGCGGCGGCACTGTCCGAGACCGGACGCGCGCGGGTCGATACCGACATGAGGGCGCATGTCAATCCGACGCGCATGGCGGTGATCCGGGCCGCGGCGGCGCGCCTGACCCTGCGCCTCGCGACGCCCTGTCCGGCTGCGGATTGCCCGGATGGGGGCGTGTGCGCGCCGAGCGCGGCCTGCCCTGCGAGGCCTGCGGCGCGCCCACCAGCTGGGTGTCGCATGAGGTGTTCGGCTGTGCCGGCTGCGCGCACGTCATCCCGGTGCCGCGGGCCGATGGACGCCGCTCGGTCGCATCGATGTATTGCGACAACTGCAATCCTTGAGGCGCTTATCGTTCGACGCCGCCCATAAGCATATATTAAGTGCACTGTCACCGTAACCCCACGGGGGACGTGCTGACGACGACCGCCGACTATGGATCCGGGCGGCTCAATCTGCAGACGGTATTCGAGTACGACGATATCGGTAACCGGACCAATGTGACCGATCCCGAGGGCAATGAGACTGTATCTGTGTTCGACGACATGCGCCGGGTAACTCAGGTCACGGCGCCGTCACCATTCAGCTTCGTCACCCAGATCGATTATGACGAGATGAGCCGGGTGGTGGAGACGCGCGTGGAAACCGGCATCTCCGGTACGGCGTGGCAGACGACGGCGACCACCTATACGCCGACTGGCAAGGTGGCGACCGTGACCGATCCGCAGGGTCATGTCACCACGACCATCTATGACGAACTGGACCGGGTAGACGAGGTAACCGATGCAGAAGGCCGAAAGTCCAAATTCATGTACGATGCGATGGACCGGGTGCTAGTCGCAAAGCGCGCTGTCGGAACCGCGCTGGCGCAGGACTATCGGACCAACGAGTATGACGAGAACGGTTTGCTGGTGGCGGTCGAGGACGCCAAGGGGAACCGGACCGAGTACGAGTACGATGTATTCGATAGGCAGAAGAAGACTCTGTTTCCGAGCAAGACAACAGCGGGCCAGGTGGACACAGGCGATTATGAACTGCTGACCTATGACGATGCTGGCAATGTGCTGTCGCGCCGCAACCGGGCGAACCAAGTGATCGGGTTCGATTACGACAACTTAAACCGGGTCGTGGAAAAGACGATTCCCGGAGCGCCGACGGTAACGATTACATACGACCTCGCCGCCCGGGTGCTGACCCAGGCAGGTTCGGACGGCCAGTCGCTTGCCTATGATTACGACACCGCTGGGCGGCTTGAGGATGTCGCGGTGGAGCACACCAGTTCTGGCCCGACGCGAACGGTCGCCTATCACTATGACGACAACGGTAACCGCACCCGGGTTACCTGGCCGGACAGTTACTACGTGACCTATGAATACGATCAGTTGAACCGCCTGACGGTGGTCAAGGAGAACGGCACCACGACCCTGGCGACCTACGGGTACGATGATCTGTCCCGCCGCGTGCTGCTTACCCTGGGCAACGGCGCCCAAACAACCTACGCCTACGAGATAGACAATGATCTGACGGACATCGGCCTCACCGCCAGTTCGGGATTCAGCCTGTCGTTCGCCTATGGCCATGACGACACCCATTTGATCACCAGCGTCGATACGAGCGACGCAGTGTTTGGGTGGACGCCGCCGGCCAATAACAGCCTGACCTACACATCCAATGGGCAAAATCAATACACGGACGTAGACTCGGTCAGCGCCACCTACGATGCCAAGGGCAACCTGACCGGCTTCACCTTTGGAGGCAATGCTCATGCCTACACCTATGACGCCCTCAATAGACTGACGGCGACGGATACGCCGGTTGACGACGCAACCTACGCTTATGACCCGGTGTCCCGCCGCTCGTCCAAGACGGTAAACTCGGACACGACCGACTATCTGTCGGACGGGCAGGAGGAGATTGCTGAGTATGACCGCAGCACTGGAAATCTGCTGCGGCGCTACGTCTATGGGCCAGGCGTGGATGAGCGGATCGCGCTGGTGGATAGCACTGGGGACCGGCAGTACTATCAGGTCAACCATCAGGGCAGCACTGTTGCCACGACTGAGGACAGCGGCGACCTGGCGGAGACATTCCGCTATGATGCTTGGGGGGGCAGCACCGATGGATTGGCCGGTAATCCTTACCGCTACACTGGCCGTCGGCTGGACGAGGAGACCGGCCTCTACTACTATAGGGCGCGTTATTACAGCCCGGAACTCGGCAGGTTCCTTCAAACGGACCCTGTCGGTTACAGCGATGATATGAACCTTTACGCGTATGTCCGTAACAGTCCAACAGGTCGTACCGATCCGAGTGGTTTAGCGTCGGTCGATGCGAACCCATACGGCTATGTACCCACTCCTACTCTAACGTCGTCCGCGTGGTCAACGGGAGTTGGGCTAGATGCTGGCCAAACGGTTAATCTGACGGGTGGCAGCCAGCTGCGAGTTGAAGCCGCTTCCGGTGGCCTACACCCTCTGGGCCAAGGATTTGAAGTAAATGCTAGGGCCTACGGCACCCAATTAACAAACACTAATACGCTAGCCGTTATTCCCGAGATATGTGCTAGTAGTAGCTGTGGCGTTCAAAGTGTTGGGGGCGCTGTAACTCCGTATAATCCAACGGATACAATAGTAAATGCTACTTCGCCTTCTCCTTCGGGTGTATATCATTGGGTAGTTAAGCGCGCTTTCACTACCCAAGATGGGTTCGAGCCGGATGCCAAATCGCCAGTCTACGTCGTAATTCGTGTCATCAATCCATCCGATTTGAAGTTAGCCCCATGACCAGAAAGTGGCCATATGGTGTACTTATTGCGGTATGTGTGTCTGCGTGCACAAAACACGAGCCATTAGTCGACCCTGAAAGTGTTACCTATGCCGAAATAGCGTTTGAGATTCTGACTGATTCTGGAGAGAACGCGAGCTTCCGAAAACGCCTCATTCATTTTGCCCAAACGAAGCAACTGCGCTCGTCACCCGTCGGCGTGGGTGCCAATATTTATGGTGATCCCGAGTATACGGTTCAAATTGGAGGGGGATGTGAAGGGGCAATAGATGAACTCGGGCGTGAGCTTGTGCACGTGACTAGAGATTTTCCGAACCAGCAATTTATAATCAATTCCTATTATACTTCAGCCGTCTGTGCGATGAAGCGGAGTTTGACCAATTCTGGACACTAGTGGATAAAATCTAATACCAACTGCATCGACTTGTGACTCGTAGGGGATTGAACGAGTCCCCTGTGAAGAATCCCCAACGCTCTGACGAGGTTGGATAATCCTGTCTGTTGACGTATTCGGATTACGGTGACAGTGCATTTAATTGACGGCCGCCGCTGATCCGGCGATAGTGGGGCATGGCCCGTCTTGCCCGTGTCGTCATTCCCGGTCTGCCGCACCACGTCATCCAGCGTGGCAATGGGCGGGCGCGGACGTTCTTCACGGACGCGGACTATGCTCTCTACCGCGACTTGCTGGCGGCGTCGTGCCGCGCGGCCGGGGTGGAGGTCTGGAGTTGGGTGCTGATGCCCAACCATGTCCACCTGGTCCTGGTGCCCGCCGACGCGGACGGGCTGCGACGGGCGCTGGCGCCGGCGCACCGCCGCTATGCCGGGGCGATCCACGCGCGCGAGCGGTGGACCGGGCATTTCTGGCAGGGGCGGTTCGGCGCCGTCGCCATGGACGAGGCGCATCTGGGCGCGGCGGTGCGCTACATCGCGCTCAATCCGGTGCGGGCGCGGCTGGTGGCGCGGCCCGAGGACTGGCCGTGGACCAGCGTGCACGCGCATCTGTCGGGCCGCGACGACGGGATCACCACGCTGGCGCCGGTGCTGGAGCGGTTCGCGCCGTTCGCCGGCTTCATCGCCGACGCGGGCGATCCGGCGCTGACCGAGGGCCTGCGCCGGGCCGAGACCATCGGCCGGCCGCTCGGCGACGCGGCGTTCATCACGGGCCTGGAAGAAGCGACGAACCGCACGCTCAGGCCCGGCAAGCGCGGGCCGAAGCCGCGCGATAGTTAAGTGCACTGTCACCGAAATATGTAGCAATGAGCATCGGGAGGCGGATAAAACCGCAGATTCCGGCGATTTTTGAGCTGCTATGTTCTGTCTTGGGAGGGGGTGATGGTGCCCAGGGGCGGAATCGAACCACCGACACCGTGATTTTCAGTCACGTGCTCTACCAACTGAGCTACCTGGGCCCACGCGTCGGGGCCGCTTGGTTCCGGCCCGGGACGGCGGTTTATAGGGCCTGGGTTCCGGCTTGTCCAGATGCCTCAAGGGGCTTTTTGCCAGCTGGGTTTTCAGTCCTGGTTCTCGCCGTCTTCCCCGGTGGGGCTCTCGTTGCTCTCGACGACGTAGAGGCCGTGCAGCCAGCGGCCCAGGTCCACGTCGCCGCAGCGCCTGGAGCAGAACGGCGCGTAGCGGTCCACCGCCGGCTTGCGGCAGATCGGGCAGGGGCGGATATGCTTGTGGGGATCGGACATTTCGTTCATGGCGGGCTCACGACGTCGCTCGGATCTGGGCCTGGACTTGCGGTTCATCGACCGGGCACGCCGGGTCCGCGTTGAGCGCGGGCGGCTTGCCGGCGATCTCCGCCAGCACGCCGGGGCGGCCGGCGGCATTCAGCCAGTCTATCACATCCGGGTGGGCGGTGACCGCGAGCGTCGCGCCGGGGCGCGCGGCGGCCTCGGCGCGCAGCCGGCGCATGACGTCATAGCCCGCCGACTCCACCGACTTGCGGCGGCGCTTGCGGGCGGCGTCGGGGCGGCTGGCGAGGAAGTCGGGCAGGGTGGCGCGGCCGCGCCTGCGGGTCAACTCGCACAATCCCATGCGCGACCAGCCCAGCACCGAGCAGGGCGACCGGTCGCGGGCGAGGGCGTCGCGCAGGGCATCCATCACCCGGTCGCGGTGCTTCGGGCTTTCCATGTGGATGAAGTCAACCAGCACCATGCCGCCGATATCGCGCAGCCGCAGCTGGCGGGCGATGATGTCGACGGCGCGCAGGTTGGTGGTGAAACTGGTCTGCTCGCGGCTCGACTCGCTGGTCGCGTCGCCGGAGTTGACATCGACGGCGGTCAGCGCCTCGACCGCCTCGATGGTCACCCAGCCGCCGCCCGGCAGGTCGAGCCTTGTTTCCAGGGTGGACTCGATGGCGGCCTCGATGCCCGCCGCCTCGAACAATGGCGTCGGCGCCGCATGGACCTCCAGCAGGTCCACCAGATCGGGATTCTCGGCGTTCAGGTAGCCCCTTGCCTCGGCGAACAGCGCATGGCCGTCGACGGCGATGCGGGTCAGGCCGGGACGGGCCAGGTCGCGCAGGGTCCGCTGCAGCGGCGGCAGGTCGCGCTGCAGGCAGGCGGGCGCGGTCGCGTGTCTTGCCTCGTCGCGCAGCGCCTCCCAGCGGAAATACAGCTCACGGGCCTCGCGCAGCAGGGCGGGTACGTCCGCCGACTGGGCCGCGGTCCGGACGATGAAGCCGCCTTCGCCGATGCCCTCGACGGCCCGCTTCGCGGCGTCGTCAAGGCGTGCGCGCTCGGTTTCGTCGCGGATCGCGCCCGACAGCACGTTATCGCCGCGGAACGGGTGATAGACCAGCAGCCTGCCGGGCAGCGTGACCAGCGTGGTCAGGCCGGGACCCTTGTCGCCCACGGCGTCGCGGGTGACCTCGACCAGCACCAGTTGTCCCTGGTGCAGCAGGCGCTCGATGCGGCGCGGGCCTTCGGCGCCGACCAGGGCGCCGGCGTGCTTGACCGACAGGTAGCCGGGCGCGGTGACGCCGGGCAGGGCGACGAAGGCGGCCTGCAGCGACGGTTCCACGGCCTCGACCCGTCCCAGATAGATGGTGCCGATCAGGCTCTGGTGGCCGTCGCGGTCGATGTGGATCTCGGCGACCTCGCCGTCCTCGACCAGGGCGGCGCGCACTTCGCCTGGCACCGCGTCGATCAGCAATTCCCGGTTCACGTCCCTGCTCATCGGAGGCGCATGGCCGGACCGTAGCCGGCGCCCGCCAGCAGCGAGACCACCTCGAACACCGGCAGGCCGACCACGTTTGTGTAAGAGCCGTTGACGGCCTGTACGAAGGCGGCAGCGAGGCCCTGGATGGCGTAGCCGCCGGCCTTGCCGTGCCATTCGCCCGACGCGATGTAGGCGGCCAGCTCGGTCTCGCTCAATCGTTTGAAAGTAACGGCGGTGTCGACGGTGCGGCGGCGTGCCTTGCCGTCGGGGCCGATCAGGGTGACGCCGGTGAAGACGTGATGGCGGCGGCCGGACAGCAACGCGAGGCAACGCCTCGCATCGGCCTCGGTCTCGGCCTTGGGCAGGATGCGGCGGCCGACGCCGACGACGGTGTCGGCGGCGAGCACGAAATCGCCGGGATAACCGGGCGCGGCGGCGGAGGCCTTCTCGTCGGCGAGGCGCTCGGCATGCGGGCGCGGCAGTTCGCCCTTGCGCGGGGTCTCGTCGATTTCGGCGGGGGCGACGGCGTCCGGCGGCAGCAGCACCTGCTCAAGCAACTGCCTGCGCCGGGGCGAGGCGCTGGCAAGCACAAGGCGGGCCATCGCTGGGCGGGCCGTCGGGGGGGTGCCGCCGGGCGTGGCCACGGCGGACTACTTGTATCGGTAGGTGATCCGACCCTTGGTCAGGTCGTAGGGGGTCATCTCGACCAGCACCTTGTCGCCCTGCAGCACGCGGATGCGGTGCTTGCGCATCTTGCCCGCGGTGTGCGCCAGCAACTCATGCTCGTTGTCCAGCTTCACGCGAAACATCGCGTTGGGCAGCAATTCGATCACGGTGCCGGGAAACTCGAGCAGTTCTTCTTTCGCCATGGGCGGGTGTTCTAGCCTTTTCTGGTATCGAGGTGGCGTATAAATGAGCGAGGCGGCGCGGATATGCAAGGGTTTTGGCGCTCGCGCAAGGCTGCCGACGGCTCAGCGCGCGCAGTGGGCATGCACCAGCGGCATCGCCTCGTTGATAGCGGTCTGGGTGGCGGCCAACTCCTCGGGCGCCAGCTTGTGTCTGTCGATCAGCCGCAGCACGTCGTCGCGGGTCGCCTTGCCGGTGCCGCCCAGCAGGATGAAGTCGGTGAACACCGCATAGCGCGTGACGCCCAGCACCTGCTTCATGCCGTCGGCCTGGCACGCGCAATATGTGCGGCTCTCGCCGTCCTTCACGCATTCGGCGACGACGACTTCCTCGTAGTCCGGCGAGCAGGATGCCAGCAGGACCGCCGCGGCGACGAGAGCGGCGTGCCGGCCTAGCGGCACTTTTCCTCCGCCTTCATCAGCGGCGCCATCATGGCAAACTGGAACGCCATCAGGCGGGCGGGGCCTTCTTCCTTGAACAGCTTTTCCTGGGCCTCCTCGGCGCCGATGTTCTCGTCCATCTGCAGCCGGGTCATCTTGATCAGCAGCTCGCGGTCCGAGTCACTGGTATCGGCGACCAGCGACTCCGCGCGGCAGCTGCAATAGGTCCTGTCGCCGCCCTCCTTGACGCAGGCATCGACCAGCACGCCGTCGTCGCCGCTGCCGCAGGCCGCCAGCAGCACGGGCAACAGGGTAAGGCCGAAACGGATGGCGCGCGGCATGGGCGTCTCCTGTCATGAACCGTCAGTCCTTTTAGCCCGAAGGGGCATATCCGGTCGAGAACCGTTCCTTGATCCGGCGCATCAGCGTGTCGCGCACGTCACGGTAGGCGTCGAGGATCTGCTCGCGGCTGCCGGCCATCAGGGTCGGGTCCATGGTCGGCCAGTATTCCACGTCGCAGGCCATGGTGCGGGTCAGCTCCATGGCATTGTGCTGGGCCTCGGGCGTCAGGGTGATGACCAGGTCGAACGAGCTGTCTTCCAGGTCGTCGAAGCTTTTCGGCCGGTGCTTCTCCATGTCGATGCCGATTTCGTCCATCACCGCCACCATGAACGGGTCGGCCTCGCCGGCGCGAACGCCCGCCGAGTCGAAGAAGATATTCTTGCCGAACAGGTAGCGGGCGATGCCCAGCGCCATGGGCGAGCGCACGGCGTTGAGGTTGCAGGCGAACAGCACGCTGTCGGGCAGGTCCTCGTCGCCCCGGGTTTCGCTCATGCGGCGTCAGCCCCGGATATGCAGCACGCAGATCAGCGTGAACAGCCGGCGCGCGGTGGCCATGTCCATCTCGACCTGCTGGGCCAGCCGCTCGCGCAGCATCTCCGAGCCCTCGTTGTGCAGGCCGCGGCGGCCCATGTCGATGGCCTCGATCTGCGACGGGCTGGCGGTCTTGATGGCGCTGAAGTAGCTCTCGCAGACCATGAAGTAGTCCTTGATGAGCCGGCGGAAGGGCGAGACCTGCAGGCGGATCTCCTCCAGCGGGTTGATCCCCTCGTCGCGCACCTCGATGATCAGCCGGGTCTCCTCGAGCCGCAGGACCAGGTCGTAGGGGCCGGGCACCGACTTCAGCCCGAAGCGGTTTTCCTCGAGCAGGTCGAACATGGCGATCTTGCGTTCGTGCTCGATATCCGCGTTACGGCGGACGATCGATTTCTCGTCGAGCTTGATCCTGATGATGTCGCCTGGCATGCGCGCACGCTAAAGCGGAACGACCCGCAACGGAACCGCGAATACGGCTTAGCGCCGCCGGATTTCCATGGAAAGGGCGTGGGCGTCGAGGCCTTCCAGGTGCGCGAGGATCTCCGCCGCTGGAGAAATCGCGGCGAGGCTTTTTGCGTCGCACGAGATCAGCGAGGTGCGCTTCATGAAGTCGAGCACCGACAGGCCCGAGGCGAAGCGCGCGGTGCGCGACGTGGGCAGCACATGATTGGGTCCGGCGATGTAGTCGCCGATGGCCTCGGGCGTGTGGCGGCCCAGAAAGATGGCGCCGGCATGCCGGACCATGTCCGCCAGACGCCGCGGGTCCTCGACCGCCAGCTCCAGATGCTCCGGCGCGATGCGGTCGACCAGCGCGGCGGCGTCGTCCAGATGACGCACGACGATGACCGCGCCGTTGGCGTTCCACGAGGCGCGGGCGATCTCGGTGCGGATCAGGCGCTGCAGGTGGATCTCGACGGCGCGTTCTACGGCATCGGCGAAGGCCGCGTCGTCGGTGATCAGGATCGACTGGGCGGCGGTGTCGTGCTCGGCCTGGCTCAAGAGGTCGGCGGCGATCCAGGCCGGATCGTTCCTGCCGTCGGCCACCACCAGGATTTCCGACGGGCCGGCGATCATGTCGATGCCGACGGTGCCGAACACCTGCCGTTTGGCGGCGGCGACGAAGGCGTTGCCGGGGCCGACGATCTTGTCGACGGGCGCGATGCTCTCGGTGCCGTAGGCGAGCGCCGCCACGGCCTGCGCGCCGCCCACCTTGTAGATTTCGCCCACGCCTACCGTGCTGGCGGCGGCGAGCACCATGGGATTGAGGATGCCGTCGGGCGCTGGCACCACCATGGCGATGCGCGGCACGCCCGCCACCTTGGCCGGGATGGCGTTCATCAGCACCG
The DNA here is from genome assembly GCA_022844405.1 of Sphingomonadales bacterium. Lineage (GTDB taxonomy): Bacteria > Pseudomonadota > Alphaproteobacteria > SMXS01 > SMXS01 > RI-34. Next base: position 17,410 of record JALHLV010000002.1, on the reverse strand, counting down.
AGCTGGGATAGGCCGCGGTGCCGCCGGGCACATAGAGGCCGACGGCGTCGAGGGGTGTCCAGCGCCAGCCGAGCACGACGCCGGCGTCGTCGGTAAAGAGCAGGTCTTCCGGCTTCTGTTTGTCGTGGAAGAACCGGATGCGCTCGGCGGCGACGTTCAGCGCGGCGAGCGCCTCGTTGGAGACGGCTTCGCGGGCCTCCAGGATCTCCTGCGGGCGGACGCGCACGGTCTCGGCCGACATGTCGACCCGGTCGAAGCGGGAGGTGTGCTCGAACAGCGCCTCGTCGCCGCGCGCGCGCACGTCGGCGATGATCTCGGCGACGATCTCGGCCACGTCCGGATCGGATTCGCGCTTCAGCCCGAGAAGGGCCTGGAACGACCGTTCGAAATCGAGATCGGAGGCGTCAAGCCGCTTTGGCATTGACCACCTCGCGGAACCGTTCGATGCGGGCGGCGATCTCTCCGGGGCGGGTCTTGAACGCGGCGCGGTTGACGATCAGGCGCGAGCTGATCTCGGCGATGCGCTCGATCTCCACCAGGCCGTTGGCCTTCAGGGTCACGCCGGTCGATACCAGGTCGACGATGCGCCGGCACAGGCCCAGCGCCGGCGCCAGCTCCATGGCGCCGTTCAATTTGATGCATTCGGCCTGCACGCCGCGGGCGGCGAAGTGGGCGCGGGTGACGTTGGGATACTTGGTCGCGACGCGGACGTGGCTCCAGGTGCGCGGATCGTCGCTCGCGCTCAACTCGACCGGCTCGGCGACCGAAAGCCGGCAGTGGCCGATGTCCAGGTCGAGCGGCGCGTAGATGCCGTCATAGTCGAACTCCATCAGCACGTCGTTGCCGCAGACGCCGAGCTGGGCGCCGCCGAAGGCCACGAACGTCGCCACGTCGAAGCTGCGCACCCGGATGATCTCCAGGCCCGGATCGTTGGTGGAAAAGCGTAGCTTGCGCGAGTTCTCGTCGTCGAAATCCGGCTCCGGCACGATGCCGGCCGCGTGCAGCAGGGGACGCACCTCCTTGAGGATGCGCCCTTTCGGCAGGGCCATGACGATCGGGTCCGTCGCGCTCATGGTCGTTTCCGTTATGTGTGTCGTTGGGTGGCCTATCTGGGCCGTCTGCCGCGCGCGGCAAGGTTTAGTGGCGAAAGGCTCGGAAATCAACGGTGCTCACTGCTCGAGCGTTGAAGGGCGAGCCATGAATTCACGTTTTTGGTTGCTCCGGATTGGCGTTGGAACGTTCGTCGTTTCGGCGATACTCGGCCTTACCCCGATACATTGGTACGTGGAAAAAACGCTGTTCGGTGTGCCCGATGAATACTATCCGGAATTCCTGTGGTTGGGCTTTGGACTGCCGGTGGCTTTGGTCCTGATTATGATAGGTGCATACCTCGCTTGGCGGAGGCGCCCAAGTGCAAGCAAGCGTGACGCGCGATGAATTATCTCGCACTTGCGCACGCCCCGGACCGGCCAAACCTGCCGATGAGGTACAGGCTGCGCGCGGTGAGAGATGGATGTTGACGAATTTCCCGCTCGGATGAGTGACGCGTGTGGTAGAATGTTGGACGAATTCTACCATATGGTGCCTGATGGGACTGAACATCAAAAAGGAAGAGACCCACGCCCTTGCCGCCGAGGTTGCCGAGCTTGCAGGTGAAACACTGACGCAAGCCGTCACCGTCGCACTTCAAGAGCGTTTGGAAAGGCTGAGACAGCGACAGGATGCCGACGCCAAGATCCGGCGTGTGAAGCAGCTCCTTGATGAACTGGGTCCGATCGGTCCTCTTCCCGATCATGACGAGCTTCTTTATGACGAGCTGGGGCTCCCGAAATGATCGTGGATACCTCGGTACTCGTGGCACTGGTCCGTAGGGAGCCCGAAGAGGATGCCTTTCTCGGCGCGTTGGCGAGTAGTCCGCGTCCGGTCATTGCCAGTGCGAACCTTTTCGAAGCATGTATCGTCATCGACAGTGCCAAGCGTGACGACCTCAGCGAAACACTGGACAGCATCGTCTCGACACTCGATCTGGATATAGCACCGGTCACCCGTCTCCATGTGGCAATAGCGCGAGAGGCCTACCGAAAATTCGGCAAGGGGAACCATCCTGCCCGGCTGAACTTCGGCGACTGTATTGCCTATGCCATGGCCAAGGCGAATGACGACGTATTGCTGTTCAAGGGCGACGACTTTTCCCAGACCGACATAAAGCCTGCCCTGAAACTCTGAATCCGCCCATTTCCCTTTCAGGAATCTCTGATATCCTCGCACCCGAAACGGGTGAGCTTCATGGCTTGCCGCTCCGCGCCTTCCTCTCTAGGATCGCGCGTGACTTTTATCGTGCTTCAAGGGGAGAGCCGTTCTATGGCCAAGCAGCAAGTTCCGGTCCAGGAAGGCCTGTTCACGTGGCCGTCCGACAACCCGCAGCTCATCGCCCGGCGGGAGAAGAAGACGGGCCGTGTGTACTTTCCGGCCATCCACAACTACGTCGCCGACGAGGATTCCGAGGAGGTGCTGCTGAGCACCCGCGGCAAGCTCTACACCTGGACCATCCAGGGCTTCCTGCCGAAGAATCCGCCCTACAAGGGTCCGGAGACGGTCGAGACCTTCAAGCCCTACGGCGTCGGCTACATCGAACTGCCGGGCGAGGTGATCGTGGAGACGCGTCTGACCACGGCCGATCCCAAAGAGCTGAAGATCGGCATGGAGATGGAAATGACCATCATTCCGTTCCGTGAAGACGAGAAGGGCAACGAGGTAGTCACTTTCGCGTTCAAGCCGGTCAAGGGCTGAACGGATTCATACAGGAGACGGGATATGACGGACGTCTGCATCATCGGTATCGGTATCCACAAGTTCGGCCGCACGGACAGCATGAGCGGCCGCCAGCAGGGCGCGTTCGCCGTGCGCGAGGCGCTGAAGGATTGCGGCCTGGAATGGCCGGACATCCAGTTCGCGTTCGGCGGCTCGGCGGCCGGCGGCAACGCCGACTCGCTGGTCAACGAGCTGGGCCTGACCGGCATCCAGTTCGTCAATGTGTCGAATGGTTGCGCCACAGGCGGCTCGGCCCTGCTGTCGGCCTATTCGGCCATCAAGGCCGGGCAGTACGACGTGGGCGTCGCGGTCGGCTTCGACAAGCATCCGCGCGGCGCGTTCAACGCCGATCCCAAGTCGTCGGGTCTCGAGACCTGGTATGGCGAGACCGGCCTGATGCTGACGACCCAGTTCTTCGGCATGAAGATCCAGAAGTACCTGCACGACCATGATCTCTCGCCGGAAGTCCTGGGTCTCGTGGCCCAGAAGGCGTTCCGCAACGGCAAGCTGAACCCGAATGCGTGGCGCCGCGAGGAAGTCGCCCTCGACACCATCATGAATTCGGAAATGCTGTCCGACCCGCTGACCAAGTACATGTTCTGCTCGCCGGCCGAAGGCGGCGTAGCGCTGATCCTGGCCAGCGAGAAGGCGGCGCGCCGCTACACCAACCGCCCGGTGTTCCTGCGCGCCGTGTCCATGCGCACCCGCCACTACGGCTCGTTCGAGGTGTTCAGCCCGTACCTGGCGCTGCAGCGCGCCCCGGCGCCGACCGTGTTCGCGTCGAAGGCCGCCTACGAGATGGCGGGCGTCGGCCCGGAGGATATGGACGTGATCCAGATCCAGGACACCGAATCCGGCGCCGAAATCATGCACATGGCCGAGAACGGCTTCTGCAAGGACGGCGAGCAGGAAAAGCTGCTGCGTGAAGGCGCTACCGAGATCACCGGCCGCATGCCGATGAACACGGACGGCGGCTGCATCGCAAATGGCGAGCCGATCGGCGCGTCGGGCCTGCGCCAGGTCTACGAGGTCGTCCTGCAGCTCCGCGGCGAGGCGGGCGCCCGCCAGGTGCAGAACAACCCGAAGACCGGCTACACCCACGTCTACGGCGCGCCGGGCCTGTCGGCCTGCACGGTGCTGCAGAACTAAATCTGCCGCAAGAGAGTTCGAGGGGCCCGGACGGGAGACTGTCCGGGCCTTTTCTTTTCCGGACGCAAGGCGCACCATGGCGATGGGGGGCGCCTGGAGGACACCATGAACCGATTGTTGATCGCCGCCCTGGTCGCGTGCTCAGCCCTTGCCGCCGGATGCAACGAGCCGCGCGCCGATGCCGCCGACGAGGCCAGGAAAACCGCCGCCACGCTGACCGGTGATGACAAGATGGCGGCCGCGGACAATCCCCAATGCAAGCTGTTCGACGCCACCGAGCTACAGGCGTATGTGGGCGAATCCCTGGAAGCCGGGACCAACGCCGTGATGGGCACCGGCTGCCAGTGGCCTGCGACCGACGACTCCGGCGATGTCATGGTCATTGTCATTCCGCCGGACTATCACACGCCGCCGACCCTGGCGGACGGCTACAGGGAACTGGCCGATGTCGGCACGAAGGGCTACGTCGTGCCGGAGATGGGCGGATGGGCGGCCGGCGCCATCGTTGGCGCCGACGCGGTCAAGGTATCGGTGGCAGGCGAGAAGGCGAGCGCCGACATGGCTGTCGCGCTGCTGAAGGAAGCGATCAAGCGGCGCGGCGGTTGATGATTTCGCGCCGGTGATGCCCTATCTTCAGCGCCATGATTTTACGCATTGCCCTCACACTTGCCATACTGCTCCACGCCGCTCCGGCGCTGGCCGACATTCGCGTCTCGGGTGAGCAAATCCTGGTGGACGGAAAGCCTTTCCAGGTACGCGGCGCGGGCGGGGAACAGCGGCTCGATCTGCTGAAGCAGCTCGGCGCCACCGTCGTGCGGACTTACGGCGAGCCACCCGACGCGGTCCTCGCCCAGGCGCAGAAACTGGGGCTGAAGGTGGTCGTCGGCTTCTGGCTGGAGCATCCCCGCCGCGGCTTCGACTACCGCGATCCCGCCCAGGCCAACGCCCAGCTGGAACGCCTCGCGGCGTTCGTGAACCGCTACAAGGACCATCCCGCGCTGCTGATGTGGGGCGTGGGCAACGAGGTCGAGGCGGAGCTGGACGATGACAGCGCGGTGTGGCCCGGTATCGGCCAGGCGGCACGGCTGGTCCGCCGGCTCGATCCACATCATCCGATTATGGCGGTGCTGGCTGAAGCGGGCGGCGGCAAAGTCGAGAGACTGATCAAGGCGGCGCCCGACGTGGACGTTCTGGGCATCAATTCCTATGGCGACGCGCTGCCCAGCGTGCCCGAACGGGTGCGGGCGCAAGGCTGGAAGGGACCGCTGGTCGTCACCGAGATGGGCGCCATCGGCCAATGGCAGGCGGCGCGCAAGCCGTGGGGCGCGATGATCGAGCCCACCAGCACCGCCAAGGCGGCGCTGCTGCGCGGCTACCTCGCCACCCTCGGCCCGGCGACCGAAGGCCAGATCCTGTTCTACTGGGGCCAGAAGCAGGAGGTCACGCCCACCTGGCACAGCCTGCTGCTACCCGATGGTTCGTGGACCGAGACCGCCGAGGCCATGGCGCAGGCCTGGGGCGGCCGCACGCCGGGCGGCAACCGCGCGCCGCGCATCGGCCGCTTCGACATGGAGGCGGACCGCGCCGTGCTGGACGTGGCCGATCCCGACGGCGACACGCTCGCCGTGCAGTGGTCGGTAATGGCCGAGAGCACCGACCTGCGCAAGGGCGGCGACCTCGAGGCCGTGCCCAGAAGCCATCCGGAGGCGCTGCTGGCGTCGGACCCGGCGGGCGCCAGGCTTGGCAACCTGCCTGCCGGACAATACCGGCTATTCGTCACGGTCAGGGACGGCAAGGGCGCTGCCGCCACCGCCAACCTGCCGTTCCTGGTGAATTGAGGATCATTCATCGTCGAGGAAGAGGCCGGCGATGAAGCCGTCCGGGTTGATGTAGAATTCCCGCAATATCTTGAAGTTCCTGGTTTCGTGGAACTCGGTTTGCGTCAGGCCCTTGTCCGACACCCGCAGCAGCCGGGCGTTGGGGTAGGCCATGATCAGCGGCGAATGGGTGGCGATGATGATCTGGCACAGCTCACTGTCCTCCATGCGCTTCAATAGTTTGAGGAATTGGAGCTGGCGTTCCGGCGACAGCGCCGCTTCCGGCTCGTCGAGAATGTAGATGCCCTGGCGGCCGAACTGGTTCTCGAACAGCGCCATGAAGGTCTCGCCGTGGGAGCGGACATCCAGCGACTTGCCACCGTAAGCAGCAAGAATCCTTGGATCGTCAGCGGCAATCCGGTCGATGGTGTCGACGAAGAGCGCAAGCGTTTCGGCGCGCAGAAAGAAGCCCTTCGAGACGCGCGGCGTCCAGCCAAAGCGCAGGTGCCTGGAGAGCGATTCCTCCTTGGCGCTGAAGTTGACGTGGTTGCGGGTGCCACCCATGAGGCTGAAGCCGCAATTGTCGGCGATGGCTTCCAGCAGGGTCGATTTTCCGGCTCCGTTGTCCCCGACGATGATGGTCACCGGCCGTTCAAATGCCAGGTCGAGACCATGCTTCAGGAACGGTATGCTGAACGGATATTCCAGGCGCTGGGCAGCCGTGGGCTTCGGGCCGCTGACATACCGCAAAAAGGGCGGCTTGAGGGATGTCTTGAATGCCTTCGCCATGATCCTGTCCTGAATGGCGGCATGGTCGTGCAGGTGGTGTCCGTCGTCAAGTTGCGCCTTCCTTCGGTCGCCCTTAAGCTCTCCCGTCAACAGGGGAGAACGACATGAGCGATCTGGACGACGTGCTGGCACGGCTGGCGGCGGTGGAGCGGGAACTGGAACGGCAGAAGGATCTGCGGGCCATCGAGGACTTGCTGGCGCGGTATTCTCGGGCGCTGGACTGGCTCGACGACGCCATGCTCGACACGGTGTTCTACGACGATGCCGACATCGACTACGGCTTCTTCAAGGGCAGCGGCAAGGACTTCAAGCCGCGGCTGATGGAGGTGGAGCACGGCGTCGGCCGGCGCTGGCACTTCACCAGCCAGCTCAAGTTGGACCTGCACGGCGACACGGCCGAGGTGGAAAGCTACAACCTCAGCCTGTCGCTGCCGCACGAGACGCCGGCGGACAAGGCGCCCTATGCCATCTTCTTCGGCTTCTACAAGGACCGGGTGCTGAAGCGGAACGGCCAGTGGGGCATCATCGCCCGCAAGCACATCCTGGTCAGCGGGTCGCCACTCACGGAGATCGCCATGGACGGCGACATGGGCATGCTCAACCAGATTGGCATGACCGGCCCGAGCCACCCGGACTATCGCCCGCTCACCCGCGCGCGGAAGCTGGATGCAGCGTAGGCGCTACTGCGAAATCTGCTCCAGCTCCAGCTTGCGGGTGCGCGGACCCCAGACGCCGATGGAAACGACCACGGCCAGCATGGCGAAGGCGATCAGCCCGAACACCGCTCCGGTGCCGCCCACATACAGCATGTAGCCGATCATGAAGCTGATGAAGATGGTGCTCAGCCGGCTGAGCGAATAGGTGAAGCCGACCGCGCGGGCGCGGATGCGCGTGGGGTACAGCTCGGCCTGATAGCCGTGGAACGCGTAGGACATGATGTTCTTCGACAGCGTGATCAGCACGCCGCACAGGATCAGCGGCGCCATGGCGCTCTGCATGGAGAACAGCACGCCGAACACCCCGACGCCAGCGGCCGCGCCGACGAGCTGCCATTTGCGCTCGAACCTGTCGGCGAAGGCGATGGCCAGCAGCGGGCCGAACGGCGCGGCGATGGCGATGATGAAGGCGTAATGCAGGCTGCGCTCCACATTGATCCCGGTCTGCTGGGCGATCAGCGTCGGCACCCATGAGGAGAAGCCGTAGAAGCCGATGGTCTGGAAGAACTGGAACACCATCAGCATGACCGTGCGGCTGCGGTAGGCCGGCGAAAAGATCTCCATCAGGCTGCCCTTGGGCTCGAGCTTCTCGACCGAGTGAGCGGCGGGCTGGGGCAACGGCGCGCCTTTCAGGTCGGCGGTCACCTTGGCTTCGATGGCGGCGGTGATGGCCTCGGCCTCGTCCAGCCGGCCCTGGTTGATCAGCCACCGGGGGCTTTCCGGCACGGCGCGGCGGATGAACCAGACGGCGATCGCGCCGGCCGAGCCGATGATCGCCACCCAGCGCCAGCCGTCGAGGCCCAGCGGCGACATTGGCACCAGCAGCCAGGAGATGAACGCCACGATGGGCACGACCGCGAACTGAACCACGTGGTTGAAGGCGAAGGCGCGGCCTCGAACCCGCTTCGGCGCCAGCTCGGAGATGTAGGTGTCGATAGTCACCAGTTCGACGCCGATGCCGATGCCGGCGATCAGCCGCCACAGGCAGATACTGGGACCGGTGTCCTGGAACGCCATGACCAGGGTCGCGGCGCTGTACCACAGCATGGACCAGGTGAAGATGGTCCGCCGCCCATAGCGGTCGGCCACGTAGCCGAACAGGAAGGTACCGATGAACAGGCCGGCGAAGGTCGAGGCGACGAACAGCGCCGGGCCGGTGAAGATGGCGACCTTCACGTCGGCGAACAGCCCGGCCTTTACCATCCCCGGCATGACATAGGCGGTCATGAACAGGTCGTAGAACTCGAACATGCCACCGAGCGACAGCAGGCCGATCAGCACCCAGACATGCCGCGTGCCGGGAAGCCGGTCGAGCCGCGCCAGAATGGCGGATGCGCGCTGCGGCGTCGCGTCGTCCGATGACATGTTTCCTCCCGAATGGCCGTTCGGCCTTCTTGATGCAGGAATCACTTTATCCGTGTCCCTGAGCTAGTCGAAGGGCTTTGCACGAGCGCTGATGCAAAGCCCTTCGACTAGCTCAGGGACACGGTGAGAGTGGGGCTTGCATCGTATGATCGCCGCCGCCTACTGTCGCGGCCTGAACCAGCAGGGTGAATGCGATGTCCTACGAAACCATTCTCTATGAAACCGACGGCCCGGTCGCTGTCGTCACGCTCAACCGTCCCGAGCGCCGCAACGCCTGGACGCGGGTGATGTCGACGGAACTGGTGAACGCCTTCGAGCGCGCCAATGCCGACAAGGCCATCGGCGCCATCGTGCTGACCGGCGCCGGCAAGGGCTTCTGCGCCGGCGCGGACATCGAGCAGGCGTTCAAGGCGCGCATCGACGGCGCGGGCGACACGCAGGAAGAAGAGACCGGGATGCCGGGCGGCACCGACTGGGCTGATCTGTGCCGCCGCTCGAAGCCGCTGATCGCGGCGGTGAACGGCGCATCGGTCGGCGTCGGCGCGACCATGATCCTGCCGTTCGACGTGATCATCGCGTCGGAGGACGCCAAATTCGGCATGTTCTTCGTCAAGATGGGGCTGGTGCCCGAGCTGGGCTCGTCGCACTTCCTCGAGCGCCGGGTGGGTTTCGGCACGGCGAACGAGCTGTGTCTGACCGCCCGGCTGATCGACGCCCGCGAAGCCGGCCGCATCCGCCTGGCCGACCATGTGGTGCCGGCGGACGAGTTGATGGCGAAGGCCAAGGCGCTGGGTCGCGAGATCGCGGCCAATCCGGACCGGCAGCTCCGGCTGATCAAGGGCTTGTTGCGCGACCACGGACCCGCGTCGGACCTGAACGCGGTCCAGCGCCGCGAGGGCGAGTTGCTGAAGGAATGCTACGTGTCCGCCGAGCACAAGGAAGCGGTGGACGCGTTCCTCAACAAGCGCGCGCCCGTATTCAGGTAGGGTTTACTGCCCCGGCTGCGGGAATTCGCCGCCGACGGGGCGGTCGCCGTCGCTGCCGCGGCTCGGGCTGGGGCCGTTCTTGCCGGCCTCGCCCTCCTTCAGGTCCTCGACCGCACTGCGTTTGGCGGCGGCGGGCGGCGCCCAGGCAACGGGCACGAAGCTGGCGGCATTCGCCTGGCCCCTGGCGAGCTGCTCAGGTGTGATCCTGGCGCGGATCGTCGCCAGCTTGCCGGCCGGCAACGGCGTGAAGCCCAGCCGCTTCATTTTGGGATTGTTCTCGTAAAGGGTCAGCCAGCGCGCTGCCTCGACCGGATCGATCATCAGGCCGGTAGCGTATTCGTAAGCCAGCGAGCCTTGCGCTTCCGGCCAGCCGGCCTCGGCGGCGCGGCGCAGCCAGACGATGCCGTCCATATACCGGGTCTGTTCGCCATTCGCCGTGGCGATGGTGCACTCGCCCAGGCGGCGTTGGGCGTCCTCGTAACCGGCGCCCTGCATGGCGACGCGGTAGAGCAGCCGGGCGGCCTTCGCGCAATCGCCCTGGTTCTGCAATTCCACGGCGCGCACATAGGCGTCGCTGATGCGGTCAACGGCGTTGCGGTCCTTCGGCAGCGGGCTGCGCTTCGGCTTGGAGGAACAGCCGGCGGCGGCGATGCTCACGATGAGAGCGACGGCAAGCAGTCTGATGGCGGTCAAGCAGGTCTCCCCGGCGGCGTTGGCCCGTGGCCTATGAACTAGCACCACGCCGGGGCCACGCCACCAAGATTCAGCGCTCAGCCAAGAAATGAAGGCGCGAAGTGCTCGACGACAGGGAAGGGGTCGTAGAAGTCATGGAGCAGCGCCCGCCACTGCCGGTAGCGGTCCGAGCCGCGGAAGCCGACGGTGTGATCCTCCAGCGTCTCCCACCAGACGAGCAGCAGGTAGATGTTCGGGCGTTCGATGCAGCGGCGGACCTCGATGCCGCCGAAGCCGGGTGACGCCTCGATCAGCGGCCGGGCCTGCCGCATGGCCGCCTCGAACGCGGCCTCGCGGCCCGGCTTGATGGAAAGCTGCGCGGCTTCGAGGATCATGGGGTCTCCTTCCACTGGACGAAGGCACCGTGAGGATGGGCCTGGCCGAGCAGCCGTTCCGCGCCGCCGGGCCAGACTGTCAGGGTCACATCTGGCAGGACGGCGAGATCGGGCGCCTCCATGCGCAGCCAGGCAACGGGCGCATCTTGTGTCGCGCGTTCGCCGGCGCGGGTCAAGGCGGCGTTCATGGCGGCCCTGGTCCCGGCGCTGAAATACTGGGCGGCGATGGAGTGGTAGACGACGGTCGCCACGCCGGGCCTCGGTTCGGCGAGTTGCCGCGCGATCCAGTCGCCGGCATCGGCGGTTTCCAGCTTCGGCTTGTATCGGCCGGCCACGGCAAGCGCGCCGTCCAGCATGCGGAAGCGGTCGAGCTGGTCGGGCCAGACATAGGACTTCAGACGCACCGCCGCCTCGGGATGCGACAGGTCGATGGGGCTTATGTCGCAGCCCGCGCGCTCGGTGACGGAGGCGGCCACGGCGGCGTCGGGAGCGTCGCCGCGCCAGTGCGTTTCGATCAGCACCGGGCTGGCCGGATCGCCCCAGGTCCTGCCGTCACCGAAGTCGTAGCGAAACCGGTCCCAGTTGAGGTTCAGGCCGGCGCTCGCGCCCACCTCGAGGCAGCGCAACGGCAGGCCGGTCTGTTTCGCGACCGTCAGGAAGCCGCCGATCAGCACGCCGGTGCGGCGCACCTCGTTGGTCTGCGGCGTGTTGCTCAGGAAGGCCTCGAAGAACGGTCCCTCGGCACGCAGCACGGCCTCGGCGGCGTCCCACAGGCCGTCCTTGCGAAACGTGCCGCCCGCGCTGGGATATAAGGCGGCCAGCGCCGGGGCGCGGCCGGTAAGCACCAGGTAGTGCAGGCCGCCGACCACGCGCAGGCTGAGGACGGCGTCCTTGGGCGCGCGGGTTTCCCAGCCGGACAACATGGCGTGGGTGATCCCGCCTGCCTCGTGGTCGGCGACCATGCGCCGCATCAGCAGCGCGGTGAGCGGCGAGCCCATCAGCTCGCAGGCCCTGGCCTGGAAGGTGAAGGCGGCGGTGACGGCGCTGTCCGACCGGCCGTCGGGACCGGGATCGACCAGGGGCGTGCTCATGGGCCGGCCCGCCGCGGCATGTTGGGATAGGGCGTGCCGTCCCGGTGCGTGTAGGTCGAGGGTTTCTCCAGCGGCGGCGCGATCATGTCGACGTCGCTGTAATAGGCCGCATCGTCGGGATGGCGCGAGCCGATCTCGAGCAGCACCACGTCCTCGTCGCCGTCGTTGCGGAACTGGTGGCCGTTCGGGACGCCCGCGGGGAAGCCGGCGTAGTCGCCCGCCCGCAGCACCTGGCTGCCCTCGTCGGTAACCAGTGTGACCTCGCCTTCCAGCACGCAGATGAATTCGTCGTTCCTGGTGTGCCAATGACGCTGGCTGGACCAGCTTCCCGGCGGCAGGCGGGTGAGGTTGACGCCGAACTGGGTCAGGCCCGCGGCGTCTGCCAGGCGGCGGCGCATGCGCGCCCGGCAACGCTCGTCGAACGGCGGTGGATAGCGCGTGCCCCACATGGGCGCCAGTGTTTCAGGATCGATCTTTCCGGACATTGTTGCCTCCATTGAGTCGGTGACGGCAATCATCTGGCGGCAACCCGTTGCATACGTCAATATTGATCAATATAATCAATACATGTCTGTAAAAATGATCACTGCCGAGGAGGTTTGTGCGCGCCTGGGCATCCGGCCGCAGACGCTCTACGCCTATGTCAGCCGGGGCATGCTGGAGGCCGTGGCGGACGCGTCGGACTCCCGCCGCAGCCTTTACCGCGAGGCGGAAGTGGAGGCGCTGGTCGCGCGCAAGAAGGCGGGTCGCAGCCGCCCCGTGGTCGCGGCGAAAGCCATCGACTGGGGCGATCCCGTGCTGGAGACCCGCATCTCGACGGTGGTGCGCGGGCGGCTGATCTACCGGGGACGGGATGCCGTTTCGTGGTCGGATCACGCAACCGTCGAGGAAACGGCCGCGCTGCTGTGCGACGTCCCGTCCTGGCCGAACGCGCCATCGCCCGCCTTGATCGACGGTAGCAGTGGAATCGCCGGCGGGTTCACCTATCTGGCGCAGGCGATGAACGAGGCGCAACCGATGTTCGGCCGTAGCCGGCAATCCATCGTCGCCGAAGGTGCGGGCCTCTTGCGGGGCCTCGCCGGCACGGTGTTGGGGCGTGAGGCGGATGGTCCCATCCACGAGGCGGCGGCCGCCGCCTGGCGGTTGAAGCCGAAGGGGGCGGACCTGGTCCGCCGTGCGCTGGTGCTGCTGGCCGATCACGAGCTGAATGCGTCCACCTTCGCGGTGCGCGTGGTGGGGTCGACCGGCGCCGGTCTGCCGGCCGCGCTCATGGCGGGGCTTGCGGCGCTGACCGGGCCGCGGCACGGCGGCATGACCATGCGCACCGTCGCCATGTTCGCCGAGGCGCTCGCGGCGCCTGATCCCGCCGCGTTCTTCGCCGCGCGCCTCGCGCGGGGCGAGCCGATCTGGGGATTGCACCACGCGCTCTATCCGGACGGTGACATCCGTGCCCGGGCGCTGAGGGATGTGCATGAGCCTTCCGGTGCGCTGCGCCGGACCATCGACGCGGCGGAGGCGGCCGGCGGCATGCTGCTCAATGTCGACGGCGCGCTGGCGGCGCTGGCGCACACGCTGGGACTGTCGCAGGAGGCGGCCTTCGCGATATTCGCCCTGGGCCGCACGACCGGCTGGATCGCCCACGCCATCGAGCAGACCGAGACGGGCACGCTGATCCGGCCAAGGGCCCGCTACGTTGGGCCGGAGGCCTAGTCGGTGTGCGACGGCCGGTTCGGCGTTTCCCAGGGCTCGCCCAGGTCGTCCATGCCGGCCTCGATCAGTTCGACTTCAAGGCGGATGTCGGCGCCACCGGCGAAGCTGAGGGTGATCAGCGCCCGGCCCTGCTGCTGGACGGCGTGAACGGTCAGCAGTTCCAGCACATGGCCCTTCGACTGCTGCGGAACGCCGCGCACCTGGGCGGCCTTGACGGTCTCGAAATGCAGCCCGGCGCGCGTCCGGTAATGCGTCGGCCCGGGCCGTTCCCACATGAAGCGGTTGCAGACCAGCGCGAAGCGGTTGGCGGCCGGAAGCCAAGCCAGGTCGGACACCTTGAGCGCGGCGTCCTGGAGATAGCCGCCGATGACCGCGACGTCCTCGGCGTTCTCGGCGCGCAGCTTCATGCCCAAACCTTCTTCATGGCCAAAATCTTCTTCATGGAACGATCGCCCTGTCGTCCTGGGTGCGGCGGATGTCGGCGCCCACGGCGCGAAGCTTCTCTTCCAGCGTCTCGTAGCCGCGGTCCAGGTGGTAGACGCCGTTGACTATGGTCTCGCCCTCGGCGGCCATGCCGGCCAGCACCAGGCAGACCGAGGCGCGCAGATCGGTGGCCATCACCGGCGCGCCGCGCAGCCGCGGATTGCCGCGTACCATGGCCGAGCTGCCATGCACCGTGATGTCGGCGCCCATGCGTGCCAGCTCGGGCGCATGCATGAAGCGGTTCTCGAAGATGGTCTCGGTGATCAGCGAGGCGCCGTCGGCCACTGCCATCAGCGCCATGAACTGAGCCTGCATATCGGTGGGAAAACCGGGAAAGGGATGGGTAATGACGTCGAATCCCTTGCAGCGCCCCGTCGGATGGGACACCCGCACCTTGCCCAGACCGTTGGAGATGTTGACGCCGGCCTTGGCCAGCGATTCGAACACCGAGCCGAGATGGCTCACATCCGCGCCGTCCAGCACCAGCTCGCCGCCGGTGATGGCGGCGGCGACCGCGTAGGTGCCGGCCTCGATCCGGTCGGGCATCACGGTGTGCTCGGCGGCGTGCAGCGCGTCGACGCCCTGGATGACGAGGCACTCGGTGCCGATGCCGTGGATGTTGGCGCCCATGGCGACGAGGCATTGGGCCAGGTCGGTCACCTCGGGCTCGCGGGCCGCGTTTTCCATGATGGTGGTGCCCCTGGCGAGGGTGGCGGCCATCAACAGGTTTTCGGTGGCGCCCACCGACACGAACGGGAAGCGGATGGTGGCGCCCTTCAGGCCGCCGGGCGCGTGGGCGATGACGTTGCCGCCCTTCAGCTCGATCTTCGCGCCCATGGCTTCCAGGCCTTTCAGGTGCTGGTCGATGGGGCGGATGCCGATGGCGTCGCCGCCGGGCATGGAGACGGTCGCCTCACCGGTGCGCGCCAGCAGCGGGCCCAGCACCAGCACCGAGGCGCGGATGCGGTTGACGATCTCATAGGGCGCGACGGTCGACAGCGGCGGCCGGGCCGTCAGCTTCAGGGTGCGTCCCCGGCTTGAGCCATGGACCTCCTCGACGGTGGCGCCCAGGCTGGTCAGCAGGTCCGACATGGTGGCCATGTCGTCGAGCGCCGGAATATTGTGGAGCGTGAGGGTTTCCTCGGTCAGCAGGCTGGCGGCCATCAGCGGCAGCGCCGCGTTCTTGGCGCCGCTGATCGATATCTTGCCGCGCAGCGGCTTGCCGCCGCGGATGACGAGCTGATCCATGGCTAGAGCTTCGGCAGGGTCACGCCCCGCTGTCCCATGTATTTCCCCGCCTTGTCCTTGTAGGACGTCTCGCAGGGCTCGTTGCCCTTGAGGAACAGGAACTGGCAGGCGCCCTCGTTGGCGTAGATCTTGGCCGGCAGCGGCGTGGTGTTGGAGAATTCCAAAGTGACGTGGCCTTCCCATTCGGGCTCGAGCGGCGTGACGTTGACGATGATGCCGCAGCGGGCATAGGTGCTCTTGCCCAGGCAGATCACCAGGATGTCGCGCGGGATGCGGAAATACTCGACCGTGGTGGCGAGGGCGAAGGAATTGGGCGGGATAACGCAGACGTCGCCCGGCCGGTCGACGAAGCTCTGCTTGGAGAATTCCTTCGGGTCGACGATCACCGAATCCACGTTGGTGAACACCTTGAATTCGTCCGACACCCGCGCGTCGTAGCCGTAGGAAGACAGGCCGTAGGAGATCACGCCCTGGCGCTGCTGCTTCTCGACGAACGGCTCGATCATGCGGTTGGACAAGGCCTGCTCGCGGATCCAGATGTCGGACATGATGGCCATTGGGGACTCTTCGGGGTGTGAACGCGCACACCACTTCTAATGGAGCAGGTGGCGTATCTCAACGTCCGCGCGCAGGCGAACAGATTGGCAAGGATCGTTCCGACACCGGTGCTGACTCGGATTGCGACTTGTGACAGGATTTTTGTGGGCAAGTCACATTTGAACACTTTTTCGATGGAGTCGGGGCATGGACTGGTTGGCCAAGCTTGCCGTGGGCCTGGTGACGGGATTGCTGGTCTATTTTCTCTATCCGCACGACAAGCAGGCCCGGCCCATAACAGCCGCGGCCTTCGGGCTCATCGGCGCGGCGGTCGGTGCGTTGTTGTCGCAGCGGATCGTGGCCCTGGGCGGACCCCATCTGACGCCCGCCAGCCTCGCAACCGCGGCGGGAGGCGCCGCGCTCTTCACCCTCGCCTACCTGAACATCTCCAGCTAGTCGGCAGTGCCGCGATCCTCGGGTTCCGGCGTCGGCGTCTGCTTGCGCTGCTGGTCCTTGCGGCGGCGCAGGTTTTCCCTCAGCGCCTCGGCGGCGCGGCGCTGGTGTTCGGCCTTGTTGGCGCCGGGCTTTTCGTCGTCCTTTGTCATTCTTGCGGCTTGCGCGCCCCTTGATGCCGTCGCGTATGGCGTCGCGGTCGATTTGGTTCGTTCCGGTTTCCGGCCATGCCCAACAGATGGTCCCCATGGACGTGCGCGGAGTACCATATTATGCATGGAACGGCCCGCGCCGGAAAAGGCGCGGCACACGGAGAAGCTGATGACGCGTTCACCACGGCGCTGGGTGGGATGGATGGCGGCCGCTCTGGCCGGCCTGCTGCTGGCCGCGCCGACGGGCGCCGCGCCGGTAAAGACCGAGAATGCCCAGGCCGAGCTGGTCGCCGACGTCGCCTCGGTGGCGCCGGGCGAGCCGTTCCATGTGGCGCTGAAGCTGACCCCGCGCGAGCACTGGCACACCTATTGGCGCAATCCCGGCGATTCAGGGCTGGCCACCTCGTTGGAGTGGACTCTGCCGGCCGGCTTTACGGCGGGCGGTATCGACTGGCCGGCGCCCAAGGCGCTGCCATTCGGGCCGCTGACCAATTACGGCTTCGACACCGAGCACTGGCTGCTGGTGACGGTGATACCGCCGGCCGACGCGCCCATGGGCGACGTGACGCTCAAGGCCCGTGCCGACTGGCTGGTATGCGAGGAGATCTGCATTCCCGAAGGCGCCGACCTCGAACTGACGCTGCCGGTGGCGAAGGAGGCGGTGCGCGACCCGCTGCACACCGCCGGCTTCAAGAAGGCGCGGGAGGCATTGCCGGCGCCGTTCCCCGGCGCCGCACAGTTCCGCGTCGAAGGCAAGACCCTGGCGCTTCGATTCACCGGTGCGGGCGACGGCGCGCTGCGGTTCTTCCCGTTCGCCGAGACACTGATCGACAACAGCGCCGGGCAGGTAGAATCCGCCGATGGCGAGGCGCGTGTCCTCGCCATTCCGACGGGCAGCGGCAAGCCCGACGCGACGGTCGAGGGCGTGCTGAGGGTCGGCGACAAGGCCTATTCGGTCAGCGCGGCGGCGGGGACGTTCGCCGTGCCGGTGATCGCGGGGGCCGGCGCGCCCGGCGCGGCGACCGGCGCCGGGGGC
>JALHLV010000001.1 GCA_022844405.1 Sphingomonadales bacterium | reverse complement strand
CGCGGGCCGTGGAGCCGGCACAGTTGCCCGCGCCGGAACCGCCCGCCGCGCCGCCTCCGGCAGCAGCCCCCGCGCAACCACCCGAGTCCGAGCCGCCGCCTGCATCACCTTCTCGGCCCGAGCCGGAAACGCAGCCCAGTCCGGAGCAGACGAGGATGCAGGATCTGTTGCGCGCCGTTCCCCCGGAAGCCGCCGGGCCTGCCGCGACCTCACAGCCCGCGACGCCGGAGCCGGTCCGGCCCGCGCCGGAACCTGTTCAGGCGGAACCCGTTCAGGCGGAGCCTTTGGTGACCGCGCCGGAGCCGGTTCAACCGGCACCGGCGGTGGCGCCGCCGGAACCGGCCCAGCCCGAACCGGCCCAGCCCGAACCAGATCAGGCCGGGCCAGATCGGGCCGAACAGGTCACGCCGCGCTTGAACCTGCCGAGTATCCAGCCTGAGTCATTGCGCCGCCCGCCGCCGGCGGAGGCCGCACCGCCGCCGGAAGCCGTCCCCATGCCGGCGGAACCAGCGCCCGAAGCGCTGGAGACGGCACCCGCCGCACAGGGCGAGGCCATCATGGCGCCCGTCGACGAAGAGCCGCACATGCTCGACGGCAATGCCGTCAGCAGCCCGGACGGATTGCCGGCGGAGCAGATGGGGCAGTAGAGCGCCCTCGGGCTCAGGCCTCTTCGTTCTGGGCCACCTTGCCGGGACGCCGGGCGACGAATTTTTCCTTGCTGACCGACGCCCGGATCACCGGGATCTGCTCGTCGGGCAGTGGCGCCATCCATGTCTTGCGCTTCAGCGCCGCCTCGATGAACGGCGCCAACCGCTCGGCCTTGGCCGCCTCGCGCGCTTCGGCCTTGGCCTTGAACTCGGGCTGGATGCCCTCGGCGAAGCGGTGCAGCGACTCGACGATCTGGTCATGCGGGTTGCGGCCCGCCTGCTGCAGCAGGATGACCTGGTCGATACCCGCCCGCTCGAATTCGTGCATGTGGCGGCGCACGTCGTCCTCGGTGCCGATGCCCGCGGCATATTGCGGATCGAGCGCGGCGGTGCGGACGATCTCCTCGGTCTTGTTGCCGCGGATGTCGTGGAAGTCGCGCCACAGTGTGGTGCGGCCGGGCACCGTGTCCTTGGTTACCAGCGAGGCGAGCGCGTAACCGAAGAACTCGAAGCCATCCTGGCCGCGCCGGATCGCCTCGGAGCGGTCGGGATGGATGGAAAAACTCGACACCATGGCGATGTTGGCGTTGACCGCGTGGCCCACCGGCACGCAGGCGTCGCTCATGATCGTGCCGTAATAGATGTCGGACCAGTGCTTGGCTTCCTCCGGATTGACGAAGGCGAAGGCCAGCGCGCCGACGCCCAGGCTGGCGGCGATGCGGATGGTGTCGCGGTTCGAGCAGGCCATCCACAGCGGCGGATGCGGTTTCTGCATGGGCTTGGGGACGACGTTGCGCGCCGGCATGGAGAAGTACGGGCCGTCATAGCCGGGATAGGGCGTCATGGTCATCATGTTGGCGATCTGCTCGACCGCGTCGATGGCCATGGCCCGCTTTTCCTTGGCGGGGATGTTGAAGCCGTGCAGCTCCATGCGCGTGGCGCCCTCGCCGAAGCCGAGCTGAGCGCGACCGTTCGACACCAGGTCGAGCATGGACACGGTCTCGGCGGTGCGCGCCGGATGGTTGTATTGCGGGATCACCTGCCGGATGCCGTGGCCCAGCTTGATGGTCCTGGTCCGCGCGGCCGCGGCGGCAAGCAGCGTCTCGGGCGACGAGCAGTGGGAGTATTCGTCCAGGAAATGGTGCTCGACCGCCCAGGCGTAGTCGATGCCCAGCCCGTCGGCGAGCGCGATCTGGTCGAGCGCCTCATGCACCAGCCGGTGCTCGTCGTCCTCGCTCCAGGGCTTCGGCAACTGCAACTCGTAGAAAACGCCAAACCGCATGATGAAATCTCCTGTCTCCCCGGAGCGGAATCCTACACGGCGTGATCCCGGGCACAAAGCGCCGACTGGACGTGTTGAGCAGGCGGAGGTTCCATGTCATCCCGCCCCATGTCCACCGAAGCAAAGCCCATGACCGCCCCTCCTCCAGGCTGGCGCCGCCGTCTGTGGCATGCCGGATTGCTGGGGGCGCTGGCGCTGATGTGGGGTTCGTCGTTCCTGATGGTGAAGATCGCGCTGCGCGACTTCTCGCCGGTCGAGGCGCTCACCGGCCGCATGGCCATCGCCGCCCTGTTCTTCACCGCCGCCCTGCTCATCCGGCAGAAGAAGCTGGAGCGCAGCCGCAAGGCCTGGGCGCTGATGGCGGCCATGGCGATCGTCGGCAACGTGGTCCCCTACCTGCTGATCAACTGGGGCCAGACCAGGGTCGAGACCGGCACCGCCGCCATCCTGATGGGGATCGTGCCGCTGGTGACGGCCGTGCTGGCGCAGGCGTTCGTGCGCGGCGAGCGATTCCACCGGTGGAAGGCCATCGGCATCGCCGTGGGGTTCGCCGGCGTGGTCGTGCTGTTCGGCGGGCCGCAGCTTTCCGGCGGCCAGGGCGTGGTCTGGGGCGCCGCCGCCATCCTGCTCGCGGCGCTGGGGCTGGCAAGCGGCACCATCCTGGCCGACAAGGCTGGCGACTATCACTCGATCCCGATCGGCTTCGGCGTGATGTGGATCGCTACGCTGCTATCCGTGCCGATCTGGCTGGCGGCCAGCGGCGGCGCCCTGCCCGATCATGTCTCCTGGCCGTCGGCCGCCGCCGTCGCCGGCCTCGCCATCTTCTCGACCGCGCTGCCGACGCTGCTGCTGATCTACCTGGTGCGCAGCGCCGGCCCATCCTTCGCCGGCTTCACCAACTACCTGGTGCCGGTGATCGGCGTCGCCCTGGGCATCGCCTTCCTCGACGAACCGCTGACCTGGTACGCCGTCGTCGCCCTGGCCCTGATCATCGGCGGCATCGTGGTCGGGCAGATCGGCGGGCGGAAGGGGAAGAAGAACTAGGCGCCGGTGCGGCGGTGAGATCGCCCCTCACCCTCCCACGCCCTTCGGCCGCGGGTCCCTCCCTCTCCCAAAGGGCGAGGGTAAGAGTGGCTTGGCGCATTCCCTCTCCCGTTGGGAGAGGGTCAGGGTGAGGGGCGATTTCTCGCGAGACTGCGGCTCGGGGAATAGCAACAAACGGTATCCCATTGTACTCTGCGTCCCATGAACCAACCCATCACCCTCACCCCCATCGGCACCGTCCGGAACGCCCGCAAGGAACCCATCGACGATGGCTGGGATGCCATCGAAAGCGTCATCGCGCTGGACACCGCCCGGTTCGGCCCGGAGGCGTTGGCCGCGCTCGACAGCTTCTCCCACGTCGAGGTGCTGTTCGCCTTCCACCTGGTGAACGACGACAAGGTCAACACCGGCGCCCGCCATCCGCGCGGCCGCGAGGACTGGCCGAAGGTCGGCATCTTCGCCCAGCGCGGCAAGGACCGTCCCAATAGGCTGGGCCTGTGCGTGTGTCCCTTGGTTGGAGTCAAGGGCACCATGATAACCGTGCGTGGCCTCGACGCCATCGACGGCACGCCCGTGCTCGACATCAAGCCCTACATGAAAGGCTTCGCCCCGCGCGGCGACATCCGCGAACCGGACTGGGCGGCGGAGATCATGCGGGAATACTGGTAGGCCACCCCTCCCTGGCCGTCATTGCGAGGAGCGTAGCGACGCGGCAACCCAGAACCGGCCGTGCCGCTGCACCAACCCCTGGGTTGCTTCGCTCCGCTCGCAATGACGGTTAGGGGGTAGAACTACTCCCCGGCCAGCAGCGCCTTGTTGCTTTCGGCCACCGCCTTCAGCTCGTCCAGCTCCTGATAGACGTCGCCGCCCGAGTTGCGGAACACCGCGGCCATGTCATCCATGCCCTTGGCGGCATAGTCGCGCACTTCCTGGGTGATCTTCATCGAGCAGAACTTGGGCCCGCACATGGAGCAGAAATGCGCCACCTTGTGGGCTTCCTTGGGCAGCGTCTGGTCGTGGAACAGGCGCGCCGTCTCAGGGTCCAGCGACAGGTTGAACTGGTCCTCCCAGCGGAACTCGAAGCGGGCGCGGCTGAGCGCGTCGTCATGGGCCTGGGCAGCGGGATGGCCCTTCGCCAGGTCAGCGGCATGGGCGGCGATCTTGTAGGTGATCACGCCCACCTTCACGTCGTTCCGGTCCGGCAGGCCGAGATGCTCCTTCGGCGTCACGTAGCAGAGCATGGCGGTGCCGAACCAGCCGATCATGGCGGCGCCGATGCCGCTGGTGATGTGGTCGTAGCCGGGCGCCACGTCGGTGGTGAGCGGGCCGAGGGTGTAGAACGGCGCCTCGCCGCACTCCTTCAGCTGCTTGTCCATGTTGATCTTGATCTTGTGCATCGGCACGTGGCCGGGGCCTTCGATCATCACCTGGCAGCCATGCTTCCAGGCGATCTGGGTCAGCTCGCCGAGCGTCTCCAGCTCGGCGAACTGCGCGGCGTCGTTGGCGTCGGCGATCGAGCCGGGGCTGGACTTCATGCTCCAAGAGAAGGGGCTTGCGTCGCACGGCGAGGTTCGCCCGCCGGATTGGGTGACAGAGATCGTAAAGAAATACTGGCAAACGAGCGGGCGGCGCCCACGCCGCCAGGTGATTCTCTCTCGAATCAGCTATATGCACAATAAAGCCGGATTTCGGCAAAATAACTCTACCGCCGGAGTCAAATAATTTTCCGCCGAACTTCGCCGGAAAGCCGAATCAATGGTCTAGAAATTGCTTGTTGGGACATGGTGTCCCTTGGAGTGTAACATGAGAAAGATCAAGTCCCTCCCGACCATCGTGGTTTCGGCCGCGCTGGGTGCCGCGACGATCTTCACCGTCTCGGCGACCAACGCTGCAGAAGCCTACGACCGCTACTCCAACTACGGCCGCCAGATCGTCGGCGGTGTCTACTACAACGCCGGGAACCGCGTCTGCGGTCCGAGTTGCGGCATGGTGAGCCGCCAGGCCGGCCAGCGGATCTACGACAGCTCGCGCCGCTTCTCCACCCAGTACGGCGAGCGCCTCCAGCGGGCCGGTAGCCGCCTCCGCCGCTAGCCCCGGCAGCGACGACACGACAAGCGTCCTCCGCGTTGAACTTGGGCAGGCCCTCGGGCCTGCCCATTTTTTGTGTGGTACCGTTCCAGTAGCTGAAGGAGTTCCGAGCCGTCGTTAAGATCGGCGCCGATGCCGCTGGGTTCAGGCCGATTGCGCCACCAATCCAGTTGTCGTGCCCGTCGGTCTAGTCCCGGCCTTCCGGCCTATCAGCTTCAACTCCTGGAGAATTTCCCTCAGGTCGGCCCTAGGGATTCCCGAAATCAATGGCTGGCCATTGCGTTGGGCTCCGAGGAGCCGATGACCGTTCGCGTTCGCTGCGGCAAGGCAGGCATGAAACTCCGAGACTTTGTCAAGGTCGATCTTGCTCAGCAACCTCTCAGGGTCATCACCTCTAACGCCTCTCATAGAGAGCCGCGCGCGAGCCGAGAGCCAGGCGCCGACGATATCCTCCATTCGGTCGCCACGACTAAAAGCTGCAGACAACAGGTAGATCCAGCCAGCGATGCTGCCGATGACGCCGCGTCCAAGCAATCTCCATGGCTCGCTGTATTCGTCATCGAGCGACAGTCTCGCCCAACTTCTCAGCCAGTCTGGCCCGCGATGGTTGAGGAAATCGAACGATGGCATCGTTTCTTGAAGCACGACAACGCGCGTAAAGGTGACTGCGATAGCCTGGTCGCTTTCGGGTAGGCGCAGGCGCGGATTCCGATGCTCGATCAACATCCATAGATTGTCGATCGCTCTCGAAATCCGTTCCCCCCAGGATTCGCCACCAACAGGCCTTGTATAGGGGCGATAGTCCCGAATTTCTCGTCCAAAGCCGGCCGCCAAGTTCTCATCAGATCCGTAAACCCGGTGCCAGGTGCGCAACTGAGTGACGACCTCATCCCGTCCGTATTTCAACGGCTCCGTAAGCGCAAAATACTCAAGCCACGGCAGATCCCATGGCATCCTTGTCTGCTTTCCGTCAACCCAAGCGCCAAGATTTGCGCGGGTGGCGCAGAATGCATAGGCCAGACGAGACCGGGGAGCGAGATTTTGGTCCAGCCAAAAAACACGCCAGAAATCTTGGGAGATCGGAAATTTGTGAATGTAATCCGTCGACCTATCGACTCTTGTCAGAAAAGCATCACTACTGATTTCCGCCATAGCCGCCTGCAGATAATTTTCGGCGCGCTTGACGAATTTACCTCTAATGCCAAGCGCCTTGAGACAGTATAAGTAGTCTGAGTATAACTTACGATATTGACCCCACCGTGCCGACGTAAATGTAGTGGTTATACTTTTGTGCGCCATCGTGATGTAATATTCCACTTCAGTCTGTAAACTCTGAAGACGCATTTCATCTAGATTTGACCCGGATAATCTGGCGATCGTAGCCAGATGCGCCGCTATCCTGGAACTGTGGGGCAGGCGCTTTGCTGACTCTTGCTCTCGGCTCAAAAGTTCTCGGCCCAATTCCACTGCGGCATTCTGCGTCTGCGGATGAGCGCGAAGCTCGAAGACCGTGTCCCAGTCGGGAAACGGACGGAGAAAATTCAGGCGCGAGGCAGCATCGCTGCATCGCGGACGGAGCGATATGTCCCGTTTCGATAGCAAGTCCCTCGCTTTGCTGAGATGCCACGTGGCCTCGAGAACGGGCTCCGGCTCAAACTCGCGATCACGATTCGAGGATAGGAAGTGCCCGGTAGGCTCCAAAATCGGCACCAAGACCTTGGCGGCCTGATAATGCATTGCGGGATCATCGACGTGTGCGCCGTTTAACGCTTGCCGATAGGCCGCCGGAATATGGTACTGGCCGCGCGTGCGCTTGAGCAGACCCTTCTGGACCAGTCGGCCCAGCTGCTCCATGATCTCTGGCCACTCCCGATTATCCGCCGTCGGGCGCCTGAAATTGATTATGGAATACGCCGCCTGCCGGGAGAAGCCATAGCGGAAGATCGATAACCTGCGTAGTGCAGCCCGGTCGTCGTCCGACAAATCCTCTGGGAACGGCCATGGTGATGTCGACTGACTTCCCTGAATCACGATGATGCGGGTTGGCCCTAGTCGGCCACCGCCCATCCTCAAAAGTGCCTCACTGAGAGGGTCATCGGCCTTACGAGCCGTATTGCGTGTACCCTTGGTTGGGTTCAGCAACTCGCGCCACCGTCCACGAAAGTCGTCCGGGAACACCGCGCTCCGCCGGGTGCGTGTGAAATCACCGCCGTCAAAAATTACAAGGATGTCCGGCGCCGGCGAGGCACTAATCGTAGGGTCGGCCCTTTGGTTCCCCAGCAGTTGGGCGAGCAACTCGGCAGCCTGATCCCGGCTAGACCACTGGAATTTTTCCCACCAATCAGGACTGGCGCAAAGAGCATCGGCAATCGCCGCCCATACCCGCATTTCATTGTCGCGTGCTGCGGTACGGATACAGAGCACGCCCAGCCCAGGTCCTCGGGCACCCGTGGCCTGACCTTCCCTGACCTGCTCGTCCTTCCAGGCAAGCCACTTGCCGATGTCGCTTTCGATGTCCGTTCGATGTTTGCTGCAGTCCCAGAACTTTATCGCTTTCGTCCGCGAGCAGAGGAACCGGTCCAGATTCTCTAGATGCTTCGTCTCGGCTGCCTCCCATGGATTCCTGCGATAGGTCCGCAGCTCTGCGGGCTTAATAGCTTCGCCCCTTTCGAGCTGCTGCCTCATGAAAAGTCGCCGAAGATTGGTGCTGAAAGATTGCTGAACCTCTGGTAACCGCAGGAAGTAGCTTCTACGCCAGCCTGAAGGCTGCATCGCGTCCGCAGCGCTGCGAGCGTTCTGGCAGACGTTCATCTCGATCCGTTGGGCATTCCCCATGGACTTTAACCGGTTCTGAAATGCCTCGACCTCATCCTCTTCACCTGGGGGCAGAACGATCCGGGAAAAGCCGGCACGATCGGCATATTCAAGCTTCTTGCGGATACCCTCGACATGGCGCAGCTCAAACGCACCATCCGCATCGACGACCTTTCCGGTCACCACGCCGGTGGGCAGCTGACTGCCCGGCAGCAGCAGCCCTAGTACGGCCTGCGTCCAATAGGCTTCCGCGCTTCGACCGGCGAGTTCAAAACGTGCCGCCTGAAGTGGACCGAAGACGAAGTCGACGATAGCGCAGGCCGGCCCCAGATCGACGATCAGGCTTTCCTTCATCTTGTGTTCAGCGGCGGCAGAATTAACGAAGTTGAACCGGCCGTTCTGGCTCTTCCACAACGCCTTCGCGATCCTCAGTCCCCGGACGAAGGAATCACCCCATTCCCGATTCCAGTAAAGTTTGCTGCCGGTTAAGTGTGCAGGTAGGTCCCTCGTCGCTGCGACAAAGTGCGTAGGCGGCTCCCGGGAACCTCGGGACACAATCTTCTTGAAATATACCTTGCTATTGTCGTCGGGCGACAGGAACAGACCGACAGGCAGACTGATGCCATTCAACTCGGACATCTCCGACACCGACACCATTAGCGGCCAGCAATACAGGCTGTTGCGAAAGGCCAGGCAGGTTCTCGTCCACCATTCAAGGGAGTAGCCCGAGCCCGCGAGTTCAGATATGCGCCGATGTAACCGGTCAATGGCCTCGACGCGATCCCTGGTTTGCCTGGAGTTTCCCCTGGCCGCCGCTAGAAGTGCATTCGTATCCTCGCTTGCTTGGTTTCCTTGCCCGTCCGCCTCCAGCTTGTCGAGGATATAGCCAATGACCGACTTCTGCCGCATGACAACGCGCTGGACCCATTTCAGAAAGTCCTCGACCGACAGGTGGTCCTGGCTGAGGACGTGAACCGCGTGCGAAATCAGAATTTCCGGCCAATCGCGCCTTTCGGCGCTTTTCGCCTGTTGGTTCAAGAGCGACTTTCTGGCCTCCACTTCCTGCCTTACCTGAGCGAGGAAGGGTGTCAGCGGTGTGGCAGCATCGAAATCCTGGAGTTCTTCGGCATTGGCATATCCAGTCGGCACGCTGGCGAGGAGCGAAATCGTGGAATCCGACAGCACCGTTAGACTCGTTTTGGACAGCAGATCGGCGATCACCTGCGTTGCCCTCGACACCTCATCGATACGCCATCGATCCACGGCATTGGGCAGATCGGCCAGCAACGTCGCGCTCAACGCGAGCGCCTGGTCCCGCAGCCAGATGTCTTCGAGACTATCCATCACGGAGATTCTGTGAATTCGACGAGGGGCAGTCCCCCCTCCGGGGCATGGCCGGAAGCTGCCCTCTCCAACACCTCCAACTGCATTTGCAGGTTGGCGAGCCCTATGCGAACCAAGTACCGGTCCTCAACATTAGTGACCGCAAAGCGATCCAGCTTGCCTGATCTGGCGTTGAGCCAACTGATGGCGACCGGTTTCCCGGCAGCGCCCTCCTCCGGGCGCAGTTCTACCTCGAATTCACGGTCCCGCTTAAAGCCCTTCAGCGACCATTTCTGCCCGGATTGCTCCCAACTCACCCGAACGCTGGGCGTCGTTCCCGCGGCCGGAATCTGAGGCAACTTGTCGGCGGCAAGCGCACCAGCCGGCCTGTTCTTTTCGCTGAAATAAAAATCAAGCAGCAGCACCCTGGATTCGACGAGGCGCCGTTTGTAACTGGCAATAGCCGCTACCATATCATCGACCGCATCCTGCAAGACGGAAGTGCTTTCGGAAACATGATGGGAAATCGCCGAAGGGGTCTGGGCCGCGCCTTCCAGCAGGGCCCGAATCTCACCGAAGTCGCCATGGTCATGAAGCCAATTTTCTGGAAGACCTAGGGCCTTGATCATGACCGCCCTGACTTGATCTTGCTCTTCGTCACTCACCAGTAGTACTGCCGGGAAGCTCTCGGCAGCATCGACATGCTGTCGATTTCCGGACTGCAGAAGATCGACTAGAATCTGGAGTTTCTCAGCTTTCGAGAGCTTGGTCATTGTTCGGCTCCGAACTGGCTCGATCGAGCAAAGGAAAAGGAACGTTGTGTAAAGGCCTTGCCAATCCGATTTAAGACAGATTGGCGAGCCTGATACGGCGAAGAGGCTACCTCCAACGAGATCATGACATCATGACCTTTGTATCGCCGAGAACCTTACTGACATAGCGCCTAAGCTTTTGCAGCTTTGTCGCTACTTGGTCACTGGTCCAGTCGTGCCGCTGCGCGCTGAGATCTTGATTCAGTTCAGCGGCCAATGCTTGGTTTGAGATGTCATTGTAGGGAGCCACGTATTGTGGCTTCTGCTTGCCGACAACGCCAAGGGACGTTTCGCCCCAGGCAACATGGCCTTCTCCCAACATGCTGACAGGTGAAGCCTTTCGGGGGTTACCCTTGCCAGCGGATTTCGAAAAAAGAGCCGTATCGACATCATCGTCCAGGGATCTAAACACATGGAGAATATCCATGATATCCCGATCATCAGAGAATCTCATAGCGTACATCTCTATTTCAACCCTTGCAATGAATTCTTTAGATAAAGTTGTATTTCTTGGAGTTTCTACAATATCCCTGAATACTTCTTCTATTATTTTCAGTTTTTCGGATTTTTTTCCATTTTCAATAAAGCCTTCTTTTAAAAGAATACATAATTCTACATAGAATACCCTCAACACATACTCCATTGCCCAATCCTTATTGAGACGCCAATTATCTCCCTGAAAAACTACCTCGATGTTCCATATACGCTTTAGAACGCTCAAGAGACAATCTTGAATAAGATGTGTATTTTTCTCAAAATATAATGCCATGGGCGGATAAATATTTATCAAATCTATAAAAATTCTCTTCATATCAGTAGTGAATACTTTAAGCCGTGAGCTTTCAGGGATGAACAGTCCGACCAACGATTCGATGGTTACAACAATTTTCTCCGACACGATTTTTTCTCCGATTTCAGACTTACAATCTCTTGATGCTTTTTCCCGGTATCGAGGTAAGATTCTCATCTTGCCTCCAACCGACTCAAGAGAAAAGCCTCATGCAGGATACGGATGGAGTCGTGGATTCCGGCAAATCCGGAAGCTGGTACCTCAAAAATATTTTCGGTGCTGATTTAGACGGAATCCGGCCATTCGGATGCAGTGTGTCCTTGGGACATCTAGTACCCCAGGAGACAGAACATGACGACGCTCAACATCGAAAAGCTCAGCCGCCGGCTCGCGCTGGCCATCGCCGTTGGTGCCGGCCTGGTGGCCATCGCCTCGACCACCCCGGCCCATGCCCAGTCCTACTACGATCCCCAGTCGGCCATGACCGAGCTGCCGCCCTGCGCGGCACCGCCGACCGTTCCATACTACCAGCCCGAGCCCTATGCCGCGCCGGCGCCCGAGCCGGCCCCCTATGCCAATGCGCCACCGCCGTCCTATGAGATGAGCCCCGACCGCTACCAGCGGCATGGCTTTAGCCAGGACTACGCCCCCCGGCGAGGCATGCAGCGCGGCTATGGCGATTGGCGGCAGAACGGCTATCGCGGCGGGAACTATCGTCAGTACGGCGAGCGTCGTCTCGGCGACAACGAGCGCTACTACGGCGGTCGTCGTCTCGGCGGTAACGATCGTCAGTATGGTGGTCGTCGCCTTGGCGGCGGGTCCGATGGCGGCTACCGTATGAGGGAGCGCCGCGGCGGCTTCGGCGGACACCGCCGCCGACGCTAACTACACCAGCCAAGACTTAAATTTCGGCGAAACTTAAGGCAGGCCAATCTGGCCTGCTTTTTTTGGGTGCAGCGCCTTGTACTCAAGTTCATGTGCCGAACTCGCAGGTCCAAGCCGAGGCCTCCGTGTTGTGTCCCGGGATGACGGCCGAAGATAGCGCGGGTACGCTTTACTCCCCGGCCAGCAGCGCCCGGTTGCTCTCCGCCACCGCCTTCAGCTCGTCCA
The DNA here is from genome assembly GCA_022844405.1 of Sphingomonadales bacterium. Lineage (GTDB taxonomy): Bacteria > Pseudomonadota > Alphaproteobacteria > SMXS01 > SMXS01 > RI-34. The sequence continues at coordinate 306,003 of JALHLV010000001.1, read as the reverse complement.
GTTCCTGATAGACGTCGCCGCCGGAGTTGCGGAACACCTCGGCCATGTCGTCCATGCCTTTCGCGGCATAGTCGCGCACTTCCTGGGTGATCTTCATGGAACAGAACTTCGGCCCGCACATGGAGCAGAAATGCGCCACCTTGTGGGCTTCCTTGGGCAGCGTCTGGTCGTGGAACAGGCGCGCCGTCTCAGGGTCCAGCGACAGGTTGAACTGGTCCTCCCAGCGGAACTCGAAGCGGGCGCGGCTGAGCGCGTCGTCATGGGCCTGGGCAGCGGGATGGCCCTTCGCCAGGTCAGCGGCATGGGCGGCGATCTTGTAGGTGATCACGCCCACCTTCACGTCGTTCCGGTCCGGCAGGCCGAGATGCTCCTTCGGCGTCACGTAGCAGAGCATGGCGGTGCCGAACCAGCCGATCATGGCGGCGCCGATGCCGCTGGTGATGTGGTCGTAGCCGGGCGCCACGTCGGTGGTGAGCGGGCCGAGGGTGTAGAACGGCGCCTCGCCGCACTCCTTCAGCTGCTTGTCCATGTTGATCTTGATCTTGTGCATCGGCACGTGGCCGGGGCCTTCGATCATCACCTGGCAGCCGTGCTTCCACGCCACCTGGGTCAGCTCGCCAAGGGTCTCCAGCTCGGCGAATTGCGCCGCGTCGTTGGCGTCGGCGATCGAGCCGGGGCGCAGGCCGTCACCCAGCGAGAAGCTGACGTCGTAGGCGCGCATGATCTCGCAGATTTCTTCGAAATGCTCGTAGAGGAAGCTCTCCTTGTGGTGCGACAGGCACCACTTGGCCATGATCGAGCCGCCGCGGCTGACGATGCCGGTGACCCGCTTGGCGGTCAGCGGCACGTAGTGCAGCCGCACGCCGGCATGGATGGTGAAATAGTCGACGCCCTGCTCGGCCTGCTCGATCAGCGTGTCGCGGAACACCTCCCAGCTCAGGTCCTCGGCGACACCGTCGACCTTTTCCAGCGCCTGGTAGATCGGCACGGTGCCGATCGGCACCGCCGCGTTGCGGATGATCCATTCGCGGATGTTGTGGATGTTGCGGCCGGTCGACAGGTCCATCACCGTGTCGGCGCCCCAGCGGGTCGACCACACCATCTTGTCGACCTCGTCGGCGACCGAGGACGTGACCGCCGAGTTGCCGATATTGGCGTTGATCTTCACCAGGAAGTTGCGGCCGATGATCATCGGCTCGGCTTCCGGGTGGTTGATGTTGGCGGGGATGATCGCCCGGCCGCGCGCGATCTCGCTGCGCACGAATTCCGGCGTGATGTAGTCGGGGATCTCCGCACCGAACGACTCGCCGTCGCGCAGCAGCGCCTCGCGCGCCTGCTCGCGGCCGAGGTTCTCGCGGATGGCGACGTATTCCATTTCCCTGGTGACGATGCCGGCGCGGGCGAATTCGAGCTGGGTCACCATCGCATTGCCCACCGCGCGCAGCGGCCGGCGCAAGTTCGGGAACTCCGAGACCAGGTGCTTGCCCGTGGCGCCGCCATTGTCCTCGGGCCGGACGTGGCGGCCGTCATACTGCTCGACCCCGCCGCGCTCCAGCACCCACGCGGTGCGCAGCGGGTGCAGGCCCTCATAGATGTTGATGTTCACCGCCGGGTCCGAATACGGGCCGGACGTATCGTACAGCTTCACCGGCGGCTCCTTGGCCGTCTCGTGCAGCGCCACTTCGCGCATCGGCACGCGCAGGTCGCCGCCGACGTAAATCTTCCGCGAGCCGGGAATCGGGCCGGTGGTGACGGAAATCTTCGGGGCTTCGGTGAGGTCGTTCATAGGGGCTACTCCGCGCTCAAAATTAGGTCATGTGCGGGAAACGGAGTGTCCGGAAGCTCCTTCCCTTCGCCGGCATGACCCGGATCAGGTTCGAAGGGTTTGCGCGGCACTTCCCCGCGTCCTCTCAGCCCTGAGGGCACCCCTGGAACGAGTCCACTATGTGCACCGATGGGCGTCTTCGTCAACCGACTGCAACGGCTGCAAAGAGTGGCAATCGCGTGCATTTTTGGGGCGAAAGGCCCCAGCCAAGGGTTGCAATTGAGGCGGTAGCTGGCTAAAACATGGCGTAAATAAGGCTATCTGGACTCCAGAAGTGCCCGCACACCTCGTCCAACCGTCCCAAACCATCTCCCTGCTGGGGCGCCGCAGCCGGCAGGACCTGATCCTGATTCTGGTCCGCGCGCACCGCAATGGCGACGCTGCGCTGGTGCGGGACTGCCAGGCCGAACTGGACCATCGCTGGCGGATTGGCCGGAAACAGGCCCGGACGGCCGCCATCACGCGCTAGCGCCGCTCCGGAAACAGCGCCTTCAGCCCTTCCCGGCTCGCCTCGGCGATGCCGCGTTCGGTGACCAGCCCGGTCACCAGCCGCGCCGGCGTCACATCAAAGGCGTCATTGCGCGCCGGCGTGCCTTTCGGCGCCAACGAGATCGTCACAGTCTCGCCCCATTTGGTGCGCCCGGTGAGATGGGTCAGCTCTTCGCCCGCCCGCTGCTCGATCGGAATGGCGAAGCCGTCATCCAGCGTCCAGTCGATGGTGGTCGACGGCAGCGCCACGTAGAACGGCACGCCGTTGTCGTGCGCCGCCAATGCCTTCAGATAGGTACCGATCTTGTTGGCCACGTCGCCGGTCGCCGTGGTGCGGTCGGTGCCGACGATGCACAGGTCGACAAGGCCGCGCTGCATCAGGTGGCCGCCCGAATTGTCCGAGATCAGCGTGTGCGGCACGCCGTGCTGGCCCAGCTCCCACGCGGTCAGCGAAGCGCCCTGGTTGCGCGGCCTGGTCTCGTCGACCCAGACATGCACCGGAATACCCGCGTCGTGGGCCATGTAGATCGGCGCGGTCGCCGTGCCCCAGTCGACGCAGGCGAGCCAGCCGGCGTTGCAATGGGTCAGGATGTTGACCGCCTCGCCCGGCTTGCGGGCGGCGGCCTGCTCGATCAGCGTCAGGCCGTGGGCGCCGATGGCATGGCAGATCGCCACGTCCTCCTCGCAGATGTCGCCGGCACGCCGGTAGGCCGCCTCGACCCGCTCGTTGGGGCGCACAGTGAACAGCGCGCCCAGCATCTCCTCGACCGCCCAGCGCAGATTGACCGCCGTGGGCCGCGTCGCCAGCAGCCGGTCGGCGGCGATGCCCATGGCCACGTCGCTGGCGTCGGCGCGCATGGCGAGCGCCATGCCATAGGCCGCCGTCGCGCCGATCAGCGGCGCGCCGCGCACCTGCATGGACTCGATGGCATGGGCCGCGTGATCGAGGGTGCGCAGCGTGACGATCTCCATCCGGTGCGGCAGCCTTGTCTGGTCGATGACGTCCACCGACCAGCCGTCGTGATGCAGCCGGATCGGCCGCTGCGCCACACCTTCCACCTTCATGCCTTGCCCCCGGGCTGCTCTCCATAGGTCGCGTAGCGCGCCAGCGCCTCGTCCATCTGCGCCTCGGTCAGCAGCACCGGCGTGCCGGTCTGCCGGGCGATGCAGTATTGCCGCGCCAGCGCCTCGACCTCGACGGCGAGCGACAGGGCGCGTTGCATGGTCGTCTCGCAGACGATCATGCCGTGATTGGCCAGCAGACAGGCTTTCCTTCCGTCGAGCGCCTTCACCATGGCGGCGGACAGCGCGGCGCTGCCGTAGAGCGCATAGTCCGCACAGCGGATATCCGGCCCGCCCGCCGCCGCGACCATGTAATGGAACCGCGGGATGCCCTCGCGCAGGCACGACAGCGCCGTGGCATAGGGCGGATGGGCGTGCAGCACCGCGTTCATCTCGGGCCGCGCCCGGTAGATGTCGCAGTGCATGCGCCACTCGCTCGACGGCTCGAGCGGCCCGTGCGCAAGGCCGTCCAGCGTGACATAGACCAGGTCGGCCGGCTTCAGGTCCTCGTAGCGCAGGCCGGTCGGCGTCACCAGGAAACCGTCTTGCCAGCGCGCCGAGCCGTTGCCCGACGTGCCGTGATTGACGCCGAGCGCCGTCATGGCGAGGCATGCGTCGATCACGGACTGGCCGATGGAATGGCGGTCGCTGGAGGTCATGGCTCGTCGATCAGAAATACGGTGTCATGCCGGCTTGCGAGCTTGTGAATCAGTCTCACAAAGCGCCGTCATTCCCGCGCACGCGGGAACCCAGTTGGGGAAAGGGCAAGAGCCGCTGAACCGCTCCATACAACGAAAGACTCTTTTCGTTAACGGAGCCCATGTCGAGTACTGGGCCCTACGACCGACTGGGTTCCCGCGTGCGCGGGAATGACGTCGCATATTGAGATCTTCACACGCTCCTTCGCCGGGATGACAACGATGTGAGTGGGATTGGTACTACACTTTACCCAAGATTTCGCAACCTCGGGATCACGCCATCAATGTCAAGATGTTGCCGGACGGATCGCGGAAATAGGCGAGCGTGCCGCCCCAGGGCTGGGTCTCCGGCGAGCCTTCGAACGGCACGCCCTTGGCGGTGAGGTCGCGGTAGACGGCCTCGATGTCGTCGACGGCAATCGAGACGCCCAGGAACCGGCCCGGCTTGGCCCCCATGGCGCCTTCGTTTTCGCCTGCCGTGGTGACGATGAACTGCACCGGCTCGACGACGACGCCGAAGGCGCCCATCCCGGCGAGGTCCCAGGCAAGCGGCAGGCCGAGCGTGTCCACATAAAAGGCGCGCGCCGCATCGTAATCGCTGACGAGGATCTGAATGCCGTAAACCTTCATGACGCGCTCCTTCCTGTCTTGTCCGGCCGCGACGGTAGCACGGTCATGGTCAGGCTTCCCGCGAATCCATCCAGATGGTGAAAGGACCGTCATCGACCAGCGACTCCGTCATGGAGGCGGCGAATCTTCCGGTCTCGACGGGCACGCCCTCGTCCGCCAGCAGCGCGGCTTCCGTCACCCGTTGCAGCATCGCCCGCATTGGTTCCTCTGGTCTTGCGCGCCCTTCGGCGCTATGTGTTCGTGAACAATGGATGCGCGCAGGATATCGACATGAAGGTGGCCATCAACCCCGTGACGCCGTTCGCCCAGAACTCTTGTGTGATCTGGTGCGAGAAGACCATGCGCGGCGCGGTCACCGATCCGGGCGGCGACCTGGACAAGATCCTCGCCGTCGCCGAGGAAAACGGCGTCACCATCGAGAAAATCCTGATCACCCATGCCCATCTCGATCACGCCGGCGCCACCGCTGACCTGGCCGAGAAGCTGAACGTGCCGATCGAGGGCCCGCACCGGCGCGACCAGTTCCTGATCGACGCCCTGCCCAAGTCGGCCGAGCGCTACCGCTTCCCCGAGGCCCGCACCTTCGTGCCGACCCGCTGGCTGGAGGACGGCGACACCGTCACCGTCGGCGAGGAAGTGCTCGACGTCGTCCATTGCCCCGGCCACACGCCCGGCCACGTGGTGTTCATCAGCCGGACGTCGCGCATCGCCATCGTCGGCGACGTGCTGTTCCAGGGCTCCATCGGCCGCACCGACCTGCCGCAGGGGAACTACGGCCACCTGATCGACGCCATCACCAACAAGCTGTGGGCGTTCGGCGACGACATCACCTTCGTCCCCGGCCACGGCGGCACCTCGACCTTCGGCAACGAGCGCAAATGGAACCCGTTCGTGTCGGATTTTGCGATCAGCATGAATAGTGGGCAGGGTGTGTGAGCGCGGCGGTGCGGTTTTAGAGTCCGCGACCTATTTCGGACATTTGCGCTTTGCTTTAGCGTGTCGAGATGATCCCCGCTGGCTACCTCATAAAGCGCACGGTGCCTCCGCCGGGTTGGCTTGAATCGAACACATCGCACATCACCGAGGTATGTAGCGTGGCGAACTGCGTAAACGATAACGTGGTCGAGCCCCAGGATAGCTGGAAACACAACGGCTTTGGTGTTGCTAACAATCCCGAGGTTCTTCGGGAACTTGGGGCTAAAGACGCAATCGATTTGTCCGGTTCAAAACTCTTCTTCTATTCTGCATATGAACACGAGCTAGAGTCCGATGGCTGGACCTTTGAGCCTCATGAATGGAGACCCATTACCCGCGCGGCATCATCCGACATTCCGAACGACGTGACTATTCCACGTGCGGGCGATGGCGGGGCCTGGAGGTTACTCGGTTATGATGTTGTCGTGTTCGGTGATTTTCTGGAGCACTCACCGTTGTCGTGCAACTCCGTCGCCGCTGCGTTGAAAGTGAATAGCTTCTGCCTCTTCGATGACTTGGAGGAGGCTAAAGCGGCCATTGATTCCGGGAAGTTCGGCGGAGGTTGTGAAGAAGGCATTTACAAAATCTTTTCAGTTAGCATCCTCGAGAGGGCAGAGGGCTAGCGTCAGCTTCCACCCTTAGCAGACATCTGATTTAGGACACCAACGCGGGCTCACAACCTGTTTCCATCCGGTAACACTGGCGCTATGCTGGTGCCAAACGGAGGAACATCATGGCCAAGCTGGCGCCCGGTCTGAAGCTGCGTCTCGACCCGCAGGACGAGTACACGCACACGCCCGAAGCGGCGAAGAACTACAATGAGAGCATGTACTTCAACATGTACGATCCGGCGCAGCGGATCGGCGGCTGGTTCCGCATCGGCAACCGGCCGAACGAGCATTATGCCGAGATGTCCTGCTGCCTCTACCTGCCCGACGGCAAGGTGGCCTTCATCTTCAAGCGCGCCGAGATCGCCAGCAACGACGCCATGGACGCGGGCGGCATGCGCATCGACGTGATCGAGCCGTTCAGGCGGCTGAAGGTGACGTTCGAGGGCGACGCCTGCCTGCTGTCGGACCCGCACCAGATGGCCAACCCGAAGAAGGCGTTCGCCGAGAACCCCATGGTGAAGGTCGCCATGAGCCTGGACTACACCGGCGTGTCGCCCATGGACGGCGGCGAGATCGTGAACGAGGACGGATCGAAGCTGGCGCTCGATCCGGAGAAGAGCTTCCTGCGCGGCCATTACGAACAGCACATGGCGGCGGCCGGGACCATCTCGGTCGATGGCCGGTCATGGACGGTCGACGGCTACGGCGTGCGCGACAAATCCTGGGGTCCGCGCCACTGGCAGGCGATCAGCTGGTACAAGTGGCTGCCGATGAATTTCGGCCCGGATTTCGGCATGGTGATGACCGTCTCCGGCACGCCGGACGGACAGCGCGCCAGCGGCATGGTGTTCGAGGACGGCCGCTACTGGCCCATCGAGGACGCGCGCATCGAGGCCGAGTTCGACGAAAACTGGTACCAGAAATCGCTGACCGCCTGGTGCCGCACCGAAAAGGGCGAATACCGCGTGGATGGCAAGGTCCTGTCGCTGATCCCGCTGCGCAACCGCCGCACCGCGCCTGATGGTTCGATGCTCAGCACCCGGATCACAGAAGGCATGACCGAATACCGCTGCAACGGCAAGGTGGGCTACGGCCTGTCGGAGTTTCTCGACCAGGTGATCGACGGGGTGCCGGTGAGCGTAGCGTCAAGTATTTGATTTCAATATATAATTGTCATCCCGGCGAAAGCCCATAGGCGTCAATTCAACGGGCGAGCCTCCCCTCATTTGTCATCCCCGCCAAGCGAAGCGCGCGCGGGGACCCATGTCGACCCGGGGCTCGCAACTTTCACGCGGAGACATGGGTCCCCGATCGCAAGTCTCGCAGCCGCGAACCTGCCGGTTCGCGGGCTCGACTAGCGTCGGGGATGACAACTTTAGAGAGTGCGACCGCTAAGTTGACGCCTATGGACAACTCCCCCGGGATGACAAGGAATTTTGTGGGTATGATGCAGCAAGCGTCGAAGTTGCGACGAAGCCGAAAACCACCCCAAGGAGCCCTCCCAATGCCCTCACCCGTCGAACTGGTCATCGAGCCCCGGCCGCGCGATCTGGGCGGGTTCGAGGTGCGGCGGGTGCTGCCGTTCGTCAAGCGGCGGATGGTGGGACCGTTCGTGTTCCTCGACCATATCGGCCCGGCGGTGTTCGCGCCGGGTACCGGCGTCGACGTGCGGCCTCACCCGCATATCGGGCTGGCCACCGTCACCTATCTGTTCGAGGGCGAGATGATGCACCGGGACAGCGTCGGCGCGGTGCGCAACATCATGCCGGGCGACGTCAACTGGATGACCGCCGGGCGCGGCATCGTCCATTCGGAACGGACGGCGCCGGAAGCGCGGGCGCGCGGCTTCGCCATGCATGGTATCCAGGCGTGGGTGGCGCTGCCGGTGGAGGCCGAGGAGACCGAACCAAGCTTCCATCATCACGGCAAGGACAGCCTGCCGATGATCAACCTGGACGGCGTCCGCCTGCGCCTGATCGCCGGCACGGCCTATGGTAAGGAGTCGCCCGTCAGGACCTTTTCTCCCACCTTCTATCTGGACGCGGCGATGCAAGGCGGCAGCGTGCTGCCGCTGACCGACGAGCACGAGGAGCGTGCCGTCTACATCGCCGAGGGCGCGGTCGAGATCGGCGGCGAAGCCTATGAAAGCGGCAGGATGCTGGTGTTCGCGCCGGGCGCGGCGGTCACGATCCGCGCGCTCGCGGACTCGCGGCTGATGCTGCTGGGCGGCGCCAATATCGGCGAGCGGCACATCTGGTGGAACCTGGTATCCAGCCGGCCCGAGCGGATCGAGCAGGCGAAGGCCGACTGGAAGGAGCAGCGGTTCCCGAAAGTGCCGGGCGAAACCGAGTTCATACCCCTTCCGGAGTAGAGCGGTAGCCGAGACATCCGGTCCGCTGGCTGAGCCGCCGATCCGACTCGGAACCGCTTCGCGGTCCCCCTCACCTGGCCGCTTCGCGGCCATCCTCTCCCCGTTGGAGCGAAGGGAATCCGCCTGTGCTGCGGCACGGACGGAGCCCTTCTCCCCGCCGGGGAGAAGGTGGCGCGCAGCGCCGGATGAGGGGCGCCGCGTCAGCGGCACGATGGTGCCGCTAAGCCAACCTGAGCAGCTCTTGCACTAGCCGCCGATTACTGAGTCGGCTTGTCGACCTTGGTGACTTCCTCGAAGTCGCCCAGCGGGCACGGCCCGTAGACGGCGGCGCCGGTCGACACCGGGGTGACCACGTCGACGTTGCACAGCTTGTTGAGGCCGCGCAGCGTGTAGCTGAACCCATCCTGGATCTTCAGGCCCGAACAGCGGTTCGGCAAACGGTTCATGTAGTACTTGTTGCCGTTGGTACGGAACAGGATGTTCTGGTTGTCGATCACATCCGTCTCGCGGATGTAGTGGGTGTCGACACAGCTGATTTTCTTGCCGGTCGGCTGGTACTGGGCCAGCTTGTCAGCGGACGACGCGGCCAGCGACGCGCCGGCAAGCGCGAGTGACGCAACCGACGCGGCGGCCGCGGCCATGACGATTTGATGGAGTTTCATGTCGGTGTTCCCGTTTTTGACCAATGAAGAAGATTTAGAAGCGTAACGAACAATACCAAGGCCTTCCTAAACGGGGGCTGAACGAAACGCCGAACATTCGCCTTAACAAACGCCAGATATCTGCTACATTGCCCCAACTTACGAATGACTTGCAGTTGCACAGGTGCCCATGAAGGTTTCCGCCAACACCCGCACCCTCGGCTCGCTCCGCCCAGGCCAGACCTGCCGGGTGATCGGACTGGCGGATCAGGCGGTCAGCCCCGAGCTGGAAGAGCGCCTGCTGCGCATGGGCTTCGCCGAGGACGCGGCCATCGAGGTCCGCCACGAAGGGTTGTTCGGGCGCGATCCCATGGCGGTGAAGGTGGACGGCGTGATCCTGGCGCTGCGCCGCCGCGAGGCCGACACCATCCTGGTCGAGGTCGACGCGCCTAGATGACGCCCGGTGCCGCCTACCGCCTGGCGCTTGTCGGCAATCCCAATTGCGGCAAGTCGGCGCTGTTCAATGCGTTGACCGGCGGCCGCCAGAAGGTCGGCAACTATCCCGGCGTGACCGTCGAGCGCCGTGTCGGCCGGCTGCGGACGCCGTCCGGCATCGCCATCGACGTCATCGACCTGCCCGGCAGCTACAGCCTGACGCCGCACAGCGCCGACGAGGCGGTGACCCACAAGGTCATCCTCGGCCAGCAGGACGGCGAGCTGCCGCCCGATGCGATCCTGTGCGTCGTCGACGCCACCAGCCTGGCGTTCCACCTGCCGCTGGTGCTGGAGCTGAAGCGTCTGGGCAAGCCCATGCTGGTCACCCTCAACATGATGGACCTGGCCGAGCGCGACGGCATCCGCATCGATACGGCGGCGCTGGCGCGGGAGCTGGGCCTGCCGGTGGTCGGTTCGGTCGCCGTGCGCAAGGCCGGTACACGCGCGCTGGTCGAGACGCTGTCGTCGACCCTGGAGACGCTGAAGACCCAACCGCCGGCCGATACCACCTCCATTCCCACCGACGTGCGCGGCCTGCGCCGCGAAGCCAGGCGCATCGCCCAGGCGGCGACCCTGTCGGAAGGCCGCGAGCACAAGGTGACCCGCGTGCTGGACCGGGTGTTCCTGCACCGCGTGGCCGGCCCGGCGATCCTGTTCGGCCTGCTGTTCCTGATGTTCCAGGCGGTGTTCTCGTGGGCCGAGGCGCCGATGAACTGGATCGACGGAGGCATCGTCGGCCTGCAGGCGCTGGCGTCATCGCAGATCGCCAACCCGGCGCTGCGCAGCCTGCTGGTGGACGGCATCCTCGCCGGCGTCGGCAGCGTGGTGATCTTCCTGCCGCAGATCCTGATCCTGTTCCTGTTCATCCTGGTGCTGGAGGCCTCGGGCTACATGGCCCGCGCCGCGTTCCTGATGGACCGGCTGATGGCGGGCGTGGGCCTTAACGGCCGCGCCTTCATCCCGCTTTTGTCCAGCTTCGCCTGCGCCATTCCCGGCATCATGGCGGCGCGTACCATCGACAGCCAGCGCGACCGGCTGACCACGATCATGGTCGCGCCGCTGATGACCTGCTCGGCGCGCCTGCCGGTCTATGCCCTGATCATCGCCGCGTTCATCCCCGACCGGAAGGTCTGGGGTGCCGTCGGCCTGCAGGGGATGGTGATGTTCTCGCTCTACCTGTTCGGCATCGTCGCCGCGCTGACGGTGGCCGCGGTGCTCAAGCGCACCATGCTGCGCGGCGCAGCCCAGCCGCTGCTGCTCGAGCTGCCCAAATACCAGATGCCGAACTGGCGCGACGTGGCGATCGGCCTGTGGCAGCGCGCCAAGATCTTCATGCGCCGCGCCGGCGGCATCATCCTGATCTCGATGATCGTGCTGTGGGCGCTGTCGTCGTTCCCGCCGCCGCCGCCCGGCGCCACCCAGCCGCCGATCTTCTACAGCGCCGCGGCGTGGGTCGGCAAAGGGCTGCAGACCGTGTTCGCGCCGATCGGTTTCAACTGGGAAATCTCGGTGGCGCTGATCCCGGGCCTCGCCGCCCGCGAGGTCGCGGTGGCGGCGCTCGGTACGGTCTACGCCTTGAGCGGCAGCGAGGACGCCATCAAGACCAGCCTGGCCGAAACCCTGCGCAACGCCTGGACGCTGCCGACGGCGCTGTCGTTCCTGATGTGGTACGTGTTCGCGCCGCAATGCCTGTCGACGCTCGCCGTCACCAAGCGCGAGACCAACTCCTGGCGCTGGACCTTCTTCATGGCCGGCTACCTGTTCGCGCTGGCCTATGTGTTCGCCGGCGCGACCTACTGGATCACGAAAGCGATCGTGGGCTAACCCTTGAAATGCACCGCCAGCCACACCGTCGGCTGGCGCGGATCGGTTTCCTCGACGCGGTGCCGGGCGCCGGCGGGGATATGGCACCAGTCGCCCGGCCCCAGAACCAGCAGCCGGTCGTTCTCGGCGAAATGCAGCGTGCCGCTCCCCTGCAGCACCAGCACCCATTCGTCCTCGCCGGGATCCTGCCAGCCGGTGACGTGACCGGTCGAGACGATGCGGGTGATGCGCATGCCGGGCGCGGCGACGAGGTCGAGGACCTGCTCCTCGGCGAGGCGCGCGGGAACATCGGCGAGAATGTTCCCCCAGCCGAACGGCCTGGAGCGGTTCATCGCTGAACCACTCCGGTGCTTGTCGCCGCGGCTTTCGGACGCCAGGGCGATTCCGCCCGGGCTGAAAGCGCTTCAGTCATCGTCGACGCTGACGGCGCCGGCCGGGCACATCATGACCCCGGTCTCGGCGGCGCGGTAGGTTTCGCCGTCGTCCTCGGAGAACTCGGGCACCTTCACCTCGCCCCTGCCGGTCTCGCCCGGCTCGAACACGTCGGGCGCGAACGAATAGCAGCGGCCGTGGGACTTGCACCTGGCGTGGTCGATGCGAACCTTCACCGGCCTAGTCCTCGACGATGCTGAGCGCGCCGGTCGGGCAGGCGCTGACCGCCCAGGACACGTCGCTCTGCAGTTGCGGATCGTCCGGAATCTCGGCGGTCAGCAGCACGGCATGATTGCGCGCGTCCTTGCCGAACACCTCCGGGACATTCTCCCAGCACCGCGCGCCGCCACGGCAGATCGCGGTATCGAGCTTGATCTTCATGATGGTTCCCCTGACGCTCCCGCCAACGCCGATTGTAGGCGATCGGGCGGGCGCCCGCCAACCGGGAACGCATTTCCATCCGCGCCGCCCGTGCTATGCTGTTACCGGGGAGGAACAAGATGTTGCGGATCGCCATCATCGGCGCGGGCGTGTCGGGGCTGTGCGCGGCCATGCAGCTCAAGCGGGCCGGCATCGACAGCTTTACCATCTACGAGAAGTCGGATGCCGTCGGCGGCACCTGGCACGACAACATCTATCCCGGCTGCGCCTGCGACACGCCGTCGCACCTCTATTCGTTCTCGTTCGAGCCCAATCCGGACTGGAGCCGCATCTGGGCCGAACAGCCCGAGATCGAGGCGTATTTCAACCGCTGCGCCGACAAATACGGGCTGCGGCCGCATATCCGCTTCCGGACGCCGGTCGCCTCGGCGCGGTTCGAGGAACAGGACAATCTGTGGCGGCTCACGCTGGAGTCCGGCGAGGAGGCGACCGCCGATATCCTGATCAGCGGCCTGGGCCAGCTGAACATCCCGGCATGGCCCGACATTCCGGGCATGGAGACTTTCGCGGGCACGTCGTTCCATTCCGCCCGCTGGGACGCGGCCCACGATCTGGCCGGCGAGCGCGTGGCGGTGATCGGCAACGGCGCCAGCGCCACCCAGTTCATCCCGCGCATCGCGCCCATCGTGCAGCACCTCACCATCTTCCAGCGCAGCCCGAACTGGGTCGCGCCTAAGGAGGACGCGCCCTATACGGAAGAGCAAAAGCGCGCATTCGCCCGCTCGCCGCTGCGCCGCAAGCTGCACCGGCTGGCCATATTCCTGCGCTTCGAGCTGGGGTTCGCCAACTTCTTCAAGAAGAGCTTCCTGCGGCCCCGGGCCGAGAAGCAGCTCGGCATCTTCATGAAGCACCACATCAAGGACAAGGCGCTGCGCGCCAAGCTGGCGCCCGACTATCCGGCCGGCTGCAAGCGTATCCTGCTGTCCTACGACTATTATCCGGCGCTGACGCGGCCCAATGTGGAGGTGGTGACCGAACCGATCGCGCGCATCGAGGCCGGCGGCATCGTCACCAGCGACGGCGCGGCGCGCGCGTTCGACACGATCATCTACGGTACCGGCTTCAAGACCACCCAGTTCCTGTCCCCGGTCCACATCACCGGCCTGGGCGGCGTCAGCCTGAACGAGGCGTGGCGCGGCGGCGCCGAGGCACATCGCGGCGTCGCCGTGGCGGGCTTTCCCAATTTCTTCATGCTCTACGGCCCGAACACCAATCTGGGCCACGCCTCGATCATCTTCATGGTCGAGGCGCAGGTGCGCTACATGATGCGCTGCCTGCTGCGCATGAGCCGCAAGCGGCTGCGCTACATCGACGTGCGGCGGGCGGCCATGGCGCGCTACAACCGGCGCATCCAGCGGCAGCTCAAGGGCATGGTCTGGGACGCCCAGTGCGGCAGCTGGTACAAGACCGCCAGCGGCAAGATCACCAACAACTGGCCGCGTTTCGCGTTCCAGTACGCGCTGAGCCTGCGCCGCCCGCGCTGGCGCGAATTCGACATGCGCTAGGAGCCGTCGCCGCGGCTCTCGGACGCCAGGGCGATCGCGCCTTGGCCGAGAGCGCTTCAGGCTTTCAGCAGGTCCCTGAACTTCTGGCGCGCCTTGACGACCTTGGGCGCCACCACGGCCATGCAATAGGGCTGGCCCGGATTGTTGGCGAAGTAGTCCTGGTGGTAGGCCTCGGCGGGCCAGAAGGTAACGGCCGGACGGAGCTGGGTGACGATGGGCCGGTCCCACACCTCGCCGGCGCGGGCGATGGCCGCCTCGGCCGCCTGCTTCTGCGCCTCGGAATGATAGTAGACCGCCGACCGGTACTGGGTGCCCACGTCGCCGCCCTGGCGGTTGAGCTGGGTCGGATCATGGGTGGCGAAGAAGATGTCGAGGATGGTGCCGTAGGACACCACGTCCGGGTCGAAGCGTACCTCGACCGCCTCGGCGTGCCCGGTCGTTCCGGAACACACATCGCGGTAGTTGGGGTTGACGGTCAGCCCGTCGGTGTAGCCCGAGCGCACGGCCTCGACGCCCTTGATCGGCAGGAACACGGCCTCGGTGCACCAGAAGCAGCCGCCGGCCAGTGTCGCGGTTTCCAGTTCGGCCATGATCGTCTCCCGTTCGCTGTTGCGCTGACCAGATAAGATCGCGCCCGGCCGCCGAAAGGCAAGCCCCGGTCTTGCCCCGGACCGCGCCGGCGGCGAACGGCGCATCTTGGGCGTGCCGCTTGCTATTGGCGGCCTTCCGGGCAGAATGCGCCGTTCGGCAGGCGACACGACGAGGCGCGACAATGGCAACCATCACCAAGCACCCCTACACCGAATGGCCGCAGACCGCCGTCGCCGATCCGCGCGCGGCGACGGTGCCGCAACTGGTGCACGGCATGGCGAAGATCGCCGCCGCCGAGGGTCCGATCCTGGAGGACCGGCTCTACGCGCTCTATGCCCGCGCCGGCGACCTGGGCCGCATCTACGACCACACCCGCCGCCGCTTCACCACGGCGCTCGCCCACGGCAAAAGCGAAGGCATCCTGGCGGTCGAGACCGAGACGTTCGGCGACAACGAGGAAAAAGTGATCCGGCTGCCGGGCCAGCCGCGGGTAATCGTCCGCGGCCGGGGCTCGCGGACGCTGCACGAGGTGCCGGCGTCGGAACTGGCCGAGGTGATGCTGGAAATCCGCGTCAACCACGACCTGATCTCGCGCGAGGAGCTGTTCCGGGCGGTGCTGGAGGAATATGAGCTCAAGCGCCTGACGCAGGCGACCGAGGCCCGCCTGAACGATATTCTCAAGACCTGGCTGGCGTGACGGGAAAAGCCGGTTGGCGTGCGGGTGCCGCCATGATACGCCGTCGCCATGGCGCATTGTCGAGTCCGGGATCGGCGATCCAGGACGCGGGTTCTGGGGGCTGAGATGATCTTCGCGGCGACATCACGTTTATTGTGCCGGACCCTGGCCATCGGCCTGGCCGTGCTGTGTCTCGCGTCCGGCGCCCGGGCGGCGGACGAGGTTCGCGTCGACTACGACAGCTGGCAGCTGTACTGCCCGGCCTCGAAGCCCGGCGAATCCCAGAACTGCGAGATCCACCAGCTCCTGTCCAACAGCAAGAGCAAGCTGGCCGCGGGCATGTACCTGACGCGGCGCGGCGACGCCGTCGTCCTGATCGTGCGTGTCCCGCTGGGCGTGCTGCTCAACAAGAACATGATGCTGCAGATCGACAACGGGATCGGCACCGATGCCCTGACCTTCCTGCGCTGCGACACCAATGGCTGCCTGGCGCAGATGCCGATGACCGAACCGTTCCTCAACTCGCTGCGCAAAAGCAGCGGCGTCACCCTGACCATGTACGCCGACGCGGCCACGCCGGTTCCGGTCAAGTTCACGCTGAAGGGCTTCTCGGCCGCCGAGAAGGCGCTGGCCGAACGGCCGTGATAGCTTCCGTATCCATCCGGGCGGCGCCGCCGCCCCCAAGCCGAGAGAGCACGAGATGTTGACCGCTGCGACGAACGCGATCCGCAAGACTCTGCTGGCGGGAGCCGGCCTCGCCCTGCTGGCGATCCCCGCCGCCCACGCGCAAGCGCCGGCCACACCGGCCGCGGCGAACGTGTTCAAGCAAGCCTATGGCGCATGGACCCTGCTGTGCGCGCCCGTCAAGACCGGCGGCGAGGCCTGCGAGATCCAGCAAGCGCTGCGCAACGAGAAAAACCAGCAGGTGGCCCGCGCCTCGGCTTTCAAGGACGGCGCCGAGACGGATTTGCGCATCGACCTTCCGATCGGCGTCTACCTGCGCAAGAACCCGTCGCTGCAGGTGGACAAGGGCGCGACCACCGACGCCCTCAGCTATCTCCGCTGCTCGCCGCGCGCGTGCATGGCGCGGATGACAGCCGCCCCCGCATTCCTCGATGCGATGCGCAAGGGCGCCGACCTGACGGTGACGTTCAACCTCACGGGACAGCGGACCGCGGCGGTCAAGTTCTCGCTGAACGGCTACGCCGACGCCGAGAAGGCGCTGCTCGCCCGCGTGAAGTAGCCGCCGGACCCGGCAACCATCAGCGCCCCTGGGCGGCGAGAGCGTCCTTCATCGCCTCGACGCAAAGGGTCACCGAGCCGCGCTGGGCGGTCTGGCCCATCAGCCCGATGCGCCAGATCTTGCCGGCCAGCGCGCCCAGACCCGCGCCGATCTCCAGGCCGTAGCGCCGCAGCACATGGGCGCGCACGGCGGCTTCGTCGACGCCGGCCGGAACCTTCACCGCGTTGAGCTGCGGCAGGCGGCTTTCGGCGGGCACCAGGAATTCCAGGCCGAGCGATTCCAGTCCCGTCTTCAGCTCCTGGTGCATGGCGGCGTGGCGCGCCCACGAATTCTCGATGCCCTCCTCGGCCAGCATCACCAGCGATTCGTGCAGGCCGTAGAGCGCGTTCACCGGCGCGGTGTGGTGGTAGGAGCGGCCGCCGCTGCCGTCCCAGTAGGCCATCACCTTGGTGAGGTCGAGGAACCAGCTCTGCACCGGCGTCCGGCGCGCCTTCACCGCCGCCACGGCGCGCTCGGAGAACGACACCGGCGACAGGCCGGGCGGGCAGGACAGGCATTTCTGGGTGCCGGAGTACACCGCGTCGATCTGCCAGCCGTCGACCTCGACCGGGATGCCGGCGACGCTGGTGACCGCGTCCATCAGCGTCAGGCAATCGTGCTCGCGGGCGATGGCGCTGATCGCCGCGGCGTCGGTCGCCACGCCGGTCGAGGTCTCCGCATGGACGAACGCCAGCAATCTGGCGTCCGCATGGGCTCGCAGCGCGTCGTCGATCCTCGCCGGATCGACCGTCGTTCCCCAGTCGAACTCGACGGCGACCGGAATGCCGCCGCAATTGACGACGTTCTCGATCATCCGCCTGCCGAACACGCCGTTGACCACGACCACGACCTTGTCACCCGGCTCCACCAGGTTGACGAAACAGGTTTCCATGCCGGCGGAACCGGGCGCCGACACCGGAAAGGTCAGCGCGTTGCGGGTGCGCAGCGCCATGCGCAGCAGCTCCTTCAGGTCCTCCATGAAACCGGAAAACCACGGGTCGAGATGGCCGACCGTGGGCCGCGCCATGGCCGCCAGCACGCGCGGGTGGACGTTGGACGGGCCCGGACCCATCAGCACGCGCGGCTCCGGATAAAGCGAACGGAAGCTGTTGGACATCGGCCGTCTCCCCTCGATTCCTGTCAGGCGCCCTGTTCTAGCCGAGGCCTTGCGCAGGGGCACGGAAGAATCGACACGGCGGCGCCAAATACCCGCCCGTTCGCCCCTCGAGGACCGTTTCGCGGTCGACATGGGCGGGCGGGGCTCTTACTTCCTCCAAGACTCGTGAAAACACGGCCATGGACGCCAACCGGCAAGAATGCTACCCATCGGCCGCTCGATCAGCGGCCGGTACGGGTGGCCGAGGGGGTCGTGGCAATCCAATGTCTGCTTAATCTTCAGTCCCATGGAGGACAACTTGCTCGGAAAAATTCTTCGATCGAATGCCGTCGCGGTAACGTTGGGGGTGCTGGCGCTGGGTTCGGTCTTCGCTTTGCCCGCGGCGATGGCGCAAACGCCCGCTCCGGCCGCTCAGCCCACCGCTCCCGCGCCGGAAATGTTCGGCAATTGGGGCCTGGTGTGCCCGCAGCCCAAGGCCTGCCAGATCCAGGTCGTGCTGGTGAACAAGGACAAGAAATTCGTCGCCGCCCTGGCCTATGGCAAGACCGGCGCGAACCAGACCCTGGTCGGCATCGTGCCGCTGGGCTTCCGGCTGCAGAACAATCCGCCGTTCGCCGTCGACGCTGGCACCGCCGTCCCGGGCAACTACGTGCAGTGCCTGTCGAGCGGATGCCGCGTGGCGATCCCGGTGAACGACGGGGTGCTGCGTTCGCTTCAGAGCGGCAAGCAGGCGACGCTGACCCTGCTGTCGCCCACCAGCAAGCAGGTGGCGCTCAACTTCGACCTGAAGGGTTTCCCCGAAGCCAAGGCCGCGCTGGACAAGCGGGTCCAGTAACCCGCTTTCTTCGCATCGGTTTCCAGACGGCCGTCGCCACCAGCGGCGGCCGTCTTTCGTTGTGCCGGGCCCAAGGTCGCGGGCAGTGCCTGCCTACCGCGCCGCCAGGCCGTCCAGGGTTTCGACCACCAGCGTGACCGGCGGCCGCTTCATGACGGAAGCCTCGTAAAGCTTGGCCTTGATCACGCCCTGGGAATCCAGAATCAGAATGATCGGCCGCGGCACACCATGAGCCCGGTGGCCCGGCGGATATTGTGGATCTCGCAAGCCGTAGCGATCGATGATTTCCGATTTCGGATCGCTCAGCAGCGGAAAAGCGATGCTGCGCTTCGCGACGAAAGCCGCACCGATCGACGGTTCGTCATAAGAGATGCCGGCGACGCGGTAGCCTCTTTTCTCGATCTCGGCGAGACCGCCGTTGATGTCGATCAGTTGCGCCTGGCAGAACGGACACCAGGCGGCGGAGCGGACGAACAGCAGCACCAGGCCCTTCTCGCCCATCAGCGACGTCAGGTCTCGCCGCGTCCCGGTGGAATCGAGCGGCGTGCCAATCGCCGGTGCCGGCGAGCCCATCGGCGGACCCAGGTCGACATCCGGTTTCGCCGAAGCCGTGGCCATGAACCCGAAAACCAGAACAATCACGGCGATCAATCGCATGAGTCAAACCTCCCTCGCTGGCGGCGCGGTCAAGCTTCCTGCATGCACACCGTTGCGTGGCGCGCCGCTTCCGGAAAACTTCCCGGTAAACATTCGCCCGGCGCGGTCCGAAAGTTACATCCGGACACGTTGATCGGGCCGGGCGCCCGAAAGGTCAGGCGCGGTGGGCGTGGACGATCAGCGAGTCGATGGTCGCCTCGCCCAGCGCCCTGGCGGCCTCCAGCCGGTGCAGTCCTTCGACGAGCACGTAGCGGCCGGCGTCGGGCCGCACATGGATCGGAATCTTCAGCCCGTTCTCAAGGATGTCGTCCGCCAGCTTGTCGACCTTCTTCTGGTCGAGGGACTTGCGGTACTTGGTCGGCACGTAGATCTGCTCGATCGTCACCTTGACGGTTTTCAGCATGCGTTCACCCCGTCGTTCCCCACCTGGCGATGATAGCAGGCTTTGCCCCGCCGTCCACCCGCGGCTGCCATGCTCCCGGAGCGAGCGCGATCCGTCTCATTGGAGCAACGGGGGTCCAGCACTCATGACCGCCCTCGTTGCGCCATTGCGCGGTCTCTTCTAACATCCGGCGCTTCCGTCGAAGGGGAGAGAGGATGCTGAACACCCAATTGCGCTTGGCGCGGCGCCCCAGCGGCGAGGCTGTCACCGGAGATTTCCATATTTCCCGTGAAGCCGTGCCGGATCCGGCGCCCGGGCAGGTAGTGGTTCGGGCGGAGTATATCTCCATTGACCCATCGGTGCGCACCCACCTCAACGCGGGGCAGTCCTATCGATCCATGGTGGGCATTGGCGAAGTCGTCGACGTGCCGGTGGCCGGTGAAGTAGTCGCCTCGGCGAGTCCGCTCTTCTCGACAGGAGACAAGGTCGTTGGACCGCTGGGCACCCAGGAATATGCGGTCTCGGACGGCGCCAACCTGACGAAGGTCGATCTGGCGCTTGCCCCACTCCCCGTCTGGCTGGGTGGATTGGGGCTTACTGGCCTGACCGCTTACTTCGGTCTGCTCGAGATAGGCAAGCCACAACCCGGGCAAACCGTCGTGGTCACGGCCGCCAGCGGCGCGGTCGGTTCGGTGGTGGGGCAGATCGCCCGAATCAAGGGCGCCCGAGCCGTCGGCGTGTGCGGTTCGGAAGAGAAATGCCGCTGGCTGACCCAGGAACTTGGATTCGATGCGGCGGTCAATTATCGGTCGCCGGATCTCTACCGCGACCTGAAGGAGGCGACACCCGACCGCATCGACGTGGTATTCGATAATGTCGGCGGACCGCTGCTGGATACCATTCTGCGCCGCCTTGCGATGCGTGGCCGGATCATCATTTGTGGCGCCACGTCGCAGTACAACACCGCCGACATTTACGGCCCGAAGAATTATATGGTGTTGGCGACGCTCCGGGCGCGGATGGAGGGCTTCATCATCTACGACTACGAGGACCGCTTCGACGCCGTCCGCCGGGAGATGGCCCAATGGGTCAAGGACGGTCGACTGAAATTGCGCGAGAACATCGTTGAAGGGAGCATCGTGGACTATCCCCAGATGCTCCACCGCCTGTACGAGGGCGAGAACATCGGCAAAATGATGATGCGGATCAGGCCGTAGATTTCATGGTGCATGGATAGGACGTCTGCAGGATCGTCTCGATTGCGGCGGCGTCTTACGGTCCGGCCACCCTGATCACGATCACGTGCCGGTGTCAATTAAGTGCACTGTCACCGTAACCCACCGTAACCGCCGGTGGGCACAACGACAGCACCGTGCATTTTGCCAATCCTCATTAAACATGATAAGCGTATAAGCGTAAAACTACCGATATAGGAGCATCCGACCATGGGCGACGTGACGCGCTGGACGGTGAATGTGGCGCTGGAAACCGACATCGAGGTGCGTACCTATCTCGCCCAGCGGGGGATGAAGAAGGGCGACCTTTCGAGGTTCATCGAGGAGGCGGTCAAATGGCGGCTGTTCGACCTGACCCTCGCCGAGGCAAGGGCCGGTTTCGACGACCTGCCGGCCGATGAACCGGACAGCCTGATCGAGGAAGCGGTCGCCGACGCGCAGAAGGCCGCGCGCACCGGTCCGGTGTTCATCACCAACCGGGGCCGGCCGGCCCATGTGCTGCTCAGCTACGAAGAGTATCGGCGCATCACCGGCGGGCGCCGGAACCTCGTCGAGGCGCTGGCCGCGCCCGGCCTCGCCGATATCGAGGTAGAGTTTCCCCGCTCGCGAGACCTGCCCCGCCCGGCCGATCTATCGTGATGTTCCTGCTCGATACCAACGTGATTTCCGAGCTGCGCAAGGCGGGCGACGGCAAGGCCGATGCCGCGGTGGTGGCGTGGGTGTCCGGCATGGACGCCTCGGCGTTCTACCTCTCGGCCGTCACGCTCATGGAACTGGACCTGGGGATCCGGTTGATCGAGCGGCGCGACCCAGTCCAGGGAGAGAGATTGCGCGCCTGGATGGACAACCGCGTCCTGCCCGAGTTCTCGGAGCGGACGGTGCCGGTCGATACGGCCGTCGCGCTCCGCTGCGCGCCGCTTCACGTGCCCGATCCCCGTCCCGAGCGCGACGCGTTCATCGCCGCGACCGCGCTCGCGCACGGCATGACGATCGTGACCCGCAACGTGGCCGACTTCGCGCCGCTCGGCGTCGATATCGTCAACCCGTGGACTCACGGGCGCTGACATCCGAAATGCGCGTCACCGCAATCTTACGGCGTTGGATGCAGCGCTTCGCTGACCGCGGCAGGGTTGCGTCCGATCACGACGAGATAGGCTCTGGCGGCGGCGTCGGGCTCCTTGCGCCCCTGCTCCCAGTCGCGAAGCGTCCCCAATGGAATTCCGAAACGCTCGGAAAACTCTTCCTGCGTCAGCTTGAGCGCTCGCCGGATGATGCTTACCCGGGGCGTGCGCCGCAAATGTTTCACATCTTTTTCGGCGAGAGGCTGGGCGTCCGGATCGTCAAGGGCAGCGCCCCGCTTCTCCTCCGCCGTCATGGCGTCAAAGCGGCTCCAGTCGTGCCGGGAACGTCTAGGTGTCTTCATGATAGCATCGTTGCTCATGGGAACTGGCACCTCGGGCAGAGATAATCCGTTTTCTGTTGCCTCTCATGGTGTACGCCACATACAGCAGACGGCCCTCGACCATGCCAATGATCGCGTAGCGGTCTTCGGCATAGTCCTGGCGCTCATCGAGGAACTCGACCGCGAACGGGTCTCCGAAAACCCCACGTGCCGCATCGAACGCAATGCCGTGTTTCGCGAAGTTCGCACCTGCTTTGTCGTCGTCCCACTCAAAATCGTCATCAACCATGATATACTGCTTAGCCGTAGTTAGGTCAATTGTTCGGCGGCTCGAAAACGACCACCAAAGCACTTTAACCGCAATACTGTAACATCAGGTCAACCCGACTTCCGCGCCTGCTGGATCAGCTTCTCCGGCTCGCCGAGGAAGCGCGAGCGGTCCTGCCTGGCGAAGCTGGCGTTGTAGCCCTTGATGTCGCCGGTCTCGCGCAGATGGGTGTTGAGGTCGCGCATGGCAAGCGCCATGCCGAGTTTAGCAAGTTGTTACCGGAACCTGCGGTCGAGTGAGCAGCACCTTGTCCACTGGTCTCCGACCAGCTGGCTTGATATCAGCCGCGTGACCAATCCTCAGGAGGAGTTGCGGATACCCGCCCACTTTGGCAGCCTGGCCCAACGATGGCCTCAGTGCCGCAACCTCAATCGGTTGATTGAGATAGGCCGACGTCCAGCCTGCGGCTGTCACGGTAAGCAGGAGCGTTGACAGAGCGAGTCCCGTTGCGATCCAGTCGTGCGGCAAATCCGCCCTTGTTGCGACCACCAGCAAAGCTGGGGAATGCGTTGCGATGGTTTCGTGGCTCGCCGCCTGACCGTCGCCCATGTCAAACGTCCGGATCACGAGTCCGCCGACTGCTGACAGAATATCGGGCATTCCAAAGTTCGCTCCAGACATGCCATCGCGGCTGGCTGCTCTGCGCGAATGAACCCACGAAGCCAGTTCGGCTCTAAACGCAGGGTCACCGAACTGGACACGGTCCCCCTCTGCAACAAGGCTAGCGATGGCGCTTTTCATCTTGTCTTGCACGATTACGGCGAGCTCAACGCCCTCAGCCGACACACCCTCTAACAGGTCGTCTGAGAGTGTCTGGGGCAATGGCTCGTCGCGATAGCTCAGCCTTGTAGTCCGGCGCTTTTTGATTGCCTGGAACCGCATTCTCTCGATGTCCGTCGGTTCGTGACGTGATCCTAAAGAAACATGCGCGAGCGTGCCGGGGTCTGCCGCGTCTGGAAGGATTGCGATATCGCCTGCATAGCCAAAATAGCGTATCGCCGTGCGGAAATGACCGAGCGCGGCCCCACACGAGATAATCAGGGCGCGGTCATCGGGATCGACGGCCGGCAAACGACGAGTCCGATCCGAGATGAGATCGATACCGCCCGCGCGGTGCCTGAAGAGCCAGGGTTGCGTATTGTGACCCGAAGGGGCGAGGATCGCATAGCCAATAAGGAATTCGAGCTTTTCCTCATTTGTGCCCAAGCGGGGAAAATCCTGCTCGTTGATGTTCCACTCTGCAAAAGGGTCATTCATTGCCATGCGGCCCTTCGGATTCTGATCATGAAGCGCCTCTTGCTAGGTCCGCATGTCCCGGCGCATCAAGCGAATTTGCCGCCCAACTATCATCAAGGCGCCAAGCAATGCGGCTATCGCGCCAAAGGACAGTGCTGATTTTCTAATTGGGTGAAAGCGCGCGCGGCCCTTCTCAAGGTGGATAAAGCCGACCGGCACAACGTGCATTCCGCCGCCTCCGCCTTCACCACTATCACCGGGGCCTTTGCCACCCCCTACCCCCCAGGTTGCCTTTGCAACGGGGACAATGACGCTTGAGCCCTGATAGACCGCTTCGCCATACACCGCGCAGGCACGGGCGCTCCGCCCGATCACAGATGCCAAGCGTTCAACGCCGGACACGCTTTGTGCCTCAATGCCATCGTTTGCTAGCAACGCAGGGGCGGACGAACGGGTGCTGTCGAGAATCCGATCCACAACGTCTCCGAGGAAAACCCTTAGGCATGATCACTCATGGTCGCGCCGTCCAGCGTTACAAAGCAACTATGTGACTGACGCCTGCCGTCAAATATCCGTAGAACTCCTCGGAGAGCATACGCCTCAAAAAAAATAACCCATCACGAAAAATGCCAGTCGCTAATTGCTATCTGTCATCCAGCGCCACCGTTGTGGTTTTCGAGATCGCCATGCATAAGTCGTTGTGTCGGCCTGGTCGATGCCAGTTGATCGATCGAACGTGGGGCCGGAGCTCTTTTCAAAATTGGCGTGTCCGCTCGCAAGGAGCATCTGGACGATGAAACGTGCATTCATCCGGCCATTCATGTCGCTCGGTCTTTAATTCGGGAGGGTTGGCGGATCATGGGCTTTATCCTGATAATCCCGTTTGCATTCATCGTGGTTATCTTCGGTCTCCTGTTGCTCCGGAGTCCCGGCACGGCGAGACCTGTTCTGGATGCGCGTGGCAATCCTGTCCCAAACGGCATCTCCGAAAAGATTCGGGTGAACATAAACGGCGTCCAACAAGGGATGTTCGTTAGAAGCACCGACACCACGCATCCGGTGCTCCTTTTCGTCCACGGCGGTCCGGCAATGCCGACCTATTTCCTGGATCAGCGATACCCGACCGGCCTTGAACAGGATTTCACGATTGTTTGGTGGGACCAGCGCGGCGCGGGCCTCTCTTACAAATCCGACCTTTCGCCTGAGACGATGACGGTGCAGCAGATCGTCGCCGACACGGTGGCAGTGACCGATTACTTGCGTGACCGTTTTGGCAAAGACAAGATCTACCTCACGGGACATTCATGGGGCAGCTTCATCGGAATTCAGGCCGCGGCCAAGGCTCCCGAGCGTTTTCACGCTTATATTGGCGTGGGGCAAATCACCAACCAACTCGAGTCTGAGCGATTGGCCTACGGGTTCATGCTGAATGAGTGCAGGATGCAACGAAACACGAAAATGCTGGAAAAACTGCAAGCAGCCCCGTTCGAAATGACGGTTCCGTTGCCGAAATCCTATCTGGCAATCCGCGATGCCGCGATGCACAGTCTGGGTGTGGGCACTACTCGGGATATGCGATCGGTAATCAGCGGCATGTTCATTCCGACATGGCTCGATCGCGAATACACGCTTGGCGAAAAGGTGAATATTTGGCGCGGCAAATGGTCCGCGCATTCCGATCGACTGTGGAATGAGGTTCTGGTTACGGACGTAACGATCGAAGTCCCCAAGCTGGATATCCCGGTTTATTTCCTGCTTGGTCGGCACGACTACACCACTTCTTACACACTGGCGAAAACCTATCTGCAGCAACTGCGCGCGCCGCTGAAGGGATTCTACACTTTCGAGGATTCCGCTCACAGTCCCATGTTCGAGGAACCCGAAAGAACGCGAACGATTTTGACGAAGGACGTGCTCAAAGGAACTGCGAATCTCTGCGACATCGAGTGAGAAAGCGCTGACTCCTCCTCCGTCCTCCAGGAATCCGTGTGGTCAGCAAAACGACCCGACTTAGACGCTGCTAGTATCAAGCCGAATACATTACGGTGGCATCACGGTGCACCTTACCAAATCAACGTGCATTTATTTGGCGTAGACTTTGACCTCGATCAGCGCCGTCAACCAAACGCACTGTCCACGATACTACAATACCAGGTCATCCCGACTTGCGCGCCTGCTGGATCAGCTTTTCCAGCTCGCCGAGGAACCGCGACCGGTCCTGCCTGGCGAAGCTGGCGTTGTAGCCCTTGATCTCGCCGGTTTCGCGCAGGTGGGCGTTGAGGTCGCGCATGGCCAGCGCCATGCCGATGCCGTGCTCGGTGAAGGCCCGGCCGGTCGGGCCGAGCACGTGGGCGCCGGCCTTAAGGCAGCGGGCGGCGAGCGGGATGTCGGCGGTGATGGCGATGTCGCCCGCGCCGATATTGTCGGCGATCCAGTTGTCGGCGGCGTCGAAGCCCTCGGTCACCACCACCTGGCGCACATTCGGCGCGTCGGCCTTGCGGCTCCACCGGTTGCTGACGAACAGCACCTGCAGGCCATGGCGGCCGGCGACCTTCAGCACCTCTTCCTTGACCGGGCAGGCGTCGCCGTCGATGTAGATGTCCAGCATGTCCGCCGGCTCAGCGCCGCTTCGCGGCTTCGGCGGCGGCCTGCTCGGCGGCGGCCACGGCCTCGAGCACCGCCTGTCGGCCCAGCTTTGCCTGGGTGCCGTTCGGGTCGATCACCAGCGCCTTGTCGAAATCGTCCATGGCCCGCTTGTAGTCCTTCCAGGCGTAGTACAGCCAGCCCCGCCGCGCATAGGCGTCGCCGTCCACATAGTCCCGGTTGATGATCTGGCTGAGGTCGTCGAGCGCGTTGGCGTAGTTGCCCTGCTGTTGGTAGAGCATGGCACGGCCCTTCAGCGCATCGAGATTGCCGGGGTCGAACCGCAGCACCGAGGAGTAGTCGTTGATGGCGGCGGCCACATCGAGCTGGCGCTGGTACTCCCTGCCCCGGTCCAGATAGGCCTCGGCGCTCTGCGGCTTCAGGTCGATGACCCTGCTGAAGTCCGCCACCGCCGCCGCGCCGTCGCCTTCGAGCTGGTGCAGCGTGGCGCGGGCGGTATAGGCGGCGGCCAGCGACGGATTGGCGGCGATGGCGGCGTCCAGGTCGGCGATCGCCTCGTCGGGACGGCTGAGCGCGTAATAGGCGATGCCGCGGCGGTAACGCACGTCCGCGCCCGACGCGCCGGCCCGGATCGCCGCCGTGTAGTCGGCGACGGCGTCCTGGAACCGGCCGTTGTCGTGGTACAGGAAGGCGCGCAGCAGCCGGAGCTGGGTGTTGCCCGGCGCCAGCCCGATGGCCTTGCCGTAGTCCTCCAGCGCCAGGTCGACGAGGCCGAGCCTGAGGCGCGCGCCCGCCCGCTCCTGCAACACCTGCACGTCGGTCGGATAGCGCTCCAGATAGGTGTTGTAGAGCGCCACCGCGTCCTCGACCCGCTTCACGCCCATCAGGTAGCGGGCGAAATCGATCACCAGATAGCCGCGCGCCGGCGCCAGCTCGATGGCTTTGGCGTAGTCGGCCATGGCCGCGTCGACCCGGTTCAGCCGGGCATTCGCCTGGGCGCGCCTGGCATAGCCCTCGAAAGACCCGGGCGCCTGCTGGATGACGATGCCGAACAGCTCGGCGGCACGGCCGTAATTGCCGCTGTCGAACGCCATCCGGCCCTCGTTGAGCTCGCCGCCGCGATAGGCGTCGCGCGCGCTGCCGTCGTCGGGTTTGCCGTCGGACGCGGCTTTCGCATCGTCATGGGACGGCGCGGCATCGGCCTTGGGCGCACCGAGCGCGATCCCGCCCACCGGCTTGCGGCACAGCCCGGCCTCGCGCGCTTCACGGACCTCGTCATAGAGGGCCTCGGCGCGGGCGAAATCCTTGTCACCCGGCGCGGCGGCGGCGAAAAACTGCTCCAGCGGCTGGGCGGCGTCGCACACCTGCTCCACCGCGACGAACGCCTCGGCCTGCGCGATGGCGATCGCGGCGGGAATGCCGCACAGCCCGGTGTCCTGCGCCTGGGCGGCGATTTTCAGCACCTTGCCGTGATCGCCGGCCTTGCGCGGCGCCTCGATGTCGCGGGCGAGCCCGTCGACCAGACCCTGATACAGCACGCCCCGCTGGCTGCCGTTCGGAACGCAGTCGCCGGCCGGGTCCTGCGCCCCTGCGGGAGACGCCAGCAACGCCGCGACTCCGGCCGCCAGCCAACCAACCCCACGACGATGCCTCATCCCCCTCCGACTCCGATCCGGCTGCCCTTTGGGACAGCATACAAGATAGCAGGCGCAGGGCCAGCGGTCCCGCAGCCGGTCCCGCAGCCGGATGGCGCCGGGCGCATCACCGCCGGGCGCACATTCCCGACGCCGCGATGCCCTATTTCCGCACCGGCTTGATGTCGCGCACGGTGATCTGCGCCCGGTCGACGACGCTGCCGTCTTTCCGCTGGAGCACGACGGTGTAGGTGCCCGGGCGCGGCGCCCACAGATAGGACGCGTCGGCCCGGCCCAGCACCCGGCCGTCGATCTTCAGCGACAGGGATTTGTCTGCTCCCTCGGCGCGCACCGGCACGCGGGTGTTGCCGGCCGGGATGTCGGGGTCGAGCGCGATGACCACACCGTGCGCCGGGCTGACGATGCGGGCGAAGTTGCCGCCGGGGACCGCGCGCATCACCGCCGTTTCCGTGCCTTTGAGGAACCAGTCCTCGCGCGGGCCTTCGATCGCGGGATCGAACCGTACCGCATGAGCGACGACGCCGTCCGGCGGCGCGGGGGCGGCGATGGCGTCGCCCTGGTCGAGACGGGCGATGACGTCCTGCCACACCGGCGCGGCGCCGCTGACACCGGAGACGCCGTGCATGGAGTCGCCCTCGAAATTGCCGACCCAGACGCCCACCGTGTAGCGCCGCGACCAGCCGATGCACCAGTTGTCGCGCATATCCTTGCTGGTGCCGGTCTTCACCGCGCTCCAGAACCTTGTGTCGAGGCTGCTGGCCAGACCGAAGGTGGTGATGCGCGCCGCCCGGTCGCCGAGAATGTCGCCGACGAGGAAGGCGGCATCCTCCGGCATGATGCGGCTGTCCGGCGCGACCGGCGCGGCGGGATCGAGCCGCAGCGGCGTCAGCAGGCCACCGCGCGCCAGCGTCCGGTAGGCGGTGACCTGCTCCCACAGCGACACCTCGGCCGAGCCCAGCGCCAGCGAATAGCCGTAATACTCGCCGTCCCTGTCGATGCCCGCATAGCCGATCCGGTGCAGCCGGTCGCGAAACGGCTCGACGCCGACCAGCACCAGCGTCCGCACCGCCGGCACGTTGAGCGAGCTGGCGAGCGCGGTGCGCACGCTGACCGCGCCCTTGAAGTCCCGGTCGTAGTTCTGCGGGATGTAGAGGCCCACGCTGGTCTGCAGGTTGAGCGGCGAGTCGTCGAGGATCGAGGCCGGTGTCAGGTAACGCCTCTCCAGCGCCATGCCGTAGAGGAACGGCTTCAGGGTCGAGCCCGCCTGGCGCGGCGCGCGGACGCCGTCGACCTGCGCGGCGCGCGAGCGGCTGCCGCTCGAGCCCACATAGGCCAGCACGTCGCCGGTGGCGTTGTCGACCACCAGCACGGCGCCGTCGCGGACGTTGCGGCCGGTCAGCCCGCCGAGCTGACGGCCGAGCGCCTCGACGGCCCGGCGCTGGATGTCGAGGTCGAGCGTGGTCCGCCGCCGCTCGCCGGGCCTGTGCAGCATCGCGTTGGCAAGCTGCGGCGCGAGGCCGGGCGCTTGCGCCGCGCGGGCATTGTCGAGCAGAAGCTGCGCGGTATCGCGCACACCCGCGCAATCGCCGCCCGCCCGCGCGCAGGCCCGCGCGGCGACGCGGTCGGCCGAGGCGCCGGGGCTGGGCAGGAGCGCGGCCAGCACCAGGCTTTCATTGGCGGTGAGGCCCGAGGGATGCTTGCCGGCAAGGAATTTCGCGGTGGCTCCGATCCCCTGCAACTCGCCGCGGAAATCGAG
Source organism: Sphingomonadales bacterium (assembly GCA_022844405.1). Lineage (GTDB taxonomy): Bacteria > Pseudomonadota > Alphaproteobacteria > SMXS01 > SMXS01 > RI-34. The sequence continues at coordinate 276,248 of JALHLV010000001.1, read as the reverse complement.
CAGATTGAGATAGGCTTCGAGAATCTGCGGCTTGCTCCACGACTGCTCGATGACGAGCGCCGCGCGCATCTGCGCCAGCTTCTGGCCCCAGCCGCGACCGCCGCCGCGCACCTTCAGCCGCGGGTCGAGCAGCGCGGCGAGCTGCATGGTGATGGTGCTGCCGCCGCGGTTGGGGCCGCCGGTCAGCCGGTCCCGCAGCGCGCCGGCCGCCGCCGTCCAGTCGACGCCGCCATGCCGCAGGAAGCGCCGGTCCTCGCCGGCGACGATGGCGTCCCGCAGCGCCGGCGAGACGCCGTCGAGCGGCACCCAGTCCAGCCGCCTGATGCCGAAGTCGACGCGCTTGACGTCGATCACCCTTCCGTGCCGGTCGAGCAGCCACGCCTCGGACGGCCGGTAGCCGTCCCTCACCTGCTCGAAGGACGGCGTCGGCTTGCCGGGCCAGATGGCGCCGGCGACCAGGATCGCAGACAGCAGGATCGCCGGCAGCAGAATTGCCGGCAGGGCAAGCGCGCGCCTGCCACCTCCGGTCACGGCGCCTTCACCTCCACGGCCCGGTTGGGGTACTCGCCCAGCATCTCGGGCGCGTACATGGCTTCCACATGGGTCGCGGGAAGCTGGAACAGGCCGGGATTGTTGAAGCGCACCGTGTATTCCACGGTCCATTTGCCCTTCGGCACGAAGCGGTAATAGGCGATGAAGCCGTCGAAACGCCGCTCCTCATAGGCCTTCCATGCCCAGCCTTCCTCCTGCTGGTCCTGGGTCAGGCTGTCGGACTGGCCGCCCAGGCCGCTGCCGAGGATGCTGGCGCCGGCCGGGATCGGATCGTCGACCACCACCCAGGTCATGTCGGACTGGGCCTCGAGGTCGAGCCGCACGCGGGCCACGTCGCCGCGCGTCCAGACGCCCTTCTTCGCCTGCTCCACCGCCGTGACGCTGCGCGCGACCTTGAAGCCGCTGCTGAACGGCTCCCTCAGCGGGATCGCCGCTTGCGCCCGCACCATGGCCCACGGTTTGCCGGTGCCCTGCTGGGCCACGGTCAGATCCTGGCGGCCTTCCGCCCACGGGAAGTTCTGGAGGTGCTCTTTGACCGCCGCATCCCAGGCGGAGGAGACGGTCTGGCCAGCATAGGAGGACCGGGTCGCGCCGGTGACCGGCGTGGCCTCGAACCTCGCGCTGAACTTCTCCATGGCCAGCACGCCCCAGGCATTGGCGACCGTGGTGTTCCAGTGGCCGTGCTGCTGGCGGCCCAGGGCGCCCCGCACCATGCGGGGGACGTCCGCCTGCCAGCGCGGCGAGTCCATCACACCGAGCACGGCGCGCACCGCGTTGGAATCGGGCGAGATCATCAGCCACCACAGGGCGTCGCCGCGCTCGGTGGAAAAGCCCATGGTGGTGCCCTGGAAATTGAGCCGCGAGCGCAGGATGGAATCCGCCTGGGCGAGCTTCTGGTCGCGGCCCGGGATGGCCGTCATCCGCTGCAGGATGTTGCGCCAGTCGATCACCGCCGAGGTCGGCCACAAGGTCGGCTCGATGGCGATGCTGGTCAACATCTCGGGCCGCGCCGAGCCATAGCGTGACAGCGCTTCGATGGCTGCGATCTTGCGGATCGCCAGGTCAGCGGTAGGCAGGGCGGAGCCGCGGATGATCCTGCCATCGATGAACTTCGTGAGCGCCTCGATAATCGACACGCGCTCGGCGTTCGGAATCTCCCAGCCGGCTTCATGGGCGATGGCGAGCACGTAGGTGGTCAGCGTGTCGTCGCCCAGCAGCCTGTCGGACTCGAAGTATTTCAGCAGGCCGTCGCTGTCCTGGTAGGCCGGCATGCGGTCCATCATGGTGCGCCAGCGCGCCGCGTCGCGCAGGGCGACCGCCTTCGACACGCTCTGCTCGAAGCAGTTGTAGCGGTAGTCCCTCATATAGTCGCGAACGCCGTCGAGCCCGCTGCCCAGCGTCGAGCGCAGTGTGACCGCGAGCCCGCCGCGGCCGGGAATGGCATCGGCGGGACGCTCGGCCGGGATGGTCAGGCTGCCGTCAACCTGCTCCAGTGTCGCCTGGAAGGTCCGTACCGGCACCGCTTCCCTGACCGTCTGCTTGACCCGCAGGTGGTCGCCGGTTGCGGAGTCCTTGCCGCGGATCGTCACATTCCAGGTCAGCTCCTTCGGGCCATTCGGTACCGTGACGGGCCACGTCAGATCGTAGGCGCCGCCCGCGGGAACCTTGACCACCTGCTTCTTCAGCGTGTCGCCCAGCACCGGTGTCACCACGGCTTCGGCCTCGACCTCCATGGACGAGCCGGTGGTGTTGCGGACGGTGAACATGGCATTGAACCGGTCGCCCCCGCGCACCATCAGCGGCAGACCCGAATGCACCATCAGGTCCTGCGTGGTCTTGATCGACGCCTCGCCGGTGCCGAACAGGCTCTGGCCCGCATTGGCCACGGCGACGATGCGGAAGCTGGTCAGCGAGTCGTTGAGCGGGATCGTCACCTCGGCGTTGCCGTCGGCGTCGAGCCGGGCGCGGCCCTTCCAGATCAACAGGGTGTCGAACAATTCGCGGGCGCCCTCGCGGCCGCCGCCGCCGCCGGTGGGCACCGCCTTGCGGCCGTAATGCCGCTTGCCGACCACCTGCATCTGCGCCGTCGAGGACCATACCTCCATGGCGCGCTCGCCCATCATGGCGTCGAGCAGCTTCCACGACTTGTTCGGCGCCAGCGCCAGCAGACCCTCGTCGACGGCGGCGATGGCCACTTCGGCGCCCGCCGGCATCTCCCTGCCGCCCGCGCGCTCGACGTGGATCTTCACCTTGACCTGGTCGCGTACCTTGAAGGTGTCGCCCGACGGCTTCACCTTCACGTCGAGGCGGTGCGGCGCCCAGCCGACCTTGATCCTGCCCATGCCCATGCGGTAGGCCGGCTTGGACAGGTCGACCAGCGCCGACGGCTTGCCGCCGTCGCGCGACACCAGCCAGCGCGGCAGGTCGTATTCGCGGGCCATGTCGGACATCCAGGTCTTCCAGTCGCCGACCCGGCCGCGCACGGCCAGCACCGAGACGTAGACATTGGGCGCGTAGTTGTCCCTGATCGGCACCTTGATCACCGGATCGCCGCCCGATATCTCGGTGACGAAGCTCTCGATGACGCCTTCGCGCTCGATGGTGACCAGCGCCGTGGCCGAGCGGAACGGCGAACGAACCTGGAAGCGCGCGGTGTCGCCCGCCTCGTATTCGGGTTTCTCCGGGATTACGTCCATGCGGTCGCTGGCCGACTGGTCGAACCAGCTATCGTCGCCGCCGGCCACATAGGCCGAAATTGTCGCGCCGGCGGTTTTGCCGCCGTCGTCCCTGGTCTGCGCCCGAATCAGCAGTTCGCCCGAAACGCCCGGCGCCACGTCGCAATGCAAATAGCCATTGCGGTCCGTTTCGCCGTCGCAGGACGTGGGCAGCAGGCTGACCTTGGTCGAGCTTTCATAGTCGTAGAAGCCGCCGATCAGCCGCTTGCGGTAGGAGTAGATCGTCTTCTGGTAGAGCGACACCCGCACGTTCTGGCCCGAGAGCGGCTTGCCCTTCAGGTCGAGCGCCACCACGGTGAAGCGCAGCTTGTCGCTGCTGCCGGCCCAGCCGTCGGTCTTGACGCCCAGATTGATGGCCGACGGATAGAGGCCGACGCGGCCGGTCGCGGTCTGGATTTCGCCATTGGCGTCGGCATATTCCAGCTCGGCCACCATGCGCGACGGCTCGACGATGTCCCCGGGCGCCGCGGCAGTGACCCGGAGCGCGCCCTTGGCGTCCAGCGTCAGCGGCATCACCTGGGTGACCGGCTTGACGTCGGCGGCCTGGGCTTCGGGATCGAAGTCGTAGGGGCTGCCTTCGTCGGTCTGCAGCCCTTCCTTCACCGGCTTGCCGCCGAAGGTGAAGCCGTCATAGTCGGGAAACGACACCGGCCACGGCATGGTAACCGTGCGCAGCTTTACCTGCGCGCCGCCCGCGCCGCCGCCGGACAGGTAGCTGACATAGAGGTCGAACGGCACCTGCTTGACCCTCACCTGCGGCTCGTCCGGTCCCTGCACCACCGCCGACATGGTCGGCACGCGGAACTGCTCGACCTTGAACGAGCCGGCGGTGAAGGTCTGCTCGCCCAGCGCGACCTGCACGGCGTAGTCGCCCAGCTTGGCTTCCGGCGGGATCTGCCACGTCTGCAGCGCGATGCCGCCCGCGTCGAACTTCACTTCGCTCTCATAGCGCGTGTCGCTGCCGGTATGGACGATGGCGACCTTGACAGGCGCCGCGCCGGGATTGATCGAGGCGATGCCGGCCGAGGTGTGGCGGCGCAGGAAGTGCTTCATCGACACGGTCTCGCCGGCACGGAACAGCGGCCGGTCGAACACGGTATGAACCAGGGACTCGCGCGCGCCGTAGGACGACAGGTTGAAGTCGTAGGGCGCGATGCCGTTGTTCCACGACGACAGGGTGAAGCTCATGTCATTGTCGGTGCGGGCGCTGATCATCAGCGGATGGGCGCCGTACTCGCCGCAGCGTTCCGACGTGTAGCCCGGTTCGGGCAGCTTGCCCGCCTCGACGGCGGCGATGCCGCCCTTGCCGGTCTCGCCGGTCCACAGCACCTGGCCGGTGCAGAAGTCGCTCACGGCGACCTCGGCGCCCTTCACCGGTTCGGCGTCGTGCAGCCGCGTGACCCAGACCGCCGAACCCTCGCGGCCGTGCTTGAAGTGCACCGCCATGTCGGTGACCAGCGCGGCGGTGGCCACATGGCGGACCTTGCCCTTGGCCATCAGCGCCTCGCCGAGGATCGGGCTGGCCAACTCGACCACATAGAACCCCGGATTCTTCAGCGGGATGCCGACCACCTCGAACGCCTTGGCGCCTTCCGGCTTGGGCAGGCGGAAGGCCATGGTCCTGACGCCTTCCTCGGCCTCGCTGGTGAATACCGAGGTATCGCCGGTGCGCTCCTGCCATTTCTGGTGGGCGCCCTCGCCGGTCCAGTCGCCGCGCGATTCCATGCCGGACTTCACCCGGCGCATCCATTCGGCGATCTGGACGTCGTCCCCGCTCATGCGCGCGGCGGTACCGGCCATGGCCGGCGTCACCGACGCGCTGCCCGCCACCAGCGGTTCGATGTTGCGCACGGTCACCGGCAGGACGCCGCCTTCATGGGCCTCGATAATGCCGAACTCGCCGCTGAACTTGGCGAGCGGCGGGAAGCTGTCGATCCGCATGTCGAGCGGGAAGCGGTCGCCGTTCTCCAGCTTGCGGCCCGCGTCGTCGGCCATGCCAGCGGGCATGGTCACCTTGAGGATGGAGCGCTCGGGGAACGGCCCCTTGAACTCCACGGTCTGCAGCGTGGCCTCGCGGGTCGCGGCGTCAGGCTTGAACAGCTTGCCGCCCGCGCCGGTCATGGTGACCTTCAGCGCCGTGTCGCGCGGCACCGGCGACGAGAAGCCGACCCGGATCGGACGCATGGGTAGGCAGCCCGCCTGCGCGTTGACCCGCTCGCATTCGGCGCGCGCGGTGAACGAGGGCCGGACCTGGAAGGCCAGCCGCTGCTCGGCGGGCGTGCCGATGCCGGCGGCCGTCGCGATGCCCTGGCCCCAGACCAGTTCGACCCGCATGGCGGGCGGCAGGCGGCGCTGGCATTTGGCGAGGGTGATCTGCGCCTCGGCCTTGTCGGTCATGGACCGGTCGCGGACGCGGATGTCGCTCCACTCGCCGTCCTTCCACAGGATCGAATAGTAGGAATAGCCGATGCGCCGCTGCTCCTTCAGCATGGCCGCCCGCTCGGCGCCGCGCAGCACCTTGAGCGGGATGCGCTCGCCGATGCCGTCGACGGCGCACCAGGCGTTCTTCTCGACGGACATGGGATCGGCCGGCGCGTCCAGCGCCAGCACGAACACCTGGTCCTCGTCGACCTGCTGCGAGCCCTCATAAGGCTGCGACGCACGGATCGACGGCCCGCCGGTATCGAAGCTGAACGCGCGGGCGCCGGACACGGCCACGCCGTCGAGCCCTTTCAGCTCGGGCTTCACGGCGAACTCGCACACCACCCCACCGGGCAGGTTCTCGTCGAAGTCGTAGACCCAGTTGCGCTGGTCGGCCCAGCGGCCCTTGCCCTTGGCGGGACAGGTGACGGCGAAGGGATCGGGCAGCCGCGGATCGCCCAGCGCCACCATGTTGGCCGAGAATCGGACCGCGACCTGGCGCACGTCCTTGACGGTTCCCGTGGGGGTGAACATTTCGACCGACGCCGCCTGTGCCGCCGTTGCCCCGAACGCGGCCATCATCGCCGCCAGCAACGACCGCTTCACGCCGGAAAGTCGCACCATGGTCCCCGCCTCCAGGAAAATCCACGAGGCAACCGTCCATGCAGGGCCGGCCGCCGGAGCGGGATTGTACCCGCCCCAGCCGTTTAAGTTCTACCGCTCAAATGCGAAATTCAGCCGGCAGGCGCCCAGCCGGCGTGGAAGCCGAACGGCACGCGGCCGGGAATCATGATCCGGGCGACCGGCGGCGCGGTGAAGTTCCGCGCGTCGATGACCATGCACTCGCTACGCTGCTTGTTGTCGTCCCAGACGAACAGCACCAGATAGCCGTCATCCTCGGCGGCGGCGCCGTCGCGCTTGCAGAACACGCCTTCACCGCCCCAGCGGCCGTCGCCCAGCGCGTGGACCTGGATCTCGCCGGTCTGGTCGTCATATTTCAGCGCGGCGTTGAACAGCGCGTCGTGCTCGAGGTCGAAGCGCGCCGCATAGGTGTAGCGGGTCTTGCGGCCGCACAAATCGTCGTTGATGCGGGTGAAGTCGCAGTGGTGCTTGGTGTCGAGATGGCGCTCGGCGACGGCGCCGGTCTTCATGTTGAGGCGCCATTCGTAGAGCTGGCCAAGCTGGTCGGCCATGTCCATGTGCTTGCCGGCGTTCTCGGTGGCGCGCGACACGTCGGTGCGCAGCGAGCGGCTGGCCTGGACGACCACCTCGTCGCCCTCTTCCCAGGCGTTGGAGACGTGGAACACCATGGCGGTCTTCACGTCGAACCACTTCACGTCCTTGTCCGTGCCCATGCGCGGCACGACGCCGAGGCGCGAGCCGTTCTCCGGCTCCCAGTCCAGCATCAGCCCGCCGGCCATGGCGCGGCCGAAGTCGAAGGTGATCGGCATGTCGAGGAACACGGTGTAGTGCTCGGTGATGGCGCAGTCATGCATCATCACACCCTTGGGGATGGTGATGGGCGCGGTGTGGACGATCTCGCCCTCCGGGCTGACCACGCTGTGGGTCAGGTAGGGTGGCATGGGCGAATAGCCGAAGGTGATCATCTCGCCGGTGACCGCGTCGACCTTTGGGTGGGCGGTGAACGGATGGCGCAGCTTGCCGCCAAAGGTGTGCTCGCCTTCCGTGTCCAGGCCGGGCAGCGACATGCGGTGCGGCGGCGCGGCCTCCATCAGGGCGTAGAGCGTCTTGTTGTGATAGACCATGGCGGTGTTGGCGGTGTTCTTCATCAGGCCTTCGGCGGGCGGCGCGACGCCCTTCACGAAATCACCCATGGACGCCATGCCCTTCCAGATCCAGGTGCCCTTGGCGCGTTCCTTGCGCAGGCCCTCGGTATCGACGAAGCGGTTGCGGTAGGTGGCGCGGCCGTTGTCGAACTGCACCGCGTGGATCATGCCGTCGCCGTCGAAGATGTGGTAGGTCGCCGGATCGGGCACATAGACCGGGTTGGGGCCGATGCGCAGGAAATGGCCATTGAGGTCGGCCGGGATCTTGCCGATCACCTCAACGCATTCGGCGGTGATCTCCTCGGAAACCGGCGCGTAGTTGCCGCTCAGGAACGGATTGAAGACTTCGGGAGCCTTGGCTTGCGTCGACATGGTGCGCACCTTCGCATGAGTGAAGGGGCCATGCATGGCCCCGGAAATACTGCGCGCAGCGTAATAATTTTACCAATCGGTAACAAGTTAAAAGCAGCACTGCCGGGAAATCTCCGCCGGCATATCGCCGGACGATGTTTGGCGCTATGGTAACCGTCAGTTTACCTGGGGAGGGAACGATGAACGAGACGAGCGCTGAACTGATGATGCTGGTCTGGAGTGTGATCCTGACCTTCGTGCTGATCCTGGTGCCGGCGACCCAGTCGGTGCTGACCAACGGCCTGAAGGTGATGGCCGGCCCGCGCGACCAGATTCCGGAGCCGAGCGTCACCAACAAGCGGCTGCGCCGGCTGGCCGCCAACATGATCGAGAACATGGTGCTGTTCGTCCCGCTGGTGCTCGCGGCGTCGGTGGCCGGCGTCTCGAACCACTGGACCGTGCTGGGCTGCCAGCTGTTCCTGGGTGGCCGGATCGTCCACGCCCTGGTCTATGCCGCCGGCGTGCCGTGGGTCCGCCCGGTGTTCTGGGCCGTCGCCGTGACCGGCATGGGCATGATCGCCTGGCAACTGCTTTAGCGTCCGTCCAGACTGTCATCTTGTCAGCAAGCACTCGTAGGTCTGGTCACAAAAACTGGTTGTCATCCCCGCCAAGCGAAGCGCGAGCGGGGACCCATGTCGATGGCGGCAACGCCCTAGAACAAGCTTGGAAACAGGTCGTGCCAATAGGGATTACCGGCCTCGATGGCTTCGATCTTCCAGGCCCTGTTCCACCGCTTCAGCCTCTTCTCGCGGCGGATGGCCTCCGTTACGTCGCCGAACACCTCGTAGTAAACCAACTTGTCAAGACTGTGGGTCGCGGTGAAGCCAGGGAGCATCTTGCCCTTGTGCTGGGCAATGCGTCTTGGGAGGTCGGAGGTGACGCCGACATAGAGCGTGCCGCGTGTCCTGTTGGTAACGATGTAGACGTAATAGTACTTTTCGAACATGGTATGGCCGATATCGACATGGGTCCCCGCGCGAGGCGGGGATGACAATTATGTTAATGGTTTGAACAGTTCTGTTGCAATCGTATCTGATCCAAATTGTGGCTTTCCCCTATGCCCCCTACTCCGCCGCCGCCTTGGGCTCGGGCTCCTGCCAGGTGAGGATCGGCGTGCGCGCCGCCCGGGTCTCGTCGAGCCTGCCGACCGGGGCGAACCTTGGCGCGGATGCGAACCGTTCGGTGTCGCCGGCCTTCGCCGCCAGCGCCAGCGAGCGCATGGCGCCGATGAAGTCGTCGAGGCTCTCGCGGCTCTCGGTTTCGGTCGGCTCGACCAGCATGGCGCCGTGCACCACCAGCGGGAAATACATGGTCATCGGGTGATAGCCCTCGTCGATCAGCGCCTTGGCGAAGTCGAGGGTCGACACACCGGTGTCCTTGAGGAAGCGGTCGTCGAACAGCGCCTCGTGCATGCACGGGCCATCGAACGACGGCGTCATCACGTCCTTCAGGCTCTCGCGGATGTAGTTAGCGTTGAGCACCGCGTCCTCGGCCACCTGGCGCAGGCCGTCGCCGCCATGGCTGAGCATGTAGGTGAGCGCGCGAACGAACATGCCCATCTGGCCGTGGAACGCGGTCATGCGGCCGACCTGGGCGTGCGGCACGTCCTCGACGAGGCGCAGGTCCTGTCCCTCGCGCACCACATAGGCGGGCGGGATGAACGGCATCAGCGCCTCGGAGAACACCACCGGGCCGGCGCCGGGACCGCCGCCGCCATGGGGCGTCGAGAACGTCTTGTGCAGGTTGATGTGCATGGCGTCGATGCCCAGGTCGCCCGGGCGCACCTTGCCGACGATGGCGTTGAAGTTGGCGCCGTCGCAGTAGAAGAATGCACCCGCCGCGTGAACTTTCTCGGCTATCTCAATGATATCGCTTTCGAACAAGCCGCAGGTATTCGGGTTGGTTAGCATCAGCGCGGCCACGTCAGGACCCAGCTTGGCGACCATGGCGTCGACGTCGACCCGGCCCGCCGGCGTCGCCGGAATGGAATCGACCGTGTAGCCGCACAGCGCCGCCGTGGCCGGGTTGGTGCCGTGGGCGGATTCGGGCACGAGCACGCGGCTACGTGCATCGCCGCGGGCTTCCAGCGCCGCGCGGATCACCATCAGGCCGCAAAGCTCGCCATGGGCGCCGGCCTTGGGCGACAGCGCCACGCCGGGCATGCCGGTGAGCGTGGTCAGCCAGTACGCAAGCTGCTCCATAACCTCGAGCGCGCCCTGCACGGTCGAGACCGGCTGCAGCGGGTGGATGTCGGCGAAACCGGCGAGCCCGGCGATCTTCTCGTTGAGGCGCGGGTTGTGCTTCATGGTGCAGGACCCTAGTGGAAAAAGGCCCATGTCGATGGCGTAGTTCTTCCGGCTCAAGCGGGTGTAGTGGCGCACCGCCTGCGGCTCGGAAAGACCGGGCAAGCCAATGGGCTTGTTGCGGTTCAGCCCGCCCAGCCGGTCCGCGGTCAGGCCGGCGTCCGGCAGGTCGACGCCCGTTCGGCCCCAGCCGTCAAGCTCGAACAGCAGCTTCTCGTCGAGCGCCAGCGCCTTGTTGCCGGTCCAGGTGGCGCCGGCGGTTTCTCCCGTGCTGACCGAAGGCCCGGTCGGGCGTCCCTGCCGGTTCATTGCAGCACCTCCGTCAGCGCGGTAGCCAAGGCGTCGATGTCCTCGTCGGTATTGGTCTCGGTGACCGCGAGCACGATCAGGTCGTCGTGACCGTCGTGGAAGCGCGATACCGGCACGCCGCCCAGCACCTTGCGCTGGGCCAGCCGCTCGATCACCTGCGCGGCGGGGCGCGAGACCCGGATGGTGAATTCGTTGAAGAACGTCTCGTTCAGCACCTCGACACCGGGGACGCGCGACAAGGTGTCGGCGGCCTTGATGGTCTTGGCGTGATTGAGCAACGCCAGTTGCCGCAGGCCCTTTTCGCCCAGCAGCGTCATGTGGATCGTGAAGGCTAGCGAACAAAGCCCTGAATTCGTGCAGATATTGCTCGTCGCCTTCTCGCGGCGGATGTGCTGCTCGCGGGTCGACAGGGTGAGCACGAAGCCGCGCCGCCCCTCGGAATCCACGGTTTCGCCACACAATCGCCCCGGCATCTGCCGGACATATTTCTGGCGGGTGGCGAACAGGCCGAGGTAAGGGCCGCCGAAATTGAGGCTGTTGCCGATCGACTGGCCCTCGCCGACGACGATGTCGGCGCCCATCTCGCCCGGCGATTTGATGGCGCCCAGCGACACCGCCTCGGTCACCACCACGACGAGCAGCGCGCCGGCTTCATGCACCGCCGCCGCGAGGCCGGTCAGATCGTTGAGCCGGCCGAAGAAGTCCGGGTTCTGTACGACCACGCAGGAGGTCGCCGCGTCGATCAGGCCGATCAGGTCCTCGCCGCCCCGCGGCGCCGGGGCGCGGCGGACGATCACCTCTTCCTCCGGCGTGAACCGGGTCACCGTGTCGACGACGTCGGCGTAGTGCGGGTGCAGATTGCCCGACAGGATGACCTTCCGGCGCTTGGTGACGCGCTGGGCCATCAGCACCGCTTCGCCGCAGCCGGTGGAGCCGTCATACATGGAGGCGTTGGCCACATCCATGCCGGTCAATCGCGCCACCTGGGTCTGGAACTCGAACAGATACTGCAGCGTGCCCTGGCTGATCTCGGGCTGGTAGGGCGTGTAGGCGGTGAGGAACTCGCCGCGCTGCATCAGGTGCTGGACGCTGGCCGGCACGTGGTGCCGGTAGGCCCCTGCCCCGACGAAGAACGGCACGCTGCCGGCCGAGACGTTCTTCGCCGCGAGCGCCTCCATGTGACGCTGCACTTCCAGCTCGCCCTGGTGGCGCGGCAGGTCGAGCGGGCCGTCGAGCCGGGCGGCCTGCGGCACGTCGCGGAACAGGTCGTCGACGCTGCCGACGCCCATGCTGGCCAGCATGTCGCGGCGGTCGCCGTCGCTCAGCGGCAGGTAGCGCATTCAGTGGATCCTTTTCCTGTTGGCGGCGCGCACGCGCGCATTGCCCGACACCGTTCCGTTGGGCGTGCTGGAGGGGCCCGAGAAGCGGAAGCCGCCCTCGCGCCGCCAGACGCGGCGGGACAGGTCCAGCATGGGACGGCGCAGCGTGCGCCAGTCGGCCGGCTCGCCGGACGGCGGCGCGTGGAAGACGATACGCTCGGTGCGGCTCCAGCCCATTCAGTCGAGCCCGTCCACGAAGGCCCGGTATTCGGCCTCGGTCATCAGCTTGCCGACCTCGTCCGGGTTGGACAGCTTCACCTTGAAGATCCAGCCGTCGCCCGTCGGCGAGGAATTGACCAGCGCCGGGTCGCCGTCCAGGCCGGCATTGCCCTCGACCACCTCGCCGGACACCGGCGAATAGATCTCGCTGGCGGCCTTGACCGATTCGATCACCCCGGCCTCGCCGCCCGCGGTCAGCGCCTTGCCGGCTTCGGGCACCTCGACGAAGACCACGTCGCCCAGCGCGTTCTGGGCATAGTCGGTGATGCCGACGACGCCGATCCCGCCTTCGAGCCGGATCCATTCGTGGTCTTTGGTGTAGCGGACGTCGCTCATGCAACCGGCTCCTATTTCCAGCCTTTGGGGACGAAGGGAAGCGGCGCGATCCGCGCCGGATGAACCTTGCCGCGGATGACCAGGCCGATGGCCGTGCCGTCATCGGCATAGTCGGGCGTGACATAGCCCATGGCGACGGGCGCGCCCACCGTCGGCCCGAAGCCGCCCGAGGTGATCTCGCCGATCTCGTTGTTGGTCTCGTCGACGATCAGGGTGTGCGCCCGCGCCGGCGCCTTGCCCTCGGGCCGGATGCCGACGCGGACCTTCCTCGGCCCGGCGAACAACTGCTCCAGGACCGCCTCGGCGCCGATGAAGCCGCCCTCCAGCTTGCGCCGCTTGCCGATGGTCCAGGTGAGCCCGGCCTCGACCGGCGTGGTGTTCTGGTCCAGGTCCGCGCCGTAGAGGCACAGGCCGGCCTCCAGCCGCAGCGAATCCCGCGCGCCGAGGCCGGCCGGCATCACTTCGGGCTGGGCCAGCAGATGCCGCGCCAGCGCCTCGGCGCCGTGGGCCGGCACGGAAATCTCGACGCCGTCCTCGCCGGTATAGCCCGAGCGGGACACCCAGCAGTCCAGGCCGTTCAGTTTCAGCTCCGTCGCGCCCATGAACGGCACGGTCGAAATTCGCGGGTCCATGCGGGCGATGACCGCGACCGCCTGCGGCCCCTGCAGCGCGATCAGCGCCCGGTCGTCGATCATCGCGACGGTGCCGGGCGGCATGTGCGCCTTCATATGGGCGAAATCCTCGGTCTTGCAGCTGGCGTTCACCACCACGAACAGGTCGGTCTCGCGGCGGGTGACCATCAGATCGTCCATGATGCCGCCGCGGGCATTGGTGAACAGGGTGTAGCGCTGGCGGCCCACCTTCAGCGCCTCGATGTCGCCGGGCACCAGCTTTTCCAGCGCGGCGATGACGTTGGGACCCTTCACCAGCACCTGGCCCATGTGCGAGACGTCGAACAGCGCCGCCGACGCGCGGCAGTGCTGGTGCTCGGCCATGATCCCGGCCGGGTAGCGAATCGGCATGTCGTAGCCGGCGAAGCCGCCGAACTCGGCACCCAGCTCGCGGTGCAGGGCGTGTAACGGGGTGGTGAGCAGCGTTTCCGGAGCGGACATCGGGTTCCTGACATATGGGCGTGCCACCCGCGCCCGGCCGGACGAAGGCTGCCCCCTCTGTCTTCGGAACCTGAGAGATTTGCCCGGTTTCGGCCCGTGACGGCGGACCTGGCCGGCTTACTCCTTCGGTGAGCAGCACCGGCGAACCGATGCGTCTGCTTTCCAGAGTGCCTGTACCCGTGCGGTCCTTTTGCCTGAAAGTTTCCGGGGCGGTTGCTTCTTCGGCGCCGGCAAGGACCGGTCTCTCCCGCAAGGGCGTGAGGCGTAGGAGGAAGGTAGCAGGAGAAGGGTGGGAGTCAAGGAGGGGGTGGTTGAGAACCACGCGAAGGTGCCCGTAATTATTCGACGTATATATCGACCACAACGTAGTGTCTGAAACGGTCGGTCGCCACCCGCAGGCTTCCGCCATGGGGTGCGTCCGAAGGCATAGCCGAATATGCCGTGCCAATGCTGAATTTTGGGCCAACCGGGGGGCCACCCTGAAAATCATGCGAACTTTTGAAGTCAGGGACATAGGCCTCGAATTCGCGTCCTTCCAGAAGTTTAGGAAAGTCTCGGGGTTCAATCTCGAAAAAGCACGATGCCAAGAAATCCGTTACACCGTGATCGAGGCAGTCGATCTTGGTGGCCGATGCCGGAAGCCCCGGAATCTCAAGAATTGCAGCGACAAACTTCGGTGACTTCAATCGGGATGGCGCCATCGATGCCCCAACAAGGAGCCCTAACGCAAAGAGCAATAGGATTACGAGCAGCGCGAGCACGCCAAAAAATTTCACAATGCGCGGAAGACCTCGCAGAAAGCTCACCGGTCCCCAGTCTGCCTGTTCAGCTATAGGGTAGGGGAATATTACCGCATTGCGGCCAATTCGTTAACCAACCGTTATGGCCACGGATTCCGGCGCGATTCCGGTGGATTCTGGGATTCTGGTGACGATTCTGGTGACGCTGCATTTAACTCCGCCTCGGCACGAGATGGCTGAAGCCCGCCCACAGCGGGCGCCATCGACAGCGCTTCATTCCGCCGCCTCGACGCTCAATCGACCGGGCCGCCTGGCGCGAGGCTTGCGGATGACGATCTCCACGTCGCGGCCAAGCGCCGTCAGCAGTCGCAACAGGCGCTCCATGGAATAGTCGCGGAAGCTGCCGCGCAGGAGACGCGACACGTCGGGCTGCGAGAGGCCCAGCAGTTCGGCGGCCTGTGCCTGAGTCAGCCGGCGCTGCCGGATGATCCCATCTATCCGGCGGACCAGATCGGCTTTCAGCAGATGGGTGTCGGCATCCGGCAGGCCGAGATCGGCGAACACGTTGCCGCTGCCACGTTCAACCTTCACATCCTCGGTCATCTGTCATCTTTCCCATAAGCATCGGCATAGTGCCGTTCGGCCACCTTCAACCGAAGTTTCACCAGATCCATCTCGTGCTTCGGCGTCGCAATGCCTGTCTTTGATTTCTTCTGGAATACGTGCAGCACATAGACGGCCTCGGCGAAGCGCACCGTGTAGACCGCGCGGAACGTATCGCCGTCAAAGCGCGACACCACCTCCAACACACCTCCACCGAAGCCCTTCAACGGCTTGGTATCCGCATGTTTGCCGCCGGTCTGCGCCACATGCAGCGCGAAGCCAATATCGTCCAGAACATTGGCCGGAAAGGACTTCAGGTCGTCCTTCGACGATCCCACCCATTCCACCGGCTTCAAATCTCCTAAATCCATTCCCGGATAATATGGGCTTTCCACCATATTCGGGAAGTGAAAAATAATAATCCTTCCGAAAACCATGCAGACCATGCCGTTCAGTCCGGAGCTGTCAATTCGCAACGATCCAAGGATCGATCACCGTCAGGCCGGCCGCGGTGAATGCGCTGGTGTCGCGCGACGCCACGGCGAATCCGTGCGCGGCGGCGATCGCGGCGATATAGCCATCGGGTGTGGGGAAGCCTTTTCCGGCTGCTCGTGCCTTGACGGCGAGATCGGCGTAGCGTGCCGCCGCCTGGGTATCGAAGGGCAGAATGCGCGCCACGAACAGTTCCAGCACGCCGTCCAGTGCCGCTGCCAGAGCGTCCTTGCGCTTGCCGTTGGGCAGCGCGCCGATGCCAAACAACAGCTCGGCCATGGTGACGCTGGAGAGAAACAGCGTCTCCGCCACCTGGGCGTCGAGCCAGTCACGAACCGATGGGTAGGGGTCGGGCTTCATCGCCTCTGAGACGACATTGGTGTCGAGCAGGATCATCCGAAGCGCATCGGCTTGGCGGGTTGGATGTCGCGAGCGTTTTCGAGCGCCTCGACATCGGCATTGGTGAGCCCGATCTTCCGGCTCAACTCCGAAAGGGCCGTGCCGAGCCGCAGCCGTCCTTCGGGGCGCACGGCGGCCTCCAGAATGGCGCGCATTTCCGCTTCCGCGCTGCGATTGTGCTGCGCCGCGCGGACCTTCAGGGCGCGGTGCGCTTCCTCGGAGAGGTTGCGAATGGTGACGGCGGCCATGATGGCGTCCTCCGCTGACTGACTGCGATGCTATCAAAATATCAAAAACGATAGCACTCTTCAAGAGTGATGGCGGACACTGCGATATCATCCCCACTCTCTGGGCATACTCCGCAACTTCGATCATTCCGCTGCTTCTACCGTCAGCTTGCCCAGCCGCGAGGGTGCATTCCGCAACCTACGCCGTCCCGTCCCCGTGAGCGGAATCAATACTGTCCGGCTTGATATGTGCGATGCTCTGCGTCGTGGTGGCCGGCAGGAGGAGGCGTCGCAGTGGTCAACCGGAGACAGTTTCTGATCGGGGCTGGAGATGCGGTTCGGCCGATCAGGGTGACCCGGGCGCTGCCCCGGACCCGTCGTTGAAACGCGCGCTGATCGCCGGGAGCGTCTACTTCGGCGTTCTGTTCGCCCTCGGCTTCGCGCTGGGCACGGTCCGGGTGATCGTGGTGGCACCCCGGATCGGCGAGCTGGCCGCCACCATGGCGGAGGTGCCGGTGATGCTGCTGGCATCGTGGCTTGCCTGCGGCTGGATTGTCCGGCGGTGGTCGGTTCCCTACAGGGTGTCGAGCCGCGCGGCGATGGGCGCGTGGTTCCTCGGGCTGCTGCTGGCCGCCGAAGCGTTGCTCGGCCTGACGCTGTTCGGCCGGACGGGCGCCGCGCAATGGGCGGCGCTGACGAGTCCGGCGGGACTGCTCGGCCTTGCGGCGCAGCTTGCCGCGGCGCTCTTTCCGCTGGCCTTCAGGGACACGAAGTCACCCTGAGCACTTTCGCCCGGAGCGCTGTCGTCTTTTTCTTTGTCTCGCGCCCGGGGTGCGGTTCAAAATCAGCGTATGCGCGTGCCCGTGACCATTCGCCTGCTGACCGCCGATGACGAAGCCCTGTTCGCCTCGGTCCCGCCGGACCTGTTCGACGATCCGGTCGATCCGGCGGCGACGCGGGCGTTCCTGGCCGATCCGCGCCACTACATGGCGGCGGCGATCGACGGCGGCGTCATGGTCGGCTTCGCCTCGGCGGTGCGTTACAGCCATCCGGACAAGACGCGGCCGCAGTTCTGGGTGAACGAGCTGGCGGTCGCCGAAAGCCACCAGCGGCGGGGCCTGGCCAAGGCCATGATGCGTCTGCTGGCCGAGACGGCGCGCGACGCCGGCTGCTTCGAGATGTGGGTGGGCACGGAGGTGTCGAACACCGCCGCGCGCCGGACCTATGAGGCGTCGGGCGGCACGGCGGACGACGAGCCGTTCGTGTCCTATGTCTGGGACCTGGACCGGTTGTGATGTCTTCGCGCCCTACCCCTTGCCGATTTCGCGAGCGAAGCGACGCGATCCAGCCATGCCACGTGACGGCTGTGTGGCGGGCTGGCTGGGCTGCTTCGCTGCGCTCGCAGAAGCACGGAAAGAGCAGAAACACGGATAGAAATGACGGATAAGGCCCAACTGACCGAACAGCTCCGAGCACTGGGCGTTGCACTGGACGGCGTGCTGCTGGTCCACACCTCGTTCCGCGCGGTGCGGCCGGTCGAGGGCGGACCGGCCGGGCTGATCGGGGCCTTGAAGGACGCGCTCGGGCCGGAGGGCACGCTGGCCATGCCGTGCTGGACGGGCGACGACTCGACGCCGTTCGACCCCGCCTCGACGCCCGCCTCGGACGATCTGGGCGCGGTCGCGGAGGCCTTTCGCACCATGCCGGGGACGCGGCGCAGCGGCCATGCCTTCGCCTTCGCGGCGGCGGGTCCGAGGGCGGCGGAGATCGTCGCCGGTCCCCTGCCCTTGCCGCCGCACATCCCGGCAAGCCCCGTCGGCCGCGTCCACGACCTGGATGGACAGGTGCTGCTGCTGGGCGTGGGCCACGACGCCGACACGGCGCTGCACCTGGCCGAGTTGCTGGCCGGCGTGCCCTATGGCGTGCCCAGGCACATCACGGTGCTGCAAGACGGGCGGCCGGCGCGCATCGACTACCGGGAGAACGACCATTGCTGCGAGCGCTTCGCCCTGGCCGACGGCTGGCTGCGGGCGCGCGGGCAGCAGTGCGAGGGCCATGTCGGCAACGCCCATGCGCGGCTGTTCCGCATCCGCGACGTGGTGGACGCCGCGCTCGGGCACCTGGCCCGCGATCCGCTGGTGTTCCTGCATCCGCCCGGGGCCGGCTGCGGCGACTGCAACCTGGCGCGCGCCTCGGCGCGCTAATTTTGGTGAGCAGCACCGGCGAACCGATACGGCTGCTGGCCGAGACGGCGCGCGACGCCGGCTGCTTCGAGATGTGGGTGGGCACGGAGGTGTCGAACACCGCCGCGCGCCGGACCTATGAGGCGTCGGGCGGCACGGCGGACGACGAGCCGTTCGTGTCCTATGTCTGGGACCTGGACCGGTTGTGACGCCGGCTATGCGGTCTCGACGAAGCCCTGCAGCTTGCCCAGCACCTCGCCCCATCCCCGCCGCCGGTTCTCCGGGTCGTCGGTCGGCGACAGCAGCGTGATCTGGTCCGTTACAAACAGGTCGCAGCCGCCCGCCGCGGCGGCAAACTCCAGCGTGATCAGCGACGCGGAGATCAGCACCGGCCCCTTGAGGATGCGCTCCGAATTGATGATGTAGGCATCGCGGACGATATCGAGATAGCGGGATTCCTCGACATAGGGCTCCTCGCCGGGAGGCCCGAACACGATCCGTTTCAGCCCGCCGACCTCGAAGGCATGGTCGGTCACGCCGGCCGTCCAGCCGTCGTCGCCCGGCGAGCTCCATTGCTCCAGCGCGCGCGTGTCCTGCCACGCCGCGAACACCCGGGCCGGCGGCGCCTTCAGCGTCCGCCGGACCTCGATGAGAGAATGAATGAGCGTCATGTCCCGTCTCCCTTTGCCAGATAGGCGTCCAACCGATCGATCCTGCGCTCCCAGTGCGCGCGGCGGTCGTCGAACCAGCGGTCGACCAGGTCGAGCTGCTCGATGCGCAGCGTGCACATCCGGGTCCGGCCGACCTTCTCGGTACTGACCAGCCCCGCGTCGCGCAAAATGCTCAGGTGCTGCTGCACCGCCGACAGCGTCATCTCGAGCGGTTCGGCGAGCGCGCCGAGGCTGGCGTGACCGTGCGTCAGGCGCTCCACCATCGCGCGCCGGCTCGGGTCGGCCAGGGCGCGGAAGATACCGTCAAGCTGCGACTCATACTTAAGCATTCGCTAAAGTATTATCCCGATACCACGCCGCGTCAAGAGTGTCGGTCTTGCGGCAGGCGCGGACCGGGCCGAAAGCCTATATTCCGGATTGGTCGCACGAGCGGGAGAGAGAATTGTTTCGGTGACAGTTTATTTAATTGGCCTCGACATCGCGTTCATCAACGCGCGGCGCCGTTTGGTAAGTTAAGCAAACCGTCACCGAAACCCTCGATGGCGCTCCGACGGAGCAAGATGTGATCACCAGAACACTCAGGCGGATAGGGCGCCATGCCTTGTACCGCGCGGGCCTCCAGCGCCGCCGCAGCACTCTCGACAGCCGGGCGGATCTGCGGCTTGTCCACCACCTCGCGGTCCATCGGGTCTCGACCGTGCTGGACGTGGGGGCCAATCGCGGGCAGTTCGCGGGCGAGCTCCTCAGGGCGGGCTTCCCGGGCCGGGTCGTCTCCTTCGAGGCGATTCCGGAGGTTCACAGGCAACTCACGCAGGCCACCGCCGCTTGTGGAGACCGGTGGCATGTCGCGCCCTGCTGCGCACTGGGGGATCGGACGGACGAGGCGTGGTTTCACGTCACCAACAACCTGGTCAGCAGCTCGCTGCTTGTGCCCAACGAACGATCGCGGGCATTCGGCGAGGCGCTGAGAGAGCGCGAGATCATCGCGGTCGACCTGAGGCGGCTCGACGAGATGTTCGTTCCCGACGCGAATACCGGTGCGATTTTCCTGAAGATCGACGTTCAGGGGGCGGAGCCGCTGGTGCTTGAGGGGGCGGCACGGCTGTTGCCGGGTGTCCAGGGATTGCTCCTCGAGATGACCGTCGCGCCGCTTTACGATGGCCAGATGCTTGCCGACGAGTTGCATGCGCTGGCCATGTCGCTTGGTTTCGGGTTGTGGGACCAGAGGCCTGTCCTGCGCGACCCCAGGACCGCGCGGCTGCTCCAGTACGACGCGGTCTATTTCCGCACAACAGCGGAAGCCTCCTGACGGTCTGGAATACGGGGCATAAAAACGGGGTGACAATGGAGAAAGGAGAACCCTTTACCCCCGATACCGGAACAGGCCTTCCTGGGCGACCGACGCGACCAGCAGGCCGTCGCGGGTGTAAACGCTGCCGCGGTTGAAGCCGCGGGCGCCGGAGGCGCTGGGGCTGTCCATGTCGTAGAGCAGCCAGTCGTCCATGGTGAAGGGATGGTGGAACCACATGGCGTGGTCCAGGCTGGCCGACTGGAGCTTGCCCGACAGCCAGGAGATGCCGTGCGGGCGGAAGCAGGTGTCGAGCAGGCTCATGTCCGAGGCGTAGGCCAGCATGCACTGGTTGAGCGGCAGATTGTCGCCGACCGGGTCGCGGGCCTTGAACCAGATCTGCTGGTAGGGTGGCGCGGCTTTGGGATCGACGAAGTCGTGGCGGTTGACCGGGCGCATCTCGATGGGGCGCGGCCGGGCGAAATGCCGGGCGACGGCCTCGGGCACCTTGTCGATCACGGCGAGCCGCAGCTCCTCGTCGGTGGGCAGGGTCTCGGGCATGGGTATGTCGGGCATGTCGAACTGGTGCTCGAACCCCTCTTCCGGAATCTGGAACGAGGCCGCCAGGTTGAAGATCTGCTTGCCATGCTGGACGGCGACGACGCGCCTGGTGGCGAAGCTGGTGCCGTCGCGGGAGCGGTCGACCTCGTAGATGATCGGCACCTTGGGGTCGCCCGGCCGGATGAAATAGGCGTGCAGCGAATGGCAGATGCGGCCTTCCACCGTGCGGTAGGCGGCGGTCAGCGCCTGGCCGATCACCTGGCCGCCGAACACCCGCTGCCAGGTGACGTCCGGGCTGATGCCGCGGAACAGGTTGACCTCGAGCGGCTCGAGGTCGAGCAGCGCGATGACGTCGTCGGTGGCGACGCTGTTGTTGGGGGTTTTCACGGCAGGCTCCGTCGGAAGGCAGGTCGCGGTATTATGCGCAGCCTTGCGGCGCTGTCACGTGTTTGCGGCGCAACACGGTTTCCAATATACGCCGCCAGGCCCATATAGTGGGCTCCGTTTCCCGAAGGACGCCCATGGCCCGCGTACCCGCCCCGAAGAAGACCGCTCCCCGGCGCCAGACCAAGGCGCCGGCGGAAAAGCTGCCGGCGCGCCGCGGCGCGGCGGCCAAGCTGGTGATCCGCAACGCCGTGCCCGACGACGTGGACGCCATCATCGGGCTAGTGCAGCGGGTCTATCCGGACGACCTGCCCTACAATGCCGGCATGGTGCGCGGCCAGATCGTGACCTTTCCGGAAGGACAGTTCGTGGTGGTCTACGAGGGCGAGGTGGTCGGCTATGCCGCCAGCTTCGTCATCGATGAGAAGACGGCCATGGGCCAGCACCGCTGGGAAGAGATCACCGGCGGCGGCTACGGCTCGCGGCACGACCCCAACGGCGACTGGCTGTACGGCATGGAGGTGTGCGTCGATCCGAGCCGGCGCCGGCTGCGCATCGGCCAGCGGCTCTACGACGCGCGGCAGGGGCTCGCCGAGGCCTGGGAGCTGAAGGGCATCGTGTTCGGCGGCCGGATGCCCGGCTGGGCGCGGCGGCGGCGGAAATATCCCGATCCGCTCGATTATGTGGAGGCGGTCAAGGAGCGCGAGATCGACGATCCGGTGATCGGCTTCCACCTGCGGGCCGGCTTCGAGCCGATCGGCGTGCTGAGCGGCTACCTGCCGGGCGACAAGGAGTCGGGCGGCCACGCCACGCACATGGTCTGGCGCAATCCCTACGCGCCGGAGACGACGGCCGCCGCGAACGCGCCGACGCGGCAGAAAGAGGCGGTGCGCGTCGCCACCGTCCAGTTCCAGCAGCGGATGATCCACACATTCGACGAGTTCATCGCCAACGTGGAGTATTTCGTCGACGTCACGGCCGACTACCGCTGCGACTTCGTCGTGTTCCCGGAGCTGTTCACGTTGCAATTGCTCGCGCTGGAGAAGCGCAAGCTGAGCCCCGCCGAGGCGATCGAGACGCTGACCGAGTATACGCCGCGCTTCGTCGAGGCGATGCGGCAGCTCGCCATCAGCTACAACATCAACATCATCGGCGGCTCGCACCCGACGCGCACCGACGACGACGACATCCAGAACGTCGGCTATGTGTTCCTGCGCGACGGCTCGGTGCACGCGCAGGAGAAGCTGCACCCGACGCCGAACGAGCGCCACTGGTGGAACATCAAGGGCGGCGACACGGTCGCGACGATCCAGACCGACTGCTGCCCGATCGGCGTGCTGATCTGCTACGACAGCGAGTTCCCTGAGCTGGCGCGGCGGCTGGTGGACGAGGGCGCGCGGCTGCTGTTCGTGCCGTTCTGCACCGACAGCCGGCAAGGCTACCTGCGGGTGCGCTATTGCTGCCAGGCGCGGGCGGTGGAGAACCAGTGCTACGTGGTGATGTCGGGCAATGTGGGCAATCTGCCCAACGTCGACAACATGGACATCCAGTATTCCCAGTCCTGCATCCTGACGCCGTGCGATTTTCCGTTCGCCCGCGACGGCATCGCCGCCGAAACCACCGAAAACGTGGAGACGGTCGCCATCGCCGACCTGGACCTGACCGACCTGTCCTGGGCCAGGGCGCAGGGGACGGTGCGCAACCTGCGCGACCGGCGGTTCGACCTCTACCAGATCACCTGGAAGGACCGGACCTAGATCACCGCTGGCGAGGCCGCCTCTTCCTTCAGCACGAACTTGGTGTTGAAGGCGATGGAGATGCGGATCTCGTCCTGCTCGTTGGGATAGACCCAGTGGCGCAGGTAGGACGGAAACACCAGCATGGTGCCGGCCTTGGGCATCTTGCGGATCTTCGGCACGAAGTGGGGCGAGTTCAGCCCTTCCATCTGCTGGATGATGCCGCGCGGATCGAGGAACTCGATGCCGCCGCTGCGGCTTCCCGGCGGCACGTCGGGCACCTTCACATAGTAGCTGCCCGACCATTCGTGGTCGGGATGGGCGTGCGGCGTATTATAGGCGCCGGGCGGGTTGACGTTGATCCAGCCCTGCATCTTGTAGAGCCGCTGGCTCAGGTCGAGCTTGGGCGCGACCTGCCGGGTCGCCATGGCGACGGCGCTGTTGATCTGCTGGGCGAGCGCCTGGAACGAGGCCTCGGGACGCCGGAAGAAGTCGGTGGGCGAATGCCAGCCGTGCTGGTTGCTGCGGTTCATCCCCTCCGACGCCTGGCGGTACGCCTCGATGTCGCGCATCAGCGCCTGGTTGAGCACCTCGGCGTCCGCGACCTCGAAGGTGAAGATCGGCGTTGCGAAACAGGGTTCCGCGGCGAGCATGTTTGGCGGCGCGGTGGTTTGCGACGACATGATCAGTATTCCCCTGGATCCCTCGGCCGATCCCTTTCGCCGTCGGCGACGGCACCGATCCGGCCGGCCCGCCGGCTATTTGCCGGAACCGCGCGCCACATTATACCCGAACTCGTCGCGCTCGAGCTGCAGGCCGATCAGAATTTCCTCATAGGGGACTTCCTCGCCCTTCTGCGGCAGCACGGCGTTGAGCTTCTCGTGCGAGATGGTCACGCCGCCGGTGCCGAAGACCAGGCCGGTTTCGTAGACCTCCTTTTTCAGGACCTTCTGGTTCTCGTCGGCCAGCGCCACGAAGTAGCGCACCGTCGCGCCGGCGTCGGTCGATGCCGGGCCGCGCTCGCCGACGATGTCGAAGCTGACCTTGGCGATTACCTCGGTCCGCTCCTTGGGGCTGCCGCACGAGATCTTCAGGTTGGTGACCTCGGCGCGCAGCGTCACGTCGCCCGACTGGCGGCCGGCGCCGGCGAAGCGGGTCACCTGGCCGGTGTAGGCGACGATGCCTACCGGCGGGCAGTGCTGCTTCATCGCCTCGGACATGCCCATGTCGACCTTGCCGCCGAACAGGCCGCAGCCCGACAGCGCCAACGCTCCGACCACAACCGCGGCAACCCGCGGCACGCCCATGGAAAACTTCATCAATCCGCCTTTTCGACCGAGTCCGGTAAGTTAGAGCTTGTTGTGGGCACCGTCGCACATCGGCGACTTGCCGGTGTGCTTGCAGCCGCAGAACCACACCGTCTTGTCCTTCGTCGCCTTGTACTCCAGCGGCGCGAAGTCCGATCCCTTGTGGCTGCCGTCGCAGAACGGCTGCTTGCTGCTCTGCCCGCAAGCGCACCACCAGTAGCTCTTGCCGGCCTTGACGTCGATACCGTAGGGCTCTTTCTGGGCTATGACCGGCTCAGCCATGATGGTATGTCCCTTGCTCTGCTATACAAATGAAGCGTCCGAGCGGCATATTAGAGAACGCCAGGGATCAGGACAAGCGCGCCTGCCCCGGCTTCCGCGATCTCCCGCCGGCGTCAGCCCTCCAACCCCGCGACTTCGACCCAGCATGGCCGTTTACACCCACGTCGACGAGGATGCCCTGGCGGACTTCGTGGCCCATTACGACGTGGGCCCGGTGATCGCGTTCAAGGGCATCGCCGAGGGCGTCGAGAACTCCAACTTCCTGCTCCAGACCGAGCGCGGCAGCTACATCCTCACCCTCTACGAAAAGCGGGTGAACCGCGACGAGCTGCCGTTCTTCCTGGGGCTGATGGGGCATCTGGCGGGCAAGGGCCTGGCCTGCCCCACGCCGATCATGGGCGACGACGGCAAGGCGCTGCGCGAGCTGTGCGGCCGTCCGGCGGCGCTGATCTCGTTCCTGCGCGGCCTGTCGGTGGTGCGCCCCACGCCCATGCACTGCGCCGGCGTCGGCCGCGGCATGGCCGAGATGCACCAGGCCGTCGCCGACTTCGGCATGAGCCGCGGGAACGGCCTGGGCCTCGCCGGCTGGCACCAGCTCGCCAGTGCCTGCCGCGAGCAGGCCGAGGCGGTCCGCCCCGGCCTGATGAGCATGATCGACGACGAGCTGGCGTGGCTCGACGGCGCGTGGCCGACGGACCTGCCGTCGGGCGTTATCCATGCCGACCTGTTCCCGGACAACGTGTTCTTCATGGGCGAGCAGCTCACCGGCCTGATCGACTTCTATTTCGCCTGCAACGATTTCCTCGCCTATGACCTGGCGATCGCCATGAACGCGTGGTGCTTCGAGCCGGACCGGTCGTTCAACGCCACCAAGGCGCGGCGGCTGCTGGCCGGCTACCAGGCGGTGCGGCCGCTGGAGCCCGCCGAGATCGCCGCCCTGCCGGCGCTGGCGCGGGGCGCGGCGCTGCGCTTCCTGCTGACCCGGCTCTACGACTGGGTCAACCAGGTGGACGGCGCGCTGGTGCGGCCCAAGGACCCGGCCGAATATGTCGAGAAGCTGCTATTCCACCGCCGGGTCAAGAGCCCGGGCGAATACGGCCTGTGATGGCGCCAGACTCCAAAAAGGTCCGGATTCATACGGACGGCGCCTGCTCCGGAAATCCCGGCCCCGGCGGCTGGGGCGCGCTGCTGGAATATAACGGCACCGAGAAGGAAATCTGGGGCGGCGAGACGCCGACCACCAACAACCGCATGGAGCTGATGGGCGCGATCCGGGCGCTGGAGGCGCTTAACAAGCGCAGCGACGTGGACCTCTACACCGACAGCATCTATGTGCGCGACGGCATCACCAAATGGATCCACAACTGGAAGCGCAACGGCTGGCGCACCGCCGACCGGAAGCCGGTGAAGAACGCCGGGCTGTGGCAGGAGCTGGACGCCCTGATCCAGCGCCACGACGTCGCCTGGCACTGGGTGAAGGGCCACTCGGGACATGCCGAGAACGACCGCGCCGACGAGCTGGCGCGGCGGGGGTTGGAAGAGGTTCGGGGGATTTAATCATTCATTGTCATTCCGGCCTTCGCCGCGATGACGGCTAAATAATTGATAAATAATAAAAAAGGGGCGCCGAAGCGCCCCTTCCCGTCTCGAAACCCGAAACCTCAGAGCTGGCCGAGCGCCACTTCGGCGCTGGAGTTCTGGAAGGCGCCGCCCTCTTCGCGGTTGAGGTGGGTGACCACGCCGTCCTCGGCGATCAGCGAGAAGCGCTGCGAGCGGTGGCCGAGGCCCAGGCCGCTGAGGTCCAGCTCCAGGCCCAGCGACTTGGTGAAGTTGCCGCTGCCGTCGGCCAGCATCACCACCTTGTCGCCGACGTTCTGGTCCTTGCCCCAGGCGTTCATCACGAACACGTCGTTGACCGCCATGCAGGCGATCACGTCGGCGCCCTTTGCCTTGATGGCGTCGGCGTTCTGGACGAAGCCGGGCAGATGCTTGGCCGAGCAGGTCGGGGTGAACGCGCCGGGAACGGCGAACAGCACCACCTTCTTGCCGCCGAACAGCTCGGCGGTGGAGATCGGCGCCGGGCCCTTCTCGGTCATCTGGGTCAGCGTGCCCTCGGGAATCTTGTCACCAACTTTGATCGTCATGGGAATCTCCCTGTCCTGCGAATATCCGGAATTTCGTCGCCGCCGGCCGGCGGCAGCGCGCGGGATCATAGCAGCAGCGCAACCGGAAATGCATGAGGGAAATCGCGCCGCGCCGATCGGTTACCAGGCGCCGCCGAATGGGTCTATAGTGTCTCGGAAACCCGGGTTTTTCCGCGTTCGCCTCTTGAGCGGCGCGCGAGAAGGCACACTTACAGACCATGCCGAAGCAATCCTTCACCAGCAGGCGGGGCCGCAAGCCCGACTACCTTCGCGGCAAGCTGCTGCTGGCCATGCCGAACATGGGCGACCCGCGCTTCGAGCGCAGCGTGATCTGCCTGTGCGAGCACTCGGAACAGGGCGCCATGGGCATCGTCGTCAACCAGCCGGCCGAGCACATCGCCTTTCCCGAGCTGATGGACCAGCTGCAGATACCGGCGCCGCCCAACTGCGCGCAGGTCGGCGTGTTCACCGGCGGCCCGGTGGAGCCGAATCGGGGTTTCGTGCTGCATTCGGCGGACTACCTGCACGACACATCGCTGATCGTGTCCGAACTGGTGGCGCTGAGCGCCACGGTCGATATCCTGAAGGCGCTGGCCTATGGCATGGGTCCGCGCCACAGTCTGCTGGCGCTGGGCTATGCGGGCTGGGGACCGGGCCAGCTCGAGGCCGAGATCCAGGACAACGCCTGGCTGCACACCGAAGCCGATCCCGACCTGCTGTTCGGCACCGAAGCGGCGCTGAAATGGGCGCTCGCCATGGCCAAGCTGGGCATCGACCTGTCCATGCTCTCGACCCAGGCCGGGCACGCGTAGGCCGCTTCGCGGTCCCCTCATCCGGCGCTTCGCGCCACCTTCTCCCACAAGGGGAGAAGGGCTAAACCGCTGAATTTATTCCGTTATCCCCTCTCCCCTTGTGGGAGAGGGTTAGGGTGAGGGTAACTCTCCGCGTGGCGAATCTACGCCGCGAACCGGCTCACGACCGTGTCGTAGTCCGGCAGCTTCTTCAGCGGGCCGACGGCGGCCATGGTGGGCTTGCCTTCGGTGAGCAGGAAGCCCGCCATCTCGGCCACCGCCTCGGGTGTCACCGCGTCGATGCGGGCGACGATTTCCTCCAGCGGGATCACCCGGCCGAACATCAGCAACTGGCGCGCCATCTGCTCCAGGCGGCTCGACGAGCTCTCCAGCGCCATCAGGGTGCCGGCCTTGATCTGGGCGCGGGCGCGGGCGAACTCGCGCGGCTCGACCTTGTCGCCCATCTTGCGGACCTCGCCGGCGATCACCGTCACCAGCTCGCCGATCTGGTCCGGGCTGGTGCCGGCATAGATGCCGAACATGCCACCATCGGCCAGCGCGGCGGTGAACGAATAGACCGAATAGGCCAGGCCGCGGTTCTCGCGCACTTCCTGGAACAGCCGCGACGACATGCCGTCGCCCAGGATGGTCGACATCACCTGCATGGCGAAGAACCGGTCGTCGAGGAACGACACGCCGGGGAAGCCGAAGGTCAGGTGGACCTGCTCGAACTTGCGGTTGCAGCGCGCCTCGCCGCCGCGGTATTCGGCGACCGCCAGCGTCTCGGGGACGGCCGGCTTCAGGCCGCCGAACTGGCGCTCGGCCAGCTCGACCAGCTGCTTGTGATCGACCTTACCGGCGGCCGCGACCACCATGGAATCGGCCGCATAGTGGCGGCCCATATAGCCGGACAGGGACTCGCGCGAAAAGCCGGAGACGGTCTCGACGGTACCGAGGATCGAGCGGCCGACCGGCTGGTCTGGATAAGCGGCTTCCTGCAGCAGGTCGAACACCAGATCGTCGGGCGTGTCCTGGACCTCGCCGATCTCCTGGATGACGACGCCGCGCTCGCGCTCCAGCTCGACCGGATCGAAGGTCGAGCGCTGCAGGATGTCGCCCAGCAGATCGACGGCCAAAGGCACGTCCTGGCCCAGCACGCGGGCGTAATAGGCGGTCTGCTCGCGCGAGGTATAGGCGTTCAGGTGGCCGCCCACGTCCTCGATGGCCTCGGCGATGTCGCGGGCCGAGCGGTTGGTGGTGCCCTTGAAGGCCATGTGCTCGAGCATGTGGGAGACGCCGTTCTGCTCGACGGATTCGGCGCGCGCGCCGACGCCGACCCAGACACCGATGGAGGTGGTCTGCAACCGGTCCATGGCCTCGCTGACGACGCGCAGGCCATTGGGCAATGTGGTGATTTCAACGCTCATGATGCGCGTGCACCTATGTGGTCCTGGAGGGAGTTCAAGTCGTTCGGCAAGATTTCGTAACGCTCGGGGCGGTCCATCAGGTCCGCGAGGTGCGGCGGCAGCGCCGGATAGACGCCGCACGCGGCATTGACCGCGTCGGGGAACTTGGCCGGATGGGCGGTCGCCAAGGTCACCAGCGGCACGTCGGCGCCGGTTCGCAGCCGCCTGCCGGCGGCGACGCCGACGGCGGTGTGCGGGTCGATCAGCATGGCGCTGTGCTTCAGCACCCGGGCGATGGTGGCACGGGTCTCGTCCTCGTCGACCTTGCCGGAGGCGAACAGGTCGGAGGCGCGGGCGATCTGTTCGTTGCCGATCACGAGCTTGCCGGTGGCCGAGAAGTCGTCCATGAGCTGGCGGATGCGGTTGCCGTCGCCGCCATAGAGGTCGAACAGCAGCCGCTCGAAATTGCTCGACACCTGGATGTCCATGCTGGGGCTGATGGTCGGCCGCACCGTGCCGCGGCTGTAGTCGCCGCTGCGCAGCGCGCGCGACAGGATGTCGTTGATGTTGGTGGCGACGATCAGCCGGTTGACCGGCACGCCCATACGCGCCGCCACATAGCCGGCGAACACGTCGCCGAAATTGCCGGTGGGCACGGCGAAATCGACCGGCCGGCCGCCCAGCGCCAGCGACGCCTGGACGTAATAGACCACCTGCGCCAGCACACGCGCCCAGTTGATGGAATTGACCGCCGCCAGGTTCAGCCGGTCGCGGAAGGCGTGGTCGTTGAACATGGCCTTCACCAGTGCCTGGCAGTCGTCGAACGTGCCTTCCACGGCGATGTTGTGGACGTTGGCCGACGGCACCGTGGTCATCTGGCGGCGCTGCACCTCGGACACCCGGCCGGCCGGATGCAGCATGAAGATGGTGACGGCCTCGCGGTCGCGGCAGGCCTCGATGGCGGCCGAGCCGGTATCACCCGAGGTGGCGCCGACCACGGTGATGCGTTCGCCGCGCTGCTTCAGGATGTGCTCGAACAGACGGCCGAGAAGCTGCAGCGCCACGTCCTTGAAGGCAAGCGTCGGGCCGTGGAACAGCTCCAGCAGCCACTCGTTCGCATCGAGCTGGCGCAGCGGCGTGACCGCGGCGTGGTGGAACACGGCGGGCGCCGCGTAGGTCTCGTGGACGATGGTGGCGAAGTCGGCGTCGTCCATCCCGCCGACGAACGGGCGCATCACCTCGACGGCCAGGTCCGCATAGGACAGCGAGGCCCAGCGCCTGAGGTCGTCGGCCGTGGCGGCCGGCCAGGACTCCGGCACATAGAGGCCGCCGTCGCGCGCCAGGCCGGCGAGGACCACGTCCTCGAACCCCAGGACCGGCGCGGCGCCGCGGGTGCTGACGTAGCGGATCGAATCCGGGCGCATCGGATCAGCCCTTCCGCCGGTGGTAGAGAACGAAGATCACCGCCGCGGTGAGGGCGAAGGCGAACCACTGGATGGCGTAGGACAGGTGCGGATCGCTGAGCTTGATCACGGTCTGCCCGCCCTTGGGCCAGCCGCCGGGATTGAGCGTCCCGTCGGCCTCGACGAACACGGGGAGCGTGGTGATCCCCTGTGCCGCGGCCATGGCCGCCAGATCGCCGTCGAAGAAGATCTTCTGCTTCAGGTCGGGCGGCGGCATGACGTGCCGGGCAAGCCATTTCTGGCGCCACGGCAGCCGCACCACACCCGTCACCGTCGCCTGGCCCTCGACCTGGCCTTCGGCGCGCGCCGCCGGGGCGCGCTGGGGGTCGGGCACCCAACCGCGGTTGACCAGCACCAGCGAACCGTCGGGCCGCTCCAGCGGCGTGATCACCTGAAAGCCGTAGTTGCCCCGGGTGGACTGGGCCGGGGTGTAGCTTTCCTTGTCGTGATGGAACGTGCCGGTCACGGTGACGTGCCGGTATTCCCACTCGCCGGGGTTGGCGATGGTCGCGGGCAGCGCGACTCCGGGGAGGCCGATGCGCTCCTCGATCAGCTGCATCTTGTCGTGCTTCCACGCCATGCGCTGGAGCTGCCAGACGCCGCATGCCGTGCAGACGATGACGGCGATCACCGTGAAGAGGGTCGGGATCAGTCGCGGCTTTTGCAAAAAGAGTGTTGTCATGGTCCCCAAAAAGGTTCGGCCCCGCCGTCAGGCGGGACCGACCCAAACCGTGTTAAAGCGTGGCGTGCCGCTTAGTGATGCGCGACGCCCGCGCCGTGGCCACCGATGTAGATGACCATGAACAGGAACAGCCACACCACGTCGACGAAGTGCCAGTACCAGGCCGCCGCCTCGAAGCCGAAATGCTGCTCGGGCTTGAAGTGACCCTGATAGGCCCTGGCCAGGCAGACGATCAGGAAGATGGTGCCGACCAGCACGTGGAAGCCGTGGAAGCCAGTCGCCATGAAGAAGGTCGAGGCATAGATGCCGTCGGTGAAGCCGAAGGCGGCGTGGCTGTATTCGTAGACCTGCACGGCGGTGAACAACGCGCCCAGGATGACGGTGCACCACAGCCCCTGGATCAGGCCCTTGCGGTCGCCTTCCAGCAGCGCATGGTGCGCCCAGGTCACGGTGGTGCCCGACAGCAGCAGGATCAGCGTGTTGATGAACGGCAGATGCCAGGGATCGAAGGTCTGGATGCCCTCGGGCGGCCAGGTGCCGCCGACGAAGCTGGTCGGATAGATGGCGGCATTGAAATAGGCCCAGAACCAGGCGACGAAGAACATCACCTCGGAGGCGATGAACAGGATCATGCCGTAGCGCAGGTGCAGCGCGACCACCGGCGTGTGGTCGCCCTTGTGCGCTTCGTGCACCACGTCTTTCCACCAGACGAACATGGTGTAGAGCACGCCGACCATGCCCAGCGCGGCCAGCCACCAGCCCATGTCATGCATCGCCATGACACCGCCGCCAAAGAGCGCGAACGCGCTTATCGCGCCGACCAACGGCCAGATGCTCGGGTCGACGAGATGGTAGTCGTGATTGGGTTTGGCGTGCGCGTCGGCCATTGTTCGTCCCTGCTCGCTTATTGCACGGCCGCCGTCTTGCCGGCGGCCTCCTGGGTTTGGCTATAGAAGGTATATGACAGCGTGATCGACGTCACATCCTTCATGTTGGCATCGGTCATGAAGGCGGGATCAATAAAGAAGCTGACCGGCATGTCAACCTTCTGCCCCGCCTGGAGCGTCTGCTCGGTGAAGCAGAAGCATTCGACCTTGGTGAAGTAGGCGCCCGCCTTGGCCGGGGTGACGTTGAACACCGCCTGGCCGGTGACCGGATGGGCGGCATTGTTCTCGGCGCGGTAGAACACCAGCTTGCTTTCGCCCACGCGGGCCTCGACGAGATGCTGCTCGGGCTTGAACAGCCACGGGAGGCCAGGATCGGTGTCGGCGTTGAAGCGCACCGTGACCTGGCGGTCGAACACCGTGTCCGGCGCGGCCTCGGCGCGCATCGGCGTGCCGCCAAAGCCGGTGACCTGGCAGAAGATGCGGTAGAGCGGCACGGAGGCGGCGGTCAGGACGACCATGCCGGCGACCAGGCCGGCCAGCGCCATCACAGTGCGGCGGTTGCGCCCGGCGGCCCGAGTCTCACTGTCCCCAGATATTGCCGCCTCCCGCCATTTTGGCGATGGACGCCAGATAGAACAGGATCACCAGCACGAACAGGAGGCCGGCGATGGTCCAGTTGCGGACCCGGCGCTTGCGGTGCTCGTCGTGCAGCGGCATCAGCTCATCCCCGCCAGCTTCTCGGCCAGCAGCGTCGCGAACAGGCCGAACAGGTAGAAGATCGAGAACAGGAACAGCCGGCGCGGCTGGACCATGTCCTCGCCGCGCCAGACGCGCCACGCCAGGCTCAGGAACCAGACGCCCGCGACGACCGCGAACGTGCCATAGAGCCAGCCGGCCATGCCGAGGATGGTCGGCAACACGGCGAGCGGCGCCAGCAGGACGCTGTAGATCAGGATCTGCTTGCGGGTCTCGCGCGGGCCGGCAACCACCGGCAGCATGGGCACGCCGGCGCGCTCGTAGTCGCCCTTGGCGAACAGCGACAGCGCCCAGAAATGCGGCGGCGTCCACATGAAGATGATGGCAAACAGCAGCAGCGGTTCCCAGGTTACCGTACCGGTCACCGCCGCCCAGCCGATCACCGGCGGCAGCGCGCCCGCGGCGCCGCCGATGACGATGTTGTGCACCGTGCGGCGCTTCAGCCACATGGTGTAGACCACCACATAGAAGGCGATGGTGAAGGCCAGCAGCGCGGCCGACAGCACGTTGATGAACAGGCCGAGGACGATCACCGAGCCGGCCGACAGCGCCATGCCGAAGCCCAGCGCCTCGCGGTCGTCGAGCCGGCCCGACGGGATCGGACGGCCCATGGTGCGGGACATGCGGGCGTCGATGTCGGCGTCGTACCACATGTTGAGCGCGCCGGACGCGCCGGCGCCGACCGCGATGCACAGGATCGCCATCAGGCCCAGCACCGGATGGATGCCGCCCGGCGCGGCGACCAGGCCGACCAGGCCGGTGAACACCACCAGCGACATCACCCGGGGCTTCAGCAGCGCCAGATAGTCGACGACACGGGGTTCCATGCCGTCGGGCTTGCCTGGTGCTTGCGTGGGCCGGACCGATGCGACCATCGCGTCGGACACCTTCGTTCTCCCCGTTACTTTATCCGCGGCAGGTCATTAAACTGATGGAACGGCGGCGGCGAGGACAGCGTCCACTCCAGCGTCGTGGCGCCTTCGCCCCACGGATTGTCCGCCACCTTGCGCTTTCGCATGAACGCCTCGACGATGATGATCAGGAACAGGATCGCGCCGGCGTAGGACAGGTAGGCGCCCATCGACGACACATGGTTCCAGCCCTGGTACACGTCATTGTAGTCGGGGATGCGCCGCGGCATGCCCGCCATGCCCAGGAAATGCTGCGGGAAGAAGATCAGGTTCACACCGATGAAGCTGATCCAGAAGTGCAGCTTGCCGAGGAACTCGTTGTACTGCACGCCCCACATCTTGCCGACCCAGTAGTAGAAGCCGGCGAACATCGAGAACAGCGCGCCCATCGACATGGTGTAGTGGAAATGCGCGACCACGTAGTAGGTGTCGTGCATGGACTGGTCGACCGAGGCGTTGGCCAGGATGACGCCGGTCACGCCGCCCACCGTGAACAGGAAGATCATGCCCAGCGCGAACAGCATGGGCGTCTTGAACTCGATGGAGCCGCCCCACATGGTGGCGATCCACGAGAAGATCTTGATGCCGGTCGGCACCGCGATGACCAGAGTCGCGGCGACGAAATAGGCCTGGGTGTCGACGTTCATGCCGACGGTGAACATGTGGTGCGCCCACACGACGAAGCCGATGACGCCGATGCCGACCATGGCGTAGGCCATGCCCAGATAGCCGAACACAGGCTTCTTCGAGAAGGTCGACACGACCTGGCTGATGATGCCGAAGCCCGGCAGGATCAGGATGTACACCTCGGGATGGCCGAAGAACCAGAACAGGTGCTGGAACAGGATCGGGTCGCCGCCGCCCTGGGCATCGAAGAAGTGGGTGCCGAAGTTGCGGTCGGTCAGCAGCATGGTGATGGCGCCCGCCAGCACCGGCAGCGCCAGCAGCAGCAGGAACACGGTGACCAGCACCGACCAGACGAACAGCGGCATCTTGTGCAGGGTCATGCCCGGCGCCCGCATGTTCAGGATGGTGGTGATGAAGTTGATGGCGCCGAGGATCGACGAGATACCGGCGACGTGCAGCGCGAAGATGGCAAGGTCGATCGAAGCGTCACCGCCGGGCGTCGAGCTGTTGCCCAGCACCGCGAGCGGCGGATAGATCGTCCAGCCGCCGCCGGGGCCTTCGCCGACGAACATGGACATCACCAGCAGCCCCAGCGCCGGGACCAGCAGCCAGAAGCTGATATTGTTCATGCGCGGGAAGGCCATGTCGGGCGCGCCGATCATCAGCGGCACGAACCAGTTGCCGAAACCGCCGATCAGCGCCGGCATGACCATGAAGAAGATCATGATCAGGCCGTGGGCCGAGATGAACACGTTGAAGATCTGCCGGGCCCTGTCCAGGTCGGGTTGGCCGGTGACCGGATTGATCGCCAGATGCGTGAAAATCTGGATACCCGGCTCGGCAAGCTCCATGCGCATCATGACCGACAGGGCGCCGCCGATCATGCCCGCCACGATGGCGAAGATCAGGTACAGCGTCCCGATGTCCTTGTGATTGGTCGACATCAGCCACCGCCGCACGAACGAGGGTTTGGCGTGGTCGTCGTGTCCGGCGTGGGCGGTTTCCCCGTAAGCCATCTGCTAGGTCCTTCTTCTCTCGGCGCGGATTACTCCGCGGCCCCCGTGTTGAGGGCGATCGTCGTCTGGCCGGCGGGCGCGCCGTTCGAGGCCGCCTTGGTCTTCGCCAGCCAGGCCTCGTAGTCCTCGCGCGACACCACGTCGACGGCGATCGGCATGGCGGAATGGCGCTGGCCGCACAGCTCCGAGCACTGGCCGTAGTAGCGGCCCTCGAAGCCCGGCAGCACGCGGAACCAGCGCTCGTTCAGACGGCCGGGAACCGCGTCGACCTTCACGCCGAAGGACGGGATGGTCCAGGCATGCAGCACGTCCTGCGGATTGGCGGTCACCTGCAGCCGGATCACCGTGTTGACCGGGATCACCACATGGTTGTCCACGCTCAGCAGGCGGGGCTGGCCCGGCTTCAGATCGGCGTCCTCGATCATGATCGAGGAGAACGAAACGCCTTCTTCGGGGTACTCATATTCCCAGTACCAGCGGTTGCCGGTCGCCTTCAGGACGACCTCCTTGCCGACCGGCGCGACCCCGGACCAAGCCGCGAGATCGGCGGGCGGCGCGTCCTGGAAATACACCTGCCGCACGCCGATGATGCCGATGACGGCGACGATGATGGTCGGGATCACCGTCCACACCACCTCGACGGTGGTGTTGTGCGCGGTCTTGCTGGGGACCGGGTTCGCCTTGGCGTTGAACCGGATGAACACGTAGATCATCAGGGCCAGGACGAACAGCGCGATGGCCACGGACAGCGGCAGCAGCAGCTTGTCGTGAAACCAGGCGTTCTGCTGCATCACGTCGGTCGCAGCGACCTGGAAGCCCAGTTGCCAGGGCTTGGCTTCGCCCTTGACCGGGATGTCGGCGAACGCCGCGCCGGCGGCGGCGAAACACAGCAGCGAGCCCGTGACGGCCGCTATCGATTTCAGTCTAGACATTCTCGTCCTTCGGTTCGCAAAGGTCATCCTGAGGGGCCTGAAAAGTCGGCGCGACACTACACCCAGACTTTGACCCCGACAACCGGTTATGGCGCGTCCGGCGGCGGGCTGGCAAGCCCCATTCACGCCTGCATGCTGTACATCGGATCGCCTGCCGACGCCTCTGCGCGGCCTGCATAATTGATGGTCGAAATGCGCATGGCCACGGTCCATATTAGGGCCAACGCAAACGGATGCCTTCCCAGAACGGAAAACCTTCAATGTCGGACGAATCAATCGCCAGGGATCTCTTTTACACGCAGACCGGCCTCGACGAGGCGGCGGCGCTGTCCATCACCGAGGATGCGCTCGCGGGCTGCGACGATGGCGAACTCTACCTCGAATACACCCAGTCGGAAAACTTCGTGTTCGACGACGGCCGGCTGAAGAAGGCCAGCTTCGACACCGCGCGCGGCTTCGGCCTGCGCAGCGTGTCCGGTGAGTCGACCGGCTACGCCCACGCCTCCGAGCTGTCCGAGCCGGCACTCAAGCGCGCGTCCGAAACCGTGCAGGCGGTGCGCCGCGGCCGCTCGGGCATCATGACGCCGCCGCCCAACGGCACCAACCAGAAGCTCTACGCGCCCGACAACCCGCTCGACCAGGTGGCGTTCGACGCCAAGGTCGGCATCCTCGAGAGCATGGACGCCTATGCCCGGTCGCTCGACGAGCGCGTGCGGCAGGTGTCGGCGTCGCTGTCGGGCGAATGGTCGGTGGTCGAGATCGTCCGCGCCGACGGCAAGCGGGTGCGCGACATCCGCCCCCTCGTCCGCCTCGACGTGTCGGTGATCGCCGGCAAGGGCGAGCGGCAGGAGAGCGGCCACTACGGCGCCGGCGGCCGCTGGGGCTATGCCGAGCTGCTCGATCCGGCCAACTGGCGCATGCAGGTCGACGAGGCGCTGCGCCAGGCGCTGGTCAA
This sequence comes from Sphingomonadales bacterium, assembly GCA_022844405.1. Lineage (GTDB taxonomy): Bacteria > Pseudomonadota > Alphaproteobacteria > SMXS01 > SMXS01 > RI-34. Next base: position 239,241 of record JALHLV010000001.1, on the reverse strand, counting down.
CCTTGAATCGGAAGACGCGCCCGCGGGCGAGATGGAAGTGGTGCTGGGCGCCGGCTGGCCCGGCGTCATGCTGCACGAGGCCATCGGCCACGGCCTCGAGGGCGACTTCAACCGCAAGAAGACCTCGGCCTTCGCCGGCCTGCTGGGTGAGCGCGTCGCCGCCAAGGGCGTCACCGTGATCGACGACGGCACCATCGAAGGCCGCCGCGGCTCGCTGACCGTGGACGACGAGGGCACGCCGACGCAGTCGACCATGCTGATCGAGGACGGGATTCTCAAAGGCTACATGCAGGACCGGCTGAACGCCCGGCTGATGGGCATGGCGCCGACCGGTAACGGCCGCCGCCAGAGCTATGGCCACATGCCGATGCCGCGCATGACCAACACCTTCATGCTGGGCGGCGACAAGGATCCGGGCGAAATCCTCGCCGCGGTGAAGGACGGCATCTATGCCGTCAACTTCGGCGGCGGCCAGGTCGACATCACCAGCGGCAAGTTCGTGTTCACCTGCACCGAGGCCTACCGGGTCAAGAACGGCAAGGTCGGCGCGCCGGTGAAGGGCGCCACCCTGATCGGCGTCGGCCCCGAGGCGCTCAAGCACATCCGCATGATCGGCAACGACATGAAGCTGGACAGCGGCATCGGCACCTGCGGCAAGAGCGGCCAGGGCGTGCCAGTCGGCGTCGGCCAGCCCACCATGCTGATCGACGGCCTGACGGTCGGCGGCACCGCGGCGGCCTGATACGCGTGGGGCGGCTGGTAACCATTACCCGCTGCCTCGACCATACGGAGGCGCTCGTGATCCGGGGCCTTCTAGACCAACACGGGATTGTCTGCGTGCTTGACGGTGAAGGCCTGTCGAGCATCAAACCTTGGATGACGGCGGCGATTCACGGCATCGGCATCCAGGTGATGGAGGAGGACGCCGAGGACGCATTGTGCCTTGTCCGCCCCGCCACGGATGGTGCAATCGAAACGCCGGCCGAGGAACGCTGCCCATCATGCGGAAGCGATAAAATCTTCCGGCCCGACAGCTTCCTGCTGGGTGTGCTCGTTGTCGCATTGCTCGGGCTGATGGCTCGGCGGCCCACCTCTCGGCGGATATGTCTCGACTGCCGCGCGAAATGGCGTGCTGGGAAATCCGGCACCGCCGCACAATGACGCCCAAATTGGGGCAACGGCGCACGCGCGACCGCCTCAAGCTGGCTCCGTTCTCCTTGGCGCTCGGCGTGCTGTACCGGTTCGCTGGGCTGTTCGTCGCCGTCATCCTGTAGGCCGAAGGCCGATCGAACGGTAGCAAAGCCCGCTGCTACCGAATGCGTCGAGACGCGCGGGCAGCCACACCGGTTACCAGTCCGACAGACGGCGCCAGTCGTCGTCCGACCCCAGCACGGCCTTTTCCGCGTCATAGGAATAGAGCCAGATCTGCTGCGGGGTGAAGTCCCCGCCGGTACGGTCGCCGATGCTGCGAAACCGCTCGTTCCGGGCGGCGACCGCGGCCGGATCGTCGATGTGGTACCAGCCTTCGGCGCTGCGCGAATGCTGAACCATCCGCGAGGCCCGGTCGCGCCGAAGCGACTCGAATCTCCGCAGCGCGGCTTCGGGCGTGTTGCCGCCCTCCGCCAGGCAGCGGCCGAGAACCCAGGCGTCCTCGATGCTCTGAACCGCGCCCTGCGCATGATAGGGCAGCATGGCATGGGCCGCGTCGCCCATGACGGCAATCCGGCCCTCGACCCACCGGTCGAGCGGCGCCCGGTCGTGCAGCGCGGTTACAAAGGGCGCGTCGGTGGCCTCGATGACGGCCCGGGGAACGTCGTACCACCCCTCGAACGCCGCCAGTATCTCCTGCTTGCCGGCGGCCTGCGACCAGGATTCGCGCTTCTTGTCCTCGGTCTGGCCCAGCGCGAGCCAGTTCAGTTCGCGGCCCCCGGCGACATAGTAGAAGACGAAGGAAAGGCGCGGCCCCATCACCACATAGGACGAGACCGGAATGTCGAGATCGGCCACCTTGCCCGCGTCGACGACGCCGCGCCACGCGACATAGCCCGACCGGCGAGGCGCGTCGGGCCGAAAGACCGTTTCGCGCACCAGTGAATGAATGCCGTCGGCGCCGATCACCACGTCGCCCTCGAGCCGCGATCCGTCGGCGCAGTCCACCCAGGCGCCCGCCTCGTTCTGCCCGACCGCGACGACCCGGGTATCCAGCTTCAGCCTGGAGCGGTCGAGGCGGCGGGTCAGGGACGCGATGAGGTCGCGGCGGTGCGCGTGATAGTAGCCGGCATCGAAGCGCTCCCGCGCGCGCGGCATGAGCGGCGTGCGCAGGACGATTTCGCCCGAATCCCACGACACGAATTTGTGGGAATCCGGCTCGGTCACGTAATCGGGGAAATCGTCGCCAAGACCCAGCCGCTCGAGAATCCGCACACCGTTGGGGCTGAGCTGAATGCCGGCGCCAACATCGCCGAGTTCGGGCGCCTGCTCGACGACGATGAAGTCGCACCCAAGCTGCTGCAGCGTCAGCGCCAGCGCCGATCCGCCGATACCCGCACCAACGATGATCGGCTTAATCAAGGGACATAATACCTATTTCCCGCCGGCCGGCTTCCGGCCCGGCTTGCGCCGGGCGATCGGGCGTCCCAGCCGATGCTCCAGGCCGGCGATGAAGCCGGCGGCGCCGAGCGCGCGGCCCGTCCGCTCACTGGCGCGGATCGCCGCATGCTCGTCGGCGCGCAGGCCGCCGGCCAGGAAATCCCGCCAGTCGGGCGCCAGCTCGAGCAGCGGCGCCACCGTGGCCAGCCCGTCGTCGCGGCCGGCCAGATGCGCCCGCGCGCTCGACCACGGCCAGGCTTCGGGCGTCTGCGCCAGCCGCGCCCGCACCGGGTTGAGCTCCACATAGCGCGCGCAGGCCAGCAGGTGCGGCTCGTCCATCGGGAACGAGGCGAAACGCCCCTGCCAGAGATAGCCGCTCCACTGCTCGCGCAGGTTGACGGCGCGCGTGTAGCGGCGATGCGCCTCGCCCAGCGCCGCGCGCAGGCCGTCCTCGTGCGGCGGCGTCAGGATCAGGTGGACGTGGTTGGGCATCAGGCAATAGGCCAGGCACACGACGCCCGCCGCCGCGCAGTGTTCCGACACCAGCCGCAGGTAAAGCCGATAGTCGTCGTCGCGGAAGAACACCGGCTGGCGCCGGTTGCCGCGCTGCGTCACATGATGCGGCAGCCCCGGTGCCACGATGCGGGCCAGTCTCGCCATGGCCTACGCTAACGCGGCGGCGCGTGGCCGTCAAATAGGTATTGTGTCCCCGTATTAGAGGTATTGTGTCCCCGTATTAGACGAGTCCCGAGAGTCCCTTGCGCTTGACGATCGAGAGCAGGCGCAGTGCGGGGCCGCCGGGCCGCTTCTTCCCCCGTTCCCAGTCGGATATGAGGTTCTTGGAAACGTTGAGATAGCGCGCGAAAACCGGCTGTGAAACACGCTCCGCCTCTCGGATGGCACGAATCTCCTCAGGATCCAGCGGCACCGCCGCAACCAGGCAAGCCTCGTCGAACTCGCGCATGGTCTGCTTGCCGACAGCGCCCCCTTCATGAAGCCCTTCCATCATCTCGTGCACGGCGGCAAGAGCCTCACTCCTATAGGTTTTCGTCGTCATCTCGAACCTCCATCAGTCTGCCGGCCTCAACTTCGACATCCAGCTCTCGCTCGGACAGCGCCAGCACGATCCTTGCCGCCTTTCGGAAGATTACCAGTTCGTTCGCATCGAGGTTCGCCCGATCTCTCTTGGCGAAGCCGAAGACGAAAACGGCACGGTCCTGGGCGCGAAAAACGACGATCGTCCTGTAGCCTCCCGATCGTCCTGCCCTTCCCTGGCAACACGCTGCTTCAGCAGCCCACCGCCGAGATCGGCGTCGACCAACCCCGCATTAGCCCGCTCGATGGCCTCAATCAGCGCAGCATCGGAAATGTCTTCACGCCGGGTAAATTTTGCGAACCAGCGGTTCTTGAGAATGCGCATCCGCCGCGCCACCATCCTGCATTAATATCACACTTAGTATTACCATTCAACCTGGAAGCCAGGATCGGCCAACACGCCTCAATACGCGAATTCCTCGAACACCGGCAGCACGCTGCCGTTCCAGCGGCCGTGATACGCCTCCAGCAGATCGTCGGCCTGGGTGCGGCCGGTCTCGGCGATGTGATTCAGGGATGCGAGGAAACCGGTTTCGTCGTCGCCCTTCCAGTCGAGCCGGGCGCGGCGGCGCAGGCCTTCGGACGACAGCGCCAGCACCTTCTTCGCCACGTCCTGGATGGTCTGGTCGCCGATGGTCGTCCTCAGCGCCAGGCGCGGCACGTCCGAGCGCAGCCGGTCGTGGTCCTCGAGGGTCCAGTCCTTCACGATGTCCCAGGCGGCGTCGAGCACGCCCTGGTCGTAGAGCAGGCCGACCCAGAGGGCGGGCAGCGCGCACAGCCGCTTCCACGGGCCGCCGTCGGCGCCGCGCATCTCGAGGAACTTCTTGAGGCGCACTTCCGGGAACACGGTGGTCATGTGCTGTTCCCAGTCGTCCATGGTCGGCAGTTCACCGGGACGGCCCGGCAGCTTGCCGTTCATGAAGTCGCGGAACGACTGGCCGGCCACGTCGATGTAGCGGCCGTCGCGGTAGATGAAGTACATCGGCACGTCGAGCACGTAATCGACATAGCGCTCGAAGCCCATGCCGTCCTCGAACACGAAGGGCAGCACGCCGCAGCGGTCCGGGTCGGTGTCTTCCCAGATATGGCTGCGCCAGGACATGTAGCCGTTCGGCTTGCCGTCGGTGAACGGCGAGTTGGCGAACAGCGCCGTCGCCACCGGCTGCAGCGCCAGCGACACGCGGAACTTCTTCACCATGTCGGCTTCGGATGAATAGTCCAGGTTCGCCTGCACCGTGCAGGTGCGGAACATCATGTCGAGGCCCATGCTGCCGACCGTCGGCATGTAGCGGCGCATGATCTGGTAGCGGCCCTTGGGCATCATCGGCATGGCGTCGCGGGCCATGTTGGGCGTCATGCCCAGGCCGATGAAGCCGATGCCCAGCTCGCGGGAGATTTCCTGCACCTGGGTGAGATGGGTGTTCACCTCGTCGCAGGTCTGCCAGATGCTTTCGAGCGGCGCGCCCGACAGCTCGAACTGGCCGCCCGGCTCCAGCGTGATCGACGCACCGTCCTGCTTGAGGGCGATGACGTTGCCGTCCTCGCTGACCGGCTCCCAGCCGAACCGCGTCATGCCGTTCAGGACAGCGCGGATACCCGCCGGCCCGTCATAGGGCAGCGCCTGCTTGTCGGCCCAGCGGAAGCCGAACTTCTCGTGCTCGGTGCCGACGCGCCAGTATTCCTTGGGCTTGTTGCCGCTCTCGATGTAGTCGACGAGCTGCCTCTTCGACTCCACCAGCGTCTGGTTCGCTTGGCCCGGTACGCCGGCCATGACTTAGGCTCCACCCCGTTTGCGTACCGCCAAGTAACGGCTGCCGAGGCAGCTTTCAAGAGCCAATCACGCCGACCGGTGCACGGCGCTCGCGCCCCAGTCGCCCAGCGTGGCCTGGAACAGCGCCAGCGCGGCGACCGCCGCGGTATCGGCGCGCATGATCCGCGGACCCAGGCTGATCGGCAGCGCATGCTTCTGCGCATGGATCAGCGCCCGCTCGGCATCGGAAAAGCCGCCTTCCGGACCGGTCAGGATGCCCCAGGCGCTGCCTTGCCCCTTGACGGAGTCCAGGGCTTCGAGCGCGGGCCGGTCGCCGCCCTCGTCGCAGAAGATCAGGCCGCGCCTGGCGGGCCAGCCGCCCAGCAGGGCGCGCAGGGATTGAGGCTCGCGGATTTCCGGCACGCCCAGGCATTCGCACTGCTCGGCCGCCTCGACGGCGTTGGCGCGCAGCCGGTCCAGGTTGAGGTTGCGGACGACGGTCCGCTCGGTCAGCACCGGCTGCAGCACGGCGACGCCCAGCTCGGTCGCCTTCTGCACCACGAAATCGAGCCGCGCGCCCTTGACCGGCGCGAAGGCGAGCCACAAATCGGGCACCGAGGTCTGCTCGCGGATACGCTCGTGCAGCCGGGCGGCGCCGGTCTTCTTGCCCAGCGCGGTCAGCTCGGCCACCCATTCGCCGTCGCGGCCGTTGAAGACGTGGAAGCGGTCGCCCTCGCGCTGGCGCATCACCGCGCGCATGTAGTGGACATGATCGGCAGCCAGATCGACCGTCTCGCCCGGCGTCAGCGGCGCATCGACGAACAGGCGGATTTTGGAGTGGTCGTAGGCCATGACGGGCGGTTGCTCCTGAACGGCGATAGCGCTAACACACTTCGATGACCCAGCGGAAGCTGCCCTGATGGAGCCGATCCCCTTGCGCCCTGGCGACGCCGTTCCCGGCGGCTGGGTCGATCGCTGGCTGCCCGCGCCGCTCCGGCCCTGGGCGCGGCTGATGCGGCTCGACCGGCCGGTGGGCGCCTGGCTGCTGCTGTGGCCTTGCTGGTGGAGCACCATGCTGGCGGTGACCGACACGGGCCTGCGGCCGTGGTCGCCGGAAATCCTGCTGATCCTCGCGGCGTTCGGCGCCGGTGCGCTGGTGATGCGCGGCGCCGGCTGCGCGGTCAACGACATCTGGGACCGGGACATCGACGCCAGGGTCGCCCGCACCGCCGGCCGTCCCATCGCCAGCGGCGCGATCGGCGTACCCGGCGCGGTGATGCTGGTGATCGTGCTCGGGCTGATCGGGCTGGCGATCCTGCTGACCTTCACCCCGCGCACCATCGTCGTGGCGGTGCTGTCGCTGCCGCTGGTGGCGCTCTATCCGCTGGCCAAGCGTGTCACTCACTGGCCGCAGGCGGTTCTCGGCATCGTGTTCAACTGGGGCGCGCTGCTGGGCTGGCCGGCGGTGGTGGGGCAATATCCGGGCTGGCCGGCGCTGCTGCTCTATCTGGGCTGCGTCTGCTGGACGCTGGGCTACGACACCATCTACGCCCACATGGACCGCGTCGACGACAAGGCGGCGGGCGTGAAATCCTCGGCGCTGGCATTGGGGGCGCGGACCAAGCCGTTCCTCGCGGTGATCTACGCCGCCGCGCTGGCGTTCTGGGCCATCGCCGGTTTCCTCTGCGACCTGGGGCTGTTCTTCTACGCCGGACTCGCGGCCGCCGCGGCCCACTTCGCCTGGCAGATCGTGCGCCTCGACATCGACGATCCGGCCAACTGCCTGCGGCTGTTCAAGTCCAACATAAGCTTTGGCTGGATCGTCTTTGCTGCCATCATTGCCGGCCAACCGGGATAAACCATGCCCTATTCCTCGCTGCGCGAGTTCATCGCCACGCTTGAGAGCCGCGACCTGCTGGTGCGGGTGAAGGAGCCGGTGTCGACCGTGCTGGAGATGACCGAGATCCAGACCCGGCTGCTGGCCGAGGGCGGTCCCGCCGTGCTGTTCGAGAACGCGGTGAAGGCGGACGGCACGCCCAGTTCCATGCCGGTGCTGGTCAACCTGTTCGGCACCGTCGAGCGGGTGGCGCTCGGGATGGACCGCAAGCCCGGCGAACTGCGCGAGGTCGGCGAGACGCTCGCCTTCCTGCGCCAGCCCGAGCCGCCCGGCGGCTGGCGCGAGGCGCTCGACATGCTGCCTTTGCTGCGGACCGTGATGGCCATGAAGCCAAAGACCACGTCCAATGCGCCGGTCCACCAGGTGGTGCTGCGGGGCGGCGATATCGACCTGTCCGCCCTGCCCGTCCAGACCTGCTGGCCCGGCGAGCCCGCACCGCTGATCACCTGGCCGCTGGTCGTGACCAAGGGACCGGGCAAGCGCAAGGAAGACGACTTCAACCTGGGCATCTACCGCATGCAGGTGACCGGCCGAAACACCACCATCATGCGCTGGCTGAAACACCGGGGCGGCGCCCAGCACCACCAGCGCTGGGCGCAGGAGAGGTCCGAGCCGCTGCCCGCCGCGGTGGTGATCGGCGCCGATCCGGGGACGATCCTGGCCGCGGTGACGCCGGTGCCGGACACGCTGTCCGAATACCAGTTCGCGGGACTGCTGCGCGGCAGGAAGGTGGAGCTGGTCGATTGCAAGACCGTGCCGCTGAAGGTGCCGGCCGAGGCAGAGATCGTGCTGGAAGGCCATGTGTCGCTGACCGACTATGCCGACGAAGGTCCCTATGGCGACCACACCGGCTACTACAATTCGGTCGAGAAATTCCCGGTGTTCACCGTCTCGGCGATCACCATGCGGCGCGATCCGATCTACCTGTCGACCTTCACCGGAAGGCCGCCGGACGAGCCCAGCGTGCTCGGCGAGGCGCTGAACGAGGTGTTCATCCCCTTGCTGCGCCAGCAGTTTCCCGAGATCACCGATTTCTGGCTGCCGCCCGAAGGCTGCTCCTACCGCATCGCCGTGGTGTCCATGCGCAAGGCCTACCCCGGCCATGCCAAGCGTGTCATGCTCGGCGTCTGGTCCTATCTGCGCCAGTTCATGTACACCAAATGGGTGATCGTGGTGGACGACGACATCGACGCGCGGAACTGGAAGGATGTGATGTGGGCGATCTCGACCCGCATGGACCCGGCCCGCGACATCACCGTGATCGAGAACACACCCATCGACTATCTGGACTTCGCCTCGCCCGAGGAGAGCCTGGGCAGCAAGATCGGCCTCGACGCCACCAACAAATGGCCGCCCGAGACGAAGCGCGAATGGGGCCGCAAGATCCGGATGAGCGACGACGTGATCGCAACCGTCACCGACAAATGGCACCGTCTGGGCCTGCCCGGCAGCGGCAAGCCCATCTGGGACAACGACTGAGGCGCACGTGGCCAGGATATTCCTCTATATCGTCGCCGGTCTGGTGGTTCTCGTCATCATCGCCGGCATCCTGCTGGCCACGTTCAGGGACGAGCTGAGCTACTGGGCGATGACGCCGGACGATCCGTTCGCAGGCATGACTCCGCCGCCCGAGCCCGACTACGCCGATCCGGCCTCGTGGGCGGCGCTGCCTAGCAGGCGGGACGCCGCCGACCAGGTGCCAAAGACGCCGGCCGCCGCCGACAACCAGGCGACCGCCCCCGTCGACGTGTTCTTCATCGCGCCCACCACCTACTACAACCGCGCCGGCTGGAACGCGCCGATCGACGACGGGGATGCGCGCGAGCGGCTCGACGGCTTCGTGTTGAAATACCAGGCCAGCGCGTTCAACGGCTCGGCCAGGGTGTATGCGCCGCTCTACCGCCAGGCCACTCTGGGCGCGTTCTTCCCCGAGAACCGGGACGACGGCGACAGGGCGCTGTCGCTGGCCTATGAGGATGTGCGCCGCGCCTTCCGCCACTACATCGCCAACGACAACAAGGGCAGGCCGTTCATCCTGGCGGGTCACAGCCAGGGCAGCCGGCACCTCGCCTATCTGATGCGCGACGAGGTCGACGGCACGCCGCTGGCCGCGCGCATGGTCGCCGCCTATGCGGTCGGCTCCGCCCTGCCGATGGATTTGTTCAGCCGGGTTTACAAGGACATCAAACCGTGCGCGGCGCCCGCGCAGACCGGCTGCCTGGCGAGCTGGAACAGCTTCGCCGTGAAGGATGCCGATCCCACCAGCCTGTTCGACAATGTGGGCTTCCGCTATGGGGGCGTCTACGAGGCCAACCGGGGCAAGGCGCTGCTGTGCGTCAACCCGCTGCGCTGGGATGTTTCCGAGGAGATCGCTCCCGCCAACGAGAATCTGGGCGCGCTGCCGACCGCCGACGATCCGCTGGGCGCGCCCGACCCGCGCCTCACCGGCGCCCACTGCGAGGCCGGCGTGCTCTATGCCTCGCCGCCGGACGGCAAGGGCTACAGCGGCTTCGTGCTGCCGGGCGGCAACTACCACATCTACGACTACAACCTGTTCTACATGAACATCCGCCGGAACGTGGCGCAGCGGGTCGAGGCGTTCCTGGCCGCCTCGACGGCAGCCGCTTCCCGGCCCATCGCTCCGTGAATTTTTGGTTACAGTCCTGTGACTGCCTTTACCGGGCGGATTGCCCCGCCTATAGACGTGCGCCATGAAGAAACCGCTCGCAATCGCCTTGCTCACGATCGCCGCGCTTTGCGCCGCGCCGGCCATGGCCGAAACGCTCCCCTCGCCCAAGATCGCCGTGATCGATCTCGATACGTTGAGCCGCAAGTCGCTGGCCACGCGCGATCTGGATGCGAAGGTGGCGGCGGCCAAGGCGACGTTCAACCAGAACACCAAATACAAGTTCGAATCGCTGCAGGAGGAGTTGCGCGCGCTGCGGGTCGATTCCGCCAACCTCTCGGCCGAGGAGCGCGACAAGCGCCAATCGTCGCTGGAGCAGCGCATCGCCCAGACGGCCGAGGAGCAGAAGCAAGGTCTCGACGCCATCGATGCCCGCGGCCAGGCGGCCATGGAAGCGCTTCAGCCCAGGCTCAAGGCCATCGTCAAGCGGGTGGCGGAAGGCATGACGCTGGACCTGGTCCTGGACAAGAAGGCCTATGACGGCCTCGTCGCCGACAAGTTGGCGGCGCCGGGCGCCAACGACATCACGACCCTGGTCCAGGCTTTTCTCAACGCCGAGGTGCCGACGGTGGACCTGCCGGCGCAAGGAGCGCGCCAATGATCCGCTCCCTCATCCTTGCAACCGTGCTCGCGCTACCGGGCGCCGCCTACGCCGCAACCCCGACAGCCGCCGCGCCGGCCGCTCCGGCGATGGCCGGGTTTCTGGTGATGGACGGCGAGAGGCTGGCCACCGAGGCCACGGCCATGAAGAGCGTGTTCGAACAGATCGCCAGGCGCCGCGACGTCGAGGCCGCCGCCTACAACATGGCGCTCGACAAGCTCGACACGGAATTCGAGCCCATCCGCCAGGCCCAGACCACCATGGATGCGGCCGAGTACCAAAAGGCCGTGGATCGGTACGACGGCATCAGGACGCAGATCGACGGCGTGCTGGCCCAGGTCCAGGACGACATGAACAAGGCAGGCGAAAAGGCCATCGCGCAGTTCCAAACCGTCGTCACCACGGTCGGCCAGCAGGTGCGCCAGGACCGCGGCGTCAGCCGCTTCGTCGACAGCTCCGCGGTGCTCTATATCCGGCCGGGATCGGGCTACGACGCCACCGACGAGGTGTTGAAGCGGGTGAACGCCAGGCTGCCCGACATCAAGGTGGACTTCCCGGCGCGGCCCAAGGCGGCCGCGGCTGAACCGGCGAAAGTGCCCGCGAAGAAGAAGTAGGGTTCAGGAAAACGTGAACTTCGGCGGGCGCTTGCCGAGGAACGCGGCGACGCCTTCGCGGTAGTCCTCGCCCTGATAGGCGTCCATCGCCAGCGTCCAGCTTTCCTCGGTTTCGGCGTCGGCGCCGCTTGCGATCAAGCCGATGATCTTCTTCAGGGCGCGCACGGAATATTGCGAGTTGCGCGCGATCCGGGCGGCGAAATCCCTGGTCTCCCGCTCGATCGCGTCGAGCGGATGGACCGCGTTCACCAGGCCGATGGCCAGCGCCTCGGCGGACGGCACGGCCCGGCCGGTGAACATCATGCTCTTGGCGTGGGACGGGCCGACCACGTCGACGAGCTGCTTCATGTCTTCGAGCGTGTAGGCCAGCCCGAGCTTTGCTGGCGGAATGCCCAGCGTCGCCTCGGGCGAGGCGAAGCGGATGTCGCAGGTCAGCGCGATGGCGCAGCCGCCGCCCATGCAGATGCCGCGCACCATGGCGATGGTCGGCTTGGAGATGCGGGTGAGCGCCCTCAGCCCGTTGGTAATGGCGGCGCGGTTGGCATCGCGCAGGGCGGTATCGGTGTTGAGCCCCTCGAATTCGGCGATGTCGGCGCCGGCGCTGAACGCCTTTTCGGAGACGCCCTTCACCACGGCCACCTTCACCGCCGGATCGGCCTCGATTTCCGCGGCAATGCCGGGGAGCGATTCCCACATGGCCTGGCTGAGGGCGCCCAGCTTGTCGGGGCGGTCGATCACCACCCAGGCCAGTTCGCCGTCCTTCTCCAGATAGATCGGCGCGCCGGTCACGGGGTCGCCTGCATCTGCCGCACCAGGTCGCGCCCCAGCGTCTCGATCAGCGTCACCACCCGGCCGATGACGATCAGCACCGGCGGCGCGAGGCGCACGTCCTTGACCAGCCCGGGCAGGGTCGCGAGAGTGCCCGCGATCACGGTTTCGGTGTCGAGCGTGCCCTTGGAGATGGCCATGGCGGGCTGGTCGGCGGGCATGCCGGCCCTGATCAGCTGGGCGCTGATCTCCGGCAGCTTGGCCAGGCCCATATAGACCACGAGCGTGGTGTCGGGATCGGCCAGGCTCGGCCAGTTGAGGTCCAGCGGCACGTTCTTGCCGCACTGGCCGGTGACGAAGCGCACGCCGTTGGCGAGGCCGCGATGGGTCAACGGCAGGTTCAGCCCGGCCATGACGCCGGACGCGGCGGTGACGCCCGGCACCACCTCGAACGCGACGCCGGCCCGGGCGAGCACGATGGCCTCCTCGCCGCCGCGGCCGAAGATATAGGGGTCGCCGCCCTTGAGCCGCACCACCGTCTTGCCCTGGCGGGCCAGCGTCACCAGCAAATGGCTGATCTCGGACTGGGGCAGCGAATGGGTGCCGCCTTCCTTGCCGACATAGATGCGGGCGGCGTGTTCGGGAATCTCGGACAGGATTTCGTCGGACACCAGCCGGTCATAGACCACGGCGTCGGCGGCGCGCAGCACGCGCAGCGCCTTGAGCGTGATCAGCTCCGGGTCGCCCGGACCCGCGCCGACCAGATAGACTTTCGCTTCACCTGCCATAAGCCCCAACTATGCGCCGCACCGCCGAAAAGCAAGCGCGGCTATCGGTGGGCGGGTCTGAAGCAGACGAAGGATTGACCCCTGGAAATGTTATGTTATTACATCCTGTACAACCACGGCCGGAGGAATCCCATGAAACGCCTCGTCATCTTCACAGCGCTATCGGTGATCGCCAGTCCCGCGACGGCCGCCGAGACGGGCGTGGACGTCGCGCCTGGCGAGGAGATCGTGGTGACCGCGCGCCCCAGCGCCACGGATCAGTTCAGCGTCCTCCAGAGCACGACAGTCCTGACCGCCGAAAGCCTGCAGTTGCGCCTCGAAGGATCCATCGGCGAGACGCTTGCCAGCCTGCCCGGCTTCAGCTCGAGCTTCTTCGGTCCCGGGGCCTCGCGCCCGATCATCCGCGGCCTGGACGGCGACCGCATTCGCGTGCTGACCAACGGCATCGGCTCCATCGACGCCGCGAGCGTCAGCCCGGATCACGCCGTCGCCGCCGACCCGCTCGGCGCCCAGCGGATCGAGGTGGTGCGCGGCCCGGCCAACCTGATGTACGGCAGCAACGCCGTGGGCGGCGTGGTCAACGTGCTCGACGGCCGCATTTCCGAACGCCTTCCCGAGCATCCCATCAGCGGCCAGGCAGACCTGCTCTATGGGAGCGGCTCCGACGAGCGCGCCGGCGCCGGCCATGTGGACGTCACCATGGGCAAGTTCGTGCTGCACCTCAAAGGGTTCTACCGCGAAACCGACGACTACCGTGTCCCGCTCGGCGCGTTGGAGGACGAGCACGACGAAGAAGAGGAGCACGAGGAGGAAGAAGAGGGCAACCCGAAGCGTGTCGCCAACAGCGCCACGAAGAGCCAGGGCGGCACGGCCGGGCTTTCCTATGTCTGGGACGACGGCTTCTTCGGCGTCGCGTACTCGCGTCTCGACAGCACCTACGGCATTCCATCGGGCGGACACGCGCATGCCGAAGAAGAGCATGAGCACGACGACGGCCATGAGGAGGAAGAGCACGGCGAGGAGACCGTCTCCATCGACCTCGTGCAGGACCGCCTGGACGTGGCCGGCGAGGTGCGCGGCGACCTGCTCGCGTTCCAGACCGCGCGCGTCCGGTTCGGCTATGCCGACTACCGGCATGTCGAGCTGGAAGGCGACGAGGTCGGCACGACGTTCACCAACGAGGCGTGGGAAGGGCGGCTCGAACTGGTCCAGAAGCCCATGCTCGAGGGAAACTGGAGCGGCGCGAGCGGCGTCCAGCTTTCCTCGCGGGATTTCGAGGCCATTGGCGACGAGGCATTCGTGCCGCCGAGCGAAACCTTCAACTGGGGCGTGTTCACCTTCCAGGAGGTCAAACTCGGCGCGCTGACCGCCGAACTGGGCGCCCGATTCGAAAACCAGCAGGTAGACGTAACCGGCGAGAGACGAAACTTCGACAGCTTCAGCGTTTCGGGCGGGCTGGCCTGGTCCCCCGATCAGGACTGGCTGATCGGCGTCACGGTCGGCCGCTCGAAACGCGCGCCCACGGCCGAGGAGCTCTTCGCCAAGGGGCCGCACCTGGCCATCGGCGCGTTCGAGATCGGCGACCCGGACCTGCGGCAGGAGACGGCGCTCAACCTGGAAGCCTTCGTCCGCAAGCGCGCGGGCATCGTCACCGGTTCGCTCACCGGCTTCGTCACCTGGTACGACGACTTCATCACCCAGTCGTTCAACGGCGAGGAGGAAGACGGCCTTCCGGTCCTGGTGCGCGGCCAGACCGACGCGCGCTTCATCGGCATGGAAGCCGAGATCGAGGTCGAAGCGGTTCGGACCGACCTCTGGTCGCTGACCGTCGACGCTTCGGCCGACTATGTCCGCGCGACCGACACGGTCGCCGGCGGCCCGCTGCCGCGCATTCCCGCGTTCCGCCTGCAGGCTGGGGCGGAATACAAGCGCGACTGGCTGACCGGGCGAGTCGAGGTGCAGCGGGTGTCGCGGCAGGACCGGGTCGCGGCGTTCGAGGACGAGACCGGCGGCTACACCATGCTGAACGCCAGCCTGTCGGTGCGCCCGTTCACCGGGCGGCCGGACGTGTCGATCATGCTCCGCGGCCGCAACCTGACCAACACCATCGCCCGCGCGCACACGTCGTTCCTCAAGGAGGTCGCGCCGCTGCCGGGGCGCGACATCCGGGTGTCGCTCCAGGTGGGATTCTAGGGAAACGTCGCCCGCCGTCCGGTCGCGGCGTCTCGTCCGAAATCAGCACGTGCAGGCGTCGCGGGCCGTGGGCGCCCCACTCGATGGTCTGCTCGATGTCGGCGGTGCGCGACGGGCCGGTGATGAAGCTGACGAGGCGCGGCGCTTCCTTGCCGGTGCGCACCCGCAGCCGGTTCCAGATTTCCTCGTAGGCCTCGACGATCTGGCCGGCGCCAACCACCACGATCAGGGTCTCGGCCAGATAATTGAGCCGGGGATCGCGGCCGGGACCGCTCGCCGCCACGAAGGTGCCGGTCTCGGCGACCGCCGCGATGCAGCCGGTCAGCACCGCGCGGCCATCCTCGACCGGCAGCGCGTCGTCGACGGTCACCGCGCCGCCGGCGAAGTCCAGACGCGGCTTCAACTCGGGCGCGACGGTGATGCGCGCCGGCAGGTTCTGGCCGGCCAGATAGCGTGCGACGGCTGCGGGCACATCGGCCAGCGAGGCAACCTTCTCGACCGTGCCGCGCGCGGCCTCGAGCCGTTCGACGAACCGGCCCTGCAGATCCGTCGCGCCCGGCGCCTGCCAGGTGCGGAACATCCGGTGCGGCGCGTGCTCGGCGCTCTGCCGCGGCACGGCCTGCCGCAGCCTGCCGAGGATATCGGCGCGGCTATCGTCGGCCACCGCGTTTCCTCCATTGCCGCTGAAAGCTGTCGCCCGACGGCGCGCGCATATCCCGCTGGCTGGTCCAGGCCGAGCCCGCCAGCGGTAGCCGCCTGATCCAGCCGCGCCAGGCGACCAGCCGCAGGACGCGTGACGCCGTCCACTGCATGGCGCGGTAGACCGTCGGGCTGGCGGCGATCAACGCCCAGGCATGCAGGCCCCAGCGCGCGCCGCGCGGCGTCAGGTGCCGCTCGAACTCGCGCTCGCGCCAGTGCCGCATCATCCGCGGCAGCGGGATGCGCACCGGGCACACCTCCTCGCAGCGGCCGCAGAAGCTCGAGGCGTTCGGCAGGTGCCCGGTCTTGTCGATGCCCGCGAGGCTGGGCGTCAGCACCGCGCCCATGGGACCGGGATAGACCGAGCCATAGGCATGGCCGCCGATATTGGCGTAGACCGGGCAATGGTTGAGGCAGGCGCCGCAGCGGATGCAGCGCAGCATCTCCTCGAACTCGGTGCCCATCATGTTCGAGCGGCCGTTGTCCAGCAGCACCACATGGAACGACGACGGCCCGGACAGGTCGGCCGCCCGCTTCGGCCCGGTAAAGAAGCTGATATAGGCGGTGATGTCCTGGCCGGTCGCCGAGCGCGGCAGCAGCCGGAGCATCAGGTGGCAGTCCTCCAGGGTCGGCACCAGCTTCTCGATGCCGGTGACGACGATGTGGGTGTCGGGCAGCGAGGCGGTGAGGTCGGCGTTGCCCTCGTTGGTGACAACCACCGCCGAGCCGGTCTCGGCCACCAGGAAGTTGGCGCCGGTGATGCCCACATCGGCCTTGACGAAGCGCTGGCGCAGGATCGAGCGCGCCTCGCGCACCATGTCCGACCGCACCGTCAGCCGTTCGTGGAAGCCGTATTTGGGATGGTGCTCGTGGAAGGTGTCGGCCACCTGGTCCTTCGACAGGTGGATGACCGGCGCGATGATGTGGCTGGGCTTCTCGCGGCGGAGCTGGATGATGTACTCGCCCAGGTCGGTCTCGATGGGCTCGATGCCGTGCTCTTCCAGGTACGGATTGAGCTCGATCTCCTCGGTCACCATGCTCTTGCTCTTGGTGACCGTGCGCGCGCCGGCGTTGCGGCAGATGGCGAGCACGATGGCGCGCGCCTCGCCCGCGTCCCGCGCCCAGTGCACCCGGCCGCCCAACGCGGTGACATTGGCCTCGAACTGCTCCAGGTAATCGGCGAGATGGGCGATGGTGTGCGCCTTGACGTCGCGGGCCGCGTCGCGCATGGCTTCGAAGTCCGGCAACCGCGCGGCGGCGGTCGCCCGCGCCTCGACGAAGCCGTGCTTGATGTGCTTCAGGGCGTGCTGCAGCGTGGCGTCGCCCAGCGCCGCGCGGGCCTTCTCGACGAATGCGCCGCTTTCAACTTCCATGGCGCGTCTCCAGCGTGCCGGCGAGCAACTCGGCCACATGGCAGGCGCGGATGTCGCTGCCGTCGCGGCGCAGCTTGCCTTCGATGTTGAGCAGGCAGCCTACGTCGCCCATGGCGACCGTGTCGGCGCCGGTCGCGGCGATGTCGGCGGTCTTGTTCGCGGCCATGCGGCCCGAAATGTCCGGATACTTGACGCAGAACGTGCCGCCGAAGCCGCAGCACACCTCGGGCTCGGCCAGCTCCAGCAGCTTCAGTCCCGGCAGCTTGCGCAAGAGCGCCCGCGGCTGGTCGCGGATGCCCAGCTCGCGCAGGCCCGAGCAGGAATCGTGGTAGGCGACGCGGGTCGCCCGCAGCGGCACCGACGGCGTGTAGCCATGGCGCGCCAGGAACACGGTCAGCTCCTCGGTCTTGTCGGCCAGCGCCCGCGCCTTGCCGAACAGCGCGTCGGCCTCGTCGAACAGCGTCGGATAGTGCAGCTTGATCATCCCGGCGCAGGAGCCGGACGGCACGACGACGTGCGCGTAGGGCTCCAGCACCTCGATGGTGCGCTCGGCCATGCTGCGCGCCGCGCGCTTGTCACCGCTGTTGTAGTTGGGCTGGCCGCAGCAGGTCTGCCATTTCGGCACGACCACGTCGAATCCCGCCGCCTCGATCAGCGACGCGGCGGCAAAACCCACCTCCGGCCGCATCAGGTCCACGAGGCATGTGACGAACAGGGCCGCTTCGGCCTTTGGCTTGGATGGCTTTTCCACGGGGGGCATAGTGCCAGAGGGATCGGCTCGGGCAAAGCCGCGATGGCCTGACCATCGATTTCGGACGCCGTTGGACACGTAGTGTTCGATCCGGCCGGTGTGCTATCGTTCCAAGTCCTTGGGCTTGTTTGCAACTTGCAGGCCGAGCGCCTGTTGTTTCGGTAAGATGACTGTCCATGCTGATACGCAGGCTGAACCCAGGCCGAGGAACCACGGCTTGAGAATCGCGATTGTCTGTCACAGCACGCTCGGCGGCAGCGCCCACAGCGCCGTGCGCCTGGCCGCCGCCTTGGCGCGCCGCGGACATTCGGTGCATCTGCTGAGCCCGGCGTCCCTGCCGTGGCCGGCGGGGGACGGTGTCACGCACCATCGGCTGGATCCAGACTCGGCGCGGCTTTACGACCCGTCCAGCACGCCATGGCCGCCGGCGCTGTTCAATCGCTTCGAGGCGCTGCTGCACCGGGTCACGGCGGCCCACGCAATTCAGATCGCCCACTTTCACTATGCGATTCCATTCGCGTCCATGGGTGCGCGGCTTGCTGCATCGTCGCTGGGAGCCCGATGCGCTGTCATTGTCACCTTGCACGGTACCGATGTGACAGGCGGCGCCAGCGGCGAGGCACAGGCGCGGCTTGGCGCAGCGCTCATGCGGGTCGCGGTGGTGACCAGCGTATCGGGGGCCAGTGCGCGCCAGGCCCAGTCATTGCTGCGGCTCTCGGTCGAACCACAGGTGATTCATAATTTCGTAACGGCGGGCGAGCACCGGCCCGCCGACCTCTCGCGCGAGCAGCACCGGGCACGGCTGCTGAGACCGCGCCTGATCCATGTCTCAAACTTCCGTGCCGTCAAGTCACCGGGATCGCTCGCCCGCCTCTTCGCAGTGGTGCGCGCGCAGCTGGACGGCGAACTCTGGCTGGTCGGCGACGGGCCGGAACTGCCGGCGCTGCGCTCGGCTCTGGAGCAATCCGCGCCCCATGGGACAGTGCGATATCTAGGCGTGCGGCGCGATGTGCCGTCATTGCTGACCCAAGCCGATCTTGTGGTGCTCACGAGCCTCGACGAGAGCTTTGGCCTCGTCGCCCTTGAAGGCATGGCATCCGGCGTGCCGGTGCTCGCCCCGAGGGTTGGCGGCATTCCCGAGGTCGTCACCGACAATGTCTCCGGTGTGCTGTTCCGTGGCGGCGATTTCACCCATGCCGCAGAGCGCGCCGTGGCATTGTTGTCGGACCCCGACCGGCATTGGATGCTCCGCAACGGCGCGGTCGCCAGGGCACAAGCGTTTACCGAAGCGCGAAGCGTCGCGGAATATGAGGGGCTTTATGAACGCCTGTCACATCCGGATGCCATCGCGGCGACCCGGCCGTCAACGCCGCGCCTTGATGTGGCCGCCACCCGGACGGTGTGAACGGGATGACGGCAAAGGCCCTTGACGACCTGCTGGCGACGACCCGAGGCCGGGATTACCTGCGCTCCAACGGCATTCACACGGACCCCGCCGCATTTCGCGCCGCCCTGTCGGCCCCGGAAGATCAGCGCCTCGCGCGCGCCTGCGGCGCCCGAGGCAAGCCGCTGGTCCACATGCACCAGCAGATCTACGTCGATTATCGCCCTTCGGTACTGGGCAAGGTGTGTGCCCTGGACCGGCTCGCCTCGACGCAGCAAGCAGGACTGGAAGCCGTCCATGCCGCCTTCCTGTGGATCGACACCGACCGCGCCGCATCGGACAAGCTGGCCTGCCGGTTCTATTGGCCGTTTCGAGGCGCGCGGCGCGCCATGAAGATCACGGCGCCAGCCACGGAACGGATGGAAACCCGCTTCGTCGCCTTGGATCCGGCGCGCACCGAAGCCGCCTACCGGCGCATAGCCGGCTACATCAGGCACGACCGGAACGCCTCCGGCGCGTCCTCGCTGGACCAGCAACTTGGTCGGCTGTCATCGCTGCGCTCCAACATGGTCGTGGAGCAACCCGCCCTGCTCCATACCTACGGACTGCGATTCACCCGCGCATTGTTCCGTGCCCATCTGGGCATCGAGGGAACCCATTTCATCCTGTCCGACCTGCTTGCGCAGGGTCTGCTGACATCGGCAATCGAGGACGTGCTCGGCGTGCTGCCCGAGTTTATCACCGCCTATAATGCGCAGGTCGCGGCCTTGCGATCCCAAGGCATCGCCAGTGCCGTCGGGCTGCTCCCGCCCGACTATCTGCCCCTGTATTTCTCCGACCCCGACGACGGCGCGAGGCTGCGCCTCCGCCACGAGGTTGTCGGTGGCGACCACTTCGCCTGCGCGACCGGCAGAACCGGGCGCGACCATCGCTTCTTCCTGGGCTCTGTCCACCTACGACTCGACGCTTTGACGGCGAGCGGCCGCTGGAGTCCGGACGTGACCTTGCCCTTGCTGGCGAACACGCTGTTCAGCGGCTGGGTGGCGGGGAAGAGTTCGGCCCTCTACGCCCTCGTCTTCAACAAGGTGCTGACGCTGGTCCTGGGCAAGGCACCCATTCCCATACTTGTTCCCGAGCCGGCCACCGCATCTGCTCCTGCCGGGGCGGGCAGCCTGCTGCACGCCTATGTGACTGGGAGGGCGCTGACAGGACCGCGACCGATTGACGAGCGAGCCCATCCATGAACCATGTCAGTGCCGTCGATATCCTGGCGTTTTCACCCCATCCGGACGATGCTGAGATCGGCTGCAGCGGCAGCCTTCTGCTCGCTGCCAGGGCGGACCAGCGGGTCGGCATCGTCGATGTCACCGATGGAGAACGCGCCACGCGGGGAACGGTCGATTCCCGGCGGCTGGAACGGGACGAAGCCGCAAGGCGGCTGGGCCTTTCGGTGCGGCTGTCCCTCGGCCTGCCGGACACGGGGGTCGCGGTCAGTGACGACGCGATCGAGCGCACGGTCGGCTTGCTGCGCAGACTACGGCCCCGGATTGTCCTGTTGCCTTACCCGGAGGGCCGCCATCCCGATCACGCAGCAACCTCGGCGCTGGTGCGCCGCGCCGTATTCCTGGCCGGGATCGCGAAGGTCTTTGAAGGACCACCGCACCGCGCCGGCGCGCTTTTGCACTACATGATCCACGAGCCATTCACGCCCAGCTTCGTGGTCGATGTCAGCGCGGTCTGGACCGAGCGGGTCCAGGTCCTCGCTGCCTATGGCAGCCAGTTCGGACAAACGGCCGGTTCCGATGATGAGCAATCCCAGGCGCTTTCCCATCCCAGCTTCATGCAGGCGCTGGACGCACGGGCCATCCACTACGGCGCCATGATCGGCGTGGCGCGCGGCGAGCCTTTCTGGCAGCAAGGTCCGGTATTCATGCGCGGTCTGGCGGATGCGGTGGCTCCGATGTCCGATGGTGGCTACAGGATGTTCACGTGAGCAGGACCGCGGTGGACTACCTTCGGAAGGTCCGCCACCGTATCCGGAATATCCGCGTGCTGGTCGCCGCTCGCGACGCCGCCCTCAACACGCGATGGCGGCATCCGGAGCCCGGCATTCTGCTGGTGCGCTCGGCCCGGAAAGCACCATGGTTCTACGCCGGTTTCCTTGACTGGCTGGCTCTGAATTTCCCGCAGGCGCGTGCGCGTTTCGAGCTGACGCTGCTCGATTCCAACCGTATGGCCAACCCATCGGACTTCCGGCTGCTGGTCCCCTGGCTGCAGGATCCGATCCAGCACTGGTCCACCAGGGCCTATGACCGGGCATGTGCCGTCACGGAACGGTTCGCGGCGCGGGACATCCCTGTCGTCAACCCACCGGCCGCGCTCACCGGCAGCGCCAAGAGCTGTACTCTTGCGACCGCACGCTCGCTGGGTATTCGCGCCGGACGCACGACGTCGCTATCCGGGGTGGACGACCTTGATCGGGCAGCCGCCGAGCTGGGCTTTCCCTTCATCGTCCGCCCTGATTGGGGACATGGCTACCAGGGCGTCCGGCTCGACAGCTTCGAGGATATCCGGGCCTTCAGGGCGCGGTTGTTCAGCCAGACCGGGAAGCCGGTCGCGATCCAGTTCATCGACACGTCCAGCGCCGATGGCCTGTTCCGAAAATACCGTTATCTGACGGCCGGGAACCGTGGCGTCAGCGTTCATCTCATTGTATCGGCCCATTGGCAGGTGCGCGGCGACAACAAGATCGTGAACGACAACGCCCTGGCCGAGGAGCTGGCGTTCATCTGCGCGCCCAATCCCCATGCCGGCACCTTCGACCGGCTACGGCGCGCCCTGGGCCTGGATCTGGTCGCCTTCGATTACGGTCAGGACCCCGACGGCAACCTGGTCGTTTGGGAGGCCAATCCATACCCGCACATCGCATTCGGCGCCGACAGCGTGGCACTTCGCTTCCGATCCTTGGCGGTGCATCGCTGTTACGCAGCCATGGCGTGCCTGTACCTGGCCCGCGCCGGTCTTGACATACCGCCCGCCCTGGCGGTTCTGGCCGACGATCCCGCCCAGGCCGCTATCAAGTATCAGGCGTTGGCGCGGCCGAAGTGATTGAGCCGCCGCGGGCAGCCTTCAGGCGATTTCGAACGCCACCGGCCGGGGCACGTCACCGGGCGCCAGCTTTTCCAGCTCATCGAACGGGTTCGAACCGAAGTAGATGTCCTCGCCGATCAGCTTGCCGTCCGGGTCGGCGGGCCACACGGTCAGGAGCTGGGCGTTGGACACGTAGCGGGCGTCGGCGTCGACCGGCTCGCCCTTCACCGTCGTCACGCCGGCGGCCAGCAGGGCGCCGCCGGGGTGGGTGTTGCGCAGCCGGCCTTCGGTCACCACCGCGTTGTCGTTGACGATGATTTTCTCGACGTTGAATTCGAACAGGGTGCCGCCCGAGGCGATCAGCATCTCGTAGAACGCCCGCACGGCCTGGCGGCCCTTCGGCCCCCGGTCCGGTCCCTGGCCCCAGATATGGTATTGCGGCTCGGCGGTCAGCGTGGCCATTAGCAGCTCGATCTCGCCGCAGACCTCGGTCTTCATGTGGTCGCGCACTTCTTTCAAGAGTTTCTTGTGGCGCGGATTGGTCTCGGCCTCATAGGCGGCCTCGACGGCGGCCCAGGTCTTTCTCGGATCGACTTTCATGCGGTTGCTCCCGTTTCGCGTTCCCGTGGCGCATATTCTAGAGGGCCGGTCTTGCGGAAAACAGCGCGTAAGCGGCATCAGGGAATAAATTAATCGATGATTATTGATATCCCGTGCGATAGCCTCGGCCGTCATCGTGCCGCAGCCGGGAGAATCGAGCTTGAGTGAAAAATCCACGCGACCCGCCTGGTTCGCCAGGCGCGAGATCGCCCCGTTCGTCCTCGAGGACGCCGAGGTCGAACGGATTCTCGGCAAGGCCCAGAACGCCGTGGTCTCCTGGGTCACCAAAGACAACAAGCCGGTATCGGCGGTGGTGGTTTACGTGCTGGTCGACGGCGTCATCACCATCACCTCGACCACCAACCGGGCCAAATACCATGCGTGGCGGCGCAACCCGGCGGCATGCTTCTGCATCTGGGACCCGGAGAATATCGGCCGCCAGGTGACGCTGAGGGGAACGATCGAGATCGTCCAGAGCATGGACCTGCTGACCCGCTTCACCGAGACGTTCCTGACCCAGCGCATGGGCGGCCCGCCGTCACCCGAGCGCCTCGCCGCCGAGATCGCGAAATTCGACGCGCCGGACCGGCACATGATGCAGCTGCACGTGGAAAAGGTCCTCAGCCATGACCTTCCCCGCCTGTTGCAGGTCGAGAAGGACGGCACCGACGTCTGGGGCTGAAGAGGCGTCAGTCCACGTCCGGGCGTGACTCACTCCCCTCGTTCGCCTTGTCCAACGCGAACACCACCCTGAACCGGTGCGGGGCGGCCACCGGCTTGCCAGCCTGCATGGCGGGACGGAAGCGCCAGTTGACGGCCGCCTCGTTGACCGCCGCCTGGTCCAGTGACGGGAAACCGCTGCTCTTCTTTACCACGATGGTGTTGGGATCGACGAAGCCATCGGCCTCGACCGTGAACTGCAGGATGACGTCGCCCTCCTGCCCGGCCGCCACCGCGTCGGCGGGATAGGGCGGCTGGGTGATCGGGAACTGAGAATCCTGCGCCGGCGCGGACGCCCCGCCCGCGCCTTCGCCGCTGCCGGAAAACTGGTAGTCCTCGCGAAAGATGGCCGGGGTCTGGGGCAGAATGTCGCCGAGATGCGGCATCTCCTCCTGCCGCTTCCTGATCTCGAACACCACCCTGAACTGGTGCGGCGCATCGACCGCTTCGCCCTTCCTGGTCGCGGGCAGGAAGCGCCACGTCGCGGCGTGGTTCATGGCAGCGATGTCGAGTATGGGGTAACCGCTGGTTTCGTCCACCTTGATAGTGGCGGCATCGACGCTCCCGTCCTTCCTGACGGTGAAGCCGAGGATGACAGACCCCTCCTGACGGGCATACAGCGCCTCGAACGGATAGGGCGGCTGGGTAATCGGCTGGTCGAGGTCCTGACGAGGCTCGGTGATTTCACCGTCAAGGCCTGGGGCGTCATCACCGCCCTTCTTTTCGGCGCCCTTCGCGGGCTTCGGTTCATCGGGCGCCGCGGTTTTGCGGGAAGCTTCCGCCGCCGGCGGTTCGTCGGAGGCCATGCACGGCACACTCGCGCCAGACCAGTCCACAGGCGGCGGCGAGGCTGCCGGACGGGCGGCGGAAACGGTGTTGGCGGCGCGCGTCGGCGCCTCGATCTGATAGACGCTGGACACGTACTTGTTGAAGGTCGGGATGGCGTCGTTGAGCTCCTGCACTTCGGCTGGAGAAATCTCGGACACGTCGGTCCGCTTGCTCATGACGGTGCGCATGACGCCGTCCTCAAGGCTCGCCTGGCGCCAGTAGGCAATGCCGCCAAGCCGCTGATTGACGGGATCGGCATCGTAGCTCCATCGCCATTGTGCCGATTCCGGCGGCAACTTGATGGTCGTCGCCCAGCACCTGTAGGAGGGAAAGTTCGTCACCCATGGCGCCGTCTGATCCTGTTCCTTCGGCCGCCGAAGCGGAGTCGGCGGAATGAATCCGGCGTCGAAAATGTCGTGTCTGCGACCCTCGAGGGCGTCACCTTCCCAGCTCAGCTTGCCCTCGCCCGTCATGCTCAGGACCATCACCCCCCGCTGCGCGTCGTAGCGCCAGTCGGTGGTGCCGGGCTCGGCCCACGGCATCGTCTGCCGCCAGAACGCATCCTGGGCACGTTGTGCGTCCTCGGGCGCCATGGCGGAAAGCCGGGTCTTCAGCGCCACCACGCCTTCTCCCCGCAGGATTTGCTGTGTGGCGACCTTGGCGGGAACGTCGAATCCGGCGCGCGCATCCACGTCCAGAACCTGGATGAAGTCGGGCAGTTTCGGCGCTTCCGGCGCCACCGCCTCCAGGTGCACCGTGCTCGACCGCAGCGGCAGCGCCCACCGGAACACCGGCGGTGGCAGCGTTTCGAGCCGTTCGCCGATGTGCGTCCCGTCCAGCCAGTAGGCCCGCCCGTTCACCGTCGCGCGGACCAGGACGTGATCGAACGCCGCCGGCGTGGGCAAGCGCTGGTCGATGCCGTCGCCGCCCATGGAATTGACCAGCACGGCCTCGCTCGCGATGCCCAGTTCCCGCAGCAACGCGATCAGCAGCGCGGTTTTCGCCTTGCAGTCGCCGAAGCGGCGATTCCAGGTTTCATCGGCGCCTGCGGGCCGGTAGTTGCCGCCATCCAGACCCACATAGACGTAGCGGATGCGGTCCTGCACCAGAGCCAGCGCGGCCTCCGCGCGCGCGGCGGGATCGGGCGTCGAGGCGGCGATCCTGGCCGCTTCGCCGCGGACCGGCGAGTCTGGAGGCAGCGTCGAGGCCTTGTCGAAGAGTGGCCAGAGCACGTCGGATACATCCGACCAGTCGGTGAAACCGGAATACTCGATCAGACGACGGACATTGAAGCGCGCGGGAGCGCCGTCCGTGGTGACGACCAGTTTCGGGTCCCGAATCTCATAGGTCACCTCGTGCCGGCCGTCCCTTACGACCGGCCTCTCCTCGACCATGTCGGGCGACACACGCCAGTGTACGACTTTGTCGTCCGGCCAGGTGAAGCGGGCGCGATATGCCCCTGGTATGGTCATCATCGGCAGTTGCGTGAGGCCGCTGGAGCGGTCGCCGAACACCGGGTCGCGCCGCCGGACCGTCGCCGCGAACTCGAATTCGTCACCGACCTGAAGACCGGGTATCTGCATGGTGGCGGTGAGTTTCCCGTCCAGCATGGCGTAGTCCAGCCGGTCCTCCCTCTGGATGACCTGGAATTGCGTCGTTGCCAGAACATCGATCACGCGGTCCTCGCGCGTGATCTTCAGGCCGTGGATGGTGATGTCCTCGCTGCCCGGGTTCCACGTCAAGGCGAGATTGCCTACGGCAAGCCCCTCGGGCGTCAGTATCTTCAGCCGCTGCGCCGTATAGGTCTGGTCTTCGCCCAAGCCCAACCGAATCTGCCAATCGAAGTAGAACGCCTGGATCGGCGCGCCGCTGGGCGCCGCGGTATTGGTCGGCGCCGGCGCCGGTGCGACCCAATCGGCGGGAGGGCCGTACTGAACGTCTTGCGAGGCACCAGCCGGATAGCCAGCCAACCAACAAAATAGAGCCGCGGCCATGGCGCAAGCCCGTATACGCATCGACTATCCCCAACCCACAAAGCCAACTCGAAAAAAATGGCCTGGCTGCATCAGGCAGAGGGGCGCCCGCGAACGACGCTCCTCGCCTCATCAATACGTCGGCAGTTTGTAGCCCTTGAACTGTTCGCGCAACTTGATCTTCAGCAGCTTTCGGTGGCCGCGTGCGGCAGTTCCTCGACGAACACCACGTCGTCGGGCATCCACTTGGCGAACTTGCCGGTCATGAGTTCCAGGATGTCCTGCGTGCACATGCTCGAGACGGGGTCCGGACGCGGACCACCAGCGGGCGTTTGTCCCGGTCGGCGAGCCGCACGTGGCAGTAGCGGCCTTCATATGACCTCGACCAAGGTGTCGCCGCGCGCCAGCGCGGCGAGAATGTCCGGCAGCACCACCTCGAACCAACCCAGCAGATCGCGTCGCCGCGTGTTCGGCAGCCTGATCCAGACGACGAGCGGCGTCGTTCAGCACCTTGCGCTGCGCGAAGTCCTCGTCTTTTGTGACGATCGCCGAGGACGAGGCAAGCGCATAGTCCCAGATCGCGGCGTCGGACGCAGCTCGCATCCCTAGGTCGCCGACATGCGCCGCCTCGTGCCCCTTGGCGGTGAGCCAGCGCGCCAGCGCGGGGGGAAGCTGCGCGTCGACCAGGAAACGCATCAGGCCACGTGCAGCACCGGATGGTCGTTCTGCCGCGCCGCATATTCCAGCGCCGCGGTGATGTCGCCGTCCTCCAGCAGCGGATAATCCTCGAGAATTTCCTCACGGCTGGCGCCGGCGGCCAGCAGATCGAGCACGTCGCGCACGCGGATACGCAGGCCGCGCAGACAGGGCCTGCCGCCGCATTGTTCGGGATCGACGGTGATACGATGGGTTTCGCTCATGCTTCATCTCCTGAACGGGGGATCATATTCTCTCGGCGGGACAACCAACATCCTTTCAATATGTCGGCAGCCTGTACCCCTTGAACTGCTCGCGCAGCTTGATCTTCAGCAGTTTTCCCGTGGCCGTGTGGGGCAGTTCCTCGACGAACACCACGTCGTCGGGCATCCACCATTTGGCGACCTTGCCGGTCATGAATTCCAGCATGTCCTCCTTGCAGACCGCCGCGCCGGCGACGCGGACGCAGACCAGCAGCGGGCGCTCGTCCCATTTCGGGTGATAGACGCCGATCACCGCCGCCTCGGCGATCTCGGGGTGGCCGACGGCGGTGTTCTCCAGGTCGATGGAGCTGATCCATTCGCCGCCGGACTTGATCACGTCCTTGGCCCGGTCGGTGAGCTGGACGTAGCCGTATGTGTCGATGTTGGCGATGTCGCCGGTGTCGAAGAAGCCTTCGTCGTCGAGGATCTGGCCGCCCTCGCCCTTGTAATATTCGCTGACCACCCACGGGCCGCGCACCATCAGGTGGCCGGCGGTCTCGCCGTCCCAGGGCAGGCGGTTGCCCTCGTCGTCGGTGATCTTCAGGTCGACGCCCCACATGCCGCGGCCCTGCTTCATCTTCAGGTCGAGCTGGTCCTGGTAGTCCATGCCTTCCATGGACGCCTTGGGCGTGCCCATGGAGCCGATGGGGTTGATCTCGGTCATGCCCCAGATGTGGCCCACCGTGACGCCGTACTTCGCCTCGAACGCCTCGATCATCGACCGCGGCGCCGCCGAGCCGCCGATGACGACGCGCTCCAGATGGGGCAGGTCCAGATCGTTTTCCTGAAGATGCCGCAGCAGCATCAGCCAGACCGTGGGCACGGCGGCCGTCAGGTTGACCTTCTCCTCGGTCAGCAGCTGGTAGATGCTGGCGCCGTCCATCTCCTTGCCGGGCAGCACCATCTTGGCGCCGGTCATCGGCGCGAAATGGGCGATGCCCCAGCCATTGGCGTGGAAAAGCGGCACCACCGGCATGATCGTGGTCCGCGAGCCGCAGCCCATGACGTCGGGCAGCGCCGCCGACAGCGCGTGCAGCACGCAGGAGCGGTTGGTGTAGAGCACGCCCTTGGGATTGCCCGTGGTGCCCGAGGTGTAGCACATGGCCGCCGCCGCCCGCTCGTCGAGCTGGGGCCACTGGTAGTCGGCGTCCTGGGCGGCGATCAGGTCCTCGTAGCAGATCACTTTGGGCAGGCTGGTCGCGGGCATGTCCGCCCGGTCGGCCAGGATGATGAAGCCTTCCACCGTCGGGATCTGGTCGATGATGCCCTCGATCATGCCGGTGAAGGTCGGATCGAGGATGATGAACCGGTTTTCGGCATGATGGATAATGTAGGCGAGTTGTTCGGCGAACAGGCGCGGATTGAGCGTGTGGGTGACGCCGCCGATGCCGGTGATGCCGTACCACGCCTCGAAATGCCGGTAGGTGTTCCAGGCCAGCGTGCCGACCCGGTCGCCCTCCTTCACCCCCAGCGCGATCAGCGCCTTCGCCAGCTGGCGCGAACGCCGGCCGGCGTCAGCGTAGGTGTAGCGGTGGATCGGCCCTTGCAGGGTGCGGGTGACGATTTCCTGCTCCGCATGGAATTTTTCCGCATAGTCGATCAGGGAAGAAACCAGCAGGGGAACATCCTGCATCTGTCCGAACATCAACCTTCCTCGCTTGCCTGGTGGACCACTGGTTTGCTTATACATGACGTCGCGGGCGCCGCGAACAGGGTAAGCGCCGGGGTGCCCTGCGGTTCTGTCACGGAACTGTAACAAGCACACTTAAAGGTTGTATATTTTCACTTGCGCGGCCTGGCGGTTTGTCCGCTAAATGCAGCCGAGGACAACACGCAGGTCGCCCAGGGGACGTCTCGAAAAGAGCACCTTGGCCGGCAGGCTGGCGGAGGGGGGATCGATTGCGCCGGCGTCTCGCCCTTCGGGGTGGCAGCAGCGATTGGCCGCGGCCGATTGAATCGATGGCGCGCGCCCGCGTGCCCGAGCCGGTCCGCTGATGCTCGTCGACGAGTTTTTCCAGACCACCGCGCTGGCGGCGACCCGTGACGCGCTGATCGAGGGGTTCCGGAACGCCGTGCTGTCGCTGGGCTTCGACCGCGTGCACTATTTCGGCTTCCCCAATCCCATGACCCGTGGACCTTCGGCGGACGTGATCGTGTTCACCATGATCCCGCGCGACTGGTTCGCCCGCTACGACGCCGAGAAATACGAGGAGATCGACCCCATGGCCGACTGGCTGGTGCATAACCGGCTGCCGTTCGAATGGGACGCGGTCACCGGCGCCATGGACCTGAGCAAGCGCCAGAAGCGTCTGCTGGAGGAGATCCGCGATGCCTCGCTGTTCGACGGCGTCACCGTGCCGATCCATGGCCCGTTCGGCCAGGTCAACGGCGTCAGCCTCATGCGCGGCAGGCGGCGGGGCGTGTCCGCCAGCGACCTGCACATCGGCCGCGTGCTGGCGGTGCAGTTCCACCAGGCCTACACCGCGCTGGAGGACGCCGGCGACACCCTGACGGGGTCGGCGCTGACGGCGCGTGAGCGCGACGTGCTGCTGCGCGTGGTCGAGGGGCTGAACAACGCCGAGGCGGCCGAGCGCCTGGGCATTTCCGAGCACAGCGTCAAGTTCCACATCCAGAACGTCTGCAAGAAGCTGGGTGTCAATTCCCGGGTCGCCGCCGTGGTCAAGGCGATCCGGATGGGCCTGATCGCCCCCTGATCGCGCCGATCGTTTCCGGCTGGACTGTCAAAACCTACTGGATTGGCTAGGTTTCGCCGTGACGCCGATTGCTGTTGACTGACACCATCATGATTTCGTCCGGCGCGGCCGGACCCGATGGAGACCGCCAAGTGCAGCATCTCGGCAGCGATGGCCCCGACCCGGACCGCCGGCACCTCCTGGCGCACGAGACCGCCGAGGAGGCGGCCGACGCCATCCTGGACGGGCTGGAGTATCTGGTGCGCGAAGCCCACGCCGCGGGCCTGCGGGACCTGGCCCAGGCGCTGACCGGCGTGATCCTGAGTCCGTCGCACTGGCCCCATGCGGGCCACGGCTGAACAGGCCCATCCGCCTTCCGCTTATCTGAGCGCCTTGGGCTTCCTCTCGCCCAGCCAGCCCTTGCGCCAGAAGAACACGACCAGCAGGCAGGCGGTCACAAACATGAAACCGAGCGCCGCCGGATAGGCCCACGGCCTTTTCAGCTCGGGCATGTAGTCGAAGTTCATGCCCCAGACGCCGGCGAAGAAACCCAGCGGGATGAAGATGGTGGCAATGATGGTCAGCACCTTCATGATCTCGTTCATCCGCGCGCTCATGCTCGACAGGTAGACGTCGAGCAGGCCGGAGGCGATCTCGCGGTAGGTCTCGACGATGTCCATCAGCTGGATGGCGTGATCGTAGCAGTCGCGCAGATAGATGCGGGTGCTGTCGCGGAATAATTGGTGCTCGTCGCGGATCAGCGCGTTGACCAGCTCGCGCGTCGGCCACACCGCCCGCCTGATCTCCAGCAGGTCGCGCTTGATCGAATGGAGCCGCTGCACATGGGACGGCTCGGGGGCCGAGACCACCAGGTCCTCCAGCGTCTCGATCACCTCGCCATAGTGCTCGAGCAGCGGGAAGAAATTGTCGATCACCGCGTCGATCAGCGCGTGCGCCAGCCGGTCCGGCCCCTCCGAGCGGAGCTGGCCGCCTACCCGCTTGAGCCGGGCGCGGGTCGGGTCGAAGCAGTCGCCCGCCCGTTCCTGGAAGGTGATCAGGTAATCGTTGCCGACGATGATCGACATCTGCTCGGTCAGGCCGGCGTCGGAATGGTCCAGCATCTTCATGACGATGAAGACGTAGTGGTCGAACGTCTCGACCTTGGGCCGCTGATGGGTGTTGACGATGTCCTCGAGCGTCAGCTTGTGGATGCCGAAGGCGGCGCCGATCTCCTCGATGGTTTGCGTGTCCCTCAGGCCGGTGACGTCGATCCACAGCACGTCGCTGCTGTTGCGCAGCCCGGCCAGATCGGGCGGCGCAACGCCGTCGTGTTCGCGCAGGTCGGCGGCGTCGTATGAGACGGTGCGGACGCTGGTGGCCGATGCTTCCTGGTCGGCCGCGACGGTTCCGGCGGGCAGATCCACCGACTTCTTGTGGTGGCGGATCAGGCGCAGCAGGCCGTGGCGCTTGGGGATGGTCCTTTCCCGCGCCGCCTTGCCGTGGGAGGCTGAAACGATATCCCCTTCAGGCTTCATCCCGGCTTTCCTCCGATCTTGTCCCCACGATGTAGCACGCTGGCCGAACGTTGAAAACGATCGGTGGCTTGGCGCACCATAGCACCCGCTGATCCGCCGCCGCATCACTGCAAGTTACCGGCTGGAACGGGACACTGGCCAATAGCGTCGCGCGCCCGTAAGCTGCCGCCGCGATTCATCTTTGGGGAGGAATTTGGGGATGCAGTACCGCCGCCTGGGCAAGAGCCCGATCACCGTGTCCGACATCTGCATGGGCACCATGACGTTCGGCAACCAGGCCGACGAGAAAACCTCGCTGCGCGTGCTCGACATGTCGCTCGACGCGGGCATCAATTTCTTCGATACCGCCGAGAACTATCCGGTGCCGCCGGACCCGAAATATGCCGGCCGCACCGAGGAGTTCTTCGGCAAGTGGCTGAAGACCAAGGATCGGGATTCCATCATCCTCGCCACCAAGGTGTGCGGCCCCAGCCACGGCTGGATCAAGGGCGCCATGCGCGCCGGCATGACCGCGCTCGACCGCCACAACATCACCCGCGCGCTCGACGCCAGCCTGAAGCGGCTGGGCACCGATTATGTCGACCTCTACCAGACCCACTGGCCCGACCACGGCACGCCCTATGACGAGACCATGGAAGTGCTGGACGACCAGATCCGCGCCGGCAAGGTGCGCATCGTCGGCTGCTCCAACGAGACCACCTGGGGCCTGATGAAGTCCATCGCCGCCTCCGAGCGCGGCGGCTATGCGCGCCACCAGACCATCCAGAACAATTTCAGCCTGAACAACCGGCGCTTCGAGGACGAACTTGCCGCCGCCTGCCGCCACGAGGGCGTCAGCCTGATCCCGTACTCGCCGATCGGCGGCGGCGTGCTGTCGGGCAAGTACAACAACGGCGCCCGCCCCGAAGGCGCCCGCTTCAGCAACTATCTCGGCATGGGCGGCCGCCAGGCGGCCATGGCGAAGCGGTACGTCAACGACAGGAGCCTGGACGCCACGGCCCGCTACATGAACATCGCCGCCGAGGCCGGCATGTCGCCGGTGACCATGGCGGTGGCCTGGAGCAAGCAGCACGACTTCGTCGCCTCGACCATCGTCGGGGTGACCACGGTGGAACAGGTGCCGGACATACTGGCCGCCGCCGACATGACGCTGCCCAAGGACGTCATGGATGCCATCGACAAGGTGTCGAAGGAAATCCTCTATCCGATGGGGTGAACGTCGGCCGGACCCGCCGCGCGACGACGCAGGTGGCGATGTTCACGGCCAGGCCTTCGGTTCGGACCGCGGGCGCGGGCGATGAGACGTTTCGAGGGAACACAGATTGAAGAAGAAGTCGTGGCTGAAACGTCTCGCGATAGCGCTCGCGGGTTTGGTGGGCCTCGTGGCCATACTGGCAATAGTCGTGAGCCTCGTTCCCCCGTACAAGAATGCGGTCCGAATTGATTTTACCCGCCATCTTTCCACGCACCACCAGGACGCGGCCAGCCCGACGGCCGGCCAGGAGTCGTTTTTCGGCGTGCCCGGCGCGGCGAGACTGATTGTCACCAGCGACAGCCGGGAGGCGCGCGCGATCGTCCGGCTCAATGGGGAGACGGTCGCCAGCCTCGGCGGTTTCACGGACCCGCTGCAGTCCGAGTTTCCGGTCGCGCTCGTCAAGGACAACGAGATTTCAGTCGTTGTGGACGGCCCGCCGGGAAGTTCGGTCTCCGTCCGGGTCAAGCAGGTCGCCAATTTGGAAATGCACGTTCAGTCGCGCATCCACTTCAACGCCAATGTCAGCGATTTTCGCGCGTCCCGCGCGTTCTACGGGAAGCTGGGTTTCGAGACCATTTCGAGGTTTCCCGACACCAACACGCACGCCATGGCGCAGGCCATCGGCATCGAGACGCCGACGTCCTATGACGGCTCCCAGGGGGACTTCGCCGGCGGTTACCTGCTGCACGGCGAGCTGATCGGGCCGGGTGGTTTCGACGGCGGCATCATCGACCTCATCGAATTCAAGATTCCCAGGAATGACGCGCCGCCATACGCCCGGATCAATCACCTCGGTATGGCCAAAGCGGCGATGTATACGACCAATATTTCGGCTGATTACCAGTACATGACGCGGATTGGTGTCAAGTTCCTCTCGCCGCCAGCCGTCCGTTCCGATGGCACATCGTTTGCGATCTTTACCGACCCCGACGGCATTTTCTATGAACTGATCGAGCTGGAGGGCAAAGACGAAAAGACCGAAACAACGCACATCACCCGCGTCAACCGGCTCAACATCAACGTCAGCGACTTCGAGCGTTCCCAAGCCTGGTACCAGATGATGGGCTATGACGTCGCGGAGAAGCTGGCCTCGACCGATTCAATCGACGTCGCCAGGGCGATGGGTTTCGAGGAGGGATTCGAGATCAACGGCGCGCTGCTCACGCACCGAAGCGACGATTCGACCGTGGAGTTGGTGCAATGGATCAGGCCCTACGACCCCGAACGCGCCTATCCGATCCCGGTCAATCACATCGGCATGCACCGCACCGCCTTTCTCACCGGCGATATCGAGGCCGATGTCGCCACGCTGAAATCCCAGGGCGTGCAATTCCTGTCGGACATAACGCCCTGCTGCTCGGGCGACGACTCATCGTCGAGCATCATCGCGTTCTATGATCCGGACGGCACGATCGTCGAGTTGGCCGACGCCGGGTTCATGAGCAAGATATTCAGCGCGTTGAGCTGGTTCAGGGCATGGAGGGCCGAGGAAAAATGAAAAACCTCTACACCGGCGCGCTCATCCTGAACCTGCTTGTCGAAGGACTGGTGGCATTGGTGCTCATCGGCGTGCCGCAGCCTTTGAACGCTCCGCGGCGCTGAACCACTACGTTCTGCACGACTAGGCAAACATCAACTGCTCATACTCGCTCGCGACAACCGAGCGCAGTTTCTTGCTGTAGTCGGGAAAGCCGATATACGGCATGAATACCCGTGGCTTGCCGGGCACGTTCGCGCCCAGGTACCAGGAGTTGCAGTTGGGATACAGCGTGAAGTTCGCGCGTTGGTTGACGATCTCGACCCAGCGATCTTCTTCTTCCTGGATGGCGTCAACGGTCCTGTGACCCCGGGCATCCGCCCAGGCGATCAGCCCGGTGATGAACTCGGCATGTTGTTCGATGCCGGTGATCAGGTTCGCCAGCGCCGAGGGGCTGCCCGGCCCGGTAATGGTGAACATATTGGGAAAGCCCGTGGTCATGAGACCCAGATAATTGCCGGGACCCGCCGCCCATTTCTGCCGAAGCGGCAGGCCATCCCTGCCGACGATGTTGCAGTTCAGCAGCGACCCGGTCATGGCATCGAAGCCCGTGGCGAAGACAATGGCGTCGAATTCATATTCCTTGCCGTTCGTCACGATGCCTTTGGCCGTCAGTTTCTCGATGGGGTGGCTGGAAACGTCGACAAGATGCACGTGCGGCAGATTGTAGGTCTCGTAGTAGCCATTGTCGGCGCACAGGCGCTTGCACCCCAACACCGTGTCGGGACACAGCAATTCCGCCACGTCCGGGTCGGTCACGATCGAGCGGATCTTGCCGCGGACGAAGTCGGCGGCCAGTCTGTTGGCGTCCATGTTCAACGATATGTCGCTGAAGGCGGCCAGGAACATGAAGCCGCCATGCTGCCAGTATTCCTCGAACCGCCTTTCGCGCTCCTCGGGCGTGGCATCCAGCACCGAGTCGAGATTGCGCGGATAGTCGGCGCCGAACGCGGCCGGCGACAGGGCGCCGCGTGCCCGGAACTCCTTGTAATTGGCCTTGATTTGCGCCGCTCTTTCGGGGTCGAGCGGCATATTCCGCGCCGGGATCGTGTAAGCGGCGGTCCGCTGGAATACCGTTAGGTCGGCGGCCTGCCTGGCGATCAGCGGGATCGACTGAACCGCCGACGAGCCGGTGCCGATGACGGCCACTTTCTGGCCGGAAAAATCAACGCCGTCATGGGGCCACGCGCCCGTGTGATAGGTCGGTCCCGCGAAGTCGTTCAGCCCGGCGAAAGCCGGCGTGTTGGTCGCGGACAGGCAGCCCGTGGCCATGATCAGGAAACGGGCGGTCACCGTCTCGCCGGTATCGGTGCCGACGTGCCAGACTTTCTCGTCGTCATGATAGGTCGCCGCCGTGACGGATGTGTTGAATGTAAAGCGCCTTCGCAAGTCGAACGCATCGGCGACGTGGTTGGCATAGCGGAGAATTTCGGGCTGCCCGGCGTAACGCTGCGTCCAGTTCCATTTCTGCTGGAGTTCGTCGGAGAACTGATAGGAGTACTCCATGCTCTCGACATCGCATTGGCACCCCGGGTAACGGTTCCAATACCAGGTGCCGCCGACGTCGCCGCCGCGTTCGATCCCGCGCGCCTTGAAGCCCCGCTGGGCCAGCAGATGCATCATGTACATGCCGCCAAATCCGGCGCCGACAACGACGGCATCAAAATCACACTCGTTACTGATCGTCATGGAGTTTTGCCTGCGTTCATCCGTTCGCCCCAATCTAAGGAACCGTGACATTGCCGTCCCGGATAATTTACCACGTAAAAAACATAGCGCATGTGGTCGGGATCGGCTCCGCCAGAAGCAGACGGCCGTTTGTCCAAGGACGTCATGGGCGCCATCGACAAGGCGTCGAAGAAAATTCTCTACCCGGCGGGGTGATGCCGGAACCGCGGAAGCGGCGGCGCGGCCTGTTCAGCCTGCATGTTCGATCGAATTGCAGGCAAGTTCCACCACGTCGATCGCAATCTGATCGCCTGCGCCGAACCCGTCCTGGATCTCCCAGCGCAGCGGATAGGCACCGCGCATCGACCAGACTCGTAACGGCTCGCCCTTGCCGCCACGCAAGGTCAATACAACGTCTCGGAACACCAGCGTCTGCTCGAGGCCGCCTGTCATGGCATCCCCGAGCCACTTTACGACATCGTTGGAAGTCGAAGCGATTCCGCGCTTCAGCAGGAGGTTGTGGTGACGAACGGCCGCCGGCAACCTATGGACAAAGCGGTTCACCCCACCTTCGGCGATCTGTTCGTTATCCAGTTCCGGCGCCAGCCCGGCCACTTCCTGGAATATGGCAGTTTGGCCGGCACCATCACCAATACTGAGGGTGAACCAGAACGCGGCACGCTGATCGAAGTCAGTCATCGAACGAGCCCTCCAACGCGACACTGACCATCACAGGCCACTCGCGTGACTGTGCCAGAAAACAGCGTTGAAAAGATAAAATGGTGGAGCCAGACGGGATCGAACCGACGACCTCAAGCTTGCAAAGCTAGCGCTCTCCCAACTGAGCTATGGCCCCACGGACGGCGTCTATATCGGCTCGCGGCCGGGCAAGTCAATGTTGCGCTGTCCGGTCGCCCCACGGAGTTACTCACAAAAAACTTATCCACAGGGGCGTTCGGCGTTGACACCGAGTCGCACGGCCTGCATCTTTTGTGACAGTCACACTGACTTCTTTGGAGAAGCCGGCGCGGTGGCGTTGTTTTTTCGTGGAGAGACGGAAGATATCGGACGCTGAATGACCAACGAGAACAGCCGGTTAGATCACATCCAGCCTTCGGTGCAGCTTGATTTGCACCGTCATGTAGGCTCGCCGGCCTGGTTCGCGCGCACAGCCGCCCTGGTCATGCTCGTCGGCGCCACGGTCGGGATCGGCGTCCACGCCAATTTCTCCGTCTACAATTCCTATAACGCGGCGACAGCCGGGTCGGTTCCCTCGCCCTTCTCGATGATCGCGTCGATGGGTCCGAGCGCCCGCAGCGGCCAGCCGGGCCTGAGCCTGACCGGCCCGATGAGCGACGGCAGCCCGATCGCCCGCGTGCTGCTCGAGGAAGTCGATACCTCGCCGGTGAAGCAGGCGCGCATCATGCGCGGCGACACGCTGGCCGGCGTGCTGGTCAAGGCCGGCGTCGAGCTGGCCGACGCGCACAGCGCCATCACCGCCCTGTCCGAGCATCTCAATGTCCGCCGTCTTCGGGAAGGCCAGGAGATCGAGCTGACCTTCGGCCACGACGATCCCACCACGGACGAGCAGACCCTGCAGGCCATCCGCCTGCAATCCGAGGTCGAGAGCGCGGTCCGCGTGGCGCGGCAGGACGACGGCTCGTTCGCCAGCGCCGTCGAGGCGATCAAGCTCGACACCCACGCCACCCGTGCCGGCGGCGAGATCGACGAGAGTCTCTACGTCGCCATGCAGAAGGCCGGCGTGCCGCACAACGTGATCTCGGAATTCATCCGCATCTATTCGTGGGACGTGGACTTCCAACGCGAAATCCAGCCGGGCGACAGCTTCGAGATTTTCTTCGACCGCTACGAGGACAAGGGCCAGATGGTCAAGACCGGCCCGCTGCTCTATGCGGGCCTGACCCTGAGCGGCAAGCCGCACCACCTCTACCTCTACACCACCAGCGACGACGGCAACGCCGACTACTATGACGAGAAGGGCCAGAGCGTGCGCAAGGCGCTGCTCAAGACGCCGATCGACGGCGCCAGGCTCACCTCCGGCTTCGGCAACCGCAAGCACCCGATCCTGGGCTATACCAAGATGCACAAGGGCCTGGATTTCGGCGCCGCCAAGGGTACGCCGATCCACGCCGCCGGCGACGGCACCGTCGAGCTGGCCGGCCCGAAGGGCGCCTACGGCAATTATGTCCGCATCCGCCACAACGGCACCTACGCCACCGCCTATGCGCATATGAGCGGCTTCGGCAAGGGCATCAAGAACGGCGCCCGCGTCCGGCAAGGCGACGTTATCGGTTACGTCGGCACCACCGGCCGCTCCACCGGACCGCACCTGCACTACGAGGTGCTGAAGGACGCCAAGCAGGTCGATCCACGCGGCATCAAGATGCCGGCGGGCCGCGCACTCGCGGGCAAGGAGCTGGACTCGTTCAAGACCGCCATGGAAGCGGTCGAGGGCCATATGGCGGCCCTGCCGGTGACCAGGCAACTGGTCGCAAGCGCGGAGTAGGTTTCCCTAGATTTCCGAGTTGCGCCGTCTCCGCAGTTGCCGAGGCGAGCACGCCGCACAGCGATGAGCAGCAAATCTGTGAGTCCCGGCATTATGCGGGATTCGTGGCATATGAAGTCAACTGTGTCACTTATATACCAGTCTTGCCCACAATCGGAGATATGGTTTAGATTAACGATCAAGCCACACCATGGTTTAGAGGGTCACCCATGACGATTCAGGTCAACATTACGCCGAACGGCCGGCTGAGCCTGCCGGCCTCCATTCGCAAGCGGCTCGGCCTGACCGGCGGCGGCCCCGTGTTCCTCGAGGAAACCGAGGACGGCGTGATCCTGCGCACCGCCTCCCAGGCTGTCGCGCGCGCGCAGGCCATCGCCCGGCGGTTCACCGAGGGCAACCCGGAGGCATCGGTGGACGCGTTCCTCGCCCGCCGCCGTGCGGAAAGCGGCGAGTGAACGAGGTCGTCCTCGACGCTTCCGCGCTTCTGGCCCTGTTGAAAGGAGAACCTGGCAGTGCCAAGGTCGCGAACGTACTGGCCTCCGCGCGGATCGGGGTTTTCAACTACGCGGAGGTGCTGAGCCACTTCGTCCGGCTCGGCATGCCGGTGCCAGAGGTCGACGCCATGCTGGACCCGCTGCCGCTGACGGTGGAACCGGCAGACAAGGCGCTGGCGCGGATCGCCGGCGGCCTGCGCGCCATCACCGCCGAATCAGGCCTGTCGCTGGGTGACCGCTTCTGCCTCGCCCTGGCCCTGCGGGACGGGCTGCCCGCGTGGACCGCCGACGCTGCCTGGAAGAACATCGCCAGTGCGGTGGGTGTGGAGGTCGTGACGATCCGGGATCGCCGGTAATGTCCCGTGCCCCGGCGGAAAAGGCGACACGCTCGCAGACGCCGCCTTTCCGCACGGCGCGAAGGATCAGTTGATCGTGGTGCTGCCGGGCGCGATGCCGGTGCCGCCGGAGTTCCTGAAGGCGCTATAGACGGTACTGTCCACGTCGTGGCCGTTGACGATCAGGTGGCCGTCGCGGGCGGTGACCGTGACCGGGTCGCCGTCCATTACCTCGCCCTTCAGAATCAGATCGGCAAGCGGGTCCTGCAGGTTGCGCTGGATCACCCGCTTCAGCGGCCGCGCGCCGTAGACCGGATCGTAGCCCGCGTCGGCGAGCCAGATCCTGGCCGCCTCGTCCAGCTCGATGGTGATCTTGCGCTCGGCCAGCAGCGTTTCCAGCCGCTGAAGCTGGATGTCGACAATGCCGGTCATGTCGCCGCGTCCCAGCCGGTGGAACAGGATGATCTCGTCCAGCCGGTTGAGGAACTCGGGGCGGAAATGGGCCCGGACGTCCGCCATCACCAGATCGCGGACCTCCTCGACGTCGGCGCCGTCGGGCTGGGCGGCCAGCGCGTGGCTTCCCAGGTTCGAGGTCAGGACGATGATGGTGTTGGTGAAATCCACCGTCCGCCCCTGACCGTCGGTCAGGCGGCCGTCATCGAGTACCTGCAGCAGCACGTTGAAGACCTCTGGCGCCGCTTTCTCGACCTCGTCGAACAGCACGATCTGATAGGGCCGGCGACGGACGGCTTCGGTGAGCACGCCGCCTTCCTCATAGCCCACATAGCCGGGCGGCGCGCCGATCAGCCGGGCCACGGAATGCTTCTCCATGAACTCGGACATGTCGATGCGGACCATGGCGTGCTCGTCGTCGAACAGATTGGCGGCGAGCGCCTTGGTCAGCTCGGTCTTCCCGACGCCGGTCGGGCCGAGGAACAGGAACGAGCCGATGGGCCGGGCCGCGTCCTGCAGGCCGGCGCGCGCCCGGCGCACCGCCCTGGAGACGGCCTCGACCGCTTCGCGCTGGCCGATCACCCGCTTGCCCAGCTCCTCCTCCATCCGCAGCAGCTTCTCGCGCTGGCCCGTCAACAGCTTGTCGACAGGCACGCCGGTCCAGCGCGACACCACGAAGGCGATGTCCTGGTCGGTGACCTCTTCCTTCAGCATGCGCTCGCTGGACGTGGCGGCGGCCTCGGCCAGCTTGCGTTCCAGGTCGGGGATCACGCCATAGGCGAGCTCGCCCGCCCGTGCCAGGTTGCCCGAGCGCTGGGCGCGATCGAGCTCGATACGCGCATTGTCGAGTTCTTCCTTCAGCTTCTGCTCGGCGTTGAGCTGGTTCTTCTCGCCCTGCCACTGGGCGGTGAGCGCGCCCGACTGTTCCTCGAGGCCGGCCAGGTCCTGCTCGATCTTCTTGAGGCGGTCGCGGGAGGCCTCGTCGGTCTCCTTCTTCAGCGCCTCGCGCTCGATCTTGAGCTGGATGATGCGGCGGTCGAGCTGCTCGATCTCCTCGGGCTTGGATTCCACCTCCATGCGCAGCCGGCTCGCGGCTTCGTCCATCAGGTCGATGGCCTTGTCGGGCAGGAACCGGTCGGAGATGTAGCGGTTCGACAGGGTGGCCGCGGCGACGAGCGCGCCGTCGGTGATCCGCACGCCGTGATGCAGCTCGTACTTTTCCTTCAGGCCGCGCAGGATCGAGATGGTGTCCTCCACCGTGGGCTCGCCGACGAAGACGGGCTGGAAGCGCCGCTCCAGCGCGGCATCCTTCTCGACATATTTGCGGTACTCGTTGAGCGTGGTCGCGCCGATGCAGTGGAGCTTGCCGCGGGCGAGCGCCGGCTTCAGCAGGTTGGAGGCATCCATCGAGCCTTCCGCGGCGCCGGCGCCGACGATGGTGTGCATCTCGTCGATGAACAGGATGATCTCGCCCTCGGCCGACTGGACTTCCTCCAGCACGCTCTTCAGGCGCTCCTCGAACTCGCCGCGATACTTGGCGCCGGCGATCAGGCTGCCCATGTCGAGGGTGAGGACGCGCTTGTTCTTGAGGCCCTCGGGCACGTCGCCATTGGCGACGCGCAACGCCAGACCCTCGACGATGGCGGTCTTGCCGACGCCGGGCTCGCCGATCAGCACCGGGTTGTTCTTGGTACGGCGCGCCAGCACCTGGATGGTGCGGCGGATCTCCTCGTCGCGGCCGATCACCGGATCGAGCTTGCCGTCGCGCGCCGCCTGGGTCAGGTCCTGGGCGTATTTCTTCAGCGCGTCATAGGTATTCTCGGCCGACGCCGAGTTCGCGGCGCGGCCCTTGCGCACGTCGTTGATGACCTTGTTCAGGCCCTGGGCGGTGACCCCGGCGTTCTTGAGAATCTCGGCCGCGCGCGTGCCGGTGGCGAGCGCGAGTGCCTGCAGCAGGCGCTCGACGGTCACGAAGCTGTCGCCGGCCTTCTTGGCGAGGTCCTCGGCGCTCTGGAACAGCTTGGCGAGCTGAGGCGCCATGTAGAGCTGGCCGGCGCCAGTGCCTTCCACCTTGGGCTGTTTGTTCAGTTCGGCATCGACCTGCAGCATGACCTGTTTGGCGTCGCCGCCGGCAGCGTTGATCAGGTTGGCGGCAAGGCCTTCCTCGTCCTCGACGATCACCTTCAGCAGGTGCTCGGGCGTGAACTGCTGGTGGCTCATGCGCTGCGCGGTGAACTGCGCCGACTGGATGAAGCCCTTCAGGCGGTCGGTATATTTCTCGATTTCCATGTCGTTTCCTCCCTCCGCGGGATGCTTGGATTTCGCGGCGGGACCGCGAGCATGGCCTCCATATGGTGTTGCAGATCGGCAACACAAGAGGCGTCAGGGCAGGAAACCGCGGCCGTTTTCGCAGGCCGAGCGCAAGCCGCCGACAATGGCTCCTGGCAGAGAGAAGACGCCCAAACGGAACGGGCGGCCACAGGGCCGCCCGTCCGCAAGGTCGTTCATCAGCGCCTATTCGGTGTCCGAAGGCTCTTCCGTCGCCGGAGCAGCCTGTTCCCCGTCCCGGGGTCCCGCCGGACGGCGCGGACGCCGGCCACGGATGGCGCGCGGCGCCGACGGCAGGGTCGGCGGCGTCAGCGACACGGGCGGCACCTCGACGGCGACATCGGCGGAAATGTCGGGCTGGTCCTCGGCGCCGGAGATCAGCGGCTGCGGCTGGACCTGCTGGATCACCGGCGGTCCGCCGTTGTCGCGGCGCTGGTTGCCATTGTCGCGGCGCTGCTGCTGGCCGGGATTGTTGTGGGAGTAACCGCCATGACCGCCAGTGTTCTGGCCGCC
The DNA here is from genome assembly GCA_022844405.1 of Sphingomonadales bacterium. Lineage (GTDB taxonomy): Bacteria > Pseudomonadota > Alphaproteobacteria > SMXS01 > SMXS01 > RI-34. The sequence continues at coordinate 196,545 of JALHLV010000001.1, read as the reverse complement.
AGTGTTCTGGCCGCCATTGCCCTGGTTATAGCCCTGATTGCCGTTGTTCTGGCTGTAGCCCTGGTTGCCATTGCCCTGGTTGCCATTGCCCTGATTGTAGCCCTGGTTACCATTGCCCTGGTTGTAGCCCTGGTTGCCGTTGTTCTGGCTGTAGCCCTGGCCGCCGCCATTGCCAGGCTCGTAGCTCTGGGTGCCGTCGCCGTCGGACTGCTCGTCATAGCCGCCCTGCTCGTCGTCGTCGATGGCCTGAGGCTCGATGCCCTGAGCGATCATGATCTCGTTCATGATGCGCTGGTAGTGCTCGGCGTGCTGCAGGAAGTTCTCGACCAGCACCCGGTCGCGGCCCACCCGCGCGTCGCGCGCCAGGCTGACATATTTCTCGACCAGCTGGGCCGCGCTGCCGCGCAGCTTGCCCGCCGGTCCGTTGCTGTCGTAAGCCCGGTTGATGTTCTGCTGGGGCGCGGGTCTTCTGCCCGAGCGACCCCGGGAGCGCTTGCCGTTGCTGTGTCTCATCGCGTCACTATGTTGTTATCTCGTTTCGGTTTCGCGGCTATTGCCACCGATGATCATCCCGACAGGCCCGTAACGGGTCCTAGAGCGTAGGTTGTGCAGTCGAAGGAGACTGCATCCAGCGATTCCAGTTCTGGATGACTTCGAGAGGGCAGGCCCCAAGACGCCCGCGCAACTCTCAATGGGGACCCTACTCATCCCCGAAGCATTTTCCAACCTCAAAATTGATCTTTCTTGCCTGTACCGGCAAAAAACGCTCCCAGGCAGCGTATCCGGCCGGAAAGGTCCGGAAACCGCTGGACCGCTCTGGCGCCGCCGCGTTCGAGCAGCGCCGCGACCTCGTCCGCCTGCCCCGCGCCGATTTCCAGGAACGCCGCACCGCCGGGCGCGACCACCCGGGACAAGTCGGCGCAGAGGCGGCGATAGGCGTCGAGTCCATCGGCGCCGCCGTCGAGAGCGGCAGCCGGATCGTATGCCGCCACTTCAGGCGCAAGCCCGGCGATGTCCCCACGAGGTATATAGGGCGGGTTGGACACAATCAAATCCATGCTGGCGTCGGGCAGGCCCGCGGACCAGTCGCCCATGGTGAACGCTGCCCGTGCCGACAGGCCCAGCGAGGCGGCATTGGCGCGCGCCACGGCAAGCACCTCGTCGCTCCTGTCGATGCCAAGGCCGCTGTCCTCCGGCCGCTCATGCAGCAGCGCGAGCAGAATGCAGCCGCTGCCTGTGCCCAGGTCGGCGATGCGCGCGGCCGGACGGCTCTCCAGCCAGTCGAGCGCCGCGCGGACCAGGGTTTCGGTGTCGGGGCGCGGATCGAGCACCGTCGCGGCGAGGGCGAAATCGAGGCCCCAGAACTCCCGTTTGCCCAGGATGCGCGACACGGGCTCGCGGGCCGCGCGCCGGTCGATCAGGGCGCGGTACGCGCCGGCCGCGTCCGGCGCCACCATGCGTTCCGGATAGGCCATGACCGCCTCGCGCCGCTCGCCAGTTGCCGCGCACAGCAGCAAGGTGGCATCAAGGGCGGCAGACTCGACGCCGGCCGCCGCCAACCGCGCCCGTCCCGACCGCTGCAGATCACCCAGGGTCGCAACCGTGTCGGTCACTCAGAAATCTCCGGCCGTCTCCATGGCCGCGAGCCGCTCGGCCTGGTCCTCGGAGATCAGCGCGTCGATCAGCTCGTCGAGCCCCTGCCCCTGCATGATCAGATCGAGCTTGTAGAGGGTGAGGTTGATGCGGTGGTCGGTGATGCGGTTCTGCGGGAAATTATAGGTGCGGATGCGCTCGGAGCGGTCGCCGCTGCCGACCTGGGTGCGGCGCGCGTCCGACCGCTCGGCGTCGAGCTGCGCCCGCTGGTGATCATAGAGCCGGGCGCGCAGGATCTTCAGCGCCTTGGCCTTGTTCTTGTGCTGCGACTTCTCGTCCTGCTGCGACACCACGATGCCGCTCGGCAGATGGGTGATGCGCACGGCGCTTTCGGTGGTGTTGACGTGCTGGCCGCCGGCGCCCGAGGCGCGGAACACGTCGATGCGGATGTCTTTGTCCTCGACGACGATGTCGACTTCCTCGGCTTCGGGCAGCACCGCGACCGTGGCGGCGGAGGTATGGATGCGGCCTCCGGCTTCGGTCACCGGCACGCGCTGGACCCGGTGCACGCCGGATTCGAACTTCAGCCGGGCGTAGACGTTCCTGCCGTTCACCGAGACGATGATTTCCTTGTAGCCGCCGACGCTCGATTCACTGGCCGACATCAGCTCGATCTTCCAGCCATGATTATCGGCGTGGCGCTGGTACATGCGGAAGAGGTCGCCGGCGAACAGCGCCGCCTCGTCGCCGCCGGTGCCGGCGCGAATTTCCAGGATCACGTCCTTGTCGTCGTCGGCATCCTTGGGCAGCAGGCGTAGCTGCAGGTCGCGCTCGACCTCGGGCAGCCGTGCATTGAGCGCGCGCAGCTCTTCCTCGGCCAGCGACTTCATCTCGGCGTCGCTGTCGGGATCCTTCGCCATGTCGGCCAGGGACTCGATTTCCTGGCGGATGCGGCGAAGCTCACGGGCGCCGACGACCACCTCGGTCAGTTCCGAGTATTCGCGGGACAGCTTGGCATAGGCGTCACCCGACATATCGCCTGCGTTAGCCATCTGCGCCTCGATGCCCTCGAAGCGATCGATGAGCTGCTTGACCCGTTCCTGCGAGAAGCCGGCCATCAGGTGCCGCCAAGATGGGCGACGACCTTTTCCCGGGCGACGTCGATCTGCTCGCCCGTGTCCAGGTCGCGCACCGCGACCGCGCCGCGCGCCAGTTCGTCGCCGCCGACCAGCACGGCGATGCGCGCGTTCACCTTGTTGGCCTGTTTCATCCGCTTGCCCACATTGCCGCGGAACGCCAGATCGGCCTTCACGCCAGCGCGGCGGAGCTGCTGGGTCAGCACCAGCGCCTCGGCCTCGCCGTCGGCACCCACCGGGATGATCGCGACCGGACGCTCGGGCGCCGGCGGCTCGCCCAGCAGCATGACCAGCCGTTCGATGCCGCAACCCCAGCCGATGCCGGCGGTAGGCGGACCGCCCATATATTCGATCAGGTGGTCGTAGCGGCCGCCACCGATGACCGCGCTCTGGGCGCCCAGCAGCGTCGTGGTGAACTCGAACGCGGTATGGGTGTAGTAGTCGAAGCCGCGCACCAGCCGGTCGTTGACGGTGTACTCCTGGCCCAGCGCGTCGAGGCCATCCGTCACCTTCCGGAAGAAGTCCCTGGACGTCTGGTTGAGGTAGTCGCCCATCTGCGGCGCGCCGGCGACGATCCTGCGGTCGCCCTCGTCCTTGGAATCGAGGATGCGCAGCGGATTGCGCTTCAGCCGCATGCGGCTGTCCTCGCTGAGGCTCGCCTCATGGCCCGAGAAATACCCGACCAGAACATCGCGGTAGGCGGTACGGCTCTCGGTGTCGCCCAGTGTGTTCAGCTCGAGCGTTACCTTCTGGCGCACGCCGAGCACCTCGAGCAGATGCGCGCCCAGCGCGATCACCTCGATGTCTGCCTGCGGCTCCGGCACACCCAGCACCTCGATGTCGAGCTGGTGGAACTGGCGCAGGCGGCCCTTCTGCGGCCGCTCGTGGCGGAACATGGGGCCGTAGGCGTAGAACTTCAGCGGCAGGTGCTGCGCCAGGCCGCCGGAGATGAAGGCACGGGCGATGCCGGCGGTCGGCTCGGGGCGCAGCGACAGGCTGTCACCGCCGCGGTCCTGGAAGGTGTACATCTCCTTGGTGACCACGTCGGTGGTCTCGCCCAGCGAGCGGTCGAACACCTCGGTGAACTCGAAGATCGGCGTCTCGATCTGGCCATAGCCATAGCGCTCGGCCAGGTCGCGAAACGTGGCGATGACGTGCTGGTGCTTGCGCGCCTCGTCGGGCAACAGGTCATGGGTCCCGCGGACGGGTTGCAGCTTTGCCACTTCGGGGGCTCCGGTAAGGGTCGCTACGAGGCCTTGGCGAGGGCCGCGGCGGCACGCTCGATCTTGAGCTGGGCCGCCTTCTTCTCGACCAGGTCGACGATGTGCTCGACCATGTTCTCGTCGTCGATCTTGTGGTCGGTGACGCCCGACAGATAGATCATGTGATTACCGTTGCCGCCGCCGGTCAGGCCGATATCGGTTTCACGGGCCTCGCCCGGGCCGTTCACGACGCAGCCGATGATCGACAGGGTCAGGTGGGTGTCGATGTGGGCAAGCCGCTTCTCCAGCGTCTCGACGGTCTTGATCACCTGGAACGCCTGGCGGGCGCAGGACGGGCACGAGATGATCGACACGCCGCGGTGACGCAGGCCGAGCGCCTTCAACATCTCGAAGCCGACCTTGACCTCCTCGACCGGGTCGGCCGAGAGCGAGACGCGAATGGTGTCGCCGATGCCGGCCCACAGCAGCATGCCCATGCCAATCGACGACTTCACCGTGCCGGTCATCAGGCCGCCGGCCTCGGTGATGCCGAGATGCAGCGGATAGTCGCAGGCTTCGGCCAGGCCCTGATAGGCGGCGACGGCGAGGAACACGTCCGACGCCTTGACCGAGATCTTGAACTCGCGGAAATCGGCGTCTTCCAGCACCTTGGCATGGTTCAGCGCGCTCTCCACCATGGCCTCGGGGCACGGTTCGCCGTAGCGCTCCAGCAGCTCGCGCTCGAGCGAGCCGGCGTTGACGCCGATGCGCATGGAGCAGTTATGGTCCTTGGCGGCCCTGACCACCTCGCGGACCCGGTCCATGGAGCCGATGTTACCCGGATTGATGCGCAGGCACGCCGCGCCTGCCTCGGCCGCCTCGATGGCGCGCTTGTAGTGGAAGTGGATGTCCGCGACGATCGGGACGTTGACTTCCTTGATGATGTGCTTGAGCGCCGCGGTCGATTCCTCGTCGGGACAGGAGATGCGCACGATGTCGGCGCCGGCCTTCTCCAGGCCCAGCACCTGCTCGATGGTGGCCTTGATGTCGGTGGTGAGGGTGTTGGTCATCGACTGGACGGCGATGGGCGCGTCGCCGCCGATCGGCACGTTGCCAACGTGAATCTGGCGTGACTTGCGGCGTTCGATGTGTCTGTAGGCGCGGACGGTCATGTTGATCAGCGATCCCGTGGCAGTTGGCGGGGCTTATACCCCAAGGCCCCCTCGATGTCAGCCTGACAGTTGGTGCAATCCCGGCGGAAGTCTACTGTTCCTGGGTGATCGTCGACAACTGGCCCTGATAGGTCGCCGGCGCCTCGGCCTTGCCGAACGACGGATCCTGCGACAATTCCCAGGCGACGCAGATACCCAGCGCCAGGAGCGCCGCCACGATCAGCAGCGACAGCTTGGGCATGGCGTTTTCCTGCGCCACGCTCCACATGCCGGCGCGATGGCGCGGGTTCTCATAGGCGTGCTTCACCTGGGCGACCACGGCGGGAATGTCGATGCCGAGCGCTGAGCCGCCGAGGAACTCGGCATAGGACCGCAGGAAGCCGATGGCATAGGTGGCAGGCAATTCCTTGATCTCGCCATATTCCAGCGCCTCGACGTAGTCGGCGCGGAATTTCAGCACGTCGGCGACGTCCTCGATGGACAGGCCGCGCGCCTCGCGGCTGCGGCGCAGGCGCTCGCCCAGCTCGACGGCCGCATCCATGGCACCGGGCGTGCGGCCCTTGATGGAAACCACATTGCTGCGTTGATGTCGAACAGCCGGCAGGGCGTCGCCGTTCTCGTCGATGATCAGCAGCCCCCGCCCTGACTCTTCGACCTCGATTTCCGGCTCTGCGCCCGCTTTGGACACAGGCTTGATCAGATTGAGCACCGGGCGTGTATCCACTTGTTCGCGCTGTTTCCGGGAAATCACAGTCAAGAAGATTCGATGGCCCAAAGGTAACGAGTTCCGGAAGGGGATTCAACGACCATGGCTGCAGGAAATTACAATTCGACGCCGTGGTCCCGGGCGAAATTCGTCAATTTGCTCCGCAGGCTATGGTCGGGTAGCTGCAGCAGGGTGAGCAGGTAGGCACGCAATTTGCCGACGTCGAGGCTGCGGATCATCTCCTTGACCGGGCCGACGGATGCCGGGGTCATGGACAGGTTGCGCAGGCCCAGGCCGATGAGCGCCATGGCCTCGACAGGCCTGCCGGCCGCCTCACCGCACAGCGAGACGCTGACGCCGCCTTCGGTCAGCTTGTTGATGATCATGGCGAGGAACGACAGTGCCGCGGGCGACAACACATCGTAGCGGTCGGTCAGCATGGAATTTCCCCTGTCGGCGGCGAACAGGTACTGCATCAGGTCGTTGCTGCCGATGGACACGAAATCCACATGCGGGATCAACGCCTCGAGCTGCCACGCCAGCGCCGGCACCTCCAGCATGGTGCCGACCAGCAGCCTGGACGGCGGCGCGTGCTTGAGGCGCAGGTGACGCCCCATCTCGCGGTCGAGGATGGACCGGGCGGCGACGAACTCGGAGACATCGCTGACCAGCGGGAACATCACCCGAAGCTCGCGCCCGGCCGTCGCGGCGAGCAGCGCGCGGAGCTGGTAGCGCAGCAGCGCGGGCCGGTCGAGGCCCATGCGGATCGCCCGCCAGCCCAACGCCGGATTCTCCTCCTTCGGCCGCTCGAGGAACGGCACGACCTTGTCGCTGCCGATGTCGAGGGTGCGGAAAATCACCGGGCGGTCGCCCGCCGCGTCGAGCACCCGGCTGTAAAGCTCACGCTGCGCGTCGTGGCGCGGGAACGTCGAGCCGAGCATAAACTGGAACTCGGTGCGGAACAGGCCGATGCCGTGGGCGCCGGTGTCGTCGAGATATGGCAGATCGACCAGCAGGCCGGCGTTGATGTGCAGCGTCAGCTCGACTCCGTCCTTCGTGACCGCCGGTAGGTCGCGGTGCTGGGCGTAGGCGGCCCGCCGTTGCTCGCGCAACGCGATGGCCTCCTCGTAGACGTCGATCACGTCCTGGGTCGGCAGCAGGAACACCTGCTCGGTCATGGCGTCGACGATGATCTGGTCGCCCGGATCGACGAGGCCGACGATGCCTTCGACCTGGCCGATCACCGGAATGTTCAGCGCCTTGGCGATGATCGCCACATGCGAGCTGGGCGTGCCCTCGGCCAGAATCAGGCCGCGCAGTTTGGACCGGTCGTAGTCGAGCAGCTCGGTCGGCCCCAGATTGCGCGCGACGACGATGGTCTGGTCGTAGAGTTCGGCGACCGCGCCCTGGTCGAGGCCCATCAGGTGGCGGATCAGCCGGTTGGCCAGGTCGTCCAGATCGGACAGCCGCTCGCGCAGATAGGCGTCGCTGATCTTGGCCATGCGGACCCGGTTATCGACCTGGACGCGCTGGACCGCCGCCTCGGCGGTCAGGCCGCCGCGGATGGCGTCGCGGATCTTCTCGATCCAGCCGCGGTCGTTGGCGAACATGCGGTAGGTCTCGAGCACATCGAAATGGTCGCCCTCGATGCCCAGATCCGAGGTTTCCAGCAGATTGTCGAGCGACGAGCGCAGGCTGCCCAGCGCCTCGTCGAGCCGCGCGTGCTCGACGCTCTCGTCCTCGGCGATCAGGTGGGTGACCTGCACCCGCGGTTCGTGCAGCACCACCTGGCCGATGGCGATGCCCTCGGCCAACGCGACGCCGTCGATCTTGGGTGGGTGGCCCTGGGCGAAGGTGCCCTCGTGGACCTCGCTGGGGTCGATCAGCTCGCCGGAGCCGACCAGCTCGGCCAGCACCATGGCGACGGTCTGCAGCGCCTCGGTCTCTTCCTCGGTATAAAGGCGCTGGGTGACGTTCTGCACGGCGAGCACGCCGAGCACGCGGCCGGCGCGGATGACAGGCACGCCCATCAGCGAATGGTAGATATCCTCGCCCGTCTCCGGCCGGTAGGCGAAGTTGGGATGGGACTGGGCATCGGCCAGGTTGAGCGGCGCGCCGCGCGCCGCGATCTCGCCGATCAGGCCCTCGCCGACGCGCAGATTGGTCTTGTGGACGGCTTCCGGATTAAGGCCGACGGTGGCGAACAGCTCGAGGATGTCGCCGGCGCGCACCAGGTAGATGGAGCACACCTCGGCGACCATGTTGTTGGCGATCACCCGCACCATCTGATCCAGCTTCTGCTGCGGCGGCTGCGGCGAGGCCATGACCTCGCGCATGCGCCGCAGCAGCAATCTGGGGCCAGCGGGATTGAGCGGCGTCACGGGCATGGCTATCGGCCCGCCAGGTGCGCGGCGGCCTGATCGACCAGTTCGGCGATGATGTCGGCGGTGGGCTGCTCGGTGGTGACCATGCCGACGCTCTGGCCCGCCATCAGCGATCCGGTCTCGACATCGCCATCGATCGCGGCACGGCGCAAGGCACCGGCCCAGTAATGCTCGATCTCGAGCTGGGCCGCCTGCTGGTCCAGTTCGCCGGCCTGGAAGCGCTCGATGACCGAACGCTGGGTTTCCATGAACTCCTCGGTGGCGGCGTTGGTCAGCGCCCGCACCGGGATCACCGGAAAGCGCTTGTCAAGCTGCACCGACGGCATGGCGTCGCGGGCGTTGGCACGGATGAACGCCTTCTTGAACGCCGGATGGGCGACGCATTCGGTGGCGCAGACGAACCTCGTGCCGAGCTGCACGCCGCTGGCGCCCATCTCCAGATACATGGCCATGGCCTCGCCGCGGCCGATGCCGCCGGCGACGAACACCGGCACGTCCTTGATATGCGGCAGAATCTCCTGAGCGAGCACGGCGGTGCTGACCGGACCGATATGGCCGCCGGCCTCGCTGCCCTCGATGACCAGCGCGTCGACACCGCTGCGCACCAGCTTCCTGGCCATCACCAGCGCCGGGGCAAAGCAAACCAGCTTCGCGCCATAGGCCTTCACGGCGTCGATGGCCCTGCCCGGCGGCACACCGCCCGCAAGGACCACATGCCCGACAGTCTGTTCGCGGCAGACTCCGATCAGATCCTCCAGCGCCGGATGCATCGTGATCAGGTTCACACCGAACGGCTTGCCGGTCAAAGCACGGGTTTCGCGGATCTCCCGCTCGAGCAGCTCGGGTGTCATGGAACCACAGGCGATGACGCCGAAGCCGCCCGCGTTGGAGATGGCCGATACGAGGTGGCGCTCGGACACCCAGGTCATCGCGCCGCCCATGATCGCGTGCGACGTACCGAGGAACTCGCACCCCCGGCGCCACAGCTCGTCGAGACGTGCCCTTCCTCGCGCGTCGGTCATGCCGTCAGGTCGCGTCGAGCTGGTAGGCGGAATGCAGCGCGCGAAGCGCCAGTTCCGTATACTTCGCGGCGATCAGCACGCTGATCTTGATCTCCGAGGTGGAGATCACCTGGATGTTGATGCCCTCCTTGGCGAGCGCCGCGAACATGCGGGCGGCGATGCCCGCGTGGCTGCGCATACCGACGCCGATCACCGACACCTTCACCACGTCGCTGTCGGTGGTGACCGCCGCATAGCCGAGCTGTCGCTCGAGGTCCTCGATCACCTTGACCGAGCGCGCCAGGTCGGCGCGCGGCACCGTGAAAGTCAGGTCGGTGGTCTGGCCGTCGGCCGCCACGTTCTGGACGATCATGTCGACATTGATGCTCGCCTCGGCCAGCGGACCGAAGATCGACGCCGACACGCCGGGCCGGTCGGCCACGCCCTGTACGGTGATCTTGGCTTCGTCGCTGGTATAGGCAATGCCGCTGATATCTGCTTGTTCCACGATCTGATCCTCGTCGACAACCATCGTGCCGGGTTCGTCCGAAAAGCTGGAGCATACATGCACCGGGACTTTGTAGCGCATGGCAAGCTCGACCGAGCGAGTCTGCAAGACCTTGGCGCCCAGCGAGGCCATTTCCAGCATCTCTTCATAGGTGATTTTATCGAGCTTGCGGGCCTTCGCAACGATCCGGGGATCGGTGGTGTAGACGCCGTCCACATCGGTGTAGATGTCGCAGCGATCGGCCTTCAGCGCCGCCGCGAAGGCGACCGCCGTGGTGTCCGAGCCGCCGCGGCCCAGGGTCGTGACGCGGCCGTCCTCGGCCAGACCCTGGAAGCCGGCGATGACGGCGACCTGCCCGGCGTTCAGGCGCATTTCCAGCTCCGTGGTATCGATGTCGAGGATACGGGCCGAGCCATGGGCCGAACTGGTGCGGACCGGCACCTGCCAGCCCTGCCACGAGCGGGCGTCGACGCCCATGTCCTGCAAGGTCAGCGCCAGCAGGCCGCTGGTCACCTGCTCGCCGGTCGCGACGACGGCGTCGTATTCGCGCGCATCGTAGAGCTTGGAGGATTCGGATACCCACTTCACCAGCTGGTTGGTGACGCCCGACATGGCCGAAACCACGACGACCACCTGGTCGCCGGCGTCCACCGCCCGCTTGACCTTGGCCGCCACGTTACGGATCCGGTCCAGATCCGCCACCGACGTTCCGCCGAATTTCTTGACGATCCGCGCCATCGTCCCTCGCGCTAGAGTATTCGTTAACCTGGAGGCCGACGCGCCGCTTTACAGGAATGCCGCTTGCCCTCACGAAAGCGGCCCTTACATACTCGGTCACCAACGGCAGCGCAAGCAGCGCAGGGAGCCGGAATCTTTGGCCGACAGCAATCAGTCCAGCATAGACGCCGACGAGGTCGCCCGCTTCGAGGCCATGGCCGAATCCTGGTGGGATACGGCCGGTCCGTTCAAGCCGCTGCACCGCTTCAACCCGGCCCGGCTGCGCTTCGTGAGGGACCGGGCAGTGGCCCATTGGGGGCGTGATCCGGCGACGCTGAAGCCGCTCGACGGCCTCGCCGTGGTCGACATCGGCTGCGGCGGCGGGCTGATCAGCGAGCCGCTGGCCCGCATGGGCGCCGCCGTCACCGGCATCGATCCGTCGGCGAAGAACATCGGCACCGCCCGCGTCCACGCCGCCCAGAGCGGCCTCGACATCGACTACCGGGCGATGACCGCCGAAGACCTGGCCGCGTCCGGCGCCCGCTTCGACTTGGTGATGAACCTGGAAGTGGTCGAGCATGTGGCCGACGTGGACGGCTTCCTCGCCGCCTCGGGCACGTTGCTCAAGCCGGGCGGGATGATGATCTGCGCCACCCTGAACCGCACGCTGAAGAGCCTGGCCATGGCCAAGGTCGGCGCCGAATACGTGCTGCGCTGGCTGCCGCGCGGCACCCATGACTGGAGAAAGTTCCTGACGCCGGCCGAGCTGTCCCGCTCGATCCGCCGGGCAGGCCTTTCGGTCACCGCGCTGCAGGGCGTCAGCTACCTGCCGTTCAAGGACGAATGGGTCCTGACCGGCGATACGGGCGTGAACTACATGGTGGTGGCGGTCAAACCGGCCGGCTAAGCGTCGCTGCGCGGCACCCACGGGATGGCGACGACGTCGATGCCCTCGTCCTTCAGTTCCTCGGCCTCGTCGGGCGTCGCTTCGCCGTAGATGCCGCGGTCGTCGGCCTCGCCGTAGTGAATCTTGCGCGCCTCGTCGGCGAATTCCGCGCCGACATAGTCGCAGTTGTCCTCCACCTTGCGGCGGATTTCCATGAACATGCGGCGGACCTCGGCGGCCATCTGCGCCTTGTCGAGTTGCCTGGCGTCACGGCGGATCGCGACGTTGGGCGCCATGATCGCCTTGCCGACGTCGGCGCTGGCGCACAGCGGGCACATGATGACGCCGGCCTCGGCCTGGTCGTCATAGGCGACGCTGTCGGCGAACCATCCTTCGAACTGGTGGTCACAGCCGCGGCATTTGAGTTCGTACTTGATCATCGGTTTTCGCCAGGCTCGTCGTTACACCCAACATGTTGATGAAAACGCCGGAGTTCAATCAAATGTTGCAGTTCCGCTAGGCAGGTCCGCCTTCTCCAGCTAGTGATGAACCCTGTCATGAGCACCGATCCGCACCAGAAACCAAGCCGGCCCAGTCCCTGGGTCACCGAGCACGCCGGCCGCATCGCACCCGGTGCGGACGTGCTCGACCTGGCGTGCGGGACGGGCCGGCACACGCGTTTCCTGCTGGAGCACGGCTACCGGGTGATGGCGGTGGACCTCAACATCTCAGGGCTCGACGACCTGTCCGGCCATCCGGGCCTGGCGGTGCTGGAAGCGGACCTGGAGAACGGGCCGTGGCCGCTGGGCAACGCCCGGTTCGGCGGCGTGATCGTCACCAACTACCTGTGGCGGCTGCTGTTCCCGCGTCTGCGAGACGCGGTCGCGCCCGGCGGCGTGCTGATCTACGAGACCTTCGCTATCGGCAACGAGCAATACGGCAAGCCGTCCAACCCGGACTTCCTGCTGCGCGAGGGCGAGCTGATGGACTGGTTCGGCGATTGGCAGGTGATCGGCTTCGAGCAGACCTACACCGAGGTCCACAAGCCCGCGATCATCCAGCACATCTGCGCGGTGAAGCCAGGCTGATCAACGGCGGAACGCGCGGCTGGCATCCTGACGGGTGTGCAGGACACGGAGGATTTCAATCTAACCATCGGCGATATCGTAGTAGATGACGTGACGGCCCGCCGGATGACTCCTCAGGCCTCGCAGCAGATTATTCCGGGCGACGCCGATGAGCGGATGCTCAACGATATGGGAAAGATGCTGTTCGAGTTCGGCCTGGTAGGTGTCGGCCTGCGCCATGCCCCAGCGCTCCGCCGTGTAGCGATATATGTCGGCGAGATCGGAGTCCGCCAGCGGAGTAAGTTTATAACGGGGGCTCAATCGCCCAACATCTCACGCTTGACTGCCTCGCCGATCTCGATGGCGCTTCGGCCAGTAAACTGGCCGGCGCGTGCCTGCGCGTAGCCGCGTTCGATCTCCGCACGCAACTCGTCCTCCAAGGCCTCCAGGTGCTGAAGCGCTTCAATGCCAGCCGCATAAACGGCGTCCTCGGACACGTATTCGCCGGTCCGGACTTTCTCCTGCACATAAGCTTTCACTTTTGCATTCATGCCCTCATCTCCTCGGAGAAAGCATATCACGAAACCGGCGCGTAATCCCGGTCGTGCTCCAGCGACGGCACCCGGCCGCGCGCCTCGGCGACCTTGGCCGGGTCGATGCGTGCGGAGATGATGCCGACCTCCTCGCCGCCGTCGGCGATGATCTCGCCCCACGGGTCGATGATCAGCGAATGGCCGAAGGTCTGGCGGCCGTTCTGGTGGGTGCCGGTCTGGGCGGCGGCGAACACGAAGCAGCCGGTTTCGATAGCGCGGGCGCGCAGCAGCACGTGCCAGTGCGCCTGGCCGGTCACCCTGGTGAAAGCGGCAGGCACGCAGATGAAGTCGGCACCCGCCTTGGCCAGCGCCCGGTAGAGATGCGGGAAGCGCAAATCGTAGCAGATGGTCAGGCCCAGCTTGCCCCACGGCAGATCGCCGAGCACGGCGCGCTCGCCCGGCTGGTAGTTCTTCGATTCCCGGTAGCTCTCGCCGCCCGGCAGATCCACGTCGAACATGTGGATCTTGTCGTAGGTCGCCTTGATGGCGCCCGACGGATCGATCAGGAACGACCGGTTGGCGATCCTGGTGTCGGACAGCCTGATCGGCAGCGATCCGGTATGAAGCCAGATGCCAAGTTCGTCCGCCAAGGCCCTGAAAGCCTTGAGGGCTTCGTCCTCGTCCTGCGGCCGGACCTGTTCGAACACAAGCTTGGAGCGGGTCTCCATGAGCGAAACCGTCTCCGGCAGCATGACCAGGTCCGCGCCAGCGCCACGGGCGGCGCGGATCATCTCGCTGACGGCGATCACGTTCGGGCCGACCTGATTGCCCGAATTGGTCTGCACAAGGGCGAGGTTGAAGGGCGCGCCCATCAGGCGGCCAGCAGCTTGTCGAGCTCGCCGCGCGCGTCGAGCTCATGAAGGTCGTCGCAGCCGCCCACGTGCAGGCCGTTGATGAAGATCTGCGGCACGGTGTAGCGGCCGCCCGCCTTCTCCATCATCTCCTCGCGCAGCGATGGATTCATGTCGACGCCGATCTCGTCGAATTGGGCGCCCTTTTCCTTCAGCAGCCGCTTGGCGCGGGCGCAATAGCCGCAGAACGCCGAGGTGTAGATGACGATGTCAGCCATGGGCAACTCCTGGTCCGTTCCCCCTATATAGAAGCCTGGTCGGGCAACGCAACACGCGCCAGCGTCAACACATCGACGCGCTCGGCGCCGGCCTTGCGCAGCGCCCGGGCGCAGTGGCCGGCGGTGGCGCCGGTGGTCAGCACGTCGTCGACCAGCACGATGCGGCGGCCCTTCACGATACCTTCATGACGCGGCGACAGGGCGAAGGCGCCCCGGACGTTGCTCGCCCGCTCCTTGCGGTTCATGGCGCCCTGGCTGGGCGTGCGGCGCGTGCGGGTGAGCAGGTCGGGAACGAATGCGGGTCCGCCGGCCCTGGCGATGTGGCGGGCCAGGATCGCCGACTGATTGTAGCGGCGCGACAGCAGCCGGGTCCAGTGCAGCGGGACCGGCGCGATGATGTCGGCGCCGTCGAGCAGCTCGCGGCCGGCACGCGCCATCCAGCGGGCGAACACCGGCGCCGGATCGAGCCGGTCGCCGTGCTTGAACCTGAGCACCAGGCCGCGGCTGAAGTCGTCATACAGCATCACCGCGCGCGCCCGGTCGAACGCCGGGCGGTCGGTCAGGCATTGCAGGCAGAGCGCGTCGGCGCCGACGTCGAACTCCAGCGGCACGCCGCAGCAGGTGCAGTACGGCGCGCCGATGAAGCGGACCCGGCTCCAGCAGGCGGGGCAGAGCTGGGCATGCTCCTGGACGATGGCGGCGCAAACCGGGCATTGCGGCGGGAACACCGCATCGAGCACATGACGTCCGATCTGCGAAACAGCACCCAGCATGGGGCCATGCTATCAGACTTTGCGGGTAACGGCAGGCGTGCCATATACGCTTCATGAGCACCGCCATGGAGATCTTCGACCGCCGCCTGGTGCGGCAGCGCCGCGACCAGCGTGCGGCAGGATTCGCCGGCTTCGAGTTCCTCAAGGCCGAGGCCGCCGACCGGATCGCCGACCGCTTGCTCGACATCAGCCGCCGGTTCCCCGTGGCGCTCGACCTGGGCTGCCATACCGGCGCGCTGGGCCGGCTGCTGGCGGCGCGGCCGGACGTGGAGACGCTGGTTTCGGCCGATCTGTCGCCGAGCATGGCGGCGCGGGCGCCGGGAGCACGGGTCGCCGCGGATGAAGAACTGCTGCCGTTCGCCGAGGAATCGTTCCACCTGGCGGTGTCGGCGCTGTCGCTGCACTGGGTAAACGATCTGCCCGGCGCGCTGATCCAGCTCAACCGCGCGCTCAAGCCCGACGGCCTGTTCCTGGCCGCCATGCTGGGCGGCGACACCCTGACCGAGCTGCGCCACGCCATGATGCAGGCCGAACTGGCGATGGAACCAGGCGTCGCGCCGCGCGTTTCACCCTTCGCCGACATCCGCGACGCCGGCGGCCTGCTGCAGCGGGCCGGCTTCGCGCTGCCGGTGGCTGACGTGGAAAGGATCACCGTGGACTATGCCGACGCCTTCGGCCTGATGCGCGACCTGCAGGGGATGGGCGAGGCGAACGCCGTGATCGAGCGCCACAAGGCGCCGCTGAAGCGCCGCACGCTGCTTGCGGCCATGGAAGCCTATCACGATCTTTACGCGCGGCGGGACGGGCGCGTCCCCGCCACCTTCGACATCGTTTTCCTGACCGGCTGGGCGCCGCACGAAAGTCAGCAGAAGCCACTGGCGCCCGGCAGTGCTACAATGCGTCTCGCCCAGGTCCTGGGCACCCAAGAACAATCGGCCGGGGAAAAAACCTCACCCCGGCCCTGGAAGCGCCCCTAACGGCTCCGATGTACGTTTAGTAAACAACGACAAAGGGTTAGGTGCGACATGCATGGAAAGAAGATAAGGTCCTGGATCGCAATCGCCGATAGCGCGAAGGCGCGGATTTACTCAACCTCCGGATCGGGACTGAAACTCAAGCTGGTCAACGAGCTGGATTCGGAAGCCGCCCGCCGCCTGACGCAGGAGCTGGTCACCGACAGGCCCGGCCGCAGCTTCTCCAGCGCCGGCCCCCGGCGCTCCAGCATGGCGCCGCACAGCGATCCGCAATCCCTGGAAAAGCACAAATTCGTCAAGGACCTGGTGAGTTATCTTGACGCCGCCGCGCTGAAGGGAAAGTTCGACGATCTGTTCCTGGTGGCCGCGCCGCGGACGCTGGGCGAAATCCGCAAGCTGTCCAATGGCCACATCGGCGCCCGGCTGCGTGCCGAGCTCGGCAAGGACCTTACCAACGTCCCCGAACCGGAGCTGGCCAGGCATCTGGCGCCGCTCGACATCGGCAAGCCCTTGCTGCAGAGCTAGCGGCGCATCACGCCAAACGGCAGCGGCGACCACAGCACGGCGCGCACGCCGGCCTCGGCAAGCGCGCGGTTCGTCCATTGATTGCATGTCATGAACATGCTGTAAGCCCCTGCTCCATCATAGAAATTGTCGTTCTCTCCATAGCCCGTTCCCGGCAGGACGCGCACGGGTCCAGGCGCAAATCCCGCCCTGATCGAGCGCACCAGGCGTGCGTACTGGGCCTTCGAGATCGTCAGCCGCACGGCGTCCCGGCGCGGCGCCCGCCATTCGGTGACATGCATCAGCGTGGGCCGCCACAGCAGCGAGCGGATGCCGACGGTGAGGCGGAAATCCGCCCAGGTCGGGACTTGCAGGTAGAAGTCGCGCTCGCCCCAGCCGAATGCCAGGTAGTGCGTGTCCGGACGGGTAACCAGCCCTTCCGCTCGCCAGTCCTTGATATCGTTGGCGACCGGCACGACGACGTCCGCGTGGACGCCATTGGAGGACAGGAAAATCTCTATTCCATCAGGTGTTTGCGTGAACTCCCTGTTGACCGGCACGAACATCGCCACGGCGGCGACCGTCCAGTACAGCAGCACGGCGCCCGCGATGCCGCCCAGCAGGCGGACCGGCCAGCGCCACGGACTCACAACAGATCTCGCAGCATGGCCACCAGCGGCACGTCGGCGGGTGGCATGGGATGGTCGGACAGCCGAACGGGCCGGACCCATTTCAGCGCCGCGTGCTCGCGCGCCACGGGCGTTCCCTGCCACTTGCGGCAGACGAACAGCGGCATCAGCAAGTGGAAGCTCTCGTAGGTGTGCGATGCGAAGGTGAACGGCGCCAGGCAGCTCGCCCAGGTCTGGATGCCCAGCTCCTCCTCCAGTTCGCGGATCAACGCGGCCTCGGGCGTCTCGCCCGGCTCGACCTTGCCGCCGGGGAACTCCCACAACCCGGCCATGGACTTGCCCTCAGGCCGCTGGGCGATCAGCACGCGACCGTCCACGTCCACCAGCGCGACGGCGGCGACCAGCACGATCGGTTTCGGCTCGCTCATGGGGTAAAGCTCCAGGAGTCGCGTTCCAGCCGGTAATGATGCACGTCGCCCTCGCCGTCACGCAGCCGATAGCGGCGCATGCCCTTCCATTCGAACCCGGCCTTCTCCAGCACCCGGCACGAACGGTCGTTCCCCTGCATCACGCCGGCCCACAGATGGTCCAGCCCATAATGTGAGAAAACACATGCGGAAATCCCCTTAACCGATTCCGTTGCGTAACCATTCCCCCAGAACGGCCGGCCGAGCCAATAGCCCACCTCGTTGTCGTCGAAGCTGATGCCGACACCGCCCATGACCGCGCCGTCGTCGCGCCGCGTCATCACATAGGGCAGCCCGCGCCGCCACCAGCGGATGCGCCGCGCGATGCCGAGCCAGTCCCTGGCGTCCTTGTCGGTATAGGGATAGGGCGCCCGCGACAGCCAGCGCGCCACCTCCCAATCGCCGATCAGCGCCGGGATGAACGGCAGGTCGGCGCGCTTGTAAGGGCGCAAGACGAGACGGTCCGTCTCGATACGTCGGCTGATGGCGATCAACTGCGATAGTCGGCGTTGATGGCGATGTAGCCATGCGTCAGGTCGCAGGTCCACACCGTCGCCCTGCCGGCACCGGCGGCGAGATCCACCTCGATATGGATCTCCCTGCCCTTCAGGTGGCGGGTCAGCGCATCCTCGTCATAGCCGGGGCGCACCCGGCCGTGCTCGGTCAGCACCTGGCCGCCGAAGGTGACCGTCAGGCGCTTCGGGTCGACCTTCTCGTAGGACTTGCCGACGGCCATGACGATGCGGCCCCAATTGGCGTCCTCGCCGGCGATGGCGGTCTTCACCAGCGGCGAGTTGGCGATCATCTTGGCGACCCGCCTGGCGGCTCCATCGTCCTCGGCGCCGCCGACATTGACGGTGATGAACTTCTGCGCGCCTTCGCCGTCGCGCACCACCTGGCGGGCCAGGTCGCCCATCA
Source organism: Sphingomonadales bacterium (assembly GCA_022844405.1). GTDB lineage: Bacteria > Pseudomonadota > Alphaproteobacteria > SMXS01 > SMXS01 > RI-34. Next base: position 178,246 of record JALHLV010000001.1, on the reverse strand, counting down.
CCGCCTCGAGCTTCTCCCTGAAGTCGCCGAGCGCCGGATCGGCCGCGTCGGTCACCGGCGTGTTGCCCGCGCCGCCGGTGGCGAACAGCAGCAGCGTGTCGGACGTGGAGGTGTCGCTGTCGACGGTGATGGCGTTGAAGGTCCGCTCGTTGACGTCGCGCAGCACCGCGTCGAGCGCGTCGCGCCCGATCGCCGCGTCGGTCGCCACATAGGCCAGCATGGTCGCCATGTTGGGCTCGATCATGCCCGAGCCCTTGGCGATGCCGTTGATGGTCACGGCCGCGCCGCCGATGGACGCGGTCGCGGTCGCGCCCTTCGGGAAGGTGTCGGTGGTCATGATGCCGCGGGCCGCCGCTTCCCAGCCGTCGTCCGACAGGCTGACCGACGGCAGCGCGTTGACGATCTTGTCATAGGGGAGCGGCACGCCGATCACGCCGGTGGAGGAAACCATCACATCCTCGGCGGCGCAGCCCAGCAGCCGGGCAGCAGCCCGCGCCGTCTCGGCCGACGCGGTATATCCCGCGTCGCCGGTGAAGACGTTGGAGTTGCCGGCGTTCACCACCAGCGCCCGCGACCGGCCGCCCGACGCCATCAGCGCGTCGCGGCACCACAGGATCGGCGCGCCCGGCGTCAGCGAGCGGGTGAACACGCCGGCCACGACGGTGCCGGCCGGAAAGGTGACGAGGGTTACGTCGGGCCTGTCCTTGTACTTCACGCCGGCCGCGATGGTACCCAGCCGCACGCCCGCGATGGGCGGCAGCCCGGGGAACCGCGCGGGCGCAAGCGGAGACAGGGTCGTGGCGACCATTTTCGTCCAACTCCAAGGGCTTTGTGTTTCCGCTTAGGGGCCCGATACCCGGCTCTCAGCCGAAAAGCAGGTCGTCGGGCTTGGCGACGGGCTGCTTCTTATCATAAGCCATCCAGCCTTTCACCAGCCGGATAAGGTACCAGATCCACACCAGGACCATGAGCGGAAACCCGATGATCATCCCGATGATGGTGATGACCAGCATCCAGCTCACGAACATGCCGGCCAATCCGACCCAGAACGTCCGGATCAGCCACGTATCGTGGCTTTCTCTCCAGGTTCCGGCATTCTGGCCGCGCTGAGTGTATGCGATGACCACGCCCGCCACGGCGCCGATGCCCGAGAACAGTCCTACGGCGTAGCAGATGTAGGCAATGATGCCCATGTCGGTCGAACCGGTCTGTGGCGCAATCTGATTGTCGCTCATGGCAATTCCCTCGCCCGTTGTTGGACTCGAACATTGTGCCCGCTTCCGTCGTCACCTTCAAACCCAGATCGAAGATGCGCCCGAGGGTTCATTGACATCAACCTGTACCGGTCTTATGTGTCCCCGATGTGTGGGTCGCCCGGCCATCGGGCGAGAAAGCAGGGTCTTGCATGCTCGGACTAGGCAACATCGCCAAGCGGATCTTCGGCTCGGCCAATGATCGCATCGTCAAGGGCCATGCGCCGCGCGTGCAGGCGATCAATGCCCTCGAGCCGCAGATCAAGGCGCTGACCGACGAGCAGCTCCGCGCCAAGACCGCCGAGTTCCGCAAGCGGATCGACGACGGCGCGGCGTTGGACAGCCTGCTGGTCGAGGCTTTCGCCGTCGTGCGCGAGGCCGCCTGGCGGACGCTGGGCCAGCGGCATTTCGACGTGCAGCTGATCGGCGGCATGGTGCTGCATGAAGGCGGCATCGCCGAGATGCGCACCGGCGAAGGCAAGACGCTGGTGTCGACGCTGGCCACCTACCTGAACGCCGTCGGCGGCAAGGGCGTGCATGTGGTCACCGTCAACGACTACCTGGCCAGCCGCGATTCGAAGTGGATGGGCCAGATCTTCAAGTTCCTGGGACTCGACGTGGGCTGCATCGTCCACGGCCTCGACGACGACGAGCGCCGCTATGCCTATGCCTGCGACATCACCTACGGCACCAACAACGAATTCGGCTTCGACTACCTGCGCGACAACATGAAGTTCTCGCTCGACGCCATGGTCCAGCGGCCGTTCAATTTCGCCATCGTCGACGAGGTCGACAGCATCCTGGTCGACGAAGCGCGCACGCCGCTGATCATCTCCGGCCCGACGGAGGACAATTCCGAGCTGTACCGGACGATCAACAAATACATCGACGACCTCACCGAAGAGGACATCGAGAAGGACGAGAAGGCCAAGAGCGTGGTGCTGACCGAAGTCGGCACCGAGCACATGGAGCAGATCCTGAAGCGGGCCGGCCTGATCGAGGGCGGCAACCTCTACGACATCGAGAACGTGTCGATCGTGCACCATGTGAACCAGGCGCTGCGCGCCCACAAGATGTTCACCCGCGACGTCGACTATATCGTCAAGGACGACAAGGTCATCATCATCGACGAGTTCACCGGCCGGATGATGGAAGGGCGCCGGTTTTCGGAAGGCCTGCACCAGGCGTTGGAGGCGAAGGAGCACGTCCGCATCCAGAACGAGAACCAGACGCTCGCCTCGATCACCTTCCAGAACTATTTCCGCCTCTATCCCAAGCTGTCGGGCATGACCGGCACGGCCTCGACCGAGGCGGCCGAATTCGCCGACATCTACCGGCTGAACGTGGTGGAGATTCCGACCAACGTGCCGGTGCGGCGCATCGACGAGAACGACGAGGTCTACCGGACGGCGCGCGAGAAATACGACGCGATCATCGGCCAGATCGAGGAGTGCACCAAGCGCGGCCAGCCGGTGCTGGTTGGCACGGTCAGCATCGAGAAGTCCGAGCTTTTGTCGGAGCTGCTGAAGAAGCGCAAGATCACGCACAACGTGCTGAACGCCCGCTATCACGAGCAGGAAGCCTACATCATCGCCCAGGCGGGCCGCTGGGCCGGCGTGACCATCGCCACCAACATGGCCGGCCGCGGCACCGACATCCAGCTCGGCGGCAACATCGAGATGCGCATCGCCGCCGAACTCGAGAGCGTCGAGGACGAGACCGAGCGCAAGCGCCTGACCGAGTCGATCACCGCCGAGATGATGGAGGAGCGCGGCCGGGTCAAGGCCGCCGGCGGCCTCTACGTCATCGGCACCGAGCGGCACGAGAGCCGCCGCATCGACAACCAGCTTCGCGGCCGTTCGGGCCGCCAGGGCGATCCGGGCCACTCCAAGTTCTACCTGTCGCTGGAAGACGACCTGATGCGCATCTTCGGGTCGGAGCGCATGGACAGCATGCTGGTGCGCCTGGGCCTGGAGGACGGCGAGGCGATCACCCATCCGTGGATCAACAAGGCGCTCGAGAAGGCGCAGATGAAGGTCGAGGCGCGCAACTTCGACATCCGCAAGAACCTGCTCAAATACGACGACGTGATGAACGACCAGCGCAAGGCGATCTACGAGCAGCGCCGCGAGCTGATGGAGGCCGAGGAGGTTTCCGAAACCATTGCCGACATGCGCGAGGATGTGGTGCTGCACGTGCTGCACCAGCACATCCCGCCGCGCTCGTTCCCCGAACAGTGGGACACCGAGGGCCTGCGGGTGGAGTTCCACCGGGTCTTCAACCTCGAGCCGCCGATCGCCGAATGGCTGACGGAAGACGGCATCAGCGAGATCGAGATCGGCGAGCGACTGCAGCAGCTGGTCGATGCCCACGTGACCGAGCGCGCCGGGCGCTTCGGTCCCAAGGCCATGATCTGGCTGGAAAAGAACATGCTGCTGCAGACCGTGGACAGCCAGTGGAAGGACCACCTGCTGCAGCTCGACCATCTGCGCCAGACGGTGAGCCTGCGCGCCTACGGCCAGCGCGATCCGCTCAACGAGTACAAGAGCGAGGCGTTCGAGATGTTCGAGGCGATGATGGGCCGGGTGCGCACCGACACCACGCTGCTGCTGTCGCATGTGGAGATCCGCTTCGACGAACCGCCGCAAGAGGACCTCCGCCAGCCGCCCCGCGGCCAGGCCACCCACCTGGATCCGGTCACCGGCGAGAACGAGATGACGCTCGATGCCCTGCGCAACAGGCGCGAGGCCAACAAGAGCGATCCGGACACCTGGGGCCGGGTGGCGCGCAACGCGCCCTGCCCCTGCGGCTCGGGCAAGAAATACAAGCACTGCCACGGCGCGTTCGCCAACGCCTGAGGCGCTGGATCAGGCGTCGCCAGGCCATGGCTACTTCGTAAGATCCAGCGATGAATTGACGGTGAAGGTGTCGAGCAGCTTGACGATCTCGGGATCGGTGCAGCCCTTCTGCTGGACGGCGCTGGTCGCCACCTGGTTCAGGTTCTGCATGCGGTTCAGCAGGATGTCCCCGATCTCCTTGGGCGACTTGTCCGGCATCTGCTGGCGCAGTTGCCGGATCATGACATGGTGGACGACGTTGAGGTTGCGCATGAAGCGGCCCATGGTCGCCTCGTCGGGCGGCTTGCACAGCCCCGCCACCACGCCCGAGATCGAGAAATTGTCGAACATGGTGATGGTCGGATCGCGCTGCGCCGGAGCCTGCTGACCGGCGGGCGCGTCGGACGGCGGCGCCGACATATCGACCTGCGCGTTCGCCGCCGCCGGCGCCCCGAGCAGCGCGAGGACAAGGACGATGACGTTACGCGACACCGGCGGTCCCCAGCGCGAGGAACTTGCGGCGGCGCTCGTCGCGCAGCGTCTCGGCGCTCTTGCCCGACAGCGAATCGAGCGCGCCGGCGATGGCGGCGCCCAGCCGGTCGATGGCCCTGGCCGGATCGCGGTGCGCGCCGCCCAGCGGCTCGGCGACGATATCGTCGATCACCTTGAGCCTCTTCAAATCCTGGGCGGTCAGCTTCAGCGCGGTTGCGGCGTCCTCGGCGTAGTCGGGACTGCGCCACAGGATCGAGGCGCAGCCTTCCGGCGAGATCACCGAATAGATCGCGTGCTCGAACATCAGCACCCGGTTGCCGGCCGCCAGCGCCACGGCGCCGCCCGAGCCGCCCTCGCCGACGATGCAGGCGACCAGCGGCACGCCCAGATTGAGGCACGCCTCGGTCGAGCGGGCGATGGCCTCGGCCTGGCCGCGCTCCTCGGCGCCGACGCCGGGATAGGCGCCCGCCGTGTCGACCAGCGTGATCAGCGGCAGGCGGAACCGGTCGGCCAGCGCCATCAGGCGCACCGCCTTGCGGTAGCCCTCGGGCCGGGCCATGCCGAAATTGTGCTTCAGGCGGGTTTCCGTGTCCCTGCCCTTCTCGTGGCCCATGACCAGCACCGCCTCGCCGCGAAACCGCGCCAGGCCGCCCAGGATCGCCTGGTCGTCGCCGAAGCCGCGGTCGCCCGCGAGCGGAGTGTAGTCGGTGAACAGGGCCTCCACATAGTCGCCGAAATGCGGCCGGCGGGCATGGCGGGCCACCTGGGTCTTCTGCCAGGGGTTCAGGTCCTTGTAGATCTGGCGCAGCAGCTGCTCCAGCCTGCCTTCGAGGCGGACCACCTCATCGACCACATTCACCCCGCCGCCGTCGGAGAGGCGTTTCAGTTCGCGGATCTTGCTTTCGAGTTCCGCGATGGGCTTTTCGAATTCGAGGACTGCTTCCATGATGAGGATATCGTTACGAACCCTGTTCGTTTCAAAGGAGCGCTGCGCACGCCCGGACGATTGACCGGCCAGCAGCCTGGCGCCGGAGCGAGTCTTGTACCCGAAACCTCCCGAACTTGCTAACCCGGATCAGGCACCTCGTGCACGGCCGCACCGCCGATGTGGCGAATTTTGACTCACACGCCCCCGGGCGCCGGGGGTATGGTAATTTCATGCAAATCGACGTGATCTCGGATTCCATCTGCCCCTGGTGCTATATCGGCAAGCGGCGCCTGGAGAAGGCGATCGCCGCCCGGCCCGGCATCACGTTCAGCGTGATCTGGCGGCCCTACCAGCTCAACCCGGACACGCCGCGCGAGGGTTATGACCGCAAGGCCTACATGCAGGCCAAGTTCGGCGGCACCGACCAGGCCAAGGGCGTCTACAAGGTGGTCGCCGCCACCGCCCGGGAAGAAGGCCTGGAGTTCGCGCTGGAGAAGCAGCAGCGCATCCCCAACACCCTCGACTCCCACCGCCTCAACCACTGGGCCCACACCGCCGGCGTGCAGGACGCGGTCATCGAGGGCTTGTTCCGCGCGTACTTCATGGACGGCGCGGACATCGGCGATCCCGCCGTGCTGGTGAAGGTGGCCAGGGAAGCCGGCATGGACGCCGGCGTAGTCGCCAAGCTGCTGGCCAGCGGCGCCGACCGCGAGCGGGTGCTGCGCGAGGAAACCGTCGCCCGCCGCATGGGCGTCTCTGGGGTCCCCTGCTTCATCATCGACCAGCGGCTGGTGATGGTGGGCGCGCAGGAAACCGACATGCTGCTGCGCGCCATCGACCACGCCGCCGAGCAGGCGAGCCAGGCGGCGGAGTAGTAGACTCGCTCTGAACGAGACTGGTCAACAAGAGGTATGATCTATATTTGACAGTATAGTCCTTAGAGCTATATACAAGCGATGAATTCATGCGCGTCTTCAAGACAAAAGAGTTCGCCAGATTTGCCCGAAAGGCCGCACTGCCTGACACCGAATTGCTGAAGGCCGCGAGCGCTGTCGCCGATGGTCGCTGGGATGCCGATCTGGGTGGCAACGTCTTCAAGCAGCGGATTGCACGTGCGAGTGGAGGAAAGTCCGGCGGATTTCGGATAATCGTCCTGTTCAAGGTTGGCGCACACAGCTTCTTCGTCCATGGCTTCGCGAAAAGCCACAAGGCGAACATCTCGCCGAAGGAACTGAAGGCGTTGCGGGCCTTGGCCGACCTAATGCTGGGGCTTGATGCCAAGGCACTTGAGAAAGCCAGCACCGCCGGTGAGATCATGGAGGTATATGAGGATGTCGAAGAAGGCTAAGGCGGAAAGCGGTATTCTAGCATCGGTGCATGGGGCCGCCGCCGGCCTGCATCGTGCCGGCGTCATCGACAAGTCGACAATGCGTGAGTTCGATGCCCTGTGCCTGACTCCGGTCGATCCCATGTCTCCGGAAGAAATCCGGGCGCTGCGCGAGCGTGAACAGGTTTCCCAGCCTGTGTTCGCGCATTACCTCAACGTCCGGAGGGACGCCGTCAGCAAGTGGGAGCGGGGCGAGAAGCGGCCGAACGGCCCGTCGCTGAAACTCCTGAACCTCATCAAGGCAAAGGGGTTGCGGGCGATCGCCTGAAAACGGCCTGCCGTCCCAGGCTCCTTCCTTGACGACCATGGCATGAACCGGTCGCCGACCAAGTGGCCGGTCATGCTGGTTGCTGCCTCTGGAAGGGAAATCAAAGGCAAACTGTTACAGCGCCTTCAGCTTTTCCACGGTCGCGATCAGCACCTCGGCCTGGCGGATCGAGGCCAGGTCGATCAGCTTGCCGTCAAGGGCGACGGCGCCACGGCCTTCCTTCTGGGCAACGACCATGGCCTCCAGGATACGCTTGGCCTTGGTGACCTCGACCTCGGACGGGCTGAACAGCTCGTTGCCCAGCGTCACCTGCGACGGATGGATCGCCCACTTGCCCTCGCAGCCGAGCACGCCGGCACGGTTGGCCTGGGCGCGGTAGCCGTCGGGATCGGAGAAGTCGCCGAACGGGCCGTCGATCGGCCGCAGGCCGTGCGACCGGGCCGCGACCACCATGCGGACGATGGCGTAGTGCCACATGTCGCCCCAGTAGGTGTCGCGCCTGCCGGCCTCGTCGGCATTGGACAGCACGACGTAGTCCGGGTGCGGGCCGCCGATCTGGGTGGTGCGCATCTTCATGGAGGCGGCGAAGTCGGCGACGCCGAAATGCAGCGATTCGTTGCGCTTGGATGCGCCGGCGATGGCGTCGATGTTCATCAGGCCACGCGCGGTCTCGATGATCAACTCGAAGCCGACCCGCTTCTTGCGGCCCTTGGCGGTCTCGATCTGGGTGCACAGCATGTCGAGGGCGTAGACGTCCTCGGGCACGTCGACCTTGGGCAGCATGATCAGGTCGAGCCGCTCGCCCGCGTTCTCCATCAGGTCGACCACGTCGCGGTACATGTAGTGGGTGTCGGTGGCGTTGATACGCACCGAGACGGTCTTGCGGCCCCAGTCCAGATCGTTGATGGCGTCGATCACCAGCCTGCGGGCGCGTTCCTTGTCGTCGGGAGCGACCGCGTCCTCGAGGTCGAGGAACACCACGTCGGCCTCCGACTGGGCGGCCTTCTCGAGGAACCGGGAATTGGAGCCGGGCACGGCCAGCTCGCTGCGGTTGATGCGGGCCGGGGCCTGTTCGACGGGAAGGAATGCCATGGGTGCCTCTTGTGGGTGGGCCGTTGAAGTCACCGGCACGCTATCCAGCGCACCCCGGCAAGTCAATCGAGCGGACGGCAACCCTGCTCTTCGCTCAGGTGACCTTCGCCAGCGGATGGCCGTCGCGCACCAGCGCCTGCAGCCGCGCCTCGAGCACATGGGTGTAGATCTGGGTGGTGCTGATGTCGGCGTGGCCCAGCATCTGCTGCACCGAGCGCAGGTCGGCGCCGTTGTTCAGCAGGTGACTGGCGAAGGCGTGGCGCAGCACATGCGGGCTGACCCGGCGCGGATCGATGCCCGCCTCGACGGCCAGCGCGTCGAGCAGCTGGAAGAAGCGCACGCGGGTCAGGTGCCCGGCCTTGCCGCGCGACGGGAACAGATAGGCGGTGCCGCGGGTACCGGCCTGTTCGAGGAATTTGGGCCGGACCTTCAGATACTCGGTCATGGCGGCCTTGGCCGGCGGGCTGAGCGGCACCATCCGCTCGCGGCCACCCTTGCCCTTGACCAGCAGGACGCGGGCGTCGCCGCGCGCCGAGGACACCGGCAGCTTGACCAGCTCGGACACGCGCAGGCCGGTGGCGTAGATCACCTCGAGCAGCGCGACCAACCGCACATTGCGCGGCGTCTCTGCCGAAGCCATCCGCGCCTGCGCCGCCTGCATGAGCTGGTCGACCTCTGACACGCTCAGAACCTTGGGCAGGGTGCGGCCGCGCTTGGGGCCTTCCAGCGACGCGGCCGGATCGTCGGCGCGCATGCCGTCGGCATACATGAACCGGAAGAACTGCTTCAGCGCCGACAGCCGCCGTGCGGCGGTACGCGGCGCGAAGCCGGCGTCGTCGAGACGGGCCAGATAGGCACGGATCACCTCGGTGTCGGCGCCCTTCAGCCCACCGCGCCTTGCGGCGAACTCGCCGAAGTCCGACAGGTCGCGGCGATACGCCTCCAGCGTGTTGAGCGCCGCGCCGCGCTCGGCGGCCATCATCTCCAGGAAGGCTTCGATCAGATAGGGATCGCCAGCCATCCTGATGGCCCTTTCAGAAGCCTGAGTCGATGAGCGCTTCGAGCGCCAGCGCCCTGGAGTCCTGCTCCAGCCCCACCCTCGACAGCGCCTTCAGCACGTCGGACAGCACCGCCGGATTGGCCTTGCCGGGTCCGGGGTCGCCCAGAATTACCAGCGACAGCAGCACGGTTTCGCCGAGCCGCCCGGCTTCGGCCGCCGCGTTGAGTCCTCGCCAGACAGCCAGCGGCGGCATCCGGCCGTCGGCGGCTTCGGCGCCCTCGTAGAGGCCGCCCCAGAAAGTCTGCGGCGCCGGCTGGCCGAGGCCTTCGAGTACGGCCATCAGCATCGTGGCCCGCCGCGAACGGTCAGCACGGACCAGCGATGACTGGTTCCGCCACCAGCCGTCGAACACCGGCTCGTCGAAGCGGACTTCCGGATCGGCCGCCACCATCAACGGCCAGAGCTGGGCCTGGGTCACGGTGGCGTTCGGATCGCCGCCGGAGGCCTGGTCGTCGATGACCGCGTACCACGCACGCGCCGCCGCGATCTCGCCGGCCGCCAGCAGGGCGCGGACGATCTCGGGCGCCGCGGCCGCCAGCTCCGGCGGCGTCGCCACCGGCTCGGGCGCGGGCGGCGGCTCGGCCATGGCCGCTTCCGGCACCAACGGTGCGGGCGCGCCGTCGAGCCAATACTCAGCCGCTTCAGGTTGCGGCGACGCGGGCTCGGGCACGGCGGCAGCCGGGAGCGGAAAAAGGGATTTCGTCGCCTCGGCGTTGACGTGCGCCGCGATCGGATAGGTGCCGTCGGCCTTGGCCCGCGCCCAGATGGCCTGGAGGATTTTCAGCTTCGTCACCGGATCTGACGCCTGGATGGCGGCCTGGTAGAGCAGCGCGCCGCCGCGGCCGCCGGGCTGGCCCGCTGCCGCGGCGACCGGATTGGCCAGATCGGGTGCATTCAGCGTCACGCCCGCATAGGCGGCCGCCAGATCCCTGGCGCCGATGGCGCCGGCACGGGCGGCGCGTTCGGCCGCCTCCAGCCTGACCTCGGAGGGCAAATCCTTGTCGTTGGCGACCGCGACCAGCACGATGGGGCTGGCCTGGTCCAGTGTCACGACGGCGACCTCACTGCCGGATGCCTTCAGCATCGCCAGGCTCAGCGGGGTGAGCGGCTGGCTGTTGGTCAGCATGGGCTTGTCGCCGCGCGCATCTTCCGGCTGGCTGAGCCAGCCCAGCAGCGCGAAGAAGTCGGAATCGCCGGCGCCAGTCTCGCGCAGCATGTCGCCGGTGAAGCCGGCGCCGTCCGCGTCGCCCTTGAGCAGCTTGCAGTAGGCGACGGTCTCCAGCCACGAGGCCTCCTCGCTGCGCTGGTTGGCGCTCAGCGCCTCGTCGCAGGCCGCTTCTGCGTTGCCGGCCAGCAGCAGCGCGTCGACGCGCGCATGGGCCAGTTTCGCGTCCGGGATCTTGTCGGGCACGCGGCCGAACAGGTCGGCGATCTCGGCGCCGTAGCCTGCCGCCGCCAGCCGGTCGATGCGGGCCTGGAACACGTCATAGACATTCTTCGACGTGCCCTGGGGCACCTGCGCCTCGCTGAGCAGCAGGCGCTCGGCCAGCGAGCGCATGGCCGGCGAGTCCCTGCCGATCGGCATGCGCGGCATCAGCGCGACCAGCGCGCGCCGGTCGCTGCCCTGCCACATGGTCCCGGGGAAGCCGCCATTGGCCTGGGTCAGGATACCCGGCGACGACGGGTCCAGCGCATCGAGGCCCTGCTGGTAGACGCCCTGCGCCGGCAACGGATCGCCGGACCGCGCCTCGTCGAGCGGCGCCGCCTGAACCACCGATCCGGGCGACGGCGCGGGCTGGGCTGGTTGGGCTGGGACCACCGTGGGATCGAACTGCGCCCAGGCAGGCGTCGCGGCCGCCAGAAGCGCCACGGCCGCCAGCGTGAACCGGTGCACGGCGCGCCGGCTACTTGTGCAGCGTTTCATGGGGCAGGTCTTTTTCCACTTCGGCCGACGGCGCGGGCGGATCCCAGAACTGCAGGAAGGCGAGGCCTGCGCCGGCCAGAACCACGAGGACGACGAGCGCGATAGCGAGGCTGCGGATCTTGTTCAAGAGCGGCTCTCTCCCTTTCTTGCCTGCAAGGCTGATTTTCAAGGCGAATGCATATAACATACGCCGAAACGAGATGCATTGAAGCACATGGACAAGGTTAACGACGAGGGCGCGGCCGACGTTCCGCCGCCTTTTCATCTGGAAAAATCCATCGTCCTGGTCGGCCTGATGGGGGCCGGCAAGACCACGATCGGGCGCCGCCTGGCGAAGCGCCTGGGCGTGGACTTCGTCGACGCCGACGCCGAGATCGAGAAGGCGGCGGGCTGCTCGATCAAGGACATCTTCGAATGCTACGGCGAGGCCGCGTTCCGCGAGGGCGAGCGCCGGGTCATCTGCCGGCTGATGGCCGGGCCGCCGCAGGTGGTGGCCACGGGCGGCGGCGCGTTCATGAACCCGGAAACCCGCCAACGGGTGAAGGAAGCCGGCGTCTCGGTGTGGCTCAAGGCCGACATCAAGACGCTGGTCGCCCGGGTCGGCAAGCGCGACACGCGCCCGTTGCTGTCGCAGGGCGATCCGGAAGCCATCCTTCGCGATCTGGCGGAGAAGCGGAATCCGTTCTATGCAGAGGCCGACATCCATGTGGAGAGTCACGACGGCCCGCACGAAACCGTGGTCGACGCCGTCGTCGAGGCGCTCAAGAACCGTCGGGCCGCGTAACCATGATCCACGAAAGCGTCACTGTCGGCCTGGGCGACAGGTCCTATGACATCATTGTCGGCACCGGGCTGGTGCGCGCCGCCGGCGACCTGATCGGGCCTTTCCTGAAGCGGCCACGGACCTTCATCGTCACCGACGAGAACGTGGCCGCACTGCATCTCGAAACGCTGCGCGAGGCGCTCGACGCCGCAAACATCGAGGCCGGCGTCCACGTGCTGCCGGCGGGCGAAAAGACCAAGAGCTTCGCCCGCCTGGAAGAACTGCTCGGCGCCATGCTCGACGCCAGGCTGGAACGCCGCGACCGGGTGATCGCGCTGGGCGGCGGTGTGATCGGCGACCTGACCGGTTTCGCCGCCAGCATCCTGCGCCGCGGCATCGGCTTCATCCAGGTGCCGACCACGCTGCTGTCGCAGGTCGACAGCTCGGTGGGCGGCAAGACCGGCATCAACACCCACCACGGCAAGAACCTGGTCGGTACCTTCCACCAGCCCAGCCTGGTGCTGGCCGACACCGGCGTGCTCGACACCCTGCCCCGCCGCGAGCTGGGCGCCGGCTATGCCGAGGTACTGAAATACGGCCTGATCCGCGACGTGGCGTTCTTCGATTGGCTGGAGGAACACGGCGCCGAGGTGATGGACGGCGATCCGGACGCACGCGCCTATGCGATCGCGGCGAGTTGCCGGGCCAAGGCCGGGGTGGTCGCCGCCGACGAGTTCGAAACCGGCGACCGGGCCTTGCTCAACCTGGGCCACACCTTCGGCCACGCGCTCGAGGCCGAGACCGGCTATTCGGACCGGCTGCTGCATGGCGAGGGCGTCGCCATCGGCATGGTGCTGGCGTTCGAGCTGTCGGCCCGGCTTGGCCTGTGCGACCGGCAGGCGCCGGTGCTGGTGCGCAACCATCTGCGCCGGCTCGGCCTGCCCGCATCGCCCGCCGACATCGCGGGCGCCCGCATGGACGCACGTACCCTGATCGGCCACATGGCCCAGGACAAGAAGGTGAAGGACGGTCGCATCACCTTCGTGCTCGCACGCGGCATCGGCGAGGCGTTCTTGACCAGCGACGTGGACGCCGACGCCGTCGAGGACATGCTGAACGATGCATTGCAGGCGGCCTGACCGCCATGTCGACGGCCGCATCCATCACCGTGCTGGCCATCATCGTCCTGCTGGTTCTGTCGGCCTATTTCTCCGCCACCGAGACCGCCCTCGGCGCCGCCTCGCGCCGCCGCATCCAGAAGCTGGCCCGCGACGGCAACCGGCGCGCGCAGTGCGTCGAGCGGCTGCAGAAGAACACCGAGCGGCTGGCCGGCGCCATCCTGCTGGGCGACACGCTGGTCATCATCACGGCGACGGCGCTGGCGACCGGGCTGTTCGCCAGCTTCTGGGGTCCCTACGCGCTGCTGCTCGCCGCGCCGCTGGTCGCGGTGCTGGTGATCCTGTTGGCCGAGGTGGCGCCGAAGACACTGGTCGTCCGCCGCGCCGACCGGGCCGCGCTGGCGCTGGCGCCGTCCATGGAGATGCTGGTCAAGCTGCTGTCGCCGGTCACCGTGTTCTGCCAGAAGCTGATGCGCGGCATGCTGCGGCTGTTCGGCCTGCGCATGGAAGCGAGCCAACCCGTGCTGTCGGTCCATGACGTGGTGCGCGCGGCCATCGACCAGCAGGACCGCACGGGCATGGTCAAGACCCACCGCGACATGCTGGGGAGCGTGCTCGACCTCGACGAGCTGGAAGTGTCCGAGGTCATGGTCCACCGCCGCAACATGAAGATGATCGACGCGGCCATCGGCCCGGAGGCCATCGTCGAGGAGGTGGTGGCGAGCCCCTACACGCGCATTCCGCTGTGGCAGGCAAACCCGGAGAACATCGTCGGCATCCTTCACGCCAAGGAACTGCTCCGCGCGATGCGCCGCCAGCAGGGCGCGCTCGGCATGGAGCAGATCGAGGCGACCATGCTGCCGCCATGGTATGTTCCCGAAACCGCCACACTTCGCGAACAACTCAACGCCTTCCGCACCCGCCGGTCGCATTTCGCCCTGGTGATCGACGAGTACAGCGTGCTGAAGGGCCTGGTGACCCTGGAGGACATCCTGGAAGAGATCGTCGGCGACATCGCCGACGAGCACGACGAGACGCAGACCGGCATCCGGCCGCAGGCCGACGGCCGTCTGATCGTCGAGGGCACGACCACCATCCGCGACCTCAACCGGGCCATGGACTGGGACCTGTCGGACGAGCACGCGACCACCATCGCCGGCTACGTCATCCACACGGCACAGACGATTCCCGAGGCCGGCCAGACCTTCAAGTTCGGCGGCTTCAAGTTCGAGGTGCTGCAGAAGCGCCGCAACCAGCTCACTCTGCTGCGGATCACCGCGCCCGAGACCGTCGAGGCGAACCCCATATGACCGCCCGCGCATGCTAGGCGAAGTCTTCCCGATCATCGCGCCGGTGTTCCTGATCGCCGCGCTGGGCTTCGTCTGGGCGAAGATGGAGCAGCCGTTCGATACGCTGTTGGTGACGGCCCTGCTGGTCAACATAACCTCGCCCTGCCTGATCTTCAGCCGCGTGGCGTCGCTGACCGAGCCGATCTCCACCATCGGGGCCATCGCCGGCTTCGCGGCGCTGTCCATCGCCATCTTCGGCGTTGCCGGCTACGCGGCGGCCAAGGCCTTCAAGCTGCCGGTGACCGCGACCGTCGCCCCGATCATGTTCCCGAACAACGGCAACATGGGCCTGGCGCTGTGCCTGTTTGCGTTCGGCGAGGTGGGCGTAGGCCTGGGCATCGGCTTCTTCATCGTCGCCGCGACCTCGCAGTTCACCCTGGCGCCGTGGATCGCCTCGGGCCGGTTCTCGGCCCGGCAGATGCTGCGCTCGCCGGTGATCTACGCCTCGCTCGCGTCGCTGGTGTTCCTGGCCGGCTGGCTGCCGCTGCCCGGCTGGCTCTACAACACCACCAAGCTGCTGGGCGACATCTCGATCCCGATGATGCTGATTACCCTGGGCGTGTCGCTGGCCCGGCTGAAGGTGGTCAGCCTGCGCAACAGCCTGATCGTCTCGCTGCTGCGGCTCGGCATCGGCTTCGTGACCGGCGCCGGCCTGATCTGGGCGTTCTCGCTGAGCGGCGCCGTCGCTGGCGTGGTGATCATCATGTGCAGCATGCCGCCGGCGGTGTTCAACTACCTGTTCGCCGCGCGCTATGGCGACCACGCCGAGGAGGTGGCTGGTACCGTCATCATCTCGACGGCCTTGTCTTTCGCCACCATGCCGCTGCTGATGACCTACGCGCTGCAATTGTGAATTCGCCGGAGTGGGCCTTCCGGCCGCACTGTACAAAATCGAACAGAAAGTCCGAATTAGGTATCCCGATCGTCATCTCCCCGCTACCATCAATTCCCGGTGCGGTAAGGGGAGCCGCGGCCTTCCGGTCTGAGACGAGGAGACTTCGATGCGACCTTACCGCGACTTCTGGCCCATTTACCTTGGCGCGCACCGCGGCAAGTGGACGCAGCGCTTCCATCTGGTCGCGTCCACCATCGGGGCCATCGCGGTCTTCAGCGCCATCGGCCTCGGCATGCCGCTGCTGGCGCCCGGCGGCATCCTGCTCGCCCTGGGCCTCGCCTTCGCGAGCCACTACCTGATCGAGGGCAATCACCCCACCATCGCCAAGAACCCGCTGTGGAGCGCCGTCGGCGATGTCCACATGTGCTTTCTGCTGGTCACCGGGCGTCTCCCCGCCGAGATGAAGCGCATGGGCCTGGAGCGGCCGATCGTCGAACGGTTCGTCTGGGCGAAGGCCAAGAACTAGGCCCCGTTCCGACTCCCGCCGGCGCTTGCAACCGGGCGCCCGATGCCTGCGGCGATGCAATGGCTCCCCGACAAGGTCAAAGTCGTCTAGGATAGTCTCCATTCGCGAATGGAGGGCACCATGGCGAACGACCTCGAAATCTATTTCGTCACCAATCGCGATCTTCGGAACGAGACCGGAAAGCCCTGGTTCGGCGACCGCTTCAACCCGGCGGGACCGGCCGGCCTCCGTTTCGGCGTGGCAAAAGGGCGCCGCAAGGCCGGCACGGAATACGAGGTCGAACTGACCGGCGTGACGATCGCGCCCGAGAATCTGACCGCCATCGGCGACCAGAACCGGGTCGTCGGCAGCAAGGTCATCCTCGAGGCGCTGCGCAAGAAGATGATCGGCAAGGACGGAAGGGACACGCTGGTCCTCATTCACGGCTATGCCTCGACATTCGAAACGTCGCTGCTGCGCGGCCTGGAGCTGGCCGACAAATACACGCCGGATGGCAAGCCCCTCAACATCGTCGTCTTCTCCTGGCCGGCGAACGGCGACATGACGCCGATCATCGCCTATCACAGCGACCGCGACGATGCGCGCAACAGCGGCGAGGCACTGGCCCGCGCCATGCTACTGCTGAACGAGTTCATCGAGACGCTGGGACCGGAGGACAGGTGCGGGCGCGCCATCCACCTGCTGGCGCACAGCATGGGGAACTACGCGTTGCGCTGCGGTGTGCAGCACATGCGCCGCTACTTCGGCGACGAGCTGCCGCGGCTGTTCACGGAGATCATCCTCGCCGCCGCCGACGAGGACGACGACACGTTCGAGCACGACCACAAGATGCGCCTGCTGCCGCGCCTGGGACGACGCGTGAGCGTGTACTATGCCGCGCAGGACAGGGCGCTGCTGATCTCGGACACGACCAAGGGCAACCCCGACCGCCTCGGCTCCGATGGCCCGCAGCAGATCAGCGGATTGCCCACCAAGGTCAGCCTGCTCGACGCCCGCGCGCTGGCGCTGGACAACGACATGTGGCAGGCCCACCAGTACTACCGCAAGTCGCCGCGGGTGGTTTACGACATCGTCAGGACGCTCGAGGGCCTGCCGCCCGACCAGATCAAGGGCCGCGTCGTCATCCCCGGCCTTCGCGCCTGGCGCCTGAGCAAGACGTTGCCCAAGGGCGCGTGAGGACTCGTCAGATGTGTCCTTTAGGGGGGCTTGCGTGAGGCGCTCCCTATTCCCATAATGGGCAAAATAGCCATTTTAGGAACGGGCACGATGAAAATTTCGTCCACGGAGTTCAAGAACAGCGTGGGCCGCTTCCAGGATGCGGCCATGCGGCAGCCGGTCGAAATAACAAAGAACGGTCGAACGCATACCGTTCTGATCTCCGCCGAGTATTACGAGTTGTTGACCCACGGCCGCATCGTCCGCCGCATCGAGGACATCGACGAGGAAACACTGAGAGCCATAGCGACCGCGGAAGTTCCACCCGAATACGCCCACCTCGACGCGGAACTGGCGCTGGACCAGAAGAAATAAGCCCGAAATGGCGCTTCCCACGCCGCACCCCGGCCTCGTCATCTCCTATACCTATCTGTGGTCCGACGAGGCGCGCCGCGGGCGCGACGAGGGAGTTAAAGACCGTCCTTGCACGATCGTCGTCGCGCGGCGCGTGGCCGAGGAAAAGATCATCGTGACGGTCGTTCCCGTCACCCATTCTCCCCCGTCCAACCCGGGCGACGCCATCGAAATACCGGTGGCCCTCAAGTCTCATCTCGGTCTGGACGGGGCCCGCTCCTGGATCGTCCTGAGCGAATACAACGAGTTCGTGTGGCCGGGTCCCGATCTGCGCCCCACCGCCAGGAACGGCAGCGTCGTCTATGGCGTGCTGCCGCCAGGCTTCTTCCGTCGGATGCGCGAGCACCTGGTGGCGCTCGCCGCTCAGCGGCGGGTTCGCCATGTGCGCCGGAGCTAGTGAAGGCGTTTATCCCTTCGCCCCTTCTCCCGGCGCGCTGATCTCCAGCGACAGGGCGTGCACCGGGCCGGCGAGCTCCTCGGCCAGGATGTTGTAGACCAGCCGCTGGCGGGCGACGCGCATCATGCCGGAGAAGCGTTCCGACGTGACCGCGACGTGGAAATGGGTCTCGCCCTCGGGCCGCGCGCCGCGGTGGCCCTTGTGCTTGTGGGATTCGTCGACGACCTCCAGCGCCGTGGGCGCCAGCGCCTCGGTCAGCTTGGTCCTGATACGCTCGGCCACGCTCATTGTTTCCGCCTTGCCCTTTCCATCACGGTTGGACGCCACCATAATCCGGGGATGACCGACGCGCATCCCCATAGCGGCACTGCCCATGACGACGGCGACAGCCGCGCCTGCGACTGGCCCGGCTGCGAGGAGCATGGCGGACACCGGGCGCCCAAGGGCCGCGACCGGCTGGAGGACTATTACTGGTTCTGCCTTGAGCACGCCCGCGACTACAACCGCTCATGGGACTACTTCGCCGGCATGAAGCAGGCCGAGTTCGAAACCATGCTGCGCTCGACCGCCACCTGGGACCGCCCCACCTGGCCGCTGGGCGCCCGCGGCGGCGACCGGAACGCCTGGCCGTTCTGGGCCGCCAGGGATGCGGTCGGGGCCTTCATGGACGATCCCGACGTGGGCACGCGAACGCTCCACGAGCCCGAGCGCATCGCCACCAAGTCGCGGCTGAAGCGCCAGGACAGGCAGGCGCTGGCGACGCTGGAACTGCCGGAGACAGCGTCGTTGCAAGACATCAAGAAACGCTTTAAGCAGTTGGTGAAGCGATACCATCCGGACGCCACGGGCCCGGCGAGCACACCCAGCCGCGCCATCGAAGAGCGTCTCCGTAACGTGATACAGGCCTATTCCCACCTGGTGGACAGCGGCCTGTACAAGGACAGTGTGGAAGAAAGTCGATGACGTCGGAAAACAACATGCCCGGGCATAACGGGTTGCCGGACACCAAGGTTTCAGTGCGGGAGGTCTTCGGGATCGACAGCGACATGACGGTGCCGGCGTTCTCGAGCGGCAACGAATACGTGCCGCCGCGCGACGAGGCCTATCTGTTCGACCCGGACACCACGCGGGTGATCCTGGCCGGATTCGCCCACAACCGCCGCGTCATGATCCAGGGCTATCACGGCACCGGCAAGTCGACCCATATCGAGCAGGTCGCGGCGCGCCTCAACTGGCCATGCGTCCGCGTCAACCTGGACAGCCACATCAGCCGCATCGACCTGATCGGCAAGGACGCCATCGTCCTGAAGGACGGCAAGCAGATCACCGAGTTCCGCGAGGGCATCCTGCCCTGGGCGATCCAGAACCCGGTCGCCCTGGTGTTCGACGAGTACGACGCCGGCCGTCCCGACGTGATGTTCGTGATTCAGCGCGTGCTGGAGGTGGAAGGCCGCCTGACCCTGCTGGACCAGAACAAGGTGATCCACCCGCACCCGTCGTTCCGGCTGTTCTCGACCACCAACACCATCGGCCTGGGCGACACCACCGGCCTCTATCACGGCACCCAGCAGATCAACCAGGGCCAGATGGACCGCTGGAACATCGTCACCACGCTGAACTACCTGTCGCATGAGGCCGAGGTCGGCATCGTGCTGGCCAAGGCGCCCACCTACAACACCGCCGAGCGCCGCGACATCGTCAACCGGATGGTGCGTATCGCCGATTTGAGCCGCGCGGGCTTCATGGCCGGCGACCTGTCGACCGTGATGTCGCCGCGCACGGTGATCACCTGGGCGCAGAACAACGAGATATTCAAGGACCTCGCCTTCTCGTTCCGCGTGTCGTTCCTCAACAAGTGCGACGAGCTGGAGCGCCCGCTGGTCGCCGAGTACTACCAGCGGGTGTTCGGCGTCGAGCTGCCCGAGTCCGCCGTGGCCCAGGCCGCCGGCGCGACCAAGAAGGTGGTCAACGCCTAAGGGATTCCGATGGCCGTTCCCGAAAGCCCCGTAGAACCGTTCAAGCGGGCCGTCGTCGGCGCGGCGCGGGCCATATCCGAGGACCGCGAACTGGAGCTGACGTTCAGCGCCCAGAACACACCCGGCCCCGGCCGCCTGCCGACCCCGTCCCGGGACCTGACGGCGCGCGATGCGGCGCTGGTGCGCGGCGCGGCGGACGCCATCGCCCTGCGCATCAAGCACCATGACCGCAACGTGCACGCGGCCCTGCTGCCCGTGGGCAGCACGGCGCGCGGCATCTTCGACGCCGCCGAGCAGGCGCGCATCGAGGCGATCGGCGCCAGGACCATGGACGGCGTCGCCATGAACCTGGAAGCGGCGCTGACAGAGCGGTCGCGGATCAAGGGCTACGACCAGATCAGGACCACCGACGATGTCCCGCTGGCCGACGTGGTCGGCTTCATGGTGCGTGAGCGGCTGACCGGCGCGCGACCGCCGGAAGGCGCGCGTGAGATGGTCGACCTGCTGCGCTCGATGATCGAGGTGAAGGCCGGCAAGGACCTGGACGCGCTGGACGGCACCGTCGAGGACCAGAAGCGCTTCGCCCGCATCACCCGCCAGATCATCGCCGACCTGGACCTGGGCGACGAGCTGGGCGACGACCGCGAGCAGGACGCCGAGGGCGAGGAACAGACCGAGTCCCAGCAGATGCAAAAGGACGGGGACGGCGACAACTCGGAGGATTCGAGCCCCGACGGCAAGTCCGTGTCCGACGTGGAGATGCGCGAGCAGCTCACCGACGACGAATCGCTGGAGACGGTCACCATCGAGACCGAACAGCAGACGGACGGCGAGCAGGGCGACCAGGAGAACCAGGGCGAGGCGCCCTACCGCCCCGAGCACGGCCGCAACGACAAGCGCGACCGCGCCTACACCACCTTCACCGAGGAATTCGACGAGGTCATCTCCGCCGAGGAGCTGGCCGATCCGGAAGAGCTGCACCGCCTGCGCGCCCAGCTCGACCGCCAGCTCGACGCGCTGCAGGGAGCCGTGGCCAAGCTCGCCAACCGGCTGCAGCGCCGGCTGATGGCGCAGCAGAACCGGTCGTGGGAGTTCGACATCGAGGAAGGCATGCTCGATACGTCGCGGCTGCCGCGCATCATCATCGATCCGTACTATCCGCTGTCGTTCAAGCGCGAGAAGGACACCGACTTTCGCGACACGGTGGTGACGCTGCTGCTCGACAACTCGGGCTCCATGCGCGGCCGGCCGATAACCATCGCGGCGATCTGCGCCGACATCCTGGCGCGCACGCTGGAGCGCTGCCATGTGAAGGTGGAGATCCTCGGCTTCACCACGCGGGCGTGGAAGGGCGGCCAGTCGCGCGAGAAGTGGCTGGCGAACGGCAAGCCGGCCAATCCGGGCCGCCTCAACGATCTTCGCCACGTGGTCTACAAGAGCGCCGACGCGCCGTGGCGCCGGGCGCGCAAGAATCTCGGCCTGATGCTCAAGGAAGGCCTGCTGAAGGAGAACATCGACGGCGAGGCGCTGCTGTGGGCGCATAGCCGTCTGATGGGGCGGTCGGAGAACCGCCGGGTGCTGATGGTGATCTCCGACGGCGCGCCGGTCGACGACTGCACCCTGTCGGCCAACCCGGCCAACTACCTGGAGCAGCATTTGCGCCACGTGGTGAACTGGATCGAGACCCGGTCGCCGGTGGAGCTGATCGCCATCGGCATCGGCCACGACGTGACCCGCTACTACAAGCGCGCCGTCACCATCACCGACGCCGAACAGCTCGGCGGCGCCATGACCGACCAGCTCGCCTCGCTGTTCGAGGAAGACAGCAAGCGCCCCAAGGACAAGGCCAAGCGACGCCGGGCGGCATAGCGGCGGCGGCACAACCTAGCAGCGGTGTCCATCCGGTTTGCACCCATTTGAAGCTCCTTCCCTTTTCCCCGGGCCGCCTCATAATGGCCACCGCTTGATGCCGGCTACAAACGAGACATTCCCTTGACCCCGATGCGACGCCTGATCCTGGGTGCTGCCGTGCTGGCGGCATGCACCGCCTTCCCCGCCGCCGCGAAGGACGCCAAGACGCGCAAGCCCGAGGTCGCGGTCGAGACGCTGATCCTCGACCCGGACAATCCCGGCGAAACCCGCGTGGGCCGCCTGACCTGGCTGAACGGCATCCGCCTGTGGTCGAATCACTGGCTGTTCGGCGGCTTCTCGGGCCTGGAGATCGGCCCCGACGGCAGCACGCTGCTGACCGCCAGCGACCGGGGCACCTGGTGGACGGCCACGCTGGAGCTGAAGGACGGCGTGCCGGCCGGCATCGGCGAGAACGCACTGCACGACATGCCCGACGCCCACGGCCAGACGCTGGAGGACGGCGAGAACGATTCCGAGGGCATGATGCTTGCCCCGGATGGCTCGGCCTATGTGTCGTTCGAGCGGCATCACCGGATCGTCCGCTACACGCTGCCCGATCCATCGGATTGGAAAACCGCGAGCAAGGCGAAATCCGAAATCCTGCAGCCGCCCGCAGAGCTGGAGACCGCCCCGGCCAATGGCGGCCTCGAGGCCCTCGCCCTGCTCGACGACACCACCCTGTTCGCGTTGACCGAGAGCCTGCGCGCCGGAAAGGGCTATAACCGCGGCTGGCTGATCCGGAACGGGACGTGGGAACCGTTCGAGTACAAGCGCACCGAGCCTTACGATCCGACCGACGCCAAGCGTCTGCCCAATGGCGACATGCTGGTGCTGGAGCGGCGTTTCAGCGTGCTGGGCGGCCTGGGCGCGCGGCTCTGCGTCATCGCGCGCGCGACCATCAAGCCCGGCGCCAAGCTCGACTGCCGGGCGGTTGCCGAGCTGCAGCCGCCCCATCCGATCGACAACATGGAAGGCCTGGCGGTGCGCCAGAACGAGAAGGGCGAGACCATCGTCTACATGATCTCGGACGACAACTTCTCGCGCATGCAGCGCACCGTGCTGCTGGTGTTCCGGCTGGAGCCGGCAACCGCCGCCCGGTAGAACTCAGCCGACGGGCGGCCGCCGCCTGTGCCAGTCGGTGGCCGACTGGAAGGCGCTGCCCGCGCGCACCAGATCGGCTTCGCCGAAATGCCGTCCCACCAGCTGCAGCGCCAGGGGCAGGCCATCATGGAAGCCCGCCGGCATGGTGATGCTGGGGCTGCCGGTGACGTTGAACGGCACGGTGTAGGAGAACGCGCGGACGGCGGCGGCCAAGTCCTCGCCCATCCGCGCCTCGATGACGCCGACTCCGGGCGTCAGCAGCGGCAGCGCCGGCACCAGCAGCAGGTCGACGTCGTCGAGCAGCGCCCGGATGCGCGCCTTGACCAGATCGGCCACGTTGATCGCCGCGGCCACGTCGATGCCGCTCGCCGCCTGCCCGGCCCTGACCAGCCCGCCAAGCCCCGGCCCGTATTCGTCGGCGCGCGACGGATACGTGTCGCGGTGCACGTTGCCGATGCCCGCGACCACAAGGGTAAACAACTGTGCCCAGTCGGTCTCGGGATAGGCAATCTCCCGGATGCGGGCGCCGCGCTTACACAGCACCTCTGCTGCACCACGCAGCGCGGCACTCACCGGTTCAGGCGTGTCGGCCTCGATCCGGCGCCAGTCGACGCCGATGGTCACGCCGCTCAGGCTCGTGCCGGCCGCCGCCAGATAGTCGGGCACCGGGGCCGTGGAGGCGGTCTCGTCCGCCGGATCGGCGCCGGCGATGACGCCCAGGACCGCTCCGGCGTCGACGGCGCTGCGCGCCATGGGCCCGATGGTGTCGAGATACTCGACCAGTGGGAATACCCCTGCCCGGCTCACCCGTCCCCAGGTCGGCTTGATGCCGGTGACGCCGTTGAACGCCGACGGGACCCGGATCGAGCCGCCGGTGTCCGATCCCAGCGCCGCCGCGCACAGCCCCGAGGCGACGGCCACGCCCGAGCCGCTGGACGAATAGCCGGCAGAATGGGCCGCGCTCCACGGATTGAGCGGCGCCTGAATGGTCGGGTGGTGATAGTTGGTGGCACCTTCGGTGGTCTTCAGCTTGCCCAGCACCACCGCGCCCGCCTCGCGCAGCCGCCTCAGCACCGTACCGTCTGCCTCGGGGACGTGGTTGGCGCGGATCGCCATGCCCGCCGCCGTCACCACGCCTTTCGAATCGATCAGGTCCTTCACGGCGACCGGCATGCCGTGCAGCGGGCCGCGGTAGAGCCCCGCCGCCATCTCGGCGTCGGCCCGTTCGGCCTCGGCCAGCGCGCTGTCGCGCATCAGCCGGGCATAGGCGCCGGTCCGGCCTTCCAGGGCGTCGATGCGGGCGAGGAACGCGCCTGTCAGTTCCACCGCGCCGATCTCGCGGGCGCGCAGGCGCCGCGCGTTCTCGATCAGTCCCGCGAAGCAAAGGTCGTCGCTGGCCGACATGCGAAGTCTCCCCATTGTCACAACCGGACGGTAGGAGATTTCGCGGCGGGATCAAAGTCCGGGCAGGCCGGAAAAGCATCAGGGCCCGCGTTCACACGCGGGCCCTGATGGCAAAATCCGGATGAAGCGGAAGGTTTAGGCGGTCTCTTCCAGCTTCTTGCGCAGGCGGCGCTTCAGCAGCTGCGCGCCTTCCGACAGCTCGTCGGTGCTCGCCTTCAGCAGGAACGAATCCAGGCCGCCGCGGTGCTCGACAGTGCGCAGCGCGTTGGCCGAGATGCGCAGGCGAACGGTTTCGTTCAGCGCGTCGCTGATCAGCGACACGTGGCGCAGGTTCGGCAGGAACCGGCGGCGGCTCTTGTTGTTGGCATGGCTGACGTTGTTGCCCGTCAGCACGCCCTTACCGGTCAGTTCGCAAACTCGCGACATCGGTCTATCCTCTGGAAACGATTGCGGCGCACTTCCGCGCGCCGGGTCAGGGCGTGGTGTATAGGACAGGCTTCCAATGCCGTCAAGGCGGGAAAGCTGCTGCTGCGAAGCACATGGACATGCTTTGATACAGGAACCGCTTATGTCGAAATCAGTTCAGCCTATCTTCTTGTTGCTGACCCTCCTGCTCTTGTCGACGAAGGCTTATGCCAACAGTGACGATCAATGGATTTTCAGGACTGAGCTGGGGGATGGCAGGCAGCAGCCAACAGCCATCTACCTGTCGTGGGATTATGGCGCGGTGCTGTTTCGCGGCTCGTGCGCCCCTACCAATTCCGACTTTGTGCTCGAATATTTCGGGGATGGCGAGGTCCCACTCAAACCCGATAGCGGGCCGCTTCAGGTGTCGGGTGTTGGAACCATCACACTGAAGACCCGGTTGCAAAATGGCGTTCTCGAAGGTCGCATCAAACTGGACGCCAAGGCTATGCGGGCCTTACAAGACAATAAGCCTCTGCAGATCGATGCGCCAAACGCCATGGGCGAACCATGGTACGTCGGAGAGGCCGAGCCCCTGCGAAAAGTCATGAGACTTTGCAGTTCAAGCTGAGCCTAGTCGGCCTCGTGCCGGAAGCGCTTCAGCAGCTTGTCGGCCGCGGCGCCGGGCGTGATGCGGCCCGCAGCCACGTCGGCTTCGAACTTGTGGACCTTGGCGGCGATGGCCGGCTCGGCCCTGAACGCCTCGATCAGGCCTTCGCGGATCTCGTTCCACATCCAGGCGCGGGCTTGATCCGAACGGTTGGTTTCCAGCTCGCCGGTCTCCAGCATGACGCTCTCGAAATTGGTGACGGCGTCCCACACCTCGCCGATGCCCTTGTTGTTGAGCGCCGAGGTCAGCAGCACGTGCGGCTTCCAGTTGGGGCTGCGCGGGCGCATCAGGTGCAGCGCCGAGACCAGCTGCGACTGGGCCAGCTTGGCCGGCTGCTCCAGCGCGCCGTCGGCCTTGTTGACGACGATCAGGTCGGCCAGTTCCATGATGCCGCGCTTGATGCCCTGCAAATCGTCGCCGCCGCCGGGCGACTGCAGCAGCACGAACATGTCGACCATGTCGGCGACCGCCGTCTCGGACTGGCCGACGCCGACGGTCTCGATCAGCACGACGTCGAAGCCGGCCGCTTCCACCAGCAGCATGGCCTCGCGGGTGCGGCGGGCGACGCCGCCCAGGGTGCCGGCCGCAGGCGACGGACGGATGAACGCGTCGGGGTCGCGCGACAGCTCCTCCATGCGGGTCTTGTCGCCCAGGATGGAGCCGCCTGAGCGGGCGGAGGACGGGTCGACGGCGAGCACAGCCACCTTGTGGCCCAACCCGGTCACATGCTTGCCCAGCGCCTCGATGAAAGTGGATTTACCGACGCCGGGCGCGCCCGACAGGCCGAGGCGGATGGCCTTGCCGGTGTCGGGCATGACAGCGTCGAGCAGCTTCTGGGCCTCGTGCCGGTGGTCGGCGCGAGTCGACTCCACGAGCGTGATCGCCCGGGCCAGCGCCCGGCGCTCGCCGGCGCGGAGTTTGTCCAGAAGGTCATCGGCTTTCATGGCCGGTGGATGCCATGAAAGGGGCCAGTTGGAAAGAGAGTTTGTGCTGCAGGTCCACTGCAAGAACATCGATGCAGGTCATAAACATCACCGTGTCCCTGAGCTTGTCGAAGGGCCTTGCATCAGCATTCGTGCAGGGCCCTTCGACAAGCTCAGGGACACGGTGAAATTGATGGTGGCCCCGAACCCTTACCCGGTCGCGCCGGCCTTCTTGGCTTCTTCCCAGCCGGCGTCGCCCATGGGGCCGACGCGGGCGGCGTTGGCCGAAGCGTTGGGGTCGTTGGCCGTGCCGTCGCGGGCGCGGCCGACGATGCCCTGCACGATGGCCGCCAGGCGGAACAGGTTGTAGGCCTTGTAGAAGTGGACGTTCTCCAGCGGCGGGCGGCCGGCGCGCTCGCAGTAGCGCGCGACGTAGTCGTCGAAGGTCGGGATGCCCAGCGCCTTGAGGTCGACGCCCGACAGGTTCGGCCGGCCCGATTGCGGCTTGGGCGCGTACCAGCCCAGGGTGTTGTAGGTCAGGTCGCCGAGAGGATGGCCGAGTGTGCTGATCTCCCAGTCGAGCACCGCCATCACCCTGGGCTCGGTCGGGTGGAACATGATGTTGTGGAGCGCGTAGTCGCCGTGGACGATGGTGGTCTCGTCGCCCGCCGGGATGTTGTTCGGCAGCCACGCCATCAGCTTGTTCATGGAGTCGATGGTCTGGGTCTCCGAGGCCACGTACTGCTTCGACCAGCGCGAGATCTGCCGGGCGAAGTAGTTGCCCGGGCGGCCGTAATCCTCCAGGCCCAGCTTCACCGGATCGTAGGAGTGCAGCTTGGCCAGGGTCTCGTTCATGCTGTCGAACATCTTCGAGCGGTCCGACTTGGACACGTCGGGCATGCTCGGATCCCAGAACACCCGGCCCGGCATGAAGCTCATGATGTAGAACGGCGTGCCGGTGACGGTCTCGTCCTCGCACAGCACATAGGCGCGCGGCACCGGGAAGTCGGTCTGGTTCAGCGCCTTGATCACCCGGAACTCGCGGTCGACGGCATGGGCCGACGGCAGCAGCTTACCCGGCGGCTTGCGGCGCATGACGTAGGAGCCCGACGGCGCGTCGAGCCGGTAGGTCGGATTGGACTGGCCGCCGGCGAACTGGCCCACGGTCAGCGGACCGCGGAAGCCCTCGACATGCTCTTCCATGTAGCGTTCCAGCCGGTTCTTGTCGAAGCGGTGGCGCTCGGCGACGTCGACGGTTTCGCCCTGGGATACTTTCAATTCGCTCATGGTTCTTCTCTCACCTTCAGGTGAACGCCGCGAACAGTTCCTCGGCCGCCTTGACCATGCCACCCGACACCGACGACGGCACCAGGATGGGCGTGGTGATGCCGGCCTCGCGCCAGGCCTGCACGCCGTCGCGCACCTCGGCGGCGCTGCCGAACAGGGTGACGTCGGCCAGCCAGCGGTCACCGGCGATTTTCGCGATCTCGTCGCCCTTGCCCTCGGCCAGCGCCTTCTCGACGGCCGCCATCTCGGCCTCGTAGCCCGCCGCCTTCCAGTAGTTGCGGTAGTTCGGCAGGGTCAGGTACATGCGCAGCGTCCGGCGGTGGATTTCCCTGGCGGCTTCCTTGTCGTCGGTGATCACGGTCGGGATCATCACCGCGGTGGTGAACCCGGCGGCCTTGGCCGACCGCGGGATCTCGGCGAGCTGGGTGGGCGTATAGCTCAGTGCCGCGTTGGCCCAGACGGCGCCCTGCGCCACCTCGGCGGCGAGCGCCAGCATCTTCGAGCGCAGGGTGGCGAGGATAATCGGCGGCAGCGGACCGGAATCCTTCTCGGCGGCGCGCATGGCGGCGACGTAGTCGCGCATGTCGGAGACCGGCTGGTTGCGGCCCTCGACGCCGTACTGGACGCGGGACACTTCATGGCTGACGCCGATGCCGAGGCGGAAGCGGCCATTGCCGACTTCATGCAGATAATTGGCGATGCGCGCCATCTCGCGCGCGTTGATGTAGTAGATCGGCTGGATCGACGTCGCCACCTCGATGGTCGAGGTCGCCTCCAGCACCGACTGGCAGAACTGGGTCGCGGCCGCGAGGCTAGGCACATAGATGCCGGTGAAGCCGCGCTTTTCGGCCTCCTGGCACAGCTCCACCATCTTGGCACGCCGCCCCGGCGTGGCGACAAGCGTGATCGCCGGCATTTGGGTCATCGAAGTCTCCCCCGTTTTTGTGCGTGGCGGAGAGATCGCCCCTCACCCTCCCGCTTCGCGGGTCCCTCCCTCTCCCAAGGGGAGAGGGCTCGGACGACATCCCCTCTCCCACTGGGAGAGGGTTAGGGTGAGGGGCGTTCTCTCCGCCCCGATAACCTAGACGTGCTCGACTTCCCGCTCGATCACGTCGGCGTAGCGGCTCAGCGCCTCGGCGCGCTTGGCCGGGATGTGGGCGGTCGGGAACATGCCGTTGGTGCCGTTGTACTCGCGCAGGATCTGGCGGGCGACGGTGACCTTGTGCACCTCGGTCGGGCCGTCGGCCAGGCCCATGTGGAAGCTCTCGGTGATCAGGTACGAGAACGGCATCTCGCCCGACACGCCGAGCGAGCCATGCACCTGCAGGGCGCGGGCGGCCACATCGTGGAGGACGCGCGGCATCATCGCCTTCACCGCGGCGATGTCCTTGCGGACCATCATGTAGTCCTTGTAGCGGTCGATCTTCCAGGCGGTCTGCAGCACCAGCAGGCGGAAGGTCTGGATGTCGGTCCACGAGTCCGAGATCTTCTCCTGCACCATCTGCTTGTTGGCCAAGAGCTCGCCCTGCGTCTCGCGCGACAGCGCGCGCTCGCACATCATGTCGAAAGCGAGCTGGGCCTTGCCGATGGTGCGCATGGCGTGGTGGATGCGGCCGCCGCCGAGGCGGGTCTGCGCCACCGCGAACGCCTTGCCGCGCTCGCCCAGCAGGTTCTCCTTGGGCACGCGGACGTTCTCGTAGCGGATATAGGCGTGGGTGCCGGTCTCCTCGCCGCCGATGCCGACATTGCGGATGATGTTCACGCCGGGGTGATCCTTCGGCACAAGGATCATGGACATCCGCTCATAGGGCTTTGCTTCGGGATCGGTCACCACCATGACGATCAGGAACTCGGCGTAGCGGGCGTTGGACGAGAACCACTTCTCGCCGTTGATCACCCACTCGTTGCCGTCCAGCACCGCGCGGGTCTGGAACACCTTCGGGTCGGCGCCGCCCTGCGGCTCAGTCATCGAGTAGCAGGAGACGATCTCGTTGTTGAGCAGCGGCTCCAGGTATTTCTTCTTCTGCTCGGGCGTGCCGAAATGGGCGAGAATCTCCGAATTGCCGGTGTCGGGCGCCTGGGCGCCGAAGATGATCGGCGCGAACTTGGCGCGGCCGAGAATCTCGTTCATCAGGCCCAGCTTGACCTGGCCATAGCCTTGGCCGCCCAGGTCCGGACCCAGGTGACAGGCCCACAGCTTGCGCTTCTTGACCTCGGCCTGCAGCGGCTTGATCAGCTTGTTGCGCAGCGGGTCCTTCATGTCGTTCGGATGCTTGATCACGTACTCAAGCGGCTCGATCTCGTGCTTCACGAAGTCGGCGATCCAGTCGAGTTCCTTCTGGAATACCGGATCGGTTTCAAATTCCCATGCCATCTTGTCTTCTCCCTGGGGCTCCCGCGATCGGGCGCCGTCGTTTCCCAAAAAAGGTCGCGCCCGACTTTACGCCGGGCGCGCGGGAGATTGCCAGTGCTTGTTACTGGCCGGGATGGTTCAGGCGTTGAGGTAGCTATCGAGCGTCTTGTGCAGCCGGCGGACGCGGATTTCCTGGTAGTTGCCCAGGGTCTGCGCTTTCTTCCGAGCGGCCTTGAAGCCCTTCTGCTGCATTTCCAGATTGCCGGTGTCCTGGTCGTAGACATGGCCGAGGAACGGACCGATGCCGGGCACCGTCTCGTAGGACGTGCCGATGTCGATCTTGTAGGGCTCGGGCGCCTCGGGCCGCTCCTGGCCGGGCGCCCGCTCCTCGAGGAACAGCAGGTCGAAGATGGCGCTGTCCGGGTCCATGCCGTTGGGCCGGAACCGGTAGACCATGGGCAGCGACACGCCGGGGAACAGGAACATGTTGGGGAACAGGTGGTATTCGATCGAGTCCAGCATCTCGCTGTCAGAGCGCGTCGACAGGTCGATGCCGCGGTCCTCGCCCAGCGTCTGGCGGAAATGGGCGGCGAGAAACGACCGGGCGGTCATGCCGTCCGGCACCTTGGCGCCGGCGGGCAGCATGCCCATGGTGTCGAGGAGCTCCTGCTGGGTCTGCGGCTTGGTGTAGCTCGGATCCGGGAAGCCGAAGGTGTGGAAGAACCGGGTCACCCGCTCGCTGAAGATGTCGTACTGGGCGTTGAGATTGGCCGAGAACGGCATGGCATGGTGATGGGTCTCCAGGCTGTGATAGGCCTCGACGAAGGCTTCCTGCGACGCCTTCCAGTTGGCCGGCAGGATCTTCTGGATGTGCAGCCGCACATAGCGGTTGTCGAGCGGCCAGTTGGCGAAGTGCTCCGCCAGCGGTCCGATCCATTCCTCGAGCGGCATGGCGTTCTCGTCCATGTTGATGAAGTAGAAGCCGCCCCACTTGGCGATCTTCACCTCGGGCAGCCTGAATGCCTCGTCGGTCACCTTGGGGAAATCCCAGCGGCAGGGAATTTCCTTCAGCGAGCCGTCCAGGTTCCAGGTCCAGCCATGGAACGGGCAGCGGAAGTGCTGGACGCTGCCGGTCGAGTCCGACGGCCGCAGCTGCGTGCCGCGGTGCAGGCACGAATTGACGTAGGCCTTCACCTCGTCCGGCGCGGCGCGCACGACGACGATGGAATACGGGCCGACGTCGTAGGTATAGTAGTCGCCCACTTCGGGAATGTGTTCGTCGCGGCAGGCCCATTGCCAGACCTTGGGCCACATCTTGCGCATCTCCAGGTCGAAGAAGTCCTTCGAGGTGTAGCGCTCGAACGGAATGTCCTCGTCGCCCATGTAGACGTAGTTCTCGGCCAGCAACTGGGCCGGCAGCTCCCAACCGTCCGACAGCACCAGTTCCCTGGTGCTCGGACCCGGGCAACGGGCCTCGCCCGGCTTCATGTTCGGCTGCGGATCATAGATGTTCATCGGTCTTCCCCGTGGTCGTGTCAGAGTGCGACGCCCTTTCCCGTGGCGTCCGGTCAGGCCAAACGCTAACACAATGGTCAGTTCAAAACAAAGCAGGCGCTGGATCGCCAGGCCGGTCCTGCGCCATAATGCTCATCTCGAACAAACGGGGGTACCGATGGACTTGTCCGCCACGGCCAAGGAGCTGGTGTTTCTGGGCTCCATCGCCCTGATCGTGCTGGTGACGCTGTGGGATTACTATAGCCGGAGGCGCCGGAGCCGGCTCGACGAACCCGTGGCGGATGCTCGCGAGAGCGAGCCGTACAAGGTCTATACACGCGACTACGATCTCGTCCTGCCCGCCGAGGAAGTGCCCCGGCGCCTGCCGGACGCCAGCGACGACGCCTTCAATGGCAAGTCCGACCAGGGCGGCAAGGGTTGGCGGCAACGGGTGGAGTCCGCCAAGCGCTGGATGGCCGAGCATCCCCAGGCCATGGACATGGCGCCGCGTTTCGCGGCGGCGCTGCGAGCCGGCGGCATTGCCGATCCGGCGGACGTCGCGATCACATTGCTGATCGACCAGTCGGCTTCCATGCGCGGCGATCCCATGTCGGCGGCCTATGCCGCGATCGCCGGGGTGGAGGCGGCGCTCAGCCGGGTTGGCGTGCGTATCGAGATCCTCGGCTTCTCCACGGCGGGATGGCGCGGCGGCTTCGCCCGCAAGATGTGGGTGGCCGATGGACGGCCGAAACGGCCCGGGCGACTGTGCGCGCTGCTCCACATCATCTACAAGGCTCATGGGCAGCCCGAATGGACGCGGGCATCGCGCGAGGCCATGCTGCACCCCGACATCCTGCGTGAGAACATCGACGGCGAGGCGCTGGAATGGGCCGCCGGCCGGCTGCGGGGAGTCGCCGCGGGAACGAAGGTGTTGCTGGTGATCTCCGACGGCGCCGCGGTGGACGACACCACCATCATGCACAACGGCAAAGCCTATCTGGAGCGCCACCTGCTCAAGACCATCGCGGCGATCGAGGCGGAAGGCGCCGTCCGGCTGGGCGCCCTGGGCGTGCGCCACGACGTGAGCCGCTATTACCGCAACAGCCGCAATGCCGGTCTCGAAAGCTTGCCTGAGGACCTGCTCGCGCTGGCGATGGACGTCGTCGCCGGCACTCCGGCGCGGCACGAAACCGAAGCCGCCTGATCCGGCCACCAACCTAAAGGGGCTTGGCGCGGTCCGCGGCCGCATGACACTCTCGGCTGGGAAAAACGGGAGAGCGTCATGGAATTCGGGCTGATGTCGCTGGGCGACCACCTGCCGGACCCGGCGACCGGGCGGCTGACGACAACCCAGGCCGAGCGGTTCCGCCAGATCGTCGATTACGCGGTGCTGGGCGACCAGCTCGGTTTTGACGCTGTCCACCTGGGCGAGCATCATTTCAGCGACTATATCGTCTCGGTGCCGCAGATGGTGTTGGCGTCCATCGCCGAGCACACGAAGACGGTCAAGCTGTCGACCGGCGTCACCCTGCTGCCCCATCACGACCCGCTGCGCATCGCCGAGGACTTCGCCACGCTCGATGTGCTGTCGGGCGGCCGTGCCGAGGTGGTGATCGGCCGCGGCGTGTTCCCGCACACCTACAGGCACATGGGCCAGGACATCGAGCAGTCCCGCGCCATGACCGGCGAGGGCCTCGACCTGCTGCGCCTGCTGTGGACCGGCGAGAACATCTCGTGGAGCGGCAAATTCCGCGCGCCGCTCGACGGCGTCACCCAGCAGCCGCGCCCGGTGCAGCAGCCGCATCCGGCCATCTACCTGTCGGGCAGCTCGCCCGACGCCGTCGACATGGCCGCCGCGAAGGGCCTGCCCATCGCCATCGCCGTGGTCTCGACCGGGTTCGGCGCCATGAAGGACCTGATCGCCCGCTACCGCGAGCAGTACCGTGCCTCGGGCAACGACCTTGCGGGCATGAAGGTGGCGGTCAGCTTCCACACCCATGTGGACCGCGACGGCAACAAGGCCCGCGACTATTTCGGGCCGCACCAGTTCGGCTACCTGAACTGGGTGCTGCGCGAGATCGGCGTCGTCGGCCGGCAGTTCCCGCCCAGCCACATGACCCTGGGCAACCCGGACTGCATCGCCATCGCCGGCAGCCCGGCCGAGGTCACCGACGACCTGTGCCGCTGGATCGAGGCGGCGGGCGGCGTCGACCGGCTGATCATCCAGAGCGACCAGGGCGGCATGCCGGAGGGCCGGGTCCGCGCGTCGGTCGAGCTGTTCGCGGCCGAAGTGATGCCGGTGCTGGCCAGGCAGGCGGAAGCGGTCACGGCGTGAAGCCCGCTGTGCCAGGACTGGAGCCGCTCCGCATCGCGCTGTTCGCCACGGCGGCCGCGATCGTCTACGGCATCCTGCACGACATGGTCACGGCGCATCTGTGCGTGGAATATTTCACGATCGGGCATCCGCCTGTGTTCGCCACCACCTCGCCGTTCCTGCTGGCGCTGGGCTGGGGCGTCATCGCGACATGGTGGGTCGGCCTGCCGCTGGGTTGGGGTCTTGCCGCAGCCGCGAGGATGGGGTCGGCGCCAAAGCTCGCGCTCCGCGATCTTAAACGTCCCGTCGTCACTCTGATGGTTGTGGCAGGTGTCGCCGCCCTCATAAGCGGTAGTCTCGCCGCGTGGCTGATCATGCATGGTCACGCAACCATGCCTTCCAGGTGGGCGGCCGTCATCCCTTCCTCGAAGCACGCAGCTTTCTTCGCCGACGCATGGGCCCACACCGCCAGCTACGGCGTCGGCGCGCTGGGTGGATTGTTCGTCATCGGGCACACGATCCGGCGGCGGTATCGCGCTGCCGCAAAGGCCCAGACCGCTTGCTAGAGCAAGAGCCGATAGGTTGGCTCGCTTCGGACAGAAGTGCTCTCTACGTGACTCTGCGAGCGTAGCGAAGCAGCCCAGCCGTGCCGATACAAAGCCGTCACAGGAGAGGCTGGACTGCTTCGCTACGCTCGCAGAATCACACGAAAGAAGACCGTCAGGATGTCGACCTGAGCGGCTGCCGCTCTAGCCTCCGCCGAACTGGCCGAACAGCTTGCCCAGCACCTCGAAAATGCTGGCGATGTCGCCGTCGAATTGCAGCAGCGGCAGCAAGGTCGCGACCGAGCCGAATGACGAGCCCATCAGCTGGCCGACCGAGCGCAGGTCGAACGGCACCACGCGCATCTTCTCGATGTGCTTGAACATGGCGCTCAGGGCGCCCAGCTCGGCCAGCTCGCGGACTTCCTCCGGCGCGGAGTGCTGGTCCGCGCCCTCCATCCCCCAGCGGCTCTCGACCTGGCGACTGCGCTCGGTGACCCGCTCGCGGTAGGTCGCCAGCGCGCGCTTCTTGCCGAGGTAGAGCTGCTTGGTGAACATGAGCAGCGGCAGCGTGAACAGCAACGGCGCGCCGATGGCGAAGCCGACCAGCGGTCCCCACACCGGCATGGTGGCCAGGTCGTAGTGCAGGATCACGATCTGGTAGCCGACCGGGGCGGCGATGTTGCTGATGCCGTAGGCGAGGATGAAGATGGCGAACTGGCCCTGGGCGTCGCTGATGAAGCCGATGCCGCCGGTCAGGTCCGGATGGGTCGGGTGCAGGTCGAGTTTCATCCGCGACACCCGCTCGAGATAGAAGATCCACAGCAGGATCTTCCAGATGAAGCGCAGCCAGATGTAGTTGAGCAGCGGCAGCGCGACCAGGAACTCCCAGAACCCGGCGGCGGTCAGCGTCCGCCACTGCGCATAATCCTTCACGTGCCAGGTCGGCAGCGGATCCGGGCCGAACTCGGGCACCAGGATCGCCAGCGAGAACACATAGGCGAAGGCGATGCAGCCCAGGTCCGGCCAGCGCGACTTGCGCAGCCGGGCGATCCGCGCGTGCACGGCCGAAAGCCGCGCCCGGTCCTTCGGCTGGACGATGCCGCAGGACACCAGTTCCCTGGCCACGTCGCGCGTACTCGAATCGATGATCGGCTCGGAAAGCATGAACAGCGGGATCGCGACGAGAAAGCAGGCATAGGCCGCGAAGTCGGCCAGGAAGTTGGTCGCGACCAGGCCGCCGCCCCAGAGCCCGCCCCACCACGCCAGCAGCGCCACCGGCACCCAGGTGAGCATTATCCCGAGGAGGCTCCGCTTCGGCACGCCGAACCGGACACCGTCGGAGACGTGGAGGATCGCATAGACGCGCCGCAGCCCGTCGTCCTCGAACAGCGAAAACGCCACCATCCCATTGGGCGGCGCATGCCCGCCTGATCCGGATGCCATGAAAGGCCCCCTTGCCCGTGCGGGTCCCATGCTATTCCCATTCATGGGCCGCCGTCGACGGAGCCGATGGCATGGCAGGAAGGGGAACCGCTGCCGGCTCCCCTTCCCCCGATATCACCTCACGACCAGCGTCGGCTCCAGCTTGATCGGGCGCGAGATGTTGAAGTAGTTGGGCGAGGTCTTCATCACCGTCTCGTGGATCGCCCGGAACTGCTCCGGCGTGCCGTCGCCCTTGATGCGGACGGTGTAGCGCAGGGTCTCGTAGCCGGCCGGCACGTCCGGGTCGATGCCGAGGAAGCCGCGCAGGTCCAGTTCGCCGTCGGTCTCGATCTCGACGCTGTCGAGCCGGATGCCGTTGACCGAGGCGCCGGCCACGTAGCCCACCAGCATGCAGGCGTTGAGCGCCGCCATCAACATCTCCTGCGGGTTGGGCGCCGTGTTGGTGCCCAGGAGCTCGAGCGGCTCGTCGATCCGCATGGCGAAGCGGCGCGGCACCGTCTGCCCGCCGATGCTGTAGGACTCGACGACGGATTCACTCACCGTCTGGCCCTTCCAGGCCGACTTGACGTTGAAGGCGACGATGCCCTTGGCGTGGTCGCGCGTGACCTCCTCGACGACATTGCCGAGGGCGTCCACGTCGATGCCGTTGATCACGTTGTTCTGCTTCAGTGCGGAGTTCCGCATGGTTCTCTCCTGTGTGTTGATGGGCCGGCGTCAGCAGAAGGCCGGCGCGACGGCTTCGATACGGGCCCGCAGCTCGGGGCCCATGGCCTCGAGGCTGGCGAGGAAATTGGGGTGGGTCATGCCGCTGCCGAGGAAGGTCCAGCGCATGGCCTGGTGCTGGACTTCGGCGGCGCGGGCGCGCTCCTCGTCCGACATCAGGCAGCCGGTCGCCTTCTGCAGCGCGTCGAGGTCGAACTCGACCTGCTGCTTCAGCTCGCCGTCGAGCATGGCGCCGATCCTGAGGTAGCCGTCGACCGCCTCGCTGAGCGACGCGGCGTTGCGGCCCTCGGCCAGCGCCTCGACCATCAGCGTGTCGAGCTTGGCGTGCTGGGCCTCCTCCATCCAGTGGTGCTTCAGCAGGCTCTTGAACTGGGGGCAGAGGCCGCGGTCGTCGCGGACGCTGCCCACATAGTGAGCCTGGGTCATCCATTCGAGCTGCAGGATGACCAGCGCCACCGACAGCGGGTCATTGGCGAGCACGGCCTGGGCGATCGCCTCGGGCGGACCGATCACGTCGACGCTGGTGCCGAAGCGATCGAGAAAGTCCTGCCGGAAGCTCTGGAACAGGTGGATGTGCTTGGCCTCTTCCGTGGCAAACTGGAGGAAGGCGCGCAGCCGGTACATGTCGCCGACCAGCTGCGGCCGGGCATGGTCGAGCACGAAGGGCAGGATGAACTCTTCCACCAGACCGAACAGGTACAGGTAGTTGTGGCCGCGAAGCTGGTTGAGCACCAGCCGCTCGTGGGCGGACAGGAAATCCAGCCCGTCGGTGCGCGCGAAAATCTCGGGCAGGAAGGGCCGGGAGAAATCGAGCGCCTTGTCGCCGCCGATCAGATCCTCGACCCGCCAATGGACGCGCTCGGACGCCGCCAGCGTGTCCTTGAAGTTGAACTGGAACGTCATGATGATCTCCTGTGGTATCTTCTTCCGGTTTTCGTCCCGACCGCCTCCTGGAGACGACGCCTGACGATGGATGCGACCATATCCTCGGCCTCGTGCTGGTCACCATGACCGGGCCGCCGGATTTCATAGCCGCGACGCCGGAAGTGCCGGCGGACGTGCTTTCAGAGCTGTTGCGCGTGCTGCGATTGACCGGGTCGGTGTTCATGAACGGCCACTTTTCCGAGCCCTTCGGCGTCTATAGTCCGCGCCAGTGGGACGCCAGCGCACCGCTCGCCCATCTACGGCACATGAGCCTGTTCCACCTCATCGCCACCGGGGACTGCACCATCACCGGCGAGGACGGCACCACCTGGGAGACCAGCACGGGCGACATCGTGTTGATGCCCAACGCCATCGAGCACCGGCTCTCGCGCGGCCAACCCAAGCAGTTCGTGCCCGGCCCGGACCTCGTCAGCGAGGGGCCGGTCAAGGGCTGTTCGGTGGTCCGCCATGGCGGCGACGGGCCCGACACCAGGATCGTTTGCGGCTTCATCGAATCGGCCGAGCTGGTCACCGCGCCGCTGTTCCGGACCCTGCCCTCGGTGCTGGTGGAGCGGACCCGCGACAATCCGGTCGCCGGCATGCTGGCGTCGACGGCGGGCGAAATTCTCCGCCAGCTCGACGAGGCGCGCCCCGGCGCCGATCTGCTGCTGGGCAGGCTGATGGAGATGCTGTTCGTCGAGGTGCTGCGCCGCCACGCCGCCAGCCTGCCGCCAGGCACCGTCGGCATGCTGGCCGCGTTGCGCGATCCCTTGATGGCGCGCGCCCTGAAGCAGCTGCACGCCGATCCGGCGCGGCACTGGACGGTCGAGGAACTGGCGCGCGAGGCCGGCGCGTCGCGCACGGTCATCGCCGAGCGCTTCAACACCCTGCTGGGCAAGCCGCCGATCGAGTATCTTACCGGCTGGCGCATCCAGACCGCCGCCGAGCGGCTGCGCAGCAGCAGCGATTCGCTGGCGCAGGTGGCCGAGGCCATCGGCTATGACAGCGAAGCCTCGTTCAGCCGGGCGTTCAAGCGGACCATGGGCATCAGCCCCGGCGCGTGGCGGAGCGCTGCGTAGGCGGCATGAACCCCTTCCTGCTCGGCATCCTGCTGATGATCGCCACCTGCGCGGTGTGGGGGCTGGCG
Organism: Sphingomonadales bacterium; assembly: GCA_022844405.1. GTDB lineage: Bacteria > Pseudomonadota > Alphaproteobacteria > SMXS01 > SMXS01 > RI-34. Next base: position 139,828 of record JALHLV010000001.1, on the reverse strand, counting down.
TTCGTCGCGCCGATCGCGCTGCCCAACGCGAGCGCCATTGAGGTGACCTTGGGGCGCACCATCGCCTATGGCCTGATCTCGCTGCTGCTATTCGACCTGCGCCGGGCCATCCGGCTGCCGCCCGGGGTGCTGTGGCGGGCGTTCGTCTACGCCATGACCGGCAACGTGCTCTATTACTTCCTGCTGGTCATCGGCATGCAGTGGGCGGGCGCGTCGATGGCCGTACTGATCATTGGCATGGCGCCGGTGACGGTGACCGTGGCCGGCCGGCTGCAGCAGGGCATCGGCGCGCTGAAGCCCCTCGCCTTTCCGCTGGCGCTGTTCGCGGCGGGCGTGGTGCTGGCCAACACGGCGAAGACGGATTTCTCCGGCGCGTCTTCTGATTTGGCGCCGCTCGGCATGGCGGCCATCTTCCTCGCGCTGGTGATGTGGACCTGGTACGCCATCGTCAACGCCCGCTTCCTGCAGGAAACCCACCTGGTGACGCCGCAGGAATGGAGTTCGGTGATCGGCCTGGTGTCGCTGGCCGCCGCGCTGGTCGCCCTGCCGATGGCCTGGGCGACCGGGCTGGCGCGGATGCCCACGGAGATCAGCGGCGACGAGCTGGCCATGCTGGCGCTGTGGAGCGTGCTGCTGGGCGGCGGCTCCACCTGGCTGGGCACGGTGCTGTTCAACATGGCGTCGAAGGTGCTCGACCTGACCATCCTGGGCCAGATGATCATCTTCGAGGCGGTGTTCGGGATGATCTACGTGTTCGTCGCCGTCGGCGAGGTGCCGACCGTTCAGGAGATGGCGGGGATCACCATCGCGCTGTTCGCGGTGTGGCTGTCGATCAGAAGGCTGTATGTGCCGGCCAAACCTTAACATTAGAGTGATAGCCGGTCAGGTTTATCTCTCCGCATGGGGCACGTCCCCTCTCCCGTTGGGAGAGGGTCAGGGTGAGGGGCGTTGTCGAGGCCACCCACCAGCCTGAATTCCATCCCGGGCAACGCCCCTCACCCTCCCACGGCCTTCGGCCGCGGGTCCCTCCCTCTCCCAAAGGGCGAGGGATCAACCTTCACTTTGATGAGCTCAGGGACACGGCGAATTCTGAGGATCGCACAGCGATCTGGGTCCCGGCTTTGCCGGGATGACACTCGAAGAAAGGGTTGGAGAGGCTCAAGCCGCCCGCGACGCCTTCTTGCGCTCGTGCTCGAGCAGCTGCTTCTTGCGGATGCGGATGGATTTCGGCGTCACCTCGACCAGCTCGTCCTCGTTGATGAATTCGAGGGCGTATTCCAGCGTGGTCTGGATCGGCGTCACCAGGATCAGCGCCTCGTCGGTGCCGGCGGCGCGGATGTTGGTGAGCTGCTTGGCCTTCAGCGGGTTGACCACCAGGTCGTTGTCGCGCACGTGGATGCCGACGATCATGCCTTCATAGACCTCGGTGGCATGGCCGATAAACATGCGGCCGCGCTCCTGCAGGTTGAAGATGGCATACGCCAGCGCCTTGCCCGAGGCCATCGACACCAGCACGCCGTTGTGGCGGCCGCCGATGACCGCATTCACCCGCGGCGCATAGCGCTCGAAGGTGTGATAGATCAGGCCGTCGCCCGCCGTGGTCGCCATGAATTCCGAGCGGAAGCCGATCAGGCCGCGGCTGGGGATGTAGTAGTCGAGGCGCACCCGGCCGCGCCCGTCGGGCACCATGTCGCGCAGCTCGCCGCGGCGCTCGCCGATCTTCTCCATCACCGAACCCTGATGCAACTCCTCGACGTCGATGGTCAGCGACTCCCAGGGCTCGCAGACTTCGCCGTCGATGGTCTTCAGGATCACCTCGGGACGCGAGATGGCAAGCTCGTAGCCTTCGCGGCGCATGTTCTCGATCAGGATCGACAGATGCAGCTCGCCGCGGCCCGAGACCTTGAAGCGGTTGGAGTCACTGGTCTCCTCAACCCGCAGCGCCACGTTGTGGATCAGTTCCTCTTCCAGTCGGGCGGCGATGTTGCGGCTGGTGACGTATTTGCCCTCGCGGCCGGCGAACGGCGAATCGTTGACCTGGAAGGTCATGGTGATGGTCGGCTCGTCGACGACCAGCGGCGGCAGCGCCTCGACGTTGTCGGGGTCGCAGATGGTGTCGGAGATATGCAGCTTCTCAAGGCCGGTGAAGGCGATGATCGCGCCGGCTTCCGCCTCCTCGACCTCGATCTTCTCCAGGCCGTGGAAGCCCAGAATCTGCAGCACACGTCCGCTGCGGGTCGTGCCATCGGCAGCGATCACGGTAACGCGGGTGTTGCGCTTGATCTTGCCGCGCTGGATGCGGCCGATGCCGATGACGCCCACATAGGACGAATAGGACAGTGCGCTGACCTGGAGCTGCAGGCCGCCCTCGATGCTGACGTCCGGCTCCGGCACGTGCTCGACGATGGTCTGGAACAGCTCGGTCATGTCCTCGGTCCGGCGATCCAGATCCTTGGTTGCCCAGCCCTCGAGGGCCGAGGCGTAGATCACCGGGAAATCAAGCTGCTCGTCGGTGGCACCCAGACGGTCGAACAGCTCGAAGGTCTGGTCGACGACCCAGTCCGGGCGCGCGCCGGGACGGTCCACCTTGTTGATGACGACGATCGGGCGCAGGCCGCGCTGCAGCGCCTTGTTGGTGACGAAGCGGGTCTGCGGCATGGGGCCGTCGACGGCGTCGACCAGCAGCAGCACCGAATCCACCATCGACAGCACGCGCTCGACCTCGCCGCCGAAGTCGGCGTGGCCGGGGGTATCGACGATGTTGATGCGCCAGCCTTCCCAGGTGATGGCCGTGTTCTTGGCCAGGATGGTGATGCCGCGCTCTTTCTCGATGTCGTTGGAGTCCATGACCCGCTCTTCCTGCTCGCCCCGCGTCTCCAGCGTGCCGGACTGGCGCAGCAGCTTGTCGACAAGCGTCGTCTTGCCATGGTCGACATGGGCGATGATGGCAATGTTGCGCAGGCGGCGGATCGTGTCGGTCATAGGATATAGTTATCCGAGTTTTGTGAAGGCGCGGTTATATGGGGCGAAGTTCTTTAGCGCCATAGCGTTTTTTTCGTAGCTGCCAAGATATTACGCACGAAATCGGTAGCGCCCGGGGACATGTGATGCTTTTCTGGGCATAACCAACAAGCCGGTTGAACGGGAGGGGATGCATGGCTCACGCGGGAGCCCAGGGGGAAGCCATCGACGCGTCGACGCGGCGCTACACGCTGTTCCTGCTGGTCGTTGTCTATACGTCGAGCTTCATCGACCGCAGCATCATCAACATCCTGGTCGAGCCCATCAAGACCGAGTTCGGGGTCTCCGACACGGCGATGGGCTTCCTCACCGGGTTCTCGTTCGCCATCTTCTACGCGGGTCTCGGCCTGCCCGTCGCCATGCTGGCCGACCGGTCCAACCGCCGGAACATCATCGCCTGGGCAGTCGCCATCTGGTCGGGCATGACCGCGTTGTGCGGCGCGGCGCAGAATTTCTGGCAGCTGGCGGCGGCGCGCATCGGCGTCGGCATCGGCGAGGCCGGCGCCGGTCCGCCGTCGCATTCGATGATCGCCGACCTCTACCCGCTGCGCGAGCGGACCTCGGCGATGGCGATCTATTCCTGGGGCATCCATATCGGCCTGATGTTCGGGGCGCTGATCGGCGGCATGGTCGAGGACGCCTATGGCTGGCGCGCGGCATTCCTGGTCGTGGGCTTTCCCGGTCTGGCGCTGGCGCTGCTGGTGCGCTTTACCATTCGCGAGCCGGCGCGCGGCGTGGCCGATACGGTCAAGACGGCGCCGGACAAGCAAGGGCTGGCGGACGCCTTCGTCCATCTGTGGCGCATCCGCAGCCTGCGGCACACCATCGCCGGCTGCACCCTGGTCGCCTTCGTCGGCTACGGAATCTCGGCGTGGGGCGCCGCTTTCCTCATGCGCTCGCACGGCCTGACGGGCAAGGAAGTCGGCCTGCTGATGGGGCCGGCGGGCGGCTTCATGGGCATCATCGGCGCCATTGTCGCCGGCAAGCTGGCGGACCGGCTGAGCGAGCGGGATCCGCGCTGGACGCCGTGGGTCGTCTCGGTATCCAAGGTGGCGGCCATCCCGCTGGTGTTCCTGTTCTACCTGCCGGACAATCTCTGGATCGCCATGCTCGCGTTCATTCCGATGATCGCGCTCGCGGCCACCTACCAGGGCTCGACCTTCGCCATGGTGCAGACGCTGTCGCCGCTGCGGATGCGGGCGCAGGCCTCGGCCATCCTGCTGTTCGTGATCAACCTGATCGGCCTGGGGCTGGGTCCGGTCGCGGTGGGCATCATCAGCGATCTGCTGGAGCCCCATTATGGCAGCGACTCGCTGCGCTACTCCATGGTCATCGTGTCCATGCTGGGGCTGTGGGGCGCCTGGCACTATTATCTCGCCGGACGATTTTACCGCGAGGATCTGGACCTCGCGCAGGGCAAGGTCATGGCGTGATGCAGGCAACGGGGAGGTTGGCATGACGGAACTGACGGCCGAGGAGATCGGCCTGGTGCGCGAGCTGCTGGAGGTCGAGGCCATCCGGAAGCTGATGGTCAAGTTCACCCAGCTGATGGACGCCAACCGGCTGGACGACATGATCGCGCTCTTTCAGCCCGACGCGAGGGCTTCCGCGCCCGCGCCGAAGGCAATGGCTGGGTGCCGATGAAGGTACTGCGCGCCAACACCAACCACTGGGTCGAGCTGACCGGCCCGGACAGCGCCGTGGGCCGCCGCTACCTGCTCAACGGCGCCAGCTTCAAGGAGGCGACCGAATCGCCGATCAACTATCTGGGCCTGTATGACGAGGACTACCGCAAGACCGGCGGCAGCTGGAAGATCCAGCGCAGCAGCCTCTACTTCTTCTGGCCCGTCCGCGAGGTCAAGGAAGGCTTCCCGGGCGAGTTCCCGCCTTCCGCCTGAGCGGTGGCTCACCCCTCACCCGGCCGCTTCGCGTCCACCCTCTCCCACAAGGGGAGAGGGTTTTGCAGCCAGGTCTACCTAGTCCCCTCTCCCCTTGTGGGAGAGGGTTAGGGTGAGGGGTTCGCATCCATAAGGCCGCGACTTACGAAAAACTCAATCCACCGCCGCGACCTGGCCGCCGTCGACGACGATGTGGGCGGCGTTGATCCAGCCGCCGGCGGGGCTGGCGACGAAGGCGATCACCCGCGCCAGCTCCTCGCCGGTGCCGAGGCGGCCCAGCGGGATCGACTTCTCGACCGAGGCGTAGAACTCGGGCATCTCCGTCTTGCGCTTGTCCCAGGAGCCGCCGGGGAACCAGACGGCGCCGGGCGAGATGGCGTTGGCGCGGATCTGCTTCTTGCCGTATTTCTGCGCCAGTTCGTTGGCGTAGACGCGCATGGCGCCCTTGGCCGGACCGTAGGACGAGGAACGGCCGAAATAGTATTTCGACGCCATGGAGCCGATGAAGGTGATGCTGGCGGCATCGGACTCGGTCAGCGCCGCCTCGCATTCCTCGACCGCGCGCACGCCGGCCATCATGTCGACCTGGAAGCTGCGCTCCCAGCCGGACTCGCCGCCGGTCAGGTCGAAACCGCTGGCGTTGTGGATCAGTATGTCGCAGCCGCCCAGCGCCTTCAGCGCGTCGCGGCAGAACTGGCGGGTCTCCTCGCCGTTCTCGAGGTTGGCGGGCGCGCCGTAGACCGTGCCCGGCCCGACCGCCTTCAGCTTTTCGACGGCCGCGTTGACGCCGTCGGCGCCGCGCGCGCAGAACGCCACGTCGGCGCCCTCGGTGCGCAGCAGCAGGCCGGTGTACCAGCCCATGCCGCGGCTGCCGCCAAGGATGATCGCCTTCTTGCCCTTTACGCCAAGGTCCATGTGTCTCTCCCGTTTCTGGCCGGCGGCGGCCGCGCCGCATCGGTGGGAGGATAGCCCAGCACCTGCACCGGTACGCAATCTTTTCAGGACAATTGCTGAATATCCGTCGGCTCGATATGCGGCTTCGAATACCCCTCGCGCGCCACCCGGATCATCGCGCGGCCGACCTGCCGGGTGGTCACGATGCTGGCCGGCGACAGCGCCTGCCACAGCCCGATCAGCGGCACCGAAACGGCGTAAAGCGCGCGGTACAGGCGCGTCCGAGACTTGATGCCGTCGAGCGGCTGGATGAAGCCCGGCCGGAACATGTAGGCCTTGAATGGCAGCCTGAGCAACGCGTTCTCGGTCCGGCCCTTGACCCGCGCCCACATGATGCGGCCCTGCTCGGTGCCGTCGGTGCCCAGGCCCGAGACGTAGACAAACGTCATCGACGGGTTGAGCCGCACCAGCGCATAGGCGGCCGCCATGGTGTAGTCATGGGTGATGCGCGAATAGCGCGTCTCGCCCATGCCGGCCGAGGACACGCCCAGGCAGAAGAAGCAGGCGTCGGCACCGGCCATGTCGGACTCGATGGCGGAAAAATCCGTGAAGTCCTTGTGGACGACTTCGCGGAGCTTGGGTTCGCCGCGCCCCAGCGGCGCGCGGACGATGGCGACGATCTCCGTCACCGCCGGATCGCGCAGGCACTCGAGCAGAACGCCGTGCCCGACCATCCCGCTCGCGCCGAACAGGATCACCTTCATGGACGCCTCCAGACCAGTCGCTCAGCTTCTCGAGTGTAGGACTGGATCGTGACGCCGGTAGGACCAGTTTCGCCGGGCAGCCATGAGAGGGCCGCCGGGCAGTTGGTGCGAGCGGCGGGAGTCGAACCCGCAAGCCCTTGCGGGCGGCAAATTTTAAGTCTGCTGTGTCTGCCAGTTCCACCACGCTCGCGTGGCCGCAAACCTATGCGAGCGGCGCGGTGGCGTAAAGCGAAGCCCGAACCGGCGCGGATCTGCCGGGGTCCGGGTCTGCCGTGGTCTGTCCTGAACGTTGCCGCGCGCGGTCGGAGAGGTTGAGCGGGTCGGCTCTCCATCCGGCGCGTACCACGCGGCATGTTCAGGGCAGACCACGGCAGGCCCGGACCTCTATCGAGGGAGGTCTCGCGGGACCAGCGGGACCGGAGCGGACTCCGGTCCCTTGGCCGTCCTGGTGTCGCTGGTGCCGGCGATCAGCCGCAGATCCACCACTGGCACTTCACCGCGCGGGCCTGGGTCTCGTCGGCGCCGCAGGTGTGGGCCACTTCCTCGGCCATGCGCCAGTGCGCCTGCGGACCGGTCTGCGCCTTGCGGCCTTCGGCGGTGGTCGGGTCGAACTTGGCCGGCATCACGATGGTGCCGCCCTTGACCGGCCCGGCGGGAGTCCAGGCGGCGCCTTCGCGGTTGCCGTACACGATGACCGGCTGGGCCGACGGGCACTGCAGCCCGGTGACCTTGGTGGTCAGCGCCTGCATTTCGGCGACGTGGGTCGCGGCCGGGGTTTCGGCGCAGGCCGCAAGGAGGGTGACCGCCGCGAGGGCGGGAATGAGCGTCTTCATGATGTTGTCCTCGTCTGTTACGGGCAGGCGGCGCCTGTCCGGTGTTGGTCGTCTCGGTCGCGTCTCGCGGGAAATGTTGACCCCCGCCATGCCCGCTCAGTGCGGACAGGCGCCACCGGTTTGTCGACCAACCCGCCGCCGGATGTCCCGGCTGGCGCTTTTCAGATTGATTTCATCCCCTGCCCCAGTCCGATGCTGTTCACATCGGCCCAAGCCCGAAGCGGGTCTGAAACTCGGGCGGTCGCCTGGTCCTGCCCCCATAAGGAGAACCCGGCACCTTTGGAACCCCGATGGTGTTGGCCGTGGGTGGCTCCAGGAACTAGCTGTATAGTCGTTTCAAATTTTATGCAACTTCAAATTGTGTTCGAAATTAGGCGGATTCCTCAAATTGGGGAGTCCCTCCCAATGAATCAGCCATTTCAAACACTTCCTGGGCCAACCTGGCGTTGAGCGCCTCGTCGGTGGAGCGGATGACGATGCTGGTGCCGCCTTTGCCCTGCCGGTAGAACGGATACGAACCGATATCCGCCGTCGGGTTGCGAGTCTGCATGTCCCTGAGCCCGCCGGCTATAAGGCTTTCCGCGAGGTGCAGGAGTACCGAGCGCGACCGCACGGGCAGGCCACCGGTGAGCCGGTGCTTCAGGCTTTCGAGCATCGCCTGCATGATCAGCGGGATGCCCGCGAGCACGAAGACGTTCTCCATCTGGAAGCCGGGCGCCTTGGAAATCGGGTTGTCGACCAGCCTGGCGCCGCGCGGGGTACACGCCATGCGTGCACGCGCCGAGGTCAGGCCCTCGGGCCCATAATATTCCTTCAGGATCTCGTGCGCCTCGGGATGCAGTTCCCACGGCACGCCGAACGCCTTGGCGATCGATTCGGCGGTGATGTCGTCATGGGTCGGCCCGATGCCGCCGGTGGTGAACACGTAATCGAACCTGGGGCGCACCTCGTTCACCGTGCCGACGATGGTGTCCTCGATGTCGGGGATCACGCGGGTCTCGGTGAGCTGGATGCCGCACTGGTCGTTCAGCCACTTGGCCAGATACGCCAGATTGGCGTCCTGGGTCCGGCCGGACAGGATTTCATTGCCGATGATGATCAGGCAGGCGGAAACTTTTTGAGGGTCTGTCATGCCTGCCTTTATACCAACCCGCCCGAGCGGGAGCACGGCAAAACGGCCGGAAGGAGAGACTTCCGGCCGTTTCGCCGCGCGCCCCCGAGGGAGGGGGAAACAGAGGCGCGCTGAACCTTTATTCGGCGGGCGGCGCCGCGCTGGTCTTGACGCCGCCGTCGAGCGCGGCGGCGGTCTTGACCAGGTTGACGAACTCCACGCGGTAGCCCTGGGCGTCGTTGCCGCGGCCTTCCGAGGCCAGCGCCGCGATGCGCTCGTAGCCGAAGTCGCCCAGATAGGCGCCGTGGCGCAGCTTCTGGCCGAAGGCGGCGACGGCGGCGGCGAACTTGAAGTCGGGCGAGGCCGGGCCGGCCTTGTCCAGCATGGCGCGGGCCAGCGGGATTTCGATCAGCTTCGACGCGTCCTCGCTCGGCAGCTTGTAGCGCAGCTTGACGAAGGCGAACTCCTTCGCCGACGGCGGGTCGGCAAGCGCGGCAGGTTGGCTGTAGCGCAGCGGGTCCATCTTCAGGCCTTTGCCGCCGACCAGCGCGACCTCGTAGAGCGCGGTCACGGTGTGGCCGGCGCCGATATCGCCCGCGTCGATCCTGTCGTTGTTGAAGTCCTCGGTCTTCAGCATGCGGTTCTCGTAGCCGATCAGCCGGTACTCGGCGACGACTGCCGGGTTGAACTCGATCTGGATCTTGGTGTCCTTGGCGATGGTGAACAGCGTCGATCCCGCCTGCTCGACCAGCACTTTCCGCGCCTCCTGGATGTTGTCGATGTAGGCGTAGGTGCCGTTGCCGACATTGGAGAGCTGCTCGGTCATCTCGTCGTTGAGGTTGCCGGTGCCGAAGCCCAGCACCGAGAGCGACACGCCGGTGGACCGCTGGCGCGCGACATAGTCCTTCAGCGTGTCGACGCGGGTGTCGCCGACGTTGAAGTCGCCGTCGGTCGCCAGGATGATCCGGTTGATGCCGCCCTTGATGAACGACTTCTGCGCCATGGCGTAGGCCAGGCTGATGCCCTGCCCGCCCGCCGTCGATCCGCCGGCCTGGAGCTGCTCCAGCGCGGCGAGGACGGCGGCACGGTCGCTGCCCGGCGTCGGCTCGAGGACGACGCCGGCCGCGCCGGCATAGACCACCATGGAGATGCGGTCGTCGTCGCGCAGCTGGCCCGTCAGCATCTTCAGCGACGACACCAGCAGCGGCAGCTTGTCGGCCGAGTTCATAGAGCCGGACACGTCGATCAGGAACACCAGGTTGGCCGGCGGCCTTGTGTTCTTCGGCGCCTCGTAGCCCTTCAGGCCGATCTTCAGCAGATAGGTCTCCGGGTTCCACGGCGTGCGCGCCACCTCGGTCGAGACGGCGAACGGCCGCGCCTTGTCGGCGGGCGGCTGGTAGGCGTAGTCGAAATAGTTGACCAGCTCCTCGACCCGCACCGCGTCGGCGGGCGGCAGCGATCCCTGGTTCAGGTAGCGGCGCACATTGGAATAGGCGCCGGTGTCGACGTCGACGCTGAAGGTCGAGACCGGCTCGGCGGCGGCCTGCTTCACCGGGTTGCCCTCCATGTGGGCATAGTTCTCGGTGTTCGTGTGCATCTGCGCGTAGCGGTAGACGTCGGCCTTGCCGGCGACGAGCGCGCCGGGCGACGTGGATGCGATCCTGGCGCGCTTGTCGTACAGCGCCCCGCTCATCGGCGCAGCGGAAGCGACCATCTCCTGCGCTCCAGGATGGTAGCCACCCATCAGCGGCGGAGGCGGTGCCGCCCGCTTGACCTCGCTGGTGACGCTCTGGATCGGGGCGGCCTCAGGTTCGGCGGGCGCTTCAGCGACCGGCCCGGCGTCGCGGTCGCTGCCGGGGACGATGGTATCCCCGCGACTGGGAGGTGCGGTGTCGGCAGCGGTTTCCTTGTCCTTCATCGAACAAGCTGCCAGGCCGGCGAGGCTGATGGAAAGGGCGAAGGCAAGAGAACGGCGGACAAAAAGGTGGCGTCGGCTCATGGTAAAACTCCCCAGCCACGCAATGGTGGCGTGATACCGCTCAATCCCCCGAGATGGACGTATCATCGGATTACTCCTTTTCCAGTGGGTGCGTGAAAGTCGTCCGGAACGTGGTCTAGCGGCGGAACGTGCAAGTAGGCGGACTCCAGGTAATTCACGCCCTCCATCGGACATCGAAACATTTCGATAATCGTCACTGATGGGCCGTCCTCCAGAGCGTAGATTTGCACCACGGTCACGCAGGCTACCGCCGTCACCATTAAGCAAAATTGCCCTGCTCGCAGAATCGCTCTCCGCATTGTCGCTCTTCTTGGGGGCTTGCTGTTAGCTGCGGCCCTTCTCAGGAGACCGCGTTAGCTGACGCTCAGTCCCATGGCTCCATCGACGTCGGAACCAGTTCTTTAGGATCGGTCAGGTAGGCAAAAACCCCGGCCGGCGGTGGATTAGCGATGGCCAGTCCGATCACCAGCACGGGCCACGCCATGACCATCATCGTCGCCAGAAATCCGCAGATGGCGTCGAAGGCCTGGCGGGCGGGGCGGGCGGGGTATTTCCACCCCCGTCCGCCGCCGCCCCGCCTGCCCGCGGCCGGTGCGGTCTGGTGGCGGGCCTGTCCAAAGCCGCCGCCAGATGGGCTCGCCAATGAACCCGCCGCACCGGCTGTTGCGGCGACGGAAAATACGGTGCCGCCGCACAGCCTGTCGTTGTGTTGTTCGGGGTTCCAGATCGCCCGGAAATGGGCCGCCATGGCGGCGGATCGGGCTGATTGGTGACCTGTGAAGGTTCTCTGCATCGGGTCTCCTCCCCAGGAGCCATTGCGAGGTAACATATTGAAAATGTTACGCCTCCCGGTGGCGAATTCCCGTTAACTCGGGTTCATGAAGGGCGTTTGCGGATTAATTCGCGTTCATGCCGGGATTGCGTGGCGCCACAGGCACTTATAGGGTCCGGGCATGAAGTTTCATGCTCCGCTGGTGCGCGGCACCCTGGTCCAACGTTACAAAAGGTTCATGGCCGACGTGGTGCTCGACACCGGCGATGCCATCACCGCGCACTGCGCCAATTCGGGCGCCATGGCCGGGCTGAAGGCGCCGGGCTCGGTCGTCTGGCTGTCGCCGGCCGCCAATCCGGACCGCAAGCTGAAATACTCCTGGGAGCTGATCGAGGCAGACGGCGGACTGGTGGGCATCAATACCGCCCATCCCAACCACATCGTCGCCGAGGCGATCCGGGCCGGCGCCATCGCGCCGCTGTCCGGTTACGGCACCCTGCGCCAGGAAGTAAAGTATGGGCGCAACTCGCGCATCGACATTCTGCTGGAGGACCCGGGAAAACCGCTGTGTTACGTCGAGGTGAAGAACGTCCACCTGCGGCGCGACGGCACGCTGGCCGAATTCCCCGACGCGGTCACCGAGCGGGGCGCCAAGCACCTGGTCGAACTGGGCGACATGGTCGAGGCCGGCCACCGCGCGGCCATGCTCTATCTGGTCCAGCGCATGGACTGCGACCGATTTGCAATCGCCGCGGACATCGACCCGGCGTATGATAGGGGTTTGCGGGTGGCCCGCGAGCGCGGCGTTGAAGTGCTTTGCTACGCCTGCAAGCTGACCACCGACGAAATCGCCGTTGACCGGGCGCTCGTTCTTGCTATCTAAGCGCCGGGTTTGAAGGGTACGGAATGAACGACCAGAGAGTTGGCGAGATGCGCGCCGGCGGCATCAAGATCCACGGCCGCGAGGGCTTCGACGGCATGCGCGCGGCCGGCCGGCTGGCGGCGGAGACGCTGGACTTCATCACGCCCCATGTCCAGCCGGGCGCGACCACCGAGCATCTCGACAAGCTGTGCCACGACTTCATCATCGAGCGCGGCGGCATCCCCGCCCCGCTGGGCTACCGCGGCTTCCCCAAGAGCATCTGCACGTCGATCAACCACGTGGTGTGCCACGGCATCCCCGGCGACAAGCAGCTCAAGGACGGCGACATCCTGAACATCGACGTGACGCCCACCGTCGACGGCTGGCACGGTGACAGCAGCCGCATGTATCTGGTGGGCGACGTGTCGGTGAAGGCGCGCCGGCTGTGCGACATCACCTTCGAGGCCATGTGGCGCGGCATCCGCCAGGTGAAGCCGGGCGCGACCCTGGGCGACATCGGCCACGCCATCCAGAGCTATGTGGAGGCCGAGCGCTGTTCCGTGGTGCGCGACTTCTGCGGCCACGGCCTGGGCAAGATCTTCCACGACGCGCCCAACGTGCTGCATTACGGCGAACCCCATTCAGGCGTGATCCTGCGGCCGGGCATGTTCTTCACCATCGAGCCCATGGTCAATCTGGGCCGCTACGACGTGAAGATCCTGTCGGACGGCTGGACGGCGGTGACCCGCGACCGGTCGCTGTCGGCCCAGTTCGAGCATTCCATCGCCGTGACCGACACCGGCTACGAGGTGTTCACCGCCTCGTCCCGCGGCCTCGACAAGCCGCCCTACAGCGTCTGAGGCGGCATGCCGTCGGGTTGGGGGCCGTGACGGAAGAAAAGCCACACCATCTGGGACACCGGCAGCGCCTGCGCGACCGCTTCATGAGCGGCGGCGCGTCCTCCATGCCCGACTACGAGGTGCTGGAGATGCTGTTGTTCAGCGCCCTTCCCCGCGGCGATACCAAGCCGCTGGCCAAGGCGCTGATCGACCGCTTCGGCAGCCTCGCCGACGTGCTGAGCGCGCCGCCCGAGCGGCTGGCGGAGGTGAAGGGCGTCGGTGACGGCATCGTCGCGGCGCTCAAGCTGGTGCGCGAGGCCGGCCTGCGGCTGACCCGGGCGCAGGCGCTGGGCCGGCCCATGTTGAGTTCGTGGAACGCCGTGCTCGAATACTGCCAGGCGGCCATGGCCTATGAGAACAGGGAGCAGTTCCGCATCCTGTTCCTCGACCGCAAGAACACGCTGATCGCCGACGAGGTGCAGCAGCAGGGCACCATCGACCACACGCCGGTCTATCCGCGCGAGGTCGCCAAGCGGGCGCTGGAGCTGGACGCCACCGCAGTGATCCTGGTGCACAATCACCCGTCCGGAGATCCAAACCCCAGCCGCGCGGACATCGAGATGACCAAGAAGGTGGTGACGGCAGCCGCAGCCCTGGGCATCGTGGTGCACGACCACCTAATCATCGGCCGCGGCACCCATTCCAGTTTCAAGTCGCTGGGGTTACTATGATTTTCTCCTTCCTTCATCGTCATCCCGGCGAAAGCCGGGACCCAGACCTTCCTTACGAAAAACCAGCGCGTAGCGCGCAACGCATTCGCCAAGACTGGGTCCCGGCCTTGGCCCATCGGCGTCAATTTAACGCGCGAGCCTCCCCTCATTTGTCATCCCCGCCAAGCGAAGCGCGCGCGGGGACCCATGTCGACCCGGGGCTCGCAACTTTCACGTGGAGACATGGGTCCCCGATCGCAAGTCTCGCAGCCGCGAACCTGCCGGTTCGCGGGCTCGACTAGCGTCGGGGATGACAACATTGGAGAGTGCGACCGCTACGTCGACGCCTATGGGCCTTCGCCGGGATGACAACGAGAGATTGAGAGATGGAAGAACAAATCGCCATTGGCGGGCTCGCCGAGAGCGAAATCCCGCAGGCCATCGCGCTGTGGCAAGCGTGCAACCTCACGCGGCCGTGGAACGATCCCCATGCCGACGCGGCCTTCGCGCTGGGCGGTCCCGGCTCGACCATCCTGGCCGCGCGACAGGGAGGAACGCTGGTCGGCACCGCCATGGTCGGCCATGACGGCCACCGGGGCGCCGTCTACTATGTCGGCGTAATGCCGGAGGTGCAGGAAGCGGGCGTCGGCGTCCTGCTGATGGCGGCGGCCGAGCAGTGGCTGAAGGACCGCGGCGTGCCCAAGCTCAACGTCATGGTGCGCGCCGACAATCTGGGCGCGCGTGGATTTTACGAACGCGTTGGCTACGAGCCGAGCGAAGTTATCGTACTCTCGAAGCGGCTGGATGGACGTTAGAGAGCCGAGCGAACTCTGGGAGGCCCAAAATGAATTCAATCAGCGCCGGTCCGATCGCGGAGGTTCTCCTCCGCCTCCATCGGGAAGCGGACGCGGCCGATGCGCCGCTGATGCAGGCCGTCGGCAACGAGGCGATCACTTTCGATGAGGCGATGCAGCGGGTGGTCGATGCCGAGACCAAGGACCTGACGGGCCTCTATCGCGGTTACGCCGGCAATTTCCTGAGCGTCGAGCCGGAGTTTGGACGCTTTCTCTACATGCTGGCGCGGGCCTGCAAGGCGAAGCGGATCGTCGAGTTCGGCTCGTCCATGGGGATTTCCGCCATCTACATGGCCGCGGCCCTGCGCGACATGGGCGGCGGCGTCCTGATCGGCACCGAACTCGAACCTGGCAAAGCCGAGCGGGCGCGGGCCAACGTCGCCGCCGCCGGGCTTACCGATATCGTCGAGTTCCGCGTCGGCGATGCGCGCGAGACCCTCAAATCCGGCGTCGGCGGCGGCATCGACATGGTGTTGCTCGACGGCGCCTTCACGCTCTACCACGCGGTATTCACGCTCCTGGAACCCCACCTGAAGCCTGGCGCGATCGTCATCGGGGAGAACGCCCTGCAGCAGGCGTCAGGCTATATCGACTATGTGCGCAATCCCCGGAATGGCTACCTTTCCGTGCCGCTGCCGTTCAGCCCGGGACGTGGCAACGAGCTCACGGTCAAGACGAAATGAGCAGCGCCGCCCGGTCGCCTCACCAGCCCGGCGGTTTACCGTCCAGGTAGTCGTTGAGCACCTCGTGGAAGCGGCGCACCCGGGTTTCCTGCGCGGCCAGATACGGCTCCTGATAGCCGCGCGAGCGCCAGCCGGCCTGCTGGCCGGGGCTGAGCGCCCAGTCCTGGAACACCACCTGGTCATGCAGGTCGGCGACGGCGTCGTTGCCGGTGTAGACGCGGAAATCGTACTCGGCTTCCTTCATCTCCACATTGGTTTCGGTGAGGCGGGCGCGGTACTGGCCCTCGACCGGGAACGCCAGGTCCCACAGGTCGAAGTAGCACTTCTCCGGATCGTCGCGGTGCGGCTCCCAGCGGAAGAACGACATGCCTTCCGCCCCGGCGCCGAACGCGATGTTGGGAAACACGACGCCGAACGGGCTCTCGGTCAGGTCCTCGTCATTCAGCTTCTCGAAGTGCCGGTAGCCGCGCTCCGGGCCGAGCTTGCGCTTGGCTTCCTTGAGGTCGAGCCAGCCCTGCATGGCCTTGTCCTCATAGGTCGCGTACTTCGCCGGATCGATGCCCCATTCGCGCAGGGTATCGTCGAACGGATGCGGCTGGTCCTCGGGCACGCGGTCGCGCAACGACGGGCGGCCCATCTGAATGATGCGCGCATGGCCCATCGGATACATCTCGAAGCGCGAGGTGAAGTGGTCCTGGTCGATGATCGGCGGCACCTGCGGATGCGCCGTGCGGGTGTGATAGGACTCGTTGAAATTGTCCGACGAGAACTTCCAGTTGCACCCCAGTTCGACCCGCACCCAGCGCACGCGCACCTGCGTCTCGAACGGAAAATTCCGGTAGATTTCCGGAATGGGCTCCAGGTATTTGAGCAGCGGCGGCGCCTCGTCGTCCATGGTGTACCAGACGAAGCCGCCCCAGGTGTCGACCCGGACCTCGATCAGGCGGATCTTGCCCACGGGATCGCCCTGCGGGAAGTCGTCGCGGTCGCAGGCGTCGAGCAGGCTGCCGTCGGTGCTCCAGACCCAGCCGTGATACGGGCAGGCCCAGCTGTCCTGCGAGCCGTTGCCGCGCACCAGCTTCTGCGCCCGGTGGCCGCAGGCGTTGTAGAAGCCCTTCAGCGAGCCATCAGACTGGCGGGCGATGATCACCGACTCGTGCATGAAGTCGTGGACGATGTAGTCGCCCGGCTCGGGCAACTGGTTCACCCGGCCGGCGATGTGCCAGACCTTGGTCCACAGGTGATCCCATTCGCGCTGCATCCACTCGCGCGAATAGTAGCGATCCTGCGAAATCCGGTCGCCGCGGGTATTGCGCGGGTCCTTGCCGTCGATCGCCAGCGGATGGGTGATGATGTCCGTCATGTCCGTCTCCCGTTTCGTATGAGCGGCCGACCGAAGGCGTCCCTTCTTGATCGGCCGTCCAACATTCACAGAAGGGTAAACCCCGGCGGCATGGTGTCAATCCGAATCCGGAAAGACGGTCAGTTCAGCCTCCGGTCCGTGGCGGGAGTACATGGACTCCCGACAGCACTCGCCCTTCAGGTTGGCTGATGAACGGATAGTCCTCGTTACCGATGAGCCGCCCGTTAAACTGGACCAAGTCGCTTGGAGGGTACTTGAGCACGCCCGGACGCCAAAATAAAAATTCTTCACGGAATGGCGGGGTGGCTGATCGGCCTGGTTGGCCTCCAACCTTCATGGGCAGAACACAATTTTCACCGTGTCCCTGAGCCCGTCGAAGGGCCTTGCATCAGCATTCGTGCAAGGCCCTTCGACGGGCTCAGGGACGCGGATACAGGAGTGACCTGCATCAAACCCTGATTCCCCGCTATTCCGTGATGAACTATAAGAAAAGCCGCCCGCGCCGAGAGGCGCGGGCGGCTTCCGAAACCCAGAAACTCAGTTGACGATGCGCTTCAGGCGCTGGTCGATGAACCCTTCCGCCTTGCGGACAAGGCGCTCGACCGGTTTCTTCTGGATGCCCCTGAAGATGCTCGTAACGATGGCTGGCGTTGAAGAATTCACCATCAATGCTCGGCGTCCCGAGGTTTTCCTCTCAAGTTATAGAGCATTCCGCCATGAGGAGCGCTCAGATCGGCCACGCCTTCCTTCAAGACCAGCTTGATCCGACTGTGGTTTAAGACTGCGATAGGAGCCCGAACCTTAATCCACTTGGCTTCGAGATATTCCACGTGGACCGAGTTATTGGCAACCCAGCGCAAATTGACGCCATAGGCGTTTTCATTCCGCGTCGCCGCGTACAATATCACAGCGAAGTCCTTTCCACACTGTACGGGGGCAAAGTGCTCTACTATATGGACCTCATAGGCGAAGTTTTCAGTTACTCCGCCGTTCCATTCACAAATAACGGCGTCCGTGCGTTTACTCGGATCGGCGAATCGGGCGACCTCGTCATTTGACGGATCGCCGATGAGACGCTGGCCGACACTGTAGATAAACACTAAATCCGCCAGAAAAAGACCAACTATAAAAAGCACGACGAATTTCATTTCGCCTCCGAAGGTCAGTATTAGGATGTTCCTACTCTAAACTGAGGATGCGCTAGTCTGAAAAAGAAAAAGCCGCCCGAGCCTTTCGGTGCGGACGGCTTCCCGAACCAAAAAACTCAATTGGCGATGCGCCTCAGGCGCTGGTTGATGATCTCCTCGGCGTCGTGGATGATCCGCTCGACCAGTTCCTTGACCGTCGGGATATCCTTGATGATGCCCATGACGGTGCCGGCGCTCCACACACCCGACTCCATGTCGCCGGTCTCGAGCAGCGAGCGGCCCTTGACGCCGACGACCAGGTCCTTGATGTCCTCGAAGGTGGCGTCGGCCTTGGTGGTCTCGATCTCGTGGACCCGCTTGGCGATGTCGTTCTTGTAGATACGCGCCGTGTTGCGGAATTTGCGGTAGACGAGCTGGGTATCGCGCTCGTTGCTCTCGACCAGCTTGCGCTTCACGTTCTCGTGGATCGGCGCTTCCTTGGTGGCCATGAAGCGGGTGCCCATGTTGATGCCTTCCGCGCCCAGCGCGAGCGCGGCCACGAGACCACGGCCGTCGCCGAAGCCGCCCGAGGCGATCATCGGGATGGTGAGCTGGTCGGCGGCGGCCGGCAGCAGCACCAGGTTCGGCACGTCGTCCTCGCCCGGATGGCCGGCGCATTCGAAGCCGTCCATGGACACCGCGTCGCATCCGACCTGCTGGGCCTTCACGCCGTGCCGGACCGAGGTGCATTTGTGGATGACCTTCACGCCGGCTTCCTTGAACCACGGCATGTAGGGCTCCGGATTGCGGCCGGCGGTCTCGATGATCTTCACGCCGCCTTCGATGATGGCGCGGGCGTATTCGTCATAGGGCGTCGGCCGCACCGTCGGCAGGATCGTGAGGTTGACGCCGAACGGCTGGTCGGTCATCTCGCGGCAGCGCTTGATTTCCTTGGCCAGGTCCTCGGGCGTCGGCTGGGTCAGCGCGGTGATGAAGCCGAGCGCGCCGGCATTGGCGACGGCCGACACCAGCTCGGCGCGGCCGACCCACTGCATGCCGCCCTGCACGATCGGATGCTTGATGCCGAACTCTTCGGTGAAACGGGTCTTGATCATGGTTTCTCTCAGTTCGCCCCGGTGGGGATCTTGTTGAACGGCAGGTCCTTGTCGACCCGGATGTCGCCCGGCAGGCCCAGCACGCGCTCGGCGATGATGTTGCGCAGGATTTCGTCGGTGCCGCCCTCGATGCGGTGGGCAACGGCGCGGAAGAAAATCTCGTGGAACTGTCCGCCGTTCACCGCCAGGTCTTTCTGGCTGATGACACCGTAAGCATCCTGGATGTCGAGCATGGTCGAGGCCATGTTCAGCCGGTTGACGCCCAGCACCAGCTTGCTGATCGAGGCTTCGGGACCGGGCGCCTGGCCGCGCGACAGCGCCGAGATCATGCGGTAGGACGTGTTGCGCAGGCCGGCCGAGCGGATGTACCAGTCGGCCAGCTTCTCACGCACGCTGGCGTTGTCGATGGCCGGGCCGTCCTCGTCCTCGATGACCTTGGCCATCTCGAACATTTCCTCGAAGTTGGTCGGGAAGCCGCCGCCCACCGCGAGACGCTCGTTCATCAGCGTGGTCAGCGACACCTTCCAGCCCTCGCCCACCTCGCCCAGCCGCTGGCTGTCGGGGATGCGGACGTCGGCGAAGTAGACCTCGTTGAAGTCGGAGCGGCCGGACACCTGCTTGATCGGCTTGATGGTCACGCCGGGCGAGCGCATGTCCAGGTAGAACATGGTCAGGCCCTTGTGCTTGGCCACGGTGGGATCGGTGCGGGTGATCAGGATGCCGTAGTCCGAATAGTGGGCGCCCGAGGTCCAGATCTTCTGGCCGTTGATCACCCACTCGTCGCCCTGCTTCTCGGCGCGGGTGCGCAGGCCGGCAAGGTCGGAACCGCTGCCCGGCTCGGAGAACAACTGGCACCAGATTTCCTCGCCGCTGGCGATCTTGGGCACATGGCGCGCCTTCGCCACCTGCGAGCCGTGCGCCATGATCGTCGGGGCGCACATGCCCTGGCCGATGATGAACAGACCGCTGAGCGCGCCCAGTTCGCCCTCTTCCTGCGACCAGATCACCCGCTCGATGGGCGTGGCGCCGCGGCCGCCGAATTCCTTCGGCCAGTGGATGCAGGCCCAGCCCGCGTCGTACTTCTTCTTCTGCCACGCCTTGGAGATGGCGATGCCGTCCTGGTCGCGGCCGCCAGCCTTGTTCTGCCAGTCGGCCGGGCGATTGGCCGCGATCCATTCCCTGGCCTGCACGCGGAAGCCGGCTTCCTGCGGGGTATCGTTGAAATCCATCCTATGTCTCCGTCAGGCCGCGTTGCGCTCTTCCAGGCGGCTGATCAGCCGGTCCTTCCAGCGCGGCAGGCTGCCCAGCACCAGGCTCAGCACCTTCGAACGCCGGTAATGCAGATGGCAGTCGAACTCCCAGGTAAAGCCCATGCCACCATGCACCTGGATGTTCTCCTTGGAGCACTCGTGATAGGCCTCGGTGGCGCTGACGCGGGCGGTGGCGGCGGCAATGGCCAGCTCGGGCGCGTCGGTCGACAGCGCCCAGGCGCCGTAATAGGAGTTCGAGCGCGCCAGCTCGGTCGCCACATACATGTCGGCCAGCTTGTGCTTGATGGCCTGGAACGACGCGATCGGACGGCCGAAGGCATAGCGGCCCATGGCGTAATCCCGCGCCATCTCCAGCGCGGCCTGCGACCCGCCGACCTGCTCGAACGCATAGAGCACGGCGGCGCGGTCGAACACCTTGTCGAGGATCGCCCAGCCCTGCCCGGTCGCGCCCAGCGGCTCGGCGGCGGCGCCGTCGAAGCTGACCCTGGCGTGGCTGCGGGTCGGGTCGACGGTGTCGACCGCCTCGGCCTTCACGCCGGCGCCCTTCATGTCGACGATGAACAGCGAGATCGAGCCTTCGTCATTGCCTGCGCCGGTCTTGGCCGCGACCACCGCATAATCCGCCACGTCGCCGTCGGTCACCGGCAGCTTCACGCCGGTCAGCTTGCCGCCCGCGGCCGAGGTCTTGATGGTCTTGGGCGTCACCGCGCCGGCGCCTTCCGACAGCGCCAGGGCGCCGATGATCGCGCCTTCCGACACCTTCGGCAGGTATTTCTGCTTCTGCGCTTCGGTGCCGGCGATCAGCACCGCCTCGGCGAACAGGTAGACCGTCGACGAGAACGGGATCGGCGCCACCGCGCGGCCCAGCTCCTCGGCGATCACGCACAGCTCCAGATAGCCCAGGCCGAGCCCGCCATATTCCTCGGGAATCGAGGCGCCCAGCCAGCCCATCTCGGCCACGCCCTTCCACAGCTCCGGATGGTAGGGCTCCTTGCCGTCGAGGATGCGGCGCACTTCCTTGGTCGAGCACTTGCTCTGCAGGAAGCCGCGGGCCTGTTCCTTGAGCAGCTTCTGGTCGTCGGAAAATTCAAAATTCATGGGTCTACTCCCCTGCTTTCTTCTGTTCCTGGGTGCGGTAGTCGCCGAACGTCTCGTCGCGCTTGGTCAGCGCCTGGGTTACGCCCTTGCGGAGTTCGGCCCGGTAGGTCTGCGATGTCTCGGTGAAGAAGGCCAGCGCCTGCACCTCGGTGCCGGCGCGGATAGCGGCGCGCATGCCCATGATCTCCATGGCGTGGTGGATGCTGCGCTTGTTCATCTGCTGGATATCGGTCGGCACCTTGGCGACGCGCTCGGCGTGCTCGAGCACCTTCGCCTCCAGCTCGTCCGCCGGATAGGCGCGGTTGGCGAAGCCCTTGTCGACTGCCTCGATGCCGTTCATGGCGTCGCCCGTGAGCATCAGCTCCATGGCGTGGCGCATGCCGAGCATCCACGGGTGGAACTGCATGTCGGGCGGGCTCATGGTGCGCACCGGCGGATAGCCGATCTGCGCGTCCTCGGCCACATAGACCAGGTCGCACGCCGTCGCCAGTTCGGTGCCGCCGGCCAGGCAGTAGCCATGCACCTGGGCGATCACCGGCTTGGCCAGGTCCCAGATGGTGAACCAGCCCTGCACCACATGGCGCGGCCAGTTGCCGATGCCGCCCGGCGTGTAATAGGGCTGCTCCTGGTTGTTGGCGCCGGCGAGGTCATAGCCGGCGCAGAACGCCTTGCCGGCGCCGCGCAGGATGGTGACGCGGATGCTCTCGTCGACGTCGGCGGCATGCAGCGCCTTGAACACCTCGCCGCGCAGGCCATTGTTCATGGCATTGCGCTTCTCCGGCCGGTTCAGGGTGATGCGGCGCACGAACGGCGCGGGATCATCCACCAGGATGAATTCGTAGTCGGACACGGCTCAGACTCCCCCAGCGGGACGGGTATCTTCCCCAAGAAGACGGTGGGAGCACTTTAAAGAGTTTGAAAGGGGCCGCAAGCCCGCCCCGGCGGAAAAATAACCGGTGGGTAACATAAATTCGAACATGTTTGAATATGTAGACGAGCCACCACCCACGATCGTCATTCCCGCGCACGCGGGAACCCAGCTCTTCGCAGGGCTGGTTGACCGGTCAGGCTTCGAAAATCCAAAGGATTCTTCGTGACCGAGTGGTCGAGAGGTCGCGTGACGGCCCCAACTAGGTTCCCGCGTGCGCGGGAATGACGGCAGATGGGTGCTAAATTATAAGAGCGAGACTTGAACGATTGTATAACGCACCGAGCTAATCCCGCCCCGCCAGCGCGTAAAACCCCGCAGCGAAGTACGGCACCATGCGGTCGAGGATTGCATCGAAGTCGGAGGCGTCGACCAGATCGCCCGATTGGCGGTTGATGGCGCCGGTTTCGGCCAGGGCGTAGACGATGGCGCCCTGGAGGAAGAATACCGAGTAGTGGACGTTGCGCGCCGACGCCGCCGGCAACGCGCGCTTGAACGCGTCCGTGTAGGCTTCGACGACCGGGTCGTAGCGCTCGTTCATGGGCGCGAGGAAACCGTGGCTCTGCCTGGTGTTGGCGGTATGCGACAGCAATTGCAGGTAGTGCTTCCAGCCCGGCCCGCCGCGCATGGTGCGCTCGAACATGGGTTCGCAGAACGCCCGCACCAGCGCCTCGACGCTCGGCGGCCGGCCATCCGCCGCCGCGATGGCACGGCTCAGCGACGCCATCTGCCGGCTGCTGTTGTCCTCGGCGCGGCGGGCGATGACGTGGCGGAACAGCTCTTCCTTGGGCCCGAAATGGTAGTTGGCCAGCGCCAGCTCGACACCGGCGTGCCTGGTGATGTCGCGAATCGAGACGCCGTAATAGCCGCGCTCGGCGAACAGCTCCTCGGCGGCGTCGAGGATCTTGTCCTTGGTCGACACCTTGGTCTCTTCGGGGGGCCGGCGCTCCAGGTCGGCTATCTCCATGGTCCGCAATACCTTTCGCCGAAGCCGCCGCACTGCTGGCAAACAGTCCGGTGCGGCCAATATTGACTCTCTTGACAACAACCGGCCCTTTCGGCACGGTTGTTGAACGATCGTTGAAATTTTGCACGATCGAACGGGTGATGGCAAGACGGATCGGGGAACGACCATGAGCACGGTGGACAGCAAGCTCGACATGGAGCGCCCGGCGAAGATGCCGGAGCCCAGCCTGCGCGGCGACATCATCGACGCCGACCGCTACATCTCGAAGGACTATTACGAGAAGGAATGGCGCAGGGTCTGGATGCGCACCTGGCAGATCGGCAGCCTGTCCTATCATATGCCCGAGCCGGGCGACTATCTGAACACCACGCTGGGCCGCGAATCCATCCTGATGGTCCGGCAGGAGAACGGCAGTGTCCGCGCCTTCTTCAACGTCTGCCAGCACCGCGGCGCGCGCCTCACCTTCGCCGACGAGGGCTGCGCGACGAACGGCTTCACCTGCCCCTATCACGGCTGGACCTGGGGCGCCGACGGCCTGCTGAAATCCATGCCCGACGCCGACGACTTCCCCGGCGGCAGCCAGATCGGCAAGCTGGGCCTGATCGACATGCCGTGCGAGGAATTCGCCGGCTTCGTCTGGTTCAACATGGACCCGAACGCCATTCCGCTGCGCGAGGCGCTGGGCAGCTCGGGCGACGAGATCGAGGGCTACCGCATGGAGAACATGGTGCGGGTGCTCGCGCTGACCGCCGACGCCAACTGTAACTGGAAGGTCATCACCGACAATTTCAACGAGGGCTATCACGTCCAGGTGCTGCACCCGGAGCTGGCGCCCTATATCGAGACCGTGTTCTCGGAGTGCCAGTTCGACCTGCGCGAGAACGGCACCAACAGCGGCTGGTTCCCGTCGCACCGCCCCACCGCCTCCTACACGGGCGACGAGCCGCCCGCCGACGTGGCGGCGATGATGGAGAAGTGGGAGCTGAACCCGGCCGACTATCACGGCAACGCGCGGATGAAGCAGATCCGCCTCGATATCCAGCAGCAGAAGCGCAGGATCGGGCCTTCGAAGGGCTATCACCACTACGCGCACCTGAAGGACTACCAGCTCACCGATTACGTCATCTACAACATCTTCCCCAACAACGTGATCACGGTGGGCCCGGACGGCGTGCAGCTGCTGCGGCCGCGCCCGCACGCGACCGATCCGCAGAAATGCGAGTTCGACCACTGGTACTTCGTGCCGCATATCGACGGCGTGACGACGGTCCCCTCGCCCGCCGGCGGCCCGGACCTGCCGTTCGAGGACGCGCCCGTCGACCACTTCAGGTACGGCGAGAAGACGCTGGGCCGCACCAACGACCAGGACCTGTCGATCGCGGAGAACCAGCAGCTCGGCTTCAACTCAGCCGGCTACCGCGGCGCGAACCTGACCAACCAGGAGCGCCGCGTGCAGCACTTCCACGACACGCTGAACGACTACGTCGAGGGGCGGAAATAGGGCTTCCCCTCCCGATTTTGCGGCCGACGCGAATAAGTCCAGCAGGGGCAAGACACTACCTTGTCCGTATCCCTGAGCTTGTCGAAGGGCGTTTGCACGAACACCGATGCAAGGCCCTTCGACAAGCTCAGGGACACGGCGAAAATTGAGTAGTGCACAGCGGCTGGATTACTTGCCTTCGGCCGCCGGCAGCTTCTCCAGCCCGATCTTCTGGTCGCCGTAAACCACCCACTCCAACCCGTTGGCCTTGCTCTTCACATGGGCGGGGCGCTTGTAGGCGAGGCTGGCCCAGACGTCGAAGGGCGTCACCGTCTCGCCTTCCTCGTAGAGGATGCCGACGCCGATCAGGTCCTCGCTGATCGGGATGGTGCGGCATTTGGCCGGCGACTGTGTTACCCCCACCACGTTCTCGCCCGCCGCGTCGACGCGCACGGTGACGAAGCCGCCGACCACGGCCTGGTCCGCCGGATAGCCCACGGGCAGCATTTGAATCAGCCGTTCGCCGGTCTTGCCGTCGGTCATCGCCACGAGGTTGTAGGAGGGCGCGCACCGGTCGATCGTCGCCTCGCGCGAGGTGTAGACCGCCTTTATCAGCGCGATCTGGTCCTCGGTCGCCGGTTTGGGAACGCCATGGGCCACATAGGTTTCCTTCAGGACGGTGGTGCCACGCACCGCGATCTCGTAGAGCACCGCCCCGTCGCCTTCATGCGCGCCCAGGAAGCTGACCAGCATCCTGTCGCCATCCCGTGATACCACCCAGCCGCGCAGCCGTTCGTCGGCGTTGACGCCCGCCTCGCGCATGTAGGCCGCGGCCGCCGTGCCGGCGTTGTCGTAGTCGAAGATGTCGCGGCCGATGCGCTTGGCCATGTAGGTCGCGGCGCTGTACTTGCCGGGAATGTCGAAGGTCTCTTCGTTCGCGGGTCGGGAGAAGGCGAAATACAGCGTCAGCCCGGCGGCCACGACCACGCCCGCCAGCGCCAGTCCCCATTTGAGGCCGATCGTCCTCATGCCAAGCCCTCGCCCCCCACCACCAGACGATAACCCGGCAGGGCCGTCCTTGTCGCGGGGCGCGCGGTCTGCTAACCAACCCGCAAAATAAACTAACAGTCTGTCAGACTAGCTAACCGGCTCGCCCGTTAGCGCAGATCGAGAGCACAGCATGATACCGCGCTATACCCGTCCCGAAATGGCCAGCATCTGGGAACCGGAGACCAAGTTCCGCATCTGGTTCGAGATCGAGGCCCATGCCTGTGACGCGCTGGCCGAGCTGGGTGTGATCCCGAAGGACGCGGCCAAGGCCGTCTGGGAGCGCGGCGCGTTCGAGGTGGACCGGATCGACGCCATCGAGCGCGAGGTGAAGCACGACGTCATCGCCTTCCTCACCAATCTGGCCGAGCATGTGGGCCCGGAAGCGCGCTTCGTGCACCAGGGCATGACGTCGTCGGACGTGCTCGACACCTGCCTCAACGTCCAGCTGGTGCGCGCCGCCGACCTGCTGATCGACGACATGGACAAGCTGCTGGCGGTGCTGAAGCGCCGCGCCTTCGAGTACAAGAACACCGTCACCATCGGCCGCAGCCACGGCATCCATGCCGAGCCGACCACGTTCGGCCTGAAGCTGGCCCAGGCCTATGCCGAGTTCAGCCGCAACCGCGAGCGCCTGGTGATCGCCCGCAAGGAAGTCGCCACCTGCGCTATCTCGGGCGCCGTCGGCACCTTCGCCAACATCGACCCGAGGGTGGAAGAGCACGTGGCTAAGGCCATGGGCCTCGAGCCGGAGCCGGTATCGACCCAGGTCATCCCGCGCGACCGGCACGCGATGTATTTCGCGGTGCTCGGCGTCGTCGCCAGCTCGGTCGAGCGGCTCGCCACCGAGATCCGCCATTTGCAGCGCACCGAGGTGCTGGAGGTGGAGGAGTATTTCTCGCCCGGCCAGAAGGGCTCGTCAGCCATGCCGCACAAGCGCAACCCGGTGCTGACCGAGAACCTGACCGGCCTCGCCCGCCTCGTCCGCATGGCGGTGGTGCCCGCCATGGAGAACGTGGCGCTGTGGCATGAAAGGGATATCTCGCACTCGTCGGTCGAGCGCGGCATCGGCCCCGACGCGACGGTGACGCTGGACTTCGCCCTGGTTCGCCTCACCGGCGTCATGGACAAGCTGCTGGTCTATCCGGAGAACATGCAGCGCAACATGGACAAGCTGCGCGGCCTGGTGTTCTCGCAGCGCGTGCTGCTGGCGCTGACCCAGGCCGGCGTGTCGCGCGAGGACAGCTATTCCATCGTCCAGCGCAACGCCATGAAGGTGTGGGAAGCGGCGCAAATCGGCGGCGAGGCCGACTTCCTCGCGCTGCTGAAGGCCGATCCGGGCGTGATCATCCCCGACGCCGAACTGGAGGCCCTGTTCGACCTCGGCTACCACACCAGGCACGTGGACACGATTTTCAGGCGGGTGTTCGGGGAGGCGTAGGGCCGGTCCACCGCCGTACCGCGCTTGGCCGTCCCCACCGCGTCTTTGCGAGCGCAGCGCGGCAACCCAGTGCCGATGCAGCAATAGCCCTATCCGTGTCCCTGAGCTTGACGAAGGGCCTGCCCATCGTTCGTGCAAGGCCCTTCGTCAAGCTCAGGGACACGGTGGAAATTGAGCGCGGCCCAACGACTGGGTTGCCGCGCCGCCTCGCGGCTCGCAATGACGTTGGATTATTGGAAGTGCTTGAGCCCCTCAGGCGACTTCGTCGGCGATCTGCTGCTTGGCGACCATCATCAGGTCGTCCATTTCCTTGCGCAGCCGGTACTCGGTGACGGCGACCTGCTTGGCGTCGAGGTCTGCCTTGACCTTGCGGAATACGTCGTGGTCGCCGGCTTCCTGGAAATCGGACTTGACCACTTCGATGGCGTACTGGGCGACGGCGTCGCCGGTGAGGCCCATCTGCTCGGCCGCCCAGCGGCCCAGCAGCTTGTTGCGGCGGGCCATGACCTTGAACTGGAGCTCCTGGTCGTGGGCGTACTTCGATTCGAAGGCCTTCTCGCGATTGTCGAACTGGGTCATGGCTTCTGGCTCCCGCCGGGTGGCATTGAGAATTGATAACCAGATAGCGAGCGGGATGCCTATAATCAACCGTGTTAATGGATTGTCGGAACCGCGTGATTGCTCTATGGTCCCGCGCTCCAAATCTGCCCCCTATTGCGGCAAGGAATCAGCCAATGAGCCGGCGCCGGCAAATCTACGAGGGCAAGGCCAAGGTCTTGTTCGAAGGCCCTGAGCCGGGAACGCTCGTCCAGTACTTCAAGGACGACGCCACTGCGTTCAACAACAAGAAGAAGGGCACGATCACCGGAAAGGGCGTGCTCAACAACCGCATTTCCGAATTCATCATGCTGCGCCTGGGCGAGGTCGGCATCCCGACCCATTTCGTGCGCCGCCTGAACATGCGCGAGCAGCTGGTGCGCGAGGTCGAGATCATCCCGATCGAGATCGTGGTGCGCAACGTGGCCGCGGGCTCCATCGCCCAGCGCCTCGGCATCGCCGAGGGCACGCCGCTGCCCCGCTCCATCGTCGAGTACTTCTACAAGAACGACGAGCTGGGCGATCCCATGGTGGCCGAGGAGCACATCACCGCCTTCGGCTGGGCGACGCCGCCCGAGCTGGACGAGATCATGGCGCTCGCGCTCCGGGTCAACGACTTCCTCAGCGGCCTGTTCCTCGGCATCGGCATCAAGCTGATCGACTTCAAGCTGGAGTTCGGCCGGCTGTATGACGACCAGGACCAGATGCGCATCGTGCTGGCCGACGAGATCAGCCCGGACAATTGCCGGCTGTGGGACCTGCACACCCAGGAAAAGATGGACAAGGACCGCTTCCGCCGCGGCCTCGGCGGCGAGGCGGAAGCATACCAGGAAGTGGCGCGCCGGCTGGGCATCCTGCCGGAAAGCGGCCCCACCGACATGAAGGGACCGGAGGTCATGCAGTGAAGGCACGGGTTCACGTGACGTTGAAATCAGGCGTGCTCGACCCACAGGGCCGGGCCATCCAGCACACGCTGGGCTCGCTCGGCTTCGGCGGCGTCAGCGACGTGCGTCAAGGCAAGTATCTGGAACTGGACCTGGCCGAGACCGACCGTGAAGCGGCCGAGCGTTCGGTCAAGGACATGTGCGAGAAGCTGCTCGCCAATACCGTCATCGAGAACTACAGCATCGACCTGGTGGAATGAAGCCGGCCGTCATCGTATTCCCCGCCTCGAACTGCGACCGGGATGCCGCCGTCGCCATCGAGAAAATCTGCGGCGTGAAGCCGCTCATGGTCTGGCACGGCGACAGCACGCTGCCGGACGTGGACCTCATCGTGATCCCGGGCGGCTTCTCCTTCGGCGACTACCTGCGCTGCGGCGCCATGGCCGCCCGCTCGCCGGTGATGCGCGAGGTTGTCGACCGCGCCAACAAGGGCACGCCGGTGCTGGGCATCTGCAACGGTTTCCAGGTGCTGACCGAGGCAGGCCTGCTGCCTGGCGCGCTGATGATGAATGCGCACCTGAAGTTCGTCTGCAAGGACGTGGCGCTGAAGGTCGAGAGCAACCAGTCCATGTTCACCAGCCGCTACCAGGCGGGCGAAGTGGTCACCTACACGGTCGCCCACCACGAGGGCAACTACTTCGCCGACGACGCGACGCTCGGCGAGATCGAGCAGAACGGCCAGGTGGCGTTCCGCTATCTCGACAACCCGAACGGCGCGCGCAACGACATCGCCGGCATCTTCAACCGGGAACGCAACGTGCTGGGGCTGATGCCCCACCCGGAGCGCATGATCGAGCCCGATCTGGGCGGCGCCGACGGCGCACGGATGTTCGAAAGCCTGGTGGCGTCCCTATGAGCGCGATCACGCCCGAAATCGTCGCCGAGCACGGCCTGAAGCCCGACGAGTACGAGCGCATCGTCCGCGCCCTGAACCGCGAGCCCAACATCACCGAGCTGGGCATCTTCTCGGTGATGTGGTCCGAGCACTGCTCGTACAAGTCGTCGCGCCGCCACCTGCGCAAGCTGCCGACCGAGGCGCCGTGGGTGATCTGCGGTCCCGGCGAGAACGCAGGCATCATCGACATCGGCGACGGCCAGGCCGCCATCTTCAAGATGGAAAGCCACAACCATCCCAGCTTCATCGAGCCCTATCAGGGCGCGGCGACCGGCGTGGGCGGCATCCTGCGCGACGTGTTCACCATGGGCGCGCGGCCGGTGGCCAATCTGAACGCGCTGCGCTTCGGCAGCCCGGACCATCCCAAGACCCGGCACCTGCTGTCGGGCGTGGTCGCCGGCATCGGCGGCTACGGCAACTGCGTCGGCGTGCCGACCATCGGCGGCGAGTGCGACTTCCACCCGGCCTATAACGGCAACATCCTGGTCAACGCCATGACCGTGGGCATCGCCGACACCGACAAGATCTTCTATTCGGCCGCCGCCGGCATCGGCAATCCGGTGATCTATGTGGGCTCGAAGACCGGGCGCGACGGCATCCACGGCGCGACCATGGCCTCGGCCGAGTTCGGCGCGAATTCCGAGGAAAAGCGCCCGACGGTGCAGGTCGGCGATCCGTTCACCGAGAAGCTGCTGATCGAGGCGTGCCTGGAGCTGATGGCGACCGACGCCATCGTCGCCATCCAGGACATGGGCGCCGCGGGCCTCACCTCGTCATCGGTCGAGATGGGCTCCAAGGGCGAGGTCGGCATCGAACTGGACCTCGACAACGTGCCGCAGCGCGAAACCGGCATGACGCCCTACGAAATGATGCTGTCGGAAAGTCAGGAGCGCATGCTCATGGTGCTCAAGCCCGGCCGCGAACCCGAGGCCATGGCGATCTTCCGTAAGTGGGACCTCGACTTCGCGGTCATCGGCAAGGTCACTGACACCCGTCGCCTGGTGCTGAAGCACAAGGGCGAGATCGTCGCCGACATTCCGCTGGGTCCGCTGGTCGACGACGCGCCGAGCTACGACCGGCCCTATGAGGAGACCGAGAAGCAGGACGTGCTCGGCCCCGACGCGTTCACCGCGCCCGAGAGCAACGCCGACGCGCTGCGCGAGCTGCTGGCGACGCCGGACCTCGCGTCGAAGCGCTGGATCTGGCAGCAATACGACCACATGGTCATGGGCGACACCATCGGCCGCCCGGGCGGCGACGCCGGCGTGGTGCGCGTCCATGGGACACAGAAGGCGCTGGCCATCACCACCGACTGCACGCCGCGCTACTGCAAGGCCGATCCGGTCGAGGGCGGCAGGCAGGCGGTGGCCGAGACCTGGCGCAACATCACGGCGACCGGCGCCCTCCCGCTCGCCATCACCAACTGCCTGAATTTCGGCAACCCGGAGAAGCCCCTGATCATGGGCCAGTTCGTCGGCTGCCTCGAGGGCATGGCGGAAGCCTGCCTGGCGCTCGACTATCCGGTGATCTCGGGCAACGTGTCGCTCTACAACGAGACCAACGGCCAGGCCATCCTGCCGACACCCGCCATCGGCGGCGTCGGCATCCTGACCAATTACGAGCAGCGCGCCTCGATCGCCTTCGCGGCCGAGGGCGAGACCATCGTACTGATCGGCGATACCGAAGGCCATCTGGGCCAATCGCTCTATGCCCGCGAGCTCTGCGGCCGCGAGGACGGCGCGCCGCCGCCGGTCAACCTGTCGGCCGAGCGCAAGAACGGCGATCTGGTACGCGGCCTGATCATGACCGGCGTCGCCACCGCGTGCCACGACGTCTCCGGCGGCGGCCTGCTTGTCGCCATCGCCGAGATGGCCATGGCCTCGCGCATCGGCGCCGTGCTGGACTACGACCGCGGCGGCGTTCCCTCCTACGCCTACCTGTTCGGCGAGGACCAGGGCCGCTACGTCATCACCACCAACAGCCCGGAGCTGGTGCTGGAGCAGGCGGCCGTCGACGGCGTCAGCGCGTGGGTGATCGGCGTCACCGGCGGCGCGACGTTGAAAATCTCAGAGGCCGACTCCATATCAGTGGCCGAACTGACCCAGGTCCATGAAGGCTGGCTGCCGGCTTACATGGCCATTCCCTGACCCAGGAGCCCGATCGCCCATGGCGATGGACGCACACGAGATCGAAAGTCTGATCAAGCAAGCCCTGCCCGACGCAACGGTCACCATCGAGGACCTGCGCGGGGACGGCGACCACTATGCGGCCCACGTGATTTCCGAAGCGTTCCGGGGCAAGAATCGCGTACAACAACACCAGATCGTCTACAAGGCGCTGCAAGGCAACATGGGCGGCGTGCTGCACGCGCTGGCGCTGCAGACCTCCGTACCGGAATAGGACCAGAAGATGAGCAATCCTGTTTTCGACAGCATCCAGTCCGAACTCGACAGCAACGACATCGTGCTGTTCATGAAAGGCACGCCGCTGTTCCCGCAATGCGGCTTCTCGGCCACCACTGTCGAGATTCTCAAGCGCATGAACGTGCCGTTCAAGGGCATCAACGTGCTGGCCGACGACGAAATCCGCAACGGCATCAAGGAATTCAGCGACTGGCCGACGATCCCGCAACTCTACGTAAAGGGTGAATTCGTTGGCGGCTGCGACATCGTGCGCGAAATGTACGAGACCGGCGAACTGCACGAATACATGAAGTCCAAGGGCTTCGACCCGGAATACGTGTAGGCCTATCCGCGCGTGAACCCGTAAGTCCGCTCCACGCGGCACACGTCCAGCCTGAACCAGTCGTAGAACCGCTCGCGGCCCATGGCCTGCGCGCCGAGGTGCTCGGCGTTGGCGCGCCAGGCCTTTACCGCGTCCTCGGTCGCCCAGTAGCTCACCGTGATCCCCCGTCCATCCTCGCCACGGACGCTGTCGTGGCCGAGATAGCCGGGCTGGGCGCGGGCCAGTTCCTCCATACGGTCGGCCACGGCGCCATAGCCCTCAGCATCGGCGCCCCTGCGCGAGGTGAAGATGACGGCGTAGGCGTCTTTTTCCATGGCGGAAACCTTTCACAATAATGACACTGGCGGTCTGCTATCCATTGCAGAAACCATAAACTGCCGCCAGCCGGAACCCGCCATGATCGACGACGACGATTTCTGCGACCGTCCCCTCGCTTCGCCCACCCTCGGCGACATCATCTCGCGGCGGATCAGCCGGCGTGCCATGCTCAAGGGCGGGCTCGCCGCCTCGGCCGCGCTCGCGGCGGTGAGCCCGACGGCGCTGATGGCGGTGGAGAAGGCCGCGTCGCAGCCTTTCACCTTCAAGGGCGTGGCGCGCGGCGTCGATGAAAACCATGTGGTGGCCGAGGGCTACGACGCCCAGATACTGATCCGCTGGGGCGACGCGGTCCTGCCGGGTGCACCAGCCTTCGATCCGTCCAACCAGTTGGCCGAGGCCCAGGCGCTTCAGTTCGGCTACAACAACGATTATGTCGGCTACATCCCGTTGCCCGCCGGCTCGAAAAGCTCGGACCACGGGCTGCTGTGCGTGAACCACGAATATGTCTCGGCGGAGGTCATGCACCCGACCCAGCCGGAAGACGCATCCGACGCCGCCAAGGCCGCCTGGATGAAAAAGCGCGCCGCCATCGAGATCCAGGCCCATGGCGGTTCGGTGATCGAAATTCGCAAGCAGGGCGGTACCTGGACAGTCGTGGAAAACAGCAAATACGCCCGCCGTGTCACCTCGGACACGCCGATGACGATCGCCGGCCCCGCGGCGGGCCACGAATGGATGAAAACCAAAGCCGATCCCACCGGCACGAAAGTGCTCGGCACCATCAACAACTGCGCCGGCGGCATCACGCCGTGGGGCACCTATCTGATGGCCGAGGAGAACTACAACAAGTATTTCGGCGGCATTCTGCCGGACGAGGACCCCCGCCTGCAGGCGTTTTTCCGCTACAGCATGCCGGCGGGCGGCACCTGGATGGCGCTCGACGACCGGTTCGACGTGGGCAAGGAGCCCAACGAGTCGTTCCGCTTCGGCTGGATCGTCGAGGTAGACCCGTTCGATCCGGCATCAACCCCGATCAAACGGACGGCGCTGGGCCGGATGGCGCACGAGGGCGCCGAGTCCATCGTCAACAAGGATGGCCGGATCGTCGTCTACATGGGCGACGACAGCCGCTTCGAGTACCTCTACAAATACGTGTCGGAGGGCCGCTACGACCCGAAGAAACCCGATCCGGGCCTGCTCGACAAGGGCACGCTCTACGTCGCCCAGTTCGCCGACGACGGCACCATGAAATGGCTGCCGCTGATCCACGGCACCGGCGGATTGGACGCCTCGAACGGTTTCGACAGCCAGGCCCGCGTGCTGATCGAGACCCGCCGCGCCGCCGACATCCTGGGCGCCACGCCCATGGACCGGCCAGAGGACGTGGAGGCCAACCCGGTCACCGGCAAGGTCTATGCCATGCTGACCAACAACTCGCAGCGCGGTCAGTCCAGCATGGCGCCGCCGGACGGACCGAACCCGCGCGCCGGCAACTCCAGCGGGCAGATCGTCGAGATCGGGCCGGACGGCGGCGACCACGCGGCCGCGACCGCCAGATGGGATATTCTCGTCCTCTGTGGCGACCCGGAACGCGACGGCATCGGCGCGGCGTGGAACAAGGCGACCGGCCCGGACGGCTGGTTCTCCTCACCCGACAACTGCGCGGTCGATCCGGCGGGCAATCTCTGGATCGCCACCGATCAGGGCGACAACTGGGTGTTCAATTCCGGCAAGGCAGCTCCAGACGCGCCCAAGGGCGAGGTGCCTGCGGGCGTGTCGTCAGACGGCTTCTGGGCCATCGAGACCGAAGGCCCCGGCCGCGGCCTGGCGAAGATGCTGTACCGCTGCCCGATCGGCGCCGAGATGTGCGGCCCGCGCTTTACGCCCGACGGCCAGACCCTGTTCCTCGCCATCCAGCATCCAGGCGACGACAGCTGCGACAGATGGCCGCTGTTCAAGGGCCCGTCCACCTTCGAGAACCCGGCGACCCGCTGGCCCGACTTCAAGGAGGGCATGCCGCCGCGACCGTCGGTGGTGGTGGTGACGAAGAAGGGCGGCGGCCGGATCGGAGCCTGATCCATCACGCCCAAAACAAAACGGGCCGGATTTGCATCCGGCCCGTCTGAAATCCTATAGCGGCAAACTCAGCGCGAGTAGAACTCGACCACCAGGTTCGGCTCCATGTGGACGGCATAGGGCACGTCGCCCAGCTTCGGCGTGCGCACGAAGGTGGCGGCCATGGCCTTGTAGTCCACGTCGAGATATTCGGGGGTGTCGCGCTCGGCCGACTCGACGGCTTCCAGCACCACCAGCAGCTGCTTCGACTTGTCGCGCAGCGAGATCACGTCGCCCTCGCGGACGCGGTAGGACGCGATGTTCACGCGCTTGCCGTTCACCAGCACGTGGCCGTGATTGACGAACTGGCGGGCGGCGAAGACGGTCGGCACGAACTTGGCGCGGTAGATGACCGCGTCCAGGCGGCGCTCCAGCAGGCCGACCAGGTTCTCCCCGGTGTCGCCGCGCATGCGGACGGCTTCGGCGTAGATGTTGCGGAACTGCTTTTCCGTGATCGAGCCGTAGAAGCCCTTCAGCTTCTGCTTGGCCATCAGCTGGTTGCCGAAATCCGACGGCTTGCGGCGGCGGCGCTGGCCGTGCTCGCCCGGCGGATAGGACCGGTTGTTGACCGGGCTCTTGGGACGGCCCCAGAGGTTCTCGCCCAGACGGCGATCGATCTTGTACTTCGCGTTGATCCGCTTGGT
Source organism: Sphingomonadales bacterium (assembly GCA_022844405.1). Taxonomy (GTDB): domain Bacteria; phylum Pseudomonadota; class Alphaproteobacteria; order SMXS01; family SMXS01; genus RI-34. Next base: position 104,493 of record JALHLV010000001.1, on the reverse strand, counting down.
CATTCAGCCGTTCTTCTCGGTTCGCGTTCGTGCAAAAGATAATCGCGGGCATCGCTGCCCGCTTGGGTGGGCGCACTATACGCAGCGACGACGCGATGTCAAACGGTTAGAAACCGGAAATTGACGGGTTTTCGACGCCGCCGCAGACGCCGGCGCTGCCAGCCTGCGGCCTGATCTGTCCGCCGTTCAGGTTGGAAGTCACGCCCATGTTTTCGCTGGCTCGCAAGTGTCGCAGTGGCGCTTGAGCAGGACCGACACGGAATGCCTCCTCGTCAAAACGCGATGCGGACTGCATTTCGTAGTCAGTCGCCTGGACGCAAGGGAACCTCGATCGGCTCCCGCTCTTCCAAAGCTGGTGGCTCGGGCATCCGACGAAGTGCTGCGACCGCATCCTTGAGACTGGGCCGGACCGGAGAGATCACGTTGCCCTTCTGTGTCAGAGGGTCATCCGGAAGGTGCGGGCACACCGCCCTCACACCTGCGGCAGGCGCATGATCTCGGGCGGGCCGTCCATGAATTCGCCCATGGCGCGGCCCAGTTCCTTGAAGTGGGGATAGCCGCGGTGGGCCTTCATGGCGTCCTCGCTCTCGTAGCGCTCGACGAAGACGAACTGGAGCGGATCCTCGGTGCCGTGCAGCTCGTAGAACAGGCAGCCCGGCTCGTTGGCGTTGACCGCCGCCGACAGCGCCTTGGCGGCCTTCACGAAATCCTCGGCCTTGCCGTCTTTCGCCTTGATCTTGGCGACGATGCACCATGCGGTCATTGGTCCCTCCCCTTCAGTCAGTCGTTCTTGACGCCCCGAGTCTTATACGAAGACAGGGCGACGATGATACCCCGAAGCGTGCGCACGTCCTGCTCGCGGAGGTCGGCGCGCTGCCACATGTTGCGCAGGTTGAGGATCATGCTCGGCCGCTTGGCCGGCGGAAACAGGAAGCCGGCCTGGTCGAGCGCCTGCTCCATGTGCTCCATGAAGCCGAGCAGCTCTTCCTTGGTGGCGGGCCGCGAGCGGTCGTCGACCGCGGGCCCGGCAACGGTTGCGCCCGCCGCCATCATCCACTCGTAGCCCAGCAGCAGCACCGCCTGGGCGATGTTGATGGACGCATAGTCCGGATTGGTCGGGATGGTGACGATGGCGTCGGCCAGCGCCACGTCCTCGTTGGCGAGGCCCGAGCGTTCGCCGCCGAACAGGAGGCCCGTCTTCTGTCCCTGCCCGCTTCGCGACCACAAATCCTCGGCGGCGGCGCGCGGGGTCAGCACAGGCTTGATCATGCCGCGCTGGCGCGCCGTGGTGGCGATCACATAGTGGAGGTCGGCGATGGCGTCCTCGGTGGTCCGGAACACGGTGGCGTTGTCCAGGATATCCGTGGAACCCGCCGCCATGGGCACGGCGTCCGGATTGGGCCAACCGTCACGGGGCCGCACCAGGCGCAGGTCGGTCAGGCCGAAATTGTTCATGGCCCGCGCCGCCGCGCCGATGTTCTCGCCCATCTGCGGGACGACGAGGATGACGGCAGGCCCGGCCATGGCCGGGCCTAGCCCCGGCGCCGCCAGAGCGGCTGGCCTTCATCGGCCGACGGCTGGTAGGTGACCTTGAAGTCGTCGAATGCCTTCAGCGCGTCCTCGATGCTGCGGCCTTCCTTCACCTCGAAGGCGTCGAAGCCCACACGGTGCATGAAGAAGATCTGGTCGCGCAGCACGTCGCCCGTCGCCCGCAGCTCGCCCTTGAAGCCGTAGTGGCCGCGCAGCAGCCGCGCCGTGGTGTAGGCCCGGCCGTCGCGGAAGCTCGGGAAGCTCAGCGCCACGACCTCGAAATTATCGAGGTCGGCGGCGATGTCGTCGGCGTGCTCGCCGGCGGCGAGCTGGATGCCCAGGCCGCTGTTGCGGCGGCCGATCAGCGCCTCGCGCTCGGCCTTCCAGCGCGACAGCGACACGATGATCTTGCCTTCGGGAAGCGCCGCGCCGTCCTCGACGCGCTGCCAGTCGTCCTCGACGATTTCCCGCTGCTTAATGATCCGCATAGACACGTTCCTTGAAGGGCTCCATGCCGATGCGCCGGTAGCAGTCGATGAACCGCTCGTCCGGCTCGCGCTTGGCGACGAAGACCTCGATGACCTTTTCGATGGCGGGGACGATGTCGTCCTCGGAGAACGCGGGACCCATGATCTTGCCAATCGAGGCATCGTCCTCGGGCGATCCGCCGAGGGTCACCTGATAGAACTCCTCGCCCTTCTTGTCCACGCCCAGGATGCCGATATTGCCGGCATGGTGGTGGCCGCAGGCGTTGATGCAGCCCGAGATGTTGAGCCGCAGCTCGCCCAGGTCGTGGACGAAGTCAAGGTCGTCGAACCGGTCGATCAGCCGCTGGGCGACCGGGATCGACCGGGCGTTGGCCAGGCTGCAATAGTCGAGGCCGGGGCAGGCGATGATGTCGGTCAGCGTGTCGACCGTGGCGGTCGCGACGCCGAGCGTCTTCAGTCTCTCCCACAGCTCCGGCAGGCGCGACGTCTCGACGTCGGTCAGCACCAGGTTCTGCTTGTAGGTGGTCCGCAGGGTGCCGAGCGAATACTCGTCCGACAGGTCGGCGATGGCGTACATCTGGTCCGTCGTCGCATCGCCCGGCGCCACGCCCTTCGGCTTCAGCGAGATGGTGACGATGGAATAGCCCGGCACCTTGTGCGCGGTCACGTTCCGGTCGTGCCACATCCTGAACGGCTTGCTGTCGGCAAGCAGCGCGGTCACGGCCGCGTCGCCTTCGGGCAACGCGCGGTAGGCCGGCGGGGCAAAGAATGCCTTCATGCGCTCGATCTCGCTGTCTTCCAGGTCGAGCGAGCGGCTCATGTTCAGCTCGTAGTCGGCATCCACCTGGCGGCGGAATTCCTCGATGCCCAGTTCCTGCACCAGGATCTTGATCCGCGCCTTGTAGATGTTGTCGCGCCTTCCGTAGCCGTTATAGACGCGCATCACCGATTCCGAATAGGACAGCAGGTGCCTCTTCGGAATGAAGTCCTTGATCACCTTGCCGACGATGGGCGTGCGGCCCATGCCGCCGCCGACGATGACCTGAAAGCCGATCTCGCCCGCGTCGTTCTTCACCAGCCGGTAGGCCATGTCGTGGAAGTAGATCGCGGCGCGGTCGCGCTCGGCGCCGGTCAGGGCAATCTTGAACTTGCGCGGCAGGTACGAGAATTCCGGATGGAACGTGGACCACTGGCGCAGGATCTCGGCATAGGGGCGCGGATCCTCCAGCTCGTCGCGGGCGACGCCGGCGAACTGGTCCGTCGAGATGTTGCGGATACAGTTGCCCGAGGTCTGGATGGCGTGCATCTCGACCTTGGCCAGGTCTTCCAGCAGGTCGGGCATCTCCTCCAGCTTGATCCAGTTGTACTGGATGTTCTGGCGGGTGGTGAAATGGCCATAGTCGCGGTCGTATTTGCGCGCGATCATCGCGAGCTGGCGCAGCTGGGCCGACGACAGCACGCCGTAGGGAATCGCCACGCGCAGCATGTAGGCGTGAAGCTGCAGGTAGAGGCCGTTCATCAGCCTGAGCGGCCGGAACTCTTCCTCGGTAAGCTCGCCGCGCAGGCGCCGTTCCACCTGGCCGCGGAACTGGGCGTTGCGTTCGGCCAGAATCTGGTGGTCGAACTTGTCGTACTGGTACATGGCATGCCGCTCCTGAGCGCTCCACGGTGACCGCAGGCTGGGCGCCTTTTACCCGCCTTGCCCGCCGAGAGCAACCCCTATTTCACACTGTTGGTGTGTTGTTCATCCGATTTCACATACTACAGGGAGGTTTTGTCCGGATCAACCGGAACCGAAAGACCCCCGGAGCCGTTCTGCCGTCACAAATTCGAAACCGATCCGTAACCCGATTGACGCGCGACGGGAATAGAGAGGACGCGACCATAATGTCTCGGAGGAAATCACCATGCGGGCCTTGCGTTCCCTCGTTCTGGCCACGGCGGCCGCCGCCGCGCTGGCCTCGGGCCACGATGCCTCGGCACTGACCCTGAAGCAGATTCTTCGCCACGAGAGCGGCGTGTTCAATAAGGGCGCGGCGGAGATCGTCACCTTCGATCCGGGCGCCAATCGGTTCTACGTCGTCGATGGCGCCATCCCTGCCATCGATATTCTGCAACTCGAGGGATCGAACCCCGAGAACGCGAAGTGGTCGGAGGCCGGCCAGCTCGAATTGGCGAAGGACGAATCGCCCACCGGCGTCGCGGTCCATGGCGGCGTCATCGCCGCCTCCGTCCACGGCGCCAAGGAACAGGGCCGCCCCGGCAAGGTCATCTTCTTCGACGGCTCGGGCAAACGCCTCGCCGAGGTCGCGACCGGCTCGCTGCCCGACATGGTGACGTTCTCGCCCGATGGCCGCTACGTGCTGACCGCCAACGAGGGTGAACCGACCGAAACCCTGGACCCGGACGGCTCGGTCAGCATCATCGACATCTCGGGCGGTGTCGCGGCCGCCAAGGCTGTCACGGTCGGATTCGAGGGCCTCACCGCCGCCGACATGCGCGCCGCGGGCGTGCGCGTGTTCCCCGGCAAGGAGCCCAAGACCGACTTCGAGCCCGAATATGTTGCCATCTCGGCCGACAGCAAGACGGCGTGGGTCGGACTGCAGGAGGCCAATGCCTTCGCCAAGATCGACATCGCCGCCGGCAAGCTCCTCGGCATCCTGCCGCTGGGGGTGAAGGACCACAGCAGGCCGGGCAACGGCTTCGACCCCCACGACAAGGACAGCGCCATCGACATCGCGCCCGTGCCATCGCGCGGCTTCTACATGCCCGATGCCATCGCCGCGTTCACCGTAAAGGGTACCACCTACATCATCAGCGCCAACGAAGGCGACGCGCGCAAGGAAGACGAGCGCGTCGAAAAGGCGAAGCTGGACGCGAAAACGCTCGATGACGCGCAGAGCAAGCGGCTGGAACGTCTGAAGATCTCGACCATCGACGGCGACACCGATGGCGACGGCGACATCGACCAGCTTCATACCTATGGGGCGCGGTCGTTCACCATCTGGGACGCGAACGGCAAGCTGGTCTACGACAGCGGCGATCAGATCGAGCGCATCACCGCCGACCGTCTGGGCAACAACTTCAACAACAACAACGACGAGAACAAGGGCGACAGCCGCAGCGACGACAAGGGGCCGGAGCCCGAAGGCGTCGATGTGGGCGTGATCGGCGGACGCACTTACGCCTTCATCGGCCTGGAGCGCACCGGCGGCGTCATCGTGTTCGACATCAGCGATCCGGCGGCGCCCTCGTTCGCGGCCTACGAGAACAACCGCACCTTCATCACCTCGTTCGACTTCTCGCTGAAGAGCGACCTGGCCGCCGTCGGCGACCTGGGGCCGGAAGGCGTCCGCTTCATCCCCGCCGACGGCAATCCGCTGGGCGTGCCGCTCCTGGCCGTCGCCTCTGAGGTCAGCGGCACGGTCACGCTCTACGCGATTTCCAGATAAGGTGCCCCTTCCGACGGGCCGGCAATCGTGTCTTCCTAGACCATCAGCGGCGGCAGGCCTTGAGGCATGCCCTGAGCGCGACGCCGGCGCGCAGTATCTCGGCCTCGAGCGCGTCCACGGCCGCTTCGGCTTGCCCGGCCTCCCGCGTCAACTGGTCATGGAGCGCGAGTTGCTGCTCGAGGAAGCGCTGGCGGCGGCGCAACTGGCTGTCGAGCTTGCGCTGCGCCGCGCCCTCCGCCGCGAGCGCCTCGCGGTCGGAGGCGCTCAGCGACGCGCCGACCTCGGGATCGTATTCCCGCTCGATCAGCCAGCCGTCGAGAGTGCTGCCGGTCAGGTAACGGAGCAGTTCCTTCTGGCCTTCGATCCGCGTGCCCAAGGACTGGTCGAGCGCCAAGGCATGCCGGCGCCAGCCGGCGCGCAACAGCCCCGCATAGTAGTCTGCTACGCTGAAATCGGCTGGCGGCGGCGGCTTCAGGGCGGCGTCGAGCTCCCTCAGCTCGGCCTCCATCCGGCCGCGCTTGACGTCGTCGGCGACGGCGCGACGGCGTTCCGTGAGATCGAGCCAACGCTGCTTGACACGCGGATAGTTGTCCTTGAGCGCGATGAAATCGGCGGCCTGCTCCAGGCAATCGGCGCACATGGTGTCCAGGTCGGTTTCGGTCAGCCTGTCGAGATCGATCGGCGCCGTCCCGCCGGCGGGCGCTTCCACCACGCCGCCAGCATCGGCCCGCGCGGCGGCCTCCCGCCGGTATTCGTCGGGCGCCCACGCACCAGTAGTAACCCGGCAGTCGCTCTGCAGGAGGCTATTTTGCCACCGGCCTTCCATGACCGTGTCGCTGACCACCTTCAGCTCCAGGATGCCACTACCGCCGCGCGCACTCGGACATTGCTGCGCGTAGGACACCGGGAAGCGGTAGTGACGCTTGCCCGTCAGCGTGTCCGCGTCGCGGGTCGCTTCGAGGAACAGTTCCCCCGACGTCCAGCCGAAAGTACCGGCAGCCTGGGCGCTCGGCGTGCGTATCCGGCCCTCGACCTTGCCGTCGCGCTCGACAAAGTCCACCGTGGTGCCGTCCCCGCGCGTCCACCGTCCATCGATGCCGCGAGATTGCGCGGCGGCGCCGCAGACAAGCGTGCCGGCGATCAGCAGCGAAAGCAGCGACGTGCGCACACCAGGGCTCATTCGCCGGCTCCCGGCCGCGCTCCGCCATCCCAGCGGCGGACCACGCCGGCGTCCGCCGAGATGGCACAGGCCGGTGCGGGCTCGGGCGGATCCTCGACCGCCCGTGGGAACACCGGCATCCGCCGGGGAGTCGTGAACGGCTCGGGCGTCGAAACAAGCGCCGCGATCTCGACGCGGTAGGCAAGGCTCGCCGCGGCGGCGTTCAGGCTGTCGACGCATGCCGGGTCATCCTGGTCGAGGCTCTCCCGGCCGGCCTGGGGCGCACCGCCGCGTCCTGCATGCCAGGCCGCGCGCGCCCTGAGCGTGACGAGCTGTGGCCATGCGTCGTCGATGAGCCAGTCCACGGTTTCCGACCAGCCGCGCAGCGCGGCGTCCAGGTATCGCGAATAGGCCGCCCGCTCCTCGCCGCCGGCGGTCGAGCCGGCCAGGCCGCGCGCCTCGCGCAGCACCTCCAGGCTGGCCATGAAGTTCTTCTGCGTGGCGGCGGCCGGACCCGCCAGCGAAGCGGCGACGTCGCCGGGAACGGCTGGAATCCCGTAGCGCCCGTATTCGGCCCGAAGGGTGCTCGCCAGCGCGCTGGAGCCGTACACGGCTTCGAACGACTTGAAGCGGGCCGCGACACAGGCAACCGCCTCATCGACGGCAGGCGTCATTCCATCTGGACCCCGCACGTCGAAATGGCATGATTCCGCGGCGGTGGCGCAAGGCGCACCAAACAGAACAAAGACGATCGCCGCTGTCAGCCTCTTCACCATCGTCCCCAACCGATGCTGGCTTCAGGGACCCGATGATAGCCGAGGTACCGGAATGCCGAAAGCCGCTACGGCGTTGCCTTGGTGCTCTGCTTTAGATCATGGCCGGCGACGGCGTAAATCGCGTCGAGCCTTTCGCGCGCCTGCCGCACCAGGGCCGGGTCGCGGCCCCACGCCACCACATGTTCGTATGACTGGGCCGCCTGGAGGATCTCGCCGCGCTTCACATGGAGGTGCGCGGCGATCAGCTCGATCTCCTGGCTCATGGGCAGCAGCCGTTTGGCCCGGTCGATCAGCGCAACGACATCGTCGGGCGGTCTGCCCGGCTGGATCAGCCAGGTGCGGGCAATACCCGACAGTGACAACACATGATCGGGATCGATTGCCAGCGCCTGGCGATAGCGCTCGGTCGCGGCGGCAACGAATGCCTCCCAGCCCGGCTTGGCGGCGGCAACCAGTTCGGCCGCGCGGCGGAGATGGAGCTCGCCATGGAGGCTCAGCATGTCCGGATCGCCGACGTCGGCAGGACCCGCATCGGCCAGGATCTTTTCCGCCTTCGGGATATCCTTGTTGGTGATGGCGACCGCGGCGAGCAACGCCCTCGCCCGCATGTTGCCGGGATTGATGGCGATCGCCCCTTCGATCAACTCGACGCCCTTGTCCTGCCGGGGGGAGAAGTGCAGCAGCGTATAAGCGAGCTGCTCGCGCACCTCGTCTGCCGGGGGCACGCGGATCGAGGGCTGGGGCAGCGGCGCATCGGGCCTGTCGAAGCGTTCCACGTCGTATTTCGCCACGCGCCGGTACTGGCGGATATGGCGCGAGAACGCCTCGTCCGATTCGCCGAAGACCTCCTCGAACACCGGCAACGCATCCACGGTGGGCGTGTTGAGCCGGTCGAGAAAGGCATAGAGCTTGGCCCGCCGCTCCGCGTCGGTCATCAGATAGTGGACGAGCAGCCAGGATTCGGCGTTGAAGTCGCTGTTTTCGTGCCCGATCTCGTACCCTTTGGCGTTGAGCAGCGAGCCGAGCGGGATGCGCCGTGTCTTGTTAAGGGTCAATACCCGGTGCATGGGCGGCGCACCGACCTTGTAGCGGCCGTCGCTGGTGACATCGAAGGTGGACAGGAACTCGGCGTAGCCTTCGTGGAACCACAGCGGGTAGCGCCGCCTGGCGTCGATCTCCAGCAGGTAGTGGACATATTCGTGGAGCACGCCGTCCATGCCCACGGTGCGGGTGTTTTGCTTGGTCCGGTATAGCGGGCCATAGGCGGTGTAGGTGACCTGCAGGCTGTCGGTACCGTCGGGCGCGCGGGCGGTCAGGTTGACCGCGGCCAGACCGCCGCGGTAGCTCTGCTGGAACGCACCGAACACATTGTCGCTGGCGATCAGCGACTTGAGCTGGCCGGCGCCGACCAGGGCGACGATATGGAACGGCAGCGGGTTCGAGTCGATATCGAGATTGGTCGCCTGGATGACCAGGCGGCGGAAGTCTTCGAGATTCTGCACCAGATACCGCGCGCGACTCTCGCCCGCATTGGTCAGCACCACGAAGTTGGCGGTCCGCGCCTCGACCCAGGAGCCCTCGGCGATTTTGGTGAGGTCGGACGCGGCGGCGGAAGGCAACGCCGCGCCGGCGACGAACATCGCCGCGAGCACCAGCCTTCCGAGCATCCTAGCGGCCATGCAGTGTATCCCCTTTACCCGAGAAGAGATGTGAGGCTAGGGTCGGCCCGACAAGGGACAATCGGGGAACGGGAGAGTTCGCATGGCACAGGTGACGACACATTTCGACACGATCGATGAATTGGTCGGTCAGAAACTCGGTACGTCGGATTGGCTGCTGGTGGATCAGGAGCGGGTCGACAAATTCGCCGAGGCGACCGGCGACTTCCAGTGGATCCACGTCAATCCCGAACGCGCCGCCAGGGAGTTCATGGCCGGCGGCACCATTGCCCACGGCTACCTGACCCTGTCGCTGCTGCCCGGCCTGATGCAGGGCATCCTCGCGGTCCAGGGCGTCGGCCACGGCATCAACTACGGCAGCAACAAGGTGCGCTTCACCAACATGGTGAAGGTCGGCTCGCGCGTTCGCGCCCACCAGACGCTGAAGAACGTCGAGCACCGCAAGGACGGCGGCAAGCAGATGACCTACGAGGTCACCGTCGAGATCGAAGGCCAGGAGCGCCCGGCGCTGATCGCCGAGACGCTGGGCCTGATGTATCCGGGTACTGGAACCAACAGCCTGTCCAAGGAGTAAGATGCCGCAACGATGGATCCGGCGGTTCTCCCAGGGCTACAGGGCGTTCCGCGACAACTATTTCGAGAACAACCGCCAGCTCTTCGAGCAGTTGCGGGACGGCCAGGCCCCCAAGGTCATGCTGGTCGGCTGCTGCGATTCGCGGGTCGAGCCGGCGCTGATCCTGGACGCGGGTCCCGGTGACCTGTTCATCGCCCGCAACATCGCCAACCTGATCCCGCCCTATGAGCCGGACATGCGCCACCACGGCACCAGCGCGGCGCTGGAGTTCGCGGTGAACAACCTGGGCGTCATCCACATCGTCGTCATGGGCCACGCCGAATGCGGCGGTATCCGGGCCGCGCTGATGGGCGAGCTGGCCGGAGAAAGCGAGTTCATCGGCACCTGGGTATCGATGATCGCACCGATCCGCAACGCCGTGCTCAGGGAAGCCGGCGACCGGCCGGTCGCCGAACAGCAGCGCCTGCTGGAGCAGCGCTCCATCGTTCAGTCGCTGAAGAACCTGGACAGCTTCCCCTTCGTCGTCGAGCGCGTGCGGGCGGGTACGCTGTTCATCCACGGCTGGTGGTTCGACATCCATTCGGGCGATCTGCTTGCCTACGATCCGGCGACCGATGCGTTCGGCGCGCTACCGTTCTGACCCACGCAAAATTTCGCGGACCGGCCGTACATCCGTTTGACTGCCGCGACCGTTAACCGCAGAGTTTTCTGGATGGGGACGCCTGCGGCGGCGGTTTTACTGTTGACGGGTCTCCGGCATCCGCCGGCGCGACTCTACGGAGGTCATCTGATGCGGAACTGGATTACTCTGGGCTTCCTGGTGGTGATGGCCGGCGCGCTGGCCGCCTGCGGCGACGATAAGGCGGCCGACAAGGCCAGCAATGAGGACAAGGTCCTCAACGTCTACAACTGGTCCGACTACATCGCGCCGGACACGCTGGCGACCTTCGAAAAGGAAACCGGCATCAAGGTCCGCTACGACGTCTATGATTCCATGCCCATGCTGGAGGCCAAGCTGCTGGCCGGCGGTTCGGGCTACGACGTGGTGTTTCCGTCGCTGACGCCGTTCCTCGCCCAGCAGATCAAGGCCGGCATCTACCAGCCGCTCGACAAGGCCAAGCTGTCCAACTACCCCGGCCTGTCCCCGGCCATCCTGAAGACCATGTCGAAGAACGACCCGGGCAACACCTACAGCGTGCCTTACATGGTCGCGCCCACGGGCATCGGCATCAACGTGGGCAAGGTGAAGGAGCGGCTGGGCACGGTCCCGCAGGGGAGCGGCGACCTGCTGTTCGATCCTGAGGTCACCGCCAAGCTGAAGGATTGCGGCATCAGCCTGCTGGACGATCCGGTCGACGTGATCCCCGCGGTGCTCGCCTGGCTGGGCAAGGACCCGACCAGCCAGGACCCGGCCGATCTGCAGACCGCCATGGAGGCGCTGCAGAAGATCAGGCAGAACCTGAAGTACATCCACTCGTCGTCCTACATCAACGACCTGGCGAATGGCGATTTGTGCGTGGCGCAGGGTTATGGCGGCGACCTGATCCAGGCCCGCGACCGCGCCAAGGAAGCCGCCAACGGCGTCGAGATTTTGGCGTTGGTGCCCAAGGAAGGCACCGCCTTCGTCATCGACACCATGGCAATCCCCAAGGACGCGCCGCATCCGAACAACGCCCACGTCTTCATCAACTACATGATGCGGCCCGACGTGGTGGCGGCGATCACCAACACCACCGGCTATGCCAATGCCGTGCCGGCATCGCTGGAAAAGGTGGACGAGGCGATCAAGTCCGATCCGTTCATCTATCCGTCCGACGAGGACCGGGCCAAGGGCTTCTCCGTGCCGCCGGCCGAGAAGGACTACGAGCGCGAGCGCACCCGCGCCTGGTCGACGTACAAGACGGAGACCAAATAGGAAATGGCGGTCGGATCCGGCGGCCTCCAGGACAAGCCCTGGACCGATCCCAAGGCCGAGCCCTTCGTCCGGGTTCAGGGCGTGTCGAAGCATTTCGGCGACGTCGCGGCGGTCAACGGCGTCGACCTCAACATCTACCGGGGCGAGTTCTTCGCCCTGCTGGGCGCTTCCGGCTGCGGCAAGACCACGCTGCTGCGCATGCTGGCCGGATTCGAGACGCCCAGCGCCGGCAAGATATTCATCGACGGCGTCGACATGGCCGACATCCCGCCCTATCGCCGCCCGGTGAACATGATGTTCCAGTCCTACGCCCTGTTCCCGCACATGACCGTGGGACAGAACGTGGCCTTTGGGCTGCAGCAGGAAGGCGTGGCCAAGGCCGAGATCGCCGACCGGGTCGCCGAGATGCTCGACCTGGTGCAGATCAAGGCGCTGGCCACACGCAAGCCCGACCAGCTTTCCGGCGGCCAGCGGCAGCGCGTGGCGCTGGCGCGGGCGCTGGTGAAGCGGCCCAAGCTGGTGCTGCTCGACGAGCCGCTGGGCGCGCTCGACCGCAAGCTGCGCGAGCAGACCCAGTTCGAGCTGGTCAACATCCAGGAAAAGCTGGGCGCGACCTTCGTCATCGTCACCCATGACCAGGAAGAGGCAATGACCATGGCCACCCGCGTCTGCGTGATGAACGCCGGCATGGTCGAGCAGGTGGGTGCGCCGGCCGAGGTCTACGAGTATCCCAATTCCCGCTTCGTCGCCGACTTCATCGGCACCGCCAACCTGTTCGAGGGCGTGGTCACCGAAGCGGGCGCCGGAGAAACCCGTATCGTCTCGCCGGAGCTGGGCGGCGACATCGTCGTCGGTACCGGAGGCACCGCGGCCGTGGGCGCGACGGTCAGCGTCATGGTGCGCCCCGAGAAGATCCAGGTAGTGCCCGGAGGAAATGCCGATCCGGCCTACAACTCGGCCGAGGGCATCGTGCGCGACATTGCGTATCTGGGCGACGTATCGGTGTACCACGTGGAACTGGCGTCGGGGAAAAGGGTCCAGTTCACCCGGGCCAACCTGCTGCATACGGCGGACACGCCGATTTCGTGGGACGACACCGTGCGGTTCCAGTGGCATCCCGCCAACGGCATCCTGCTGGTCATATGAGATCGCCCGTCACATGAGATCTCCCGCCAAATCCTTCGCCGCCGTCGTCCGCAGTCTGAACCAGCCCGGCGCAGCGGGACGGCTGACGGCGCTGGCGATTCCCTACGCATGGCTGGGGCTGTTCTTCCTGCTGCCGCTGCTGATCGTGCTGAAGATCAGCGTGTCGGAAAGCGTCATGGGCATCCCGCCCTATGAGCCGATCCTGACGTTCGCCGAGAACGCCACGCTGCAGATCCACCTGACCTTCTCCAATTTCGTCCTGCTGCTGCGCGACGACATGTATGTGGTCGCCTACGTCAACTCGGTGAAGATCGCCGCGATCTCGACGCTGATCTCGGTGCTGCTCGGCTACACCATGGCCTACGGGATCGCGCGCAGTCCGCTGCGCTGGCGCTATCTGCTGCTGATGCTGATCATCATCCCGTTCTGGACGTCGTTCCTGATCCGCATCTACGCCATGATCGGCTTTCTCAAGGACAACGGCCTGGTCAACAACCTGCTGATGGCGCTGGGCATCATCGATCAGCCGCTCGCCATCATGTACACGCCGGCCGCGGTCTATATCGGCATCGTCTATTCCTACTTGCCGTTCATGGTGCTGCCGATCTACGCGGCGCTCGAGCGCATGGACCCGAGCCTGCTGGAAGCCGCGAGCGACCTGGGCGCGAAACCCTGGAAGGCGTTCCTGCGGGTGACGCTGCCGCTGTCCATGCCCGGCGTGGTCGCCGGCTCGCTGCTGGTGTTCATTCCGGCGGTCGGCGAATTCGTGATCCCCGAGCTGCTCGGCGGCCTGGGGTCGCCGATGATCGGCAAGGTGCTGTGGGCCGAGTTCTTCAGCAACCGCGACTGGCCGGTATCGTCGGCCGTCGCCGTCGCCATGCTGGCGCTGCTGGTCGTGCCGGTGATGATGTTCGACCGGTTCGCCAGCCGCTATTTCAGGGGGCGCTGATGACCGGACGCACGCCCTGGTTCGTCATCTCGGTGCTGATCCTGGGATATCTGTTCCTCTACGGCCCGATCTTCTCGCTGGTGTTCTACTCGTTCAACGAGTCGCGCCTCGTCACCGTGTGGGCCGGCTTCTCGACCAGGTGGTACGGCGAGCTGATGCACAACGACGCGCTGCTGAGCGGCGCCTGGCTGAGCCTGCAGATCGCGTTCCTGACCGCATGCGCGGCCGTCGTGCTGGGGACGCTCGCGGCCTTCGCGCTGATCCGATTCGGCAATTTCCGCGGCCGCACCCTGTTCGCCGGCATGGTCACCGCGCCGCTGGTGATGCCGGAGGTGATCACCGGCCTGTCGCTGCTGCTGCTGTTCGTCGCCATGGAAAGCGTCCTCGGCGGGCCGAAGCGCGGCATGATGACCATCGTCATCGCCCACGCCACCTTCGCCACCGCCTATGTGACCGTCGTCGTCCAGTCGCGCCTCGGCCAGCTCGACATGAGCCTGGAGGAAGCGGCCATGGATCTGGGCGCCAGGCCATTCAAGGTGGTCCGGGTAATCACCCTGCCGCTGATCTGGCCCGCCATGCTGGCTGGCTGGCTGCTGGCCTTCACCCTGTCGTTCGACGACCTGGTGGTGGCGACCTTCACCTCCGGCCCCGGCGCCAAGACCCTGCCGATGGAGGTTTTCTCCAGCGTGCGCATGGGCGTCAGCCCACAGATCAACGCGCTGGCCACCATCTTCATCGTGGTGGTGACGAGCGCCGTGGTGATCGCCAACCAGCTCGCGTTCCGCCGCCGGGCCTGAGGCGCTCGCCCGCCCATGAGCGGCGCCAGCCGGACGATTCCCAGCCGGACGATTCATCGTCAACGTCTGTGTACGCGTCCGTACCGACAGAAGAGATTTGGGAAATTACCGTGAGCCGCACTATATCAGGGCATCGGCTGCAGATGCTCAATGGGCGCAGCCGGCTGAGAGTAGGTCCTCCCGCCCGGGCAGACGGGAGGCACCATGGATTCGCTCGACACGACGATTCCGCGGAACCAGCTGCTGGCGGCGCTGTCCAGCCACGATTTCGCGTTGTTGAAGCCGCACCTCGTTTCCGTCGAGCTGCTCCAGCATCAGGTGCTGATCGAGCCCGGCGAGGAAATCCAGTATTGCTGGTTCATCGAGACCGCCATCGCCTCGATCGTCGCGGGCACGATGCGCGGCGACCAGACCGAGGTGGGGCTTGTCGGCTGGGAGGGCATGGTCGATGTCGCCGTGCTTCATACGCTGAACCAATCGCTGCTGCGGGTATTCGTGCAGTCGCCGGGACGGGCATACCGGATTCCCGTAACCGCGGTGCAGGACTCCCTGAAGCAAAGCGACACCTTGCGCGGCATCCTGCTGCGGTACGCGCATGGGCTTCTGCTCCAGGTTTCCAGCACCACCCTGGCGAATGCGTCATGCACGGTCGAGGAGCGGCTGGTGCGCTGGCTGCTGATGTATCACGACCGGTCGCCCGCCGACGAACTGCGGATGACCCACGAGGTCCTCGCCCTGATGCTGAACGTCCGCAGGGCCGGCATCACGCTCACCCTGAAGACGCTTCAGGTCGCGAAGCTCCTCACCCACCGGCGCGGCGTGATCGTCATCACCAATCGCGCCGGCCTCGAACGGATCGCCGGCGACGGCTATGGACCGGCGGAGAGATTGGCTACCCGTTGCCTTACTTGATTGCCCCCCGCACCGATTTACCTATAGGCTAGCGGTTCAGACCGTCCGGTGCGGCTTTCGAGCCGCGTGCCGGATGACAATGCGGCGGCGCCCACGCCGCCTTCCGCGCCGGCTCTTGGGGACCGGGGCGGCCCTTCGACCAAAGACCACGCGGGCTCGCCCGGCCGTTTCCGAGAGCGATGTCCCGATTCCGGTTCCCCGGCCAGCCCGCCGACCGCGCCTGCCGCATCGGCGACATCAACGAATTCGAGGAGAGACATCCATGGCTGACCCAGCGAGATCCCGAGCCGAGGAAAAGTTCGCCAAGTTGCGTCCCAACGAGGACGACGCCATCAGGGCGCGCGACAAGGCCCACAAGGAACTGATGGACAAGACCGCCCGCCTGAAGGCGCTGCGCCTCGCCAAGGAGGCCGCCGACAAGGAAGCCGCGGCCCAGGCCAAAACCGACAAGGCCGAGAAGGCCGCCGCCAAGGCGAAGGCGAAGAAGGCATAGAGCGGGATTCTGGCTGGGGCGGCAGGGATCGAACCTGCGAATGACGGAATCAAAATCCGTTGCCGTACCACTTGGCTACGCCCCAGCAAGGCGGCGGACAATAGTGCGAGAGGCGCACCCGATCAACCGCCAGAACGCACGGCGGAACAGGCTGCAGGCGTCGAGCAACGGGCTGGCCTCCAGCGCCTTCATCAGCGGCACCATCCCGATCGCCTCCGGGCGTGTCCCGAACACCGCCAGGAAGCGGATGCGGCGGCTCATGGGCGTCATTTCGCCTGCGCGGTCATGCGGTTGACCTTACCGATCCGGCGCATGAATCCGCAACGCGATTCCTGTATCGTCCAGTCTGACCGACCGTCCTGGAGGCTTCATGCCCGTTCTCGTCACCGGCGCCGCCGGCTTCATCGGCTACCATGTCTGCAAGACATTGCTGGCGCGCGGCGAACAGGTGATCGGCATCGACAACCTCAACACCTACTACAGCGTCGCGCTGAAGGAATCCCGCGTCGCCGACCTGAGGCCGCGTGACGGCTTCACCTTCCTGAAGCAGGACTTCGCCGACCTGGACGGCCTGCGCAAGGCGGTCGGGTGGGCGCAGATCGACCGGATCGTTCACCTCGGCGCCCAGCCGGGCGTGCGCTATTCCATCGATCACCCGATGGCCTACGCCACGGCCAACCTGACCGGGCACCTGGCCATGCTCGAGCTGGCGCGCGGCATCGGCGGGCTACGGCATCTGGTCTACGCCAGCTCCAGCTCGGTCTATGGCGGCAATACCAAGCTGCCATTCTCGGAAACCGACGCGGTCGACCATCCGGTGTCGCTCTATGCCGCCACCAAGCGGGCCGACGAGCTGATGAGCGACGCCTACGCCCATCTCTACGGCATCCCGCAGACCGGCCTGCGGTTCTTCACCGTCTACGGCCCATCGGGGCGGCCCGACATGGCGGTGTGGCTGTTCACCGAGGCGATGTTCGACGGCCGGCCGATCCGGCTGTTCGAGAACGGCACGCTGCTCCGGGACTTCACCTATGTGGACGACATCGTCGCCGGCGTCCTCGCGGTCCTGGACGGTCCACCGGCGGGCGAACGGCCGCACCGGATCTACAATATCGGCAACAACAGGCCGGAGCCGGTGACGCGGCTGGTCGAGATCATCGAACAGGCCACCGGCCGCAAGGCCCGGATCCTGAGCGAGCCCATGCAGCCGGGCGACGTGCCGGCGACTTATGCCGATATCGACGCCATCAGACGCGACCACGGCTTCGAGCCCGCCACGCCGCTCGAGCAGGGCGTGCCCCGGTTCGTCGAGTGGTACCGCGGCTGGCGGGGACTGCCCGCTTGAGGTTGCTGTGGGATGTGCTCCAGCCGAGCAACAGCCTGTTCCTGCTGTTCACGCTGGGTGTCGTCCTGCGGCTCGCCGGCTGGCGGCGGATCGCCAACTGGGTGATGTCGCTCTCGTTCATGATCTTCGCGGCCATCATGGTGCTGCCGGTGTCCAATTACCTGATGGTCAGGCTGGAGACCCGCTTTCCAGCCCCGGCGCTGCCCGCGCATGTCGACGGCATCATCAGCCTGGGCGGCGCGCTCGACAGCGGCACCACCGAGCGCTGGCGCCGACCGCAGATCAACGACCATGCGGAGCGCCTGACCGAGGCCATGACGCTGGCACGCCGCTATCCCGAGGCGACGCTGCTGCTATCGGGCGGGCACTACGATCCCGACGACAGGCTGCCCGAGGCCGACATCGCCCGCGACCTGCTGGTCGCGCTGGGCCATCCGACGGACCGCATGCTGCTGGAGGACAAGTCGCGCACCACCTGGGAGAACGGCGTGCTCAGCCGCGAGGTCGCCCGCCCGAAACCGGGGCAGACCTGGGTGCTGGTGACGTCGGCGTTCCACATGCCGCGCGCGGTCGGCGTGTTCCGCGAGCTGGGCTGGCAGGTCATTCCCTACCCCGTCGACTACTTCACCGACGGTACGGTGAGTGGCTCGTTCGGGAGCGTCGGCCACCGGCTGGCGCAGTTCGACTTCGCCGTCCGCGAATGGATGGCGCTGGTGGCGTATCACCTCAAGGGCAGGACGTCGGCATTGTTCCCGCGCTGAACCGGCGGCGGCTCGGGCTTCACGGTGCGGTAGCGCCCGAGGAATTCGACGATGCGCGACGCCACGCCGGGGTCGTCGATGACGTCGTGGCCCTTGCCCTCCTCCAGCACGATGGATTCCGAGCCCGGGCGCCTGTCGCCGAAAAAGGTGCCGCAGTCGCCCGCCTGCTTGCCGGAGCCGCTGGTGTACCAGGGATCGTCCTTGCGCACCACCGCCAGCACCGGCGTGTCCTCGGGACCATCGATGCCGCGCACCCAGGTGGAGCCGTGGCAGGTCCACTGGGTGATCACCCGCGCCTTGAACAGGCCGCCGCGAAAATGCGCCGCGGCGAGGCCGCCCTCGCTGACGCCGGCGATGAACAGGTTGTCCCAGTCGGCCCATGGACTGCCCGCCATCTGCTGGAGGGCGAAGTTGATCTCCGCCTGGCGGAAATCGAAGACGAACAGGTTGAAGCCGCCTTCCTTGTTCCACGACGCGCACTGCAGCGGCCGGTACTTGCGCGCCATGCTGTTGGGCGCGACGACGACGTAGCCGGCCTTGGCGATGGTCCGCATCAGGCGGCGGTCGGAATCGCTGATACCGGTGCAGCCATGCATGTAGACCACCACCGGGAATTTGCGCCCGGCGCCCGCCAGCAATTCCCGCCGCGACGGATCCGAGAGATAGGTGACGCCGCCGCCGACCATGTCCGGCACCGCCGACTGGGCCTGGTGCCAGGTCAGTTCGAGGTCGGACATGCGGCCGGCCGGGGTCGGATCGCTCGCACAGGCCGAGAGCGTCAGGGCGACCGCAAGGGCCGAAGCGATAGGGAGAATTCTCAAGGCGGGTCCGGAATGCTGGTGCGCAGGCCGCGCATGATACGCAGACCGCTCAGGCGCCGCCACTCCGAAGCGGGCCATGGGTGGTCCACCATGACGGATTGTGGTCGGCGATCCTTCCGGCCGCGGTGCGCGCCTCGCCCTCGCCGGCATAGAGGCCGAAACAGGTGGCGCCGCTGCCCGACATGCGCGCCAGCAGGCAGCCGGTGGTCTTGCGGATCAGCGCCAGCACCTCGCCGATCACCGGCTCCATGGCAAGCGCCGGCGGCTCCAGGTCGTTGGCCCGCTCGGTCAGCGCCGCCGCCAGCTTCACCGCCGACCCCGACGGACCAAGCGGCGCGGGGAGCCGGAAGCGGATCACCTCGGCGTCGAAGCGCCGGAATACGGCCGGCGTCGACACCGCCACGCGCGGATTGACCAGCACCACCCAGCATTCCGGCAGCGGCGCGGCCGGACCGAGAACATCGCCGATCCCGGACACCTGGGATGGGACGCTGCGAACGCAGGCCGGCACGTCGGCCCCCAGCCCTTCGGCGATGCGCTCGAGCCGCATGGCGGGCAAGTCCAGCCGCCACAACAGGTTGAGCGCCCGCAGCGTGGCCGCCGCGTCGGCCGAGCCGCCGCCGATCCCCGAGGCGACCGGCAGGTTCTTGGTCAGCCGGATGCGCGCGCCGCGCGTGCCGTCGGGCGACAGCGCCCGCGCGGCGCGGACCACCAGATTATCGCCGTCGGCGGGAATCTGGTCGGCGAACGGCCCGTCGACGAAAAAGCCCAGCTTGGCCGCCGGTTCGACCGTCAGCGTATCGCCGAAGCCGGCGAACACGAACAGGCTGTCCAGCTCGTGATAGCCGTTCTCGCGGATGCTGGTGATGTGCAGGTAGAGGTTGAGCTTGGCCCAGGCGGTCTCGACCAGCGGGCCTTCAGCGGCGTCCAAGTGTCACTTCTCGCTGCGTTTTTCGGTGTCGAGACCCGACTTGATCTTGGCTTCGATCCTGGCGAGGGCTTCGGCCTCGGGCTTCATCGCCGCCGCATGCCGCCACTGGAAGGTGGCGTCGAGCCGGCGTCCAACCTTCCAGTAGGCGTCGCCCAGATGGTCGTTGATGGTCGGATCCTCGGGAATCAGCGACGCCGCCTTTTCGAGCCACTCGACGGCTTCGGCGTAGCGGCCCAGCTTGTAGAGCGCCCAGCCCAGGCTGTCGACGATGTAGCCGTCGTCGGGGCGCTGCTCCACCGCTTTCTGGATCATGGCGAGCGCCTGGTCCAGGTTGGCGCGCTGCTCGATCCAGCTGTAGCCGAGATAGTTGAGCACCAGCGGCTGGTCGGGCGACAGCTCGAGCGCCTTCTTCAGGTCGGCCTCGGCCTCCTTCCAGCGATCGAGACGCTCCAGCGTGATGCCGCGCGCATAGAACAGCGCCCAGTGCCGTGCGGCCGGCGTGCCGATCCTGGTGACGACCTTGTCATAGGCCGCCTTCGCCTCGGGGAAGCGTTCCTGGGCACGCAGCGTGTCGGCCAGCGAGGTCAGCACGTTCAGATTGTCCGGTTGCTCGGCCAGCATGGCCTGCAGCGCCTTGATGGACTCGTCGGGCTTGTCCATCTGGCCCAGCAGCAGGGCGGCCTCGAAGCGCGCGTCCCAGCCCAGCACGGGATCCTTGATCACCGCCTGGTAGGCGACCAGCGCCTCGTCGTACTGGCCGTCGCGGTCGAGCACGTCGCCCAGCAGCAGGTAGGCGACCGGAAATTCCGGCTTCAGCGCCAGGCCGAGCCGCAGATACATCACCGCCGGGCCGCGTGACCGCTCCTGCGCCAGCGCCCGGCCGGTGCTGAACAACGCCTCGGCGGCGCCGTCGGCGGCGGTGCGGATCACCGGATAGAGCGTACCGTCGTCCTTGACGCCCTTCTGGGCCGCCTCGATCAGCACGTTGCTGGGATAGGATTCCAGATAGGTCTTGTAGACCGCCTTGGCCTGGTCGATCTTGCCGTGCCGGGCCAGGAACCTTCCATAGGCCAGCACCAGCCGCAGGTCCGAGCCCTTCTGGAGCACGATGGCTTCGTCATAGGCGGCCGTCGCCGCGTCGACCCGGTCGGCGAAATCCAGGATGTAGGCGCGGTGGGTCTTCATGAACGAGGTGAAGCCCTTGTTGCCGGCGAGCGCGTCGAGGCTGGTGAGCGCCTTGTCGGTGTTACCCTCGGCGGCGTCGATCCAGGCCGAGATCACCGGTGCCATCAGCTCGACGATGCCGGTCTTCGACATGGCCTCCAGCCGGGCGCGGGCGCCGGTCAGGTCGTTCTTCTTCAGGTCTTCGGCGAGCAGCACCAGCTCGGTAAGGCCGGTGGGCTTTTCCTTCAGGTCGGCGAGCCTGCGGGCCAGCCGGACAGCGTCGTCGTGCCGGCCGCTGGCGACCGCGACGGAGAACGCCTGGTGCAGCAGCTCGACATTGTTGGGATCGCCCTGGACGGCGCGGATATAGTAGTCGGCGGCGGCCTCGGTGTCGCGGTTGACGATGGCGAAACGGCCGGCCAAATAGTCGCCGAACGCCTTGGCGTCGGCGTCCTGCGCCGCGCGGGACGGACGGCCGCCGCCCTGGGCAGGCTGCTGGGACGCGACGGACGTCATCGGGACGGCCACCGCCATCCCGCTTACCAGCAGCAGCCGCCACAAGCGCCGGAAGCCGGGCCGTGAACCTGGAGCTCTTGCTCGCCCCTCGCGGGCTGCTGTGGTCATTCCGTGCCTTACATGTTCGGGTAGTTGGGGCCGCCACCGCCTTCGGGCGTCACCCACACTATATTTTGCGTCGGATCCTTGATATCGCAAGTTTTGCAATGCACACAATTCTGCGCATTGATCTGCAGCCTGGGATTTCCGCCGTTTTCGTCGCGCACGATCTCGTAGACGGCAGCCGGGCAATAGCGCTGTTCCGGTGCGTCGTACTGGGCCAGGTTGATCTCGATCGGCACCGACGCATCCTTCAGCGTCAGGTGGACAGGCTGGTCTTCCTCGTGGTTGGTGTTGGAGACGAACACCGACGACAGCTTGTCGAACGTCACCACGCCGTCGGGCTTGGGATAGACGATGGGCTGGAACTCGGTCTTGGGCCGCAGCGCCTCGTGGTCGGCCTTCTTGTGCTTCAGCGTGAACGGCAGGTGGCCGCCCAGCCAACCCTGGATACCGGTCATCAGCACGCCGGGGATCAGGCCGTAGGCGAAGGCCGGCTTGGCGTTGCGCACCTTCTTCAGATCGTCGTAGACCCACGACTTCTGGTAGGCCTTGGTGTAGCCGGTCAGCTCGTCATGGCCTTCGGAGCCTTCCCTGAGCGACTGGAACGCGGCCTCGGCGGCCAGCATGCCGGTCTTCATGGCGTTGTTGGAGCCCTTGATCTTCGGCAGGTTCATGAAGCCGGCGGTACAGCCGATCAGCACGCCGCCCGGAAACGTCAGCTTGGGCACCGACTGGAAGCCGCCCGCCGTCAGCGCGCGGGCGCCGTAGGCGACGCGCTTGCCGCCCTCGAAGAAGTGCCGCGCCGCCGGATGGTTCTTGAAGCGCTGGAACTCGTCGAACGGCGACAGGTAGGGATTGGCGTAATCGAGGCCGACGACGAAGCCCACCGAGACCAGGTTCTCGCCGAAATGATAGAGGAACGACCCGCCATAGGTGTTGGCGTCCATGGGCCAGCCGAAGCTGTGCTGGACATAGCCCGGCTTGTGCTTGGCCGGATCGATCTCCCACAGCTCCTTGATGCCGATGCCGAACTTCTGCGGGCCGCTGCTGTTGCGCAGGCCGAACCTGTCGGTGAGCTGGCGGGTCAGCGAGCCGCGCGCGCCCTCGGCGAAGAAGGTGTACTTGGCGTGCAGTTCGATGCCGGGCGTGTAGTTGGGGCCATGGCTGCCGTCGCGGTGGACGCCCATGTCGCCGGTGGCGACACCCTTCACGCTGCCATCCTCGTGGAACAGCACCTCGGCGGCGGCGAAGCCGGGATAGATCTCGACGCCGACCTCTTCCGCCTGGGTCGCCAGCCAGCGGGTCACGTTGGCCAGGCTGACGATGTAGTTGCCCTTGTTGTGCAGCACCGGCGGCAGGATGAAGTTCGGGAAGCTGATCGAGCCCTTCTCGGTCAGGTACATGAACCTGTCCTCGACGCAGGGCGTGTCGAGCGGCGCGCCGCGTTCCTTCCAGTCGGGGATCAATTCATTGAGCGCGCGCGGCTCGAACACCGCGCCCGACAGGATGTGGGCGCCCACTTCCGAGCCCTTCTCGATGACGCAGACGCTGAAATCGACATCGTTCTGCTGGCAGAGCTGCTTCAGCCGGATCGCCGCGGCCAGTCCGGCGGGACCGGCGCCGACGATGACGACGTCGAACTCCATCGATTCACGTTCCATACTGCGCGCCCCTTGTTTCCGCTCCTGAGGTGCCCGCCTTATATGCGCCGCCGGGCACGAGGGTCAACGATAGGTCGAATCGACCCGCAGCCTCAACGATTTCACCGCCGATTTCGCCGCCGCCTGCGCTTTCCGGCCAAAACCCAGCCAAAAACCGGCGAACACACAACTCGCGCTTGGGCGAAATCCGGCGTGCCTTCCCTGACGTTCATGGAAACGACAACGGGCATCCTGCGCAAGCGGCGGGACCGCGACTGGTCTTGGGTCATGTCGGTGATGAATTCACGTTAGTCCAGGCAGGCGTCCCGGAGACTTTGCCGACAGTCGGCGGCGAGCCCCAGTGTTTGCGACATAAATGCCTCCATGCCTCCCGCTGTCTCGTCGATCCTCTGCAAAACCGCCTCGAGGTACTCTGGGTGAACGGTGAAGACATCCCTGACCAGATTGAGATCGACGCCCAGGGTTTCGAGCCCCTGATTGCGCGCAAAGATCAACTCCTTGTCCCGATAGACGTCGGCGGAGATCAGGTAGTCCCCAAGCATCGTCTCTCGCAGCACGCCGAGGGCGGACAGGAGCAGGGCAGCCGCCACGCCGGTCCTGTCCTTGCCGGCCGAGCACATGATCATGAAGGGTCCATCGCCCGCGACGAGATGCATGAAGAATTCCCGGAACCGCGGGGCTCCCTCACCCAGCATCTCGTAGTGCATTCGCGTCATCGCCGCCTTGCAGTCGACGTCTGCCGCCGGCAGATCCCGAATACTCTGCAGGTAGGGCCCCATGCTGCCGGGACTGATCCCCAACTCATAAACCTCTGCCTGCCGTCGTATCCGGTCACTCAGGGAACGTTTTTCCCGCTCGGGGTTGCTGCGGAAATCGAAGATGCGCCGGATGCCTGTCGCGGCGAAGCGGGCAGCGTCCTGGTCACTGACCAGGTCGAACCACCCGCCACGAAACAAGATATCCGCCCGGGTGCGCCTGCCGTCGACGGTTTCGTACCCGCCCATATGCCGGAAATTCACGCTGCCGCCGATGTCGACGAACCTGCTCATCGCTCACTCAAGGCCGCGTCTTGTTCGAGTTCCCTGTCATGGATGAGCACGCGCCCCTTGCCGCCGTCGATCGTGATCGTGGCGCCGTCCGGAATGAGATCGCAAGCCGAGCCCAGATTGGCCACGCAGGGTATGCCGTATTCGCGCGAGATCATCACCGCATGAGCGACAACGCCGCCGCTTTCGACAACAACGCCGCCGATGATCGAAAACACCGTGGTCCATCCTGGATCGGTGGCGACCGTGACCAGAATGTCGCCCTTTTCGATCCTGCTAATCTCGCTGAGATGCCGGCAGACACGCGCACGGCCGGTGACGACGCCGCTGCTGGCGCCAATCCCGCGCAGCCCCTCGCCATCGTCAGGCAGCTGGTTGTCATCGAAGGTCTGCCAGCCGCGAATATATTTCGGCGGCTCCTTGTACGAATAACGCTCGTAGGTACGGCGCCGGGACCGGACCCTGAGGTCGATATCCCTGGCGCTGAGCGCGCCGTCGTCGACCCTCAGGATTTCATCCTTGCCGAGGAAGAAGATGTCCTCTTCGTTTTGCATCAGGCCGCGCTTGATGAATTTGCGGCCGATCGCCGTCAGGAAGTCGCGTGGCCGCCCCATATTCCTGTCGTTGTAGAAGCGCTCGAAGTCACGGTAATAGAAATAGTCCTGCACCAGCTTGACGAAGCGCTCGAACAGCCAGACCTGAACGAAACCCATCGGCTCCGCTCGCAGGGTTGCCTTGCACTCATCGAGAGTGCGCTTCATGCGCTCGTGAAGCCGCTGCTCGTGGGCCGCCGGATCGTCGTCTTCGGCCAGCTTCAGCATCGGCTTGATGGAATGGAAAACCATCTCCGGCTTGTGACGCCAGCGATGGTGAATCGGGTCGCGCTCGGCACCGCCGCGGTGGCCGTATTCCTCGAGGAACGCATCCAGATGTTCCCGGAATGCCGCGCCGCCCTCGATGCGGTCCAGCGACGCCAGTATCTTTGTGTGGTCTTCCTCAGTGGAGACCAATTCCAGCAGGGCCGGATGCCGGCGAATGACGAGCGCCAGCTTCCATACCGCTACGTTCTCTTCGCTGGTTTTGGTGAAGAGGCCCGACACCAGGCTGTTGTAGATGCGCTGGTCCTCGTCGTCGAAAAGTTGCGCGCACAGTGTCCTGAGCGCGGCCGGAAGCACGAACAGATAGATGGTAAAGGGCAGGGTGACGTTGGCGCCGAATTCGCTGTCGCCCACAGCCCGGATTTCCGTATCGAATATCTCCTTGACGCTCGCCTTCTCCAGATCAAGCTCATCCCACACCGATTGGGTGTAGTCCGTCCAGCGCTTCAAATTATCGAAAACCTGCTTCGGCGTGTTCAGCAACGCGATTTTGGGCCGGGTGAAATGCAAGCGCACGATCAACTGGATGAACTTCATCCAGTTGAACGGCATATTCCGGATTTCCGCCCGTTCCTCGACGGGAAACGGCCAGAGCGCCGCCTCGTCACGGGCGAAGTGGGGAATGAACCGGCGAATCCTCTCGCGTTCGAACTGGGCGTTGTAATAGGCGCGCGCGCCGTGCCAGCGGTAGAGCGGCATGTCGCGGAAGTTGGCCTTGGTGTAGCCCAGCCACTCCTGCGCATCGGTAAAGTCCAGCAGGTTCCATTTGAGCATGGTCATGCCGCGCTGGAGGATCGAATAGAAATAGGGGCTGGAGGGTCCGGTCTGCACCTCGTCGGAATAGGCGCGCGACCAGACCCAGCGCTCGTCATACAGGCCCTTGAACGCGCCAGGCGTCTGCCAGGCCTCGATGCCTTCCGGAAAATCGATATCCGCCGCGGTCACTTCCCGCGACTGGAGGATGGCAAAGCGTCCCTGGGAGAAGCCCCACTCGATGTCCTGGGGGAAGCCGTAGTGCTTTTCGATCCCCTCCCCGATCCTGGCCAGTTCACGGATCTGGCTGTCGGTGAGGGTCTCGCTGTTCCGCTTGTGATCGGGAACCGGCGCCTCGGTGCTGCCCACGCCATCATCCCGCCGGACGGTCATGACCAGCTTGTCGTTGATGACGCGCTCTTTGATCGCGAATCCGTCCTTCAGGACGATATACTGGTCCGGATTGACCCGGCCCGACACGATGGCTTCTCCCAGGCCCCAACTCGTGTTCAGAAAGATTTCGCGGGTATCGCCGGTGACGGGGTTGGCCGTGAACATGACGCCGGCAACTTCCGAGGGGAACATTTCCTGGACGACAACGGCCAGAAGCACGTCCGCGTGCTCGAAACCCTGCCGGTGGCGATAGGAAACCGCTCTGTCTGTCCACAGCGATGCCCAGCAACGCTTCACATGTTCCAGAACGGCGTCCACGCCGGCGATATGAAGGTAGGTGTCCTGCTGGCCGGCGAAAGACGTGCCCGGAAGATCCTCGGCCGTGGCGGACGAACGCACCGAGACGCTCGCATTGGTCCCCAGTTCCGCTTCAAGCGCGGCATAGGCCTGGCGGATGGACGCGGAGATTTCCGCTGGCACCTCAGCCGCCATGATGCTCTTGCGGATCGCCGCCGCGCGGCGCTCCAGTTCGGTAACATCGTCATAGTTCAAGCCATCGAGACTAGCGAGAATCGGCTGCTGAAGATCATTGGCGCCGACAAACGCCCGATAGGCCTCGGTCGTAACGCAAAATGCGACGGGAACCGGCAGGCCAGCCTTCGTCAGTTCTCCGAGATTGGCGCCCTTGCCGCCAACAAGCGAGACGGAACTTGAATCGATCTCATTCAGAAACGCCGTGTACCTTGGCACTATGTGCTCCCGTGCTGGGGAATCCCAGGAGTCCAGACAACCTAGTGCTTGTGCGGCTGGAAGCCGGCCAGCTTCTCGGGCGATGCCTCGGTCTGGTGCTTCACCTTCCATTCTTCGTAAGGCATGCCGTAGACCCGCTCGCGCGCCGCGTCCTTGCTGACGTCGAGGCCGATTTCCTTCGCCGCCTCCTGATACCAGTTCGACAGGCAGTTGCGGCAGAAGCCCGCCAGGGTCATCAGGTCGAGGTTCTGTACGTCCGACCGCTCGCGCAGATGCGCGACGAGGCGGCGGAAGGCGGCGGCCTCGAGTTCGGTCTGGGTCTGCTTGTCCATTGTGGTGCTCCTTCATCCGGATTTGTCCTACTATATGCACCGCGCGCCGCCGCCGCCAACAAACCCCTCAACCGGAGCCTCCATGACCGACGACCGCGACCTGGCCCTTGCCCTGCTGCGCTGGCAGGTGGAGATGGGCGCGGACGAGCCGATCGGCGACGCGCCGGTCAACCGCCTGGTGGCGCCGCCGCCAAAGGCCGCCGAGCCGCTCGCGGCCGCGGTTGCGGCTGCCCCCCGACAGGCGACGAGGGCGCCGCAGGCGCTGCCGCTGCAGCCGGTCCAGGAGTCCGTGTCGACCGCGCGGCGGATTGCCCAGGGCTGCAACAGCCTGGACGAGCTGCGCGAGGCGCTGTCGCGCTTCGACCTGTGCCCGCTGAGGGCGACAGCCACCAACCTGGTGTTCGCCGACGGCAACCCGGACAGTGGCCTGATGTTCATCGGCGAGGCACCGGGCGCCGACGAGGACCGCCAGGGCCTGCCGTTCGTCGGCGCCAGCGGCAAGCTGCTCGACCGGATGCTGGCCGCCATCGGCCGCGACCGGACCACCGCCTACATCACCAACACCATCTTCTGGCGGCCGCCGGGCAACCGCACGCCGACGCCGCTGGAATCCGAGCTGTGCGTGCCGTTCCTCGAGCGGCACATCGAGCTGGTGCGGCCGAAAATGCTCGTGCTGCTGGGCAAGCAGGCGGCCACGGTGGTGCTCGAGAGCGCCGAGGGCATCACCCGGCTGCGCGGCAAATGGAAGGCCTACACCAGGAGCGGCCTCGACCTGCCGGTGATGCCCACCTACCATCCGGCCTACCTGCTGCGCAACGCGCCGGCCAAGCGCGAGGCGTGGCGGGATTTTCTCGAAGTGAAAAATCGTCTAGAATCAACTAATAGCGTATGACGGAACCAACAACTCGACAGGGCGTATGAAAGTGCAGTTCAAGGGCATCACGACGGCGGCGGGCCTGCTCCTGCTGATGGGCGGCGCGGCAATCGCCCAGGATGGGCCGGCGCGGCAGTCGTCCGCGCCTCCGCCCTCGCCCGCCAGCGTCATCGTGCCCGTCGGCGTGGAACCCAAGGTGCTGTCACCAGAGGACGCCGAGGCCTACCGCCAGGTTTTCGAGCTGCAAAAGGACGGGCGCTGGGCCGAGGCCGACAGGCACATCAAGAAGATCAAGGACACGGCGCTGATGGGCCATGTGCTCTACCAGCGCTACATGCACCCGACCAAGTACCGCTCGACCTATTACGAGCTGCGCGACTGGATGACGCTGTATTCCGACCATCCCGAGGCCGACGAGATCTACGAACTGGCGATGAAGCGCAAGCC
Source organism: Sphingomonadales bacterium (assembly GCA_022844405.1). Lineage (GTDB taxonomy): Bacteria > Pseudomonadota > Alphaproteobacteria > SMXS01 > SMXS01 > RI-34. The sequence continues at coordinate 75,849 of JALHLV010000001.1, read as the reverse complement.
CAGGCGCGACGTCGCCCCGGTTCCGCCGGTGCCGCAGAGATACGTGCCGCCGGAAATCGTCGGCGAGGGCGAGGCGCTGCCGCCCGAGGAGCTTGAGCGCCGCCGCCGGGAATCCGCCGTCCGCTCGCAGATCGCCTCGGCGCTCGGCGACCGCGACCCGGAGAAGGCGGAGCGGGCGCTGATGGCCGCCAAGGGCAAGGGCATCTTCCTGCCGGCCGGCTTCGATACCCAGATGTCGCTGATCGCCAAGGCCTACTACTTCAACCAGAAGTACAAGAAGGCGCTGGACCTGGGCGAGGACGCCGCCGAGCGCAATGAGGGGGACATCGCCGAGGCCGCATGGGTCGCCGGCCTGTCGGCCTGGCGCATGCAAAAATATGGCAAGGCGGCGAAGCTGTTCGAAAGGTGCGCCCGCGCCCGCGACGCCGGCAACAACCTGGGCTCGGCCGGCGCCTATTGGGCCGCGCGCGCCCACCTGAAGGACCGCGAGCCGGAAAAGGCCATGGAGATGCTGAACCTGGCGGTGCAGAACCGCCGCACGTTCTACGGCATCCTGGCCGGCCGCCAGCTCGGCATGAAGCCGCCCTATGACTGGTCGGCGCCCATGCTGACCCAGGCCGATCTGAATGAGGCGCTCAATAACCAGGGCGTGCGCCGCGCCGTGGCTTTGGCCCAGGTAGGCGACAAGGCCCAGGCCGACGACGAGATGCGGCTGGTGATCCGGCGCCTCGCGCCCGACGCGCCGCGCGCCGGGCTGCTGCGGGTGGCGTTCCGCATGGATTTCATCGGCTCGGCGGTCACCCTGGCGCGCCAGACCGAACGCAAGGGCGGCCCGGTGGTCGAGGCGGCGCTGTTCCCGCTGCCCGACTGGCGGCCGCAGGACGGCTTCAAGCTGGACCGGGCGCTGATCTACGCCTTCACCCGGCAGGAATCCAACTTCATGACGAGGGTGGTGAGCTCGGCCGGCGCCCGCGGCCTGATGCAGCTGATGCCGGCGACCGCCGCCTATATCTCGGAGGACCCCAGCCTCAAGGACCGCAACGCCGAGAAGCTGTTCGATCCGTCGTTCAACATGATGCTGGGGCAGAAATACCTGCTCTACCTGTTCGACAAGGGCGTGACCCAAAGCAACCTGATCCTCGTCGCCGCGTCCTACAACGCCGGCCCCGGCAATGTGACCAAGTGGCTCGACCGCGACGACTCGCTGGGCGACTGGCTGCTGTTCATGGAGTCGATCCCAATCTTCGAGACCCGCGCCTATGTGGAGCATGTGCTGGAGAATCTGTGGGTCTACCGCGCCCGGTTCAACCAGCCGTCGCCGTCGCTCGACGCCATGGTCATAGGCGAGGCGCCGACTTACACGCGCAACGATCTGCGCGAGTTGGCGGCGCAATGAGCATCGACGAAAGCAGGCCCTTCGTGCCGGTCGCCATCGCGGTGCTGACCGTCTCCGACACCCGCACGCTCGAGGACGACAAGTCCGGCCAGACCCTGGTCGACCGGATCGCGGCGGCGGGCCACACGCTGGCGGCGCGCGCCATCGTCACCGATGACGTCGAGGCCATCGTCGGCCAGCTCCGCACCTGGATCGCCGATCCCGAGATCGACGTGGTCGTCTCCACCGGCGGCACCGGCGTGACCGGCCGCGACGTGACGCCCGAGGCGTTCGAGCAGGTTTACGAGAAGAAAATCGAGGGCTTCGGCGAGGTGTTCCGGATGCTCAGCTACAAGCTGATCGGCACCTCGACCATCCAGTCGCGCGCCACCGGCGGCGTCGCCGGCGGCACCTATCTGTTTGCCCTCCCCGGCTCGCCCGGCGCCTGCCGCGACGGCTGGGACGGCATCCTGAAGGACCAGCTCGACTACCGCTTCAAGCCCTGCAACTTCGTCGAGCTGATGCCCCGGCTGCAGGAGCATGTGAAGGGGCGCGGGAAGGGTTAAGCCTTTCGTAATAAATAATATTGTCATCCCGGCGAAGGCCGGGACCCAGCCTTTCCTTTAGCGTCCGCACCCCATGAGTCTGGGTCCCGGCCTTCGCCGGGATGACAGCTTAAGGGGATATTTGTTCTTGTTATGTTTCATATTGCTGCCGTATCCTCATCCCATGCCCCGCCTCTACAGACCACCGCCGACCGTGCACAACGTCCAGCCGGACGCCCGGCGCGGACGCGGCGCAGCAACGAAATCCGCCGGGCGGTTCGAGAAGTTCCGGACCGAAGTGTTCGACGACGGCTGGGATACCGTCGAGGAGGACCTGCCGCCGCTGCGCACGACCGTGCAGGCCGATACCGCCCGCTCCATCATCAGCTACAACCAGTCGCCGGACATCCACTTCGACCGGTCGATCAATCCCTACCGGGGCTGCGAGCATGGCTGCGTCTACTGCTTCGCCAGGCCGACCCATGCCTATCTGGGCCTGTCGCCGGGCCTGGACTTCGAGAGCCGGCTGTTCGCCAAGTTCGACGCACCCGAACTGCTGGCGAAGGAGCTGCGCAAGAAGGGCTACGAGCCGGCCATGATCGCGCTGGGCGTCAACACCGATTGCTACCAGCCCATCGAGCGCGAGCACCGCATCACCCGCCGTCTCCTCGAAGTGCTGAGCGCCTTCAATCATCCGGTGAGCATCATCACCAAGTCCCAGCTCATCCAGCGCGACATCGACATCCTGTCCGACATGGCCGGCCGCCAGCTGGTCATGGTGGCGGTGTCGATCACCTCGCTCGACCGGGACCTGGCGCGGCGCATGGAGCCGCGCGCGGCGACGCCGCCGCGCCGGCTGGCGACGCTGGAGGCACTGAACAAGGCCGGCGTGCCGACGACGATCATGACCGCGCCGCTGATCCCCGGCCTCAACGACCACGAGATCGACGCGCTGCTTCAGGCCGCCCACGACGTCGGCACGCACCGCGCCGGCTACGTGCTGCTGCGCATGCCGTTCGAGATCAAGGACCTGTTCCGCGACTGGCTGGCCGAGAACTTTCCCGACCGGGCGAAGAAGGTCATCAACCTGATCCGCTCGACCCGCGGCGGCAAGGACTACGACAGCGAGTTCTTCACCCGCGGCAAGGGCAAGGGCCCCTATGCCGAGCTAATCGGCCAGCGGTTCCGCGCCGCATGCCGGCGGCTGGACATGAACAAGGCGCCGCATCCGGTCGATTTTTCGAAGTTCGCGCCGCCGCCCGCGCCGGGCGACCAGTTGAGGTTGTTTTAATTTCTACGTCATTGCGAGCCGCGCAGCGGCGCGGCAACCCAGAAGCAGCGGTGCAGCGGCAAAACCCCCTGGGTTGCCGCGTCGGCTTCGCCTCCTCGCAATGACATTTTTTGTTTGCTGGAGCTTGCCCTGCGAAGCCCTCCCCGTGCTAAAGAATTCGCATGCCGGATTATTCCATCGAGCTCGAGGTCGGCGGCATGGTCGCCGGTGTGGACGAGGCCGGGCGCGGGCCGCTGGCCGGTCCCGTGGTGGCGGCGGCGGTCATCCTCGACATCACCAGCATCCCGACCGGCATCGACGATTCCAAGAAGCTCAAGCGCGAGCACCGGGAGCACCTGCACGGCCTGATCTTCGCGTCGGCACATGTGGGCGTCGGCATGGCGAGCGTCGAGGAGATCGACCGCGTCAACATCCTGCAGGCCACCTTCCTCGCCATGGTGCGCGCCGTCGAGGCGCTTCCGGTCGCGCCGCATCACCTGCTGATCGACGGCAACCGCGCGCCCAAAGCCCTGCCCTGCGCCTGCCGGACGGTGATCGGCGGCGACGCGATCAGCCTGTCGATCGCCGCGGCGTCGATTATCGCCAAGGTCATCCGCGACCGGATCATGGCGGAACTGGCGCTGGCCCATCCGCACTATGGTTGGGAGCGAAACGCAGGATATGGTACGCCCGAGCACCAGCGGGCGCTATCTCTGGTAGGAATATCTCCCCATCATCGCAGAAGTTTCGAGCCGGTTTATCGACTCATAAATCAGGATTCACTGTCAAGTGGTTGATTCCACGAACTGAATCCAGAAACTTAATAGTTGACGCGAAGAATCGCCTGACTCACCATGAGCGCGAATCAGCCACAAGGCTGCGCGACAACAGGGCGGGAAACATGGCGAATCCGGGCTTGCGGCTCGACACCATCATGGAGGGCGACTGCATCGAGGTGATGCGTTCGCTGCCGGACAAGTCGGTGAACCTGGTGTTCGCCGACCCGCCCTATTTCCTCCAGCTCAAGCAGGATCTGCACCGGCCGGACAACTCGAAGGTCGACGGCGTCGACGACGACTGGGACAAGTTCGCCGGCTTCGGCGACTACGACAGCTTCACCCGCGCCTGGCTGACCGAGGCCAGGCGCGTGCTCAAGGACGACGGCGCGCTGTGGGTGATCGGCACCTATCACAACATCTTCCGCATCGGCGCCGCGCTGCAGGACCTGGGGTTCTGGATGCTGAACGACGTGGTCTGGCGCAAGACCAACCCGATGCCCAACTTCAAGGGCACCCGATTTACCAACGCCCACGAGACGCTGATCTGGTGCGCCAAGGACGAGCAACAGAAGCGCTACACCTTCAACTATGACGCCATGAAGCTGTCCAACGACGACCTGCAGATGCGCTCGGACTGGCTGTTCCCGATCTGCTCGGGCCGCGAGCGGCTGAAGATCGACGGCCAGAAGGCCCATGCGACCCAGAAGCCCGAGGCGCTGCTGCACCGGCTGATCCTGGCGACCACCCACCGCGGCGACGTGATCCTCGATCCGTTCTTCGGCTCGGGCACCTCGGGCGCCGTCGCCAAGAAGCTGGGCCGCCACTACATCGGCATCGAGCGCGAGCGCCGCTACATCGAGGTGGCGCTGGACCGGCTGGCCAAGGTGCGCACCCTGCCCGACGACGTGGTCGACATCACCGAATCCAGGCGCGCCCAGCCGCGCATCCCGTTCGGCCAGGTAATCGAACAGGGGTTGCTGCAGCCCGGCACCATGCTCTACGACCCGACGCGCCGCCACCGCGCCAAGGTCCGCGCCGACGGCTCGCTGTCGTCGATGGATTCCACCGGCTCGATCCACCAGATCGGCGCCCGCGTCCAGGGCGCGCCCGCCTGCAACGGCTGGACCTTCTGGCACTTCGAGGACAAGGGGGCGCTGATCCCGATCGACCTGCTGCGGCAGAAGCTGCGGTCGGAGATGATTGTTCAGGTGGTTTAACCTAAACCATTAAAATATATCGTCATTCCCGCGCACGCGGGAACCCAGACGATCGTAGGGCTGGCTGACGGCGGCCGGGCACGGTCCAACGAAAAACTGATTCTTCGTGACGGAGCGGCGGGCAAGCCCCGCGCCTGCCCCGACTGGGTCCCCGCGTGCGCGGGGATGACGTCAAAGGGGTGGAAGGAGAGAAGCTAACCCCTTGTGACCTTTACAACCTTCGTCATCACAGTGGGCAAGGCGTAATCCCCAAGCCGATCCAGCCGCACCCAAACTCCATCCGGGCGGACACCGGCCGAAACCTCGCCCTTCACCACATCCAGCTCCAGCCGGAAGTGCGTGAACACATGTACCACCGGCTCGTTGACAGCCATCCACTGGACCTGCGCGGGCGCGTGGCTCCACACGTCGGCCGTGTCGTCCTCGGTCCACGGGCTCGACGGCACTTCCATCATGCCGCCGAGCAGCCCCTCTTCCGGGCGCCGGCGCAGCAGCACCTCGCGGCCGGTGGGTCCGTCGCGCTCCAGCCAGAATGCCATGCCGTAGCGGGTGGGGCGCGGCTTCTTGTCCTTCCTGCGCGGCAGCTCGGCCGCGATGCCGGCGGCGCGCGCCTCGCAGGCCCATGACCACGGGCAGACCATGCATAGCGGATTGCGCGGCGCGCAGACGGTGGCGCCCAGGTCCATCATGGCCTGGGCGAAGTCGCCGGCGCGTTTCTCCGGCGTGATCGCCTCGGCGCGGCGCCAAATCTCCGGCTTCGAGTCGGGCAGCGGCGTCCCGATGGCGTGCAGCCGACTCACCACCCGCTCCACATTGCCATCGACCACGGTCGCTTGCCGATCGAAGGCGATGGCGGAAATGGCGGCCGCCGTGTAGCGGCCGATGCCCGGAAGCTCCAGCAGCGCCGCCTCATCGGCGGGAAACTTCCCGCCATGGCGCGCGACCACCGCACCCGCGCATTTGTGCAGGTTGCGGGCGCGGGCGTAGTAGCCGAGCCCGGCCCATTCAGTCAGCACGTCGTCGAGCGGCGCGGCGGCCAGATGCTTCACCGTGGGCCAGCGTTTGAGGAAGCGCGCGAAATAGCCCTTCACGGTCGCCACGGTGGTCTGCTGCAGCATGATCTCGCTGAGCCAGACCGCATAGGGATCGGCGCGCTCGCCGGGCGCCGCGCGCCACGGCAGCACGCGCCGGTGGCGGTCGTACCAGGCGAGCAGGTCGGCCTGCAGGCGACGGGTTTTCGGTAAGGTCATCGTTCGCCCACTGTCAGGGAAATTCATTGCCAGTCAACCGGGGCGCTGTCAGAACTCGGGCCATGACCCACAACCGCACAGGCCACGGACCGCGCCGATTCGGCGACCTGGCGCGGCCGTTGCTGAGCCCGGCGCTGCGCAAGCAGGGGTTCGCCCAGAACGAGATCGTCACCCGCTGGCGCGAGGTGGTCGGGCCGCTGCTGGCGTCGCGTTCCATGCCCGAGCGGCTGCGCTTCCCGCAGGGCGAGCGAATCGACGGCACCCTGTACATCCGCGTCGAAAGCAGCTTCGCGCTGGAGTTCCAGCACCTGACCCCCCAAATCCTGGAACGGGTGAACACGTTCTACGGCTACCGGGCGGTGGTGAAGCTGGTGATGAAGCAAGGTCCGATCCCGCGTCCGGCGGCGCGCCCGTCGGCGGCGGAAAAGCCGCTGCCGACCGGAGCGGAAGCCGGGCTTGAGAACAGCCTGGAAGGCATGAAACCCGGCCCGTTGAAGGATGCGCTGAGCCGCCTCGGACGGCGCCTGCTGGCGGACGGGAAAGACTGAGCCGGCGTCCGCGGACTATTGTGGCGCCTCCATGAACCTTTTATACTCACACAACATCTTGTGGATGATCCATGACACAGCACCCAAATCTGATGTCCAAGCTGTCCCACCTCCCCGCCGCGCTGCTGCTGGCGCTGGGCCTGAGCGTGGCCGCGTGCGGCGACGGCGGCGCCAAGGCGCCCGAGCCCGAGAAGAAGGCCGAGGCGGCCGGGCCCGCCAAGCCGGCGGCGGCGGCCGCCGATGATCCGGCGAACGCCAAGCCGATCCCCGGCGTGTCGCTCGAGGACATGGCGAAGGGCTCGGTCGACGCGCCGGTCACGGTGATCGAATTCGCCTCGATGACCTGTTCCCACTGTGCGCACTTCCACAAGGAAACCTATCCGCTGCTCAAGCGGGATTTCGTCGACACCGGCAAGATCCGCTTCATCTTCCGCGAGTTCCCGCTCGATAGCTACGCCGTCGACGCCTCGATCCTGGCCCGCTGCACCGGTGCCGCGAACTACTTCGCAGTGGTGGGCAAGCTGTTCGACGAGCAACCGCAATGGATGCCCGCGCCCGGCGAGGTCACCGAGGTGTCGCGCAAGGCGACGCAGGGCCGGCTGGCGAACTATGGCGAGGACTTCGGCGTCGACGAGAAGAAGTACCAGGCGTGCCTGAACAACAAGCCGCTGAAGGATCACCTGGCGAACCGCATGGACGAGGCCCGCAATCGTTACAAGGTGAACGGCACCCCGGCCATCGTGGTCAACGGCACTCTGACGTCGTCGCCGTCCTATGCCGAGGTGGCCAGGGCGATCAACGAGGCCATGCCCAAATAGGGCCTGACGGAGAGACTGTTTGCAGTTCCAGCGCCTCAGACTGACCGGGTTCAAGTCTTTCGTCGATCCGACGGAGCTGTATATCGAGCCCGGCCTGACGGGGATCGTCGGCCCGAACGGCTGCGGCAAGTCCAATCTGCTCGAGGCACTGCGCTGGGTGATGGGCGAGACCAAGCCCACCAACATGCGCGGCGACGGCATGGAGGACGTGATCTTCGCCGGCACGGCGCTGCGCCCGCCGCGCAACCTGGCCGAAGTCACGCTGATGATGGACAACGCCGACCGCACCGCGCCGGTGACGTTCAACGAGCATGAGCAGATCGAGATCTCGCGCCGCATCGAGCGCGAGGCCGGCTCGGTCTACCGGCTGAACGGCAAGGAAGTCCGAGCCCGCGACGTGCAGTTGCTGTTCGCCGACCTGGCGACCGGCGCCCATTCGCCGTCGCTGGTGTCGCAGGGCCGTATCAGCGCGCTGATCTCCGCCAAACCGAAGGACCGCCGCGCGATCCTGGAGGAGGCGGCAGGCACCAGCGGCCTGCATTCGCGGCGCCATGAGGCCGAGCTGCGGCTGAAGGCGGCCCAGACCAATTTGGAGCGCCTCGCCGACGTCATGGTGCAGATCGAGGCCCAGCTCGCCGGCCTGAAGCGGCAGGCGCGGCAGGCGGCCCGCTACAAGACCCTGAGCGGAAGGCTGCGCGCCGCCGAGGCCATGATGCTGCATCTCCGCTGGCTCTACGCCAGCGACGCACTCGCGGCCGCCAAAGAGTACCTGAAGCAGGCCGAGGCCGTCGTCGCCGAGCGCACCCGCGCCGCCGCCGTCGCCAGCACCGCCCAGGCCGAGGCGAGCGCGACGCTGCCGCCGCTGCGCGACGCCGCCGCCGAGGCCGCCGCCGCGACCCACCGGCTGAAGGTGGAGCAGGAGAATCTGGACGCCGAGGCACGGCGTCTGCGTGACGCCATCGCCGAGCTGCAGGCCCGCCTCGCGCAGATCGGCGGCGACATCGGCCGCGAGGAAACCCAGGCGACGGACGCCGCCGGCCATCTGGAGCAGCTCGCCGCCGAGCGGGCCGAGCTGGCGAAGGAAGAGGCCGGTCATCCCGCCCGCATGGACGCCGCCGTGAAGGCGGTCGAGCAGGTGGCGGCCGAGACCGGCGCCGCCGAGGGCGCGCTCGACGCCATGAACGGCAAGGCCCAGGAAGCCGCCGCCCGCCGCCGCGGCCTGACCGAGCAGGCGGGCCAGCTTTCCCAGCAGCTCGCCCGGCTGAAGGAACGGCTGCAGGCGACCGAGGCCGAGAAGGCCAAGCTGGTCGCGGGCAAGGCCGCCGACAACGCCGAGCAGGACGCCGCCCGCGCGGTCGAGCTGGCCCGCCGCCGGGTCGAGAACGCCCGTGAGGAGGCGGAAGCCGCCGGCGCCGCGCGGCTGAAGGCCCAGGCCGCTGAAACAGAGGCCCGCGCCGCCTTCGACGACATCCGCGGTCGGGTGCGAGAGCTGCAGGCCGAGGAACGGGGCCTCGCCGCCCTGACCCAGACCGCGCGCGGCGGGTTCACGCCCATCCTCGACCAGATCAAGGTCAAGTCCGGCTACGAGGCTGCGCTGGCCGCCGCCTTCGGCGAGGACCTCGACCTGTCGGACAGCAGCGAGGCCGCCGCGTTCTGGCAGACCCTGCCGCCGATCGATGGCGCCGCCGCCCTGCCCGCTAGCGCCAAGGCGCTGGCCGGATTCGTCACCGGCCCGGCGGCGCTGGCCCGCGCCCTGGCGCAGATCGGCGTGGTCGACGCCGCCGAGGGCGACCGGCTGCAGCCGTCGCTGCTGCCGGGCCAGGTGCTGGTGAGCCGCTCGGGCGATGCCTGGCGCTGGGACGGCAAGGTCACACGCGCCGGCGCGCCGAGCGCCGCCGCCACGCGGCTGGAGCAGCGCAACCGGCTGGACGCCGTGCGCAAGGAGCTGGCCGGGGTCGAAGCCGAACTGGCGTCGTCGCAGCAGGCGCTGTCGGCGCTGGTCGATGCGCTCGATCAGGCCGCCACACGCGACAAGACCGCCCAGCGGCAGGTGCGCGAGACCGAGGACGGCCTGATCGCCGCCCGCAACGCCGAGGCCCGCGTCGCCCGGCTTCTGGCCGAGCAGAACAGCCGGATCGCGGCGCTGCAGGACACCGAGACGCGGCTGCGCGAGGACCTCGGCGGCAACGAGGACCGGCTGAAGGAAGTCCTCCGCTCCGTCGAGGCGCTGCCGCCAGCCGACAGCTTCGCCGAGCCGCTGCAGGCATTGCGCCGCGCCGTCGACGCCGCCCGCAACGCCCTGTCCGAAGCCAGGGCCGCGCGCGACGGACTGACCCGCGAGGCCGGCTTCCGCGCCAACCGGATCACCGCGAACGGCCGCGACGAGGTGTCGTGGAAGAGCCGCGCCGAAAGCGCCGCCGGCCAGATCGCCCAGCTCGGCGCCCGCAAGGCCGAGGCGGAAGCGTTACTGGACGAACTGAGGGACCAACCTGCCGGCATCGAGGAAAAGCGCCTGCGCCTCGCGACGCTCATCGCCGCGGCCGAGGACCAGCGTCAGGCGTCCGCAGCGGCGCTCGCCGAGGCGGAGTCCGAGCTGTCGCGGATGGATGCCGCCCTGCGCGCCGCCGAGCAGGAACTGTCCCGCTCCCGCGAACTGCGGGTCCGAGCCGAGGCCGACGCCGAGCATTCCCAGGAGCGGTTCGACAACGTCATCGCCCAGATCGCCGAAGACCTGGACTGCACGCCGGAGGAAACCCTCGCGCTGGCCGAGCACGACATGGGCGCGCCGCTGCCCGAAATGGAGAGCGTCTCCCAGCAGCTCGACCGGCTGCGCCGGGAGCGCGATACCATGGGTCCGGTCAACCTCCGCGCCGACGAGGAAGCTGTCGAGGTGCAGGCCCAGCTCGACACCATGGTGCGCGAGCGCGACGACCTGGAGGCCGCCATCGGCAAGCTGCGCCACGCCATCGCCGCTCTCAACAAGGAAGGCCGCGAGCGGCTGCAGGCGGCGTTCGGCACGGTCAACAGCCATTTCGAGCAGCTGTTCATCCAGCTGTTCGGCGGCGGCGCGGCCCATCTGGAGCTGTCGGACTCCGACGATCCGCTCGACGCCGGCCTGGAGATCTTCGCCAGCCCGCCCGGCAAGCGGCTGCAGAACCTGTCGCTGCTGTCGGGCGGCGAGCAGGCGTTGACGGCGCTGGCACTGATCTTCGCCGTGTTCCTGACCAACCCGGCGCCGATCTGCATCCTGGACGAAGTCGACGCGCCGCTCGACGACGCGAATGTCGAGCGGTTCTGCAACCTGCTGCACGACATTTCCGGCCAGACCGGCACCCGATTCCTGGTGGTCACCCACCACGCGCTGACCATGGCGAACCTGCATCGTCTGTACGGCGTTACCATGTCGGAGCGAGGCATCTCGCAACTGGTTTCCGTGGACCTGGGAGAAGCCGAGCAACTGGTGGCGGCGGAGTAAGTGCAAGGCACTGTTGCACTAACGTCGCGTCGCCATTTTTTGCATATCAGTCAATAGCTTATGACGCTCCCCCGCATGCTTGACAGGCCATATTGGCCCGCCTATGGTGCACGCGCCTTTGGGGAATCGAGTCGATACCCGAAAGGAGGCTTGTTTGGACGATCGTGATCCGCCCAGCGCGGCGTCGGACCTCCAGGCCCGCATCGACGAGGCGCGCCGCAAGGCCGCGCCGCCCCCCTCGAAGGCACCCAGCCCCAAGGCTGTGAGCATGAGAGCCGGGATCGAGTTGTTCGCGGGCGTGGCGTTCGGGCTCATCGCCGGGATCGCCCTGGACCGCTGGCTTGGCACCGCGCCGTGGCTGATGGTCGTGCTCATGGTTCTGGGCATCGCGGCGGGACTGCGCAACACCATTCGGGCCGCGCAGGAGGATAACAGGAAGGCCCGGAAGGACACCGATACCGGGCCCTGATACAGGGAATGCCCCGTGGCTGCTGGTCATAATCCGCTCGAACAGTTCCAGATCAAGACACTCGTGCCCCTTGAAGCGGGCGGCTACGACATTTCCTTCACCAATTCCTCGATGTTCATGGTCACCACCGTCGCGGTGATCACCCTGTTCATGCTGCTCGGCACCAGCAAGAGGGCCCTCGTTCCCGGCCGCTGGCAGTCCATGGTCGAGATGAGCTACGAAGCCATCGCCGGCATGATCCGCGACACGGTCGGCTCCGGCGGGAAGAAGTATTTCCCGTTCATCTTCAGCCTGTTCATGTTCGTGCTGATCGCCAACCTGTCCGGCATGGTTCCCTACACCTTCACGGTGACGAGCCACATCGCCGTCACCTTCGCGCTGGCTGCCGTGGTGTTCCTCGGCGTCACCGTCATCGGCTTCGCCAAGCATGGCCTTGGTTACCTCAAGCTGTTCGCGCCGTCGGGCGTGCCGCTTCCCGTGCTGTTCCTGCTGGTGCCGATCGAGATCATCTCGTATCTGATGCGCCCGATCAGCCTGTCGGTCCGACTGTTCGCCAACATGATGGCCGGCCACGTGATGCTGAAAGTGTTCGCTGGCTTCGTGATATCGCTGGGCGCCATCCTGGTCCCGCTCGGCATCTTCCCGTTGGCGTTCATGGTCGCGCTGACCGGCCTCGAAGTGCTGGTCGCCGTCCTCCAGGCGTACATCTTCTCGATCCTGACCTGCATCTACCTCAACGATGCCATCCATCTGCACTAGACAAGAAAACAACAACACACCGCTAAGGAATTGATCCATGGAAGCTGAAGCCGCAAAGCTCATTGGTGCCGGTATCGCCGCCACCGCCCTCATCGGCGCCGGTATCGGCGTGGGTATCGTGTTCGGCAGCTATCTGCAGGGCGCGCTGCGCAACCCGGCCGCCGCCTCGACCCAGACCACCAACATGTTCCTGGGCTTCGCGCTCTGCGAGGCAACCGGCCTGTTCGGCCTGCTCGTCTCCATGATGATCCTGTTCGGCTAACCGAACCGGATCGGGGACGCCCCGCATGCGCCAGTTCTCAACAGCGGCTCTGGTCCTGACCGGATGCTTCGCCGTCGCGGCCGGACAGGCCGCGCACGCGGCGGAGAAAACCGGCCTGCCCCAGCTCGACCTGACGCGGTTCCCGCCGCAGTTGTTCTGGCTGGCAGTCACCTTCGCGCTGCTTTACCTGCTGATGTCCAGGCTCGCCCTGCCGCGGGTGGGCGACATCCTGCGGACCCGCGAAGAGAAGATCGCCGGCGACCTGAACCGGGCCGACCAGCTGAACCGCGACGCCGACGCGGCGCTCAAGGGCTACGAGCAGGCACTGGCGCAGGCCCGCGCCAAGGCGACCGAAATCGCCGCCCGGACCCGCGCCACCATCCAGGCGCAAGCCGACGCCCGCCAGGCGGAAGCGGAAGCCCGCCTGTCGGCCCAGGCCGCCGAGGCTGAAGCCAGCATCCGCGCCGCCCGCGACCAGGCCCTGGGCCAGGTGCGGGAGATCGCCACCGATACGGCGGCCGCCGTGGTCGCCCGCCTGCTGGGCGCCCAGCCCGACGGCGCCGGTGTCGACCAGGCGGTGGCCGAGGAACTGTCGCGCCGGGGAGTGAAGTAACATGGAGCACGGAGACGGCACCATGACCGAGGTCGGCCACGAAGCCGCCGCGCATGCCGAGGCGTTCTACCAGTCGCCGACGTTCTGGGTCGCCATCGCGATGCTGCTGTTCCTCGCGTTGCTGGTCTACCTGAAGGTTCCGAAGATGATCGCGGCGGCGCTGGACAGGCGCTCGGCGGCCATCGCGGCGCAAATCGACGAAGCCCGCCGGCTGCGCGAGGAAGCCGAAGCCCTGCTCGCCCGCTACCAGCGCAAGGAGCGCGAGGCCCAGGCCGAAGCGCAGGAGATCGTCGCCCACGCCGAAGCCGAGGCGAAGCGCCTCGCAGCCGACGCCCAGAAGGCGCTGGAAGCCAGCATCGCCCGCCGCGAGCAGCTCGCCGTGGAGAAGATCGCCCAGGCCGAAGCCGCCGCGGTCAAGGAAGTCCGCACGGTCGCCGTCGAGGTGGCCACGGAAGCCGCCCGCAAGGTGATCGCCGCCAGCATCGACGCCGGCAAGGCCAACGCCCTGGTGGAAGACGCCATCCGCGAACTGCCCAAGCACCTGCACTGAACAGATAAGCTATATCGGAATAGGAAAGCCCCGCTCGGAAGAGCGGGGTTTTTTCTTGCGGGTCGTCCTTCCTCTCGTTGTCACCCCGGACTTGTTCCCATAGGCGTCAACTTAGGGCACGGACTTCCCCTTGGTTGTCATCCCCGCCAAGCGAAGCGCGCGCGGGGACCCATGTCGATGCAGGCCTGTATGTCGTTTGGTTCGGTACATACGGTGATGCAGGGCGGCAAGGCCGTAGCCGACATAGGGATGGGTCCCCGCGCAAGAGGCGGGGATGACAATTTTAGAGGGGTGTGGCGACCAAGTTGACAACTATGGGAACAAGCCCGGGGTGACACTGGAAGCGGCGGCGACGACGGAAGCGGGCCCTTACCGCATCGCCCGCGCGAAGGCCGTGGCGATGCGCATCGGCGCCGCCGGTCGCGCATACATCCGCATCATGTAGGTCTGCAGCCGGGGAAAGTCGCCGAGCAGCGTCGCCTCGTTCGCCCAGTCGAGGGTGTAGGCCAGCGCGAAGTCGGCGACGGTGGCATGGTCGCCGACCACGTATTCGCGGCCATGCAGATGCCCGTCGAGCACCGTCGCCATGGGCGCGAAGTCCTCGGCCGCCATCTCGACATCGGTGGGCTGGCGCTTCTCTTCGGGATAGAGGTTGGTGTTCCGGGCGATCCGCCACAGCGGCTGCTCCAGCTCGGTGGCCGTGAACATGATCCACTTGTAGAACTCGGCGCGCTCCCGCAGGTCGGCGGGGATGAAGCCCTTCTCGGGATATTTCTCCGCCAGGTAGATGATGATGGCCATGGACTCGGTCAGCACCAGGTCGCCATCGACCAGTGCGGGAAGCTTGCCGGCCGGATTGATCGCCAGGAACGCGGGCTGCTTATGCTCGCCCTTCATCATGTTGACCGTGACCGCCTCGAACGGGATATTCAGCTCCTGCAGCGCCCAGCGCGCGCGGATCGAGCGGGTCGGCCCGAATTCGTAGAGTTTCATCCCATCCTCCGTTTCAGCCCCCGAAGGAAGTATCGTGGCGGCGGCTCACCGACACAACAAAGGAGATCGGCATGACGTTCCTTCGCCTCTTCACCGCCGCCGTCGCCATCCTGGTCGCCGGCAGCGAGGTCGCCCGCTGGTGGGGACAGGAGCGGTTCCTGCCGCTGGCGTTCGACGAACTGCTGGTGGCGGCGGGTATGTTGTGGGCGGCGACGGCACGAAGCAGGATCGGCCTGGCGACGGCCTGGGGCGCGTTCTGCGGCCTGACGCTGTCGCTGCTGGTGCCGACGCTGGATCACCTGATGTACGGGCCACCCAAGGAAAGCGCCGGCTTCTATGCGGGCGTGCTGTCGGCGATGCTGGCCGCGGGCCTCGCGGCGACGGCCGTCGCCATGCGGCTCAATCGGGTACCGTCGCCCGTACCGTGAACCGGCCATCCGCCGGCCAGCGGTTGTAACGGGCATCGCCGATGGCGACTTCGGCAAGACCCGGCCGCCGATCGATTTCGGCGAAGGGCAGCCGCGACCAGTAGAGGAAGTCGGCCACCTTCTTGTCCTGCGCCTGCGCCCGGGCGATGGCGGGATCGTCCATGTTGGTCGGCACCAGGTCCGGCTCCAGCGTCAGCAGGGGGCCGGGCCGCCAGCGCAGCTCGCCGAAGCCGTAGGCCGGGCCGGTGCTGAACACGATGGCGCGGCGGAACGGATCGAGCGGCACGGGGCTGGCGAGGACGCTTTTCGGATCGCCCATGCCGCGCGCCGCCACCTCCCGCGCCACATAGCGTTCGGCGGCGGCGCTGGCCGCGCCCATGGCACTCGAATAGACGGCGACGAAGGCCAGCGCCACGGCGGCGGGCTTCCAGGTCCCTGCCCCGCCCCGCTTCGCCCGGCGCCGCGACAGCCAGATTCCCAGGCCCAGCGACGTCCAGACCAGCAGGTCGATGATGAACAGCGCGTCGCCGTAGAACCAGCGGTCGGAGAACGGCATCAGGCAGCGGATGCCGTAGGTGTTGAGGAAGTCGAGCAGCGGATGCGACAGAATGCCGATATAGGCGAGCGCCAGCACCCACCCGAGGCGCACCGGCAGCCGGTCCACCGGCCGCTTGCCGCGCCGTGCCTGCCAGCGGTCGAACGCAACCATGAGCGGCGCCAGCAGCAGGGGCAGCAGCACCAGCGCGATGGGCCCGTGGGTCCAGCCGCGCCGCCACGCCAGGTTCTCGCCGAAGAACAAACCGATGACGTCGAGGTCGGGCAGGTTGGCCGCGATCATCAGCGTGGCCATGCCGAGCCCGGTTTTCTGCTTCAGGCCGGCCTCGCCGAGGGCTGCGCCGGCCAGCGTATGCGCCAGATTGTCCATGCACCCATTGATGGAAAGAAAAACGCTGCTAGTCCAGCGTCTTGCGGTAGCGCAGCAGGGCGATGGTCGAGACGATGGTGAAGATCAGCAGGATCGGCCACAGGTTCGGCAATATGTCCCACATGTCGCTGCCCTTGAGCAGGGTGCCGCGGACGATGCGCAGGAAATGGGTCAGCGGCAGCACCGAGCCGAGCCAGCGCGCCCATTCGGGCATGCCGAGGAACGGGAACATGAAGCCCGACAGCAGGATCGACGGCAGGAAGAAGAAGAACGTCATCTGCATGGCCTGCATCTGGCTGCGGGCGATGGTCGAGAATGTGTAGCCCAGCGCCAGATTGGTGGCGATGAACGCGGCGAGCCCCACGAACAGCGCCGCGAACGAGCCCATCATCGGCACGCCGAACACGAAATGCGCCGCCAGCAGGATGATGGTCACCTGCACGAAGCCGATGCCGATATAAGGCGCGATCTTGCCGATCATCACCTCGACCGGCTTCACCGGCATGGCCAGCAGGTTCTCCATGGTACCGCGCTCGGCCTCGCGGGTCAGCGAGATCGCCGTCATCAGCGTCATCGTCATGGTGAGGATCACGCCCAGCAGGCCGGGCACGATGTTGTAGCGGGTGATGCCTTCCGGGTTGTAGAGCCGGTGGACGACCACGTCGACGGCTGGCTGGCCGCGTTTCTCCTGGGCCATCGGACCGACCAGGTCGTCGCGCAGGGCATCGTCGACGATCCGGTTGAAGGCGCCGACGGCGTTGCTGGCGGCCGACGGATCGGTGGCGTCGGCCTCGATCAGCACCTGCGGCCGCTGGCCGCGCACCAGGTCGCGGCCGAAATCGGCGGGAAACGTCACCACGAACGACAACTCGCCGCGCTTCAGCCCCTCTTCCGCCTCGGCCTCGCTAACGGTGTCCTTCTCGAAGCGGAAATAGTCTGAGTTGCGCATGCCCGCCAGGATATCGCGGGTATAGGCGCTGGGATTTGGCGCGATGATCGCGGTGGGAAGCTGCTTGGGGTCGGTGTTGATGGCGAAGCCGAACAGGATGAGCTGCATGATCGGGATGCCGACCATCATGCCGAAGGTCAGCCGGTCGCGGCGGAGCTGGATGAACTCCTTGATCAGGATGGCCTTGATGCGGCTGCCCCCACTCATCTTGCTCATGAGCGCGCCTCGCCATGCTGGCTCATCAGTCGGATGAACACGTCCTCCAGGCTGGTTTCGCCGGGTGCGATCTCGAGGCCCGGACGGCTGGCGTAGCGGTCGACGGCGGCGCGCAGCGCCACGGCGTCGGAGCCGACCACATGCAACGTTGTGCCGAACTGGGCCACCTGCTCGACGCCGGGCTGGCGGCGCAGCTCGTCGGCCAGCGCGCCGTTGGCGACGCCGCGGATCACCCAGGTGGTGAGGCCGGACGAGGCAATCACCTCCTCGACCGTGCCGCGCGCCACCACCTTGCCGTAGGAGATGTAGACGATGCGGTGGCAGCGTTCGGCCTCGTCCATGTAATGGGTGCTGACCAGCACGGTCAGGCCTTCGTCCGCGAGCTGATGTATCTGGTCCCAGAACTCGCGCCGCGCCTGCGGGTCGACGCCGGCGGTAGGCTCGTCGAGCATCAGCAGCCGGGGTTCGTGCATGATGCAGGCCGCCAGCGCCAGCCGCTGCTTCCAGCCGCCGGAAAGCTGGCCGGCGAGCTGCTTCTGGCGGCTGAGCAGGCCGAGCCGCTCGAGCGTCCGGTCCACATAGTCCTTCATCGGCTTGAGGTTGTAGAGGCGGGCGACGAACTCCAGGTTCTCGCGGATCGACAGGTCCTCGTAGAAGCTGAAGCGCTGGGTCATGTAGCCGATATTGCGCTTGATCTGGTCGGCCTCGCGGACGATGTCGAAGCCGAGGCAGCTGCCGGTGCCGCTGTCGGGCGTCAGCAGGCCGGTGAGCATGCGGATGGTCGTGGTCTTGCCCGAGCCGTTGGGCCCGAGGAAGCCGACGATCTCGCCCTGCTTCACCTCCAGCGAGACGTTGTCGACGACCGTCTTCTCGCCGAATCGCTTGGTCAGGCCGGCCGCCTCGATGGCGTTCACCTCACCGTTCATCGCCCAGCACCACATCAACCGGCTGGCCGGGCTTCAGCGAAGCCGCATTCTTTTCCGGCACCGCCTCGACCTTGTAGACCAGCTTCTCCCGTGTCTGGACCGAGAAGATCACCGGCGGGGTGAACTCGGCCTCGCTTGACACGAAGGTCACTCTCGCGGTCATGCCGGACGGGCAGTTGTCGCAGCCGACGCCGACGACCGCGCCTTGCTTGACCCGCGCCAGGTCGGCCTCGGGCACGTAGAACAGCACCTTCCGGTTGGCGGGCGGCAGAATCGACACCACCGGCCGGCCTTCGGTCACCACCTCGCCCTCGCGGAAGAACACGTCCTGCACCGCGCCTGCCCTGGGCGCGTAAACCGAGCGCTCGCGCAGCGCCGTCTCGGCCTCGGCGAGCTGGGCCTGGGCGGCGGCCACGTTGCGCCGCGCCGCCTCGACGGCGTCCGCGCGGCCCGGCAGCAACTGGCTGCGGCGCTCGCGCTTCAGACGCTCCAGCTCGGCGGCGGCTATGTCACGGTCACCCCTGGCGGCGTCGAACGCCTTCACCGACGCGACCTTGGTGGCAACCAGCTTCTCGAGCCGCTCGTAGTCGCGCTGGGCGACGGCGAGCCTCGCCTCGGCCTCGCGGATCTGGGCGTCGACCACGGCGATCTCCTCGGGACGCTTGCCCTTCAGCAGGTCGTCGAGCTGGGCCTGCGCCTGCTGCTGGCGCGCCGCGGCCTGGTCGCGGCGGGCCAGCACCGTGTCGGCGTCGAGAATGAACAGCAGCGCGCCCTGCTCAACCCGCGCGCCCGAATCGACCGCCAGCTTGCTGAGCTGGCCGGAGGCCTTGGGGCCGACCAGCAGCGGATCACCTTCCACATAGCCCTGCCAGGACGACGATCCGCCGTCGCCGCAGGCGGCGAGCAGGCAGGCCACAAGGCCGAGGGCAGCGAGCGCCCTCATGCGGGCCTCCCGGCGTCCATGATGGCAATGATGTTGGCGCGTAGCGCGGCGCGGATCTGGTCCAGCCGCTCGGGCGTATAGGCGTCCCACTCCAGCCGCCGCAGGATCGCGGCGCGCGCCACGCGAAACACCAGCGCCTGGCCGACCACCGCGAAGATGCGCAGCTTCAGGATATCCGAGTCGGGCTCCAGCCCGAGCAACGGGCCGAGCAGCTTGGCGATCACCACATAGGACGGACCCATGACCCGGCTGTAGAGCACATCGAACGCCTCGGTCGGGTCGAACTGCTCGCGCACCATGAAGCGCGCCCACAGCGCCGCCTCTTCGGTGCCCACCAGCATGGAGACGAAGCCGTCGCCCAGCGCCAGCATGGTATTGCGGCGCTGCTCCGGCGTGGTCGCCGGGTCGTCGGCGAGCTGCCGGGCCATCTGCAGGGCCGGCCCCATGCGTCCGGTGATCTGGTCGGCGATGTGGCCGGCGACCGCCAGGTAAAGGCCGTCCTTGCCACCGAAATAATAGGGAATGGCGGCGATGTTGGCGCCCGCCTCGCCGGCGATGGCGCGGGTCGAGGCGCCCTTGAAGCCATGCTCGCCGAACATTTTCAGCGCCGCCTCGACCAGCCGCTGCCTCGCGTCCGCCTTTTCCATCGCCACCTGCATGACCCGCTCCCGCGACTCGTCCGGATTGTGAGCCAGACTATATTCAATCGAATGATTAATTCAATCGATTAAATCCCATATCAGTGCGTGGCGCGATTGGAGTGGGAGAACCAAGTTGAGCCGGATAGGCGCGCGCTGGTAATGTCTTACCCGCCGCCTAAGTAGGAACCGTTCCCGGTCACCGGCGTTGATGGCTGGATTGGGCCGCGGTTCCAGGGAACCGGCCCGTCGCCATCGGAGGAGATGGGAAACATGCTATACTGGGCATTGGTGTTTCTGGTGGCCGGTAGAATGGCCGACCTGCGACCGGCGTAATGGACAACGGAAAGGAAATCGCGATGGCGGATGCACCGGCTGACGATGTAGACACCGTGAAGGTGGAAAACCTGAAGAAGGATCTGCGCAAGTTGCAGAAGGATTGGGACGCTCTGGTCGCTTCGACTCAGCAGGTCCTGCGCGAAGGAACGAGGACGGGTATGAACGAAGCAAAAGCAGAACTTGAAGCACTCCGCGAGCGGCTGGAGGATCTGGGCGTGATCCTGAGCGACCGCAGCCAGCAGGCCGTCGACTCGGTCAGGCTGAACGTGCAGAAGCAGCCGCTGACCAGCCTTGGCGTCGCGTTCAGCGTCGGCGCCATCCTGGCGCTGCTGCTGGCCGGCGGCCGCCGCTGATGGGCCTGCTGACCAAGGCCGTCGGCCTGTTGCTGACGGTCTCGGCAGCGGCCAGGCCAACCGCATCGATACCGTGGAGCAGGATACCCGCCGGGATTTTCCTCGGCGGCGCCTGCTTCGCGATCTTCACCACCGCCGCGGGCTTCCTGCTCGCGGCGGTCTACATGGCGCTGACGCCTGTCTGGGGAGCGGGCTGGGCGGCCTTTGCCGTCGGCGCGGGCCTGCTGCCCATCGGCGGCGGCTTCGCATTCGCGCTCTACAACCTGGTGACCCGGCCGCTGCCCCGCCAACCCGGCAACGAGCTGCTGGACCTGGCCGACGACGCACTGAAGGGCGTCGAGGCCGCCGAGGACTGGGTGTCGGCGCGGCCGCTGACCGCGCTCGGCGGCGCGCTGCTGATCGGCGCGGTCGCCTCGCTGATCTTCCTCAACCGCCCGCGGCGGTAATCTACCGTTTCAACGATCCCATCAGGCCGCGCAGCAGCGCCCGGCCGATCTCCCTGCCCACCGACGACGCGATCGACTTGGCGAAGGTTTCGCCGACGCCCTGGCGCTGCCGGGTCGATGGCGCGCGCGGCGCCGGACGCGGCGGTGGGTCGTAATCACGAGCCGGCGGCTCGTGGTCGCGTCCGCCACCCCATGGCCCCTGCCGTTGCTGCTGCTGTTGCTGGCGCGGCTCGACCCGCTGGGTCAGGCGCTCATAGGCGGATTCCCGGTCGCGCATGGTGTCGTAGCGGCCCGACATGGCGCTGGCGCTCATCACCTGCTGGCGCTCCTGCGGGCTGACCGGCCCCAGCCGCGACTGCGGCGGCCGGATCAGCGCCCGGTCGACCATGGTCGGCACGCCCTTGTCGTCGAGGGTCGAGACCAGCGCCTCGCCCACCGCCAGCTCGGTGATCACCTGGCTGGTATCGAACGCCGGATTCTGCCGGAACGTCTGCGCCGCGGTGCGCACCGCCGCCTGGTCGCGCGGCGTGAAGGCGCGCAGCGCATGCTGGATGCGGTTGCCGAGCTGGCCCAGCACATCGTCCGGGATGTCGTCGGGACTCTGGGTGATGAAATACACGCCGACACCCTTCGAGCGCACCAGCCGCACCACCTGGGTCACCTTGTCGATCAGCGCCTTGGGCGTGTCCTTGAACAGCAGGTGCGCCTCATCGAAGAAGAACACCAGCGTCGGCTTGTCCGGGTCGCCCACCTCGGGCAGGTCCTCGAACAGCTCGGACAGCAGCCACAGCAGGAAGGTGGCGTAGGTTTTCGGCGACTGGATCAGCTTGTCGGCCGCCAGGATGTTGATGGTGCCGCGCCCGTCCGGCCCGTGCGCGAGGAAATCGCGCAGCTCCAGCGCCGGCTCGCCGAAGAAGCCTTCGGCGCCCTCGTTCTCCAGGGTCAGCAGCGCACGCTGGATGGAGCCGACGGAGGCCTTCGAGACATTGCCGTATTCGTTGGTGAGCTGCGCCGCGTTCTCGGCGATATGGCTCAGCATGGCGCGCAAATCCTTCAGGTCGAGCAGCAGCAGGCCCTGCTCGTCGGCCACCCGGAAGGCGATGTTGAGCACGCCTTCCTGCACGTCATTGAGCGCCAGCATCTGGCTGAGCAGCAGCGGACCCATCTCGGACACGGTCGTGCGCACCGGATGGCCCTGCTGGCCGAACAGGTCCCAGAACACCACCGGGAACGCCTCGAACCCGTAGTCGTCGAGGCCGATCTGCGCCGCCCGCTTGAGCAGGAAATCCTTCGGCGCGCCGGCCTGGCAGATGCCCGACAGGTCGCCCTTGGCGTCGGCCATGAACACCGGCACGCCGGCGCGGGAGAAGCCCTCGGCCAGGATCTGCAGCGACACGGTCTTGCCCGTGCCGGTCGCCCCGGCGATCAGGCCGTGCCGGTTGCCGCGCTTGAGGCTGAGATACTGGGGCGCCGCCCCGGTGCCGAGATAGATGCTGTCCGGTTTGAGCAGGGTCATGGCTTCATTGTTCCTTGCAGACGCCTTTGGCGGTATACGGCACCGAATACATGCGGCCCTGGATCACCCCGGCGCGCTTCGAGAGGTATGGTCCGGGCCTGCCTGGATTGTACTCCAGCGGCAAGGGCAGCGTGACGGCAAGCAGCGCGGCCTGACGCGGGCTGAGCTTCGAGGCCGACACGCCGAAATGGTGCCGGGCCGCCGCCTCGGCGCCGTAGATGCCCTTGCCCCATTCGGCGATGTTCAAATACAACTCCAGGATACGCTCCTTCGGCAGCAGGAACTCCACCCAGAGCGTCAGGTAGGCTTCGATCCCCTTGCGAACGAACGACCGGTGCGGCCACAGGAACAGGTTCTTCGCCGTCTGCATGGAGATGGTGCTGCCGCCGCGCGAGCGCTTGCCCCGCTGCAGCTTGCCGACATTCTCCTCCAGCGCCTCCCAGTCGAAGCCGTTGTGGATACAGAACTTGGCATCCTCCGACGCCATGACCGCGCGCTGCAGGTTGGGCGAAATGCGGCCGATCGACGTCCAGTCCTTGTCGATGCCGTAGCCCTCGGTCAGCCGGATCAGCATGAGCGGCGTGACGGGCGGCGGCACGAAGCGGTAGGCGAGAAGGATGACCGCCGGCGCCAGCAGCAGGACCGCCACCAGCATCCCCAGCAGGCGCAGACTCCGCCCGACCACGCCGCGCTTGGCCTTCTTCGCTATAGCTCGTTCCTCCTGCCGCCGGGCGTTTTCCCGCCAGCATAAGGGCAACCGCCTGACGCCACTAGCGCGACGAAGCGAACATGGCGCGGATGGCCGCGACCACCGCCTCCGGCTCCTCATAGTGACCGAAATGGCCGCCGGTCGGATGCGCCGTCACCTGGCGGAGGTTGTAGACCTTCGCCCGCTCGCTGCCCCTAAAGGCCGCGACCGGGTCCGACACCGCCGGATCCTTTTCGCCGCCCAGGAACGTGACCGCGACCGGCGCCTCGACGGCCGGCATCCGGTCGTGGGACGGCTTCCACGGATTGTGCGCCGCCTCGGCGTAGTAGCGCGCCGAGGTATGGAAGCTGCCGGTCAGCCAGTAGAGCATGGTGGTGGTGATCAGGTGCTCTTTCGGGAACCGCGATTCCACGTCACCATTTGTGTCGCCCCAGGCGCGCCGCCGCTCGACCAGCCACGACAGCAGCCCGGCGGGCGAATCGTTGAGGCCGTTCGCCAAGGTCATGGGATCGAGCACCTGGACGGCCACATGGCTGGCGATGCGCCGCTGGCGGGCATGGACCGCCTCGCGCAGCTCACCGGTGACCGACGGCGGCACCAGCGCGCCGCCGGTGATGTCCCACGGCCGCTCGTGGTTGAACAGGGTGAGCGGGATGGCGTGCATCAGGTGGATGCCGTGCAGGCTGGCGGCGTATTTGTGACCGAGTTGGCTGGTCACCAGCGCGCCCCAGTCGCCGCCGCTCGCGGCGTATTTCGGATAGCCGAGCCCTTCGGTCATCAGCTTGTGCCACAGGTCGGCGGTGCGCCACCAGTTGATGCCGGGCACCCTGAGCGGCGTCGAGAAGCCGAATCCCGGGAGCGACGGCACGATCACGTCGAACGCCGGCTTGCCCTCGGCCAGCGGCCGGATGACGTGCCGCATGTCCCAGAAGCACCACGGCCAGCCATGGCTGACGATGATCGGGACGGCGTTCTTCTTCCGGCTCCTGTGGTGGATGAAGTGGACCGGAACGCCGTCGATCTCGGTCCGGAAGTGCGCAAACGCATTCATCTCCCGCTCGGCGGCGCGCCAGTCGTATTCCTCGATCCAGTACTCGACCAGCGACTTCAGATACGCCGTCGGCGTGCCGTATTTCCAGTCGTCATTGGCGAAGTCATCGGGAAAGCGCGTCGCCTTGAGGCGCCGCTTCACATCGTCGATCGCCTCGTCGGGGATCGCGACGGTGAAGGGTTCGATATCCATGGGCTTCCCTGCGGCGAGGATGAACGCGCGGCACGGCCCCCCTCACCCTAGCCCTCTCCCACAAGGGGAGAGGGGACTCGGAGGGTGCCGCATCGAACCCTTCTCCCCTTGTGGGAGAAGGTGGCGCGTAGCGCCGGATGAGGGGTGCTGTCGGCCCTAGGCCGACAGTTCCTTCTCGATCGCCCCGGTGATCGTCGGGTCGTCGGGCGCGATGTCCGGGGCGAAGCGGCCGACCACCTTGCCGTCGCGGCTGACCAGGAACTTCTCGAAGTTCCACATGATGTCGGTTTCGTTCTTCGACGCCAGGCCGCGCTCGTCGAGGATCTTCTTCAGCTGGCTGTCCGGCTTGTTGGTGCGCCCCGGATGCTCGGCGATCAGCTCCTTGTAGAGCGGATGACGGTCGTCGCCCTGGACGCTGATCTTCGAGAACAAGGGGAAATCCACGTCAAACTTGGTCGAGCAGAAATCCTGGATCTCGGCGTCGGAGCCCGGCTCCTGCCCGGCGAAATTGTTGGCCGGGAAGCCCAGCACCTTGAAGCCCTTGTCGCGGTAGGACTGGTAGGTCTTCTCCAGCGCCTCGTATTGCGGCGTCAGGCCGCACTTGGACGCCACGTTGACGACCAGCAGCACGTCGCCCTTGTAATCCTTCAGCGAGGCGTCCTTGCCGTCGATCTTGCGAACCGGAATATCGTAGATGCTCATGTCGATCCCCTTTCCAGATTGGGAGCGAAGCTTAGGGGATCGGACGGCCTGCTGGCAACTCGCGCCTTGGCCAGCGCCGGCGCCCGCCAAGCGCCGCGTGCATGGGACTTGCCGAGTTCCGGGCGTTGACATCGGCCGCCCGAGAGGCCACTTGTTCGCGCCATGCTGGCGATCCGCAACATAAGTTTCACCATGGTGGGCCACCGCCTGTTCGACAATGCCTCGGCGGTGATCCCGACGGGGCACAAGGTCGGCATGGTCGGCCGCAACGGCACGGGCAAGACCACCCTGTTCCGGCTGATCCGCGGCGAGCTGTCGCTGGACGACGGCGAGATCGAGGTGCCGCGCAACTTCCGCATCGGCGGCGTCGCCCAGGAAGCGCCCGCGACCGAGCACAGCCTGCTCGATACCGTGATGATGGCCGACGTGGAGCGCCATGCGCTGCTTGCCGAAGCCGAAACCGCGACCGATCCGCACCGCATCGCGGAGATCCAGATCCGCCTGGCCGACATCGACGCCTATTCGGCCGAGGCGCGCGCCGGCCAGATCCTGTCGGGCCTGGGCTTCGATGCGCAGGCGCAGCAGCGGCCGTGCCACGAATTCTCCGGCGGCTGGCGCATGCGCGTCGCGCTGGGCGCGGTGCTGTTTTCCCAGCCCGACCTGCTGCTGCTCGACGAGCCGACCAACTATCTCGATCTGGAAGGCACGGTCTGGCTGGAAAGCTTCATCGCCAAGTACCCGCACACCGCGCTGATCATCTCCCATGACCGCGAGCTGCTGAACCGGTCGGTGGACGGCATCCTGCACCTGACCGGCCAGAAGCTGACCTACTACACCGGCACCTACGACCAGTTCGACACCGAGCGCCGGATGAAGCTGGAACAGCAGCTGTCCATGAAGCGCAAGCAGGATGCCCAGCGCGCCCACATCCAGAGCTTCGTCGACCGCTTCAAGGCCAAGGCGTCCAAGGCGCGCCAGGCCCAGTCGCGGGTGAAGATGCTGGAGCGCATGAAGCCGATCCTCGCGGTGTCCGAGAACGCGGTCGCGCCGTTCCACTTCCCGGCGCCCGAGGAACTGGCGCCGCCGCTGGTAACGTTCGAGAACGCGGTGGTCGGCTATGACGGCGTGCCGGTGTTGAAGAACCTGAATTTGCGCCTCGACCAGGACGACCGTATCGCGCTGCTCGGTGCCAATGGCGAGGGCAAGTCCACCTTCGCCAAGCTGCTGGCCGGCCGGCTGCCGCTGATGGCCGGCAAGCTGACCAAGTCGTCCAAGCTGCGCATCGGCTTCTTCGCCCAGCACCAACTCGACGAGCTGGTCGAGGGCGAGAACTCGCTGCAGCACCTGATGCGCAAGCTGCCGCA
This sequence comes from Sphingomonadales bacterium, assembly GCA_022844405.1. GTDB lineage: Bacteria > Pseudomonadota > Alphaproteobacteria > SMXS01 > SMXS01 > RI-34. The sequence goes on along the minus strand of JALHLV010000001.1, from coordinate 49,229 downwards.
GGAAGGCCAGAGCCAGCTTCGCGGCCGGCTCGGCGCGGCCGGCATCGGTGCCGACATCGTGCTCAACCCGGTCGAGAAGCTGTCCGGCGGCCAGAAGGCGCGGCTGCTGATGGCATTGGCCGCGCTCGACGCGCCGCACATCATGATCCTCGACGAGCCGACCAACCATCTGGACATCGAGAGCCGCGAGGTGCTGGTCCACGCGCTCAACGACTATCCGGGCGCGGTGATCCTGATCAGCCACGACCCGCATCTGGTCGAAACCGTCGCCGACCAGCTCTGGCTGGTGCAGGGCGGCAAGGTGGCGCCGTTCGACGGTGACATGGAGGACTACAAGCGTCTCTTGCTCTCGCAGCGCGGCACCAAGAAGGAGCCTGGCGCGAATCGCAAGGGCGACGACAGGCCGGTCGCGGTGGCCGGTTCGTCGAAGGGCCAGCGGCAGAACGCCACGCCGTTGCGCAACAAGGTCCGCGACCACGAGGCGCGCATCGCCAGGCTTGAGGCCGATCTGGCCAAGGCCGAGCTGAACCTTGCCGACCCGAAGATCTATGCCGCCGGCGACAAGCCGCGGATCGAGCGCCTCAGCCGGTTGGTGAACGAGATCAAGGCCGAGCTGGAGCGCGAGGAATCCCTCTGGATGGAAGCCCAGGAACAGCTCGACGCCGCCCTCAGCGCCTGATTCCCGCCGGGGACTCGCGCCCCGGCTTCAGGTAAAATGATCCCATTGAATGGGCGCCTGGGGACTTGGAGGGGATCATGCTGTCTATCGACACCATCCGTGCGCTCTACCCGCGCGGACCGGCCGGGCACCTGGCCGCGTTCGCCGCGCAATCCGAAGATGTGCTGGGCCGTTTCGGCATCAGCGACACGCCGACGCGGCTGCACTACTTCCTGGCGCAGATCGGCCACGAGTCCGGCGGCCTCACCATCATGCAGGAGAATCTCAACTACCGCGCCCAGCGGCTGCGCGAGGTGTGGCCGGGCCGGTTCCCGACACTGGCGTCCGCCAGCCGCTGCGCCGGCAATCCCGAGCTGCTGGCCAACACCGTCTATGGCGAGCGCATGGGCAACCGGGGCAGCGCCTCGGGCGACGGCTGGAACTACCGCGGTCGCGGCTACATCCAGATCACCGGCCGCGACGGCTACCAGCAGGTAGGCCAGCGCACCGGCCTCGACCTCGAGGGCTCCCCCGACTTGGCGTTCGCGCCCGAGCACGCGCTGACGGTGGCCTGCGGCTTCTGGAAGTGGAAGGGCCTCAACGACATCTGCGACACCGGCAATTTCGGCAACGTCACCCGCCGCATCAATGGCGGGCTGAACGGCCAGGAAGACCGCGAAGCCTGGCTGAACAAGGTCCGCCGGGTTATGGGCGGCGGCGTGCCGCCGAGCGAGCAACCCGGCGTGCTGGACGTCATCGACATCCAGAGGAAGCTGCGCGACCTGGGCTACGCCGAAGTCGGCGCCGCCGACGGCGACATCGGCCCCAACACGCGGGCCGCGATCACCCGGTTCCGCCAGGACCACGGCCTGCCGCCGGGCGTGGTGGACAATGGGCTGATCAAGGCATTGGGGCTGGGTGACCTACAAACTCCGTCTTCATTCCCGGGCGCGCGGAAATCTTGACCGGCAGCCTAGCCCGCTCAGTAACCGTAGGATGTCCACTGAACTCGATGATGGGAAAGTCGTTAGAACAATTGACCTGCGACATAATCTAGTATTGCCTTAGCTTTTTGAGCCGCACAATGGATCAGACAGAATCAGATAGTAAGGTAAAACGACGCGGACTGGTCTTAGCCGGGGGTGGGGCTAAGGGGGCATACGCCTTTGGCTGTCTCGTTGCAATGAAACGGTTAGGCTATAACTTTGAAGTCATCACAGGTACTTCTGTGGGGGCTCTAAACGCGGCACTTTGGTCAACAAATTCGCTCAGCTTGGGATTCAAAGTCTGGAAAAATCTAAGTTTTGATACGACTTACCCAGTTCGCCTCGCGGGTCGATTTTCAAGATCTTTCATACAGTTATGGTCGATACTTCACTTAATCATACAGCTCTTCCGGGCCACATTAAATCGAGAGACACACTCGGCGGAGAAACCAGTCGCACTTGTGTTGGCGCTCACAATGACCATCATATCATGTTCTATATTCCTGTATCTTGGAAACTCTAATAGCTCGTTAAAAACTGGATTGTTTCCCTTTGCAATATTTTTAATTGCTCTCCCATATGGTCTATATAGGGGATTTCTACAAAAATATGACAGTAAAAACATGTTAATTATCGGCGGCCCCGCAATCGCCCTAACTTTATCTGCGCCGTTTGAAATGTTTATCCCAGCGTTAATTGGATCTATAGTGATTCTATCGCCGATAGTTCATTTCTTAGGCTTGATTTATCGTCATTCCTTGGGGCGAATATCACCGTTTTCATCTAATCAATTTGTCTTTTCATCGGCCCCCCTACGCGACACAGTCAGCGCAATTATCAGATCAAAACCGTTCTCTTGCCCAACATACGCGACCTCTGCAATTTTGCGTGACCGTATCGATTTTAGAGGGCAGATCGAGTGGGAGCCAATATTCGGAGACCCAAGATACGCTGATGAACCGATGAGCATAATTTCGAAAGATTTTGAACGACGCGCGGTCCGCCCTGTCCGGCATCGAATCTGGCAGCCGCGATACGACGATCTATCAGAACTTGAGCCGCAGGATGCCGTTGACAAGTTGATGTCATCAGCTGCATTGCCCTTTGGCCTAGTCGCCCCAGTGGACTTTTTCGGTTTTCAGCACGTCGACGGTGGTGTGGTTGACAATCTTCCGTGGCACCCCCTGATTTTACATGGCCTAGACGAGTTATTCTTGATTACGCTTGAACCCTTTCAGAACGACGAGGACGCTTTGAATAAAATGGATATTACGCCGAAACGTTGGATTATTGCAGAACTAGAGAACTACATTTCGCCCTTAGCGGAGTGCATCATATTACCTGAAGAACAGGAGGAAATGGAGGAGAGGATGCGTCTGGATTTTGACCGTTTCGGACATCGTTACGTCGAAATGATCGAGCAGATTCGCGTTCCACCGCTAAAGACGTTCTACCCATTAACAAAGATCGGAGGTTTCTTCGATGGTACCCTTCGCTTCGACAGCGCGTATGCGCGCCAACTTATCCGCCAAGGAATAAAGGATACCTATGCACGCCTAGCCAACCAACCGCGACCAGAAATCGCCTCTAGTCCTACCAGCAATCCATAACCTCTAGGTCCAATTTCTGATTTGGCGTTAGAAGGTTGTCACCTCCCCCGATTGAGCGGGTGGCAAAAATGACTAGCTTCTAGCCCGCATGCGAAGATGATGATCGAGTTTTATCTTCCGAAAATCATCCGCAGCACCCTCATCCTCCGGCGCTGCTTCGCCGGGACCTTCCGCGTCCTCGGCTCCGGCGCATCGCCGCGCAGCATCCAGAACTCGTGGTCGTCCTCGGGCAGCTTGATCCGGGGGGCGCGGCGCTCGGCCCACAACACGTAGGAGTGCAGCGAGCGGGACATCTTGTCTGCCATGGCAGGCGTCCAGATCAGGGCCACTTCCTTCGCCCATTTCCACGCGCCAGCCTCGGCATAGAGCCTCGGCTGCGACTGCCACGGACCCAGCACGTGGCCCAGCTCGTGCAGCGCCACGGCGTAGGTGATGGCGCTCTTCACCGGGCGGATGGCGATGACCTTGTGAGACTTGGACGCGCGCCCGCCGCGCGAATGGGGCAGCACCCTGATGCCTTCGTCCCGGCAGATGGCGGCGACGTGCTGGGCCATTTCCTCGGACGTCATGGCATCGTTCTCATGGGAGCCTTTTCGGTTCAGCGCCCTGATATCATGCCGCATTCGTTGTGCCGGCGCATCCGTTAGCGCAGGGCCACCGACGGATCCGCCTTCCTCGTCGTCGCTTGACAATTCCGTGGCCATCCGTAGTTATGTCGCCATGATCCGCACGTACAAATCGCTGACGCTTCGACTTACCAGCCTGTCCCTCTAGAGCGGGACGAGGCCGGCCGGGCCTTTGGGCCATGAGACGAACACGCGATTGGATGACGACAGTGACGGATCAAATCGACAGACACGGACCCTTGAACAGCGCGGCGGTTCGGCGCGCGCTGCGACTTATGGGCGGTTCGCGGGCCTGACCGGCGCCGACGCGCCTGCCCGCGAGCCGACTGACGGCAGCATCGTGCGCCGCGACCCGAATTGACCCATTCCGCCAGAGCGCCGCGCGCGCCGGCAGCAAAGGAACCAGGACCGTGACCAACATGCCTACCGACGCCACCCAGAAATACACGCCGTTCAAGCCGATACCCCTGGCCGACCGGCAATGGCCGTCCGCCGTCATCACCAGGCCGCCGATCTGGTGCTCGGTCGACCTGCGCGACGGCAACCAGGCGCTGATCGAGCCCATGGACGCCGACCGCAAGGCCCGCATGTTCAAGATGCTGGTCGAGCTGGGCTTCAAGGAGATCGAGGTCGGCTTCCCCGCCGCCTCCGACACCGACTTCGCCTTCGTGCGCCAGCTCGTCGAAGGCAACATGATCCCCGAGGACGTCACCATCCAGGTGCTGACCCAGGCGCGCCCCGAGCTGATCGAGCGCACCTTCGAGTCGCTGAAGGGCGTGCACCGGGCGATTGTCCATCTCTACAACTCGACCTCGACGCTGCAGCGGCGCGTGGTGTTCGGCCTGGATGAGGCCGGCATCACCGACATCGCCGTGCGCGGCGCCAGGCTGGTCAAGCAGCTGGCCGACGCCAGACCGGAGACCCACTGGATCTTCGAATATTCGCCGGAAAGCTTCACCGGCACCGAGCTGGAATTCGCCCGCGACGTCTGCGCGGCGGTGATCGACGTGTTCGAGTCGACGCCCGGGCACAAGATGATCATCAACCTGCCGGCGACGGTCGAAATGGCGACGCCGAACATCTATGCCGACCAGATCGAGTGGTGCCACCGCAACTTCCACAAGCGCGACAGCTTCTATCTGTCGCTGCACCCGCATAACGACCGGGGCACCGGCGTCGCGGCGGCCGAACTGGGCTTCATGGCCGGCGCCGACCGCATCGAGGGCACCCTGTTCGGCAATGGCGAGCGCACCGGCAATGTCGACATCGTCACCCTGGCGCTGAACATGTACACCCAGGGCGTCGACCCGACCCTGGACTTCTCGCGCATCAACGAGGTGCGCCAGACCGCCGAATACTGCAACCAGCTGCCGGTCCATCCGCGCCATCCCTATGCCGGCGACCTGGTGTTCACGGCGTTCTCCGGCTCGCACCAGGACGCCATCAAGAAGGGCTTCGACGCGCTGGCCGCCTCGAACAGCAAAGTGTGGGAAGTGCCTTACCTGCCCATCGACCCGGCCGATCTGGGCCGCTCCTACGAGGCGATCATCCGGATCAACAGCCAGTCGGGCAAGGGCGGCATCGCCTATATCCTGAAGTCCGACTACGGCCTCGACACGCCGCGCCTGCTGCAGGTGGAGTTCTCGAAGGTGATCCAGAAGATCGCCGACGAAACCGGCAAGGAGATCGAGCCGAAGCTGATCTGGGAGACGTTCCAGAATGAGTACCTGAACCGCAAGACGCCGATCGAGTACCACAGCCACACCACCCTGCCCGTCTCCGGCCGGCCCGACCAGCGCGACATCCACGCCCAGGTGGTGTTAGGCGGCGTGACGCAGGACATCGAGGGCTTCGGCAACGGCCCGATCGCCGCCTATGTGGACGCGGTGAAGAACAACTGCGGCGTCGACTTCAACGTGCTCGACTACCACCAGCACGCCATCGGCCACGGCGCCGAAGCCAGATCGGTCACCTACATCGAGGCCCAGAGCGCCAACGGCAAGACCGTCTGGGGCGTCGGCATCAGCGCCGACATCGTCGACGCCTCGCTGCTGGCGGTGACCAGCGCGGTCAACCGGATGCTGGGGCAGTAGTTTCCCCATCGTTGCAGCAGAAGCGCGCGATTCAGACGTGGTGCAACGCTGTAATTTCACCGTGTCCCTGAGCTTGTCGAAGGGCCTTGCACGAATGCCGATGCGAGGCCCTTCGACAAGCTCAGGGACACGGATATGATTTTACCTGCATCGAGGCGCTTCGTTCGCAATCGTGACGGCCTAAATTGAATCCATGACCGCCTCCGACCTTGCCCATTTCATCGAGGCGCAGAATTTCGTCTGGCCGCGGGTGAAGGCCGAGCTGTCCGCAGGACACAAGCGCACCCACTGGATGTGGTTCGTGTTCCCGCAGCTCGCCGGGCTGGGCTTCAGTCACCGGGCGCAGCTTTACGCGATAAGTGACCTCGACCATGCCCGCCGCTACCTGGCCGACCCGGTGCTGGGTCCGCGCCTGCGCGAGGGCGTGCGGCTGATGCTGCGGCAGGCGGGCCGGCCGGCGATCGACATTCTCGGCTCGCCCGACGACATGAAGTTCCGGTCGTGCCTCACCCTGTTCCGCGAAGCGGCGGACGAACCCGACGCAGCCCTGTTCGACGCGGCGCTCGATGCCTTCCATGGTGGCAAGCCCGACTCACGCACTCTCGATCTGTTGAACGGGCTGTAACAGTTCGGGTGTTAGAGTGACGCTCCCTCGGCAACCCATGGAGCACTTTCGATGGCACACAAGTTCGAAATCTGGAAGGACAAGGCGGGCGAGTACCGCGTGAAGTTCAAGTTCAACGCCGAGACCATGTTCACCACCGAGGGCTACTCGTCCAAGGCGGCCGCCCAGAACGCCATCGCCTCCATCAAGAAGAACGGTCCCGACGCGCCGGTCGAGGACAACAGCTAGAAGCCGTCAGGCCCGCCGAGACGGAACAGAAACGAACGGATGAAGCCTTCGGGCTTGCCGGCATGGTTCTCGCCGACAACCTCCAAAATCATCCCGTCAAAGCCGCGAAGGCTGAAGGGCGGGCGTTCAAGATAGACGCCCGAGCCCTTCTGAAGGCGGATAGTAGACCCTGATCGCTTGTCCCGGTTTGGCGATATCAGGCGGGCGTCGTCGGGCTGATGCTCCGTGACGATGAGCCAACCGGCGGGCGGCAGATTGGCCACGACGCGGGCGATGGCATCGTTGCTGAGATGCTGCAGTACCTGGCGGATAAGATAGAGGTTGGCGGCCGGCAACGGATCGGCGGCCATGTCGGCGCAGCGAAACATGACCTTGCCGGGCTGCGCATGGTTGGCGTTCAGCCAGTCGACAAGGCCCGGCACCACGTCGATGCCGATATAACGGCCGACGGCGGACGCGATCTCCGCCCCCACCCGAAAGTCGCCGCACCCCAGATCGCAGACCGAGTCGATGCCGTGGGCGCCGATGAAATCGCGGACGCAGCGCACATAGGGGTCGGCGGCTTCGTCGTTGGACCCGTGGCCCGAGAAGAAGGCCGCGCGCCCTCGCCCGCCCCAGCGGTAGTTGCGGTAGATGTCGTCGAAGACCTCGCCGTGGCTCCGCGCGGCATTTCGCGTCTCCTCGAGCTCGGTTCGCCGGTGGCGATACCAGTTCAGCAACGCCGCGGGAATCAGCCGGCGGGCCGCCGCGCGGACGCCGCTCACCTCACCACCCTACTTCTTCCGCGCCCACGCCTTCGCCTCGTCCGACGCCACCCACTTGATGGCATCGGCGAGGAACTGGCGGAACGCCGGGTTGGAATAGGCAGCCGGGCCGTCGCCGGCCTCGCTTGCCACCACCGGGCTGTTGCCGCTGCGCTTGGCCCAGGCGATGAGGTTGGAGCCGTGCGGATGGTTCCAGTTCTGCTGCTGCTCCTTGGGCGCCAGCGGCGGCGGGTTGAAGTTGGCGGGCGAGAAATCATAGTCGCTGCGCAGCAGCGGGACGATGTCGGGATTCTTCTCGAAGCCCGGCGTCTTGATGTAGATCTCGTCGGTCACCGTGAAGCCATTACCCAGGTTCCTGGTCGCCGGGTGCGACGGATCGACCACCGACAGGAAATGGGTGCCGTTGCGGTGCGGCTCGCCGCCGCCGCCGCGATAGCCTGACCCGGGAACCTTCTCGCCGTAGAGCTCGCCTTCCTCCAGCATGAAGGACGTGCCGGAGATGTCGCGCCAGGTCGACCAGCCCGGCCACTGCACCAGCGCGTGGTTCAGCAGCACCAGGCCCTTGCCGCTGTCGAGCAGCTTGAGGATGGTGTCGATGTAATGGGCGGGCGGCTGCTTGAACGCGCGGGCGCCGTCGTGCTCGGTGCCCCACATGTCGTAGAACACCACCGCGTCGTAATCCTTGACGTATTCGGGCCGCAGGATGATCTGCGCCGCCGGCTGCTCGACCACCGTCGTGTTGAGGTCCTTGTTATCGTCGAAGATGGCGTAGAAGCCGTTGTAGTCGAACGGGTGGCCCTTGGTGACCAGAAGAACATTCAGCGTCATTGTTTACTTCCCCAGTTTTCCCTACGGCGGTTATACGGTAAACGGAACGGTCATAGAACCAGCGCGGGCGCAGGTTATCATAAGCGGCGCGGTTGGCGAGCGGGAGATGACGATGAGCAAGACGGTTAGGATCGGATCGGCCGGCGGCTTCCTGGGCGACAGCTCGACGGCCGCGCCCCAGTTGATCAAGGGCGGCGACGTGGACTATCTCGTGCTCGACTATCTGGCCGAGCTGACCATGTCGGTGCTCGCCAAGGCCTATTCCCGGAATCCCGAGGGCGGCTATGCCCACGATTTCACCGAGTGGGTGTGGAAGGACAATATCCGCGAGATCGCGCGCCGCGGCATCAAGGTCGTCACCAACGCGGGCGGCGTCAATCCACGCGCCTGCCGCGCCCGCATGGAAGAAATCGCCGCCGAGGCGGGCGTGTCGCTGAAGATCGCCGTGGTCGAGGGTGACAACATCCTCGACCAGGTCGCCGACCTCGCCGCCTCGGACGTCGCCGAGATGTATTCGGGCGAGGCGTTCCCCGCCCCGTCGCGCATCGCCAGCGCCAACGCCTATCTGGGCGGCAGGCCCATCGCCGAGGCGCTCGCCCGCGGTGCCGATGTGGTGATCACCGGCCGCGTCGTCGACTCGGCCTTGGTGCTCGGTCCGCTGATGTACGAGTTCGGCTGGGCCGACACCGACTACGACATGATGTCGGCCGGGAGTCTCACCGGCCACCTGCTGGAATGCGGCGCGCAGTCGACCGGCGGCACGTTCACCGACTGGGAGCAGGTCGAGGACTGGGCCCATATCGGCTATCCCATCGCCGAGTGTTTCGCGGACGGTAGCTGTATCGTGACCAAGGCACCGGGCACCGGCGGCCTCGTCACCGTCGGCACCATCTCCGAGCAGACGCTCTACGAAGTCGGTGACCCGCAGGCCTACCTGCTGCCCGACGTGGCGTGCGACTGGACGCAGGTGAAGGTTGAGGAAGTCGGCAAGGACCGGGTGCGCGTGTCCGGCGCCAAGGGCTATCCGCCCACCGGCACCTTCAAGGTCTGCACCACCTTCGAGGATGGCTACCGGTCGGTCGGCATCCTGCCGGTCGTCGGCATGAACGCCGCCGTCAAGGCCGAGCGGCAGGCGGCCGCGCTGATCGAGCGCATGGAAGAGATGCTGCGCGAGCGCAACATGGGTCCGTTCCGCGCCGTCAACATCGAGTCGCTGGGCGCGGAAAGCAGCTACGGCGCCCATGCGCGGACGCGCGATACCCGCGAGGTGATCTCCAAGATATCGGTCGAGCACACCGACAAGCACGCCTGCGCCCTGTTCGGCCGCGAGATCACCGCGCCGATGACCGCCATGATGGTCGGCAACACCGGCTGGCACGGCGGCCGGCCCGACGTGAACAAGGTGGTGCGGTTGTTCTCGTTCGCCCTGCCCAAGGACCGGGTGCGGGCGTCCATCGATATCGCCGGCAAGACCGAGCCGGTCGCCCTCACCACCGCCGGCGGCTTCGACCCCGCCGCCATCGAGCGCCCCGCCGTCGAGGACGCGCCGCCGCTGGGCAAGGACGCCGTCCGCGTCCGGCTGGTCGACATCGCCTGGGGCCGCTCGGGCGACAAGGGCGACAAGTTCAACGTGGCCGTCATCGCCCGCAAGCCGGAGCTCCTGCCCTATATCCGCGCCGCCTTGACCGCGGACGTGGTGAAGGAATGGTTCGCCCACGAGTTCCGCGGCGCCGCCAATCCGCGCGTCGAGCGCTTCGACGTACCCGGCCTGCACGCGGTCAATTTCCTGCTGCACGAGGCGCTGGGCGGCGGCGGCATGGCGACCCTGCGCCTTGACCAGCTGGCCAAGGGCAAGGCCCAGCAGCTGCTGGAAATCCCGGTGCCGATCCCGGTGACGCTCGCCAAGGGGATCAAGCTGGCGGCGTAGGCGCGGAGAGATCCCCCTAACCCTAACCCTCTCCCGCAGGGGGAGAGGGGCCTCTGCCGGTGCCGGATCGAACCCTTCTCCCCTTGCGGGAGAAGGTGGCGCGAAGCGCCGGATGAGGGGTCGCCGCGATAGCGGCGCTACCATCGATCCGGTAGCATGTGCACTGGCCGCATGCCATACGGGGAATAGGATGGACCGCGCGCAAGAGTACAACGCGATCGCCGAACGCATCGTCGCGCATCACCGGAACGACACCACCGACCAGGCCGACGACATCATGGAGGTGCCGGTCAGCGCCTACAGCGACCCGCAGCGCTGGGAGCGCGAGGTGGAGACCATCTTCAAGCGCCTGCCGGTGATGGTGGCGCTGACTTGCGAGATGCCCAGGCCCGGAGACTACAAGGCGTTCGAGATGGTCGGCATCCCGCTGCTGATCGCCCGCGGCAAGGACGGCAGGCCGCGCGCCTTCATCAATGCCTGCCGCCACCGTGGCGCGCCGATCGCGGCCGACGGGCTGGGCAACGCCAGCCGCTTCGTGTGCCCCTATCACGGCTGGACGTTCCGCAACGACGGCTCGCTGTTCGCCGTGTCCGAGGCGCACAAGTTCGGCCCGATCGACAAGGACGAGTTCGGCCTGACCGAGTTGGCCTGCGACGAGCGCGCCGGCATGATCTTCGCCATCCTGAGACCGGGCATGGAGCTGGACCTGGACGACTGGCTGGGCGGCATGATCGACGACGTCGCGCCGCACCGCTTCGAGGACTGGCATTTCCTCGCGTCCAAGGAGATGACCGGCGCCAACTGGAAGATCGCCTTCGACGGCTATCTCGAGGGCTATCATTTCTCCACGCTGCACAAGGAAACCATCCTGAAGGTAACCCTGAACAATCTGATGGAGTTCCACGCCTTCGGGCCGCATATGCGGGTCGCCTACGGCACCACCAACATCGGCGTCATGGATGGCGCCGGTCGGGACGACCTGCACAAATTCGAGGAGCAGGGCTTCACCTTCGTGCGCACCCTGTTCCCCAACATCTCCATGTATCTGGGCCTCGGCCTCGGCCAGATCGCCCAGATCATCCCGGGGCCGACGCCCGACAGGAACCGCACCATCCTCTACTACGTGCACCCGCGCCCGCCGAAGGATGCCGAGGAGGAGGCGGCGCTGCTGGCGACTGCCCAGTTCCTCTACGACGTCACCTATGGCGAGGACTACGTGCTGGGCGAGCGTATCCAGAGGAGCCTGAACGCGCTGCCGTTCGACAACGTGGTGTTCGGCCGGAACGAACGCGGCAACCAGTATTTCCACCGCTGGGTGGACTACTACGTCAGCGACAATCCGAACGAACGGCCGCCTGAACTCTAGCTGTCCCGCTTGCGCCGCCACCCCTCCTGGCGGTACCGTCCCGCGGCCTGAACTATACCGGGGTATACTCTCATGGACCTGGAATTCGACACCGATCTCAAAGCCTTCCAGTCCGAGGTGCGCGCGTTCCTCGACGAGCAGCTCACCCAGGACATCCGCGACGCGACCGCGAAAACCACTACCGTCTGGGTGGAGAAGGACATCGTGATGGAGTGGCACCGCCGGCTGCACCGCCAGGGCTGGATCGGCTATTTCTGGCCGAAGGAATATGGCGGCACCGGCTGGACCCCGACCCAGCAATACATCTTCCTGCAGGAATGCTCGCTGGCCGGCGCGCCGCGGCTGATTCCGATGAGCCTGCGCTATGTGGGTCCGGTGATCTTCACCTACGGCACCCAGGAGCAGAAAGACTACTTCCTTCCCAGGATCCTGTCGGGCGAGCATTACTGGTGCCAGGGCTATTCGGAGCCGGGCGCCGGATCGGACCTGGCCAGCCTGAAGATGCGCGCGGTGCGCGACGGCGACGACTACGTGCTCAACGGCTCGAAGATCTGGACCACCAACGCACACGTCGCTGACTGGATCTTCTGCCTGGTGCGCACCGGCAATAGCGGCAAGAAGCAGGAGGGCATCACCTTCGTCCTCGTCGACATGCGCTCGCCGGGCATCAAGGTTGACCCGATCATCACGCTGGGCCTGGATCACGAGGTCAACCAGGTGTTCTTCGACGACGTCCGCATTCCCGTGAGCCAGCGGGTCGGCGCCGAAGGCCAGGGCTGGGACTATGGCAAGTTCCTGCTGGAATTCGAGCGCGCCGGCGGCGCGTCGGGCGAATACAAGGCCGCCATCCAGAAGCTGCGCGGCATGTGCGCCGCCCAGCTCAGCGGCCAGACGCCGCTGATCAAGGACCCGTATTTCTCGACCGAGCTGGCCAAGCTGGAGATCGGCGTCATGGGCCTTGAGATGACCGAGCGGCGCATCATGTCGTCGGTCGCCGCCGGCCAGCGTCCCGGCCCGGAAGGCTCGGTGCTGTCGGCCACCGGCGTCGAGATCAACCAGCGGATCAGCGAGCTGGCGGTCGAGGCCATGGACTACTACGCCTCGCCGCTGCCGCCGCCCAGCCCGTCGGGCATGGTCAACGACGACCACTATCCGGGTCCGGCCTATGGCGCGGCGGTGACCGGCAAGTACCTCAACAAGCGCGCCGCGTCGATCTATGGCGGCGCCAAGGAAATCCAGCGCGAAATCATCTCCAAGGCCGTGCTGCACCTGTAGCCGGCTCGGAGGTCGGTGACTCGGGAACTATATTCAGGTATAAACTGACACGTCTGCTTGTGACCAGGCGACGCTCGGCAGTCCGGGGAGACGGCGAATGAACGTGGAAGTTGGCAAGATCGAGAGCAAGACTCCCGGCAAGTCATACGAGGACATCATCCGCGGCGACAGCACGCCGCCCGCCGAGGTGCTGCTGCGCCGCTCCAACCCGCCCCAGAGCACCGACGACATTCCGTTTTACCGCTACACCTCGCCCGAGTTCTTCGAGCTGGAGATGCAGAAGATCTGGCGCAAGGTGTGGCAATTCGCCTGCCGCGACGAGCATGTGCGCGAGCCGGGCGACTACTACGTCTACGACATCGGCCGCTATTCCATCGTCGTCGTGCGTCAGGACGACGGCGGCCTGAAGGCGTATCACAATTCCTGCCTGCACCGCGGCACCAAGCTGAAGCCGTCCGCCTCGTCGGGCTATTCCGCCAGCATCCAGTGCCCGTATCACGGCTGGACCTGGAACCTGGACGGCACGCTGAACGAGGTGCCGTGTTCGTGGGAGTTCCCGCATCTCGACTATGAGAAGAACCGGCTGCCCGAGGCGCTGGTCGAGAGCTGGAACGGCTTCGTCTTCATCAACATGGACCTCGATGCCGTGCCGCTGCTCGAGTACCTGGAAGTGGTGCCCGAGCATTTCGCCAAGTGGGACTTCACCAACTGGTATCCCTACCTGCACATCCAGAAGGAGCTGAGCTGCAACTGGAAGACGGCGCAGGAGGCCTTCATGGAGGCCTATCACACGCCGCTTGTGCATCCGGAGATGACCCATGTGGTTGGCGACTGGAACATGCAGCACGACATCTTCGGCGACCATGTCAGCCGCGACCTGTGCGCGCTGGCCGTGTCCAGCCCCACGTCCAAGCTGGGCCTGACCGAGCAGGACCTGCTCGACCGCTCGCTGCTGGGCGACCCGGAGATCGTGCCCGCCGAGAAGCGGGTGAAGGTCGCTGAAGGCGAGACGGCGCGCATCGTCATGGCGCGCGAGATGCGCAAGACGTTCAAGGACACCTACGACCTGGACCTGTCGCACCTGTCCGATGCCGAGGTCATCGACTCGCTGAAATACAACATCTTCCCGAACCTGTTCATCTATGGCGGCCCCGGCCTGCCGCAGCTCCAGCAGGCGAGGCCGCTGGGCACCGACGTCAACCGCTGTATCCTGGACGTCATCTCGTTCCGCCCGTGCAAGCCCGGCGAGGAGCCCGATCCGGCGCAGGTCTACCGCATCACCGAGGCCAACTCCTACAAGGAAGTCCCCGGCGTCAGCGAATTCATGGGCGACGTGCTCGATCAGGACACCCAGATACTGGCGTGGCAGCACGAAGGCATGCAGGCCAGCGAAAAGGGCGCCGAAACCCTCGCCCGCTACCAGGAATCGCGCATCCGCCGCGTTCACGAGACCATGGACAAGTACCTCAGCCGGTAGGCGATCAGGCGGCGGGCATCATCTCCGCTTCCCAGCCCCGGCACGCCAGCAGGATCGGCTTGGGAACGGGCCGCTCGCCGTTCGAGTAGTAGGCGACCATGCGCCGGGAGATACCGATCGCCTCGGCGGCCTTGGCGAGCGACAGCCCATGCCGCAGACGCCACTCCAGGAACGCCCGCGCATCGCCATGGCCGGTCGCCGACAGTGTCTCGAGCCACAGCATGTGGGCACCGAGTTCAGCGCTCGATGGCCAGATCAGGCTGTGGCCCCAGTCGCCAATCTGCACGGCGGCGAACTCCTTCGGCTCGCGCAGGGCGGCGAATGCCCGGTCGGCGACCACGGCACCAAGATCAAGGCTTGCCCGAACGCCGTTCGACCAGCCGATCCGCAGCGAGGCCGGACCAACAGCCTCGGCGCTCGTGATGGTGCGCATCCTGTCTGCGGTGATCATCCGTTCAACTCCTTCCAGGTCTGCATCAGCAAGTCCCGATTGGCGCCCTCCCACATCAGCGCTTCGTCCAGGACCAATGCCGGCACGGTGCCTACGATCACCTCCAGCCCCGCGATGGCTACGGAACATCGAAACGTCGGCCCCTCGATAGGAAAATGCGGCACGCCATGCTCGCGGCCATACACGGCGATCTTCCCGTGCGCGGCTCGATACACGGTCACCATGACGCATGGTAGTGCAATCAGTGCATTACCTCAAGGCTTCGGAAGACGGGTGACGAACCATTGACACCCTTGATGTCACTATGGCACTATAGGTGTCATGATGACATCTGCCGACCATGACCGTCCCGCCGATGCCGAGGCGCTCTACGGCGTCATCCGCCTCGTCCGCCCGCTGTTCAAGACGCTGTACAACGCCGTCGAGGACAACCTCTCCGGCACCGGCGTCACCATCCCCATGCGCGGCCTGATGGAATGCCTGACTGGCGCCGGACCGAGCACGGTGCCGCAGCTTGCCCGCATGCTGATGCTAAAGCGCCAGGTGGTGCAGCGCATGGTGAACGAACTGATCGACGCAGGCTTAGGCGAGGCCGTGGCCAACGAGGCCCATGCCCGCTCGTCCCTGATCCGTCTCACCGACACTGGGCGGCAAGCCTTTGCCGCGCTTCGTGCCGTCGAGGAAGCCCGCGCCATCCCGGTGGCCGCGTGCCTGTCCGCCGCCGACGTCGAGGCCTGCCGCCGCGTGATGGCGGCCATGATCGCCGCCTATTCGAACAAAGGAGGGTCTCATGACAACCGTTGAGGGCGGCTGCCTCTGCCGCCGCGTCCGTTTCCGCATCGACGGCGAGCCGCTGGCGTCCGTCGCCTGCCACTGCCGCGACTGCCAGTATCTGAGCGGCGGCGCCGAGGCCAATATTGTCGCCTATCCTCGCGCGGCGTTCCGGCTGCTGTCGGGCGCGGAGACAATTTACCGGTCGCCGGCCGACTCCGGCGCGGTCGTCTGGCGGTCGTTCTGCCCGCATTGCGGCACGCCGCTGTTCGCCGGGAACGACAAGACTCCCGACTTCATCGCCGTCAAGGTCGGCACTCTGGACGACCCCGGCGGCTTCAGGCGCATGGGCCACATCTGGACCGACTCGGCGCCGCCCTGGCATCTGATGGAGCCGGACCTGCCCACCGCCGGAAAGAATCCCGAGTTCCTCTGAAACGCACTGCCCTGAGACGCACTGGCCTCTTGGCCCGCCCACGCAAATGTCTTAAAACATTTACGCCTGCTGGTAGGGCAGCCGGATTCGAAACGAAACAGGGAAACGAGACATGTCAGTCGAGAACGCAGAGCGGTTCATCCGCTTCATGAAGGAAGACCCGTCGCTGGCGCAGAAAGCCAAGTCGGTCGGCCCGGAAAACTTCGAGCAGGTCAGCACCGAGGCCGGCGCCTCGTGCACCGCCTACGACTTCGTCTGCGCGGTCATCGACGGCCTGAAGAAGTAACCGGAGCGCGTCACCGCGATCCGCCGGACAGCGCCCCTCGCGGGCGCTGTCTTCGTTTGGAGTCGGCTTTGCGTTTCGCCGATTACCGGTTTATAACGGCTGATATGTATGCCTGCCGATTGACAATCGGCCGCGTATCGCCGAAGGTTTTTGGTCGTTTGTCCAACGTCAGAATGGGCATCAGGAGCGGAAAATGGGGAAAGACGAAATCGCCGGCATCAACACCGGCACATTGCCGATCAATGACCGGCTGCGCGGCGACCGGATCACCGGCGACCGCTATTATTCGCCCGAGTTCGCCAGGCAGGAATGGGACCATATGTGGACCAGGGTCTGGCACGTCGCCGGCCGCCTGAGCGACATCCCCGAGACCGGCGACTACGTCGTCCACGACTTCAAGCGCGAGTCGGTCGTGGTGTTCCGCCAGGCCGACGGCTCGCTCCGGGCGTTCTACAATTCCTGCAAGCACCGCGGCAACCGCCTGGCCTGGAACACGCTGGGCGGCGGCGAGCTGGTCTGCTCGTATCACGGCTGGCGCTGGGGCATCGACGGCACGCTCGAGCAGGTCCAGGACCCCGACGATTTCGCGGGCGGCGACCCCTGCGGCAAGCTGCACCTGTCGGAAGTGGCGGTCGACACCTGGGGCGGCTTCATCTGGTACAACATGGACCCGAACCCGCGCCCGCTGCTCGACTTCCTCGACCCGATCCCGTTTCTGTTCCGCAACCGCGACCTGGAGAACATGGTCCGCGTGGTGTGGCGCACTTTCGACGTGGACGCCAACTGGAAGTTCTCGTCGGACAATTTCAACGAGTCCTACCACCTGCCGACGGTCCATCCCGAGCTCGCGACGACCACGGACGAAGACTACAAGAACACCGTCTTCGAAATGTACCCCAACGGCCACAACCGGATGATCGAGCAGGGCCAGCCGTCCATGCGCGCGCCCCATCCCAACGAGGTCGAGCAGCCTTGGGACGCCATGCTGGCGCAGTGGGACCTGGATCCGGCCGACTTCGCCGGCCGCTCCCGCGACGGCCGCCTGGCGCTGCAGGAGCAGCGCCGCAAGCTGGGGCCGCAAAAGGGCTATCACCACTACGCGAAATGGTCGGACGACGAGCTGACCGACTATTTTCACCACACCCTGTTCCCCAACGTGACCATGACCGGCACGGCCGACGGCGTGCACTTCTTCCGCACCGAGCCGCACCCGACCGATCCGGAGAAGTGCACCTTCGACTACTGGGCGCTGGTGCCGAAGATCGAGGGCACCGACGAGGTCGCGACCATCCTCGGCATGCGCCCGCTGCGCGAGGCCGACTATGAGTTCGTCCCATACGGCAGCGGCCGTCCGATCCCCGACATGCTGGGCTCGTTCCTGATCCAGGATCTGGGCGTGGCGGTGGGCCAGCAGAACGGTTTCCACTCGCGCGGCTATACCGACGCGTTCCTCAGCGGCCAGGAAAGCCGGGTGCGGCGCTTCCACGAGGTGCTGAACGACTACATCGCAGGCCGCCGTTAGAGGCGGTCCGCTCCGGGGAGAACATCATGTCATTCGACGGACCGGTAGAAGACCGGCTGGCGATCCGCGAACTTGTCGCCACCTATGGCGACGCCGTGACCCGCAACAGCCCGGAAGAATGGTCCGCGCTGTGGACCGAGGACGCCACCTGGGCCATGCCCGACTTCCCGGGCTGGGAGCTGATGAAGGGCAAGGCGCTCATCGTCTCGACCTGGATCGAGGCCATGAAGAACTATCCGTTCCAGTGCAACATCCAGACGCCGGGCGCCGTGACGGTGGCCGGCGACACCGCCACAGGCCGCACCTATACCTCCGAACTGGTGACCGACTCGACCGGCGCCACCTACCGCGTGACCGGACGCTATGACGATCAGTATGTGAAGCAGAACGGCCGCTGGCTGTTCAAGAGCCGCATGTTCAAGGTTCTGCATTCCGGTTGACCGACGGGAAACCAGCATGCCGGTCGGTTCGGATATGAGTTTTGACCCGCGACGGCGTTCGCGCCGCCGGTAGCGCCCGTCGGAACACTCTGGTACCTTGACCGGATCACGGCGCACACCGCGCCTATACGGGGGAGATGGGTGCCATGGGTGTCATGGAAATTCTCTGGACCATCGTCATCGGCTTCATCGTCGGCGTGATCGCCAAGTTCATCACGCCGGGCAGCAACGAGCCCAAGGGCTTCATCCTGACGACCGTACTGGGCGTCGCCGGCGCCTTCCTGGCGACCTATGCGGGCCGCTACATGGGCTGGTACGCGGCCGGCGAGACGGCGGGCTTCTTCGGCGCGCTGGCCGGCGCGATCATCCTCTGCGTCCTCTGGGCCATCGTCGCGGGCCGGAAGGCCTGAGCTGGCGTCGTGCTGGCGCAATTCGCCGCCGGCCCGATCCTGTTGCTCGCCGTCAATGGCGCGGCGTGGGCGCAGAACCCGGCCAGTTCACCCAGTGCCACAATCTCGCGATCGAGATTTATCCCTGATCACTGGAGCGGCCTGACCATCAGCAGGCAGGGGTTATCCGAACCCCACAGCGTGGGAAACACCTCCAGCGGGACGAAGCCGACGGCCTCGTAAAAACATCGCGTGGCCGCGTAGTGCGGATCCGGGTGCGACGCGGCAGAGCGCGCCCTTGCCGGTCGTCACGGGCATGACCTCGATCACGGGCCGGTCCGTTTCAGCACGCAGGTCACGACGGTCCAGGGCAGGCCGGCGGTTTCCTCCTCGGTGATGCGGGCGTCGGCGAAGCCGCAGGGCTGGTAGCCTTGCTTGCTGAACGTCAGCGTGCGGATGTACTTGCTCTCAAGCCGGGCGACGTCCACGTCGGTCGAGACCAGCCTGTCCAGGATCGAGACCTGCGCGCCGGCCGGCACCGAGCGCAGGCGCCAGCGCGCCGCGTTGCCGTAGCCCAGCACGTTCGACCGGCCACCGAAGAAGTTTCCCGACCAGCTCGTTCGCTGGACCGTCGTGTCCTCGACCTCGGCGAACAGGTTGCCGCCCTCGCCCTTGTCCTCGGCAAGGGTGCTGCCGTTGCCCTCGACCCGAACGAAATAGGCGCCATCCGCGCCCAGCCCGGACACCACCATATTGGTATCCGGCAAGCCGTCGGCGGCGGCGTAGGTCACGGTCAGCGTGTGCTGGTGCCCGTCTAGCGGGATACGCAGCACACCTTTGACCTTGGTATGAACGCCACCCTCCTCGACGTCCATGTCGAGGTCGCCGCCGTGAAACACCACCACCGCGACCGGCCCTTGGGAGGCCTGGACCTCGGCCGGCGGCGGTGCCGTGCTAACCGCGATATCCGGCGCGGACCGCAGCCCTGAGAGGCCCTCGCCGGCGAGCGCCGCCGCGGGCAGCGCGAGGGCAAACAGCAGGATGGGCATGAGCCTCGCCATGGCGCTATTTCCGCATCACGCAGGTTACCACCGTCCAGGCCTTGCCCGCGCTGGTCTCCTCGCTGATGCGCGCGTCGGCGAAGGTGCAGGGTCGGAAGCCGGGCATGGTGAACGTCACGGCGCGCACGTAGTCGGGCTCGAGCCGGGCGACGTCCACGTCGGTGGCGACGACCTGGTCGACCACCTTGACCTGCGCGCCCGACGGCACCGACCGCAACCGCCAGCGGCCGGCGCGGCCGTAGCCCAGCGGCGCGAACCCGCCGCCCGACATGTTGGCGACACGCCTGGGCAGCCGTGGCACCTGCGCGACGAAGTTGCCGCCCCGCCGGAAATCCTGATTGACCTCGACGCTTTTGCCCCTGGTAACGGTCACGTTGGCAAGAGTTTCGTCCTTCGGCTTGACTGTGACCACGTAGTCGCCCGACCCCATGATTCGGGAAACGTGCACATTCATGGTGACCTCGCCGCCGGCGGGCACTTGCAGGATGCTGCCGTGCTGAGCGCGCTCCTTGCCGTCCTCGGTGATGACGAGCCGATCGTCGCCATTCTCGAATATCAGGATGCCGAGGGGTTGGGTCTCAGCCTGGCGGCTGTCCGCCGGGGCCGGTGGCGACGGCTCGATCAGCTGCTCCGACGGATACAGCTCTAGCTTCGGCGTCGTCTGCTCCTCCGCCCGCAGCGGCGTCAACGTCGCCAGCCCCGCCGTCAGCAGGGCTGCCGTCAGCCACTGCAGCAGGGGCTTGGCCATCATCGGCATGGTGCGCATCCCACCAGATCATGGCGATCGCCATCAAGGCGAACGCCGCCTCCAAGAATAACCCCAGATAGAGGGAGGAGAGAATGGCTTCCAGCCGTTCCAGGTCGACGCGGGCGTACTGCATCTGGATCAACAGGCCCATTTTCGCCTTCTGCGCCGCGAAGATGGTAAACATGGCCGCGGTCAGCGACACGAACAGCAGGAACAACACCCGCTTGAAGCGCGGACCGATGCCGTATTTGACGATGGTGAAGGCCGCGCCCACCAGAATCGCCAGCGCCAGGTTCACGCCCGTGTCGGTCGAACTGATGTAGAGCGCCCCGACCGCCTGGATGTATTCGTTCGCCAGCATCGGCGTGTCGCCGATGAACACCGGCACCGGGTCGAGGAACAGCTGCTGGCCGGCGAAGACCATGACCGCGAGCGCCAGCGCCGCCGACGCGGCGGTGAAGGTCAAAGCCCAGTTCCAGTTGCGCAAGAGCCGGTGGTCCATGCTGTCCGTTGGCCGGAGAATGAACCCGATCATTCCACAAAATCGGCGGACTCCCAAACGGGCTGGGGCCTTCGTGGAGTCGCGTGACGAGCGCCGGTGCGGCTTTTCCGCCCCGCAGCGGTCCTAAGTACCTCCAATACCTTGTCAATGTGACCCTTCGCTGGCGTCGGGCGCGTACTTGCCCGTCCGATAGAACATACAGAGAACAAATTTCCCGGAGTTGTTCCCTGCGGTGCCGGTGCGGCCGGGATGTTCGGAACACCCGCCGTGACGGCCGCCCGATTCAGGGTCTTCGACCACGCTCCGCCCCGTCTCCAGCCCGGCTTTCGCCATTTGCAGGAGGCTAGTGATGTTCGACGTGCATGTTGTTCGCTCCCGATCCAACACCGCCTACGCGGCACAGCTCGACGATATGTTTCGCCAGCGCTACGACGTGTTCATCCGGAAACTCAAATGGGACATTCCCGGCGTCGACCACCGGCTCGGCCGCGAAATGGACCAGTTCGACGGACCGGATACGGTGTATCTGCTCGTGATGGACGGCAGCGCGGTGCTCGGCGCTTCCCGGATGGTGCCGACCACCGAACCTGCGCGACGTTTTCCCCACCCTGTGCACGGCAGGCCCGCCCGACGCCAGCGATGTCTGGGAGTGGTCCAGGGGGCACGTCAAACCCGATGAGCCGCCCCAGGTAAGGTCCAAGGTTCTCGATCACATCTTCGTCTCCGGATACGAGTTCGCCCTGAGGTCCGGAATCGGCGCCCTGACGGCTCAGATCAACGCCGCCGAGTTCTCCCGTTGGCTGAAACGAGGCCTGGTCGTCGATCTGCTGGGTCCACCGGCCCGCTTCCGGGACGGAAGCGAAATCATCGCATTGAAACATCTGATCACGCCCGCCACCCTGGAACGTGTCCGGGTGGAAACGTCCATCCGCCATTCCGTGCTCACCTGTCCGGCCGTGCTCACCTGTCCGGCCGTGCTCACCTGTCAGGAAGGATCCGCGGCGGGCCGGCCGGCCGTTCCTCGCCGGGGACAGCGATGGCAGCGCTGAACGACGGCGTTCGCGCGTGGCGGACATTCTTCCTGCATCCACCGTTTTCCAGGGTGGTGCGGACAGGGTGTTGAAAGGGCTTGCCGGCCTGCGGTATCCTCATGTCGATCGGCAAGGAGGGGCGCGGTGCGTCAGATCGTGGAGCGGTCGCTGGCCGCCCTCATGGGGGCAGAGACATACTCGGACGTACACTACGTGATCACCAATACGGGCATCGCGCTGGGATACGATTATTTTGGCTATCAGTATTGGCCCGGCGGCGAAGAGTATGGTGACCGGAACTTTGCCGGCGTGGTCCAATGCAACTATCCCGAGGCCTGGATGTCCCGGTACGTTGAGCAGGGCTTCTACGATATCGATCCGGTTCGGCTGTTCGGACTGACCCACGAGGGCGTGACCGAGTGGCGCCTGCTTGGCGGCAGGGACATGTCACAAGA
Source organism: Sphingomonadales bacterium (assembly GCA_022844405.1). Taxonomy (GTDB): domain Bacteria; phylum Pseudomonadota; class Alphaproteobacteria; order SMXS01; family SMXS01; genus RI-34. The sequence goes on along the minus strand of JALHLV010000001.1, from coordinate 26,674 downwards.
ACACTTCATGCGGGAAGCCGCGCAATATGGTCTCGATCACGGCGTGGTCGGCAGTTTCCAGGATTCGGAAGGCGGGCGCCTGCAGATGGCCTTCGCCGGTCCCGCCCATCAGGGCGAGCCGGCGCTGGCGCTCGAGGTGATGCCGATTCTCGGGCCTCCGATGACCGTTTGCTTCCGCAAGGCGTCCCGGCTGGAAAGCCGCATCAGGTGGCTGACCGAGCGCCAGCGCGACTCATTCTATCTCCTGCGCGACGCCGTCAGGCGGGAGAGATACGCGGACCTTTGGTAGCGCGGTTCTTCGAGGTTGGGAGGTGCCGGATGCATGACCAGTCTCGCCCCGCCGTCGTTCCGCGTATCAGCCCCCACCGTGTTCGCGGATTGCCATCAGGAACACCTCGGCGAATTCGCGCAGCTTGGCGGCGCCGACACCGTTGACCTCGGAGAACGCGTCGACGTTGCGGGGCCGGCGCTGCGCCATGTCGGCCAGGGTCCGGTCCGAGAAGATCACATAGGCCGGCACCTGCCGCTCCTTGGCGAGGCGCAGGCGCAGCTCCTTCAGGGCGGCGAGCAACGAGTGATCCTCGCCGGTCATCTCGGCGGCCTGGGCGCTCTCGCGCACCGCCTTGCGCGACACCGGCTTCAGCATCTCGGGCCGGAACCGGAAGCTCCCCTCGCCGGTCAGCAGCGCCCGGCCCTTCGGCGTCAGCTTCATGCCGCCATAGCCGCCGATATCGATCTTCAAATGGCCGCCGGCGACGAGCTGACGGATCAGCGAGCGCCACGCCTCCTTCTTGACGGCCTCGCCCGTGCCGAACACCGGCAGGCGGTGATGGTCGGCCATCATCACCTTCTCGGTCTGCGACCCGCGCAGCACGTCGATGATGTGCGCCACGCCGTAACGCTCGCCGGTGCGGTACACCGCCGCCAGCGCCTTGCGCGCGTCGCCGGTCCGGTCCTCCAGCGCCACCGGCGACAGACAGACGTCGCAATTGCCGCAGGGCTCCGACGCCTCGCCGAAATAGGCCAGCAGGATCTGGCGGCGGCAGGAAGGCGCCTCGCAATAGCCGAGCAGCGCGTCGAGCCGCTGGTGCTCGCGGCGCTTGCGCTCGTCGCCGGCCTCCTCCTGATCGATGAACATCCGGCGCATGCGGATGTCGCCCAGGCCGAACAGCATGTGCGCCTCGGCGGCTTCGCCATCGCGGCCGGCACGGCCGATTTCCTGGTAGTAGGCCTCGAGGCTTCCCGGCAGGTCGGCGTGGAACACGTAGCGCACGTCCGACTTGTCGATACCCATGCCGAAGGCGATGGTCGCCGTCATCACCAGGCCGGGCTCGGTCATGAACGCGTTCTGGTTGCTCTCGCGCCCGTCCTTGTCCATGCCGGCGTGATAGGCGCGGGCGCGGACGCCGTTTTCGGTCAGGAACCGCGCCGTCTCCTCGGTTTTCTTGCGCGACAGGCAATAGACGATGCCGCTCTTGCCGGCGTGCCCCTTCACGAACGCCAGAAGCTGACGCTTCCAGTCGTGCTTGGGCTCGACGGTGAGCCGGATGTTGGGCCGGTCGAAGCCGAGCACCAGCGTCTCGACGTCGCCGCCGAACAGCCGCTGGGCGATGTCGGCGCGGGTAACCTCGTCGGCGGTCGCGGTAAGCGCAACGACCGGCACGCCCGGGAACACGCCGCGCAGCCGCGACAGCATCTCGTATTCGGGCCGGAACGCCGGTCCCCATTGCGAGATGCAGTGGGCCTCGTCGACCGCGATCAGGCTCACCGGCAGCTTCTGCAGCGCCGCCAGCATGCGCTCGGTCATCAGCCGCTCGGGCGCCATATAGAGCAGCCGGGTCTGGCCCGACGCCGCGCGCTTCCAGGCCATGACGTTGTCGTCCCGGTGGCGCGACGAGTTGATGCTCTCGGCCGCGACACCCGCCAGCCGCAGCGCCGCCACCTGATCCTGCATCAGCGCCACCAGCGGCGAGACCACGATGGTCAGGCCGCCCAGCACCAGCGCCGGCACCTGAAAGCACAGCGACTTGCCCGATCCGGTCGGCATCACGGTCAGCACGTGCCGGCCAGCCAGGAGCGCGTCGACCGCCGCCTCCTGCCCCGGCCGGAAGGCGTCGAAGCCGAAAACGTCCTTCAGGACCTGGTGTTTGGGGTCGAGATGCGTGGCGGGAAGATTCATCGCGCCACTTTAGAGGATCGTGCGCTCGCGCGATAAGGGTCCGCGTAAAAAATTTGTCGCTAGAATGCCCCTCTCCCCTTGGGAGAGGGAGGGACCCGCGCAAAGCGCGGGAGGGTGAGGGGCGTTGTTCAATACAGGAACAAGCCGGAGCGACTTGAGAGAACGCCCCTCACCCTGACCCTCTCCCAAGGGGAGAGGGAATGGCGTCAGGCTCTCCGCAGCCTCAGCGCGTCGATCGCCGCCATCTCCTCGGCCGACAGCGCGCCGCGATCGGCGGCTTCGACGCACTGGGCCAGTTCGGCGCGGTTCTTGACGCCCAGCACCACCGTGTCGACGCCCTTCATGGACAGGGCATAGCGGTGGGCGACGATGGCCGGATCCTCGCCCCATTTCACGCACAGGGCGCGGAACGGCGCGGCGGCACGGTGGTCGACCGCTGTCGCTTCCTCATCCGGCAATTCGCGGTCGATCTCGGCGCACAGCGAGCCGGCGGCCACGGCGCGGATGCCCATGACGCCGACACCTGCCGACCTGGCGGCGTTGATGATGGCGCGCGGCTCGCCCAGCTCGTCGTATTGCTTCATGTTGCCGACGGCGTCCATCAGGTTGGCGACGGCCTGCACGGCGGCAGGCTTGGTCGAATGCATCAGCGCCTGCCGGATCACCAGGGGCACGCCGGTGCCGGTGATGCCCCAGGCGCCGATCAGGCCGGACGCCTTCAGCTTCTCCATGGCCGGGATCACCGCGTCGAGATAGAGGCTCCAGCGGGTGGCGAACTTGTCCTGGCGTTCGGCGAAGCGCGGATAGGTGAAGCTGTCGGGACAAATGTTGGAGTGCAGGAAGAACAGGTCCACCTGCTCGCGCTTCATGTGCAACAGGCTGCGGCGCAGCGACTCCTCGGTCTTGCGGTACACCTCGGCGGCGTCAGGCGAGCCAAGCTGATACTTCGTCGTGGTCCGCACGCCTTCGGGAAGCCGGCCGCCGAACGCCTCGCCGACCACCATCTCGGCCTCGCCGCGGCCATAGCCGGGCGCCAGGTCGAGCAGCGTGATGCCGGCGTCGACCGCCGCCTTCACCGTGGCGACGGCCTCCTCGCGCGTCGTCGCGCCCCATACATTGCCGATGCCGCCGCCGCCCAGCGTCAGGCTGCTGACCGGCCAAAGGGTGCCCAAATGCCTCGTCTGCATGCTACTCTCCCGCTGCCCTGTGGCAGATTGAACCGCCCGTCCGCCGCTGCCAACCGGAACTGCGGCGTGTTCATCGTCGTTACAGGTTTTCAGAGGTAAACGAGTATATCAACATCTGTCCGGAGGCACGTTTGATCAGATTGGGTGCATTGGCGGCGGTGGCTTTCGTGGCGCTTGCCGCACCGGCCCACGCGGCCTGGTACAATGTCGGCTCGGTCGACTTCGACCGCGGCGGCGACCATGAACGGCAATACGGCAATTTCGGCGGCCCGGTGGAGCGGCTGCGGTTCACCGCCTGGGGCAACGACGTGCGCTGCCGGTCGGTGACCGCCACCTTCCGCAACGGCAACACCCGCGAAATCTTCGACGGCGGCATTCGCCAGGGCGCTAGCGTGATCATCGACATGCCCGGCCGCCAGCGCGAGATCCGCCGCCTCGACTTCCGTTGCCGTTCCGACGGCCAGCGGCTGGCCCGCATCAATGTGGGCGTCGACCTGGGTGGCTATGCCAACATCTGGCGCCGCGATCCGGCATGGGCGTGGATGTTCACGCCCGGCAACCCGGGTCCGCTGCCTCCCGGCGCCGGGGTGCCGGTTCCCTATCCGCCGCGTCCGGGTCCCTATCCGCCGCCGGGCCAATTCGACGGCTGGGTGAGGCTCGGCGTCGAGAGCTTCGAGGGCCGCAGGGACCGCGAGACCACGACGACCGGCTGGGCCGGCCGCAGGGTGGACCAGATCGCGCTGCGCGCGCTCAACGGCGACGCCCAGTGCCGGCGCGTCTTCGTCACCTTCCGCAACGGCAACACCCGCGAACTCGATATCGGCGGCATGCTGCGGCGGGGTGAGTTCCGGCGCATCGACCTGCCCGGCGGCGACCGCAACGTCACCGCGCTGCAACTGGTGTGCCGCCCGGTCGGCGACTACCAGGTGTTCATCGAGAGCTACGCCCGCAAGTAGCGCCGGACCGCGGATCATCGGAAACGCCCCGGACTCAAGTCCGGGACGTTTTCACCTCTCGATCGGTATCCAGACCTCGATGTCGCCCATGCCGGTCATCTGATCGAAGGCGGGTCCGTAGCGTTCGAACTGGGGCGCTTCGGCCGGTACCAGCCCCGACTCGGGCAGCCACTGCCGCCAGATCGCCGCGAAGGTAGTGACCAGGGTCGATACGTGGCCGTGATGGGCGAAGACGGCGTAACGTTGGGCCTCCACCCTTATCCTCGTCAGTCCGGCTGCCAGCCCGCTGAAGTCGCGCACCTCGACGCAGGCCATGTAGTCGAAGGCGGCGTCGTCGGCGTTACGCATCAGGCCCCAGGTGACGCCGCCAACCTCGCCCGGCAGATGTCCCAGCCAGGGCACGAAGCGCTGCCACAGCGCCGGGATTCCCGGGCGCCTCTCATAGTCGAACCGTTCCAGCAGACCCACCATCAGCATGGGCCTGCCGTCGATGAAGCGGGGCGGATCGAGGTCCGCCAGTGGTTGCGTGGTCATGGTGATGGGCTCCACCAGCTTGAGGTTGTCAGTGTGGCGCTGCGTGCGGACAGCCTCGGGCGTCAGCCCGAACTGGTCGCGGAACGCGCGGGTGAACGCCTCGTGGGATCCGTAGCCGGCATCGAGCGCCACGGCGAGGATGTCGGGCGCGCCGTCCGCCAGCGCCCGCGCGGCACCGGTCAGCCGCCGGCCGCGCACGTAGCGCATCACCGAATGGCCGGTGGCGTCGCCGAATGCCCGGACCAGGTGGAACCGGGACAAGCCAGCCACCGCCGCGACGTCGGCAAGAGCAATGTCCTCCGCCAAGTGGCTTTCGATGAACCAGAGCGCTTTGCCGATGGAATCCATGGGAACCTCACGTTGCGAACACGAGCCTACGCGCGGCCTGGGTACCGCGCTTGATCGGCATTGCGCACAGACCGAAACCGCCGTGCTATGATCGGGGCAAGGCTGCGAAGCTTTGCCGGCGACGGCTATGTACGCGATCGATGGACGGCATGATGGATCGCGCCGCGAGGGGGTAAGGTGCCGGGACACGTGATGCTGCTGGGCGTGGACGCAGGCAATCCCGACCTGCTGCTGCGCTGGAGCGAGGACGGATCGTTGCCGACGCTTCGGGCGCTGCGCGCGCGGGGCATGACGTGCCGCCTCGAAGGACCGCCGGGATGCGGCGACGATGGCACCTGGGCCACCGTCTACACCGGCGTTTCACCGGCAACCCATGGCCGGTTCTACTATCGGCGGTTACGGCCCGGCAGCTACAGCCTGCCCAGCTTTGCCGACGGTGATCTGTGCCACGAGCCGATCTGGGCCACGCTGGGCCGCGCCGGCAAGCGCGTGGCGGTGATCGACGTGCCCAAGAGCCCGCTGCCCGCCACGCTCAACGGCGTGTACCTCGGCGATTGGCTGGTGCATGGCCGCGATCACGCCGCGCCCGTGGCGTTCCCCGAACACTTCGCCCGCGAAACCATCGACCGGTTCGGCCCGGCGCCGGAAAGCCTGTGCGGCTTCTCCCAGCCGTCGCTCGACGCGGCGGGCTACGACGGCATGCTGGAACGGCTGGAAACCAGCACCGGCATGAAGCGCGACCTCTGCCTGTCGCTGATCGACCGGGAGCCCTGGGACCTGTTCTTCGCGGTGTTCAAGGAAGCCCATTGCGCCGGACACCATGGCTGGCATCTGCACGACCGCTCGCATCCGGACCACCCTCCGGATCTGGCGGCGCTGACCGGCGATCCCCTGCTGCGCGCGCACCAGGCCATCGACAGCGCCATGGGCGACCTCATCGCCCGCGCTGGACCCGATACCACCGTGATCGTCTTCTCGGCGCTGGGCATGGGACCCAGTCGTGGGCTCGCCAGGCTGTTGCCGGAAATACTCGACCGGCTTTGTCCGTCTCACCGGCCGCAGGTCGCGTCGGTCCGCCGCCTGCTCAAGCCGCTCGCGGCCCGGCTGATCGATCTCGCCGGCGGCCGCGGTCGCCGGGCGTTGCGGCGGATCGCGGGCGCTGCCGGGACCAGCCACCGGGCCGGACAACCCGCCTTCTCCATCGAGCCGAGCGAACATGTCAGCGGCATCCGGCTCAATCTCGCGGGCCGCGAGGCCAGCGGTCTGATCGAGCCCGGCGCCGAGGCCGACGCCTTCTGTGCCCGGCTTTCGCGCGATCTGCTCGATATCGTGGACCCGGAAACCGGCGAGCGGTTGATCGACGATGTGGTGCCCATCGGCCGGCTCTATGCCGGCCCGCTGCTGTCGCACCTGCCCGACCTGCTGGTGTTCTGGAACCTGTCCCGACGCGCCACCTCGGCCGCGTCCCGCAAGATCGGCCTCATCCGAAGCCCCGCGGGAACGCCGCGGACCGGGGCGCATGTGCCCGGTGGATTGCTGGTCGCCGCGGGTGGCGGTCTGGAAGCCGGCCTCACGGCCCCGCCCCGCCCGGTGGAAGATCTGGCCGCGACGGTCGGGGCCCTGCTCGGCGTCGCTTTGCCGGGCTGCGAGGGCACGCCGCTGCCGGGCACGGCGCCTGGCGGACCGATCGGATGACGCCCTGTACCGGCCATTATCGGCACCTTCGAGCGCTTTCAGCCAACGCGGAATCGCCTTGGCGCCCGAAAGCCGCGGCGAGAAATGCTAGAGTGGTTCAGCGCTAGCTGAAAACGCCGTAGTGTAAATGCCAGAATCGACGGGCCGGACGACGTGATGAGTCCCCATCTGCTGCTTTGCCGTTGCCTGTCGATCGACGACGGGCCGGCGACCCGCGACATGCTCGGCCGGGCACTTCCGGCGCCGGAAGACGAGCAGGCCTGGACCGCGCTGGTCGCATCGGCCGACGCCGGCAATCTGGCGCCGGCCCTATGGCTGAGCCTGAAGGGCAAGGGCCTGATCGAGCGCGTTCCCGCCGCCGTGCGCGGCGCCCTGCAACGGCGCCACATGATGAATGTGCTCCGCAACGAGCGCATTCGGGACCAGGGGCGGAACGTGGTGGACATCTGCGAACGGCTGGGCGTGGCGCCGGCGATCCTGAAAGGCGGCGCGACCCTGATGGATGCCCCGCCGGACGAGATCGGCGCGCGATTCATGTGGGACCTGGATTTCCTGCTGCCGGCCGACGCGGTCGAGCCGGTTGCCGCCGCCATGCAGGCGCAAGGCTACGAGGTCACCGAGGAACCGAACGACGACTGGGTCTACACCTACCCCGCCATGCGGCGGCGGGGCGACGTCTCCGACGTGGAATTGCACCACCGGGTCGGGCAGCAGCGGTCGCTGCTGTCGGCTGCCATCGCGCTGGAAAACAGCAGGCCGCTGGCTTCCGACCCGCGCCTGCGCGTGCTGTCGCCCGCCCACAGGGTCTGGCACAACATCTTCCACTCGCAGGTCCAGGATCAGGGCCACACACTGGGCCTGATCAGGACCCGGCAGCTGGTGGACCTGGCGCAGATTTGCCGCCGGCACGGCCCGGACATCGACTGGCGCGAAGTTGACGGGCTGATGCGCGCAGCCGGCATGGCCGGCGTCCTCAGGGCCCGGCTGTATCAGGCCGAGCAATTGCTGGGGCTGCCCTGGCCGCTGGACGAGCCGCCGGGCCGCGCGGCCCGGCTTCGGCACCGCCATGCGTTGCGGCTGCTGAAGTCGCCCAGGACCATGGCCTTCACCCAGCTGATCCGCGTCCTGTCCTCGCCATTCAAGAAGCATCACATTGATCTGATCTATGGCTGCGGCATCCGGAACCCCCTGAAACTGGCGGCCGCGAGGCTGAGGCATGCGCGGGTCATCGCGGCGCGGCACAAGGGCAGGCTGCTGGACCGGGTTCTGGTCAAGCGCCACATCAATACGTGACGAGGCGGGTCTGATGGATATCGCTCCCCTTTTCGACGCCGCGTCGACTTCATTCGACGTCGCCTTCTCGCGCCGCGGCACGACCGTCCACTATCTGGTCGGCGGGCGGCCGGTCCGCGTCCGCGTCGCCGGCCCCGCCCTCGCGGGGGAAGTGGACCTGCCGCTTTCCCACCTCCGCGGCGGGACCGATCGGGAACCGGAGATGACCGTCGACCTGTGGAGCGAGGAGGAAACCGGCGTCGCCGCCATCCTGGGCGCGCCGGTTGAGCAGGTCAGGCCGTTCGGCCAGTTCACCATCTCCGACGACCGCCGTTATCTGGGTGAACAGAGGCCTTCGGGCGCCATCTGGTATGACCGCGAGCGCAACAGGGTCGTCGGCTCGGCCGTTGGCCTCGGCCGGCGCGCCCTCGACGAACGGGCGCGGCCTTTCCACCGCATGTTCTGCCTGTGGCTCTCTGGCCATGGCATCCAGTTCGTCCATGCCGGCCTGATCGCGCGTCAGGCGCCGGACGGCATCATGAGAGGCATGCTGTTCGTCGGCGTGGGCGGGTCGGGCAAGACCACCTCCTCGATTTCCTGCTTCCGCGCCGGCCTGTCCTATCTGGGCGACGACGCGATTGGCCTGGAGCGCACGGACAGCGGATTTGTCGGTCACAGCCTCTATGGCTCGTGCCTGGTCGATGTGGACCACATCCGGCGGTTTCCCGACCTGGAAGCCCGCTCGCTGCCGCCGCGCAACGACTTCGAGCAGAAAGCCGTCGTCTATCTGACCCCGATCGATGCCACCCGCATGGCCGCGCGCGTGCCCATCGGCGCGGTCGTGCTGCCCAGGATCGTCGACCGTCCCGATACCATCTTCCGCCCGGCGCGCAAGGGCCAGGCCCTGCTCTCCATGGCGCCCAGCTCGATCATGTCGCTGCCCATCGTCGACCATGACGCTATGGAACGGATTGCCGGCCTGATCGACAGCGTGCCGTGCTACTGGCTGGAACTGGGCCGCGACGTCGACGCCATTCCCGGCGCGGTCAACGCCCTGTTCGACACGCTCGATCCGGTCAACGGAGCGGAGGAACGATGACGACGCCCCCCAGGCTGTTCTACTGGGCCGAAGTCCTGTGGCCCAGTATCGGCGGCATCGAGACGTTCAGCCATGCCTTGCTGCCTCGCCTGGCCGCGCGGGGTTACGACGTCCATGTGTTGACGGGTGACGCCGATGGCTCGTTGCCGGACCACGAGGACATGGACGGCATCGTTCTCCGACGGCTGCCGCTGCGCGCGGCCATGTCGCGCGGCGACCCCGGACTGCTGATGGAGAATTTGCGGCAGGTCCGGGCCCTCAAGCAGCACATCGCGCCGGACATCGTGCACCTGAATTTCAGCGGGCCCATGGCATTCTACCACCTGAGGACGGCGCAGGCGGCGCCCGCGCGAACGGTGACCACGCTCCATGGACCGGTCAGCGGCCTGCGCGGCGGCGCCGGCACCCTGTTGGGTGACATCTTCGACCGGTCCGACTGGGTCGTCGCCCATTCGCAGGCGGTGCTGGAGGACGCCCGGACGGTCGCTCCGGCCGTTGCCGGCCGCAGTTCCTTGATCCATTACGGCGTCGAGCCACCGCGGGCCGACCCGGCACCGGCCACCGCACCGCACGACGCCCCCCACCTGCTTTGCGCCGGCAGGCTGGTGCCGGAAAAGGGCATGGACCTTGCCGTCGCGGCCTTCGCCGCCATCCTTCGGCATTTTCCCTCGGCGCGCATGACCATGGCCGGTGACGGGCCGGAGCGTGAGGCGCTGGAGCGGCAGGCCCGGAGCCTGGGTGTCGCGGAGTCCATCGATTTCATCGGTTGGGTCCAGCCCGGCGACATGCCGGCGCTGATGGCCCGCGCCACGCTCGTGATCATGCCGTCCCGGTGGCAGGAACCCTTTGGCCTGGTCGCGGTGGAAGCGGCATTGCAGTCGAAGCCCATGCTGGCGGCCGCCGTCGGCGGCCTGCGCGAGGCCGTCGAGGACGGCGTGACCGGACGGCTGGTGCCGGGCGACGATGCGGTCGCGCTGGCTGAGGCGGCGATCGCCATGCTGTCCGATCCTGCGGCCCTTGCCGCAATGGGCCTGCGCGGCCGAGACCGCGCCCAACGATTGTTCGGCATGGACACGGTCGTCGATGCGCTCGACAGGCTCTATCGCCGCATCGCGGCGCGGGGATGATCCGCCGGACGCGATGGAGCGTTTTCCTGCCGGCGTGGCCATGATATTGAGGCGTTGACATGAGAGGGACGCTCTTGATGGACGGCAGGTTTCGGCTCAACGAGCCGCAGGTTACGGCCAAGGTGATGGATGGCGAAGCCGTCATCATTCACCTGGGCACCGGCGTCTATTACAGCATGGACGGGATCGGCTGCCTGGTGTGGGAAGACATCGCCGCGGGCAGCGACGCCGACGCGATCATCGATGGCATCGCCAGCCGGTATGGCGTCGACCGCGACATGGCGCGGGCCGACATCGGCCGGCTGCTGGGCGAGCTGGTAGCCCAGGAACTGGTCGTTCCGTCCCTCGAAGCGCCATCCACCGTACCCGCCGGCGCCGGTCTGGCCGCGCCCGCCACCTACACCGCCCCCGTGCTGAACCGTTACGACGACATGGCCGACCTGCTGGCGCTCGATCCTCCGCTCCCGGCGGCACCCCGCTGACGGCCGGGCCGATGACCGGACACCCGCTGGTCAGTTGCGTGGTGCCGGTGTTCAACGGCGCGCCCTTTCTCGTGGACGCCGTCGCCAGCATCGAGGCCCAGACCTGGCGCCCCATCGAGATCATCATTGTCGATGACGGCTCCACCGACGGCACGCCGGACGTGATCGGCGCCATGGGCACGCGCGTCCGCGCCCTGCGTCAGGAGAATGCCGGACCGGCGGCCGCCCGCAATGCCGGATTGCGGATGGCACGCGGGGAATTTGTCGCCTTCCTGGACTCGGACGACGAGTGGCTGCCGCACAAACTGGGAATGCAGATCGCCCGGTTCGAGGCACGGCCTGAGCTTCAGGTCTGCCTGTCGCAGGCGCAACACTGGTGGGTTTCCGGGCTGGAGCACGAAGCGGCAGCCCTGGATGACGCCTTCAATGGATCGGGACAGACCGGCGGCATTTCCGTCACCCTGATGCGGCGAACCGTCTTCGACCGGGTAGGATTGCTGGACGAAGCCCTCCGGCATCTGGACTGGACCGAGTGGCTGCTGCGCGCCGGTGACGCCGGCGCCGTCATCGAAATCCTTCCCGACGTGCTGGCCCGGCGCCGTATCCACGACAACAACATGAGCCGGCACCGGGCCGGCGAGGAGCCGGATGAGCGGCTTCGGGTCGCTCGCTCCCGGCTGGCCCGCCTGCGCCGCCCATCCTCATGAGCCCGCCCGCCCGCCGCGGCCTGAACGCCGCGATCGCCGCCGCCATCCTGCCGGACTGCGCCGACACCCTGCTGCTGCGCGCCTGCCTGCAGGACGCGGACCCTGCCCGCGCCGCGTGGGATGCATGGCGCGGCGCCGTCGGCGATCCCAAGGTGACGCTGGAGACCGAAACCCGTGGTCTGAAGGGCCTGTTGCCGCTGGTCGACGCGGCGGCGCGCGCCCATGGCTTTCCCGGACCGGACGGCCTGGGCATCTATCTGAAGGCGTCGGCGCTGCGCGAGGAACTGCGCACCGGCCTGATCGCCGCGATCCTGGCCAGGGTGCTGGACGCGCTGGAGGCGGACCGTATTCCGTTCAACCTGCTGGGCGGACTCGTGGCCGCCCATACGGTCTATGCGGCGCCGGCCCTGCGCCACTGCCACGCCATCGAGCTGCTGGTATCCGATCAGGACCGCGCCCGCGCATCGGCCGCGCTGGCGCGAGCCGGATTTACGCCGCTCGACCTGGCGCGCACGGCATTCCGCCACAGCGATGGCCTGGCGCTCCACCTGCTGCATGATATCGCCTTCCATCCCCATCACCAGGTTCAGGGTGACGGCGTGCTGCGGCGCGCGGCGCCTCTCGATCTCGGCGGCAGAGCCACACCCTGCGCCTGCGCCACCGATCGGCTGATAATGACGCTGTCGCGGGCGGCCTCGACTCGCGAGCGGGCCAATCTGAGATGGGCGTGCGATGCCTTTCTGGCGCTACCCGCCGTGGACTGGCCGGTATTCCTGGCCGAGACCGCGACGCGCCGGCTTGCGCTGCCGTTTTCGCTGCTATGCCGGTATCTCGCCGACTCCCTTGGCGGGCACGTCCCGCGAGACGTGCTGGCCGAGCTCGACGTGGAAGCCGGCCGCGCCGGCCGGCTCGACCGGGAGGCAGCGATCGACGGCGCCTTCACCGGCCTCGGCGCCGCCCGCCGCGCGCTCGGCGCCCCTGGCATCGACGTCGGCGCCTGGCGGGAAATCCTGCGCTATCTGGTGCTGCCATCCGCCACCTGCCTCTCCTGGACCTATGGACCGGCGAACGTCGTCCTCGGCGCGATCCAGCGCGCGCACCGGCCGGTTCGGTACGTCACGGGCGCGGTCCGGCGCCGATGGGCCGGGCCTATTGCGCGGCGCATGCGGTAGTGCAATGGTTCCGGGCGTTTAGAGCGCCTTCAGCCAAGGTGGAATAGCCTTGGCGTCCGAAAGCCGCGGCGACAAGATGCTGCAGCGGTCGAGCACCAGCTGAAACCGCTCCAGCGGGGAAGACCAGTATGTCCACGGCAGCCGCCCAGGCCGCGCCGGCCAACACGACCGGCAGGATCGTCGTCGCCAGCTTCATCGGCACGGCGATCGAGTTTTATGACTTCTACGTCTATGCCACCGCCGCCGCGCTGGTGTTCGGGCCGCTGTTCTTCCCCCAGGAATCGACCAGCGCCCAGCAGCTGCTGTCCTTCGCCACCTTCAGCATCGCCTTCATCGCCCGGCCGCTGGGCTCGGCGCTGTTCGGCCATTTCGGCGACCGCATCGGGCGCAAGTCGACGCTGGTGGCCTCGCTGATGATCATGGGTGTCTCGACCACGCTGGTCGGCCTGCTGCCGACCCATGCCTCGATCGGGCTCGCCGCGCCCATCCTGCTCTGCGTGCTGCGCTTCGGCCAGGGCATCGGCCTGGGCGGGGAATGGGGCGGCGCGGCCCTGCTCGCCGTCGAGAACGCGCCGCCGGGAAAGCGGGCGTGGTTCGGCATGTTCCCGCAGCTCGGCGCGCCCGTCGGCTTCGTCGCCGCCAACGGCCTGTTCCTGGTGCTGGCCGCGAGCCTCGACGACGACCAGTTCCGGAGCTGGGGCTGGCGCATTCCGTTCCTGATGAGCGCGGTGCTGCTGGCGGTGGGCCTCTATGTCCGGCTGAAGCTGACCGAGACGCCGCTGTTCCGCGACGCCATGGCAAAGGGCGAGACGCAGCGCGTCCCGCTGGGCACGCTGCTGTCGAGATACTGGCGCGACACCGTCCTGGGCACGCTGGCCATGGTCGCGTGCTACGCGGTGTTCTACCTGTCGACCGTGTTCTCGCTGGGCTACGGCACCAAGAATCTGGGCTACAGCCGCGAGGATTTCCTGGGCCTGCTGTGCCTGGCGATCCTGTTCATGGCGGCGGGCATCCCGATCTCGGCCTGGCTGAGCGACAAGATCGGCCGCAAGCCGGTGCTGCTGGCCGGTCTGGTGGCGACCGGCGCCATGGGCTTCCTGCTCGCGCCCATGCTGTCGAGCGGCTCGACGGTCGAGGTCGCCGCGTTCCTGTGCATGGCGCTGTTCTGCATGGGGCTGATCTTCGGCCCCATGGGCGCGGTGCTGTCCGAGCTGTTTCCCACCCCGGTGCGCTATACCGGCGCCTCGGTCACCTACAATCTGGGCGGCATCCTGGGCGCGTCCTTCGCGCCGATGATCGCGCAGATGCTGGCGGACCGCGGCGGCCTGCATCTGGTCGGCGCCTATCTGACCGCCGCCGCCGTGTTGAGCCTGCTCGCCACACTCGGCCTGCGCGAGACCCGCAACGAGCCCCTGGGCTGATCGGCGCGCGTCCAGCGCCGCGCAAGACGGTACTCAGGGACTGGCCTTTTCCGGCGTACTCATCCGCTTTCCGGCAGATCCGAACACGTCTTCGCTGCGTAAAGGCAGCATGGAAAACACCATGCCGCTCCGTAAACTCGCCCTGGCCACACTGGTTTTTCTGTCCCTGGGCCTCGCGGTGCCGACGCTCGCGGCTGCCTCGCTCGCACATAAAGCGGTGGTCGAGGCCATGGTGCGCGAAACTATCCCCGAGGCACGCCTGTCCGGCGCCGGCTCGCTGAAAATGCTCGGCTTCCACATCTACGACGCGCGCCTGTTCGTTGGACCTGGTGGCCTGGGCGAGGCCATCGTCGCCGACCGTCCGTATGCCCTCGACCTGCGTTACGCCCGCGACTTCAAGGGCTCGGCCATCGCCAAACGCACACGCAAGGAAATGGAACGCCTCAGCCTGAGCGACGACACGCAGCGCCGCAGGTGGCAAGCGACGCTCGAGGGGCTGCTTCCCGACGTGCGCAAGGGCGACCACCTGACCGGCATCTACCGGCCGGAAGGCTACACCTTGTTCCTGAAGAACGGTGCGCCCATCGGCCGGGTCGAGGGCGCCGAGTTCGCCTATGCCTTCTTCGCCATCTGGCTGCATCCCGACAGCCGTGCGCCCGAGATGCGCGCCGCCCTGCTCGGAGAGGCCCGTTCCCCTTGACGGCCGCGGCGCCGGCCCGGCCCATATCCGGCATGTCGCCGCTGGCGCTGGCCTCCTATGGCGCGTTCGGCCTGCCGCTGGGCTTCCTGGCGCTGCCGCTCTATGTGACGCTGCCGGACTTCTATGCGCGCCACCACGGCTTGGGGCTCGCGTTGATCGGGGTGCTGCTGCTGGTGTCCCGCCTTGCCGACGCCTTCGCCGACCCGCTGATCGGCCGTTGGGTCGATCACATGCGCGCCGGGAAGGGCTACGGAACGGCGATCGTCGTATCGGTGCCGCTGGTGGCGTGTGGCTTCGCCGGGCTGTTCCTCGCCCCGCCGCTCGAGCCGCTGGCCGCCTCGGCCTGGCTGCTGGGCCTGCTGCTGCTCAGCTTCGCCGGCTTCAGCCTGGGCTCCATCGCCTACCATGCGTGGGGCGTCGAACTGGCCTCGGCGCCGGCCGCGCGCGCCCGCGTCGTCGGTGTGCGCGAGGGGTTTGGCCTCGCCGGCATGTTGCTCGGCGCCCTGGTGCCCCAATTCGCCGGGATGGCCGCCACCAGCGCGCTACTGGCGGCGCTGCTGCTGCTGACGAGCGCATGGCTGGTGCTTGGCACGCCGCGTCCCGCCACCCGGCCGAGCGGTCGTGTCGCCCCGGCCAGCTGGCTGCTGCCGCTGCGCCGCCCCGGCTTCTCGCCGCTCTGGTCGGTGTTCGTGGTGAACGGCATCGCCAGCGCCATTCCGGCCACGCTGATGCCGTTCTTCGTGCGCGACGCGCTCGGCGCCGGTGATTGGATCGGCCCTCTGCTTGCGCTCTACATGGTGACCGGCGCGGCAGCGATCCCGATCTGGGTCTGGCTCGCCGGCCGGATCGGCTTGGCCCGCGCATGGCTGGCCAGCATGGCACTCGCGATCGTCACCTTCGCATGGGCTTTCTTCCTTCCGGGCCAACCACCTGAGGCGGCGCTGCTCGGCTTCGCCGTCGTCTGCGCCCTGTCCGGCATCGCTCTCGGCGCCGACCTCGTCATCCCGGCGGCGCTGCTCGCCGGCATCATCCAGCGCGCCGGCGACGCGCAAAGCCGCGGCGGCAGCTATTTCGGCCTCTGGAACTTCGGCGCCAAGCTGACCCTGGCGCTGGCGGCCGGGCTCGCGCTCCCCCTCGTCGGACTGTTGGGCTATGTGCCCGGCGCACCGGCGGGCGCCGGCGGCCTGGCCGGCCTGGCGGCCACCTACTGCCTGCTGCCCTGCCTGCTGAAGCTGGCGGCCGGAGCGCTGCTGTGGCGGTCGCGAGCGGCGCTGGCGGGGGACTGATCCGGCCCCGAATCCGCCGCGTATCTCTCAACACGGCTGTCCGGAAATCACCGACGCATCCGTCACCGAACCGGGAGTTCGTCTTGCCCAGTCTCCATTATCTCGCCGGATGTATTGCCATCGCGCTTGCCTTGACGGGATGCACGTCGATGAAACCGCAGGATTTCGCTGCCGCCGAACCCAAGCTGGTCCTGGAGGACTATTTCCAGGGCCGCTCGCGGGCCTGGGGCATCTTCGAGGATCGTTTCGGCAATCTGCGCCGCCAGTTCGTGGTCGATATCCAGGGGACCTGGGACCCGGCGTCGCGCACGCTCACCCTGGTCGAGGACTTCGTCTACTCGGATGGCGAGCGCCAGCAGCGCATATGGCGTATCGAAAAACTCGGCGACAACCGCTACCGCGGCACGGCCGGGGACGTGATCGGCGCGGCCGACGGTGTCATCAGCGGCAATGCGCTGTTCTGGGAATACGACATGGACCTCAAGGTGGGCGATTCGCTGTGGCGCGTCCGCTTCGCCGACTGGATGTGGCTGCAGCCGCGCGGCGCGCTGATCAACCGGGCGCGCGTCAAACGCTGGGGGATCGAGATCGGCACGGTGACGCTGTTCTTCCAACAGGACCCGGCGCGCACCGCAGCCACCGCGCGTCAGGCGGCGGAATAGCCTCGGCCAGCGCAACCTGGGCGTATCAGCGCGCGTCGAGCGCCGCCTCGAGCAGTACCAGCCGGTCGTTGCCCCAGAACATCCTGTCGCCGAGGAAGAAGGTCGGCACGCCGAAGGCGCCGCGCCTATGTGCCTCGTCGAGCAGTGCTTCGTGCTGGGCGGCGGTTGCGGGATCGCCGAGCGCCTTCCTGAACCGGCCCGCGTCGAGGCCCAGCGCGCCGGGAATGGACGCAATGGCGGCGTCGTCAATCACCATGGCATCGACGAAAACCATGCGGTGAATCAGCCGGCAGCAGGCAACGAGCGCGCCCTGCCGGTCGGCCGCCAGGCAGGCGAGCGCCATGACCGCCGGATCCTTGCGGAATGCCTTCGGCTCGCGGAACGGCACGCCGTAGTGGGCGGCCCAGTCGCGCGCGTCCTGTTCCCGGTAGGACCACTTGTACTGGCCGGAGGTTGGCTGCGTGTCATGAAAGGGATTGTGGCCCCGCCGGGCCATCAGCGCACCGCTGGCGATGGGTTTCCAGACGAAGCGGCAATCATGCCTGGCCTCGATGCGGTCGATCCGGGTAGCCGCCAGATAAGAGTACCGGCTTCCAAGGCCCAGATAGAAGTCGATGGTGCTCGGCGGCATGGGCTTCCCGATGATCAACCCCGAGAAACCAATAGCCCGAGCCGCCGGATGGACGCAATGGCGTCCGGTCAGTAGACCAGTTCCGCCCGGTCGGCGACGATGGCGCTCGGCAGATCGACGCCGGCTTGGTCGCAGGCGCTGAAGATCAGCCCCGTCCCGTTGATCCGGATGTTGTCGACGACCATGGCGAAACACGACAGGCCGTTCGTCGCCGACTTGTTCACCGCGCCGCTGAAGGTCACGCTGGCATGGGGCAGGTAGACCATGCCGGTGATGTTCCAGGTCGGTTCGTTGCCGGCTTCCGAGATGTCGACGCCCGACGTCAGCGTCGGCGCCTGATAGATCGCCACGCCGCTCCAGACGCCAGTGCGCGGCGCGCTGAAATTCAGCTCGCCGCCGCCGATCGGCGCGTGGCCATAGCTGCCGTTGCTGCCGGCGAAGACGATGGTCAGGTAGCCGCTCGTGGTCTGCAGCGTGTGGCCGTCGGTGTCCAGGTTGCCGTTCCAGATGATCAGCACGCCGCCATGGCCGCTCGTATTGCTGACGTTGACGTCACCCGAGAGCTGCAGATCGCCGCAGATCGAGGTGTTGCCGTTCACGGTCTTGGCGCCGGTCCACAGATTGGACGACGGCAGGGCCGGATCCTTTTTCTTGGTCGGCGCTTGATGATAGGTGCCGCCGCAGGGATCGGCAGGGATGTTGCTGGCCAGGCCCGCATAGGGGTCGTAGACATGCGGCATGTTGGAGTTGGCCTCTTCGCCGCAGCCATTGTTGGTGCCGTAGGCGTCGCCGATGTCGGCCTGGGTCGTATGGCCGTTGCAGGTCGCGGTGTTGTTGGAATAGACGTTGCAGCCGGACAGGTCCGCCTTCGGGCAGCCGTTGCAGCGGATGCCTTCCTCGCTGCTGTGACCCGACAGGCCCGCGAGCGCGAGGACGCAGTACTTCCGCTCCGTTTCACCCTGGTCCGCCACCGCGGCGCTGGTCAGCGTCTGCATGCGCTGGCCGCTCACGGTGGTCGACCCCTGGAAGCCGACCATGCGGCTGAGATAGAGCGGCGTGTTCTTGCTGATCGTGACGCTGTAGCAGGTGCTGCCGCCGGCCGGGCAGGCGGCGGTGTTGCTCGCCGAAACCGTGACGTCATCGGCACCGTGAACGAAACCATAGGTGGCCGCGACGGCCTTGGCTTCCACATCGTAGTTGGCGCCGCCATTGCCCGCTGCCGCCACTACGGCGGAATCGGCCGCGTTCTGCATGGCTTGCCGGGTCAGGTACCACTGGCCCAACTCGAAGCCCAGCGACAGCGCCGCCAGGAAAACCGGAAGGGCGAACCCCACGATCATCGCGATGTTGCCGCCGCGGTCTCCAATTAAGTCTAAAATACGGCTCCCTCGTGGCGCACGTTGGCCCGTCATTCTCCGACTCGCCCAATGTTCACTAGCTGCCCTATCCCCCTGTATTAGCCTGAAAAATCAGCGCATTCTCAAGGGTTATTAAATCAAGGGGGCTTGCTGTTTCGCGGGGCATCCGCCATCCATCGCCAACCCTTTGGAATGATGTCCGATTTTTTTCCAAAACAAGGCTAAATCAAGGCAAGCCCGGCGGCGGCGGCGCTGTGCATAAGGGTCGGCCGGGACCGCCTCGGCGGTACGAATCAGCGGCGCATGACGCCAGGCCGGTTTCCTTTGGCCCCTGCCGGATGCATTGTACCGGCGGGGAAACAGGAGGAACCGGATGGCAAACGTCACGCTCGCGCAGGCCAACACCATCATCGAGGCCGCGCTCGCCAAGGGCCACGAGATGAAGCTGCGGCCGCTGGGCATCGCCGTCCTCGACGCCGGCGGCAAGCTGATCGCCTTCCAGCTCGAGGACAACACATCGACGCTGCGGCCGCAGATCGCCATCGGCAAGGCGTCGGGCGCGCTGGCGCTGGGCATCTCGTCGCGCAAGATCGAAGAGCTGTCGCAGATCCGGCCCGGTTTCGTGTCGTCGCTGGATCGGGTGTCGCGGGACGGCGTGATCGCCGCCGCCGGCGGCGTCATCATCGTCGGCGACGACCGCCTGCCGATCGGCGCCGTCGGCGTGACCGGCGACACCTCCGACGCCGACGAGATCTGCGCCCTGGCCGGCATCGCCGCGGCGGGCCTCAGAGCGCAGGGCTGATCCGGAACATGACAAAACCCGCCCACTTGCGTGGACGGGTTTTTGATTTGGTTGCGGGGGCCTTCGCCCACCGAGAGTACAGAGCGCTTTAGGTGCTCGTCTGGGAGCGACGATGCCCATTGTCCCGCCGACGGCAAACACCATCGGCGCAGGTGTCCCTCATATTGCCCGTCAGTCTCCAACGGCGCCCAATCAGCTTGGCCGATGCTGATGCAATCGGAGTGCGGCGACCTGGTCGCCAACATCACCTATGAAACCGCCGCTACCCTCGCGTCCATCGAGCGGTACAAGCGGCCAGTACCGTAAGACGACGGCAACGCCCGAGCGGGGAGAGGGTACATGAACCGCTTGATCGCCGACGCCTCAAACCGCTTAATAGGCGTCGACCGAACCGGGTTCGCAATGATTTTGCGGTTTATTCCCGGCCATGGCGGCGAGGGTTATGTTGGCGGAGCGATGCATATGATGATGTCGAACGGCGGCGCGGTCCTGCAGAAGTTCGAGCCCGTTCTCGATCTGGACAAGACCTTCCGGACGCTGCCTGGCATGGCCTTCGGCTTGAGGCAACCGGTCATCGTCGGCTTGATCAGGATCGCGCTTCCCGCGAAGATCGACTTCAACGCACTCGACCGCGCCATGTCGGAGTTTGTCCCCGACCTCGCGATCCGGGAGGACGCGCTTGGCAGAGACACTGGCGCGTCCCTCCTCAAGCGGATGCATGAATGGCACGCGGCCATCCAGCGCAGCGTCAACGTGCCGGTATTCGGGCCATGTCATGTCGCCCCTATTGAGGATGGGAGTGACAAGGCCGGAAACCAGCTGCGCATGATCGCTTTACCCCTCGCCAACTCCGCCGCCACCATGATGGCGCTGCGCTGGACGATCGAGGCGATCAACCTGTTTCTCGCCGGCCCTGCGGACGGCAACGCATCGCGTGAGGTATTGCGCGAGAAGTATGCGGAATTGACCAGGAAGCTGCAGGATTACGCTGTGCCGGGCACCAACACCTTCCATTTCATGGAAGCCGCCTATGACCGGCGGATCGAGCTAAACTGGATCGCCGACGCCATCTTCCGCTATGGCTGCGGCAGAAACAGCGTCTGGCTGGACAGCAGCATCACCAGCAACACGCCGTGGTTCGGCGTCAGATTGGCCGGGAACAAAGCCAAGTCAGCCCATATCCTGCGCTATTTCGGCCTGCCGACGCCCGACCACATCCCCGTCGCGAACGAGGACGAAGCAGTCGCCGCCGCCGCTCGGCTGGGCTATCCGGTAGTGATCAAGCCTGCCGACAAGGAACAGGGTCTTGGGGTCTTCGCCTCGCTGGCAACCGAGAAGGTCGTCCGCACGAGCTTCCAGGAGGCCGCGAAACATTCAGGCCTCATCCTGGTCGAGAAGCATATCCCCGGCGAGGATTACCGCATCACCGTGATGCAGGGCGAGGTGATCAAGATCATGTATCGCCGCCCTGGCGGGATCACCGGCGACGGCCGACGCACCGTCGCCACCCTGATAGCCGACGAGCAGCTCCACCCCCATTACCAGCGCACGCTCAAGCGCACGAACGTCATGCGCCTCACGCTCGACGACGAGGCCCGCGAACTCATCGCCGAGGCTGGACTCGATACCGAGAGCGTCCCCCCCGCCGGCAAGTTCATCCCACTGCGCCGGAAAAGCAACATCTCGGCGGGCGGCACGCACGGCGTCGTCCCTGCCGCGGATATACACCCAGACAATCTCAGTCTTGCCATCCATGCCGCCCAGGTACTGGGTCTCGACATCGCCGGGATCGACCTGATCACCCCCGACATCACCAGATCGTGGCGCGAGGTGAAAGGTGCGATTTGCGAGGTTAACGCCCAGCCCCAGATCAGCCACCGTGACACGCCGGAACTCTTCGGAAATATGCTGGCCGCTCTGCTGAAGGATGGAAGCCACATCCCGCTCCACCTCTTCCTGCTAGGGCCCGATGTCAAGCCCCCCAAGGCACCGGTCGAGCTGGCGAAACGCATGGGCTGCAACGCGGTCTCGTTGGGCAAGAGCGGCTGGATCGAGGGCGCGGGGATCATCGGGCCTCTTCGCGACGGCTACGCTTCGGCGAAGGCCATTCTTGGCGACCGCCGCGTAACCGCTGCGCTCGTCATCATGACGGCGGAGGCGGTGGTCAAGTTTGGGCTGCCCGCCGCCAGCTTCACCTCGATCCGCTTCCACAGGATGGATGCGTCCGGGGATACCGGGGCCGACACGTTGTTAAGCAGCGCCGGGACTATGGTCCAGGGCCATTCGAACGACATCAAGACCGTACTGCATAAGCCGGGCACGCCGCAGCCGCAGACCTAGGACAGGAACGTGAAGCATAAAGTCGTCGCGCTCGGAATCGACGGTCCCAACGGCCAGCTCTTCAATCAATGGCTTGGCGAGGGGCTTCTCCCCAACGTTCGCTCAATCG
The DNA here is from genome assembly GCA_022844405.1 of Sphingomonadales bacterium. Taxonomy (GTDB): domain Bacteria; phylum Pseudomonadota; class Alphaproteobacteria; order SMXS01; family SMXS01; genus RI-34. Next base: position 4,607 of record JALHLV010000001.1, on the reverse strand, counting down.
CCGAGCAGGGCGTCACCGTGGTCCATTCGCACGAGAAGCGATTTCGCAACGAGCGATGCTGGAACAGCTTCCTGACCGGTTGCGATGCGCCGACGACCGGGTCGACCTTCCAGGCCGATCGCTACGTCTATTTCAACCAGGCGATCCAGCGCGAGGGCGAGGCGCCCTTCTATGGGCTCGGCCAGGAACACCGCGTATGCATCTTCGACCTCCCCGCCCCGCTCAGCGACCGGGTCGACGGGCTGCAGGTGACGGGATGGGGCAGCGAACTCAACGCGTCGGTGCCGATGTCGCGTCCCGAGGAACTGATGGCCGAGCTGGTGGCCCGGCACGGCCCCGACCCCAAGATGGAGAGTGCGATGCGCATTCTCGACCAAAGAAGTGGCGAGGCCGACCGGTCCTTCCGCAACCCGAGCCTGTATTCAGTCGACGATCTCACCCGTTATCGCAAATTCCTCGAACTTGCGGTGGCGCGCAGGACGGACATCTGTCTCGACCTGCTCGCGCGCGGCCCCTGGGATCTGTTCCTCGGCCTCTATGTCGAGAGCCACACCGCCAACCACCTCTTCTGGCACATCGCGCAACCCTATCCAATTCCATCGCCCTTCCCGGCGGGCGATGACCCCCTCCGCGACCTGTTCAGGTCGATCGACGCTGGTATCGGGCGCATCGCCGAGGCGTTATCGCCCGATACCTACGTAATGTTGTTCACGATAGACGATACCGGCCCAAACCTGATGGACGTACCCAGCATGGCGCTGCTGCCCGAGTTCCTCTACCGCTGGGCCGCCCCCGGCAGCCGCGCGCTCTCGAGCGGCGAGGCCGGCGCGCCTGTGCCTCCCGTTCGGACAGACTATGGCGGGCACTGGAAGCACGAGATCTGGGCGTTGCGGACCGCTGACGGCGAGCGGCTTCTGACGTCGCCGATGGCGCTCGAGGCCGAGGGAGACGCACTTAGCTGGAACCCGGCCAGCTGGTATAAGCCGCTATGGCCGGAAATGAGGGCCTTCGCCCTACCGAGCGTGTCTGACGGCTATATCCGTCTCAACATCGCGGGCCGCGAAGCCAACGGCAAAGTGGCCATCGACGACTTCGACGCAACGATCGCGGAAATCGTCGCCATGCTCGAGAAGCTCACCGACCCGCGTAGCGGGCGGACGGCAATCGAGCGCGTCGTCCGCACGCGCGAGAACCCGTTCGACGCACCCCATATCCCGTCCGACCTCATTGTCTGCTGGCGTGACGGCCCGCCCATCGACGTGCTCGACAGCGCTCATCTCGGCCGGGTCGGCCCCGTCCCCTATTTTCGGTCGGGTGGCCATCGGTCACACGGGGCACGGATTGACAACCTCTTGGTGGTGCGCGGACCTGGTATCGCACCGGGCAGCGTAGCGCCCGAGGGCCACCTCGAGGATCTGCCGGCGACCATCCTGCGCCTCGTCGGTGCCGAGAGCCCGATCCCAATCGGCGGAGTACCGCTACTTGATCCGGGCCGTTCAAGCGGAGGCGCGACCGCGGTCAAGCGCGCTTGACCATGCGGGTAGCACTTCACGACTACCGGACCGATCCCCTTCTACCTCAAAAGGACGGGGTGAATCTCGCGCATGAAAACATAGCGCAGTTGCTCAGGTTTCAAACGAACCCCGCCATGACGGTGAGCTTCCACGATTTCCCCCGCCTCCTCGCCGACGAGGAAAGTGCCCGCGCGATGCTGGACGGCGTGGACTGCGTCATCAGCAACATCGGGCCTCACGCACATTACTATTTCTGGCTGCGCGAGCGGCTGGGCCTCGATTTCCGCATCATCCGCGATGTTCGCACCGCGATCTGGAGCAGCTACCTTCACCAGGAGCATCTGTGCCAACCCTACCTGCGGCCATACGATACTCTCCTCGTGGCCAGCAACTATACCTGGGGCATATACAACAAGATGTTCCCCCACCTAGCCGATTTTCCGACGACGCTCTGCTACCCATTGAGCGTCTGCTTTCCCGCCGAGCGGCCGGCGGAACGTCCATTGGAACAGCCGACCGGGAGCGACTTCGTCCTCGGCTATCTCGGGCGCCTGTCCGAGGATAAGAACTTCCCCGACATCATCGACCTGCTGATCCGACTGAACAGCGACGACAAGCGTACCCATCGCTACCGGCTGGTGGCCTGCGGCGACATCCATTCCCCCAGCTGCGCGCCATCACTCGTGCGAGCCCGGCTCGTCGAAGCTCTGGGGGATGGAGACTACTTCGACTATCTGCCGGCGCGCGACAACAGCGAGATATGGGATCTGCTCGCTCAATTCGACGCGATGATCTTTCCGAGCACCTCGAACCTCGAGACGCTGGGGCGCGTATTGATCGAGGCGAGCTATGCCCGCGTGCCTATCATATCCGGCAGGCATGCCGCAGCCGCGGAACTCATCGACCCCAGCGGGCTCTGCCGTGTCCATTTTAAGGAAGACGTCACGTTCAGCGCTCATTTCGACCATAGCCTCGGCAGCGTCGACATTGGGGACATGGGCGTCGCGATAACCTGCCGCGCACTCCGGCCCTCGAATTGCTATGAAACCTATAGTGGACATCCCGAGGCGTTCCTCGCGCTGATCGCCGATCCGAACCCGCGCTTCGGCTCGCCGCGCCTTAGCGCGTCGCAAGCCGCCTTCATCGACGCCCTCTCTGTCGATCTGCCGCCGGCGCTCGGGCGCGAAGCGGTCGACGCGGCAATCGCCGAACTCGCAGCATGGTTCATCGACCTTCAACGCAAGGGCCTGCCCAAACGAGCGGAACGGTTGGCCCAGCTCGCCGCCCGTTCTCGCCATCCGGAGCGGACCGCGCGCTTCATCGAAAAGAGTAACTCGACCCAAGGCGACTTTACCAATATTGGCGGCATCGACATCGAGCTCTGCCACGTTCACGACTTCTACCCCGAATTCAGGATCAATCGCCGATGACCCCCACTCCGTCGAAATCATCCGGCAAGATCTTCGGGATAGGGTTCAACAAGACCGGGACATCCACTCTCGGAAAGTGTTTCGATATCCTCCGCACCGGACCGGTCGCGCGCCCCCAGGTCCTGCATGACAGCTTCCAGGCCGACAGCTACCGTGACTATCTGCGCCGTCCCTTCTTCACGACGCTGGTCGCGGACCGCGAGGGCGACCAAGATTCGGCCTTACGCCCCTTCGGGGAATATCCATACCGAGCCATCTGCGACGAAGTGTTCGACCACAGGAATTACGGGCTCGCGCTTCAGGTCGCCATGAACTTCCGCTCGTTTCATGATCGCCCTTGGAATGTGGGCGACCTGTACAAGATTCTCGACATTGCCTTCCCTGGCAGCCGATTTATCCTGACCTGGCGCGCCCCCGAGGCATGGTGGCGGTCAGTTGAAAACTGGCTGACGATCAGCCATCCGGACGATCATGCCAAGCTGCAGCGCTACCTCAAGCATATCGGCACGGACACGGTCGACAAGAGCCGGTTCATCGAGGGCTATCTCGCCCACAACGCGGCGATCAGGGCCTATTTCGGCGGGCGACCGGACTTCCTCGATATCAATTTCGAGCACGGCGAAGGCTGGGAACGGCTTTGCGCATTCCTCGGCACCCCCATCCCCGATCACACCTTCCCACATGAAAACAAACAAGACTACTAACACCAGACACGCTAGCTCCGGCCACGAAAGGGCCTCTCATGCTGCTCAGCCATGAAAAGAAATTCATCTACTTCAAGACCAAAAAAACAGCCAGCACGAGTATCGAAATTTATTTCGAGCCATATTGCACGGGACAACCGGACCACATCCCGGCGCAGAGCACGAAACAAATAATTTCTTCATCAGGAATCATCGGCAGCCGGCGTGATGGGAAAACTTCTGATGACATGTTTTTCAACCATATGCCGGCGATTTTTCTGCTCGAAAGAATCGGCCTTCGTACATTCAACAGGTACTTCAAATTCTGCAACATGAGAAACCCGTTCGATAAAATGGTGTCGCGCTTTTGGTGGGTGATCAGCAAACGTGGCGTCACACGGGCATCGACTGAATCCTCGTTCGATCAAGTGAGGAGTTCATTCAACCAGTATATAATTCGATCTCCGGCAAAGTTGCTGGCAAATGATCGGCCTACTTATTTTATCGGCCCCGAAGCAGTCGCCGATTTCTACATTCGCTATGAGCATCTGAACGACGATCTCTCCGCCGCATGTGACCGGTTGGGAATTCCTTATGATGTCGAGCGTCTCGGCACCTATAACCGCCAGAGCCGCACCCTTAACGAGCCTTTTTCATCATACTATGATCATGAAGCGGCCGATAAGGTGGCGCGGATTTTTGCGTGGGAAATTGCTCAATTCGGCTATCGTTTAAGTAAATAGCCCTAATAAATGACGACGTTTTCTATCGAAATACGACTGTTTCGGGAGCCCCGACAACATCCGAACTGTCTCCGGACGCAAAAAAGGCCTTAGCCGTATTCGGGCTAAGGCCTTGATTTGGTTGCGGGGGCTGGATTTGAACCAGCGACCTTCAGGTTATGAGCCTGACGAGCTACCGGGCTGCTCCACCCCGCGTCAACGGCACCGAAGCCGCCGCCAATGGCCGCGGCCTCTCAA